>DASYHK010000014.1:0-283884 GCA_035998685.1 Devosiaceae bacterium | reverse complement strand
CGCCTCGCCGGCCCTTGCCGCTTCCACGGACGCGTTGAGCGCCAGCAGATTGGTCTGGAAGGCGATGTCGTCGATCAGCCCGATGATGCTCGAGATCTTGCCCGAGGAGGTGGTGATCCGCTCCATGGCCTCGGTGGCCTGCCCCATCACCTCGCCCCCCTCCTCGGCGGTGCGGGTCACTTCGGCGGCATTGGTCGAGGCATCACGGGCGCGGCCGGCATTCTGCAGCACCGTCGAGGCCAGCTGCTCCATGGTGGCGGACGTCTCCTCGATGGTCGCCGCCTGCCGGGTGGTGCGCTCCGAGAGGTCGTTGGCGCCGGAGAGGATCTCCCCGGTCGCCGCCTTCAGCGCCCGCGAGGTGTCGCGCAGCTGGCCGACGATCTCGCTGAGCTTGTCGGCCACCGCGTTGGTGTCATCCTTCAGCTGGCCGAAGGCCCCCTCATAGGCGCCCTCGACCTTGCGGGTCAGCTCCGCCCGGGCGATCGCCGCCAGCACCGAGCTGGTCTCGCCGAGGCCGCGATCGACCGTCTCCACCAGATTGTTGACGCTCCGCGCGAGACCGTTCAGTTCGTCGTCGGCGAAGGCCGCCTCCACCCGGCGCGAGAAGTCGCCGCAGACCGCCGCATCCACCACCTCGCCGAAGCTCCGCTGCAACGCCCCCATCATCTCGGCCCGCTCGCGACGCCGCTGCTCCGAGGCTTCCCGCTCGCCCTGCGTCATCGCCTCGACCTTCAAGCCGTTCTCGCGGAACACCTCCACCGCCCTCGCCATCTCGCCGAGTTCGTTCCCGGCATCGAGATAGGGCACTGCGGTCTCGTAGTCGCCTTCCGCGATCTTGCGCATCGTCGCCGCGATGCGCGGCACCGGCCGGGCCAGCCGCCGTGCCATCAGGACCCCGGCACCGCCCAGAACCAGCAGCGTCACCGCGCCGACGCTCAGCAGCAGCAGCAGCATTTCGTTGATCGCTGCTTCGGGTCCCGACTTGTCCAGGGCCACCTGTAGCAATCCGATCGCCATGCCCTTCGCGTCGACGATCGGCTGGAAGGCGACGAAGTACTCGCGCCCGTCCACAGTCATTTCCCCGGAATAGGGCTGGCCGCTTTCTGCCGCCAGCAGCGCCGGATGCTCCGCATCGAGAACCTCGCCCAGCAGCCGCTCGCCGTCGGCGGTGAAGTAGGTGGTGCTGAGCGCTGCGAAGACCCCGGTGCTCTCGTCCCGCACATAGAACGCCACCGGCTCGTCGGTCACCCGGCTGATATCATCGACGATGCGATGATCGACGAACAGGCGGGGCATGGCGAAGGTGCGAAGCGACTCGATTTCGCCTTCCTCCGTCCAGGTCAGCAGCGCCGTCGGAAGCTCGGCCTGGGCGATGATCGCGGCGGTCTGCAGGCTGAGCTGCAACTGCCGCTCGGCCTTGGCCGCCGTGGTGCTGCTCATGTTGATGTAGATGGCTGCCACCACCGCGGCGATGGCGGCAAAGATGGAGACGACGACCATCCCGGCGATGGAGGTCGTGAGCTTGATGTTGCCAACCCGCCGGCGCAGTTGCGTGATCATATCGTCTCTCTCCGATCTATGACGGAATGCCGTGCACGCCGCGAACGGCGACCGGCCAACGGGCCAGCTTTGGCCCTGGCTACAGGCCGTCTATGCGCGATCTTCTGGGTGTGTAGTGGGGCCATCGACTGACTCTCCGTCGGCACATTGCGGCGAGGAGAGAGTATCGGGCGCCGGCAGCTGCGCTGACTCTGAGCGCCGCGTTCAGCTTCGGCCTCTCCCCCAACGAGACCGTGTAGATCGAGGAGAAAGACTAGTCGGGCAGCGTTAATATCGTCTTACGGCGCGATCAGGAGAGAGCGCCGATAACAGCTTCGATGCGCTTCTTCATCGTCGCGGCGTCGAAAGGCTTGATGATATAGTTGTTGACGCCGCAGGAAATGGCTTCCTTGACCTGCTCCTTGTCAGAGCGACCGGTAGCCATGATGAACGGCATGGCCTGCGTCCGCGGATGCTTGCGGATGACTTTGAGCAGCGTCAGCCCGTCTATATCCTCCATGTTCCAGTCGGAAATGATGAGGTCTACACTGGCCTTTTCGAGCTTGCCCAATGCGTCGCGGCCACTTTTTGCCTCGATGATACTGGTAAACCCGAGCTGATTGAGAATGTACTTGCAGATGCCACGCATGGACTGCTGGTCATCGACGATCAGGACACTGACTGCACTTGCCTTCGGCATGTTACGCTTCGCCTTCTAGCTGCCCGATGAACGCACGGGACGCGTATTGAAAACCCTATCGGGCAACCCTTACCAATCTCTCAATCCGGCGGCGCACTATGCAGCGTTCCGCAGCCGTCCGAGGGCCACGGCAAGCCGCGCCGCCACCGCTTCGAGCGGTGCCTGTTCAATCACCGCGCCCTCCTCGAAGGCCACCCGCGGCATGCCGTAGACCAGCGCCGAAGCCTGGCTTTGGCCGATGGTGTAGGCGCCGGCCTCGCGCATGGACTTGAGGCCACGGGCCCCGTCGCGGCCCATGCCGGTGAGGATCACCCCCACCGCCAGCGGCCCCACGGTCCGCGCCACCGACTCGAACAGCACATCGACGCTCGGCCGGTGCCCTGAGCACGCCTCGTCCTGCGTCACCCGGCATTTCAGCTGTCCCGAGCTCCGCTCCACCCGCAAGTGATGGTCGCCGCAGGCTACATAGGCATGTCCGGGCTGCAGGAGCATCCGGTCGGCAGCCTCCACCACCGTCAGTTCGCTCAGTTCTTCGAGGCGCGCCGCGAACCGCTTCGTAAAGCCCGGCGGCATGTGCTGGGTGATCACCACCGGCGGGCAATCCGCCGGCAACTGCGTCAGCACCTCCCGGATCGCCTCGACCCCACCCGTCGAAGCGCCGATCGCAATCACCGAACCCGGAGGCCCGGCGGCGGTGCTCAGCCGCGTCCGCGCCGCCGGCGCCCGCGTCGCGCGGGAACGGACGTCACTATCGGCCGCGGCCCGCACCTTCTGCCGCAGGTTCTCACCAAAGGCCTCGAGCCCCCCCGCCAGCTCCGCATTGGGCTTGGCGACGAACTCCACCGCCCCCAGTTCCAGCGCCAGCAGCGTCTCGCTCGCCCCCTTGGTGGTCAGCGTGGACACCATGACCACTGGCAGCGGGTGCAACCGCATCAGCTTGTCGAGGAAGGCCAGCCCGTTCATGTTGGGCATCTCGATGTCCAGCGTCACCACGTCAGGGTGCAGCGCCTTGATCTTGTTGCGGGCATCCAGCGGATCCTCGGCCGTCCCCACCACCTCGATATCGCCGTTGCGACCCAGTGTACGTGTCAGCACCTCGCGGATGAGGGCGGAATCGTCGACCACCAGCACCCTGATGCTCATGCCGCGTCTCGCTTGTTTTGCCCCAGCCGGGACTGGTAGATGGTTTTGCCGACCAGCCGGAAACAGTCGGCGGCGGCGCCGATATTCTCCGAATGGCCGATATAGAGGTAGCCGCCTGGCGCCACGATGCGGCCGAGCCGGCTGAACAATTCGGTCTGCGTCGGCTTATCGAAATAGATCGCGACGTTTCGGCAGAAGATGGCGTCGAACGGCCCGCGCATTGGCCAGGGATTGGCCATCAGGTTGAGCGGCTTGAAGCTCACCAGTGCGCGCACCGCCATCGGTATGCGGATTGTTCCATCGCCGGGGCGATCGAAGAGGCGCGCCCGCGCCGGGATCAGCCCGCTGAGTTCGGACTCCGGGTAGACGCCGAGTGCTGCCTTCTCCAGCACGGCGGTGTCCACATCCGTCGCGAGGATCTTGAAGTCCCAGCGCCGCAACTCCGGCCAGGCGTCGAGCAGTGCAAGGACGATGGTGTAGGGTTCCTGCCCGGTCGAGCAGCCGGCCGACCAGATCCGAAGCTTCTGCCGCGCAGCACTTGGGCGCGCCGCCAGCAGTTCACCCACATGGCCGACGAGGTGATCGAAGTGGTGGTCCTCGCGGAAGAAGCGCGTGAGATTGGTGGTCAGCGCGTTGATGAAGACCTGCGCGTCCTCGGCCGATCCGGAGCGTTCGAGGAAGTCGAGATACTCGTCGAAGGAGCGCAGGTGCAGCTGCCGGACGACCTTTGCAAGCCGCGACACCACCAGCGTCCGCTTGGCTTCGCTGAGCGAGATGCCCGCCTGTGCATGTACCCGCGCCTTGACCCGCGCGAACTCCCGGTCGCTGAGCGGAAACTCCCCCTGCTCCATTATTGACTCACTCTCCTGACCGCTTCCGCCGCACGGGATTCCGGCAGTCGCCTCTGCGGTAGCAGCAGGGCATTCGCCGCCGCATCTCCGAGCACGGCGACTTTCCCGCCGGCCCCGGTGATGGCGTCGCGGCCCTGTGCCAGCGCTTCCGCCACCATGCCGGTTTCATTACTTATATTCTCTAAATGGCCGCCGAGGCCGGCGAGCATGTCCTGCAGCCGCAGCACCTCGTCGAGCCCCAGTTTGGCCTGGCTGCGGCTGCCGCCGACCAGCCCCCGGATCTCCTTTGCCGATTGTTGCGCACTGCGCGCGAGCCCGCGAACCTCCTCGGCGACGACGGCGAAGCCGGCGCCCTTCTCCCCGGCCCGCGCCGCTTCCACCGCGGCGTTGAGGGCCAACAGGTTGGTCCGGAAGCTGATATCCTCGATGACGCCGACCATGGTGTCGATCTCGGCGCTGGCAGCATCGACCTCCGCGGCCGCCATCTGCGCCCGCTGTGCCACCATTCCGGCATCGGCGGCCAGCACGGTGGCCTCGTTTTCGACGGCGCGCACCGCCCGCAACCGTGCCGTGCCGGCGTCTATCGACGTCTGCACGGCCGCCATGCCGGAACGACTCTCATCCGCCAGTTCGGCCATTCCCGCGACGGCTTCGCGATAGCGGTCCACCGCCGCCAGCACCGCTTCGATCTTGCGCTCGAGGAGTTCCCGGAACGCTGCTTCCTCGTCCCGCTGATCACGCAGGAGCCCCAGCGTGTCGAACAGCTGCTGCACCTGCGGGGCGAGGCCGGTTCCGGATGCCAGATATGCGGGTTCCGGCGCTTCGCCCGCCAGAATCTGCGCCAGCGCCCGTACACCTTCGTCGATCGCCTCGAGCCCTTCCTGCAGCGCCTGCAGCGGCGCCGAGCCGTCGAGCGCATCGGCGTCGAAGCGGAAGCCGGTCTGCCCCGTTGCGAGGGCAGCAGCGAAGGCGTCGAGGTCGTCGTCGGCGATGAAGCTGCCCGCGGGCGTCAACTCGAGCAGCGTGCGCTGCCCCCCGGCTGCATGCCGGCGGGCTTCGTAGCGCCGGCTGCCGGCCACCAGCAGCCCCTCTTCGGCGACACCGCCGCCGCATGCGAGGAACCCCTCCCCATACAGCGCATCGAGCGACTGCCCCTCCACCGCCTGCGGCTGAATGGTGAGCAATCCGGCAGTAGCGCCCAGAATGGTGCCATCCGCTCCCAACAGGGCCGCCGGCTGTCGCAGCCCGCCAAACGCGTTCTTGAACTGGTTCGCCCGCTCCAGTCGTGCACAGAGGCTGCCGACAATGGCTTCAATGCTGGCGCCGTCGGCGTCATCCAGTCCCACCGCCTGCCCAAGTTTCCTGAGCTTGCCGTCGAACTGGAGGGCGGCGGCGCGGCCGATCCACAAGCTTGCGCCGACGCCGGCGAGACCGCTCGCGGCGAGCACGGCGAGCCCGGCGGGAGTAGCTCCGAACCCGAGGAGGCCGGCCGCCGCGAGCGCCAGGGCAAGAAGCCAGCAAAGATTGGCGCGCAGCGTATCACCCCTGCGGTTCATCGCGCTGCCTCCCCCGAAGAGCGGACAAATCGGCCGTCATGGGGATAAGTTAGCGGCGCAATGGTTAACCAAGTCTGTAGAAGCAGGGACACGGGTAAGATTTTGCTAACCCCTGCAGCGCCCTAGAAGAGCTCGATATCGCTGGTCCTGGCGGGAACGACGACACCGCGACTCACCACAGCCAGCTCTTCCTGCGCCACCGTGGCCCCCGCATCGTTGTCCAGCCGCTTCACGAAGGCGCGCCCTGAATGCGGCTTGAACATCACGCGGCGGGCATAGTTGCCGCCCAAATCGCCCTTGGCCAACTGGTAGCCTTCGTCCTCGAGGAACTCGCGCACGAAGGCGATGTTCTTGGCACCGATATCGGTCAAGGCGCGGTTGATGAGGCCGCCACCGAACAGCTTGATCTCGAGGTTCTGCTTACGCCCCGTACCCAGCGACAGCACCCGGTTGATCAACTGCTCCATCGCGAAGGCACCATAGCGGGCCGAGGCGCCGTAGCGATCGCGGGAAGTGCTCGACGGCTCGGCCAGCAGAAAATGGTTCATGCCGCCCACGCCCGCCTCGACATCGCGGATGCAGGCCGAGATGCAGCTACCGAGCACGGTGGAGAAGGTAAGGTCGGACGAGCCGGAAACCAGGCAGTCTCCCTGGTGCACCGTTGTCACTGTACCACGATCGAATTCGGGCGGCAGGCTTGTGATGGGCATCGGGCGGGGCAGTCTCCAGGATTGCCCGCCATGGTTAGTTTCGATTCCTTAGGGAAGCGCTAACCAAGGACGCTTGCCATTGCGGCTATTGCCGTTTTCGCAAGCTCCCATTCAGAAATCGCCGCTACGGTGAAGGGGCAATAGGGGATTGGTATCGATGTCACTGCAAAGACTTGCACGCGAACTTGACGAAACCGCGCGCCAGTCGGCTGCCATGGTCGAGGGGGTCATGCTGGCCCTGGAAGTGCTTGCGGATCGTTCGCGCCAGCCGGAAGCCAGCCGCCGCGAAGCGGTGGACATGATCGTCTCTGCACTGCAGGGCCAGGACCGCATCGAACAGCGCTGCCAGAACATGGCGCTGGCGGTGCGTCAGATCGCGCTGCTGCCTCCCGACGCGCCGGAGTCGCTGCACGACGAGATCTGGTCGAGTCTTGTCCTCGACGAACTCCGGGTGCCGGGCTTGTCGGGGGTGGCCGCCTATGGCGTCCACGGCGAGGCCGAACTGTTCTGACACCCCGCGCGACTGCTGCAAAAAGAAAGGGCGCCCGCAGGCGCCCTTCTTTTTTCGCCTGCGGTCGCGGCTAGCTATCGAGCTTTGCCCCGGAGACCACAGCATGGAGGTCGATCAGGCCGACCATCCGGCTGTCATGGGTGACGATACCGTTGAGCAGTTCCGTATCTCCGGAATTGCCTTCCGGAACATTGTGGATGTCATCCTTGGAGACGGTGAGGATGTCGCTGACCGCATCGACGAGGATACCGACCCACTTGTCGCCGACGGACATCACCACCACCACGTGATTCTTGGTGGGCGAGGTCGGACCCTCGCCGAAGCGGGCCCGGAGGTCGAAGATCGGGACGATGGTGCCCCGCAGATTGATCACCCCGCGCACGAACTCGCGGGTGTTCGGTAGCGGCGTCGCACCGTTCCAGGCGCGAATTTCGCGGACCGTCGTGATCTCCACGCCATACGTCTGCTCGCCGATCGAGAAGGCGATCAACTGCAGCGTGTTGTGGGCGGCCGCGGCGCCTGTCGCGCCATCTTCTTTGTAACCGAGGGCTTCCATTTCCTTGCCTTTCAAGCGGCCCTTCTAGGCCGCGTTCTGATGCGTAACTGAACTCTTGAGACCCTGAACATCGACGATCAGGGCGACATTCCCGTCTCCGAGAATAGTGCCGCCGGCGATTCCTTCGATGCTCTGGAAGTTCTCTTCCAGGCTCTTGATGACCACCTGCTGCTGACCGATGATGTCATCGACCACCAGCGCCACCTTGACCCCGCCCTCGGCCTCGCAGAGCACCACGAAGCGGCTGTCGGGATTTGTATCGGAGGTCATCTCGAAGCGCTGCGCCAGGTCCACGACCTGCACATACTCGCCCCGCACCTGCAGCACCTGGCCGCCGGTGGGCATGCGCGAGAAGCTGGCGCGGGCGCATTGAATGGTTTCGACGATCGAGCTCAGCGGAATGACGTAGGGCGAGGCCGCGACCTTGACCAGCATGACGTCCAGCACCGCCAGCGTCAGCGGCAGCCGCAGCGTCATGCGCGTGCCCCGTCCGGGCCACGACTTGACGTGGACGGAGCCGCCGATCTTCTTGATGTTCGAGAGCACGACATCCATGCCGACGCCGCGGCCGGATATGTCCGACACTGTGTCGGCGGTGGAGAAGCCCGGCGCGAAGATCAACTGGTCGATCTGCTCGTCGGTCAGCGTCTGCTCCGGCGCCACCACCAGACGATCCCGTGCCACTTCCAGCACCCGTTCCCGATTGATGCCGGCACCATCGTCCTCGACGATGATCAGAATGTTGCCACCCGCCTGCTCGGCGCTCAACCGGATGGTGCCGGTCTCGGGCTTGCCGGCAGCCTGCCGGATCTCGGGCATCTCGATGCCGTGGTCTGCCGAATTGCGGATCATGTGGGTCAGCGGATCCGAAAGCTGTTCGATGATCGTCTTGTCGATCTCGGTATTCTCGCCCACCGTCTCGAGCCTGATCTTCTTGCCCGTCTTCAGCGAGAGCTCGCGCATCAGCCGCGGCATACGAGAGAACACGGACTTCACCGGCTGCGCCCGGATCGCCATCACCGAATCCTGCAGCCCGCGCGTCGTCTGCGCCAGCACCTCGAGGCCGCGCACCAGTTCCTGATATCGGGCGCGCAGCGTCTCATCCATCTGCTGGGTTAGCATCGACTGCGTGATGACCAGCTCGCCGACCATGTTGACGACGCGGTCGACCTTGTCGAGGTCGACGCGGATTGACTGCACGCCATTGCGGCGGTCATCGGGTCCGCTGCGGCGATCGTTCTCGCCATCGTCTGTATCGCTCGCCCCCAGCGATGCGGGTGCGGCCGGCGCCACCGGTGCCGCCTTTGGCGGCGTCGGCTGCAGCGTCTCGGCAAGTTCGGCAAAGCTGAGAACTGGCACTTCGTCTTCCGGCTCCACCTCTTCAGCCTCGGCTATCGCGGCCGACGCGGCCCGCGGCTCGGCGAGCGCGCCGAGCTGCACGATGCTGAGGTCGCAATTGCCCTCTACGAACTCGAAGACCTCCGCGATGTCGGCCTCCGATATCTCCGGGGCCACCAGCGTGATCTCCCAGGAGCAGTAGACGCCGAAAGGCTCGAAATCGGCGAGCGGCGGAATGTGGCCGAGAACCGCTTTCACGCTGATCTCGCCCAGTTCGGCGAGTTCGCGCAGCAAGAGCAGCGGATCGTTGGCCCGCGCATAGAGTTCGCCATGCGGCGTGAACCGGATTTCCCAGTGCCCGTCATCGACCGCCAGCGGCGGCGCGGCGAAATCGTCGGGCTCGTCCGCCTGCTCGAGGTCCACCATCACCGGCACGAAGTCGATGTCGAACTCCTCCATCGGCTCGTCTTCGCCGACGGCTGCCTGTTCGCCGCGGGTCAGGGCGTCGAACTGCGCCTTCTCGTCGGCACCATAGTCGGCGTCCAACGCGGCGCCGTCGCGCGCGGCGGCCACGAAATCTGCGACGATATCGTTCGCGCGGATGCACAGCGTCGCTACCACGTCGGACAGCTCGATCCGGCCGTCGCGGACATGGTCCAGCAGCGTTTCATAGGCATGCGCGAAGGCGACCAGCGCGGAAAATCCGAAGGCCCCGCCGCCGCCCTTGATAGAATGGATGGCACGGAACACGGCGTTCAACCGGTCACTGGACCGGTCGCCCGCCTCGATCGCCGCGAACTGCTCCTCGAGCTCCGTAAGGAGTTCGGAACACTCGTCGAAATAGGTGGCTTTGAAATCGTCGAGATCGCTCATTTGGGCTCGCTCGGACCCTTCTGGGTTGGGCGCTGGTCAGGCTAGTGGACGACCTTGTGGATGACGGAGATGAGCTTCTCGGGATCGAAAGGCTTGACGATCCAGCCGGTGCCGCCGGCCGCACGACCCTGGTCGCGCTTGTCCTGGCTGGTTTCGGTGGTGAGGATAAGGATGGGCAGGCTCTGGTGCTGGCCCGAAGCGCGGACGTTCTTGATGAACTCGATGCCGTCCATCACCGGCATATTGATGTCGGTGATGACGATATCGACACTCTCCTTCTTCAATACGTCGAGCCCCTGCTGCCCATCCTCCGCCTGCAGCACTTCGAAGCCGGCATTGCTGAGCGTGTGGTGCAGCATCGCAAGGATGGTGCGCGAATCATCGACAGTCAGAACACGCATTGCGCCGCTATCCTCTCATCATTCCGGCAAAGCTCGGCGACAGCCCGAGCCTTTCGATTGCCGAGAGCATCGGCGCGCTCGCCTTCATCAGCTTGAACTCGAAGCCGTTGCGGCGCGCCGTTTCGGCGGCGCTGATCAGCAGCAGCAAAGCGTTGCTGACCACCCGCTCGACATTGGCGCCACTGACCGCCACCGGTCCGGCATCGACCGCCTCGATCAGGCGATCGCGCACCGCATCAAGCGCATCGAGGTCGACGACCGCCGGTAAGGCGATGGATTTTGTGCGCGCTTCGGCCATTGGTAGCCCTGCCCCCCGCAGAATTCTGCGCTGCCAGTCTCCACGCGAACGGTTTAAGAAGTGCTAACCAGCGGGCTATTCGGCCACCATCGCCGCCGCGATTTTCGCTTTCGGGACCTCCGCGAAATCGGCCGGCTGCCAGCGTGGCTTCTGGTCCTTGTCGACCAGTTGCGCTCGTACGCCTTCAGCGAAGTCCGGGAGCCCCGACAGCAGCCGTGCCAGCCGCAGGTCCAGCGCCAGAACTGCCTCCACCTGCTGACGGGTCCGCGCCGTCCGGTGGCTCTGCAGAATCGCCTCGAGACTGGTCGGGGATCGGCTGGCCAGCGCCTCGGCAATGGGAGCGAAGGCGGGTTCCGCGGCTGCGGCGTCTGCGACTGCAGCGACGATTTCGGCAGCGTCGTCGGCGGCGAAGCAGTCACTTAGGCGATCCGCCAGGACGCAGAACTCCGCGAGGCCCGGCTGGATGCTTTCCGCCTGCATCAGCGAGACCAGCGCCGTCTCGACGCTGCTGGCCTCGGCGGCTGCCGCGATCCCCGAGCGCACCTCCGCCCGCCGCTCCGCCAGCACCGTGCAATCGGCGAGACCTAGCGACAGCGCATCGGCACCCCGCACCGGCAGCCCGGTCATGAGGAAGGCCAGGGCCCGCGCCTCCGGCGCCCTCGCTAGGATGTAGTTGACGCCGACGTCGGAAACAAAGCCGATCGCTGCTTCCGGCATCGCATAGCGGGCGTCGGGTGTGGTGAAGCGGAAGGCGGCATGCCCGGCAATGCCGATGCCACCGCCCATCACGACGCCGTCGGTGATCGCCACCACCGGCTTGCGATAATTGGCGATGAGGCCATTCATCGCGTACTCGGCCGCGAAAAAAGCGTGCGCTTCCTCATTCCTGCCCGCGATCACCAGGTCGCGCATGGCGCGCACGTCGCCTCCCGAACAGAAGCCGCGCGACCCGCGACCCTCGAACAGCACCGCCCGCACCTCCGCATCGTGCTGCCATGCCTCGAGCGTCTGCGCAATTCCGTCGATCATGCCCCGGTCGAGCGCATTGATCGCCGCAGGCCTGTTGAGGGTTATGGTGCCGAGACTGCCCTCGATGCCGACTTCCACGAACGGGCTCATCATTTCTCCTTGCTGCTCCGGCTCTTGCGGATGCAACGGGCTCTCGGCATTCGCTGTTCCAAAGGTATCGTCGCAGTGATAGAGCACCGCTCCATGAAGGCCAAGCCGCACGCCACCCCGCTCATCAATGTCCATCTCACCGGCCTCGCCCGTGATCTGGCGGCCCGTGCCGATACCGGCAAGCCGATCCGCATCGGCGTCATCGGGTCTGGCGAGATGGGCACCGACCTGGTGACGCAGGGCGCGCTGATGCCCGGCATCGAGATTGCGGCCATCGCCACCAGGCGGCCGCACACCGCCCGCGATGCGATGACCATCGCCTACGGCGACGACAGCCACGGCATCGAGGCGGAGACGCCGGCGCAAGTGAGCGCGGCGATCGAAGCCGGAAGATGCGCCATCACCTCGGCCGAAGCGTTGGTCACCACGCCCCAGATCGACGTCGTCATCGATGCTACCGGCAAGCCCGGCGTCGCCGCCGATTATGATCTCCTCGCCATGGAGCACGGCAAGCACCTGGTGATGATGAACGTCGAGGCCGACGTCACCATCGGCCCCTATCTGAAGCAGCAGGCTGATCGCCTGGGCGTCGTCTACTCGGTTGGCGCCGGCGACGAGCCGTCGAGCTGCATGGAGCTGATCGAGTTCGCCACCACCCTCGGTCTCCGCATCGTTGCCGCCGGCAAGGGCAAGAACAATGCGCTGAACCACCACGCCGTCCCCGACGACTACCGGGAAGAGGCGGAGCGCCGGAACATGAATCCGCGGATGCTGGTGGAATTCGTCGATGGCAGCAAGACCATGGTGGAGATGTGCGCCATCGCCAACGCCACCGGGCTCGTGCCCGACGTCCCGGGCATGCACGGCCCGAAAGCCGACCGCGACGACATGGTGAAGGTCCTCATCCCCGAAGCCGACGGCGGCATCCTTTCGCGCAAGGGCGTCGTCGACTTCACCGTCGGCAAGGGGGTCGCGCCCGGCGTCTTCGTCATCGTCGAGGCCGAGCATCCGCGCATCATCGAACGCATGGACGACCTGCATATCGGCACCGGCCCCTATTATTCGTTTTTCCGCCCGTACCACCTGACCTCGCTGGAGGTCCCGCTGACGGCGGCACGCATCATGCTCTACGGCCGCCCCGATATGGTGCCGCTGCCACAGCCGGTGGCGGAGGTATGTGCGGTCGCCAAGCGCGACCTCGCCGTTGGCGAAACCTTCGATGCGATTGGCGAGACCTGCTACCGCAGCTACATCATGACCATCGGCGACGCCCGCGCCCGCCGCGCCGTGCCGGTAGGCCTGCTCGAGGGTGGCAAGGTGACGGCTCCTGTCCGCAAGGGCGAGCTGCTGACGGCTGCCAATGCCGCGCCGGACGCGACCACCCGCCTCTACGCCCTGCGCCGGCTGCAGGACCAGATGCTCGGGCTGGCCTGACAGCAGGATTCAGGCGCTGCGCGGGCGGCGCATCTGGATGAGCGTCGCCACCACCACCCCCAGCGCCACCACGCCGATGATGATCGTGGCGAGAGCGTTGACGTCTGGCGACACACCGAGCCGGATCTTCGAGAAGATTACCATCGGCAGCGTCGAGGACCCCGGCCCGGAGACGAAGCTCGCGATCACGAGGTCGTCGAGACTGAGGGTGAAGGCCAGCAGCCAACCGGAAACCAGCGCCGGTGCGATGATCGGCAGCGTGATGTCGAAGAACACCCGCACCGGCGAGGCGCCAAGGTCCATTGCCGCTTCCTCGAGGCTGAGGTCTAGGTCGGAAAGGCGGCTCTGCACGACGACGGCCACATAAGCCATGCAGAAGGTCGAGTGGGCGATGATGATGGTGAGGGTACCGCGCCCCGCCGGCCAGCCCAGCAGCGCTTCCATGGCGACGAACAGCAGCAGCAGGCTGAGCCCGGTGATGACGTCGGGCATCACCAGTGGCGCCGAGACCATGCCCGAGAGCGCGGTGCGGCCCCGGAAGCGGCGGAAGCGCACCAGCGCCACGCCGGCGAGCGTCCCCAGCACCAGGGCGATGCTGGCGCTGACCGCCGCGATCTGGAGGCTGAGCCACGCCGCGCCGAGCATCTGTGGATCGGCGAACAACTCGCCGTACCACTTCGTCGAGAAGCCGCTCCACACCGTCACCAGCCGGCTCTCGTTGAACGAGAAGATCACCAGCGAGACGATCGGCGCATAGAGAAAGGCGAAGCCGAGCACGGTCGCGATGGGCAGGAACCAGCCGCGTCTCATTTGCGGCGCTCCACCATGGCGTTCTGGGCGTTCTGCATCAGCATGATCGGGATCACCACGACCACCAGCATGGCCACGGCGACGGCGGCGGCACGCGGCCAGTTCGTGTTGGCGAAGAACTCGTCCCAGAGCACCCGGCCGATCATCAGCGTGCCCGGGCCGCCGAGTAGCGAGGGGATCACGAACTCGCCGATGGCGGGGATGAAGACCAGCATCGACCCGGCGATGATCCCCGGCAGCGACAGCGGCAGCGTGATGGCGAGGAAGGTCCGCAGCGGCCGCGCCCCCAGATCCGCGCTCGCCTCGAGCAGCGCCCCGTCGAGCTTCACGAGGTTGGTATAGAGCGGCAGGATCATGAACGGGAGGTAGGTGTAGACGATACCGACATAGACCGCGAAGTCGGTCTGCA
This sequence comes from Devosiaceae bacterium, assembly GCA_035998685.1. Lineage (GTDB taxonomy): Bacteria > Pseudomonadota > Alphaproteobacteria > Rhizobiales > Devosiaceae > Devosia_A. Next base: position 269,636 of record DASYHK010000014.1, on the reverse strand, counting down.
TCATGGTGATCGGCCCTAGGCCGAAGAGGGCGAGGAAGTTGTTGATGACACCGTTGCCGCGCATGAAGCCCGAAAGCGCGTAGACGCGCAGCAGGAAAGACGTCCAGAACGGCAGGATCACCAGCATCAGCAGGATGTTGCGCCACCGGTCGGGCGCGCGGGCGATGAAATAGGCCATCGGGTAGCCGATCGCGAGCGCAATCAGCGTCGACACGAAGGCGATGGTAATGGAGCTGAGATAGGCGTTGACGTAGAGGCTGTCCTGGAACAGCCGCATGAAATTGTTGAAGTGCAGCGTCAGCTGTACCGTGCCGTCCTCGGCGAAGGTCAGCATGTCGGAATAGGGCGGGCGGCCGAACTCCTTGACGCTGAACGAGATCTGCAGCACCACCGCCAGCGGCACGAGGAAGAACAGGGTCAGCCACAGGGCCGGGGCGAAGATCACCAGCACCCGGCCGGAAAGGCCCATGGCGCGCAGGCCGTGCTCGATCAGGGTCCATGGGCGGCGCCGGGCCGGCCCCATTGCGCCAGCGGCGCTCATACCGTCAGCACCGAGCCGGCGGCGCCTCCCCAGCTGGCCCACACCTTCTCGTCCCACTTGATGCCTTCGGGGTCGCCACGCTCGGTATTGGCCTTGAAGACCTTGAGACGCTTGCCGCTTTCGAGCACCACCTGGAACACGCTCATGTCCCCGAGATAGGCGATGTCCTCGACGGTGCCGGGAGTGATGTTGGCGTCGCCCTCGGGCCGCTCGCGGGTGAGGGTGATCTTTTCCGGCCGGATGGCCCACCACAGCGTCTGGTCGGGTGCGCAGTCGACGCCGTGGCTGACATGGATGTCGCAGCCGAGCTCGGCGGACCGGATGCGGACGTGGTCGTCCTCGTCCTCGGTGACCACTCCCTCGAACATGTTGACCGAGCCGATGAAGCCCGCAACGAACCGGGAGTTCGGATATTCATAGATGTCCTGCGGCTCGCCGATCATGGCGATTTCGCCCTGGTTCATTACCCCGATGCGGGTGGCGAGGCTCATCGCCTCCTCCTGGTCGTGGGTGACGACGATGAAGGTGACTCCGAGCGTCTCCTGGATCTTGACCAGCTCGAACTGAGTCTCCTCGCGCAGCTTCTTGTCGAGGGCACCGAGCGGCTCGTCCAGCAGCAGCAGCTTCGGGCGCTTCGCCAGCGACCGCGCAAGGGCCACGCGCTGGCGCTGTCCGCCCGACAGCTGGTGCGGCTTGCGCTGCGCATAGGGTTCGAGCTTCACGAGCTTGAGCAGTTCCTCGACGCGGGCGGCAATTTCGTCACGCGGCAGGCGGTCGCGCTTCAGCCCGTAGGCAATGTTGTTCCAGACGTTCATGTGCGGGAACAGCGCGTAGGACTGGAACATCATGTTCACCGGCCGCTGGTAGGGCGGCACCCCAGCCATGTCCTGGCCGTCGATCTCGATGGATCCCGCCGTCGGCTCCTCGAAGCCGGCCAGCATGCGCAGCAATGTGGACTTGCCGGAGCCCGACCCACCCAGCAGGCAGAACAATTCGCCCTTGAAGATGTCGAGCGACACCCGCGACACCGCGGCGGCATCGCCGAACTTCTTCGTGACGTCGCGAATGCGCACAAAGGGCTTGGCCGCGGAGTCGCGCCAGGGGCGGGTATCGGCGGCGATGACTGGCTTCTTGGCCATGTCGCTCCAGGAATAAAGGCCGGACGGCGGGGCGATCCGCCGTCCGGCTGCAGGGCTTACTGCCCGGTCTTCACCCGGGTGAAGCTGCGGGTCAAGAGCTCATCATACTGGGGCGTATGGGCATTGAGCGTGAACAGCTTCGCCGACACCTCCGGCGTCGGGTAGATCGCGGGATCGTTCTTCACCTCGTCGTCGATCAGCTCCAGTGCCGAGAGGTTACCGGAAGCATAATAGACGTAGTTGGTGTTGGCCGCGGCAATCTCCGGGCGCAGCATGAAGTTGATGAAGGCGTGCGCGTTGTCGACATTGGGGGCGTCGGCCGGGATGGCGAAGAGGTCGAACCACTTCAGCGCGCCCTCCTCCGGGATCACATATTCGACCTCGACGCCCTGACCCGCCTCCGAGGCTGCATCGGCAGCGATGAAGACGTCGCCCGAATAGCCCATGGCGAGGCAGATCTCACCGTTGCCGAGATCGTCGATGTACTGGCTGGAATGGAAGTAGCGGATATAGGGGCGCACCGACAGCAGCAGCTCCTCGGCTGCCTGCAGATCCTCCTCGCTCTCCGAATTCGGATCGCGGCCGAGATAGTTGAGGGCGGCTGCGTAGACCTCTGCCGGAGCGTCCAGAACGGCGACGCCGCAGTCGGCAAGCTTGGAGACCGTCTCGGGATCGAACAACAGATCCCAGCTGTTGAGGTTGGCGTCCTCGCCCAGCCGCTCGGTCACGGCCGCGACATTGTAGCCGAGTCCGGTGGTCCCCCACATGTAATCGACCGCATGCTCATTTCCCGGATCGTGCGAAGCCGTGGATTCCATGACCTCGGGATCCATGTGCTCGAGGTTCGGGAGCTTCGACTTGTCGAGCGGCTGGAACAGGCCAGCCTGGATCTGGCGCTCGAGGAAGAAGCCCGACGGCACCACCACGTCATAGCCGGAATTGCCGGCCAGCAGCTTCGACTCCACCAGCTCGTTGCTGTCGAAGACATCATAATTGACGGCGATCCCGGTCTCGTCCGTGAACTTCTCGATGGTGTCTTCGGCGATGTAGTCCGACCAGTTGTAAACGTTGACCACCTGGTCCTGGGCGAGTGCCGGGGCAGCGGTCAGTAAGGTGCCGAGCGCAACGGCAAGTACTGTCTTCATCAGTCGTAACTCCCTGTATTCGCGGGCATGCAGCCCGACGCTTGTGGTTCCGGATTTCATCCGATGACGCCCCGCCCGCAATGCTGGCGGCGGTATGGATAATGAACGCAGATCGAGGATAATGGGTGGGGAAGGCCAAGCAGCGCAGTACGGACGCTGGGGAGGACAATCGCTGGCGATGTGCCCGGTGTCGGGCGCGTCGGTCCGGCAGAGTCCCGGACCAGCAGTTACCGTGTTCAGCGAAGTGACCTTCCTGTGCTGGGCGTCCGGGGCGAAAACTAGTGGCAAATGCTGCGGGGGACAAGAGATCAGCCCACGCTTTTCGACCAGCCCTTGACGACCTGCGGGGCGCAGACTCTATAGGTCGGCAACGCCAACAGCACGAGGCCCCGAGGTGTCAGCAAAGGCTCATCTGGCCATCGCCGAGGAGGTGGCTGGCGCGCTCGCGGCCGGCCGGCCGGTGGTGGCGCTGGAATCGACGATCATCACCCACGGCATGCCCTACCCGCAAAATCTCGAGATGGCCCGCAATGTCGAGGCGGTCATCCGCCGCCATGGCGCTGTTCCGGCGACCATTGCCATCATGGATGGCCGTCTCGAGGTCGGCCTTGCCGGCGCCTCGCTCGAACGGCTGGCTCAGGCCGGTGGGCGCGCCGCCAAGGCCTCGCGACGCGATGTCGCAGCCCTGCTGGCGAACGGCGGCCCTGCCGGCACGACCGTCGCCACCACCATGCAGATCGCCGCACTGGCCGGCATCCGGATTTTCGCAACGGGCGGCATCGGCGGCGTCCACCGCGGTGCCGAACAGAGCTTCGACATCTCCGCCGATCTCGATGAACTGGGACGGACGCCGGTGGCGGTGGTCTGTGCCGGCGCCAAGTCCATCCTCGATATCGCCAAGACGCTGGAGGTTCTCGAATCCCGTGGCGTGCCGGTCCTCGGCTACCGCAGCGACGATTTTCCTGCCTTTTGGGCCCGCTCCAGCGGCTATCCCGTCGACCACCGCTTCGACGACGCCGCCGCCCTCGCCGAGGTCATCGCCCTGCAGTTCGAACTCGGAATGGGGGGCGTGCTGGTCGCCAACCCGATACCAGAGCCCCACGCCCTCGACGCCGCCGAGATCGAGACGCACATCGCCGAAGCGCTCCGCGGTGCCGAGCGGGAAGGCATCACCCGCAAGCATCTCACGCCCTTCCTCCTGAAGCGCATCTTCGAACTCACCGGCGGTCGCAGCCTTACCGCCAACATTGCGCTCGTCGAGCACAACGCCGCTGTCGCCGCCGACATTGCTGTTGCCCTCGCCGCCGGTCCGGACTCCGGGGCATGACCGAAAACCGCGTTCTCGTCGTCGGCGACGTGATGACGGACGTGATCGTGGTTCCTGAAGGACCTCTGATCCGTGGCTCCGACCGCCGCGCCTCGATCCGCTCGCGCCCCGGCGGCTCCGGCGCCAACCAGGCGGTCTGGCTGGCGGCTGCCGGCGCCCGCACCAGCTTCGTCGCCCGCGTGGGGGCCGCCGACAAGCCGCATCTCGAGGCCTATTTCAAGGGCCTGCACGTCGAGCCGCTGCTGGTTGCCGACCCGCTGCTGCCCTCGGGAGTGCTGGTTACCGTCGTCGATCCGGACGGGGAGCGCAGCTTCCTCACCGACCGCGGTGCGAATTTGGCGCTCGCGCGATCCGACATGCCGGTCTGGCTGCTCGACGAGACGCGGCTCCTGCTCTGTTCCGGCTATTCCTATTTTGCCGATACACCCCGCAGTGCCGTCCGCTGGCTGGCGGAGGAAGCGCGGCGGCGGGAGGTTCCGGTCGCGGTCGACCCCGCGTCGGTGGCCTTTCTCGCCGAAGTCGGCGCCGGCAACTTCCTCGATTGGACCGCTGGTGCAGCCCTTGTCTTCGCCAACGCGGAAGAGGCAGCGGTACTGGCCGCCAGCGATGATCTCGAAACGCAGATGCGAACCCTCGGCACGGTCTATGAGCGGGTGGTGATCAAGCTCGGCGGCAATGGCGCCGCCTTCGGCAATCGCCACGGCATTGCCGCGCATCTCCCGGCGCTTCCCGTCGAAATGGTGGATTCGACAGGCGCCGGCGACGCCTTCGCTGCCGGCTTCCTGGCCGCGGAACTCCGCGGTGCTGCTCCCGAGGCCTGCCTGCAGTCCGGAATCGAGTTCGGCGCCCGCGCCGTCAGCCGCGTCGGCGGCCAGCCCTGCTAGGCGCGCCGCTCGCTAGATTGCCAGGTACTCCTGCCGCAGTTCAGGACTGTCCAGCACCTCCTTGGCCATGCCGGTGAAAGCGACCTCGCCGGTGTCGAGGATCACCGCCCGATCCGCGAGATTGAGCGCCGCGATGGCATTCTGCTCAACGATGATTGTGGTGATGCCCAGCGCCTTGATCTCGTTGAGGATGCGCTCGATTTCCTGCACGATGACCGGCGCCAGCCCCTCATAGGGCTCATCGAGCAGCAGCAGCTTGAGGTCGCGGGCAAGCGCCCGCGCGATCGCCAGCATCTGCTGTTCACCCCCGGAGAGAGTGACGCCGTCCTGCTTGCGCCGCTCCGCAAGGCGCGGGAAATGGCTGTAGATGCGGTCGAGCTCCCACCCATGGCCCGGCGCCACCCTCGCCAGCGTCAGGTTCTCCTCCACGGTGAGCCCCTGGATGACCCGGCGGTCTTCGGGCACCAGTTGGATCCCCGCCCGCGCCGCCTCGAAGGCCTTCATCCGGTGCAGCGGCTGGCCGTCGAGCCAGATCTCGCCCTGCTGCAGCGTCGGGTTGTCGGTGCGGGCGATCGCCCGCAGGGTTGACGTCTTGCCCGCGCCGTTCCTGCCCAGCAACGCCAGGATCTCGCCGTGCCGGATGTCGAAGCTGACGCCCTGCACGATGTAGCTCTCGCCGTAATAGGCGTGGATGTCCTTGACCGCGAAGAACGGCGCTTCCAGCGGCACAGTCCGTTCGGCAGTCCTGGCGGTGGCGGGTTCAGCATCCATGGTGATCGCGCTCATCAATGTGCACCCTCGAGGGTGTAGGTGCCGCCGAGATAGGCTTCCTGGACCTTCGGATTGCCGCGAACGTCATCGGGGGCACCCTCGGCGATGATGCGGCCGCCCGCAAGCACCGAAATCTTGTCAGCGAGCGAGAACACCACATGCATGTCGTGTTCGATGATGACCTTGGTCATCCCACGCTGCTTGATCTTCTTCAGGAGCTCGATGGTGGTGTTGGTGTCGTGCCGCGACATGCCGGCAGTGGGTTCGTCGAGCAGCAGCAGGCGCGGGTGCTGGATCAGGCACATCGCCAGCTCCATCCGTCGCTTGTCGCCGCGACTGAGCGCTCCCCCGTGGGTGAAGCGGCGATCGAACAGGCCAACGTCCTCGAGAGTGGCTTCGGCCTCCTCGCGGATCTCGATTTCCGACGAAAGCGGTTTCAGCATGTTTATTCGAAAGGCCCCGTCACGCTTGGCAAATGCCGGGGTCATGACGTTCTGCAGCACCGAGAGTTCCGGAAAGATCTCCGGCGTCTGGAACACCCGGACCACACCCATCTGGTTGATCTCGTGAGGCTTCTTGCCGGTTAGCACCTGTCCGTCGAAGACCACGACACCACTGCTGGGCTCGAGGCGTCCGATGATGACATTGAGCAGCGTCGATTTACCGGCGCCGTTGGGTCCGATGATGGCGTGCGTCTTGCCCTCCTCCACCTGCAGGTCGATGTCGGCGAGGGCGTGCAGCCCCGCGAAGTGCTTATGCACATCGGCAACGTGAAGGACGACGTTCTTGCCCTTTTGCATGGTGGTCACTCTGCCGGTTGGGTGCGCATCGCCGTGTCGGCGTCGGATTTGCCGCGGCTGCGGAACAGGGCGCCGATGCGGCGGATCCCCTCCATGATGCCCCCCGGCAAGAAGACGACGATCAGCACGAACAGCAGGCCGAGCGTCAGGTGCCATCCCTCGCCGACGAACTTGCTGGCGACGAGGACGACCCCGTCTTCAACCCCATCAGGTAGGAAGCTGAAGGTGCGGTGGAGGACGTTTTCGTTGAAGGCCGAGAAGATGTTCTCGAAGTACTGGATCAGCCAGGCGCCGATGACCGGGCCGATCAGGGTACCGACGCCGCCGAGGATGGTCATCAGAACGACCTCCCCCGATGCCGTCCACTGCATGCGGTCGGCACCCGCCAACGGGTCGGTCACAGCGAGCAGGGCTCCCGCGAGTCCCGCATACATCCCCGAGATGACGAAGGCGGTGAGCGCATAGGGGCGGGTGTTGAACCCGGTATAGTTCATCCGGTTCTGGTTCGACTTGATTGCCCGCAGGGTCATGCCGAAGGGCGAGGAGAAGATTTTCTGGGAAATGAAGAAGGCGATGAGCAGCATCAGCGCGCAGAAATAGAAGCCTTCGAAGCCCGAGAAATTGTGGCCGAAGATGCTCGCCGTCGGCAGGCTGGCTCCCCGCTCGGTGAACATCATGTCGAGCACCCGCGGATCCTGCTGGGTCAGCTGCAGGGCGGTTTCGCCGTTGGTTATGGGCGTGAGGACCGAGTAGGCGAGATTGTAGCTCATCTGCGCGAAGGCCAGCGTCAGGATGGCGAAGTAGATACCCGTCCGCTTGAGGCAGAGATAGCCGATGCCGAGGGCGAACAGCCCCGAGACGATGATGGCGAAGGCAATGGCCGGCAGGGCGTCCATGGTGAGCAGTTTGAACGACCAGACGGCGGTGTAGGAACCGACACCGAGGAAGGCGGCATGGCCGAAGCTGAGGTAGCCAGTCAGTCCGAACAGGATGTTGAAGCCGATGGCGAAGATGCCATAGATGGCGAACCTCTGCAGCAGGCCGGGATAGGAGGCGCCGAGAGGCGCCAGCCAGAGCGGCATCGTCACCACCACCAGGCCGAACACGGCGAAGATGATGAGATCGCGGCGGGACATGGCGAAGAGCTGCACCGGTCAGGCCTCCATGACGCCGCGGCGGCCGAACAGCCCGCGTGGCCGCACGAGCAGGATCACGACGGCGACCAGGTAGATGATGATCTGATCGATGCCGGGAATGATGTTCTTGACCTCGGTCATCGAAGCGAAGCTCTGCAGGATGCCCAGCAGAAAGCCCGCGGCAACGGCCCCGGGCAGCGAGCCCATGCCGCCCACCACGACGACGACGAAGCTGAGCACGAGGAAGTCCATGCCCAGCGCATAGCTCGGCGGCACCAGCGGCGTGTACATCACACCGGCCAGCCCCGCGACCACGGCGGCAAGGCCGAACATGATGGTGAAGCGACGGCCGATATTGATGCCCAGCAGGCCGACGGTTTCGCGATCGGCCATCCCGGCCCGCACCACCATGCCGAAGGTGGTGAAGCGCAGGAACGCGAAGACGGCGGCAATGAGGCTGACCGAAAACAGGAAATAGATGAGTCGCCAGAGCGGATAGGTGATGACGTTGCGATCCATGCCGATCAGCACGCCAAGGTCGGCGGCGCCGCGAAGCGCGTCGGGCATCGGCTGCGGGATCGGGTTCGCGCCGAACATGGCCTTGATGATTTCCTGCAGCACGATCGCGAGACCGAAGGTGACCAGGATCTGCTCGGCATGCGTGCGCTTGTAGAAGTGCTTGATCAGCCCGCGTTCCATGACGATGCCGATGATCAGCATCACGGGGATGGCGAGCAGAATGGACAGCGGCACCGAATAGTTGATGAGAAAGCGGCCCCAATCACCGAACCAGGTCTGCGCCAGCGGCGTGCGGACTTCGAGCGGCGATCCCCAGGGCGAGAGCTGCGTCTCGTCGATGGTGACGGTTTCAAGGGTGATAAGCTGGCGGAATGCCACCGCACAGAAGGCGCCGAGCATGAACAGCGCCCCATGGGCGAAGTTGACGACGCCGAGTGTACCGAACACCAGGGTCAGCCCCAACGCGATCAGTGCATAGGCACCGCCCTTGTCGAGGCCGTTGAGAAGTTGCGCGAGGATCGCGTCCATGTGAGTCTACCGCCGGGCTGCAGGGGACAATCGGCCCCGGCTGAAAGGGACAGCCGGGGCCGGGGGCAGTTAGCACATGGCCGGAGTGTCCGGACCGAGCTCACCACCAAAGATGGACGCATCGTAGGTCAGCTCTTCCCGTGATGCCGTGCCGACCACTTCCAGCAGGTCGAAGGGGTTCGCAGGCGCTTCCTGGCCGCGGACGACGTAAGCTTCCTTGAAGCACTGGTGATCTTCGGCGCGGTACAGCGTCGGTCCATTGCCGGCGCCGTCGAACTCGTGGCCTTCCAGCGCCTTGATGACTTCCGGCGGATAGAAGGTACCGGCCCGTTCCACCGCATCCGCATAGAGCAGGGTCTGCACGTAGGAGGTGTGCGCGGCCTGGCTCGGCGGCTGCCCGTATTTGGCGCCAAAGGATTGGGTGAATGCCTGTGAGGCCGGATCTTCACGGTTCCAGTACCAGTTCGAGGTGCCGTAGACGCCTTTCATTGCATCACCGGCGCCGGCGGCCATCAGGTCGGAAACCAGCGGCAGGACGAGCTGGAAGTCCTTGCCGTTCGCCTGGCGGTCACGCAGGCCGAACTGCGTCGACTGGGTGAGGGAATTGACCCCGTCGAAGCCATAGTGGTTTAGGATCAGCACGTCGGCGCCGGAATTCAGCACCGGCGTGATGTACTGACTGAAATCGCCGGCACCAACCGGAGTCAGGACGGTCTCGACCGTCTCCCATCCCAGCGCTTCGGTCGCAGCGATCATCGACTCCTGCTGCGTCCAGCCCCAGGTGTAGTCCGAGGTCAGGTGGTAGGCACGGCGGTCGGTGCCGTAGGCCTCGCCCAGTGTCGGGCCGAGCGCCACGCCCGACTGGTAGGCGTTGAAGAAGTGCCGGAAGCCATAGCGCTTCTTGTCCTTGCCGGTCGTGTCGTTCGAGTGGGTCAGGGCGGCCATGAAGATGACGCCCATCTCCTGGCAAAGCGCCTGCACTGCGATAGCCGGCCCGGAGGACGAGCCGCCGGTGATCATGATGGCGCCGTCGCGCTCGATCATGCGGCGGGCAGAATCGCGGGCGGCGTCGGAGTTTGTCTGGGTGTCGCCGGTGACGAACACCACCCGCTTGCCGAGGATGCCGTTCCCCTTGAGGGCGCTCGGCTGCAGCGTGTTCATCATGCCGCCGTCGCCGTCGCCATTGAGGTGCTCGACCGCCAGTTCGTAGGCGCGGAGCTCGTCGGCGCCCTCGTCGGCATAGGGTCCCGTAAGGGGCACGTTGAACCCGAGGGTTACCGTGTCGCCGGTGGGTGCGTTGCAAAATTCCTGGGCGTAGGCGCCCTTGCTGAAGATCAGCGGCGAGACGCCGGTGGCCAGGACACCGGCAAGGCCCGTCTTCACCACCGCGCGACGGCTGGGGCCGTTGGTAGAATCCGTCATTAGCTCCTCCTTTGACGCGGGGGCCGGTTCGTTGCCGGCACCTTGACGCGATCGAGGCAGTATTAGGGCAGCTGCAAACGATATCAATAGGTCATTGAAATTGCTCTGATATACAGTCAATAGTTGAACTTGCCCCTGCCGATTTTTGTCAATACGTTGACAAGAGGGGTGAGGGAGGACATCGCGTGCGGGCCCCAATCGGTATCCGGATCAGTACCCGCCGCAAGGCGCTGGGCATCGCCCAGGCCGAACTGGCGCGCCGTGCCGGCATCTCGCCAAGCTACCTCAACCTCATCGAACGCAACCGTCGCGACGTCGGCGGCAGTCTGCTCCGGCGGCTCGCTGACGAGCTGGCCATGGATATTGCGACCCTGACCGGCGAATCCGAGCACCGCCTGATCGCCGACCTCGAGGAGGCCTTCGCCGACCCGATCCTGTCGGAGCTCAGCCCCGAACTCGCAGGCGCCAGGGATCTCGTCGCCGTCAATCCGGCGGCCGCGGCGGCCATCGCGCGGCTGCACCGCGCCTATCTGGGAGCCGTCGCCAGCGCCGACGACTATGCCAATCGGCTGCGCTCCGATCCGCTGTTCTCGCGATTGCTGCACCGCATCCTCTCCGGCATCACCGCCATGCGCTCGGCCGCCGAAATCCTCGAGGACGTGCCGGATCTCGAGGACAGCGACCGCCGGCACTTCCTCGCGTCCATCACCCGCGAGGCGGGCGGCCTCGGTGAGGTCGCGCGGAACCTGATCGGGGAGTTCGACCGCGAGGCGGAGGGCCGCCGCTCGATCTCGCCGGTCCGCGAGTTGGACGACCTGATCTTCGAGAAAGACAATTACTTTGCAAGTCTCGAAGCCGTGGCCACCACCCTGCGGCAAGAGATCGAGGGGCATGGACCGTTCGGCGAGTTGTCGCTGGCCGCGGCGCTGGCGCGGCAGTTCGGCGTGCGGGTGGAGCGCACGGCCCTGCCCTGGTCCGACGTCGACGGACCTCCGGGGCAGTACCGCTTCGATGCCGCGTCCCGTGTCATGTGGTTCCAGAACAGCACCCTCGCGGCCACCCGGCAGTTCCAGCTGGCACGCCTCTATGCCGAGCTTGCGGCCCGCGACGCCATCGAGGCCGAGCTGCGCTCGCCGCCCCTGAGTTCGGAGACAGCTCGCCGCCTCGCCTATCTCGCCCTCAGTTCCTACCTCGCCGGAGCAATCGTCTTCCCCTATGACCGTTTCCTCACCGATGCCGAGCGGCTGCGTTACGACATCGAGGCCCTGCGGCAGGTCTATACGGCAAGCTTCGAGCAGGTCGCCCACCGGCTGGTGACCCTGCGCCGACCGGGGGCCACGGGTGTCCCTTTCGGCTTCCTCCGGGCCGATCCGGCGGGGCGGCTGACCAAGCATTTCCCGCTTCCCGGACTGCTGCTGCCCAGCAGCGGCCATGCCTGCCCGCGCTGGGCCCTCTACGATGCCTTCCGCACCCCCGGAATGCTGGTGCGGCAGCTGGCGGGATTCTCGGACGGGTCCCGCTACCTGTTCATCGCCAATGCCGGCGCGCGGCGACCAACCAGCTACGCCGACCGCACCATCCACACCTCCGTCATGCTGGCCTGCGACGTGCTGCATGCGGACCGTACCGTCTATGCGGTAGGCCTCGACCTCGCGAACCTCGAGGCGACCATTCCCGTGGGCCCCGCCTGCCGGCTGTGCACGCGCCGCGACTGTGCCGACCGCCAGGAGGAGTCGATGGCCCCCGGTGGAGGACCGGCGGCGATCCGCGTTCCCATGGTGCCGAGAGGTTTTGACCACGAGCCGGCATTGAGCTTAAGTGATGCGGCAGCTGGTGGGGAGACCGGCGGCAGGGGGGGAAATTGGCAGTAGACATCCTCATCGCCGAAGATGAGCCGAGCATCATGGAGTCGCTCGACTTCATCCTGCGCCGGGCCGGCTGGAGCATCGTCGCCGTCACTGATGGCGCAGCCGCTCTGGAGGCGGTACGCCGTCACGAGCCGCGGCTGGTGGTGCTCGACGTGATGCTGCCCAAGGTCTCCGGCTTCGAGGTACTGAAGCAGATCCGGGCCGACGGCCTGACCCATGCCCTCCCGGTGCTCATCCTCACGGCCAAGGGGCAGCAGCAGGACCGGCGGATTGCCGAGGAACTGGGAGCTGACCGCTTCGTCACCAAGCCCTATGCCAACGCCGACGTCGTGGACGCCGTACGCAGCCTCCTGGGCGAGAAGCTGACCGGATAAGGATGGAACGCCGGAAGCTGGAGAGCGCTGCGCTGTTCCTCACCATCTTCGGGGCCATGCTGATCATGCCGCCGTTGGTGCTGCTGTTCAATGCGACGACGCGGGTCTTCGGCGTGCCGACGGAGGTGATCTACCTGTTCGTCGTCTGGCTGGCGCTGATCGTCGCAACTCGGTGGTTCTCGCAGCGCCTGCCGCAGGAGGTCCCGGCGGACGAGAAGCCCGAGGAGCAGGGCTGATGCTCTCCGCGGATTTCGTCATCGCTACCGCCGTCGGCTATGTCGGGCTGCTGTTCCTCATCGCCTATGTCGGCGACCGGCGGGCCAGTACCAGTTCCGGCGGGCTGCTGCGCTCGCCCTTCGTCTACACCCTCGCCATCTCGGTCTATTGCACCAGCTGGACGTTTTACGGGGCCGTCGGCTCCGCCGCCCGCAACGGCCTCGAATATCTCGCCATCTATCTAGGTCCGACCCTGGTCTTCGTCGGCTGGTGGTTCGTGCTCCGCAAGCTGGTGCGGATCAGCCATAATCAGCGCCTCACTTCGGTCGCCGACCTGCTCTCCTCCCGCTTCGGCAAATCGAGCCGCCTCGCAGTGCTGGTCACCGTAATCGCGGTGATCGGCATCGCCCCCTACATCGCCCTGCAGCTGAAGGCGGTCACATCCTCGATCCAGGCGGTGGCCGGAGCCTCGGAGTTCGGCCGCGGCAGCCTCGCCGGCGTCGACGAGGTCGGGCTGGCGCTGGGGGTGGCGGCGGCGATGGCGCTCTTCACCATTCTCTTCGGCACCCGCAACGTCGACGCCAAGGAGCAGCATCACGGCGTCGTCGCCGCCATCGCCTTCGAGGCCGTGGTCAAGCTCGCAGCCCTGATTGCCGTCGGCTGCTTCGTCATCTATGCCGGCGGCGGCTTCGAGGCCATCTTCTCCCGCGCCGAGGCGCAGGGTGTCGACATCTATTCCTCCGAGACCTTCGGCAATCGCTGGATCGCGATGAACGTCCTCTCGGTGGCGGCCATCCTCTGCCTGCCGCGGCAGTTCCAGATCACGGTCGTCGAGAACTCCGACGAGAACCACCTGCGCACCGCCAGCTGGGCTTTCCCCGCGTACCTGCTGCTGATGAGCCTCTTCACCCTGCCGGTGGCCCTGTTCGGCATCACGACGATGGCACCTGGCTCGAACCCCGACATGTACGTGCTGACGCTGCCGCTGGCAGCCGGCCAGGAGGGGCTGGCGCTGTTTGCCTTCATCGGCGGTTTCTCCTCCGCGACCTCGATGATCATCGTCGAGGCCATCGCGCTTTCCATCATGGTCTCCAACCACATCGTCATGCCGATCGCGCTGCGCACCACGCGCGGGCTAGGGGAGAGCGACGGCAAGGGCGTCAGCCGGCTGCTGCTGATGAGCCGCCGCTTTTCCATCGCCGTAATCCTCTTCCTCGGCTTCTTCTACTTCTACATGACCCGCGATTCCGACGCCCTGGCGCCCATCGGCCTCATTTCCTTCGCCGGCGTCGCACAGTTCCTGCCGGCCATCCTCGCGGCGCTGTTCTGGCGCGAGGCTTCGGTCAAGGGTGCGACCGCCGCCGTTGCCGTCGGCTTCGTGGTCTGGGCCTGGTCGATGTTCCTGCCGAGCTTCGGCACCTCCTCCACCGCCGTGGCGGCGCTGATGGCCGAAGGTCCGTGGGGCATCTCGTGGCTTCGGCCAGAAGCCCTGTTCGGCCTCGACGGGCTCGATCCCCTCGTGCACTCGGTGTTCTGGAGCCTCTTCCTGAACACGACGACGCTGGTGGTGGTCTCGCTGCTCACCACCCAGTCGACGCTGGAGCGGCTGCAGGCGACGCTGTTCGTCGACGTCTTCCGTCGCACCGGCCGCAGCGCTCCAAACTTCATCCGCGGCTCGGCGACCGCCAACGACCTGTTCTTCGTGGCGCAGCGGGTACTGGGGGAAAAGCGCGCCAGGGCTCTGTTCGAGGGTGTGCCGCTCGATGGCGAGGCGCCGGGGCGGGAGTTCATCGGCCGGCTGGAACGCGAACTGGCAGGGTCGATCGGCGCCGCCTCCTCCCATGTCATGCTCTCGAAGGTGGTCTCGGGTGAAGCCGTCTCGCTCGAGGAGGTCATGCAGATGGCCGACGAAACCCAGCAGGCCATCGAATACAGCCAGGAACTGGAGCAGACCTCGTCGGAGTTGCGCTCGACCGCGAGGCAGTTGGAGGAGGCCAACGAGCAGCTGCGCGAACTCGACCTGCAGAAGGACGAGTTCCTGAGCCAGGTCAGCCATGAGGTGCGCACCCCGATGACCTCGATCCGCTCGTTCTCCGAAATTCTGCTCGAGGAGGACCGGCTCGCCCCGGAAGAGCAGCGGCGCTTCGTCAGCACCATCCACCAGGAAAGCCTCAGGCTCACCAAACTTCTGGACGAGATCCTCGACCTCTCGGCGCTGGAACGCGGGGAACGCGGCTGGAACAACGTCCCCACCGACGTCGAGGCGGCGCTGACCCGCGCCATCGAAGTCTGCGACGGGCTGGCGCGACAGCGCGGCATCCGCGTCGAAATCGGCCCCCGCGCCACGGCGGCAACGGTCAATGGCGAGGCCGACCGCCTGTGCCAGGTGCTGATCAACCTGATCTCCAACGCCATCAAGTACAATGATGCGGCCGATCCGGTGGTGCAGATCCGCTCCACCACCGGCAAGCAGTACCACACCATCGAAATCGCCGATAACGGGCCGGGCATCGCCCCGCGCGACCGGCGCCGGGTGTTCGACAAATTCTGGCGGGGCAATCCCATGGGAGGCGATGGCAGTCCTGCAGGCGTCGGCCTCGGTCTGGCCATCAGCCGGCAGATCGTGGCCCGCATGGACGGCAGCCTGGAGCTGGCACCGAGTCGCCGCGGCGCCTGCTTCCGCCTGAAGCTCCCGCTCAGCCCCGCCATCGTCGAGAAGGCCTGACCCACCACGCCGTTTGCCGGAAGGTGGCCGCATACGGTATGGGGGCGGTTCACCTAACTCCCAGGTCCAGCAATGGCAGAACCAATCCGCTCCATCATCCTCAATGGCAAGCCCCTCCGCTTTGCCGACATTGCCGGCATCGGCAACTGCACGGTCTCTGCATCAGCAGATCCGGCTGCCCTCCAGCGGGTGCGTGACGCGCGTGCGGTGGTCGAGGAGCGCATCACCGCCGGCTTCCCGGTCTATGGCTCGACCACCGGCGTCGGTGCAATGAAGGACGTCGAATGGTCGGCGGAGGAGCTGGACACCTTCAATATCGGCCTTGTGCGCGCCCACCATTTCGGCACCGGCACGCCCTTTCCCAGTTCGACCATCCGCAACGCCATGGCCATCCGGGCCAACACCGCCCTCACCGGCCGCGTCGGCTGCTCGACGGAACTGGTGGAGGCGTTCCTGGCACTGCTGGAACGCGACGTGGTACCGGTGGTACGGCGAACCGGCTCGATCGGCTGCGCCGATATCGGGCTCATGGGCCAGATCGGTGCCGTGCTGACGGGGGTGGGCGAGGCCGTCTATCAGGGGCGCCGCATGACGGCAGAGGAAGCGCTGGCGGCTGCCGGGCTGCAGCCCCTGCACATGGTCCCGCGCGACAGCCTCGCCTCGATCAGCGTCAACGCCGTCGGCTTCGCCGCAGCCGCCGAGGCCACGCGGCAGGCCGCAGGCGCGCTGCGCATGCTGCTCGCCACCAGCCTCACCACTGCCGGGGCGCTCGGCGCCTCGCGCGACCCCTGGAAGGCGGTGGCCCATGTGGGCACCGAACGCGAAGCCCAGATCGGCGCCTGGATGTTCGACAATGCCAAGGGCTGGGAATGGCCGCATGCCACCCATATTCAGGATCCTCTTAGCATCCGCATGATGGCGCAGGTCTTCGGTGCCAGCTTCGAGACGCTCGTGGTCTGCGGCCGCACCATTCTCGCCGCCACCGGCCGCACCGACGACAATCCGGTGGTGGTCGAGGGCGAGGTGCTGACTTCGGGAGGCTCGCTGCCGCTCGATGTCACCATCTTCCTGCAGACCGCGCAGCTGGCGCTGGCCCATGCCGCCCGCAACTCTTTCAACCGCTGCGTGCTGCTCGGCAACGGGGCTCGCCGCGGCCTGCCGATCAACCTCGTACCGCCGGGCGCGATCGCCACCGGCTTCGGACCGATCATCAAGCTCGCGGGCGAACTCTTCGCCCGCGTGCTGTCGATGTCCAACCCCGTCTCGGCCACCTCCCTCGTCGTCGCCGCGGGCCTCGAAGACGAAGCCGCCTTCCTGCCGCTGGTGGTCGAGCGCTTCGAACGCCAGATCCGGGCGCTGCGGCGCCTGGCGGCACTCGAGGGGCTGCTTGCAGCGCAGGCCATGGACATCCTTGCAGACCGCCCCAGCGGCGTGCCGGGGATGATCTACGACATCGTGCGCAAGTACGCCGCCTACTACGAGGTCGACCGTCCGCTATCCCAGGAGGTCGAGAGCATCGAGAACGAGCTCGGTTCGATACAGTCGCTGGACGCACTGATTTCCCAGGCACCCCTGCCGGTGGTGGACGAGTTTTTCGCGCTGGGGCAGGTGCGCTAGCACGTGCAGGTGCTGGCTTCTGTGCTGTTTCCGTATAGGATCGCCGTCAATCGCCAACACGATCCGACCCAAAGGAGATCATCATGCGCGTATCCACCCGGTTCATCGGCGCCGTCGGCGCCCTCGCATTCACCGTGACCGCGGCCAGCGCCCAGGTTGTCGTTTCCTCCAAGATCGACACCGAGGGCGGCGTGCTCGGCAACATCATCCTGCAGGTGCTGCAGGCTAATGACATCCCGGTAAACGACCGCATCCAGCTGGGCGGCACGCCGGTGGTGCGCGAGGCGATTATGGCCGGCCAGATCGACATCTACCCCGAATACACCGGCAACGCTGCCTTCTTCTTCAACAAGGCGGACGACCCGCTATGGAACGACGCCGAGCAGGCCTATGAAGAAGCGGCCAAGCTCGATCTCGAGGCCAACAACATCGTTTGGCTGCAGCCGGCGCCCGCCAACAACACCTGGGCGGTGGCCATCCGCAACGATCTCGCTGAGGCCAACGACATCAGCACCTTCTCCGAGTTCGGCGAGTATGTGGCGGGCGGCGGCGAAGTGAAACTGGCGGCCTCCGCGGAGTTCGTTAGCTCACCGGCCGCGCTGCCGAAGTTCCAGGAGGTCTACGGCTTCACCCTGGGGCCGGACCAGCTGGTGACGCTTTCGGGTGGCGACACGGCGGCGACCATCGCCGCTGCAGCCCAGCAGACCAACGGCGTCAACGCCGCCATGGTCTACGGCACGGATGGCGGCATCGCCCCCTCCGGCCTGACCGTGCTCGAGGACGACAAGGGCGTGCAGCCGGTCTACGAGCCGGCGCCGATCGTCCGCAAGGAAGTGCTCGACCAGTACCCGCAGATCGAGGAGCTGCTGGAGCCGGTGTTTGCGGAACTCGACCTGCAGACGCTGCAAGAGCTGAACGGCCGCGTCCAGGTGGGCGGGGAATCCGCCGCTGCCGTCGCTGAGGATTTCCTCTCCAGCAACGGTTTCCTGGAGTAGGAATATTGCGGGGCCGGTGATCACTCCCCGGCCCTGCCTGCTCCGCCGGCGACAGTGAACATGACTGCCAGCACAGACGGAGCCGCGTCGGCGTCCCGGTTGCACTTCGACAAGCTCGGCGTTCCGATCGCCGTCATCGCCGGCATCGGGGCCGTCATGCCGTTTTCGGTGCTGCGTGCCAACCGCATCGTCCCCGGCGAGGCGCTGCTGCTGGGCAACGCACTGCCCCTGTGGGAAGCAGCGGCGCTGGCGCTGCTGCTGGCTGCCGCCACCGCCGTCGCGCTGTTCCGCACGCCGGCGCCATGGCGGCTGGGCGCCAGCCTCGTCACCCTGCTGGGGCTGCTGGTAGCCATCGGCCATACCGGGGGATATCTGACTCCGGAAGGAGACACGCTGGCGCGGGTCTCTCCCGGCGGCGGCTTCTGGCTGCTGCTCTCCGCCTTCGCGCTGCTGGCAGCGGATGCGCTCACGCGGCTGCGGCCAAGGCCGCTGCTGCGGATCGTGATTCTCGCGGGCGTCGCTGCCGCCATCGCCCTGCTGCTGCTCTCCGGCGTCTGGAGCGAACTCTCGATCCTCAAGGAATACGCCAACCGTGCCGATGCCTTCTGGCGCGAGGGACGGACCCACATCATCCTCGCCTTCGGCTCGCTGGCGGCGGCGGCGCTGGCGGGGATCCCGCTCGGCATCGTCTGCCACCGGGTGCCGCGCCTCCGCGCCGGCGTCCTCAACACCCTCAACATCGTCCAGACAATCCCCTCGATCGCCCTGTTCGGGTTGCTCATCGCACCGCTCGCCTGGGTGGCCGCCAACGTGCCGCTGGCGGCGGCACTCGGCGTCTCCGGCATCGGCATGGCACCGGCGCTGGTGGCGCTGTTCGCCTATTCGCTGCTGCCGGTGGTTGCCAATACCGTCGTCGGCCTGGAAGGCGTGCCGCCGGCCGCCGACGACGCCGCCAGGGGCATGGGCATGACCGACTGGCAGCGCCTCATCCAGGTGGAGCTGCCGCTGGCCTTCCCGGTGATCCTCACGGGCATCCGCATCGTCCTCGTGCAGAATATCGGCCTTGCCACCATCGCCGCCCTGATCGGCGGCGGCGGCTTCGGCGTCTTCGTCTTCCAGGGCATCGGTCAGACGGCGATGGACCTGGTGCTGCTGGGAGCGGTCCCCACGGTCGTCCTCGCCTTCGCTGCCGCCGTGGTGCTCGACGCCATCGTGGAGATGCTGTCGACCCGGGAGCCGCGCCGTGCTTGAGATCGATGCCCTCCGCAAGTCCTATCTCGGCCTGACCGTCGTCGACGATGTCGGCCTCACGGTGGCAGAAGGCGAAATAGCGGTTGTCGTCGGCACCTCTGGCTCCGGCAAGACCACCCTCTTGCGGATGATCAACCGCCTCATCGAGCCCGACAGCGGCCGCGTGCTCATCGAGGGCCAGGACACGCGCGAGCTGCCGGCGCACGAGCTCCGGCGCCGCATCGGCTACGTCATCCAGGGCCACGGCCTCTTCCCGCACCGCTCCGTCGGGCAGAACATCGCCACCGTGCCGCAGCTTGTCGGCTGGGACCGGGCGCGGGTGGCGAAACGCGTCGACGAACTGCTGGAGCTGTTTCAGCTCGATCCCGCCGAGTTCCGCGACCGGCTGCCCAACGAACTCTCGGGCGGCCAGCAGCAGCGGGTCGGCGTCGCGCGGGCATTGGCGGCGGAGCCGCGGCTGCTGCTGATGGACGAGCCCTTCGGGGCGCTGGACCCGATCATCCGCGCCAAGGCGCAGGACGACCTGCTGGCCATCCAGCGGCGCTTCGGTACCACCATCGTGCTGGTGACCCACGACATGGAGGAGGCAATTCATCTCGGCAACCGCATCGCCGTGATGGACAAGGGCCAGCTGCTGCAATACGCGCCGCCCGCCGAAATCATCTGCAGCCCGGCGACGCCCTTCGTCGGCGACCTGCTCGGCACCGGGGAACGCGCCTTCCGCCTGCTGTCGCTGCGGCGGGTAGCCGAGGTGGTGGAGCCGGGCGAGGCGGAGGGGCCGTCCATCCCCAGCACCCTCACCCTGCGCGAGGCACTCGACGAGGCCTTGTGGTCGGGGCGCCAGGCGCTGCCGGTGACGGACGCGGACGGCAAGCCGATGGGCCGGCTCACCCTCGCCGCACTGGCGCGGCTGGGCGCACGGCCGCAATGAGTTGGGGGCTCGTCATCCGGCTGCTGGCGCTGGCGCTGCTGGTCGGTTTCGTGCTCAGCCCACAGAGCTTCGCCTTCGTCTTCGAGCCGCTGACCCGCAACAACCAGCCCGCCATTTATGTGCAGACCTCGCTGCTCGATCTCACCCTCAACCACTTGCTGATCGTCGCCATCGCCACCAGCGCCGCCACGGTGGTCGCTGTCGGGCTCGCCGTACTGGTGACCCGGCCCTTCGGTACCGAGTTCCTGCCGCTGAGCCGGAGCCTTGCCAATATCGGCCAGACCTTCCCCCCCGTGGCGGTGCTGGCGCTGGCGGTACCGGTGCTCGGCTTCGGCACCGCCCCCACTCTGGTGGCGCTGTTCCTCTATGGCCTGCTGCCCATCTTCGAGAACGCGCTGACCGGGCTGACGACGCTGCCGCCGGCGGTGACCGAGGCAGCACGCGGCACCGGCATGACCCGCCGGCAGCGACTGCTGCAGGTGGAGCTGCCGCTGGCGATGCCGGTGATCCTCGCCGGCATCCGCCTCTCGACGGTGATCGCGCTCGCCACCGCCACCATCGGCTCGACGGTCGCCGCCCGCACCCTCGGCGAGGTGATCATCGCCGGCCTCCTCACCAGCAACGTCGCCTTCGTGCTGCAGGGGGGCTTGATCGTCGGCGTGCTGGCGGTTCTCATCTATGACGGGTTGAGCTATCTCGAACGGCTGCTGACGGCGCGGACCGGGCAGGAGCGGGTGGCAGGCTGACAGCCCCCCTCACCCGCCCCCGGATCAAGTCCGGGGCAGGCTCTTCGGGCACCCTCTTCCACGGCGGGGGAAGGGCCATGGAGCCGCGACCTCTCAGTTGGCGTCCTTCTCCCTCCGTAGGAGAAGAGCCTGCCCCCGGACTTGCCATCGATAGGGAACCGAACCATGTCTGATTTCGATCTCGTCCTCGCCGGCACCGTCGTCACCGCAACGGAACTGATCGAGGGCGGCTATGTCGCCGTCCGCGACGGCCGCATCGCCGCCGTCGCCGCCGGAGCCGCGCCGCAGGCCCGCGAGCGTCACGATCTCGGCCACGCCCTGATCCTGCCCGGCGCGATCGACGCGCAGGTTCATTCGCTCAGCCAGAAGGACCAGGAGGATTTCATCTGGTCCACCCGCTCGGCCGCAGCCGGCGGCGTCACCACCATCGTCGACATGCCTTACGACGAGGGCAACCTGGTGTGCTCGGCGGCAGCCGTGGAGCAGAAAGTGGCCCATGCGGCACTGCAGGCGCGGGTCGATTTCGCGCTCTACGGCACTATCGATCCGGAGGAAGGGGCGACCCGCATCGCCGAGCAGGCCGCAGCCGGTGTTGCTGCCTTCAAGTTCTCGACCTTCGGCACCGATCCGAAGCGCTTCCCGCGGATTTCGCCACCGCTGCTCGCCGAAGCCTTCGCCGAGGTGGCGAAGACCGGCCTCGCCGCCGGTGTCCACAACGAGGACGACGAGAGCGTCCGGGCGGCCATGGCCAAGGTGCGCGCCGCCGGCATCAGCGACTGGC
This sequence comes from Devosiaceae bacterium, assembly GCA_035998685.1. Taxonomy (GTDB): domain Bacteria; phylum Pseudomonadota; class Alphaproteobacteria; order Rhizobiales; family Devosiaceae; genus Devosia_A. Next base: position 247,920 of record DASYHK010000014.1, on the reverse strand, counting down.
GGGCACACGGGCTGAGCCGGCCGCCACTCACCGAACTGCTCGCGACGCTGCAGATCTACGAGACCGGCGCCCAGACCGGCTGCCCCGCCCACATCGTCCACTGCTCCCTTGGTCGCGGCTATGACATCGCCGCCGACTATCGGACCCGTGGTTTCGCCGCCACCATCGAGTGCTGCATCCACTATTTGACTCTCGACGAGGAGAACGACGTCCGGCGTCTCGGCGGCAAGGCCAAGATCAATCCCCCGATCCGCGCGCGGGAGGAGGTCGAAAAGCTCTGGTCTCACGTCGCCGCCGGCAACGTCACTATGGTCTCCACCGACCACGTCAGCTGGTCCGAGGACCGCAAGACCGATCCCGACATGCTGGCCAACGCCTCTGGCGTGCCGGGACTCGAAGTGATGCTCCCGCTCTTCGTCAAGGGCGCTCTCGCGCGCAATATTCCGCTGACTTGGGCCGCCCGGCTGTTGGCCTTCAACCCGGCCCGGCACTTCCGCCTCGACCATTGCAAGGGCGCTCTCGAGGTCGGCAAGGACGCCGACATCACCGTGCTGGAGCCCCGCCCGGTCCGCTACGATGCCGCGGCCTCGGGGCATAATATCGTCGGCTGGTCGCCCTATGAGGGCATAGAGCTGCCGTGGACGGTCAGCGGCACCTGGCTGCGCGGCCGGCAGGTGTTCGACGGCACCGACGTAGCGGCCCCGGGAACGGGGCAGTGGTTGCGGCCGGAGGCCACCCAATGACCCGCAACCTCTCCGTCTCCGCCGACCGCATCGCCGCCGACATCGAGGCGCTGGCGCAGATCACCGAGCCCGACCGCCCCTGGACCCGCCGTGCCTTCACGCCGGTGTTCCTCAAGGGGCGCGACCACCTCTCGGCGCGCATGGAAGTGGCGGGATTGCAGGTCAGGATCGACGCCGCCGGCAATCTCATAGGCCGCCGGGCAGGACGCCGGCCCGGGCTCGGCACCATCATGCTGGGGTCGCATTCGGACACGGTGCCGGATGGCGGCCGCTTCGACGGTGTCGCCGGGGTGGTGGCGGCGTTGGAAGTGGCGCGGGCCCTCGACGAGCAGGGCATCGACCTCGACCACGACCTCGAGATCGTGGACTTCCTCGCCGAGGAGGTCTCGATCTTCGGTGTTTCCTGCGTCGGCAGCCGCGGTATGACCGGCGTGCGGCCGCCGGCCTGGCTCGACCGGGAAGCCTTGGGGATGACGCTGCGGCAGGGCATCGCCGAAGTCGGCGGCCATCCCGGCGTCATCGAGAAGCGCAGCGACATCCGCGCGTTCCTCGAGCTGCATATCGAGCAGGGTCCGGTGCTGCAGGACGAGGGGCTGGACGTCGGCGTGGTGACCGCCATCTCCGGCATCACCCGCATCGAGATCGTCATCGAGGGCCGCGCCGACCATGCCGGAACGACGCCCATGGCGTCGCGGATCGATGCGCTGGCGGCGGCCGCCCGGCTGGTGCTGGGGGTCGAGGCGCTGGGGCGCGAGCTTGCCGCCGGGCCCGGGCACTTCGCCGCCACCGTCGGCGAGTTCGACATGCAGCCGAACGCCGCCAACGTGGTGCCATCGCGGGTGCGGCTGCTGATCGACGCGCGGGCCGAGCTGCGGCCGGACATGGAGCGCTTCATGGCGGGGATCGGCGAACTGGCCGCGCAGGTTGCCGCCGAGAGCGGCGCCGCCATAGAGCCGCCGTTGACCATTTCGGACAATTTGGCAACGCCATGCGACGCGGATGTGCTTGAAATCCTCGATAGGGCGGCGGACGCCGTCGGCGCGCGGCATCGCCGCATGGCCTCTGGGGCCGGACACGACACGGCGTTCATGGCCGCGGTCTGCAAGGCGGCGATGATCTTCATCCCCTGCCGCGACGGCCGCAGCCACACGCCCGAGGAGTGGGCGGAGACCGAGGATATCGCGCTCGGCGCGGCGGTGCTGCTGGAAGCGGTCCAGGCACTGGATAGGACACTGAAGGACGAGTAGATGGGTCGCGTACTGACCGAAAAGGACGTCGAAGCCGCGGTCAAGGGCGGCTCCGTCTACGCCGCCGGCGGTGGCGGCTGGGCCGATCACGGTCGCATGCTGGGCTACGCCGCCGTCAGCGTCGGCAAGCCGGAGCTGGTGGATATCGAGGAGCTGGAGCCGAAGGACTGGGTGGCCACCGCCGCCGCCATCGGCGCCCCGGCCTCGACTACGCCCTGGGAGATGCAGGGCCGCGACTACATCAAGGCGGTGGAACTGCTCCAGGAGGCTCTCGGTGAGCCCCTCGCCGGGCTGATGGTCGGACAGAACGGCAAGAGCTCGACCCTCAACGGCTGGCTGCCTTCCGCCGTGCTCGGCACCAAGGTCGTGGACGCCGTCGGCGATGTCCGCGCCCACCCCACCGGCGACATGGGCTCGATCGGCATGGCCGGATCGCCGAAGCAAATGATCCAGACCGCCGTCGGCGGCAACCGCGCCGAGCACCGCTATATCGAGCTGGTGGTCCGCGGTGCCACCGCGAAGATCTCGCCAGTCCTCAGGACCGCCGCCGACCAGTCCGGCGGCTTCATCGCCTCCGCCCGCAACCCGCTGCGCGCCAAATATGTGCGCCGGCACGCCGCGCTCGGCGGCATCACCCTCGCGCTCGACCTGGGCGAGGCCATCATCGCCGCCGAGGCCAAGGGTGGTTCCGCGGTCATCGACGCCATCGTCCGGACCACCGGCGGCAGCATCCTCGCCAAAGGCACCGTCACCAGCAAGGACCTCGTCTACACCCGCGAAGCCTTCGACATCGGCCGCTTCGTGCTCGGCGCGGGCGACGCCGCCATCACCCTCCACGTGATGAACGAATACATGGCCATCGACGACGCCGGCGGCACCCGCATCGCCACCTTCCCCGACGTCATCTCCACCCTCGACGCCGCCGGCACCCCGCTCAGCGCCGGCCAGCTCCGCGAGGGCATGTACGTCTTCGTCCTCCACGTCCCCAAGAAGGTGATCCCCCTCTCCTCTTCCGTGCTCGATCCTGCCGTCTACCCCCCAGTCGAACAGGCCATGGGCATCGAGCTCGCGAGCTACGCCCTGAGCGGCGTGAAACCGAAGAAGAAGGGCAAGAAGGGATGGTAGCGGGCCCGGCTCGCCAGCCCCCACCCGCGATGTCATCCCTGTGCAAGCAGGGACCCACGCGTCCTCTTGCGCAGGCGGAGATTTGGGTCCCTGCTTTCGCAGGGATGACATGAGAAGAGTGGCGAAGTCGGAGTGACGATGGTGTCGAGTTGACAAACGTCGCTTAGTGCCATCACGCCGACGAATGGGAGAGACCTGCACGTCTAGCCAGCCCCACCCACCCCTGTCATCCTTGCGCAAGCAAGGAACCCAGGCGTCCACTTGCGCGGGCCAAGGAGTAGATCCCGCGTCGCAAGGACGACATCGGAGAAGGCGATGTGAATCGTACCTACTTCGTCTACCTGCTGGCTTCAGGAAGAAACGACACGCTTTATGTCGGCGTTACCAACGATCTCGTTCGTCGGGTGGGCGAACACCGTGAGGGAACCGCCGAGGGTTTCACGAGGAAGTACCATGTGCACCATCTCATATGGTTCGCGGCACATGAGGACATCGAACAGGCGATCCTCCGGGAGAAGCAGATCAAGCGTTGGAAGCGGGAATGGAAGGTCGCCTTGTTCCGCGACACCAACCCCCGCTGGGAAGACCTCTATCCGGGGCTGCTCACCGGCTGGGGATGACATCTCTCGTCAGCAATCCTGCTCCACCCAGCGCCACCCACCATTGTCATCCCTGCGGAAGCAGGGACCCATGTCACCTCTGCGCGAGTGGAAGGTTAGGCGAGCTGAAGTGGTAAAGCGCAAGCAAAGCTCCCCGCCTGCCAACTCCTCGCCAACTCCCTCAGCCCCACCCCCCGCCGGAAACACGGGAGCAGACCCCGCGGATGATGGAACTGTCCGGCGCATGATGCGATAGTGTCGGTATGCCCCGACAAAACCCGCGCCATCCGAACTTCCCCATTCCCTCCGGCACCGAGCTCCGCGCCAAAGGCTGGCGCCAGGAGGCGCTGCTGCGTCTGCTCGAAAACGTGCTGGCGGTCGGCGAGGACCCCGACAACCTCGTCGTCTACGCCGCGCTCGGCAAGGCCGCCCGCAACTGGGCGGCGCACCGCCAGATCGTCGAGGCGCTGACGACCATGGACGAGGAGCAGACCCTCGTCATCCAGTCCGGCAAGCCGATCGGGCTCATGCCGACCCATGCCGGGGCGCCGCTGGTCATCATGGCCAACTGCAACCTGGTCGGGCAGTGGGCGAAGGCCGAAATCTTCTATGAGCTGGAACAGCAGGGGCTGATCGCCTGGGGCGGGCTAACCGCCGGCGCCTGGCAGTATATCGGCAGCCAGGGGGTGATCCAGGGCACCTACGAAATCTTCATGCGCATCGCCGAGAAGCGCTTCGGCGGCAGCCTCGCCGGCCGCTTCATCCTCACCGCCGGCCTCGGCGGCATGGGCGGTGCGCAGCCGCTGGCCGGGCGCATGGCGGGGGCTGCCATCCTCTGCGTCGACATCGACCCCGAGCGCGCCCGGCGGCGCCGCGAAATCGGCTATCTCGACGAAATTGCGCCCGATCTCGACACGGCGCTGGCGATGATCGACGCGGCGGTCAGGGAGCGGCGGCCGCTCTCGGTCGGGCTCGTCGACAACGCCGCCATCGTCTATCCTGAACTGGTCGAACGCGGCGTCGTTCCCGACATCGTCACCGACCAGACCTCGGCCCATGACCTCGTCTACGGCTACGTGCCGCAGGGCTATTCGCTCGACGTGGTGCGGGGCATGCGCAAGACCGACCCGGCGATGCTGATGGCGGCGAGCACTGCGTCCATCGTCAAGCACGTCAATGCCATGCTGGATTTCCAGCGCGCCGGTGCCGAGGTCTTCGACAACGGCAACCTGATCCGCACGCAGGCCAAGGCCGGCGGCGTCGCCAACGCCTTCGACATCCCGATCTTCACCGAAGCCTATCTGCGGCCGCTTTTCGCCCGAGCCATCGGACCCTTCCGCTGGATGGCGCTCTCCGGCGAGCCCGCGGACATCGCACGCATCGACGATCTGGTGCTGGAGCTGTTCCCGGACAATCGCATCGTCACGAACTGGATCGCCCTCGCCCGCCAGCACGTGCCCTTCGAGGGCCTTCCCGCCCGCATCGCCTGGCTCGGCCATGGCGAGCGCAGCCGCTTGGCGCTGGCAGTCAACGACCTTGTGCAATCGGGGGAACTCCTGGCACCGGTGGCCTTTTCCCGCGACCATCTCGACGCCGGCGCCATGGCGCACCCCAACATCATGACTGAAAACATGAAGGACGGCTCCGACCCTGTCGCCGACTGGCCGCTGCTCGACGCCATGCTGCTCTGCTCTTCGATGGCCGATCTGGTGGCCGTCCACTCCGGCGGAGGCGGCTATGCCGGCTACATGACCTCGGCCGGGGTCACCGTCGTTGCCGACGGCACGCCCGCCGGTGCCGAACGCCTGCGCCACGTCCTCGACAACGACACGGCACTCGGCGTCATGCGCTATGCCGACGCCGGCTATGCCGAATCCTACGACGCCATAGCCGCGGCCGGGTTGCAGCATTTCGATCTGCGATGAAGGGGCGGGGCAAGGTGCTGTGGCTCGCCCTGGTCGCACTCGTGGTGGTGCTGGTGGCCGCTGCGGCCGTCGCGCACGTGACCTACCGACAGCGCATGGCCGAGGCGGAGCGGGCCTGGGCCACCATCGCCGATGCAGCCGCCCCGGCGGCCGCGACCTACGATCCGGCCATGGTCGCCGAGCTGCCGGAGGTGGCCCAACGCTATTTCACCCATGCCATCGCCCCCGGCACCCCGCTCGCCACCACGGTCGAGTTTGCGATGGAAGGCCTTTTCCTCCTCGGCGACAAGGATCAGGCGCAGCAATACCGGATGCGCGCCCGGCAGATCCTGGCGCCGCCTCATAGCTTTGTCTGGCTGGCGGAGATGACGTCGGGGCCCGCTGCGCATCTCCGGCTCCGACGGTCTGCTGGCCGGCGAAGGCTGGACCCGCTTCTGGATGTTCGAGACCATCCCGCTGGTGCAGGCCGCCGGCGGCGCCGACCTGAATCTCGGAGCCGCCGCGCGGCCGGCGCTCGAGGCGATCTGGGCCCCCGCCAGCCTGCTGCCGCAGAACGGCGCCCGGTGGGAGCAGATCGGCGCCGACACGGCACGGATCACCTTCGGTAGCGGCGATGCTGCGATCGCCATGGACCTGACGCTCGACCGGGCCGGCAGACCGATCAGCATGAGTGCCATGCGCTGGAGCGACGTCAATCCCGCGAAGTCCTACCGCCTCCAGCCCTTCGGCGGCACCATGGAGGAGGAAGCGACCTTTGCCGGCTTCACCATTCCGAGCGTCGTCAACGTCGGCAATCACTACGGCACGGCCGACTATTTCCCCTTCTTCCGGGCCACTGTGACCGGCGCCCGTTACCGCTGACAGGCGGTGGGCCGCTGCCGTCATTGCAACGACGGCGGCATCTCCACGTTGCTCCCCGTAGGTTCAGGCGGAGGCTGGCATGGGCGCGGCAAAGAGCGACTGGCGACGGGAACAGGCGGGACGGGGCAGACAGGCGGCGGCGCCGCACAAGATCCCCGCTCGCGGCTGGAAGGATATTCTCTGGCGTACAGTGGGCGAAGTCGGTGAGGACAACGTGCCGCTGGTTGCCGCCGGCGTTACTTTCTTCCTGCTGTTGTCGCTGGTGCCGGCCCTCAGCGCCTTCGTATCCCTCTATGGCCTGTTCAACGACCCGACGACAGTCAGTGAACAGCTTTCCATGCTCGAGGGCGTTGTGCCGGGCGGCGGCATGGAACTCCTCGAGGAGCAGCTGGCGCGGCTGAGCGAGCAGGGCGGCTCAACCCTTGGCTGGGCACTGGCACTTTCACTCGGCCTCGCCCTCTGGAGCGCCAGCGCCGGCGTCAAGGCGCTCTTCCAGGCCATGAACGTCGCCTATGAGGAGACGGAGGAACGCAACTTCATCAAGTTCAACGCGCTCGCTCTGCTTTTCACGCTTGCCGGCCTCGTCGCCGCTGTGGCGATGATCGGCGTCATCCTGGTATTGCCGCTGGTCCTTGGCTTCATCGGCCTCGGCGAAGGCATGGAGTGGCTGGTGCAGGGGCTCGGCTATCTGCTGGTCCTCGTTCTGCTGGTGTGCGGGGTCTCCGCACTCTACCGCTTCGGCCCCAGCCGCCGGCAGGCCAAGTGGCGCTGGATCACGCCGGGCGCCGTGCTCGCCGTGGTGATCATTCTCGCCGTGTCCCTCGTCTACTCCTGGTACGCCGCCAATCTTGCCAATTTCGATGCCACCTATGGCTCCCTCGGCGCCCTCATCGGCTTCCTGATGTGGATGTGGATCTCCACCGCGATCGTCATCGTCGGGGCCGAGATCGACGCCGAGACCGAACACCAGACGGCGCGTGACTCGACCATTGGGGAGGACCGGCCCATGGGCAGCCGCGACGCCGCCATGGCGGACACCTTGGGCAAGGCCTCGATGGAAGAAGGTGACGCGACCGATGACGCCAGCGCCCGCAGCCCCGAGTGGCAGGCCGGTTACGCGGCAGCGCGGGAGGAGCAGCAGCGGGGGCGACCGCGTCCCTCGATGGGCACGCTCGCCTTCACCCTGCCCGCCGCCCTCATGCTCTCCTGGCTCGAACGGCGACGCCGGCAGTAGCGGGTAGCCAGGACGCGGTTACCCCACGTAGCCGAACTGCCGCGGCAGCCACAGCACGATGTCGGGGACGAGGATCATGATCAGCAGGGCGACGAGCAGCACGGCCACGAACGGCCAGATCTCCCGGATGATATCCTTCAGCGGAATGCCGGTGACCCCGTTCATCACGAACAGCAGCACCCCATAAGGCGGTGTGACGAGACCGATCATGATGTTGACCGTGGTGACGACACCGAAATGCACGAGGTCGATCCCGAGCGCCCGGCAGGCCGGAATGAACAGGGGCACCACGACGAGCAGCAGCGTCGTGGCATCGAAGAAGCAGCCGAGCGCGAGGAAGATGAGGCTGATGATCAGCAGGAAGACCAGTGGCGGGAACTCCCGCCCTTCCAGCAGACTGGCGACCGCGTCCGGGATGCCCTCGGTTGCGATGATGTAGTTGAAGATGAAGGCGCCGCCGATCAGCACCGCGACCACCGCCGTCGAGCGTGACGAGTCGATGAGCAGCTGGAGAAGATCGCGGAAGCCGACGGTGCGATAGAAGAAGCTTGCCAGCGCCAGCGCATAAGCGGCAGCCACCGCCGCCGCTTCCGTGGGAGTGGTCGCCCCGCCATAGATGCCCCAGAGCAGGATCACCGGCAGCATCAGTGCGGGAAAGGCCTGCACCGTCAGACGCGGGAACTCCCGCAGCGGCACAATCTCTCCACGCGGAAAACCGCGCTTCTCGGCAACGAAGGCAATCAGCAGCATCAGCGTGCCGCCAAGCAGCAGCCCCGGCACGACGCCGCCGAGGAAGAGGTAGCCGACCGAAGTGTCCGAGATCAGCGCATAGATTACCATCGGGATCGACGGCGGAATGATCGGGCCGATGACGGCCGAGGCGCAGGCGACGGCAGCGGCAAATCCCGGCGGGTAGCGACCGGTCTTGACCATCATCATGGTGACGAGCTTGCCCGGTCCCGCGGCATCGGCGATGGCCGAACCGCTCATGCCGGCGAACACGACGCTGACCAGGATGTCGACCTGCGCGAGACCTCCCTTCAGCCGTCCCACCAGCGCCTGGCAGAAGCCGAGCAGCCGGTCCGATACGCCCCCGACATTCATCAGATTGGCAGCGAGGATGAACAGCGGCACGGCGAGCAGAACGAAACTGTCGAACAGCCCATTGAGCATCTGCTCGGCGAACAGCCCGGTATCGGCGCCGGTGAGCAGCAGGTAGGCGATCGACACCACGAACATGGCGTAGGCCACGGGCATGCCGAAGGCGGCCAGCCCGAAGAACCCGGCCAGCATGCTGATGAACGGGATGCTCACAGCAGGCTCTCGGCTTCGCCCGGCTTGTGCGGGACCACTTCGTTCTGCCAGTGGCGCCCCAGCAGCCTTGCCGCCCGCCAGATGCCGGCAGCCATGACCGAGATGAGGAAGACGATGAAGATGGAGTAGACGAGGTCGAACGGCAGCCGCAGCACCGGCGTGCGCACGATCTTCATGAAGCTGATGTAGTCGAATGCGGGCGCCAGCGCGATGCCGAAGGCGACGACCACCAGAACCGTCGCAGCGAGGGCCAGCAGCCGGCGGCCGCGCGGCGGCAGGCTCGTCGAGATCAGGTCGAAGGTGATGTGGTCGCGCTCGTGCAGGACGAAGGAACAGGTCCAGAAGACGATCCAGATATAGAGGACGAGCGTGAGTTCCTGGGTCCAGGCCGTCGGATCGTTGAGAACGTAGCGGGTGAATATCTGGATCAGGAAGGTGCCGAAGAGCGCGGCGAACATCGCCGCCGCGATCAGTTCGGCACCCCGCTGAAGACGCGCAGCGAGGTGCCCTCTCGTCATGGCGGTTACTCGACCGCGTTGATGCGGTCGACGATGCCCTCCGGCCACGACTGCGACCAGTCGGACTCGAGATAGGCGTTCTGCACGGCGTTACGGAAGGCTTCGACGTCGGGCGTCGTCACCTTCAGGCCCTGCTCTTCCATGAAGGAGACGAGGGCGGCCTCGTCGGCAATGCGGTTCTCGTTGTTGTAGTCGCGGGCCGCCTTTGCCGCCGCCAGAACCTTCTCCTGCTGCTCGGGCGAAAGCGTGTCCCAGGTGCTGTCGGCCATGGAGAAGAAGACGCCGTCCACCAGATGGCCGGTCAGCACGATCTGCTCCGTCACCTCGTAGAACTTGGCCGCCCGCACCGTCGGCAGCGGGTTGTCCTGCCCGTCGATGGCGCCGGTCTGCAGCGCCGTGTAGATCTCGCCGAAGGCCACCGGCAGCGGGTTGGCCCCGAGTGCCTCACCAAGGAACAGCCAGGTGTCGGAGCCGGGCATGCGCAGCTTAACACCGGCAAGGTCCGCCGGGGTCTGCACGTCCATCTCGGTGCGCAGGTTGAGCTGCCGGGTGCCGAGATAGGCCGCCGTGAGGATCTTGATCCCCATCTGCTCCTCGACCATGCCGAAGAACTCCTCCCCGATATCACCTTCGAACACCGCCGTCTGGTGCGCCGGGTCGCGGATGAGGTAGCCGGCGGTGAAGACCGACCAGGCCGGGATCTGGTTGGCGATGTCCTGGGCCGAGATCAGCGCCATCTCGAGATTGCCGCGCTGCATGGCGACCGGTTCGGTGCCCTGCTTGAACAGCGTGCCGTTGAGGTGGATCTCGACGTCGAACTCGCCCGGCGCAGAGGCTTCGAGCTCGTCCTTGAACACGGTCAGCATCTTCGCGTGCCAGTCGCTTTCAACGGCCGGCGTCGAAATCCGGAGCTTGATCGGCTCCTGGGCCAGCGCCGGCACGGCAGCCGCAAGGGCGATGGTGGTGGCGAGCGCGACGAAGCCACGTCGTGTGAAGCGGTGCATTTGTTCCTCCCTGTTGTCGACGGCATGTCGACAGAAATCGTGGAGCTGCGCGGCTATGCCATTTCGCAGCAGTTGCACCAACGCGACGTCTGCGCTTGTTGAGTGCACACTGACATGTTACCTACAGTACCAGTGCTCCACAAGCACGTTTTTTTCAACTCGGAACAGGTCCTCAGATGGGCAGCGACAGGCAGTTCGGCATCTTCGCAGCAATGACGACGCCCTTCGACGAGGGCGGTGCGATCGATCTGCGCAAGCTGGTCGCCCATGCGCGCACCTGCATCGCCGGCGGCTGCGCCGGCATCTCCACCTTCGGCACGACCGGCGAGGGCCCGTCGGTCGCAACCGCCGAGCGCCGGCCGGTTCTCGAGGCGCTGCGGTCGGGCGGCATCGACGGACACCAGGTCGTCCCCGGAATCGCCGTCAGCGCCGTCGACGACGCGGCAGCGCTGGCGCGCGAGGCAGCCGAGTTCGGCTGCCGAGCCCTGCTGGTGACCCCGCCGATTTTCTACAAGAACGTCCTGCCCGGCGAGGTGACGGAGTGGTTCGCGGCGCTGCTTGAAAGGACACCTGCGGATGGGCCGCCCCTCATCCTCTACAACATCCCGCAGATGACCGGCGTGAAGGTGACGCGGGAAACTGTCGCCGCCCTCACCACCCGTTATCCCGGCCGCATCCTCGGCCTCAAGGACTCCTCCGGCGACTGGGCGAACGCCCTTGAGATGTTGCAATCCTTCCCCGACCTCGACATCCTGATCGGCGACGAACGGGTGCTCGACCGCGGGGTGCAGCTTGGCGCCGCCGGCGCCATCAGCGGCGTCGCCAATTTTCGCGCCGACCTCCTGAACGAGGTGATGGCCGGCAAGCCCGCCAGCCCGGCACTGGCGCCGCTCGTCGAGGCCATCGTCGCCCATCCGGCGACACCGGCGGTGAAGGCGCTGGTGGGACACCTCAGCGGCGATGGCGGATGGCGCCGGGTGCGGCCGCCCCTGATCGCGCTGACCGAGACGGAGGCGCAGCAGCTCGGGCGCCGCTACGACGAGCTGTTCGCAAGGGATCAGACATGAGCGAGCCGCGCCACATGGCCGATGCCGACACCCACGCACGGCCGATGCGCGACCAGGCCTACCAGACCTTCACCGATCAGTTGCTGTCGCGCCAGATCCGGCCCGGACAGTTCGTCTCGCAGCGCGAGCTGGTGGCCATTACCGGCATGCCGCTCGGCGCCATCCGCGAACTGGTGCCGCGACTGGAAGCGGACGGGCTGATCAAGACGGTCCCGCAGCGTGGCATGCAGGTTGCCCATGTAGATCTCGACCTGATCCGCAACGCCTTCCAGTTCCGGCTCATGCTCGAGCGCGAGGCGGTGACACATTTCGCCCGCACGGCGCCCGAAGCGCTCATTGCCGATCAGCTGGCGCAGCATCGGGCGACGGCGGCAGAGGCGGAAGGCGGCGTGTCCCCCGCCCTGCTGCAGCGGGCCCAGGCGATGGACTGGGGCCTTCACGACATGATGATCGACCATCTGGGCAACGACATCATCTCCAGCGCCTATCGCGTCAACTCAATCAAGATCCGGCTGATCATCTCCGAGCGCACCCGCATGCTGCCTGGCCTCGTGACGTCGGTCATGGGCGAACACATTCCCATCCTCGAAGCCGCCCTCCGCCGCGACGTCGACGGCGCCGTCACCGCCATGGAAGCCCATGTCGCCAGCGCCCGGGCGCGGGCGCTGCAGGTCTAGCGCCGTGCGCGGCATCGTCACCGTCCTCAACACCCCCTTCACCGAGACCGACTCGGTCGACTACCAGGCTCTCGCGCTGCACGCCGCACGCGCCCTCGACGCCGGCGTCGCCGGCTTCCTCGTGCCGGCGATGGCGGCGGAGGTCGCACGGCTGACCGACGACGAGCGCTCCGGCATGGTGCAAGCGGTCCTCGAGGCGGTCGCTCGCAAGATCCCGGTTGTCGGCGGCGCCTCTGCCGGCACCCAGCCGGAGCGGCTGCGCAACGCCGAGCGCCTTGCCGCGCTCGGCTGCGACGTCGTCCTCGTCAGCCAGCCCTACGTCTCGGAGGAGCAGTATATCCGGGAGATCGGCGAGATCGCCGCCGCCTGCGGCCTGCCGCTGATGATCCAGGACTGGGACGCCGCCGGCTCGGGCGTGCCGGTCCCCGCGATCCTCGCCGCCTGCGACGCCGTTCCTCAGCTGCGCTACCTGAAGGTCGAGACCGCCGACGCCTGCCGGAAATACACCGCGCTCAAGCGCGCCACCGACGGCCGGCTGCACGTCTCGGGCGGCTGGGCGGTCGCCCAGCTGATCGAGGCGTTGGACCGCGGCGTCGACGCCTTCATGCCGACGGCCCTGCACGCGGTCTATGTCGGCATCGTCGCCCGCTACCACGCCGGCGAGCGCGACGCGGCCATCGCCCTGTTCCGCCGCGTGCTGCCCATACTCGCCTTCGCCAACCAGAACCTCGAGCTCTCCATCCACTTCTTCAAGCACCTGCTCTGGCGGCAGGGCATCTACCCCACCCCGAAGCTCCGCTCACCCGCCACGCAGCCGGATGAGTATCAGCGGCGCATCATGGACGAGCTTGTGGAACTGGCCATCACCCTCGAGGACGATGTCGCGCGAGGCAGCTAGCACTGTGGATGCCGCACGTCCTGTCCTGGCAGCCAGCCCGAACTAGCCGTCACGACGCCTGTACTCGCTCGGGGCAACGCCGGTCCAGCGTTTGAACGCCCGGGAAAACGAGGAGAAATCGGCGAAGCCGAGCAGGTAGGCCGTCTCCGTGACTGTCGCGACCCGACCCTCAAGGTAGGCGATGGCCAGGCGGCGACGCAGGTTCTGGATGACGCCCGAGAAGGACTCTCCTTCTGCCCTGAGCTTGCGGAACAGCGTCTGGCGGCTAAACCCCAGCCGTGCCGCGACCTCGTCAGCGGTGGCCGGGCCGTGGTGGAGGGTTGGAAGGACGAGCTTCTCGATCCGGGAACAGAGGGATCGGTCCATCTCCAGATTGCTCAGCAAGCCGTCCGCATGCCGGGCCAGAACGGCAAAGACATGGCGCGGCGCCTGAGCCACCTTCCATTCGCCCACGCGGGGATGCAGTTCCATGGCGTTCCAATGGCTCCCGAAGTGGACCGGACATTGAAAAACGCGCTCATATTCGACTGCATGGGGCGGAGCGTCATGGGTGACGTGCACCGCCAGTACGTGGGATTGCGGCAGAAAGCGGCGCGGCCCGCAGGTCAGGCTGCCGAAGGTGAACTCGGTCAGTTCCGGGAACAGGTTCGGGTACGGCCGGTGGTCGACCATGAAAAGCCGACCGCCGCGTGACGCGAGCTCAAACCGGTGACCTTCGCCGGCGCCGGAGGCGTCCGCCACCACCCGACTATATCGCTGCAACTGGATGAAAGCCTCGCCCATGGTTGCCGAGGCTTCCATGATGAGACCGACGATCGACATGTCCGACACACTGACGCTCTCGCTGAACTTCAGCGCAAATGCGGTGTCGTTGGTCGCCGATTGGGCGGCGCGCATGAGGGCGACATAGCGCTCGAAGGGAAGGCGCCCGTCGGGATCGTCCAGCTGCCCCGGCTCGATGCGCGCGGCAGCCATCAGCTTGCGACCGTCGGCACCGCAAGTTGTGGCGAACTCCAGAAGGCCCGAAACAACTCCCACCGCGGCCGTCCCACCGAACACGCATGACCTCCTGTTGCAATGCGGCGAGGCCGTGCAACGTCCGGACATGGAGCACGGCCCCCGCATGAATTATCCGATCGGCCGCAACACTCGCAAGTTTGCGCCTCCAGTTGGGATGAGCAAACCGGGTCCCAGCTTCAGGAGCGCAAGATGCAACAGACCATGCTGGCCGTGACACGAGATAGTTATGGAGGACCGGATGTCATGCGTCTGTCACGGGTCGAACGGCCCGAGCCGAAGGCCGATGAGGTGCTGGTCGAGGTCAAGGCGACCTCGGTAAATCCCTTCGATCTGTTTCAGTTGCGCGGTCGCCCGTGGCTCATTCGCCTCTCCGACAGGGCGTTGGTCAGGCCAGGCGTCAGTATCCTGGGAGCCGACATCGCCGGAACGGTGGCGGCGGTCGGAGACGAGGTGGACGGCTTCAAGCCTGGCGACGCCGTTTTTGGCGACATCAATTTCGGGGCTTTCGCACAATATGCCCTCGCACAGCCGCACATGCTGGCTCGCAAGCCTGAGGGTTTATCCTTCGAGGATGCAGGAGTTGTCGGGATAGCGGGGCTGACAGCACTGCAGGCGGTGCGCGACTGGGGCCGCGTCAAGGCGGGAGAAAGGGTGCTGATAAACGGAGCGTCAGGGGGCGTCGGCACCCATGCGGTGCAGATCGCCAAGGCGCTTGGGGCGGAAGTGACGGCAGTGTGTAGCGCCGCCAATGCTGAACTGGTGCGCGGCCTCGGCGCCGATCGCGCCGTCGACTACAAGCGCACAGACTTCGCCACCGAGCAGATCCGCCATGACGTCGTGATCGATCTGGTTGCAAATCGGGGGCCGGGCGCCATCGGACGCACACTGGTCGACAATGGGCGCTGGGTCCTTGTCGCCCTCGATATCCCCCGCTTCCTCGTGAGCTCGCTTTTTGGCCGATGGCTCCTCGGCGGGTCGGGCAAGACCACGATGTTCAGGATCGCCGAGATCCGCCAGGAAGACCTGGCGACTTTGGCCGAGATGCTCGTCGAGGGACAGATCCGACCCGTGATCGACCGCTGCTTCTCGTTGCAGGATGTACCCCAGGCCATGAGTTATCTTTCCACCAAGCGGGCGAAGGGGAAAGTCGCGATCCGGGTGGAGTAGGGACAAGCGCCGTCCGCCTGTCACCCTATCCCCAGGGAATGTCCGGCTTGGTTATCATCGTCAGGACGATGAGGGCGAAGAGCGCGATCATTGTCAGGCGGCCCAACAAGGCGCGCTGGTCACCAAGAATTTCGGACGCCTCCGCGCCCAAACCACCGCTTCGAACTGCCGGACGCAACTTCGCCTGCCAAGGGCTGACGAGCGCGTTTTCCACCCCGACAAGGAGCCCGATGAGGGCGAATGACAGCAGGAGCCAAGGCGTCAGGAGCGACCAGCCACCCAGGAACGTCAGCGCAAATCCGCTCACGACGCCGACGGCAATGAGGACACCGACCGCGCGACCGGCGGCCAGACCCAGCTTGGCATGAGACGACTGGCCGCGCCGAGCTGAGAGAAAGACCAGTTCGGTCACCACGAGCAATGCGAGGGCAGCGATCATCGCGACGGCGTGGATGGCAACAAGGTTTGCGTACATCATCCGATCCCCCGGAACGCCAGCTCACTTCCGCCAGGTTGCGAGCAAAAACTCGCGATTGTCTACTCGCGTCTCGGGGGCTTATGTGCCGTCCGGAATCCGCGGATGATCGGCGGCGAAGTCACCTCACGGCAAGCTCGTTGCTCGCCTTTATGGGCGGCGCGGCACCGGGAAATCTCGCAGGGAAAGAAATCTCAGCGGAGATAGCCGACGATCAGTTTCGTTGCCTCGTCGACGAAGCGTTCCACCCGATTGTCCGCCAACCATTCTGGATGATCCACCACCGCGCCATGGACCAGCGCCTCTGTGGACTTCACGCAGATGTAGGCGGCAAGATCGAGATCCATCTCCCGCATTTCTCTCCGCCGCGTTTCCAGAAACGCTTTGATGGCGGCGTAGGCGTCGCGGTCGAACGTCTCGACCTCGCCAAGTCGACCGCTGCGCGGTACGTCCGCCACCAGCACCCGATGTAGCCGGGGATTGACGCGATGCGCCTCGATCATCATTCGGACCAATGCGCGAAATGCATCCTCGAGCGGCATGGAGCAGGCGGTCCGAAGGGTGCTGTCAAGAACCGCCATCATTTCGCTCTTGTGGCGGTCGATGACGGCGACAACCAGTGCTTCCTTGTTTGGAAAATACTGATACAGCGAGCCGACGCTGACACCGGCTTCATCCGCTATCCGATTGGTATTGGTCGAGTGGAAACCGTCCTTCACCAGGACGCGGGCGGTTGCCTCCACCAACGCCTTGACGGTTTCCCGCGACCGAGACTGCGTGCCCGCCTTTCTCGGTTGCAGTGCCGGCGTCTTGCCCATGGTTGTGCTCCAAACGAAGATTGAACAGCGGGATCTGAAGCATCAGGGATCTGCTCGTGCAGATACCTGGTGCGACACGACGTTCAGGCGGCGCTGGCAGTTGACCTCTTGAGGCGGAACTGACTGGTCGAAGGGCGCCCGGTCATCCAGATGTTCGGCACCTCAAAGCTCGTGCCGGTGAACGAGACCTACTGGCAGAACTATGCCTCGTCCGACAACTTCTATGAGGGCCCGTGGTGGTGGTGGTCGAACTTTAAGTTCATCGTCGCCCAGCTCACGAAAGGTCGGTCGAAGCCCCGTCTAGCGGCAATGTCATGTGTGCGGATCCGACAGCAATTGCGCTGGGTGTCCAGAGAACTGGACCTCGACCGAATAGACGCGCTGCTCGCCGGGCTCGAGTGCGCGCTCGACGTCGCTCGTTCCGTCGGCAAACCGATCGCTCGTGCAGGGTTCGATCGCGAGTACGCCGGCGCGCGGACGCAGGTCGCGCCAGACCTGAAGATAGGGAAGCGTGGGGGACGAGAACCTCAGCGCCACCTCGAGCGGGCCGGCTTCCGACGGCGTCGTGACGGTGCAGGTAGCGAACGGGCCCTGCCGGACCGCGACGCAAACCACGTCGGGCGCCGCGCGCGGGTCGTCCAGCAGCACGGGACCGCCAAGCTGCATACCATCGACGGCAACGCAGCTCCCGTCGGCGATTGCCGGGTACCCCAGGTTGAAGTGATAGAGCATTGCCTGCGGCCACGCTGTGGTCCCGCAGTTCTCGACGCGGTCGACAATGCTGAGGCTGGTGCCGCCGATGGGGCTCTCGATGCGGCGGAGGAGACGAAATGCTTCGCGACCGTGGCTCGCCTGAATGATCTCGGCCTCGCAGAACAGGGTCGGTCGATCACCCGACCAATCCTCCCCACGGCTCAGGAGCCGCGCCGGCGTGGATGGAAGGCGGCCGTGCAGCGGCGCCCCGTCGCGCGGCTGGCGGATATGGTCGAGCCCGCAGGTCATGAGGAAGCCGGAGAACAGCCGCCCGAAGCCCCGGCCGCCATCAGACAGCGAGTCCCCGAGCGCCGGGTGGCGAAATCCGGCGGGACTCTGCCATGCCAGCGGCACGCCGCGATAATGCACGGTCCCGATGTCCAGCGTCCGGTCGGCAAGTACCATGAAGTCGAGGCCGCCGCCGGTGGAGAACAACAGCGCCCGCACGCCCGCCTCGGGGCCCTCGTCGAGCACGATCATTCGTACGGAGGCGAGTTGACGAAGGTCGCCGACTTTGCCCGTCAGCGCCCGCATCGGCATCAGCCCGCGGGCTCCGTCTTGGGCTCGCGCTCTGCGGCCACAAGTCCGATGCGGTTGAAGGCCTCCGGCGGCGCATCATTGGCCTGCATCAGCTCTGCCATCAGCACGCGGAGGCCGGCCTCCACCGGTGCACTTTGGATCGGGTTCTCCTGCCCCGGGTCATTCTCGAGGTCGTATAGTCGCGTATCGCTTTCGAGAAGCGCCCCCGGGCCGTAATTGTCGTAGAACGGAGATCGGCTAGACACCGGCACTTTGAGCAGCTTCGCTCCCTTGGTGAATTCGAAGCCATCCGAAAGCGTCGCGTCGGCCAGTTCCTCGGTCGAGAACGGTTCCCAGATATGGGTGGGCATCAGCGTGTATTGGTAGATTTCCTGGTTCGCGAGGTCGTCGGGGAAGACGTGGTAGGTATGGCGCCCGTCGGTGACGTTCACGGCGCCGCCAAAATAGCCGAACAGCGCCCCCTGGCGCAGCTGCTCTCCCTGGCGCATCGCCAGCAGCGAATGACCTTCCATTTCCGGCTGTGGCGGCACGCCATAGATGTCGAGGAAGGTCCGGGCAAGATCCAGTGACTGCGTCAGGGCAACCGAACGCGTGCCGGCCAGTTCTGGGGCGCGGGGGTCGTGGACGAACAGCGGGATGTGCACGATCTCCTCGTACATGTTCATCCGGTTCTTGGCCCAGAAGTCGTGCTCTCCAAGCAGGAAGCCGTGGTCCGTCGTCACCACCAGCGCCGTGTCCTTCCACATGTCGTGCGCATCGAACTCGTCGAGCAGCTCGCCGAGCAGCGAGTCGCACATCGCCAGCACCGCATAGTAGTTGGCGCGCAGCTCCTCGCATTCGGCCGGCAGTTCGTCGACCCGACCGTAGCGCGGCCAGTCGCGTATCGGGCCGTTCCATCCGGTGTCGAACATCTCCTTGAAGCGCGCCGGCGCCGTGAATGGCTCATGCGGATCGAAGGTCTCGATCTGCAGCAGCCAGTTGTCGGCGTCGCGATTGGTTTCGATAAACTCCAGGCCCCTGGCGAAGACCTGCACCGAGGGGAAGTCCTTCTCCTCGCGGATGAACTGGCGGTTGACGACGTTATTGCGTTTGTAGTCGCGCGCCTCGGTGGAGAACTGGCGCTCGTGGTACATCTCGCGAAGCCGCTCCCAAGGCGGCTGCACCATCGCCTTCCAGGCATCACCCTCTTGGCCGCGGACGAAGTCATAGCTGTCGTAGCGGTTGTGATAGGTGGCGCCGCCGTCCTCGAAGTAGTGGAAATGGTCGGTGACGAGGTGGCTGTAGACCCCGGCCTTGGCAAGGAGTTCTGGGAAGGCGTTGTCGAAGGGCTCCAGCGGCCCCCAGCTGCGATGCAGGAAGGTCAACCTGCCGGTCAGCATGTCGCGCCGCGCCGGCATGCAGGGGAGGCTGCCGACATAATGCCTGTCGAACGTAACGGCCCGCTGCGCCAGCCGGTCGAAGTTCGGCGTCGGTACCCGTTTGCCGCCGTAGCATCCCAGCGCGTGGCGGTTGAGCGAGTCGAAAAGCACGAAGACGGTCCGCATGAATATTCCTCGATTGACGACGCTACTTGAGCGCCCCGTTGGTCAAACCCCTGACGATGTAGCGCTGGCCGATGAGCAGGAGCACGAGCGCGGGGACGATCGATAGCGCCGCGCTTGCCGCCATCTGCGTGTACTGGATCTCGTAGTCCTGTGCGAATTTGGCGATCGCCACCGGGACCGTCGCGCTTGCCTTGTTGGTCAGGTTCAGGGCGGCCGAGAACTCGTTCCAGCTGAACACGAAACACAACACGGTGGTCGCCGCGAGGCCGGGCGTGATGATCGGCAGGACGATGGAGAAGAACAGCTTTGAACCGGAGGCGCCGTCGATCCGCGCCGCCTCGACCAGTTCGTTCGGGACGTCCCGCACGAAAACCGTCATCAGCCAGACCGCCATCGGCAGGTTCAGCGTGGCATGCGCTAGCACCAGACCCGTGAGCGTATTCTCGAGGCCCACTGTCCGCGCCATAGTGAACCAGGCGCCGGCGAGGGCGATCGGCGGGATCATCTGAAAGAGCAGCGCCCAACCCAGGAAGAGGTGCTTCACCCATGGGGACCAGCCGAGGCGCTCCAGCGACCACGCGGCGAGGGTCGCCGCGCTGACGCAGAGTGCCGTCGAGGCAACGCCCACGATCATCGAGTTGCGGTAATTGAGCAGGAAGTCGGAAGCACTCGAGAGCAGCACTTCCCGGAAGTTGGCGAGGATCGGGCGAAACAGCACCTCTCCCATCAGCAACGATATCTGGGTTCGAAAGCCGCCGGCTATGATCCAGACGACGGGCACAAGGACGATCGCCGCCGCGACGACGAGGGTGCCGTATCCCGCGATCCGCGCGGTTGGAGCCGCCGGACTCATCGGGGCGTCGCCCATCGGCGCGACGACAAGGCCAGCACCAGAAGTAGAGAGATGACGAAGATCACGACGACCGACATGGCGGAGCCGTAGCCGACCCGGTCCTCCGAGAAGAATCGCTGGTAGATCGTGAAGCTGATGACCTCGGTAGCGGTGCCGGGACCCCCGCCGGTCAGCAGGAACACCTCGTCGAAGACCTTGAAGGCGAGGACCAGCCGGAAGGCCAGGGTGACGAGGATGGTGGGCAGCATCAACGGCAGCGTGATGTTCCATAGCTCCTGCAGGGCCGACGCGCCGTCCATCTTGGATGCCTCGAAGACGTCCTCCGGGAGCGACTCGATGCCCGCGAGCAGCAGCAGGAAACAGAACGGGGTCCAGTGCCAGATGTCGACGACGATGACCGAAAGCAGCGCCGTCCTCGGATCGCCGAGCCAGTCGTGCGGCCCGAGCCCAACCAGGCCGAGCAACTGGTTGACGAGACCGAAGTCGAGATTCAGAAGCAGCTGCCAGATGGCGCCGATGACGATACCAGGGATCAGGATGGGCAGGATGAAGATGGCGCGAAACAGGATCTGGCCCCGCGGTATGCGGCTGACCAGCAGGGCGAGCAGGAAGCCGAGCACCATCTGGCTGACTACGGCCGAGAAGGCGAATATCGTGGTGTTGGTGATGCCTGCCTGCAGCAGCGGGTCGGACGGAAGTTGCGCATAGTTTGCAAGACCGACGGGCGTCCAGGTCGACCGCCCGCCGGACCAGCTCACGGTGAAGAAGCTGGTGACGAACAGGTTGAGCAGCGGCAGCGTGCCGATCGCCAGCGTCAGCAGCAGCGCCGGACCAAAGGAGGTCCACCGCCACAGCCGATCATCGTCCGCTGCTCGCTTTGCGCGGGCCGGTGTAGTCGGCGCGCCGACTGCGCCCAAAGTCGTCATGACGCTGCTCCGACCGACGTCCGGTCAACCCGTCGAGTAGCCGTACTTCTCCATGATCGCCCGCACGTCTGCCGCCATCGAGTTCAGAGCATCGGGCACGGGAATTTCCCCGGCGATCGCGCGGTTCAGACCCACCTCGAGGACGGCCACGACTTCCGGTCCTTCGGGGAAGCCGTAGGCATTTATCGCGTGTGGCAATGCAGCCGAGAGGGCCGGCATCCAGCGATATCTGCGTTGCGTCGTCAGCGACTCGTCTTCGTATATGGAGGCGTTGAGCGGAATGCCCCCGGCCTCCAAAGTGGCCATCTGTGCATCCCTGGTCTGGAACCAGCGGAAGAACTCGACTGCCGCACGCTTGCGGTCGTCCGGGACGTTGTGGGAGATGCCGCCGAGCCAGTGACCGAGCGGCGGACCGGGCGGCAGACCCGGTGCATGCGGCGTCGGCGCGAACTCCACCTTGTCGACGACCGCAGATTTGTCCGGATCATCCATCTGTGACCAGGCCGCGACGACGAGGCTGGCATGGCCGGAACGGCCCGTGACCATGGCCTGGATGACCTGAGCCTGATCCTGAGAGGCGGTCTGCGGGTGGCCGGCCTCCCTCGCAAGGGTGATGTAGTAGTCGAGGGCCGCATTGCCCTCCGCGTTGTCCAGGACGACCGTATAGTCGCCGGCCGCCTGGTCCCGGAACAGGGCCCCGCCCATGCCGAACAGGTAGGGATAGAAGTCATAGGACACGGCGTTGGCGCCGCGGGCTCCCCGCTGCACGATCCCGTACATTTCCGGCGGATTGTGAAGGGCCTTGGCGTTGTTGAGCAGATCGTCGAAGGTCTGGGCGACCTTCAGTCCGTGCTGCTCGTAGAGGTCGCCGCGATAGTAGAGCAACGGCACGTTCGGCTGGATCGGCATGGTCATGAGCTTCCCAGCCGGCGTCATCGTCTTTGTCTCGGGATCGAAGTAGATGGTGTTCCCGAGGGTGAAGAGGTTTGGGTCGAGCGAGAAGCCCGGCTCGATGTCGCTGATCGCTGTCAGGAAGCCGCCGAAATACATCTCGGCGAACCATCCGGAGTTCAGGATCAGGATGTCGTACTCGCCCTGCGCCGCCCGCACCGAGTTGCGCTGCTTCTCGAGCAGCCCGTCGAACGGGTTGACGTCGAGGTTGACGACATTGCCGGTTTCCGACTGGTAGCGCTCGACGGTCGCCTGGAAGCTGGCGAACCACGGCGACTGGTTGATGACGATGGTGATCGGCGGCTGCGACGCCTGTGCGAAGGCAAAGCCCGTGCGAGTGGCAAGTGCCGTCGCTCCGAGCCCGATCAGGGCGTTGCGACGGGTGATGTTCAACAGTCCCATGTTTTCCTCCCCAGGATAACCTCTGGGCGAGGGTGGCACGGCCTGGCCATGCCCACAAATAATAAAGCATGCTGCTGCGATAGCCGCCGGCTATATCAGTTTTGCCGCTCCCGGGAGCAGATGCGGCGCAGTTCGGAAATGGTCATTCCGGCTGCCGGCGGCAGCCAGCCATCGCGTCGGGTAATGATGCCGGCCTCGCGTTCCGCCACCATCTCCGGCACGTGCAGCATCGCGGTGCCCTGCGCTTCCAGCATCTTGGCGGTCGAGGACACGGTGAAGGTGAGCGCATCAGTGCTGGCGACGATCCGGAGCAGGAACGCCACCGAATCCGTTTCCACCGCGATGGCGGGCGGCGGCAATCCAGCCGCGACGAAGATGGCGTTGAGCCGCTGCTGCGGACGCGTGCTCTTGGGCGACATTATCCAGGGGTAGGCGAGTAGGTCGCGCAGGCCCACGGCCCGTCCATCGGTCAACGGATGAGCGATGCGCGCAAACACCCCGAGCCGGTCGGTAGTGAGCCGCTCGAGTTGGAACTCGGCCGCGTCCGCGAGTGGCGGCAGTTCGAGGACCACGAAGTCGAGTTCGCGGGCGCGCAACGCCTTCAGAAGGACGTCGTCGAAGCCGCCGACGACGTTGATCCGCACATTCGGATCACTTGCGATAATGGTGGCAACCGCCTCGGGCAGCAGCCGGCGCAGCCATGACGGTCCGGCGCCGATGGTGACGGTACCATGAGCGATGGACCCGAGCGAAGCTACCTCGGCGAGGGCGTCCTGCAGCTGGACGCCGATGCGTTCCGCATGCCGCTTCAGCACATCTCCAGCAGGAGTCAGCGCGACGCCACGGGGTAGCCGCTCGAGCAGTGCTACACCAATGTCCGCCTCGAGAGCACGCATGCTCTTTGTGAGCGTTGGCTGCGCCACGCCGAGGCGCTGAGACGCGGCGGTAAAGCTGCCAAGCTTGCACACCGCCAAGAAATACTCGAGTTGCCGAAAATTCATTTGTGTACCCGCCGGGCCCTCGTGCCAGCAAGTGGTTGATGCTCCTCGTTGTCAAGAGTGGTGGTAGTCCACCTCGCGGCTAGGCCGTGTGGACAAACAACGGCCAAAGCGCGAAAGCAATTTCCTCCGCTCATCCCAGGCCGTGAAGCTGGAACCGGCAAAGCCAGCCTTGGTCCCGTTAGTGGTCTACGCGACGTAAGCCAGACGAGTAAGCGATGCTACTTGTCCGGCTGAAAGTGTCTCCGCCATGGGGTGCCCTTGTCGGGTGGGCATACCTAATAGCGTGGGTTTCTACGCCCAGTCCAATGGGTTCGACGCACAATCGGACTCGCAACACACCTTCGAACAGCAGCGCTTATCAACGATCGGTGGCGGACATCTGCAAGGGGACAGGAACCCGGGTAAGCGCAAGACCCGTAGGGTTTTGCGCTCCGCCCGAATACCTACGGACGCACGCGGAAGCATCGGAATGGTGGAGCTGAGCGGGATCGAACCGCTGACCTCGTCATTGCGAACGACGCGCTCTCCCAACTGAGCTACAGCCCCGTTCCGATGCGCTGCTTATTACCCAATCCGGTGGCGGAGGCCTAGCCCCTTTTTTCGGCTTCCCGGCCCGTTGCAGCATCCGGCAGCAGGCCATGGTCGAACAGGCTCCGGGCGGTGGCGGCAGCGGCGACGCGCGGGGTGATGAACGGCCGGCCGAGAAGGTCTTCGGCGGGCCGGCAGTCGAGCTCGCGCCGCAGCCCCAGCGAGCGGATATGGGCCCTCACCCGGGGGTCTGCCATCGCGTAGAGGCGCACCAGCCAGTCCGGCAGCCGGAGCCTCGGAATCCGCCCCGCCTGTTCCGGGTAAGCGTCCCGCAGCGCCGCCGCCAGGTCCGGCAGCGAGCGGCTCCCCGCCGATGCGAGGTAGCGGTGCCCACCCGCCCGCGGCTGCTGCATGGCCCGCACCTGCAGCGCCGCGACGTCGCGCACATCGACGATCCCGAAATGGAAGCCGGCGAGCGCCGGGACCGAGCCATCGAACAGCCGCAGCACCAGTTGGGCGGAGATCCCTGGATCGTCGTCGAGCAGCGGCCCGAGAATCACCGCGGGATTGACGACGACGAGATCGTCGCGGCGCCCCGCCGCCTCCATCACCGCCCAGGCCTCCAGTTCAGCCCGCGTCTTGCCTTCCGAATAGGGGGTGACATCGCCGCCTGCCACCGCCGACCAGTCCGCCTCGGTAAAGATTGTCGTCCGCTCCCGTGGATGGCCATAGGTCACCGCGGCGACCGAGGATGTGAGGACGACGCGGCGGACCCCCGCGGCGAGCGCCGCCTCGAGCGCACGGCGGGTGCCCTCGACCGCCGGGCGGATCAGCATATCCCGGTCCGCCGGCGCCTCGATCGCGAGCGGCGAGGCGACGTGCTGCAGGTAGTCGACATCCGCCATCGCCGCGGGCCAGCCGGCATCATCGAGCAGGTCGAGGATAACAATCTCCAGCCGCGAGGTGTCGCCGCCGTGGCGGGCAAGCATCCCCCGCACCCGCTCCGCCTGACTGCCGGCGCGGACGCTGCCGCGCACGACATGGCCGTCCGCCAGCAGTCGCAAGGCGACGTGGCTCCCGAGGAAGCCTGAGATGCCGGTGACCAGGACTCGCTCGAGCATTGCCTCTTCCGCAGCAGGGCTCCGCATGAAGGGCACGCCGGCGCCGCCTTCGCAACCCTCAGGCGAGACCGCGGTCGAGGATGCTGCGGCCGGTGGCGGCAACGGCATCGGCGGCGTCGGTGAAGGGTCGGCCGAGCAGCTCCCGGGCGTCGCTGGCATCGACCTGCTTGCGCACTCCGATCTCCGCCAGATTGCCGCGGATGTCGCGGTCCAGCATGCCGAGGATGCGGACCAGCAGGTCGGGTGCCTTCCGCCGCGGCAGCTTCGCCGCGCGCTCGGGGACTGCCGCGCGCAGCATGTCGGTGATCTCCATCAGGCTGAAGGTGCCGTTGCCGGCGGGGAAACGCCGGCCGCCCGCCGTTGGCGCCGCCATCGCGGCAACATGCAGCGCCGCGACGTCGCGCACGTCGATGAGTACGAGGGAAAGGTTCGGGACCATCGGCACGTTGCCGCGAAGCATCCGCAGCACCACGGCGGCGGAGGTCCCCGGGTCGTCATCGAGCAACGGTCCGAGTATGGCACCCGGGTTGATCACCGCGAGGTCCCGGCTGCGCCCGAGACGCTCGGCGATATCCCAGGCGGTGCGCTCGGCTCGGGTCTTGGACTGGATGTAGGCGTTGGTGCCCCGCCCCCCGAGATCGGTCCAGTCGGCGGCGGTGAAGGGGTTGGTGCGTGCTTTCGGATGGCCGTACATGACCGCGGCCAGAGAGGAGGTCAGCACCACCCGCTCGACCCCGCCGGCGAAGGCGGCTTCGAGAGCCCGCCGGGTGCCCTCGACCGCCGGCACGATCAGCTCGTTGGGATCGCGCGGCATCGCGGTGACGAAGGGCGAGGCGACGTGCTGCAGGATGCGCACCCCCTGCATCGCCTCCGACCAGCCGGCATCGTCGCAGAGGTCGAGTTCGACCAGCTCCAGCTGTTCGAGGTCGGCGCCGTGGCGGCCCAAGGTGTCGCGCACCTGCTGCGCCTTGTTGAGATTGCGCACGCTGCCGCGTACCGTGTGGCCGGCGGCCAGCAGTTGCAGCGCAAGATGGCCGCCAAGATACCCGGAAATGCCGGTGACAAGGACGCGGTCGGACATGAGTTTCTCCTGTTGCAGAATGAACGAAATTTATGTTCTCCGTTCAATTAGTTCAACAGCAGGACTGACTGGTGGCTGAGGCGGTGCGGCGCGGCTCGGCCGAACGGCGGCAGCGCATCGTCGAGGCGGCACGCTTCCTGGTGCTGCGGCACGGGCTGCGCGCCACCACCATGGAGGCCGTTGCACGCGAGGCGCGGGTCGCCAAGCCGACGCTCTACGGCTACTTCCCCGACAAGGAGGCGGTCTTCCTTGCCATCGTCGAGGAGCTGGTCGCCGACCTGCTGGCCGCCTTCGAGGCGGGACTGGCGGGCGAAGGCGACGTGGTGGCACGGCTGGCGGCGGCGCTCGTCGCCAAGTACCGGACCATCGAGACACTGCTGGCCGGCAGTCCCCACGCCGCCGAGCTCTATGACGAGCATGACCGCGCCGCCGGGCCGTTCTTTCGGCTGGTCGAGGAGACGGTGGAGCGCGGTATCACGGCCGAGCTGCAGGCGGCGGGGGTGCGCGAGCCGCAGGTCCTTACCCGCGTGCTCGCCGGCGCCGCCTACGGCATCGGCCGCAAGTTCCGCGACATGGCCGAGATCGAGCGCGGCATCGTGCTGCTGGTCGAGCGGCTGGTGCGGCCCGAGCTGCCGCGCTAGGCCTGGACGTCAGCCCAGCCGCCGCTTTTCTCGCTCGCAAAGATGGCGTCGATTACCCGCATCTGCCGGATCGAATCCTCGACGCCCCAGTCCAGCTGCTGCTGGCCGAGAACCGCCTGCGCGAAGGCCTCGGCCTGCTCCGTGTACTGGTCGACCGCCCGGATGATCTCGCGCCGGCTGAGGCTGCCATCGAGCGACACCCCCGCATCGACGAGGATCGCGGTCGGCGTCTCCGGCGGAGCATTGAAGGGGATGACGATCTCCACCCGGCCCTGGCTGCCGATGACTTCGATCGACTGGTGCGCCGACGCCTGGGTGGAGCAGATGAAGCTCAACTGCCGGCCGCCGCCGAAATCGGCGATGACGCTCGCCAGCCGGTCGGTGCCGAAGCCCGGGTCGCGATCGATCAGCGACACCACGCGCACCGGTTCGGCTTCGAACAGGAAACGGGCGCCCGCCACCGGATAGCAGCCGATATCCATGATGCCGCCGCCGCCGATATCGGCCATGTTGCGGACGTTCTGCGGATCGACATTGTGGTAGCAGAACACCGCACGCACCGCCCGCAGCTCGCCCAGTTCGCCCGAGCGCACGATCTCCCGGGCCCGCTGCCATTGCGGGTGGTAGCGCACCATGAAGGCCTCCGCGACGATGATGTCGGAAGGTAGTGCGCGCAGCTCCTCGGCCTCTGCGGCGGTCATCGCAATCGGCTTCTCGCACAGCACGTGCTTGCCCGCCCGCGCCGCCGCCAGCGTCATCGGCACGTGCAGATGATTGGGCAGCGGGTTGTAGATCGCGTCGACATTCGGATCGGCGAACAGCTCCTCATAGCAGCCATAGGCGCGGGCGTGACTGCGCAGGCCGAGATGCGATACCGCCGTATGGGCCCGGGCCAGGTCGCGCGAGGCGATCGCCACCACCTCCGAATGCGGGGACTTCATGATCGCCGGGATGACCTTCTGCACGCCGATATTGGCCGTCGAGAGAATGCCCCACCGTACCTTTTGCCCGTCCGACATCGCATCCTCCTCCGCTTGCCGTCGCCCCGCCGACTCGGCGCCGCCCCAGCTTTAGCACAACCGGACCCACGCCCCACCCCCGGCTCCCTGTTCATCTCTGGAGAGAGACGCCCGCGGGACATCCCCAGGTTGCGCCTCGATGGAACCTCGGTCGGTCTGAGAGATTGGTTTTTCTCCAAAGGAGAAACCCAATGTTTTCCAAGACTGCTATGGTAAGCGCGGCACTGGTTGCCATGCTCGGTGCCCCGGCTGCTTCAGCCCAGGCGACAGGCGCAGCGGTGCCCGACATCACCGGTCTGTTCGAACTGGAGGACATGCCGGTCGCCCGCCTGGGCGTCACCGTCCAGCAACTCGAAGACATGGATGTGGTCGGTCCCGATGGCGCCGAGATCGGCGAGGTCGACGAGATCCTGGTCGACGCCAGCGGCACCGTCGTTGCCGTTACGGTTGAGGTCGGCGGCTTTCTCGGGATCGGCGAAAGGGAAGCCGTGATGATGATCGACCAGCTCGGCCTTGCCGGCGACGGGGACGACCTCGTTTCATCGCTCACGCGGGAGCAGATCGAAGCCCTGCCGGAGTGGGACGACTAGCTGTCCTTGCCATGCAGGAGCCGCAAAATCGCTCCAGGGGCTGGCGTCGACGAGCAAAGCCCCCGGGGCGCGCTTGAGCCGGAGCGGCCGGCGCGCAACTGACCGAAGACCCACGCCAGGCCCGGGGGGAACGCCGCTGGTTCGCCGTGCCGCTCCCTACCTGCCTTCCTGGAGCGATCCTCCCGCGTGCCGCGTTCCTATCCCTAGGCACCACCGGCGGCATCTCCGACCATGGGGAGGCCATGGCGCGATCGGCGCCATCGGCGGTAGCGGTCCGGGTCCTGCGACGGCACCAGGTCGCAGGCCGCGCCATTGGAAGGCCCTCAGTCCGTGGTTCCCATCGAACCGGCCACCGTAATCTGCGCACGAGCTCGGCACGGAAGCGGCAGCACTCGTGAAAGCGGCACCCGCCGCGCAGTGGGACCAGATCGGCATCGGAATGGCAGCGCTGCTGCAGCTGCGGATGTTCCGCCACCGCCCAGCCGGGCCTCCCCTCGCGGGACATCAGGGCTACGGCCTGGGCGGCTATCCCTCTGTCATCACGGCTCGATGCCCACTGCGGCCACCTGATACTTCGCCCCGGGCGGCGTCCGTTGCACCAGCGGTGCCGCGAACTTCGCCGCATCACCGAGCATGGACGACACCCCTCGCTCTCCCAGCCCTGCCCTTGCAACCGCGGACCGCCAGCGCTATCTCTCACGTGCCGGTCCGCTGTGGAGCGGCAAGACGTTCTCAGGGCGGGGTGCAATTCCCCACCGGCGGTAGATGGGAGCCATCCCAAAGCCCGCGAGCGCCCCCGGAAAGCCCGGGGGGTCAGCAGATTCGGTGCAATTCCGAAGCCGACGGTCATAGTCCGGATGAGAGAGAACGGGTTCAGCGCTGGCCTTGCCGGCGCCGTCCGCCATGCCGGCGGCGGCGTCTGCCCGCACCGATCCCCGTAACCCTGAGGAAGCTCTGGTTACGAAAGGATCGAAAAGTTGAACCAGATCTCCTCGACTTCCAGCAACGCCACCCTCGGCGCACTGTTCATGATCGGCGCCGGCCTCGCCTTCGCCGCCTCCAACCTGCTCACCCCCCACATCACCTATGGCCTCGGCGTTCCCTCGACCGCCGTGGTGTTCTGGCAATACATCGTCGCCACCATCTTCGCCCTGCCGCTGATCCTTCGGATCGGGCTGCCGGCGCTGAAGACGCGGCACCCGCTGCTGCACGAGTGGCGCGCCTTCGTCTCCGCCCTCGGCGTCCAGGTCTTCGCCTTCGGCTTCGCCAGCGGCGTGCCCGTCTGGCAGATGGTGGCGCTGACCATGACCGGCCCCTTCTTCATCATCGCCGGCGCCACGCTGTTCCTCGGCGAGAGGCTGACCCCGCAGCGCCTGCTGGCCGCCATTGTCGGCTTCGCCGGAGCGGTGCTGGTCTCTGAGGTCGGCACCGGCGCCTTCACCTGGGCCTCGCTGCTGCCGGTGCTGGCGGCGGCGCTCTGGGGCACCGCCTCGGTGCTGACCAAGTATCTGAGCCGCGACGAGGCGCCGGAATCGCTGACCCTCTACATGCTGGTACTGATCACTCCCAACCACCTGCTGATCGGGCTGGTGCTCGGCCTCCTGGTGGTGGCCTTCCCCGGCCTGCTGCCCGGCAGCCTCGCCCAGGGCTTCGACTTCGTCCCGCCCGGCGGCGAGGCCCTGTGGCTGATCGTGCTGCTCGGCCTCGTCACCATCGGCGCCCAGTACTGCCTCAGCCTGGCCTACAAGGTGGCGGATGCCACCTACCTGCAGCCCTTCGACGACCTGAAGCTGCCGCTCAACACCCTGCTCGGCTGGATCGTGCTGAGCCAGGTGCCGAGCCTCTGGTTCTGGCCCGGCGCCGCCCTCATCATCGCCGCCTCGAGCTTCCTCTACTGGACCGAGAGCGGCCGGCGCCGGAGACTGGCCGCGGCCTAGGCCGACCGGTCGAGGGGAGCCGCGCCCGTGGGCGTGGCTCCCGCACCCACCTGGTGCTCAGCCGGCTGCTATTCGTGCCGGGTGCTTGTCGCGAAGACCCGGCCGCTCGAGGCCCGTCGCGCACAGCCGCGCCGCCGCTATTCCTCAGCCGGCAGCGGCTCCCACGCGCCGCTCGCCTCGCACGCGATCAGCCGGCCACCCACCGCGACCAGCGCGCCGCTCGAATAGTTGCGGTCCTCATAGACGCAGTTGGCGCCGCCGGCCTCGGCGACATCCCAGCGCGCCGCCGCGCCGCAGGCATAGAACCTGCCGCCGACCCGCACGAGGCTGCCCTCGGAATAGCTCTGGCTGCCGTGCCAGCAGCGGCCGTCCACCGCCACCGGCGGGGCTTGCGCCACCGCGCCTCCCACCGTTCCCAGCAGCAGCATCGTCACCCACAGCGTTCGTAGCATCCCTGCCTCCTCCGCCTGCAACCTTGTCCATTTCTATGGAATCGAGATGCGGCTCCAAGCCCCTCGTCCCATGTCCAAACCCAGTGGAGCGTTCCGCCCCCGGCCTCGACCGGGGCAGGCACTCCCGAACATGCTCTTGAGGAAAGGCTAGCGCAGCCCGCCACACCTCCGCATCGGGACAATTGCGAAGGTGCATCGACCGACATCAAACCGGCCGCACGACACGCGCATCCGGGCTGCTGGCCGCCTGCGGCCAACGGCAAAAGCGGGTTGCGCCGACACCTGCAGTCGCCGCAGTCGCGCCGCAGCCCCTCAGCCGTCTCCGCCTGTCCCCTGAACCGCCACCCACCGCCCCGCATGATGACTCTCCGCCATCGCATGCACCGCCCGCTCGATGCCGAGCCCGGCGGCGAAATCCACCACCCGCGCCGGCCGCCCCGCGATCGCCTCGAGCAGCTCGTGGCACTCGATGGTCTTGAGGTCATTGAAACCGAGTCCGTGCCCCGGCGCCGGGATGAAGCGGTCATAGGGCGGATGCTGCGGCCCCGCCAGCACCGTTCGGAAGCCGCCCGTCGCCGGCGCCTCGTCCGCCCGGCAGAGCTGGAACTCGTTCATCCGCTCCTGATCGTAGAGAATACTGCCCGCGCTGCCGAAGATCTGCAGCGCGATGCGCCCCTTGCGCCCCCAGGCGGCGCGGTTGAGCGCCAGCAGCCCGGAGGCGCCGGTAGCAAACTCCAGCAGCACCGAGGCAAGGTCCCAGGTCTCCACCGCCCGCCGTTCTCCGGCCGCCGTCACCCGCTCGCCGACCGGCCGCGACAGCTGCGCCATCACCCGCGCCGGCAGCCCCACCAGCCGCTGCAGGAGGCTCAGCGGATGCACCCCGAAATCGTCGAGCGCGCCGTAGCCCGACACCGACTCGCTCTTCAGGTTGAACGGCACCGCCGCCATGAAATCCTCGTCCATCTCGCAGCGCAGATGCGTCACCGCACCGATGGCGCCTTCGGCGACCAGCCCCTCGATCTGCCGGATCATCGGGTTCTGGATGTAGTTGTAGCCGAGGATGGCCACCCGTCCCGCCGCCCGCGCCGCCGCCGCCATGCGCTCCGCATCGGCCAGCGCCACCGCCATCGGCTTTTCGCACCAGACGTGCTTGCCCGCCTCCAGCGCCGCCACCGCCATTTCAGCGTGTAACGCATTCGGCGTTGTGATCGAAACTACCTCCACCGCCGGGTCGTCGATCACCCTCCGCCAGTCGCCGGTGGCCCGCTCGAACCCGAATTCGCCCGCCCGGGCCGCCGCCTGTTCCGCCGGCACGTCCGCCAGATGCACTAGAAGCGGCCGCACCTTGCCGCCGAAGACCGGCCCCACAGCGTTCCACGCCAGCGCGTGGCACTTGCCCATATAGCCGGTACCGATGAGGCCGACGCCGATGGTGCTCATATGCAGGGTCTCCAGAATGGGCCCAGGCCCCCTCACCCGGATTGCTAGCGCAATCCGACCTCTCCCCCAAAGGAGAGGTGATCACGGCAAGAGCCGCAACCTCGGCCACCTCTCCCTTCGGGGGAGAGGTCGGCATGAGCAAGGCGAATGCCGGGTGAGGGGGCCTTCACCGCCGTCGCAGCAGGAGAAATTCGGCGCCCGGGGCCGAAGCTCCGGGCGCCTGGCCTCGGGAGGAAGCCTACTGGTATTCGGCGGCGTTTTCCTCGGTCACCAGCACGGTGCCCGTGTCGATCCACTCCTCGAGCGTCTTGCCCTCGTTGAGGTCGACCAGTGCCTGGATGGCAAAGCCGCCCATGTTCCCCGGGGCCTGCGCCACCGAGGCACTCATCTCGCCGGCAAGGATGGAGTTCGCGGCGTCGGGGTTGGCATCGAAGCCCACCACCATCACGTCTTCGAGCCTGGCCGCCGACTTCAGCGCCTGCACCGCACCAAGGGCCATGTTGTCGTTGGAGGCGAAGATGCCCTGCAGGTCCGGGTTGCCGGCGAGGATGTTCTCCGTCACCGAGATCGCCTTCGAGCGGTCCCATTCCGCCGTCTGCTCGGCGACGATGTTGAGGCCGCAATCGGTCAGTCCCTGGCGGCTGCCTTCGGCCCGGGCCTGACCGGTCGACTGGCTGATCAGCCCCTGCAGGATGGCGACATTGGCCCCCTCCGGCAGGTTCTCGCACATATATTCCGCAGCCAGCGCGGCGCCCACTTCGTTGTTGGTGCCGATGAACGTCACGCCCTCGTTGATGCCGCGAGTGTCGACGAAGACCACCGGAATGTCAGCGGCCTGGGCTGCCTCGACCACCGGGGCCAGGGCGTTCGGGTCGGTCGGCGCGAGCGCGATACCCTCGACGCCCTGCGCGATCAGGTCCTCGATCTGCGTGATCTGCGCCTGCACGTCGGACTCCGCCGGCGGCGCCACGACGATCACCTCGACCCCGAGTTCCTCGCCCTTCGCCTTGGCCCCGGCTTCGACCGCCGCCCAGAACGGGTTGCCGGCGCCCGGTCCCTTCATGCCCAGCACGTATTGGGCATGGGCGCTGCCGGTCATTGCCGTCATCGCTGCGAGCGCCACGCCCGCCAGTAGCAGTTTCTTCATTTTCATATCCTCCACTCGTCTCCGTTATCGCTCGAGTTGGGACCGGGAGACGCGATCCACCTCGCAACCGATTGGAACCCCGCAAGGCCAACTTTGACCATGCATCAAGCCCTGGTCGCCGCCCGCCGCCGCAGCACGTCGATATAGACCGCGACGATGATCACCATCCCGATCAGGATCTGCTGCCAGAACGCCGAAACATTATTGATGTTGAGACCGTTCCTCAGGATGCCCATGATCAGCACCCCCGCCAGCACCCCGAGGACTGTGCCACGGCCGCCGAAGAACGAGGCGCCGCCGATGATCACCGCGGCGATGGCGTCCAGCTCGATGCCGATGCCGGCATTGGGAAAACCGCTGTCGGTGCGGCCGGCCAGCAGCAGCCCCGCGAGCCCGGCGAAGAAGCCCGAGATCATGTAGACGATGACCAGCGTCCGGTCGACATTGACGCCCGACACCCGTGCCGCCTGCGCATTGCCGCCGATGGCGAAGATGTGCCGGCCCATATTGGTGCGGGTGAGGAAGAACCAGAGTCCGACGGCACAAACCGCGACCACGATCAGGCTGGCCGGGAGGCCCGCCGGCGGCGCGAAGATGCCGAGGTCGTAATAGGCCTGGCCGAGATAGTTGACCTCCGGCTG
This sequence comes from Devosiaceae bacterium, assembly GCA_035998685.1. GTDB lineage: Bacteria > Pseudomonadota > Alphaproteobacteria > Rhizobiales > Devosiaceae > Devosia_A. The sequence continues at coordinate 213,661 of DASYHK010000014.1, read as the reverse complement.
CAGGCCCGAGATCGGGGCGCCGTTGGAGATCAGGAAGGTCAGCCCGCGGGCGACGTTGAGCGTCCCGAGGGTCATGATGAAGGGGTGCGGCAGCCTGAGCACCGTCAGTCCGATGCCGTTGACCCAGCCGACGACGATGCCGACCAGCGGCCCGACCATCAGCACGACAGGCCATGGCAGGTCTGCCCGGCTGGCCACTGCCAGCGTCACCATGGACAGCGCCATGATCGACCCCACCGACAGATCGATGCCGGCGGTGACGATCACTGCGAACATGCCGAGTGCCAGCAGCGCCAGTGTGGCGTTCTGTTTGAGAATATTGGTCAGGTTGTGCGGCGTGAGGAACACCTCCGGCCGGATCGCCGCCAACACCAGCATCATCACGACGACCACCAGGACGATGCCGTAGCCCTCGAGGAACTTGGCCAGCTTCGGGTGGAAGAAGCCGCCGCGGGCGGACCGCGGTCGAGCCGACATGGCGCGGTTGTCGGTCATCAAGCCCCCCGCTGGAAATTGTCGTGCGCGAGCGGCTCGGTATGACCCTTGCTGCCCATGATCCAGCCGATCACCTCGTTGCGCGAGGTGGCGCCGAGGGGGCTCTCGGCGAAATTGGTGCCCTGGTAGAGCGCCATCACCCGGTCGCAGCAGTAGAAGATGTCGTCCATGCGGTGCGAGATGATGATCACCGCAACCCCATGGTCCTTCAGGCCGCGGATCAGGTCGAGCACCTTGCCGACCTCCTTGATCGCCAGCGCCGCCGTCGGCTCGTCCATGATCACCAGCTTGGCATCGAACGCCGTGGCCCGCGCAATCGCCACCGCCTGCCGCTGTCCGCCGGACAAATCCTCGGTGTTCTGCTCCACCGACTTGACGTGGATGTGCAGCCGGTCGAGATGCTCGGCCGCCATGCGCCGCGCCCGCTTGTGGTCTACGATGGTCAACGGGCCGAGCTTCCTGCCCGGCTCGCGCCCGAGATAGATGTTCTCGTAGATCGGCAGGTTTCCGGCCAGCGCAAAGTCCTGGTACACCATCTCGATGCCCAGCTGCTGCGCATCCTTGGGGCTGGCGAAGCGCACCGGCTTGCCCTGGAAGATCAGCTCCCCCTCGCTCGGGACGAACAGCCCCGAAAGGATCTTCATCAGTGTCGATTTGCCGGCGCCATTGTCGCCGACGACGCCCAGCACTTCGCCCGGGTCGACGTGGAAATTGACGTCGTCCAGCGCCGTGATGGCGCCGAAGTACTTGCTGATGCCCCGGGCTTCGAGCAATGGCGTGGGCAAGCGGCATCCTCCCCTGCATCCCTGTTCTCGTTTGCTGGAACAAATGATGCTTTTGCTTGTGCTGTGGAACGTTTATTCCATTTACGAAATCGGGCGTCAAGCGCTAAGATGTCGTTCATCTTGGGTTCATCGGCGCGGCGGATTTGTGGCGGGTCGCCGCGCCGGCAACGCTCCCTCGACAACCGGAGACAGAAGTTCATGGCCTGCGCACAGACATCGGGTGATCGATGACCGATATTTCTGACGCCGGCGGTGAGCACGGCACCGTCCCGCGCGACTTCGCGGCGCTGCGGGCGCTGATCATCGGCCGGGCGCCAGAGCTGCCGCGGCGGCTGACCCAGGTCGCCTCCTACGCCCTCGACAATCCCGACGAGATCGCCTTCGGCACCGCCGCCGGCGTCGCCCAGCGCGCCGGCGTGCAGCCCTCCACCCTCGTACGATTCTCCCAAGCCCTTGGCTATCAAGGGTTTTCAGACCTCCAAGACGTCTTCCGCTCGCGACTGCGCGATCGCGTCCCCAGCTACGACGAACGGCTGGCGCAGCTGCGCGAGCACGGCCTCGACGCCAGCAAGACCGGGCTGCTGCTTGAGGGCTTCTCCGAGGCCGCCGCCCGCTCGGTCGCGGACTGCCGCGCCAAGGCCGACCCCGCCCTGATCGAGCAGGCCGTCGACCTGCTCGCCGGCGCCGAAACCATCTATCTCGCCGGCCTCCGCCGCAGCTTTCCCATCACCTCCTATATGGCCTACGCCATGGGCAAGCTCGGCATCCGCTCCATCCTTGTTGACGGCATTGCCGGGCTCGGCGCCGAACAGACCGGCTTCATCACCCCCCGCGACGCCATGTTCGCGGTGAGCTTCACCCCCTATGCCAGCGAGACCGTGGCCCTGACCGCCGCGGCAAAGGCCCACGGCGCCGGCATCGTCGCCATCACCGATTCCCTGTTCTCGCCGCTGGCGCCGCTGGCCGATGTCTGGCTAGAGGTGGTGGAGGCAAACTTCGAAGGCTTCCGCTCCATGGCGGCGACCATGGCCCTCGCCATGACGCTCACCGTCGCGGTCGCGGGCAAGCGGGCGGAGGGCGCCTAGGTCGGGTTGAACGCCGTAACGCCCTGTACCGTCTGGTCGAAGTCGATCAGGGAGCCGGTCATCAGCCCGCTCTCGGCGCTGGCGAGATAGGCGACGGCACGCGCCACCTCGTCCGGCTTCATCAACCGCCCGAACGGCCGCGATTTCTCGGCCTCCTCGAGCCAGTTGGCCGGGGCATCGTGGAACTGCTTCAGCGTCGCGTGCTCGCCCGGCGTATCGACCCAGCCCAGCATCAGCCCGTTCACCCTTATGCGGTCCTTCAGCAGCGCCCCGGCGGTGTTGCGGGTGAGCGTCATCAGCGCCCCCTTGCTGGCGCTGTAGGGGGCGAGATAGGGCGCCCCACCATGGGCGTTGACCGAGAGGATGTTGACGATCGAGCCCTCGATCTTCTGGCTCTGCATCAGCTTGACCGCGTCCTGGATCAGGAAGAACGGCGCCCGCACATTGACGGCGAAGATGCGGTCGAACAGGGTCTGGTCGGTATCGGTGATGCTGCCACGCTCGGTGCTGGCGGCGATGTTGCAGAGGATGTCGAGGCGCCCGAAGACCCGCTCCGCCGCCGGCACGATCTTGGCGACCTGCCCCGGATCCATGAGGTCGGCAGCGATAAACTCGGCCTTGGTCCCCTGCTCCGCCAGCGATTTGGCGACCGCCCGGCCCTTCTCCTCGCTGCGGTCGCTGAGCAGCAGCCCGTCGATGCCGCGCGCCGCGAACAGCCGCGCCGTCGCCTCCCCGATCCCCTGCGCGGCCCCGGTGACGATGGCGATCTTGCCCGTGAGGCGGGCATGGGTGAAGGCGTCCGTCATCGGGCTGCTCCTGTGGCTCCTGGCCGCTAGCTACCTCGCTCGCGGGTTCGTCTGCAAGGGTGAGATGGGGGCGCGGCGGCTGCCGGCGCGGGTCAGGATACCCGCACTGCCTGCCCGGTCTTCAGCGATTCCGTCGCCGCCTCGGCGAGCTTCTGCGCCATAAGCCCGTCGCGCCCGGAGGCGCGGGGGGCTTCGCCGCTTTCGAGGAAGTCGAGGAAGCGGTTGACCTCAATGCGGTAGGCCTCCTCGTAGCGCTCGATGAAGGAGAAGGGGATCTGGTCCTGCGTCCAGCCGCCGCCATCGGCCTTCTCGACGGTCGACACGTGCATGTTGCCCGCCCGCAGCAGACCAATTGAGCCGTGCACCTCGATGCGCTGGTCGTGGCCGTAGGTGGCGCGGCGGGAATTTGTGATGACGCAGATCTTGCCCGAGGCCGTCTGCATGTGCACCGCCGCCGTGTCGATGTCGCCCGCCTGTCCGATGGCCGGATCGGTGAGAACGCCACCGAGCGCGTGCACCGTGACCGGCTCCTCGCCGAGCAAAAAACGAGCCATATCAAAGTCATGGATCATCATGTCGCGGTAGAGCCCGCCCGAGCGCTCGATGTAGGAGACCGGCGGCGCCGCGGGGTCGCGGCAGGCGATGGTGACGATCTCGACTTCGCCGATCTCGCCGTCGCGCAGGCGCTTCTCCAGCACCGAGAAATTGGGGTCGTAACGGCGGTGGAAGCCGATCATCAGCGGCACGCCGGCCTCTTCGACCACCTTCAGACACGCCTCGATCCGCTCGACGCTCAGCGACACCGGCTTCTCGCAGAGGATGGCCTTGCCGGCTTTCGCTGCCTTTTCAATGAGTTCCGCATGGGTGTCGGTCGGCGTCGCGATCAGGATGGCGTCGACATCGGAGGCGATCACCTCATCGACCGAAGCGGTGCTGGCGCCGACCGCGCCCGCCAGCTCCGCCGCTGCCTGCGGCATGGCATCGGCGACGAAGGCGACGCTGGCGCGCCCCGAATCCGCCAGCGTCCGCGCATGCACCTTGCCGATCCGCCCCGCCCCCAGCACCCCGAACCGCACCATAAAGAGCTCCCTTTGTCTGCTGATTGTCTGCGCTCCGCACGTGCCCCGGTCGTGAAAATCTGTCCGAGGGGCGTCGTCCGAACACGGAATGGAACGTTTGTTCCGCCTGCGAGAGGTTTCGGAATTGACGTTTCATTTGCGGGAGGGATACAACCTCCTCTCAAACCTGTCCATAGACCAGCCGCAGGATCGGAACAATGGCGGACGCCAGTCTCGACGTCATCACCATCGGGCGCTCCTCCGTCGATCTTTATGGCCAGCAGATCGGCACCCGCCTCGAAGACGTGCAGAGCTTCGCCAAGTCGGTCGGCGGCTGCCCCGCCAACATCGCCGTCGGCACCGCCCGGCTGGGGCTGAAATCGGCGCTGATCACCCGCGTCGGCGACGAGCAGATGGGTCAATTCCTCCGCGAGCAGCTGACGCGCGAGGGGGTGGAGACCGCCGGCATCGCCACCGACCGCGAACGGCTGACGGCGCTGGTGCTGCTGGCGGTGGAGGCCGAGGGCGTCTCACCGATGATTTTCGTGCGAACCGACTGCGCCGACATGGCGCTGAGCGAGAGCGACATCGACGAGGCCTTCATCGCCTCGGCCGCCGCCATCGTCGTCACCGGGACCCATTTCTCGCGCCCCAACACCGAGGCGGCGCAGCTGAAGGCCGTGCGGCTGGCGCGCGCCGCCGGCCGCAAGGTGGTGTTCGACATCGACTATCGCCCCAATCTCTGGGGGCTTGCCGGTCATGCGGCCGGCTTCGAGCGCTTCGTCAAATCGGATCTCGTGACGCAGAAGATGCAGGCGGTGCTGCCCGACTGCGACCTCGTCGTCGGCACTGAAGAGGAGATCATGATCGCCTCCGGCGAGACCGATCTGCTGCAGGCGCTGCGTGCCATCCGCTCGGTGTCCCCGGCGGTCATCGTGCTGAAGCGCGGGGCCATGGGCTGCATCGTCTACGACGGCGCGATCCCGGACGATCTCGAGCAGGGGGTGGTCGGCCAGGGTTTCCCGATCGAGGTCTATAACGTGCTCGGGGCCGGGGACGCCTTCATGTCCGGCTTCCTGCGCGGCTGGCTGCGCGACGAGCCGCTCCGCACCTGCGCCACCTGGGCCAATGCCTGCGGCGCCTTCGCCGTCTCCCGCCTGCTCTGCGCTCCCGAGTATCCGAGCTGGGAGGAACTCAACCACTTCCTCGACCACGGCAGCCCGCACCGGGCGCTGCGCCTCGATGCGGAGCTCAACCACCTCCACTGGACGACCACCGCCCGGCGCCGCGCGCTGCCGCAGGTGATGGCCCTCGCCATCGACCATCGCAGCCAGCTTGAGGCCATTGCCGGCGAGCGCACCGACCGCATCCCCGCCTTCAAGGTGCTGGCGGTGCAGGCCGCTGCCGAGGTGGCGGCGGGGCGCCCCGGTTTTGGCATGCTGCTCGACGACAAATATGGCCGCGACGCTCTGTTCGCGGCGCCGAAGGAGTTCTGGATCGGCCGTCCGCTCGAGCTGCCGGGCAGCCGGCCGCTGCAGTTCGAGTTCTCCCAGGACGTCGGCAGCCGCCTGCTCGAGTGGCCGGTCGACCATTGCGCCAAGGTGCTGTGCTTCTTTCATCCGGACGACCCGCAGGACCTGAAGCAGACCCAGCTCGCCAAGCTCCGTACCGCCTATGAGGCGGCACGGGCGGTCGGCCGAGAAATCCTGATCGAGATCATTGCCTCCAAGCACGGTCCGGTAGACCCCTCGACCACCGCCCGGGCCCTGGGCGAGCTCTATGACTTCGGACTCCGCCCCGACTGGTGGAAGCTCGAGCCGCAGCCGGACGCCGATGCCTGGAAGGCGGTGGACGCGGTGATCGAGAGCCGCGATCGCCACTGCCGCGGCGTCGTCATGCTCGGCCTCGACGCTCCGATGGAGGACCTCGGCACCAGCTTCGCCGTCGCCCGGTCGGCGCGCACGGTGCGCGGCTTCGCCGTGGGTCGTACCATCTTTGCGGAAGCCGCCAAGGCGTGGTTTGCTGGAGCGATGGACGACACGGCGGCGGTGGCGGACATGGCGGCGAAGTTCCGCGCGCTGGTGGATGTGTGGGAGGGGAAGTGATGGTTTCATGCGTAGCGCCCGCCCCCTCCCCAGCCCTCCCCACAAGGGGGAGGGTGTGGTCCAGTGGCCGTGGCATTATGCTGCCCACGGCACCGAGGTGCACCTCCCCCCTTGTGGGGGAGGATGGAAGGGGGGTAGCCGCAAGCGCCGGATGTGAGGGAGATCACTCATGACCCAGTCCACCATCCGCCTCACCATGGCGCAGGCCCTGGCGAAGTTCCTGACGCGGCAGATGACGATGGTCGATGGGAGCAAGGTGCCGCTCTTCGGGGGCGTCTTCGCGATCTTCGGGCATGGCAATGTCGCGGGGTTCGGGGAGGCGCTGTACGGGGTGCGGGAGGAGCTGCCGACCTATCGGGCGCATAACGAGCAGGGCATGGCGCATGCGGCGATCGCCTTCGCCAAGGCCAGCTTTCGGCGGCGGATGATGGCGGTGACGTCCTCGATCGGGCCGGGAGCGACCAACATGGTCACGGCGGCGGCGCTGGCCCACGTCAACAGGCTGCCGCTGCTGCTGCTGCCGGGGGACGTGTTCGCCAACCGCCTGCCCGACCCGGTGCTGCAGCAGGTTGAGGACTGGGGCGACGGCACGGTGAGCGCCAATGACGTGTTCCGGCCGGTCAGCCGCTATTTCGACCGCATCACCCGCCCTGAGCAGCTCATCCCGGCGCTCACCCGCGCCATGCAGGTGCTGACCGATCCCGCCGACTGCGGACCGGTGACGCTCAGCCTCTGCCAGGACGTGCAGGCCGAGGCCTTCGACTACCCTGAGGACTTCTTCGAGGAGCGGGTGTGGACGCCGCGCCGGCCGCCGCCGGATGCCAATGAACTGGAGGCGGCGGTGGCGGCGCTCAAGGCGAGCCGCAAGCCCGTGATCATCGCCGGCGGCGGCGTGCTGTATTCGGAGGCGGCCGAGATGCTGCGGGCCTTTGCCGAGCGCCACCACGTGCCGGTGATGGAGACCAATGCCGGCAAGTCGAGCCTGCCGCACGAACATCCTTTCAACATGGGTTCGGTCGGCGTCACCGGCTCCTCGGCCTCCAATCTGCTCGCCGAGCAGGCGGACCTGGTGCTGGCGGTGGGCTCGCGGCTGCAGGACTTCACCACCGGCTCCTGGGCGCTGTTCAAGGCCGAGGGCGTAAAGATCATCGGCCTCAACACCCAGGCCTTCGACGCGGGCAAGCACCGGGCGCTGCCGCTGGTCGCCGACGCCAAGGTCGGGCTCGACCTGCTGGACGGGCGTGTGGGACCGTGGAAGGCGGCGGAGGACTGGGTGGCAACGGCGCACTCGGCGCGGGAGGACTGGCTGCAGGCCGCGAAGGCGGTCACCGACCCGACCAATGCCGAACTCCCCTCGGACGCCCAGGTGATCGGCGCCGTGCACCGGGCCCGGGGCTCGGGCGCGACCCTGGTCTGCGCCTCCGGCGGGCTGCCGGGGGAGCTGCACAAGCTGTGGCCGGCCGGGGCGCCGGGCAGCTACCACATGGAATACGGCTATTCCACAATGGGCTACGAGATCGCCGGCGGGCTCGGGGTGAAGCTCGCCAAGCCGGACGACGACGTCGTCGTCATGCTCGGCGACGGCAGCTACATGATGATGAATTCCGAGATCGCGACCTCGGTGATGCTGGGCAGGAAGCTCACCATCGTCGTCCTCGACAACCGCGGCTTCGGCTGCATCAACCGGCTGCAGATGGCGACCGGGGGCGCCAACTTCAACAACCTCCTGAAGGACGCCCGTCACGAGGTGCTGCCGGAGATCGACTTCGTCGCTCATGCCCGATCGATGGGGGCGGTGGCGCGCAAAGCCGGTTCCATCGCGGAGCTGGAGGCGGCGCTGCACGAGGCGCAGGGAGACGACCGCACCTCGGTGATCGTCATCGACACCGACCCGCTGCCGGCCACCGAGGCCGGCGGCCACTGGTGGGACGTGGCGGTGCCGGAGGTCTCGGAGCGCGAACAGGTGCGTGCGGCGCGGCGGGAATACGAGGATGCGGTGAAGGCGCGGCGGTTGTGAACACAATCAGCAGTCGGGCTTCCTCTCCCGCAACGCGGGGGAGGGGGACCATGCGAAGCATGGTGGAGGGGGCGGCAGTCGGCCCCGAGTTTGTAGTCGCCCCCTCCACCGCCTTCGGCGGTCCCCCTCCCCCGTCTGCGACGGGAGAGGAATCCCGCCTGCGAAACGAGGAGCATTCATGAGAGCCAGACTGGGGATGTCCCCGATTGCGTGGTGGAACGACGACCTGCCGGAGCTGAGCGACGACGTGTCGCTGGAGGAGTGCCTGCGGCAGTCGCGGGCCGCCGGCTTCACCGGCATGGAGATGGGGCGGCGGTTCCCGAAGGACCCGGAGGTCATGCTGCCGATCCTCAGGGCGGCAGACGTGACGCTTTGCGGCGGCTGGTTCTCGGGGACGCTGGTGGACGAGGAACTGGCGGCGAACCAGGATCGGATCGCGCCGATGATCGAGCTGTTCAAGGCGGTCGACGCGCCCTGCATCGTCTATGGCGAGGTCGGGCGCTCCATCCAGGGGGACCGGAGCAAGCCGCTGGCGCAGAAGCCGAAGCTTTCCGACGACGAGATGCGCGACTATGCCCGCAGGGTGACAGCATTCGGCGAGTGGTGCGCCGAACAGGGGATGCCGCTATCCTATCACCACCACATGGCGGCGGTGGTCGAGTCCGAGCCAGAGCTCGACGCCTTCATGAATTATTCCGGCCCCGGCATCCCGCTGCTGCTCGATGCCGGGCACCTGGCCTTTGCCGGCGGTGACGTGCTGCGGGCGATCGAGCGGCACCATGCGCGCATCAACCACGTGCACGTGAAGGACGTGCGGATGCCGGTGATCGAGAGGCTCGACCGCAGCAGCCAGTCCTTCCTCGACGCCGTGGCGCTGGGCGCCTTCACCGTGCCGGGGGACGGGTCGCTGGATTTCGCCACGATCGTGCAGCGGCTGGCGGACCACGGCTACGAGGGCTGGTTCGTGGTCGAGGCCGAGCAGGACCCGCGGCAGAATCCGCCCGCACGGATGGCCGAGATCGGCTATAGGGAGCTGATGCGGGTGATGACGGCCGCGGGATACACGGTCGATACCCAGGGGTTCCCCAAGGAAGGCGGACAGGCGTGAGGCAAACGGAAAAGGACTGGTTCCAGCCGCTGTGGCGGCGCGTGACGGTGACGGGCTTCGTTGCCGCCTGGTTCGCCTTCGAGATGTTCTGGGCCCGCGACGAGTTCTGGATGCTGATCACCGGGGCGGCGCTGGCCTATGCGGTCTGGAGCTTCTTCATCCGGTTCGAGGACAAGAGCAGCAAGCCGGGGACAGGAGGCGACGACAATGGCAAGCCTGAGGCTTAGGCCGGCAGCGGCAGCGGGCCGCGTGCACCATGTGACGCCGGCTAGCGCCGGCTGGACCTATGTCGGCTTCGACCTCTGGAAGCTGGCGTCGGGGGAGACGACCCAGGGTGGCCTCGCCGACCGCGAGACCTGCCTTGTCATCGTCTCCGGTCGGGCGCGGATCACTGCGGAGGGCCGCGATCTCGGCGAGCTCGGCGGCCGCATGAGCCCGTTCGAGGGACCGGGGCACTCGGTCTACCTGCCGGCCGGGGCCGAGTGGCAGGCCGAGGCGGTGACCGAGCTCGAGCTCGCCGTGTGCACGGCGCCCGGCCGGGTCGGATCGCATCCGGTGCGGGTGATCGGGCCGGAGGACGTCGAGCGGCTGACCCGCGGCAAGGGCACCAACACCCGCTACCCCACCAACATCCTGCCCGAGACGGCGCCGGCGGATTCGCTGCTGGTGGTCGAGGTGATCACGCCCGGCGGCCACACCTCGAGCTACCCCCCGCACCGCCACGACGAGGATGATTTGCCGCGCCAGAGCCTGCTCGAGGAGACCTACTACCACAGGTTCTCGCGGCCCCAGGGCTACGGCTTCCAGCGCGTCTATACCGACGACCGGTCCCTCGACGAGACCATGCTGATCGAGGACGGGGACGTGGTGATGGTGCCGAGGGGCTACCATCCGGTGGCGGCGATCGCCGGTTATGACTGCTACTATCTCAACGTCATGGCGGGGCCGCAGCGAACGTGGAAGTTCCACAATGCGCCGGAGCATGAGTGGATGCTGGAGGGGTAGGTCCTCGCCTGTTGCCGCCCCCTCCACCGGCTTCGCCGGTCCCCCTCCCCCGTGAACGGGGGAGGAACCCGGGTGGCGCCGCCGGTGGTCCTCTCCCGCGAAGCGGGGGAGGGGGACCACGCGAAGTGTGGTGGAGGAGGCGGCGACCTGATCCGACTTCACCCACCACCCCGCCCCTTGACCGCCACCGCGCTTCCCGCGATACGCAGGCGCAGCCTTTGCCCTGGAGCGTCTCATGTCCTCGTCCTTCGTCCTCACACTCAGCTGCGTAGACCGGCCGGGCATCGTCGCCGCGGTGACGACGGAGCTGGCGGCGCTGGGGGCGAATATCGCGGAATCGGCGCAGTTCTGGGACCGGGAGACGGGGCAGTTCTTCATGCGCCTCGCCTTCACCGCCCCCGAGGGTGCCGGCCGCGAGACCATCGAGAAGGCGCTGAAGCCGGCGGTGGAGCGCTTTGCCATGCGTACCGCCCTCACCGACCAGGCGGCGAAAAAGAAGATCCTGGTGATGGTCTCGAAGTTCGACCACGCGCTGCTGCACCTGCTCTACCAGATCCGCGTCGGCTGGCTGGACGCGGAGGTCGCGGCGATCGTCTCCAACCACGAGGACTCGCGGGCGACCGCGGAGTATGAGGGCATCCCCTATCACCACCTGCCAGTGACCAGGGACACCAAGGCGGCGCAGGAGGAGGAGGTGATCGGGCTGTTCAAGTCGACCGGTGCCGACCTCGTGGTGCTGGCGCGCTACATGCAGGTGCTGTCGGACCAGTTCGCGACCCGGCTGTTCGGGCAGATCATCAACATCCACCACTCCTTCCTGCCGAGCTTCAAGGGCGCCAAGCCCTACCACCAGGCCCATGAGCGCGGCGTCAAGCTGATCGGCGCCACCGCCCACTACGTTACCCCCGAGCTGGACGAGGGTCCGATCATCGAGCAGGAGACGGCGCGGGTGACCCACGCCATGAGCCCCGACGACCTGATCGCCGCCGGCCGCGACATCGAGAGCCGGGTGCTGGCGCGGGCGGTGAAGCTGCATCTCGAGAGCCGCGTGATGCTGAACGGCAGGAAGACCGTGGTCTTCGGCTAGCCGCAGAGGCGCCCATGCCAAGTCGTTCGATCTTCGAGGACCGGCGCGTCGTCTTTGCCAGCGCCACCCTCTGCTGCCTGCTCTGGGGCAGCGCGTTTCCGGCAATCAAGGGCGGCTACGCGCTGCTCGAGATCGCGCCGAGCGACATCGCGAGCCAGATGCTGTTCGCCGGCTACCGCTTCACCCTCGCCGGGCTTGCGCTGCTGCTCTATGCCGGCTGGACCGGGCGGTCGCTATGGCCGGGCGCCGGCCAGACGCGGCAGCTGCTGCTGCTCGGCGCGACGCAGACCGGGCTGCAATACGTGTTCTTCTATATCGGGCTCGCCCACGCCACCGGGGTCAAAGGCTCGATCATGAGCTCCACCAGCACCTTCTTTTCGGTGCTGCTGGCGCATTTCATCTATGCCGAGGACCGGCTGGGGCCGCGCCGCATCGCCGGCTGCGCCCTCGGTTTCGCCGGCGTGGTGGTGGTCAACGTTGCCGGGGCCGGGGCCGGCCTCGATCTCGATTTCCGGCTGATGGGGGAGGGCTTCCTCGTCATCGCCGCCTTCATCGTCGCGGCCGCCAGCATCTATGGCAAGCGGGTGTCGCAGCGGCTCGATGCGGCGGTGATGACCGGCTACCAGCTCGCGATAGGCGGGCTGCTGCTCTGCCTGCTCGGCTTCGTGCTGGGCGGCGACGTCGGCGATCTCGACCTGCAGTCGGGCAGCCTGCTCGCCTATCTCGCCTTCCTCAGCGCCGTCGCCTTCGGGCTCTGGAGCACGCTGCTCAAGTACAACCCGGTCGGCATGGTCGCCATCTTCAACTTCTTGATCCCCGTCTTCGGCGTCCTGCTCTCGGCCCTGCTGCTGGGCGAGAACATGCTGGAGTGGAAGAACCTCGTGGCGCTGTGCCTGGTCGCCACCGGCATCTGGCTGGTGACGTGGTCGCGGGCTCGGGCGGCGGCGCCGGTGTCCTAAACTAGAGTCTCGGTTCGGGCAGCAGTTCCGGCACGTCCGGCGCCGCGCGTTCCGCCGCCGCTTCCCGACTGCGGCCGCCAGCCGCCGGGACGGACTCGAACGGCTCCGCCGGCTGCCGCGCTGGCCGCCGCTCGCTGCGTTGCTCGATCTCGACCTGCGGCGGCGCCTCGGCCGGCACGGCCAGTGCGGCCGGAGCGTCGGGCTCGACCGGGGCGACCGGCGCGGCAGGCTCCACGGCCGCCGCATGATCGCCGTCGATCCGCTCGAGCAGGCCCTGCCCGATCTCGCGCTCGCCCATGATCACGCTGTCGGCGCCGAGATTCCGGAGATGCTCTTCCTCCTCGTCGGAATGGCTGCGGGCGACGATCCGCATCCCCGGATTGGCCTTGCGGCCCTGCTCCGCGGCCTGCCCGGCCTCGAAGGCGTTGGGAATGGCGATCACCATGGCCTGTGCTTCCGTCACATTGGCATTGGCGAGCACGGTGGAACTCGCGGCATTGCCGGGGATCACCTCGATTCCCGAGGCGCGGGCGGCGGCGATCCTGCCCTCGGCGTCCTCGATCAGAACGAATGGCCGGCCCGACGCCAGCAGCCCCTCGGCAACCACCGATCCGACCCGTCCATACCCGATCAGGATGGTGTGGCCGGAGAGCTCGGTGGCGTGGGCCGGATCGTGGCTCTCCTCGGTCGCCGCGACGGCATCGACACCGCCTGTCAGCTCGGGCTCGACCCGCGGCCCGAATTCGGGCTCGAGGTGCCCGAACCGCGTCTCGAGGGCCGGCCGCATCCGGTCCACCGCCCAGAACAGCACCGGGTTGAGCAGGATCGAAACGAGGGCGCCGGCCAGGATCAGATCGCGCCCTTCTGGGGGCAGGATACCGACCCCGACGCCGAGCGTCGCAAGGATGAACGAGAACTCGCCGATCTGCGCGAGGCTGGCGGATACGGCCAGTGCGTTGGCAACCGAACGCCGGAAGGCGCGCACGATGAAGAAGACGATCACCGACTTGCCGACCAGGATGATGAACAGTGTCGCGAGGATCGGCAGCGGGTTGCGCAACAGGATCGAGGGGTCGAACAGCATCCCCACGGCGACGAAGAATAGAACGGAGAAGGCATCGCGCAGCGGCAGCGTCTCCTCGGCGGCGCGGTGGCTCAACTCGCTCTCCGAGAGGATCATGCCGGCGAAGAAGGCGCCGAGCGCCAGGCTGACCCCGAACAGGTAGGACGAGCCGGCGGCAACGCCCAGCGCCAGCGCCAGCACCGCCAGCCGGAACAGTTCGCGACTGCCGGTATGGGCGGTGAAGTGCAGGACCAGTGGGATCAGCCGCCGGCCGACGATCAGCATGAAGCCGGCGAAGGCTGCGAGTTTGATCACCGTCACCGCCACAACGCCGGCAATTCCCACTTCGATGTTGAACAGGCGCTCGACCGAGCGCACGAAAGGATCGTCGAGAGTGGCGTCATACTCGCCGGTTATCGCTGCCAGCGCCGGGATCAGCACCAGCGCCAATACCATGGCGATGTCCTCGACGATCACCCACCCGACCGCTATCCGCCCGCGATCGCTGTCCATCAGATGACGATCCTGCAGCGCCTTGAGCAGCACCACCGTGGAGGCGACGGAAAGCGCCAGCCCAAACACCAGCCCCGCCTGGACCGACCAGCCGAGAAGCACCGCGAGGCCGACGCCCATGACGGTACCGCCCAGCATCCGCAATACGGCACCCGAGCTCGCCAAAGCCTGCACCGAGACGAGGTCCTTGAGCGAGAACTGCAGCCCGACGCCGAACATCAGGAGGATGACGCCGATCTCGGAGAGTTCGGAAGCCAGCTCTGTGTCGCCGACGAAACCCGGCGTATATGGTCCGACCACGATGCCGGCCACCAGATAGCCGACCAGCGGCGGCATGCGGAGACGGTTGGCGATCGCCCCGAGGATGAAAGCCAGCACCAGGCCCGCGACGATCATCGAGATCAGGGGCGTGTCGTGCTGCATGCAAAGCCTCGTCTGCGGCTGGCGGAAGTCGGGAGACGGCCGCCAAGATGCGGGAAGCACGCTGTGCGTGCAAGCGCCACAAATGGCAACAACTGCGGCGAAGTAGCGACCGCAGCACGGGATTTGCGAAGCCGCGGTGGTTTTTCTCTCCATCGCCGCTAAACTGCCGGAGGCATCCAGGAACGGGAGACGACATGAAGCGGGCACTGGTGGTCTGGGGCGGGCTGGAACTGCACGAGCCGGAGGCGGGCGCCCTGGTGGTCCGGGATCTGCTCGAGGGGGAAGGCTTCGAGGTTGTCGTCAGCGGCGACTACGAGGCGCTGGGAGACGCAGGCCAGATGGACCTCGTGGTGCCGCTCGTCACCGGCGGCGATCTAGCGCGCGACCCGATGTTGCGGCTGGCCGAGGCGATCCGCGGCGGCACCGGGCTCGCCGGCTTCCACCACGGCCTCGCCACCAGCTTCCCCGGCAGCATGCATTTCCGGTTCATGGCCGGCGCGACCTTCGCCGGCCATCCCGGCAACATCATCACCTACCGGGTCGACATCGAGCAGCCGGATGATCCGCTGGTCGCCGGCATCGGCAGCTTCGAGCACACCTCGGAACAGTACTATCTGCACTACGATCCGGCCGTCGAGGTGCTGGCAACCACCACCTTCTCGGGCGAGCATGCGCCGTGGCGAACAGGGGTGAAGATGCCGGTGGTGTTTCGCACCGATCACGGTGCCGGTCGCGTCTTCTACTCGGCCCTCGGTCACAAGCCGGCCGAGCTGGCGGTACCGCAGATCCGGACTATCCTGCAGCGCGGCCTGCTGTGGGCAGCCCGATAGGTTACTGCGGTCGCCATTCGTATAGTCCGATACGGCAATACTCCCTGAACCCCATGCGGCGGTAGACCGGCTCGCCCATCGGCGAGGCACCGAGAACGCCGAGCCGGGCCCCCTCCTGCAGCGTCCGGTGCAGCGCGGCTGCAGTAATCGATGCACCGATGCCGCGGCGCCGCACTTCGGGGAGCGTGAACACGAAATAGACGCCGGCGACGTCGCCGGTGCGGAACGACGTCGCGGTTGCTACCGGCCGCCCGTCGAGGCGGCCGAGATAATGGTGCCAGGGCGAGTTGCCGCCATAGCCGAGCCATGAATAGACTTCCCCCACCCATCCAGCCTCCGGCGGCCCCTCCCCGAAACCCTGCGCCAGCGTTGCCACCCAGGATGCGAGGCCGGGCGGCCCCAGTACCTCCTCGATCGCGAGGCCCGGCACCGGCAGTTCCGGCAGCGCCGTAAGCTCCGCTGCCATGCCGACATCATCGCCGGCATGGGTGAAGCCATGCGCCAGCAGCCGGTTGCGGAGATCCGTGGGCCTCATCGACGGCCCCACATGCCAGGTGCCGGGCACGCCGTGGAACCGCAGCATTTCGCGCGAGGCGACGATCGCCGCGTCCGCCTCTGCTGGTTCGAGCGATGCCGCGAACACCGCGTTGTTGTAGTCGATCGGAGACCCGCCAATGGTCCAGCACACGGTGTCGGCACGCTCCTCGCCGCCGCCTGCCCGGCCCATTGCCCGCAGGAATGCGGCGCCGTTCTTCTCGATGGCGGCGATAATTTCGGCGTCGGTCATGGGGGCAGTTCTAGCACCGCTCGCAACTGTCCGTCAGCAGCAGCCCCGCCGACAGCGAAGCCGATCGGGTCTCCCGCGCCGGCGCCCGTTGGATTGTGAGGCGGCTGAACGCTAAATTGCGCCAGATCAAACCGTTGTCACCGCAATGATGGGAGCGTGCTCGCCATTGCTGCACAGCCGGTTCAAGAGGAGATCTCTATGCTCAAGGACATTGTCGTTTACGTCACTGGTGGCCAGGAGGACGGGTCCCGTATCGGGCATGCGGCGGCGCTCGCAACCGGCTACGATGTCAGCCTCACCGCCGTGCACCTCAATAAAATGCCGGAGTTGATCGCGCCTACCGATTACCTCGGCGCCGGCTACCTGCAGACCGTGATGTCGGAATCGCAGGAGCGCAGCAGGCAGGCGCATGAGGAGCTTCGCCGGCGCCTGTCCGGCCTGACCGTGCCTCACGACCTGCGGCAGATCGAAGGCTATCCCGGCCGCATCGGCGACGCCCTGGCGGCGGAGGTGCGCACCAGCGATCTCTTCGTTGGCACCCTGCCTTATGCCGACCGAGATCGCAGCGGCCACATCGAGGAGGCCGTGCTGTTCAAATCCGGCCGCGGCTGCCTGTTCGTTCCGACGGATGCGCCGGTCCGGGAAAGTTATGACACCATCTTCCTTGCCTGGAAGAATACCCGGGAAGCGGCCCGTGCCGCCGCCGAGGCACTGCCCTTCCTGCAGCGCGCCGCCCTTGTGATCATTGGCGTCGTCGAGGAGTCAGGCGCCAGCGAGCAGTATGGCGAGACGGTCGGCACCGACATCGCCCGCTATCTGAGCCGCCACGAGGTCACGACCGAACTGCGTGCCATCAATGGCTGGAGCGACGCCGGCGAGGCGCTGCTCAACGAAGCGGAGAAGACCAGCGCGCAGATGATCGTCATGGGGGGCTACGGCCACTCCCGTTTCCGGGAATGGGTGCTTGGCGGTGTGACGAGGCATGTCATGACCCACGCCCGCGTGCCGGTGCTGACGGCACACTGACGCGACCGGACGGGGAAAAGGAGGGGCGAGCGGAGGCACGTATGCCTCGACGCTCTGCCCGGCAGCGCCAACCCGGAGGGAGGGCAGGAAGGCGCCGCGACCCTCATATGGGTGGCATGACCCTGCGCCGCCATCGGTCGTTTGGTCGCACCCCTGCTCAGGCCTCGGGCGCGGCCGGCGCCTCCACCTCGAGCGCCGAGAACAGCTCGACCTCGGAATCGTAGTTCGAGAGCTCCGTAAGCGCCCTCTCCAGCAGCGCCTGCCGCTGCGTCGCCTCCACCAGCTCCTGGGTCTTGGTCCGTACCTGCTCGTCGAGGCGCTGCACGAACAGATTCGGCTGCCCATCGCGGCGCCGAATCCGCGTCCGCAGCGCTTTCAGCGCCGCCAGATCCCCCTCGAGCTTCTGATAGCTGCCATCGGCTTCCACCGATTGCTTGCGCACCGCACTCGCCATCTGCTCGATGAAGTCGACCCGCTGCAGCGGCAACCCGAGTGACAGCGCGGTGGCGACGGCGGTGTCGAACATCTCGGCAAGGATGGTGGCGACCTCCTGGCGATGGTTCCGGACGCCCTCCTCGCGAACCTCGCCGGTCTCGTCGAACAGCCGCCGTGCCGCCGGGTCCGACAGCACGCCGAAGGCCTTGACCACCACCATGAACTCCGCCGGCTCACCCCCGCGGTCCGGATGCGTCATCCGCGCCCGCGTGCGGTAGGCCGCCTTGATCGACGCCGCCGTGGCGGAGCGTGGCAGGCCGAGGACGGCATAAGGGTCGAACATCTGCATCGGCAGAGACTATTTCCCCGCCCGGCGGGCGGCAACGCCCTTTTGCGGACGCCGCCGCCTCAGGCAGTGGCTCAAGCGCCTATTCAGTACCAGTCCCCGCGCACGACCTCGGTTTCCACGCCTTCCTCGGCCAGCAGTGATTCGAACTCGTCGATGTCGCTGTCGCGGTAGTGATAGGGGTAGACGTGAGTGGGGGCGAAAGCGCCGACGCCTGACGCGGCCTGCGCGACGTCCATGGTGTAGGGCAAGTTCATCGGCACGAAGGCGATGTCGATGTTCTCGAGCGCCCGCATCTCCGGAATATCCTCGGTGTCGCCGGCGATGTAGACGCGCTTGCCGTCGATGCCCAGCACATAGCCATTGTCGCGGCCTTCCGGGTGGTACTGCAGCCGATCCTCGGTGGTGTTGTAGGCAGGGATGGCATCGATGGTGAGGTCGTCGATGGTGGTGGACTCGCCGTTGGCCAGCGCTTCCGCCTTCGACTTGAGGTCCTCGGGCAGCATGTCGAACACCGCCGGATTGGTGATCAGCCGGGTGTCGTCGCCGACGATCGCGCTCAGCGTCTCGGCCTCGTAGTGGTCGCCATGCTCGTGGGTGATCAGCACCAGGTCGGGCGTGTCGAAACCGTCGTAAGCATCGGCGCCACCCACCGGATCGACATAGATGACCATGTTCGGCACCGTCATCACCAGTGAGGCATGTGACACGGGGTGGACAGTGATCTCGCCATTGTCGGTGGGGTAGCTGTCGCCTCCCGATTGGGCGAAGGCGGTGCGCGGCAGCAATGTCGACAATCCAATGGCGGCGAGTGTCGTGGCGCCGAGTTCAAGCGTCCGGCGGCGGGTGTAGGGCATGGCATCCTCCGTTCGTTGCTGAGCCGGCCGCAGGCGCCGGCCCCTCATGATCAACGCCGGAGCGCCGCCATGGCCAGTCAACTTGCCGCGAGGCGGACGCGCTGGCGAGCGGTCAGTGGACCGTGGCGCCTGATCTCGCTGCCGGTGCCAACAGGCTCCCCCAGAACACCACGTAGAGCAGGATCTCACCTTCCTCGCCGGCGATCTCGACAGCTCGCGGCGCGTGGGGGGAGTCTCCCGCCTCGACGGCGTCCGCGAGCAGATCGCTGGCCCAATCCAGAGCCCAGGCATGAGCGGCATCAAGATCCGACTGCTCCTGCCAGTCCGTCGCCTCCACCACCTCGTCGTCGATCCGGTACTGCAGCTGGAATTTGGGCATGCCTGTCCTCCGTTGGTCAGGGAGGAATGGCTGGGCGGCCAAGCGGTTGCCTTACACGCTGATCCCGCGGCGGCAAGGCAGGCGCCCGGCCTCACGCCGGGCGCCGCCGCGGTCAATCGCCGCCGAACTCGGACTTGAAGGTCTCGAAGTCGATCTGCAGGCCGTTGATGACGGTGCTCCAGTGACGGACATAGGCGGCCTGCGCCACCGCTTCGGCGACTTCCGCGTCGGTTGCACCCTGGGCCCTGGCGAATTTGGTTTCGAGCCAGATGCAGTATTGGCAGGGAATCTGCGCCGCGACGGCCAGGTTGATCAGCGACTTGACCTTCGGTTCGAGCGCGTTGCCTTCATCGAAGAGCAGGCCCTTGGTCATGGCCCAGGCTCCAGCCACGGCGGATTCAGGGTAGCCCTTGATGTGGCTGGGCACGACGCCCAGCGTCGCTTCTATCTCGGTGTAGGTGTCGTCGGCGCCGGCTGACTCGTGGGCCCCGGCAAAGGAGGTAACGGAGACGACTGTGAGGGCGGCGATGGCCGCAAGTTTCGGGGTGGTACGCATGAGTTATCCATTCTTCTGGTCGTCAGGGAGGGGAGAAGAGATGCCGCCGCCCACTAGGGGCGGGCGACGAAATAGGCGTTGAAGGGATCGTGCGGCAGGCGCGTGAGCGCGACCTGGGTGAAGCCGGCATTCTCCAGCATCTCGGATGCCAGCTCGACGCCCCACATGGTGCCGAGGCCGATGCCGCCCTGGGCGAGGGAGACCGGCGTGCAGTGCATGGTGGACATCATGTAGAGATAGGCGCCGAGCGGGTGCTGGAGATTGTTCTCGAGCTTGCTCGAGCCGTCGATATCGACCATCAGGAAGGTCCCGTCCGGCCGCAGCGAACGCCGCACCACCTCGAGCATCCCCTGCGGGTCCTTCTGGTCGTGCACGGCATCGAAAGCGAATATCAGGTCGAAGGCGCCGAGGGATTCGATCCGGGATACGTCCAGTTCCTGGAAACGGAGGTTCAACAGTCCCTTGCCTGACGCCGTCTCCGCTGCCACTCCGAAGGCGTCGGCACAGAGGTCAACGCCGGTGAAGCGGCTGTTGGGGAAGCGCTCTGCCAGCCGCAGCAGCACGTCGCCGGCGCCGCAGCCGACGTCGATGACATCGATGCCCCGCTCCAGGCGAGTGGTGGCATCAGGCACCAGCGGCAGGATGTGCTCGATGACGTTGCTCGCCATGGCCTGCGCGGTATGCTCGCCCATCACCTCATGGAAGCGGCCATACGCGTGGTAGTGGACCCCGTGGCCGTCGCGGAAGCGGTCGACTATTGCGTCCTCCACCGCGGCGGCGACGCCGATCATCTGCGCCGTCACAGCGATGTTGTTCGGCGCGGCGGCGCGCGTCAGCCAGGCGGCGTGCTCGGAGGGCAGGAAATAGGTCTGGCTCTCCGGCTCGTAGTCGACCACACCGGCGGTGGTCATCACCGCCAGCCATTCGCGCACATAGCGTTCGGCGAGATCGGCCTCATTGGCCAACTGGCCTATCGTGCAAGGCGAGATCGCTGCCAGTGCGTCGAACAGGCCCGTGCGATGGCCGACGGAGGTCATGAGGATCAGCGCCGAACTGTTGAGGGCGCCCAGCAGTTTGCCGGCAAATGCCTGTGCCTTGGCGTCGTCGAAGGGGATCGGGTGCGCGCGCACCGCGGTCGCTGTGGTCATTGTTCTTACTCCAGATGTGTGGTGGGTCCGCGAAGGGAGGCTGCGTCCCGGTTGCTGCATCTAGGCACCGGCCTCAGATAACGATAGGCTGAATTCCGACAAGAACGGTTCAGATCGGACACCGACCATGCGGGACCTGCCCCAGAAGCCGCTGCTCACCGCTGTGCTCGCCACACCGGAAACCGGGAGCGCCGGTGCCTTCATCATCATGGATCTGCTGGCGGCCGTGGGGCAGCTGTGGGAAACGCTGCATGGGGAGCCAGTTCCTGGGCAGCGCTTCCTGCCGCGGTTGCTCTCCGCCGATGGTGCCCCCTACCGCGACTACCACGGCGTGACCATACAGCCGCACGGGAGCATCGCGGACTACCCGCGGCCCGACATCATCATCGTTCCCGAACTCACGACCGCCCCCTGGACCCCCCTGCCCGCGCACTACGAGCCGGTCTACGAATGGATCCGCGGCGCCTATGAGGATGGCGCCATCGTCGCCTCCCTCTGCTCCGGGTCGGCGCTGCTCATGGCGACGGGACTGCTGGACGGGGAGGAAGCCACCTCCCACTGGGGCTACTGCGACGCCGTCGCCGGCCGCCATCCAGAGGTTCGCATCCGCAAGGAGCGCATCCTGGTACCGGCGGGCGAAGGCCACCGGCTCGTCACCACGGGCGGCTTTTCGTCGTGGCACGACCTGCTGCTCTATCTCGTCGGCCGGGTGGCCGGGGCGGAGGAGGCGCGGCGGCTAGCCAAGCTGTTCCTGCTCGACTGGCACAGCGAGGGGCAACTGCCGTTTGCGGCACTGACAGTCGGGCGGCGCCATGAGGATCCGCTGGTTACCGCGGCGCAGCTGTGGGTGGCCGACAACTATGCCGATCCGAACCCGGTGGCGACGATGGTGGCGCAGAGCGGGCTCACGGAACGCAGCTTTTTGCGCCGCTTCAAGCGCGCCACCGGCCAGTCGCCGCTCGAATATGTGCAGACGATGCGCATCGAAGAGGCCAAGCAGCTGCTGGAAACCAGCGGCCTGTCCCTCGACGACGTTGCCGCCGAGATCGGCTACAGCGAGCCTTCCGCTTTCCGCCACTTGTTCCGCAAGCTCGTCGGTGTCACGCCCTCGGCTTACCGCCGGCGCTACCTGCGGATCGTCGCCGATCATCAGCAGCAGGTCGCATAGTCGGCACTCAGGCAGGCTCGAACGACTGCGGTCCGTTCCGCAGCGCCAGGCCGGCGGCGAAGCGGCGGGCATTGGCGACATAGTGGGCGGCGGATGCGCTGAGCGACTCCAGCTCCTCCGCGCGCAGCTCCCGGACCACCTTGGCCGGGGAACCGAGCACCAGGGATCGCGGCGGGATCTCCAAGCCGCCGGTGACCAGCGCGCCGGCGCCGATCAGCGTGTATTCGCCGAGCCGGGCACCATTGAGGACAATGGCGCCCATGCCGACCAGGGAGCCGGCCCCCAGCGTGCAGCCGTGCAGGATGGCGCCATGCCCGATCGTGCAGTCTTCGGCGATGTCGAGCGGATAGCCGGCATCGGTGTGGAGCAGGGCATTGTCCTGGATATTCGACCTGGCGCCGACGCTGATCAGTTCCGTGTCTCCCCGCAGCACCGCGCCGAACCAGACGCTGGCCTCTTCGGCCAGTTCGACCTTGCCGATGACGGAGGCGGTGGGGGCGATCCAGTGGAAGCCGGCAGGTAGCTGCGGGGCCACGTTGTCCAGGGTGTAGAGCGTCACTTTTCTCCTCCTCCGGCGGACCGCAGATGGGCGACCAGCTGCATCAGCCGCCGGTCGCGCCAGCGGCCACGCTCCGGCAGCGCGTCCTGCGGCAGCGCCGCCCGCCGCTCGGCCACCGCCTTTTCGATGAGCTCCGGCGACCAGCCGCGGGGCTCGCTCCGCGAGCGCGCGATGTCGTGGTAGAGGGGGCCGAGCCGCTGCGCATAGTCGCCAATGCCGCCCGGCGCATTGAGGTCAATGGTCTCGAAGGGCCCCATCAGCGCCCACCGCAGTCCGAGCCCGTGCGAGACTGTGGCATCGATGTCGGCGAGGCTGGCATAGCCTTCCTCGTACAGGGCCCAGGCCTCGTTCAGCAGTGCCCCCTGCAGCCGATTGAGGATGAAGCCCTGCACCTCCGAGCGGACCTGCACCGGAACCTGCCCGAAGCGCTGCAGTTCGCCGGTCAGCCAGGGCAGGATCTCGGGCGCGGTCCACGGCGCCGGCACCAGCTCGACCACCGGGATGAGATGCGGCGGGTTGACCGGGTGGGCGATGAGGAAGCGCTCGCGGTTGGCGACGGTTTCGGTGAAACTGGACGCCGGAATGCCGGAGCTGGAGCTGCCCACCACGGTGTGCCCGATGAGCAGTTGGCCGATCTCGGCACAAACTGCCGACTTAATTTCTACCCGCTCGAAGACGCTCTCCTGCACGTAGTCGGCGCCGTGCATCGCCTCGGCGAGCGTGTCGCACACGGTGACCTGCTGCAGGATCGACCGTGGCTCTCCGCAAAGACCCGCCCGGTGCATGTCGTCCAGCGTCTCGCCGATGCGCTTGAGAGCCTCCTCACGTGCCTCCGGCCGGGCATCGAAGACCCGCATCTGGGCGCCGCCCGCGGCGAACACCACGGCCCAGCTGCAGCCCACCAGCCCCGCCCCGACGATTGCGACTTGCTCGATTGGCTTCAACGACAAGCGCCACTCCTCCACCACATCACTCACTCCCATTCCAAGCCAAAGGTCGCGACGAGGTCCCGGACCTGCTCGGAGCTCAGCCCCATGGGCTGGTGCCCCCGGGTGAGCAGCGCCAGCCGTGCGGTCTCTTCCAGCTCCTCGATGGCGTAGACGGCCGCCTCGAGATCCTTGCCGGCGACCACCGGGCCGTGGTTGGCAAGGACAACGGCAGAGCGGCGGCCGGCGAGGCTGCGGACCGCCTCGCCCATGGCAGCGTCGCCCGGCCGAAAATACGGCAGCAGCTTCACCTTGCCGAGCCGCATGATCGAATAGGCCGTGAGCGGCGGCAGCAGGTTGTCGCTGTCGGTGCCCGGCAGCATCGACCAGGCCACCGAATGGGTGGAGTGCAGGTGCACCACCGCCCCTGCCCGGTCGCCGCGGGTGTCGTAGAAGGCGCTGTGGAGCGCCATTTCCTTGGTCGGAGGATCACCGTCGAGATGCCGGCCCTTGGCGTCGAAGCGACTCAGCCGGGCGGGATCGAGGAGCCCGAAGGAGCTGCCCGTCGGCGTGACGAGCAGGCCGCCGTCCGCCGTCCGGACAGAGATGTTGCCCGAGGCGCCACCGGTCAGCCCGCGGTCGAACATCGATCTGGCAAAGCGGCAAATGCTGTCGCGAAGCGCGGTGTCGCTCATGTCGTACCCAGTACCCCCGCGGCGCGCTGGAAGAAGTCCTCGCCGCCGAAATTGCCGGATTTGAGCGCCAGTGCAAGCTCGCGGCCAACCACGCGCAGGGCCGGCACGCCTGGATCGATTTCGGGACCGAACTCCATCGCTGCGACGGCGAGTGCCTCGGTGATGGCGCCGGAGGTCTCGCCGCCGGCCGAGACGAGACGGCGCACTCCGGCCTCGGCGAGGCGGCGGGCCGTGTCGCCCATGAAATGTTCGAGGGCCGCGGCCACCTGCTGGCGACCGTAGCGCTGCTGGGCCGCCTCGACCACAGCGGGGTCGGCAGACGAATAGATCAGCGGCAGGCCCCCAGAATGTGCGAGGGCCCAGTCGGTCGCCCGGGTGCTGTCCAGGCTCCCGTCCATGACCGCGTCCGCCGTCACCTCCAGCGCCGGGTGCCGGGCCCTATGGTACGCCACCTGGGCCCGCGTGGCAGTCGAGCACGAACCGGAGAGAATGGCGGCGGGACCGCTGACCGGCGTCCATTGCGTTCCCGACTGGCCGGTCATGCCGCGGGCGCGGAACACGGCCGGCAACCCCAAGGCGATCCCCGACCCGCCGGTGATCAGCTTCTGGTCGGCCGCCGCGGCGCCGATCTCGAACAGGTCCTCGTCGCGGACGCAGTCGGCGACGACCAGCCGCGGCGTGTCGGGCGCCGTCAGCACCGCACGGATGGCGTCGCGCCCGGCGAGGACCGTAGCGGCGGGGATGTGGCCGATTTCGCCGCGGCACTGACGCGCCAGCCAGCGCCGGAGGTCGGGATCGGTCATCGGCGTCAGCGGATGGTTCTCCATGCCGCTCTCGCTGAGGAGCCGGTCGCCGACGAAGAGGTGGCCGTTGAACACCGACCGCTTCAGCGTCGGGTAGCCCGGGCAGACGATGACATGCCGCGCATCGAGCGCGTCGGCCAGCGCCTCCGCCACGGGGCCAATATTGCCCTCGGGGGTGGAGTCGAAGGTGGAACAGTACTTGAAAAGGATCTGGCGGCAGCCCTGCGCCTGCAGCCAGGCGAGCGCGGCGAGCGACTGAGCGACCGCGTCGGCCGCCGGAATCGTCCGCGACTTCAGCGCGACTATGCCGGCTTCCACCCCCGGGGCGGCGTCCCCCGCCGGCACGCCGGAATACTGCACCGTGCGCATGCCGCCCTTGGTCAGCACATTGCCGAGGTCGGAGGAACCGGTGAAGTCGTCGCCAATGCAGCCGAGTAAGATGGCTATGCTCCTGGTAGCTTGAGGCCGGCGTTGCGAGCATACACCTTGGCCACGGCGGCGTCGTCCTCGCGACCGAGGCCCGAGCCTCCCGCCGCCACGAACTGCTGCAGGGCGGCCGCAGCCAGCGGTACGGCGAAGCGGGCAGCGCGCGCCGTCTCTGCCACGATGCCGAGGTCCTTGATGAAGATATCGACGGCCGAGCGCGGCGTGTAGTCGCCCGCAACGATGTGCGGCCCGCGATTCTCGAACATCCAGCTGGTGCCGGCGGCCTGGCTGATCACCTCCAGCGTCGTCGCCAGCGGGATGCCCTGGTTGAGCCCGAAGGTCATCGCCTCGGCGGCAGCGGCGATGTGGACGCCGGCCAGCAGCTGGTTGATCATCTTCATCGCCGAGGCCGGGCCCGCCACGTTGCCGAGCGGGAACACTTTGCCTGCCATTGCCTCAAGCGCCGGCGTCGCCGCTTCGACGGCGGCCGTGCTGCCCGACATCATGACGGTCAGGTCCCCCGCTTCGGCCTTGGCGGCTCCGCCGGAGATCGGCGCGTCGAGATAGAGAATGCCTGACGCGGCCAACCGCGACTCGGTCAGCCGGGCGATCTCCGGCGCAATGGTCGGACAACCGACGACCACCGCACCATGCCGCAACGCGGCCGCGGCGCCGCCGGGTCCGAACAGCACCTGGTCGAGCTGCGCTGCATTGACCACCACCACCACGAGGATGTCGATCGACGGCGCGACGGCGGCGAGTTCGCCGCTCAGGCCACCGATCTCCGAGAGGCGGCGAACCGGCTCGGGATTGACGTCGAAGCCGTAGGTTTCGAGGCCGGCGCGGATCAGCGAGCCGGCGATGCCGAAGCCCATGGAGCCGAGGCCGACGACGCCGGCTATCGGACCAGTCACGGCCCTCAGCCCGGCTTCTGCCAGTTGAGCAGCGTCCCGCCGGTCTTGACTTCGCGCTCGCCTGCCCCGTCGGGAAGCGGGTACTCGTCCTCGTTGATGACGAAGCCCTTCTTCGAGGCGAAGTCGAGCCGCGGCGGGCAGAAGATGTCGTAGAGCGAGGATTCCGGACCATCCTCGCCCACGTCGCGGCTGGTGTGGATGGCGCGCGCCGGGATGATGATCACCGACGGTGTCGACATCTCGCCGTGATCGTCGGGCCACCAGTTCTTGAGGTCCGCACCCCAGTTGTAGCGCAGGTGATGGATCCAGGTGCCGTTGAGGGTGAGGGACGCCTGCTCGAAGTCGTCGTGCCAATGCGGGCTCAGCGCCGTCGTGTCGCGGCGGGTCCGGTAGTGGGCGAAGATGTTCACCAGCATGTTAGTCGAGCGGAAGACCCGCGGCTGGATGCGCTCGCCATTGGGATCGGCATATTGCGCCAGCGGGTAGTGCCGGAGCTTGAAGCCGTCATAGGGCTCCGGCCAGAGGTCGGGCGGCGCCAGTTCGGGGGCCCCGTCGGCATAGGTCGCGGCATTGGAGGCGAGCGCCATGATGTCGCTCGAGGCCTTGGAGTAGATGCAAGCGATGGTGCCCTTCACCTTCGCGGTGATGCGGCTCGGCCCCGGCGGCACGATGGTCAGCGAGTCTTCGCCGGCCTCGACCGACTCGCCACCGGCCTCGATGGTCGCCGCCGTCCCGTCCGGAGGCAGGATGACCATGTATTCCTCGGGATTGTTGGTGCGCTCGAGCACCGCCCCCGGTTCCACCTCGGTGACGCAGACGGCGAAGTTGCCGCCCCGCGTGATCCAGGTCTTCGCCTTGCCATCGGGCGAGATCACCTGCGGCTCCATTTCGTGAAACGCGGCCTTGGTTGCCTTGCGCATGGATTGTTCGGTCACTGGAGCCTCCTCAGGCACTGCTGTTGGCGGCATGGTCTAATCGAGCCGCACCCTACGCCAATCCATAAGAGGGGGCATTTCAGAGGACGAAATAGCGGCCCGGTGCATGGCAACGGCCGCCTTGCCTTGTCCTAGTATTGTTACCAGCGACCAGCAGACGCAGGGGCTGGCAGTCACCTGCTGCCTTGGAGTAGCATCCGGTCGGATCGTGAGCGGCAACGGCCGCAGGACCAAGGCTGGCCGCCCCGATCGGGCCCCTGGGGCCGACGTGCTTGGGAGGGCACGAGCCATGGTATTAGTCATCGAGGGACCGGCGGCACCGCCGGGCAGCAACGCGGCTTCGTCATCTGGGAGCGGTACGGCGCTGAAGCCGCGCATCCGCACCAATTCCCGCCGCGGGCTGACCGACACGACCCGCACCTCCTATCCGCCGGTGGAAGCGGTGCATCGCGCCTTCGAGGTGCTGCGCGCCGTCAACCGGCTCCGCATCGCCTCGATCAACGGCATCCACGAAGAAACCGGGATGCCGAAGCCGACCATAGTGCGGATGCTCGAGACCCTGATGGGCGAGGGTTACATAGCCCGCGACAACATGTGCGGCGGCTATCGGGTCACGCACCACGTCAACGACCTCACCTCGGGCTATGAGGGAATCTCCCAGATCATCGAGGTGTCGCGGCCGCCTGCCATCGATCTCACCAAGCGCATCAAGTGGCCGATCGGCCTCGGCATCATCGATGGGGATGCCATTTCCATCCAGTTCTGGACCGGCACCATCAGCCCATGGGCCCACACCAATACGGTGCTCGGCCTGCGTCCCGACCTGCAATCATCCGCCATGGGGCGGGCCTATCTCGCCTTCTGCCCGCAGGAAGAGCTGGAAAAGCACCTGGCGCTGTTCCGTGCGGACACGTCCCGGAACTTCGACGAGACGGCGGAACGGCGCTTCCGGCTGCTCCTTGAGCGAGCGCGGGAGGACGGCTTTGCCACCCGCGATCCGCGCACCAAACCCTACCGGACGTCGACGCTGGCAATGCCGATCCACGAGGGGTCGATCGTGCGGGCAGCCATCAGCATCAGCTTCTTCAAGACGGCCATCCCGCTCGCCGAGCTCGAGGAACGCATCGTCGCTCCGATGCGTGAGACCACGGCGAGGATCGAGGAGGCCTTCGCCCTGATCGAGCAGAGCCGCCGGGGCGCCCAGGCCCTGCATCCGGAAAAGCTGGAAATGGGCTTCTAGTCGACGGGCACCGACACCGGCAGCCATTTTTATGGCTGCCGGCGCCTCGGCTCACTTGTCGTCGAGATTGGGATTGGTGGTGGGCGTATCGCCGACGAACCAGTTGTCGAACTTCCGGTAGCTGACCTGCCAGCCGTCTTCGGGATGCTTCACCATGTGGTCCGTCATATAGGCGATCTGGATCGGCGGCTTGCTCGGCAGCTCCGGCTTGCCGTCGGCCGCATACAGCATCAGGAACCAGTGGCAGGTGGCGGTGTCGGAGCCGGTGGACGTGGCCTCGAAGTTGGCGACCTGGTGGATCACCGTGCGGGTGCCCCGGTCCTCGCGCCACTTGTAGAAGGCGGCGATCTTCTCCCGGCCCTTGTAGGTTGCGGCCGGACCGACGAACTCGCCGTCAGGAGTGTAGTACTCGGGCGCCCCGCGCCCCCAGTTGGTGTCCACATCGTGCCAGTAGTCGATGCAGAGGGCCTGCAGCTCCTGGATGAGCGCCAGCCGCTCGCTTGAAATCTTCATTGTGGGTTCTCTCTCTTGGATGTGGAAAGTCAGGCAAGGGGGCCGGCGAAGGCCGTCAGCGCTGCCGCCGCGGCCGATCGGAGAAAGCCTTGGTCGCTCGAGACCATGAAGGCGGTGGCACCGAGCTGCGCCATTGCCGTCGCGTCTTGGCGATCCGGCGACAGCATGATCATCGGCATCTTCGCCCGGCGGGCGGCGGCCATGATCGGCGCCACCACTTCATGTGTTTCTCGGGACGTCATGGATGGGGCGCCGAGTGCCGCGGTGAGGTCGCCCCGGCCGATGAAGATGGCGTCGATGCCCTCGACCGCAACTATCTCGTCGATCTCCTCGAGCGCCGAGAGATCCTCGATCATCGCGATGCAGGCGACCTCCGAGTCCGAGCGATCCATGTGCTCGGTGAATGACAGCCCGCCGAATTCGCCGGCGCGGGTGGTGTTGGCGAAGCCCCGGCGACCGCCGCGATAGCGGCAGGCCGCAGCGATCTCCTGCGCCTTACCCGCCGTCGACACATGCGGCACCAGCACGCCGAGCGCCCCGCTGTCGAGGGCCGAGAGGATATTGGCCTCGCCGGGGTCGCCGACGCGGACGATCGGCGTGATGTTGCTGGCCCGTGCCGCAAGGATCATCACGTCGAGCGCGGCGTGACCGAGCGGCGCGTGCTCCTGGTCGAAGACGACGAAGTCGAACCCCAGCAGCCCGAGCATCTCCGTCGCGTGCGAGGTCGGGATCTTGACGAAGGTGCCGAGCAGATGCTGGCTGGCAAGCAGCCGGCGGCGAAAATCACGAAAGGACGGGCGTGGGTCGGTCATCCGGCAGTCTCCTCGGCGGCTGGGATCAACTATGGGCCCCTGCCCCGCCCGTGCAGCCTCTGCGCGGCTTGATTTCTGCTGCCGAAATAAGGCTGCTGCCGCCTTGGCTTGCCGGGTGGCGACGGGGCACCTGCTGGAGCGAACAGGAGGACGAGTGAATGGCCGCCGCCAATCCCAAGATCATCATCAGCTGTGCCATCACCGGCGCCGTGCATACCCCCTCGATGTCCGATGCCCTGCCGTATCGGCCTGCCGACATCGCCGCCCAGGCGATCGCCGCGGCGGAGGCCGGTGCGGCGATCCTGCATCTCCACGCGCGCAACCCGGAAACCGGTGAACCGACGCCCGACCCCGAGGCCTACCTGAAGTTCCTGCCGCAGATCCGGGAGGCCACCGACGCGGTGGTGAACATCACCACTGGCGGCGGCATGACCATGACCGTCGAGCAGCGGCTGGCCGGGCCGCTGGCGCTGCGGCCCGAGATGTGCTCGCTCAACATGGGGTCGATGAACTTCGGCATCTTCGGTCTCGCCGACCGCTACAAGGACTGGCGCTTTCCCTGGGAGGAGAGCTATCTGCGGAACACCGACGACCACATCTTCCGCAACACCTTCCGTGACATCGGCCGCATCGTCTCCGTCCTCGGCGACGGCCACGGGGTGAAGTTCGAGCATGAATGCTACGACGTGGGCCACCTCTACAACCTCGCCCACTTCGTCGACCGCGGCGTGATCAAGCCGCCGTTCTTCGTGCAGATGATCTTCGGCATCCTCGGCGGCATCGGCCCCGACATGCGGAACCTCATGTTCATGAAGGAGACAGCCGACCGGCTGTTCGGCGACAGCTACTACTGGTCGGTGCTGGCGGCGGGCCGCCACCAAATTCCCTATGCCACCCAGGCAGCGACCATGGGCGGCAACGCCCGGGTTGGGCTCGAAGACAGTCTCTATATCGGCAAGGGCCGGCTGGCGGAGAGCAATGCCGAGCAGGTGACGAAGATCCGCCACATCGTCGAGGAACTGGGCCACGAAGTGGCAACGCCCGACGAGGTCCGCAACCTGCTGGGGCTGAAGGGCAGCGCCGACGTCGGCTTCTAGCCTACCCAATCTGCGGATTTCGGGCTTCGAAATAGGGCGCGTCCGCGCCCAAACCGACGCCGAAAGCAATGCATGCTTTCGCAGAATATGGAGGAGGAAACGATGTCACACTTGAGAACACGGCGGGCACTCGCCGCCGCGGCGGCCATTTCGGCCGGACTCGCAGCGACCGCGGCCATGGCCGCCACCTGTCCCGAAGGATACCCCGACAAGCCGATCCGCTTCGTCGTCGGCTTCGGCGCCGGCGGCGGCACCGACACCATCGCCCGCAGCCTGACCTCCGCCATCGAGCAGCAGCAGGGCTGGACTACCGTCGTCGAGAACATGCCGGGGGCCGGCGGTGCCAACGCCGCCGTCTGGCTGAAGTCGCAGCCGGCCGACGGCTACCTCGTCGGCGTCACCGGCACCGACGCCATCGCCGTCAACCCGGCCATGGGCGATGTCGGCTACACCTGGGAGGATTTCGACTATCTCGGGTCCGGGATGCAGACCTGGCTGGGGCTCGCCGCCCTCGCGGACGCTCCCTTCGACGACCTGCCCGGCCTCATCGAGCACGCCCGGGAGAACGGCCGCGCCACGGTGGCGGTCGCCGGCATCAACCAGGAGGTGCTGATCCGCCAGTTGGCGGAGGAGTATGATGTGGAGCTGGTCGCCATTCCCGGCGCCGGCGCGGCCGAAGCGCTCACCAGCGCGCTGGGCGGGCACGTCGACGCCACCACGCAGGGAACGCTGCACGTCGAGCAGATCACCGCCGGGACCATGAAGCTGGTGACCTCGCTGATCGACCGCCGGGTTCCCTATGCTCCGGACGTCGGCACCCTCGCGGAACAGGGTTCAAGCGCCCAGCCGCTCAACTCCCACACCATCTTCATCACCCCCGACGGCCTGCCCGACGACCTCAAGACCTGTCTCGCCGAAGCGATCGACGAGGCCGTCCAGGCCGATAGCTACAAGGCGCAGATGGCGACCTTCCAGAACGAGGCGCTGAACCTCGGGCCGGAAGGCAACGAGCAGCTCGTCAAGCAACTCGCGGAGTTCTACGCCGAGATGCTAGGCTCCTGAATACCACCGATGCGGCCGGGTGCGGCGGAACCAGCTTCCGCCGCGACCCGGAGCGCTACCCGGCATACTGGCCGCCGGCGATGGTGCCGCGCGTCCGAGCTTGGAGAGCTTGGGCACCATGACCGTCAATTCCAAGAACCTCGGTGCCGGACTCACCTTCCTCTCGGTGACTGCCATCTACGGCGGCACCGCCCTCCAGTCCCTCCCCATGGGCAGCCTCACCAGTATGGGGCCGGGCTTCTTCCCCGCCGCGCTTTGCGTCATCCTTGCCGGATTGGGGACCATCCTCGTCGTCACCAGCATTTTCGAAGCGCGGCAGCCGGCCTTCGGCTCTTTCGCATGGCGCGCGCTGTTCACGATTTCCGCGGGCGTCCTTTTCTTCGGTACCTTCATCAGGGAAACCGGGCTCGCACTTGCGGTGTTCGTCACCGCCTTCGTGGTGTCGCTGGCCGCCGCTGAAACCCGGCCCCCGGCCGCAGCCGCGATCGCTCTTGCCCTTTCGGCCTTCTGCGTCGTCGTCTTCATCTACGGGTTACGGCTGCCGCTGCCGGTCATCGGCAGCTGGCCGGACTGGTGACCGGGATGGAGATGCTGGACAACCTGCTGCTCGGGTTTTCGGTGGCGTCGCTGCCGGTCAATCTCGCCTTCTGTTTCCTCGGCGTCCTGCTGGGGACGCTGATCGGAGTGCTTCCGGGGATCGGGCCGCTGGCGACGATCTCCGTGCTGCTGCCACTGACATTCGGATTGCCGCCGGTCACCTCGCTGATCATGCTCTCGGGAATCTTCTACGGGGCGCAGTATGGCGGCTCGACCACGGCGATCCTCGTCAACCTGCCGGGCGAGGCGTCGTCGACGGTGACCATGATCGACGGCTACCAGATGGCGAAACGCGGCCGGGCCGGGCCGGCCCTCGCCGCGGCGGCCATCGGCTCGTTCTTTGCCGGCACCGTCGCAACGCTGCTGGTCGCGCTGGTTGCGGTGCCTCTGACCTCGCTGGCACTGAGCTTCGGCCCTGCCGAATACTGCTCGCTGATGGTCGTGGGACTGGTCTCCGCCATCGCCCTCGCCTCCGGCTCGGTGCTGAAGGCCATCGGCATGATCTGCTGCGGACTGCTCCTGGGCCTCACCGGTGTCGACATCTACACCAACCAGCCCCGCTTTACCTTCGGAGTAAGGGATCTGCTGGACGGCATCGACTTCGTGGCGCTCGCCGTTGGCATCTTCGGCATCAGCGAGATCCTGCGCAACCTCGAGGGCACCGACAAGACCCGCACCTTGATCGCCAAGGTCACCGGGCTGATGCCGACGCGCGAGGACTGGCGGCGGATGACCGGCCCGATCATGCGCGGCACGGCGATCGGCGGCTTCCTCGGCATCCTGCCCGGCAGCGGCGCCCTGTTGGCCGCCTTCGTCAGCTACAACGTCGAGAAGAAGGTTTCGCCAAATGCCAGTGAATTCGGCAAGGGCGCCATCGAGGGCGTGGCCGCGCCGGAATCGGCCAACAATGCCGCCGCCCAGACCTCCTATATCCCGATGCTGTCGCTGGGACTGCCGGCAACGCCGATCATGGCACTGATGATCGGCGCCCTCACCATCCACGGCATCACCCCGGGCCCCAACGTCATTTCCAACAATCCGGAGCTGTTCTGGGGGCTGATCGCCTCGATGTGGATCGGCAATGCCATGCTGATCGTGCTCAACCTGCCGCTGGTCGGGCTGTGGGTGAAGCTGCTGAGCGTGCCCTACCGCATGCTCTTTCCCGCCATCGTCACCCTCTGCTGCATCGGCGTCTACAGCGTCAGCAGCTCATCCTTCGACGTCTATCTCATCGTCATCGCCGGCCTGCTCGGCTACGTGCTGACCAAGTTCGACCTGGAATGGGCGCCGTTCATCCTCGGCTTCGTGCTCGGGCCGCTGTTCGAGCACCAGCTACGGCGCACCATGCTGATCACCGGCGGCGATGCCAGCGTCTTCCTGACCCGCCCGATCAGCGCCGGATTGCTGGCGGTCGCGGCCGTGCTCCTGCTCGTCATCGCGGTGCCAATGGTGCGCAGATCGCGCCAGGAGATCTTCATCGAGGAGGACTAGGCGTGTCATTCCCGAAAGTAACCTCATCCCGCGGGAGCCCCACAGAGATGGCACTGCTCCGAGAAGCCACCATCCACGGGTGTCATCCCTGCGCAAGCAGGGACCCATCCCACCGCTATCACAGGCTGATGTTTGGGTTCCTGCTTTCGCAGGAATGACAGCGGAGAAATGGTGCGGAGTAATCAAGAGCTTTTCCCGGCAATGGCCGGGTGGGGCCGGAGAACACGGTGAGCGCGGCACCCCAATCGCGCTGCTCCCGACGGGTGTGTGCTAGCCGAAATAGAACTTCAGGGCGGTGCGATCGATGGCGCGGCGCATGGCAGCGTCGGGCACCATCTCGTAATACTCCTTAAGCACCTGCTCGAAGGTGACCCGACCCTCCCAGGCCGAGAAGGGCCAGTCCGAGGCCCAGAGCACCCGGTCCGTGCCACCGGCGCTGAGCAGCTGGTGAGCGTAGGCGTTGCCCACTTCCGGCGTGACGTTGCGGAAGCGG
This sequence comes from Devosiaceae bacterium, assembly GCA_035998685.1. Classification (GTDB taxonomy): domain Bacteria; phylum Pseudomonadota; class Alphaproteobacteria; order Rhizobiales; family Devosiaceae; genus Devosia_A. The sequence continues at coordinate 179,057 of DASYHK010000014.1, read as the reverse complement.
CCGGACATCTTGACCCAGGTATTGCCACGCTCCACGGCTGCGAGTATCGCCTTGAACGCCGGGTGGTCGAGACCCTCGGCCGAACGCAGATCCCCCATGTGGTCGATCACCAGCCGCGGCCCCGCCGCCTCGACCACCGCGATGGTTTCGGCAAACCGCTCGGGCCGGTCCACCAGATGCACGTGCCACCCCATGTCCGCGACCCGGCGCAGGAACATGCGCCAGTCGCCGGTCCGGGTGTCGGGGATGGTGTCGCTCTGCGACCACATCAGGCGCACCCCGACAAAGCCGTCCTCCTGCATGCGCTGCATGCGGTAGGGATCGGCATTGGGCGGCAGGATCGCCGTCGCCCGCAGCCGCCGGTGCGCCTTGAGGGCAGCGCGGACGTAGTCGATATACTCGCCATGGACGCTGGCGGCGGCAACCACGCCGAGGGCGATGCCGTGCTGGTCATGCAGCGCCAGCAGATCCTCCAGCGCGGCATCCGTCGGCGGCTGGTACCAGGCCGTGTCGGTGGTCGGATGATCGCGCCGCCACAAATGGAAATGGCAGTCGACCAGCGGCGGCTCGTGGATATCGGTCAATTCGGCTTCCCTCTCCCGATGAATTGCAGGATCTCGGCGAGCGTCTCCACGCGTCCCCGCTCCGGTCGGTCGAGCAGCACATAATGGGTGGTGTTCTTCGGCGCCCAGACCTTGACCTCCGGCGCATGCACCAGATCGTTCTGCAAGGCAACGACATCCGCGTCGCGGCACCAGGTATCGTATTCCGGGTTGATGATCATCACCCGGCAATAGACCTGGCTGGCATGCACCAGCTTATTCCCGAGCCCCATGTAGAAGCTGTCCTCCAGCATGCCGTTGGGGCTGCGGTAGGAGGGCGGGTCGCGCGTCAGGGTCGTGGGATCGCCGTCGATCAGCGCCTGCTCGAAGGCCGCCAGCACCGCCGGGTCGCGCCAGGCATCCTTGTCTTCGATCGGGATCTGGTTGTCCCAGCCCTTCCGCAGCATGTCGACACGGTTGAAATAGTAGTTGCCGTATTTCTTCTGGTTGAAGTGCCCCGGCCGCTCCGGGTCGTCCCAGAAGGAGCCCCTGCCGATCTCCGGATGGTCGCCGGCACCGCCATAGAGCGTGTTGTAGAGGATGATGTTGTCGACCTTTTCCGGCCACAAGGCCGCATACATCAGCGCGAGTATGCCCCCTGTGCCCCAGCCGAAAATACCAACCCGGGCGGCCCCGGCGGTATTGCGGAGGTCGTCCACGGCCGCATCGATGTCGCGGGTAATTTCAAGACTGCGGATGAGCGGCCGCGTCGGCTGCCGCTCCTCGTCCATCTCGGCTGGACGGTCCGATTTGCCGAAGCCGCGCGCGTCGGGAATGTAGCAGGGATGGCCGGCGCGGGCGAGATCCTCGGCGAGCGAAGCATTCGGTACCGGCAGGTCGAACTCGCTGACCCCGGGGATGCGGGTGCCGTGCATCAGGATCATCGGCACGCCCTTGGCTCGGTCGGCCGGTTCCGCCCGTACGCTCCTGATGGCGATGCCAACCCGATCCACGGTCTGCACGCGGAAATCCCGACGCACCACAGGCATGCACAGCTCCCCAAAGTTTTCGCGCCAGCCTACTCAGGGGAACAGGATTGGGGGGCGCCCGTCGAAGCCGATTTCGAGCATCGAAACTGGCCACAACGGGCTCCGCAGATCGCCGACCGGTCGACTATCCGCGGGAGGCCTCAGCGGGCGCCCTCACCGCGCCTGACCAAGCACCGCCAGCGCGATCTTCTTGCCCTCGCCGTTGGCGGCGAGAGCGAACCCCAGATGGGTGAAGTCGGCCGAGAGGAAGCGGGATCGGTAGCTGCCGGCCTCAAGCCAGTCCCCGGCGAAGTAGGTGACGTCCGCTTCCGTCGTGTCCTCGCCGCAGCCGCCGCATGCGCCCGAGACGGCGGCGAGCTGGCCCCAGCGCGTCCGCTCGTCATCGGGGATAGCCTCGCCGAGGCCCCCCATCGTCCCCATTTCGAAGGCCCCCGAAGGATCCGGCACCAGAGATCTGGCGGCAGCGCTCAGGCTGTCGCTGGCGTCGAGGGGCGGCAGGTCAGCCTCCCTCCGCGCCGCGTTCACCGCCTCGAGCAGCAATGCTTCCTGCTCGTCGGCTGCGATGACCCGCGTTTCCTCGTTGCTGTCGACGCCGCGGGGGGTGCCTGGACCGGCGAAGGTTTGCACCGCGTAGACGGCACCGTCCTCCGCAGCAAGCCCGAAGCCGAACCGCTCCAAGCCGTCGGCGAGGATATTCTCCCGGTGCCCGGGGCTGTCCATCCAGCCTTGCTGCAACTCTTCCACAAGCTCTGGGCCGGGGGTGCATCCGGTGCACTGGGCGATGTTCTCGGCGACCAATTCCCAGCGGCTGCCGCCTGCCTCGACGTAGCGGTCATCAACGGAAGTCCCTTCGGGAGACTGGTGGGAATAATAGTCACGCGCCAGCATGTCCTCCGCATGCGCGATGGCTGCCGAGGCGAGGGCCGGACCCGCCTCCAGCGCCGGCAGGTCGTGGTCGGCACGATCCTCGTTGACAAGCTCGAGGGCCAGTTCCTGGAGGGCCTGCACGTCCACCGGCTCCTGCGCTGACGCCGCCAAGCTCGCGAGCGCGACACCTGTCGCCAAGACGGCGACGAGCCCCCTGCCAGCGGTTTGTCCTCGGGGTCGCCGGGGCAAACCAACGAACTCGCTGCTGTGGTTCATTTAAACCTCCGGGGTCCGCTGGACCAAGGCTGATCCTTGGTCGTACTTTCGTAGGGGCTTCGGCACGGACAAGAGGCCGCCCCTCGGGACGGCCCCTTGCAGCTGCCGGGTCTGCGGCGCGTCACCCCACTGCCGGTGACGGCCACAGCCTCGGCAATCAGCCGATGTTGTCGACTGGCTCAAGCCGCTCGATCTCCTGTCGCGTATAGGGCAGATCGTAGTACGGGCTCGCCGGCGACCAGCCGGAGCGCGTGCCGTAGTACGGATAGGCGTAGGTCCCCGTAGCACCCCAGCCGACGTCGGGCCGCACCATCACGGCGGCGATCTCGCCATCCTTGATGACTACGTCTTCGATGTAGCCGTAGTTGACCATGCCGTCCCCGCCGCTCAGGCGCACGTAGTCGCCCAGATACTCGGTAGCGCGGAAGGCCCGTGGCCCGGTCTCGACCTCACCGAAGCCGCCACCGCTCACTTCCCCGATCTGGCGCTGGGCACCGAAGGCGGTCAGCACCTCGTCCTGGAACAGCGTGTAGTCGTCGACCGTATCCTCGGTCACCGGCACCACTACGCCGGTCCCAGCCGGGCTCACCTCGACGCTGCTCCACGGGATGCTCACGTGGGTGTCGCCGATATCCCAGAAGCCGCCAATCTCGGCGATCACCGAAAGCACCTCGCCGTTCATCCCGAAGATGATGTTCTCGACGTTACCGATGACGTCGCCGCTCGGGTCGCGCACGTCGGCGTCGATCAGCGTGTCGGCGCTCCATCCGTCCAGGACGGCCGTTTCGGCCTGCCAGTCCTGCAACGGAATGATGTCCGCCGTAATCGACCCGGTCGTCTGCGCCAGCGCCAGGTGCCCGGACCCTGCCAGTGCAATAGCTCCAAGCGAAGCTGCAAGTGCATGCCTTCTCATGGGATTTCTCCTCTGATTTCGGTCATTTGCGCCTCTCGGGACGCGCTGACACCGGAACGGCCCGGCTCCGGCATCGTTCCCGGCGTCGCCCGAAACTTTCGGTGACAGAAACTTTACTTCGCCAGTCTTGCCGGTTTGAAGAAGAAGATGGAAGCGGCGAAGCAAACCCGGCGAAGAATGCTTCATCAACTGCGCCCTGTTGGCTGCCCCGCTTACTCGTCCTGCCGGCTCTCGACGAAGACCATGATCTTGAGGATCTGCAGCTGGCCCCCGAGGGCCGGCACCGCTCCCGAGGCGCCGCCATGGACGTAGCGGACAGTGTCATCGACCAGCGACGGCCGCCGGTAGGGTCGTCCGACTACCTGAAAAGCATGACCGGGATCTTCACTGACCGGATCATTTCGGAGGTGGTGCTGCCGATGATCAGGCTGCGCACCCGCGAGTGGCCGTAGGCGCCCATCACCAGGAGGTCGATGTGTTCCGCTTCGGCATGCCGGGCGATCACCTCCTCGGGTTCACCCGCTTCCATCGTGGCGTCTACCTCGTAGCCCGCCCGCCGCAGGGTCTCGGCTGCAGCTTCGAGCTTCCCCAGGGCGTCGGGGGTCTCGCGCCCGACCATGATCATGTGGCACGGCAGGCCGGGAAACAGGCTGCCATGGGCGATGTGATCTACGGCCTTCATCACGCTCGGACCGCCATCGAAGGCGATGAGGAAGCGCTTGACGGGTCGAAAGGCGCGGGATGCGACCATCACCGGCTTGCGGCTGACCCGCGCCACGCGCTCCAGATTAGACCCGAGATGGAGCTTGGCGAAATCGGCCGCTTCCCCGCGCTTGCCGATGACGATGAGGTCCGCCTCTCCCTCCAGTTCCTGCACCGCCTCGACGATATCACCGGTCCGCAGCCGCGGATGCGCCGCGGCAACGCCGGCCGCCTGCAGCCGTGCGACTCCTGAATCCACGACCAGTCGGCCCCGCTGCTGGGCGAGCTTGGCTCGCTGGGCGTCGTGATCGGCGAGTTCGTTCAGGAGGCTCTGGTGTGATCCAGCCTCGAGATTGCCGCTGAGGTTGAAGTCCGCGCTGGCGACGTCCCGCCGCCCGATGACATGAATGACGTCGACGGACGCCCCGATGGTCGTCGCCACCCAGGCGGCGTGGTCGAGCACGCTTTCGGAGTAGATCGATCCGTCGATGAAAGCGATAAGTTTGGCCATGCCCGTCTCCTAATGCCCCATGAGCCGCTCTAGGGCCCCCGGCTTGTCGTGGATCGCCAGCCGGTCGACGATGGTTTCACTGGCTTCGTTCATGCCCACGACATTCACGTCGGCACCCTCCCGGCGGAACTTCAGGATGATCATGTCCAGCGCCTGGACGCTGGAGATGTCCCAGATGTGAGCCTGCGAGACGTCGATTGTCACCCTTTCCAGTGCCTCCTTGAAGTCGAAGGCGTTGGTGAAGTCCTCAGCCGAGGCAAAGAAGATCTGGCCGGCTACGGTATAGATTCTCTCTCGCCCGTCCTCGGAGAGGGTCGAGGTGACGCGGAAGATCTGCGAGATCTTCCACGCAAAGAAGATGCCGGAAAGCAGAACTCCTGCAAACACCCCGATGGCCAGGTTGTGCGTATAGACGACGGTAGCAACCGTCGCCAGCATGACGATGGAGGAACTGCGGGGGTGGACGGCGAGGTTCTTCACCGAGGCCCAGGAGAAGGTGCCGATCGAGACCATAATCATGATGGCGACCAGCGCGGCCATCGGGATGACGCTGACCAAGTCGCCAAGCACCAGGATCATGAACAGGAGGAAGGCGCCCGCGAGAAAGGTGGACAACCGCCCCCGGCCGCCGGATTTGATGTTGATGATCGATTGCCCGATCATCGCGCAGCCCGCCATGCCGCCGATGAAGCCGGTCGCGGTGTTGGCGATGCCCTGGCCGATGCACTCTTGGTTCTTGTCACTGGTCGTGTCGGTGAGGTCATCGACGATGGTCGCCGTCATCAGCGATTCCAAGAGGCCGACGACGGCCACTGCCGCCGCGTAAGGGAGGATGATCAGCAGCGTCTCGAGGGTGAGCGGGATCTGCGGAATGAGGAACATCGGCAGGGTCGACGGCAGTTCGCCCATGTCGCCCACGGTCCGCACATCGAGTCCGAGGGCAAAGGAGAGGCCGGTCAGCACCACGATGCAGACCAGCGGCGAGGGGATCACCTTTGTCAGGCGTGGGAACAGGTAGATGATTGCGAGACCGCCGGCGACCATGGCGTAGGTCACCCAGCTGACGCCCGTGAGCTCGGGCAGCTGGGCGAGGAAGATGAGGATGGCCAAGGCATTGACGAAGCCGGTCATTACCGACCGCGATACGAACCGCATCACATAGCCGAGCCGCAGGAAACCCGCAGCGATCTGGAGCAGTCCGGCGAGCACCGTGGTGGCCAGCAGGTACTCAAGGCCGTGATCCCGGACCAGGGTGACCATCAGCACTGCCGTCGCGGCCGTCGCCGCCGAGATCATGCCCGGGCGGCCGCCGACGAAGGCGATGAGAACAGCGATGGAGAAAGAAGCGTAGAGGCCCACTTTCGGGTCGACGCCGGCGATGATCGAGAAGGCGATCGCTTCGGGAATCAGCGCCAGGGCAACGACGAGGCCGGCAAGGATGTCGCCGCGAATATTGCCGAACCACTCGGAACGCATGCGGCTGAGAAATTCAATCATCTAGAGGAAAGTCCATGGGTTGAAACAGGAGCGGCAGGTACGACCCGGCGAAGCTTCGCTGCCGGAGCCATGCGGTAGTCGCATCGATCACTTGCCTTCGGGGCGGTACAGGTCGTCAAAGGGATGAACTCAGGCGGCAACGGACGTCGAGGCCCTGGCCGGGCGTCAGCGAGGGATCAGAGACTGCGTTGAGGTTGACCGAGGGATAGGCGCTCGGAGAAGCCACCCGCAAAGCGGGTCCGTTCGAGTGCCGATGCTATTGCCTGAATTGTGGTGCCGGCGCAAGGTATCCCGGTGCAGGCCGCCCGCGCTCCCGATGCATGGCTCGGTGATGATCCGCAGAACGCAATTGTGCTCCGGGCAGCTGCACTGCCCGAAGCTCCGGTTCACCGCCAGACGGTGCTAGTAGTATGGGAAGGCGGGATAGGCGTAGCTGCCCCCCCAGTAGGGTCCGATCCCATAGTAGCCGTAGAGGCTCCCGTAGTAGTCGCGCTCCTCCACGATCTCCGGATCGTAGCGAGGCGCGCCGGCGACGTGCTCGCGCGTCCGGTCGATATTTACGACATCGTCCCCAATGCGGGTGATGGCATCGATGGGAACCAGTACCTTCGATTCGCCGATGCCGAGAATGCCGCCATGGGCGATTTCCATCAGCCGAACCTTCTGCTCCGCGCTGTCGATCAGCAGATCCTTGACGTGACCGATCTTCTCCCCCGCAGCGTCGACGACATCGCGACCGCGAATATCCTCGGCCGGGTTCTCAGTGGTCAGTCCGGCGTCCTCGAGGGACAGCAGTTCTCCCTTTACCTCCGTCATCTCGGCCTCCTGGTGTATGGTGATGCAGTGCCGGCAACGGAACCCGCTCGGGCATCCACTGCCGGCAGTCCTCATTCACAACCTGCGCCACTGGGCTTGGTTCCGTTAGCGGGCTGAACCTTCGCTGCCGGCGGGGAGCGTCGGTTTCGGATGGCGAAATAGGACCTTCCGGGTGATCGGCGGAGGCTGCAGGAGGCGGTAGGGACGTAGGGCCAGCCGCCACCGCAGGCAGCTTGGCACGAACGCGGAGGGGGACCGGCAGACGGCCGGATACAGTAGGGAGGCGGCATGACCATCAACCTCAAGGATCTGGCGGCCGGGGCGCTGTTCGTGATCATCGGGCTGTTCTTCGCACTCGATGCGCTGTTCAACCTCCGCATCGGGCAGGCCTTCTCGATGGGCCCCGGCTATTTTCCACTGGTCCTCGGCGCCGTTCTCGTCGGACTGGGGCTGGTGATCGCCATGCTTGGCCTCAACAAGCCATCGGAGTCGTTCGGCCGCGTGTCATGGCGCGGCCTCCTGCTGGTCATCGGTGCGGTAATCTTCTTTGCGGCGACCATCCGCGGTCTCGGCATGGTGCTGTCCCTCGGCGGCGCGACACTGATGGCATCGCTTGCTTCGGGCAGGATGTCGTGGCGCGGCGCCGCACTGCTCTCCATCCTCCTTACGGGCTTCTGCGTGCTGGCCTTCATCTACGCGCTGAGGCTGCCATACCCCCTCTTCGGCGGTTGGATCACGGGCTAACGGGAAGCGGTCATGGAACTCGAACTCTTCAATAACCTCGCCGTCGGCTTCAACGCCGCGCTGTCGCCCGAGAACTTCATGTTCTGCTTCGTGGGCGCCGTCATCGGCACCTTCATCGGGGTGCTGCCGGGGTTGGGGCCCACGGCCACGGTGGCCATGCTGCTGCCTGTCACCTATTACCTCTCGCCGACCGCCTCCCTCATCATGCTGGCCGGCATCTACTACGGGTCGCAATATGGCGGCTCGACCACCGCCATCCTGATGAACCTGCCAGGGGAGGTCTCATCGTCGGTGACGGCGATCGACGGTTACCAGATGGCGCGGAAGGGAGAGGCTGGAAAGGCCCTCGCCATAGCCGCCATCGGCTCCTTCCTCGCCGGCACCTTCGCCACCTTCCTCATCGCCATCGTGGCGCTGCCGCTTGCCTCGGTGGCGCTGCAGTTCGGTTCAACGCAGTATTTTGCGCTCATCCTCTTCGGACTGGTCACCTCGACTGCGCTGGCCCATGGTTCGGCCATCAAGGCGGTGGCCATGATCGTGGCCGGGATGCTCTTCGGCATGGTCGGGACCGATGTCGATACCGGCGCCTTCCGCTTCACGCTCGGCTTGATCGAGCTGTCCGATGGCCTGTCGACGGTGGCGGTGGCGCTCGGGATCTTCGGCATCGTCGAGATTCTCAAGAACCTCGAGAACATGCCGGATTCCGCTGCGGGAACGGCCAAGATCACCACCCTCATGCCGACCCGCGCCGATCTGCGGCAGGCGGCGGGGCCGATTGCCCGTGGATCGGTGCTCGGTTCGCTGCTCGGCGTGCTGCCAGGGGGCGGGTCGATCCTCTCGGCGTTCTCGTCCTATACGCTGGAGAAGCGCATCTCCAAGCACCCCGAGCGCTTCGGCAAGGGCGCCATCGAAGGGGTCGCCGGGCCGGAAGCGGCCAACAATGCGGGCGCGCAGACCTCGTTCATCCCCCTGCTCACGCTGGGCATCCCTTCGCACCCGCTGATGGCGCTGATGATCGGCGCGCTGATGATCCAGGGGATCACACCGGGACCAAACGTGGTGACGGAGCAGCCGCAGCTGTTCTGGGGCGTCATCGCATCGATGTGGATCGGCAATGCCATGCTGGTCATTCTCAACCTGCCGCTGGTCGGCCTCTGGGTCTCGATGCTGAAGATCCCCTATCGCTACTTGCTGCCGGCCATCGTGGCCTTCTCGACCATCGGGGTGTTCACCGTCAGTAACAGCGGCTTCGACGTCTACGTGCTCGCCTTCTTCGGGGTGCTCGGCTACACCTTCCACAAGTTCGGCTGCGAGCCGGCGCCCTTCCTCATGGGCTTTGTTCTCGGCGGCCTGCTCGAGGAGCACCTGCGCCGGGCCATGGTGTTCTCCCGCGGCGATCCCACGGTCTTCCTCACCGATCCGATCAGCGGCTCGCTGCTGTTCGTGGCCGTCGTGGTGCTGATCCTGATCACGCTACCGGCAATCTCGAGGAAGCGCGAAGAGATCTTCGTCGAGGAAGACTAGGTAGCGCTCCGGTCCAGGCGGACGCTGCCCAACCGCCGGGAACCTTTCTCCGCACGCCGCCCTTCGGCCCTCCACCTCCGCATCTCAGGTGGCTCCGCCAGTCCGGCCGTGCCGTCAAGGTTAGCGGCTGCCTCGCGATAACCCCGCATAAAGAAAAGGCCTGGCGGATGGTTCCGCCAGGCCCGATGGTTTCAGGTGAGGCCAAGCCCCCTGCAGGGGACGACTATTCGAGTGCCACCGTCTTGACGAACTCGGCCAGGGTGGCCGCCTCCTCCTGCAGTGCGGCCACGAAGTCTTCCGGCGTCCCCGGGGCTGGAGTTGCGCCGGACTTGGCGGTCAGCTCGACGAACGCCGGATCCTGCAGCGCCTCGTTGAGCGCGGCATTCATCTTGGTCTTGATGTCCTCGGGCAGGCCTGCGGGACCAAAGAGCCCCCAGAAGATCTGGGCTCCTTCCATGCCGGGAACGCCGGCCTCCGCCATGGTCGGCGCCTCGGGCGCGCCCTCGGGATAGTTGTCGTCGGTATAGGCGAGGAGGCGCAGCTGGCCGGCCTCGATCTGGCCGAGCGCGCTGGCGACGGTCACGAACATCAGATGCAGGCGTCCCGCGACGAGATCGGCCTGCGCATCGGCGGAACTCTTGTAGTTCACCGACTGCAGATTGGTGCCGGCCATGCGGTTGAAGAGTTCCCCGTGCTGGTGCTGCGTCGTGCCGATGCCCGCCATGCCGTAGAAAGTCGTTTCCGGATTGGCCTTTGCGTAGTCGATGAACTCCTGGACCGTGGTGACGGGCAGGCTCGAGGGCACGACCATGGCGGTCGGCGCCTTGGCCATCAGTCCGACCGGCGTGAGGTCCTCGAACGGGTCGAGGTCGACCTTCATGATCGGCCCGAAGCTGACGATGCTGTTGGGCACCTCGACGAAGGTGTAGCCGTCCGGTTCGGCCTGCACCACCGAGTTGGTGCCCGTGAACCCACCCGCGCCGGGGCGGTTCTCGACTACGAAGGGCTGACCCAGCGATCGGCTCATGATGTCGGCGACCGAGCGGGTGAACGTGTCGTTGCTGGCGCCGGGGCCGTAGGGAACGACGAGGGTGACCGCCCGAGTCGGCCAGTCCTGGGCGAGGGTCGTGCCCGCCAGGGCGGTAATGCAGACGGCCACCGCAGCCGCGGCGACGGCTTTCAGCGACGAATAATTTGGCGCCTTGTACATGAAATCCTCCACTCCTGTGCCTGCCAATGAAGCTCGGCAGACTGGGGTAGCCTACACTTGGGCCCAGATGGCAGGGACCGACGCAGCAGGCGCTTTTCGCGCAGCGAAAACGGCAGGTCGTGCCGGACATATCCAGCACTCATCGGCCAGCAGTTCCATTGCCTCGCTCTGTCGGGCTTGCTGCCGCCGATCAAGTTCAGATGTGGCCAGCGCGGTACCACCGCGGCAGGCGGTTTCGAACGTCGAAAAACCGGGCACCGCTGCAGGGCAACGGCGCTGCGCTGCTATAGGTGACTGCAAGCAGCATTGTTCCGAGAGACATCGAAAATGGTCAACAGCTTCGCACCCCCACTGCGCCTGAGCGACGCCGAGCATGGCATCGTCTACCGCAACGATGCGGAGTTCTGCGGATGGCCCTTCATCTGCGGGTTCTGGACGGCAGCGAATGGCGATTACCTCGTGGCCTTCCAGAAGAAACCGGCTGATTACAGCGATCCCGGGGATATCAATCACGACCATGTCGCCAAGGTGGGGCCAAAGATCGTCACCATCCGATCGACCGACCGCGGCCGGACCTGGGATCCCGGCAGCATGCAGGTGCTGTTCGACCTCGGGACGGATCAGGAGGCGCTGTTCGCCGATGCCCCCGATACTTATGCATCGGAGCCACCACTCGACTTCACGAACCCGGATGTCCTGGTGGCATCGGGCGCCACGCCCGACTATTTCCGCCCGCACAGCCGCGCCTGGATCCGCGTCTCGACGGATGGCGGGCACCACTGGCGCCACTCTATTCTCGCGCCCAATGTCGGGCTGCCGTCGGTCTCGGGCCACGCCTCGCCGCTGGTGCGGCCGGACGGGGTGAGCCTCCTGTTCATGACCGTGGTCAGCGAGGACGGTTGGAAACGCCGCGGCGCCGTCTATGCGGCCGTCGAGGGTGGCGCCTACTGGACCTTCATGTCCTTCATCACCCCGAACACCGATGACGGCGCCGCCGACAACGACCGCAGCCTGCCGCTGCGCTTCAGCGGGCATCGCTACTTCTATCCGCGGCCCATCCTGCTGCCGGACGGGCGCATCCTCTGCTCGGTACGATGCCAGCGCGACCCGACCAGCGTCTTCTGGACCGAGATCTTCGAAAGTGCGGACGGCGGGCGCACCTGGTCCTTCCTCTCTCGCGTCAATGACTGGGGCGCCCCCGGCGACCTCGTCCGCATGGTGGACGGGCGCATCGCCTGCGTCTATGGCTATCGCCTGCCGCCCTTCGGCATCAGGGCCCGCATCAGCGACGACGATGCACGCAGCTGGGGCCGCGAGCTCATCCTCCGCGATGACGGCGGCAGCTGGGACGTCGGCTATCCGCGGGTCGTGGAGCAGGAGCCGGGGCGCCTGCTGGCCACCTACTACATGAACCGCAAGGACGACCCCATCCAAGCCAATGGCGGCGTCCGCCACATTGCCTGGACCTTGTTCTCGCCCTGACGGGAGCGCAGCGAGCCCCCGGCGGCCCTTTGCTCCGTCGCCGGAATGTCAAAGCCGTCGCTGCCCGTGTCGGAGTGCGCGCGAAAGCTGCAGCGAGGCACCCGCGCAGACATTGCCCGATGCCGGAACCGTCAATCGTCGCGATCATTGGCCAAGAGCGTGCGTCCTCGCGCAGCATCCGGAGCTGCAAAAGCAGGGCACCGCCGAGTTGATCGTCGGCATCCGGCCGGAGGAGCTGGAGGACAGCGCCTTCGCGACAGACATCCCTGAAGATCAGTGCCTGACGGCAAAGGTCAGGCTGGTCGAAGCCCTCGGTTCCGACATGATGGTCCATTTCGGCATCCAGGCCTCGACGATCGATGCCGGCGATCCGGATGCGGTGAAGGAGCTCTCGGAGGAGGGAGCCAATGTCGTCGGCCGATTCCACCGCGGCAGTTCCGTTGAACCCGGTGCCACCATCAAGGTGGCGGTCACCACGCAGAACCTGCACTTCTTCGATCCGACGACGCGCGAGCGCACCAACTAAGTTTGGACGTCGCTACGCTCAAATACTTGCCGCGCCGGCCGACGTGGCAAGACGGCGGGAACGGACGGGTGCGTCCCTTTGTTGCAGCAGTGTGCCGCTTGACCGGCCCTTGCGCAAACGCAAAGAAGCGTGCGCTGGTGCCTGCTGTGAAGTACGGCGCCAAGGTACGCGCAGGACGCGTGTCCCAACCATTTGCGAGGCGACTTTGACGCTCATAGACGAGAAGCTCGAACCCATCTTCGACGAGGTGCTGCGGCGGAATACCGGCGAGACGGAGTTCCACCAGGCCGTTCGGGAGGTGCTCGAGAGCCTCGGCCGGGTGGTTGCCAAGCATCCCCACTACCTGGAAGACGCCCTCATCGAGCGCATCTGCGAGCCCGAGCGCCAGATCATCTTCCGCGTGCCGTGGACGGACGATGCCGGGAAGGTGCAGATCAACCGAGGCTTCCGCGTCCAGTTCAACTCGGCGCTCGGACCGTTCAAGGGCGGGATCAGGTTCCACCCTTCGGTGAACATCGGGATCATCAAGTTCCTCGGCTTCGAGCAGATCTTCAAGAATGCCCTCACGGGACTGCCGATCGGCGGCGGCAAGGGGGGCTCCGACTTCAACCCGCGCGGCCGCTCCAACGCCGAGATAATGCGCTTCTGCCAGTCCTTCATGACGGAGCTTCATCGCCACATCGGCGAGTATACGGACGTGCCGGCCGGGGACATCGGCGTCGGCGGCCGCGAGATCGGCTACATGTTCGGCCAGTACAAGCGGCTGACAAACCGCTACGAGGCGGGCGTGCTGACTGGAAAGGGCCTCGCCTATGGCGGCTCGCGCGCGCGGACGGAGGCCACCGGCTATGGGGCCGTATATTTCGTGGAACGGATGCTCGAACGGAGCGGCAGCAGCTTTGCCGGCAAGCGGGCCGTCGTCTCCGGTTCCGGCAACGTCGCGCTCTACACCATTCAGAAGATTCACGCCTTCGGCGGCAAGGTCGTCGCCTGCTCGGATTCCAGCGGCTACGTGGTGGACGAGGAAGGCATCGATTTCGACCTGTTGCGGGAGATCAAGGAGGAGCGCCGCGGGCGCATCTCGGAGTACGCCCGGCAGCGGGGCAGCGCCGTCCAGTTCATCGAAGGTGGATCGATCTGGGACGTTCCCTGCGACATCGCCATGCCCTCCGCCACCCAGAACGAGTTGACCGGCAAGGACGCCCGCACGCTGGTCGAGAACGGCGTCGTCGCGGTCGGCGAGGGCGCCAACATGCCGTCCACTCCCGACGCCGTGCGGATCTTTCAGGAGGCGGGCGTCTTGTTCGCGCCGGGGAAGGCGGCCAATGCCGGCGGAGTGGCGACTTCGGCGCTCGAGATGCAGCAGAACGCCTCGCGCGACAGCTGGTCCTTCGAACGAACCGAGGAGCGGCTGGCCGGGATCATGAACAAGATCCACGACGCCTGTGCGGACACCGCGGAGGAGTACGGCGCTCCCGGTGACTACGTCCTGGGGGCGAACATCGCCGGCTTCGTCCGTGTGGCGGAAGCCATGCGGGCTCTGGGCGTGGTGTAACGGAACGTCCCGGTGCGGTCACCGGACCGGCGAGCGGTAACGGGGATCAAGCTGTCAGCGGCAGTCGCACCAGCATCACGGTCGGTTGCTCCGGATCGCTGGTGATGGTGAACCCGAGTTCGCGGCAAAGGCTCAACATGGCGCTGTTGTCCCTCAGCACCTGCCCCTCGAGCACCGCGACCTGGTTTTGCCGAGCATAGTCGATGAGGCACCGCATCAGCCCTGAGCCGAGGCCGATGCCCTGCAGGTCGCTGCGGACCAGGATCCCAAACTCCGCCCGGACGTGGTCGGGATCGGCGGAGTAGCGGACGATGCCGGCGAGTTCCCCTTCCGGCTCCGCAAGGGCGATGAAGGCGATGTCGCGGTCATAGTCCAGCTGCGTCAGGCGCACGATCAGATCGGCGGAGAGGTTCCGCGTCGGGATCAGGAAGCGCCGCCGCATGTCCTCCGGCGTGATGCGCTTGAGGAACTGCGGATAGAGCTCGGCGTCGACCGGGCGGATGGGCCGGATCCGGAAGGCCTGCCCCCCGACTTCCAGGAGTCGCTCCCAGCCGGAGGGATAGGGGAGAATCGCCATCGCCGGATTGGGCCCCGGCACCGCCAGCCGCGAGGAATCGATCTCGATGCGCGCATCCAGCGCCACCACGCCGTCGGTATCCGCAAGCAGGGGATTGATGTCGATGGCCGTGATCGCCGGGAAATCGATGAGCAGCTGCGAAACCGCCTTCAGCGCCGCGACGATGGCCGCCCGGTCCGCCGGCGGCCGGTCCCGGTAGCCGGCGAGCAATGCCCCCACCCGCGTGCGGTCGATCATGTCGGCGGCCAGCACGTCGTCGACCGGCAGCAGCTCCATGGTGGTGTCGCGCACCACCTCCACCGCGACGCCGCCCGAGCCGAACATCAGCACGGGACCGAAAACGGGGTCGGAGCTGACACCGATGATCAGATCCTGGGCTCGCGGCCGGCGTACCATCTCCTGCACACTGAACCCGTCGATGGCGGCCTCCTGGCCGGTCGCCGCGACCCGGTCGTGGATCTGCTGTGCCGCCGCCTGCGCCGCTTCGGGGCTGCCAAGTCCGAGGACGACCCCGCCGATGTCCGACTTGTGCGTGATGCTGCGGGACAGCAGCTTCACCGCTACTTGCCTGCTGGACGAGAGGATATCGGCAGCCGCTGCGGCGACCCCGGCGACGCTATCGACCGTCCGCGCGCCGGGAACCGCGACGCCGTAGGCCGCGAGGACACCCTTCGCCTCCGGCTCCGTGAGCATGCTGCGGCCCTCCGCGCCTGCCCTTTCCATGATCTGCCGCGCTGCGTCTGGATCGACGCGCAGCTTGCCGTGACTCTCCGGGACGCGCTGCAGCTTCGCCTGCAGCTGCGCCCATTGCGTCAGCAGCCGGATCGCATCGGCCGCCCTGGTCGGCGTGTCGAGACTCGCTATCCCGGCTGCGTTCAGGATGTCGCGCGCCTCGCGGGCGGCGAACGCGCCGAGCCAGGTGGCAAGGACGGGCTTCCTGTTCACGAGGCCGTGCGTCGCGAGGCTCGCTACGGCCTCGGCAGCGGCTTTCGGCGAAGCCAGCGCCGTCGGGCAGTTCATCACCAGGATGGCGTCGACGCCGGGATCCTCCGCCGCAGCGAGCACCGCGGCGCGGTAGCGCTCGGGCGGCGCGTCGCCGATGATGTCGATCGGGTTGGCGCGGGACCAGGTGGGCGGCAGCACCCGATCGAGAGCGGCGATGGTTTCGTCGGCCAGCTGCGCCATGGTGCAGTGGCGGTCGAGGATATGGTCGACGGCAAGCACTCCCGCACCGCCACCATTGGTGACGATGGCGACCCGGCCGCGCTGCAGCGGCCGGAAGCGAGCCGTGATTTCGGCGGCGCTGAACAGATCTTCGAGATCGTCGACCCGGATGATCCCGGCACGCCGCAGCGCCGCATCCACCACCGCATCGGCGCCGGCCAGCGCCCCGGTATGGGTCTGGGCTGCCCTCGCCGTCGCCTCGTGCTTTCCCGGCTTGACCAGGATCACCGGCTTGACCCGGGCAGCGGAACGGGCCGCCGACATGAACTTGCGGCCGTGCGGAATGGCTTCGAGATACATCAGGACCGCCGACGTCTTCGGGTCAGCGGCCAGCATATTGAGGCAGTCGCCGACATCGACATCGGCCATGTCACCGAGCGACAAAACCTGCGAAAAGCCGACGTCCTCGGCGACGGCCCAGTCGATGATCGAGGAGACGATGGCGCCCGACTGCGAGACCAGCGCCAGCGAACCCGGCCGGGCAGCCACATGCGTGAAGCTGGCATTGAGCGACAGCCGCGGCGCCAGCATGCCGATGGTGTTGGGTCCGATGATCCGTAGCAGGTGCGGCCGCGCCGCCGCCAGCATGCGCTCGCGGAGATCCTCCTCGTCGCCGATGCCGGCGGTGATTACCACAGCTGACTTGCCGCCGCGGCTGCCGATGTCCCCGACCAAGTCGGGAACGGTGTGCGGCGGCGTGACGATGACGCAGAGATCGGGCGGTTCGGGAAGCTCCCGTACGCTGGGATAGCACCGCCGGCCGGCCAGTTCCTCGTATTTGGGGTTCACCGGATAGAAGGCTCCGTCATAGCCCCCATCGAGGATGTTCCTGAGGATCACCGTCCCGACCGAACCCTCGCGTTCCGAGGCTCCGACAAGGGCGAGCGATTTCGGCGCGAAGGCTGCTTCGAGGTTGCGAATGCTCATCGATGTCCCCCTTGGGGTCGGTACTGGTGCCGCGGGCCGGCGCGCGACAGTCGACCAAGTAGCGGGAGCCGTCACGGGAACATTGACCTGCATCAAGTCTCGGCCTCTGACCGTGTAGCGGTAGTGGCGGCCAGCATTGCCCTGCTAATGCTCTCGGGACTTGAGAAGTTGCCCCTGGTGATCCGGGGGTCAGGTCGGGCCTAAGCTTACTGCTCGAACCGTGATGCTTGACATGCATCAAGGGGTAACCTTTTCGAGCGGGCTAGAATGGGTCTCACGCCACAAACCCAGGAGACTGAAATGGCCTTCGACTTCACGGGAAAGGTCGCGCTTGTCACGGGCGCAGCATCGGGCATCGGCGCAGCGGTTGCGCGCCAGCTCGCAGCCGGTGGCGCCAAGGTCGTTGTCGCCGACATCGATGCATCGGGGGCGGAGGAGGTTGCGGCGGCGATCAATAGCGCCGGCGGCACCGCCGCCAGTTACCGGGTGGATGTCGCCGAAGCGGGCGAGGTGGAGGCGATGGTGGAGTTTGCGACTGGCACCTACGGCAATCTCCACCTCGCAGTGAACAATGCCGGCATCGGCGGGCCCAGCGCCACTACTGCAGACTATCCGCTCGACGGGTGGCGCCAGGTGATCGACGTCAACCTCAACAGCGCCTTTTACGGCTTAAAGTACGAAATTCCGGCCCTGCTTCGTGCCGGTGGCGGATCGATCGTCAACATGGCCTCGATCCTCGGGACCTTGGGGTTCGCCCAGTCGCCGGCCTATGTGGCGGCCAAGCACGGCATGGTGGGGCTCACCAAGACCGCCGCCCTCGAATATGCCAAGCAGGGCATCCGCATCAACTCGATCGGCCCAGGCTTTATCGACACGCCGCTCCTGTCGGAGAACCTGGACCAGGCGACGCTGGATTTCGTCAAGGGCCTGCACCCGGTCGGCCGCCTAGGCACGTCCGACGAGGTCGCCGCCCTCACTCTGTTCCTGCTCTCGGCCGAAGCATCTTTCATCACCGGCAGCTATCAGCTCGTGGACGGAGGATACTCGGCACAATGACCGACACTTCAAGCAGCCTCGACTTCATTCTCCCGATCTCCACCGTCCCCGACGCCACCCCCGGCGAAGGCCTGCTTTCGGCCCTGAATTTCGCCGCCCGAACCGGGGGGCGGGTGACGGGGCTGGTCCACGAGGTGGACATCCCGCCCATCAGCAATGCCATTGCCGAGGCGATGCTTCGGGTTTCGGCGCTCTCCGCCGAGGTGGAGGCCGACAGCCGGAACCGGGGCGAACGACTGGCGGAGCAGTTGCGGCAGCACGCCGCCGCCCTCGGCCTTCCCTTTGCCTCCCGTAGCTTGAAATGTCGTGCGGAAGCCCTTCCGCAGCAAGTGGCAGTTGCTGCGAGAACGCATGACTGCGCGCTGCTGGTCTCAGATCCCCAGAGCACCGACAGATCCGCACTTTCGGAAGCCGTACTCTTCGGGTCAGGCGGTCCGGTAGTGTTCATCCCGACGCACGTCGCCGATATCCCGCTAGACACGATGGCGATCGCCTGGGACGGCAGCAGAACCGCCGCGAGGGCAGTGCGCGACGCCATGCCGATCCTGAGACAGGCCCGCGAAGTGTGCATATGCACCTTCGAGGAGGACAAGCCCGATGCAGCCCGGCAGCTGCCGGAGCTGCAACGATATCTCGAAGGCCATGGCATCGCGAGCTGTCACGCCGCCGGCTCCATCGGGGCGACGACGATCGGTGACGCCATGCAGGATGTTGCACAGAAGCAGGGGGCCGGGCTGCTGGTGCTAGGCGCCTATGGGCACAGCCGACTCCAGGAAATCGTCCTCGGCGGCGCCACGAGGACGGTGCTGCAACGGCTGCGCATGCCGGTACTCATGTCGCATTGAGAGGCTGCCTCTTGATGCGGCCAGCGCGCTCCATATCTAATGATGGGCCCCGCGCATCTCCCTGAGTTCCTCGACCGAGCGCACCTGCTTGCGGGCGGCGCCCTGCCAGTCGCGGGTGCGGATGGTTGCGTGTGCCATTCGCTCGCGCGCCGCGGGTACCGCATCCGCATACTGCGGCAGCCACTCCGCCTGGGCGATCACCAGTTCGTCCACCATCTGCCAGACTTCCTCGGGGGTGCAGATGGCGCCGACCAGCGGATCGTGCAGGACCGCGAGCTTGAGCAGGTCGATGTCGCCGGTCATCGCCGCCTCCACCGACATGCGCTGCACCGAGATCGAGGCGCTGCAGGTGGCGGCACAGGCGAGCGGCAGGGTGATCCCCTCCACCATGTTGATGCCGAAGCGGTCGACGAAGCCCGGGCTCTCGATGATCGCGTCGTCCGGCAGATTGGTGATGATGCCGTTGTTGCGGACGTTGAAATGGCCGCGATAGACGCGCCCGGTCTCCCGGGCCTCGATGATGTGGCTGGCGTGCTCGGTGGTCCGCTTGTGCTCGGAAAGCGGCTTGCCAGCCTCCTCGAGGAACTTCGGGAAGTCGGTCTCGAACCAGTTTCGCCGCTCGGTGGAGTAGCGCAGGTAGCCGCCGGTTTCACCGTGGATCCAGTCGCTCATGTCGATCCACTTGCCGATCTCGTCCGGCCGCTTGCGGTACCAGGGGAGGTACTCGCTGAGATGGCCGTTGCTTTCGGTGGAATAGACGCCGAAGCGGCGGAGCACGTCGATGCGGACCTTCTCCTGCCGGGAGTAGACCGGGTGGCGCTCGAAAGCCGCCAGCAGCTCGTCCTTCTCAATTTTCCGGCCCTTGGCACGGATGTCGATGTACCAGGTCTGGTGGTTGATGCCGGAGCAGACATAGTCGAGCTCGCTGTCCTCCACGCCGAGCACCTGCGCGATCTGGCGGGCGCCGTGCTGCACGCCGTGGCAGAGGCCGATGGTCTCGACCTTGCTGTACTGGTCGGCGGCCCAGGTGTTCATGGCCATCGGGTTAGCGTAGTTCAGGAACACCGCATTCGGCTCCGCCACCTCCTCGATGTCGCGGCAGAAGTCGAGGATGACCGGGATGTTGCGCTGACCGTAGAGGATGCCGCCGGCGCAGAGCGTGTCGCCGACACACTGGTCCACCCCGTATTTG
This sequence comes from Devosiaceae bacterium, assembly GCA_035998685.1. Lineage (GTDB taxonomy): Bacteria > Pseudomonadota > Alphaproteobacteria > Rhizobiales > Devosiaceae > Devosia_A. The sequence continues at coordinate 159,022 of DASYHK010000014.1, read as the reverse complement.
AGTGGAATGGAGATGTCCGAGGCAAAGGCCTCAAGGCCGCCCACCCGCACGCAGCTCATGATGTAGCGGGCGCCGGAGAGCGCGGCGCGGCGGTCGGTGGTGGCGGTGACCCGGGCGGGCAGCTTGTTGACGGCAACGATCCGCTCGATGATCTGGCGGATCATATCGAGGTTGTGCGGGTTGATGTCAGTCAGCGCGAACTCCACGGCCTCGAACTCGGGGACCTTCAGCAGGTCCGAGATCAGGGTCTTGGTGAAGCCGACAGAGCCGGCGCCGATGATGGCGACTTTGAAGGGGGTAGTCATGTTTGGTCTCCAGAGGCGATGGCCTCGTTACTTCATCCCGTGTCATCCCCGCGAAGGCGGGGACCCATTTCTCTGCTCGCGCTACGCCATCCATGGGTTCCCGCTTTCGCGGGAATGACACCGTGGGTAGGCCAGCGCCGTCCAGTTCGTTCTCTAGGCCACCCTCTTCTTCCTGTCGGCTCGTGCCCATTCCGGCAGCCACTCGCCATGCGCGGCCAGCAGGTCGTCGACAAGGTTCCAGATCTGCTCGAGGTCGAGCTCAGCGGCGGTGTGCGGATCGAGCATGGCAGCGTGGTAGATGTGCTCGCGGTTCTCCGTCATCAGCGCCGCGACCGTCAGTTCCTGGACATTGACATTGGTGCGGATCAGACCAGTGAGTTGCGGCGGCAGCTCGCCGATATGCGTCGGCTGGATGCCGGAGCGATCGACGAGGCACGGCACCTCGACGGCGGCATGGGCGGGCAGCGAAGTGATGACGCCATTGTTGCGGATATTGCCGTAGATCACCGAGGGTTCGCCGGTCCAGACGGAGTTCATGATCTCGGAGGCATATTCCTTGCTCTGCTTGACCTCGATGGTGTTGGCTTTGCGATAGTCCTCCGAGGTGGTCTTCCAGCGGGCGATCTGCTCGACGCAGCGCTTGGGGTATTCGTCCAGCGGGATGCCGAACTTCTCGATCAGATCGGCGCGGCCTTCCTTGATGAAGTAAGGCGTGTACTCGGCAAAGTGCTCGGAGCTCTCGGTGACGAAATAGCCGAGCCGCGTGAGCATCTCGTAGCGGACCTTGTTGGGACAGCGCGGATTGGAGTGGTTGGGCTTGGGGAAGCGGCCTTCGCGATAGCCCCGTAGCAGGTCCGGATAGAGGTCGCGGTAGGAACCGTCGGACTGCCGGTGCTCGAACCTCAGGTAGAAGGCCATGTGGTTGATGCCGGCCGAGCGATAGCGGATTTCGTCGTAGGGGAGGTCGAGGTCGCGGGCCAGCTCCATGGCCGTACCCTGCACCGAGTGGCAGAGGCCGACCTGCTTGATGGTGGGATATTTCTCGGCGATGGCCCAGGTGTTGATCGCCATCGGGTTGACGTATTGCAGCATGATGGCGTCGGGGCAGACCGCGAGCATGTCCTCGCACACCTTCCAGAGATGCGGCACGGTGCGCAGCCCGCGCATGATGCCGCCTACTCCAAGGGTGTCGGCGATAGTCTGGCGGAGGTTGTACTTCTTGGGCACCTCGAAGTCGGTGACCGTTGCCGGCTCGTAGCCACCGATCTGGAAGCAGACGACGACGAAATCGGCGCCTTCGAGGGCGCGGCGCTGGTCGGTGAAGGTTTCGACGGTAGCGGGCACGCCGAGCGTGGATACCAGCTTGCCGGCGATGACGGCGCTTTCCTCCAGGCGCTGCTCGTTGATGTCCATCAGGGCGATGCGGGCGGCGGCAAGTGCCGGTCGCTGCAGCAGGTCGCCGACGATGTTCTTCATGAACACCGATGAACCGGCCCCGATGAAGGTGATCTTGGGGGTAGCCATAGTCGTCTCCGCAGTAGGTTCCTGCGCCGCTCAGGCGGCGATTTCGAAAGCGGCCCGCACGAGCCGCGAGGTGTATTCGGTCCGGGGCCGGGTCAGCACCTCGGCGACCGGCCCCTGTTCCACGATGTTGCCGTTCTGCATGACCATGACGCGGTGGCAGAGCGCCCGCACCACCTTGAGGTCGTGCGATATGAAGAGGTAGCTGAGACCCTTTTCGTCCTGCAGCTTGCGCAGCAGGTCGATGATCTGGGCCTGGACGCTGAGGTCCAGGGCCGAGGTCGGTTCGTCGAGCAGGATGAACTCGGGCTCCAGCGCAATGGCGCGGGCGATGGCGATGCGCTGCCGCTGGCCGCCCGAGAACTCGTGCGGGAACCGGTTGAGGATGGTGTCGGGCATGCCCGCGTCGCGCAGCGCCTGGCGCACCCGGTCGACGCGCTCGCGGCTGTTCGCACCGATGCCGTTGACGACGAGTCCCTCCTCGATGATCTGGCGGATCGACATGCGGGGATTGAGGCTGGCGAAGGGATCCTGGAAGACGATCTGCATGCGCGAGCGCAGCGGCCGCATGGCGCCGCGGTTCCTGTCGTGGATGGGCTGCCCGTCGAAGAAGATCTCCCCGCCCTGGTTGCCGATCAGGCGGATCAGCGCCTGCCCGAACGTGGTCTTGCCGGAACCGCTTTCCCCGACGAGGCCGAGCGTCTCGTAGCGCTGCAGCTTCAGGTCGAGGCGGTTGACGGCCACGAGCTCGAAGTAGTCGGGCTTGAAGAAGCCGCCACGCTTGAGGGTGAAGGAGACCTTGACGTCGCGGCCCTCCAGCATGGTTTCGCGCCCTTCCGCCAATGGGTTGGCGATGCCCTTGGGCTCGGAAGCGAGGAGGTGGCGGGTGTAGGGGTGCCGGGCATCCGTGAAGATGGCCTCGGTGCGGTTATGCTCCTGCACGGCGCCGTCCTGCATCACATAGACATAGTCGGAGAACTTGCGGACGATGGTCAGGTCGTGGGTGATGAGGATCACCGCCATCCCGTACTTGTCCTTCAGGTCCTTGATGAGGTTAAGGATTTGAGCCTGGACGGTGACGTCGAGGGCGGTGGTCGGTTCGTCGGCGATCAGCACGTCCGGGCGGTTGGCGAGCGCCATGGCGATCATCACCCGCTGGCGCTGACCGCCGGACATCTGGTGCGGGTACTGGCGCAGGCGCGCACCGGGCTCGGGTATCTGAACTTCTTCCAGCAGCTTTTCCGCCCTTTGCATGGCCTCGGCGCGTGAGATCCTGTTGTGAAGATGGAGGATTTCGCAGAGCTGCTGGCCGATGGTGTAAACCGGGTTCAGCGAACTCATCGGCTCCTGGAAGATCATGGTCAGGTCGTTGCCGCGGAGCTTGCGCATCTCCGCTTCGGACAGGTCCAGGATGTTGCGGTCCCCGAGCCTGACCCGCGCGTCGGAACTGATGGTCGCGCGCTTGGTCAGCAGCCGCATGATGGTGCGGGCCGTGACCGACTTGCCGGAGCCGCTCTCCCCGACGAGGGCGATGGTCTCGCCCTTGTGCAGCTGGAAGGACACGTCGCGCACGGCATGGACGACGCCGCCCTCGACCTTGAAGTCGACACCGATATTGCGGGCGTCGAGGATCAGCTCGCGGCCGTGCGAGCCGAGGTCCAGACGTTCGGCGGGAGCAAGTGTGTTTCTCGTTTCGGTCATGGCTGCGCCGCTCAATAGGGGTCGATGGCATCGCGCAGGCCGTCGCCCAGCGCATTGAAGGCGAAGACGGCGATCAGCACGAAGACCACGGGCGACAGGATCCAGGGATAGGAGCCGATCACCGAGAAGGTGCCGGTGTCCTGCAGCATCAGCCCCCAGGAGATCAGCGGCGGCTTCACGGCGAAGCCGAGGAAGCCGAGGAAGCTCTCGAGCAGGATCACCGTCGGGATGGCGAGGGTCACGGCGACGATGACGTGACTGAGGACGTTGGGCAGGATGTGGCGGGTGATGATCCGGAAGTCGCTGGAGCCGACGGCAATGGCGGCGCGGACATATTCGATGCGCGCCAGCGACAGCGTCTTCGAGCGAACCTCGCGGCTGAGTTGGGCCCAGCCGATGGCCGCCATCACGCCGATGACGAAGGCAATGAACAGGCTGGAGGGCGCGGTGACCGGAATCAACGAGGTCAGCGCCAGGTAAAGCGGCAGTTGCGGGAAGGCGAGGATGAACTCGACGAAGCGCTGCAGCCAGGCGTCGAGGACGCCGCCGATATAACCGGAGGTGATCCCGACCAGCGTCCCGACGATCGTGGTGATCGTGACCACGGCGAGCGCGATGGTGAGGGAGATGCGCGATCCGACGATGCCGCGGCTGAGGATGTCGCGGCCGAACTTGTCGGTGCCCAGCAGGTGGATCGGCCGCCGGTCGGTGGCGCCGAAGAAGTGGATGTTGGCGGGGATCACCCAGAGCAGCCGGTAGCTGTAACCCTCGACGAAGAAGCCGGTCGGGGTGGCGTCGTCCATCCGCGGGCCGGAGATCGGCTGGAAGGTGATGGGGTCGAACTCGCCGGTGTCGCCGACCGGGTAAAGATAGGGCATGAGGCTGAAATTGCCGTCGGGATCGAAGAAGCTGATGACGTCCGGCGGCGAGAACGGGATTTCGGCCCGCTTGGGGTCCATGGGCGCGAAGAAGTCGGCGAAAATCGCGATAACGACGAGCAGGACGACCAGCGCCAGCCCGATCATGCCCATGATCGAGCGCTTGAAGCGGCGCCAGACGAGAATGGCATAGCCCTCGTTGCCGTGGGCGAAGCGGGACTGCGCGGCGGTCGCGGTGACTTCCGTGCCGAGGCGGGCGCCGCCGCCGGGGTCGGGCGGCAACGGCTCGGCTTGGGTGCGGGTCCGGGTGTCGTCGGTCATTCCGCGCTCCCCCCGAGGCGGATGCGCGGGTCAAGCGCGACGAGCAGGATGTCGGCAATGATGTTGCCGACGATGAGGGTCGCGGCGAGGACCAACATGAAGGTGGCGGTGACGAAGACGTCGCCGACTCCCATGGAGCCGACGATGGCGGGACCTACGGTGGCCAGCCCAAAGACGATGGCCACCTCGATTTCGCCGGTCAGCATGTAGGGCAGCACCACCCCCTGATAGGCGACCAGCGGGTGCAGGGCGTTGGGGACCGCGTGCTTCATGATCACGGCGCCCTCGGGCAGTCCCTTGGCGCGCGCTGTCTCGATGTACTGGGCGTTGAGCACGTCGAGCAGGTTGCCGCGCATGACGCGCATGTTGTAGGCGAGCCCGCCAAAGGTGGCGATGAAGATCACCGGCCAGACGTGCTGGATGAGGTTGACGAACTTGTCCCAGCTCCAGGGGGCGCCGCCATAGCGGGCCGAGAAGAACATGCCCACCTCGCTGACGTTGAGCCGGAACACCAGCAGATAGAGGATGATGATCGCAAGGAGGAAGCGGGGGATCGTCATCCCGAGAAAGGAAATGACGCCGAGCACGGTGTCCGCCCAGCTATACTGGCGGGTGGCGGCGACGATGCCGAGCCCGATGCCGAGCACCGAGGCCAGCAGGTGGCAGGTGAGCGCGAGGATGATGGTCGCCGGCAGCCGCTCGGCCACCACGTTGCCGACTGGCTTGTTGTAGTAAAGCGAGTGCCCGAAGTCGAAGCGGGTGACGATGCCGGTGATCCAGCGGAAATATTGCACCACGAGGGGATCATTGAGGCCGTTGGCCTCGCGATAGGCTTCCGCCTGCGCCGCCGCCTGCTCGGCTGACGCGCCGCCCTGGTTGATCAGCATAGAGCGGATGTAGTCGCTGTAATCGCCGGGCGGAGCCTGGATGATGGCGAAGGTGACGACGCTGAGCAGCAACAGCAGCGGGATCGCCCCCAGTATCCTCGTCGCCAGAAATCGGATCATCGCCGCAACCTTGCTGCCGGGGAGAGTGGGCAGGGGAAGATGCCCCCTGCCCTGTCGCAGTTATCGGATCAGGAGACCGGACCGCCGCCGCCCGGAACATCCGGCAGCGTCTGCGGGTGCAGCTCGTAGTTCTGCTGGGCCTCCTCGGGCACGTACACGCGCTCGCGGATGATGTTGTCCTCGGCCCAGTTGAACATGAAGATCGGCGCGCCTTCCGGGATGTTCGCGAAGCGCTTGTTGATGATCAGCGCCCCGGGGTACTGGGTCAGGCCCACCGAATAGACGTTTTCGGTGAAGACACGCTGGTACTGCTTCATCAGCTCGGACCGCTCCGCGTTGTCATCGGTCGCGACGAAGGCGTTGATGATGTCCACCAGCTCCTGCTCGAAGGGCAGCAGGTCGAGGGTACCGTCCTCCCCCGCACGATGGAACTGGTGGACGCGCGGTCCGGTCGGTGCCAGTTCCACGGTGTTCTGGACCACCGCGACGTATTCCGGGCCCTGCCGAATCACCGACCAGTCGAACTGCCCGGAATCCTGCATGTCGTCTCGGGCCGTTCCCGACTGGAAGTTGGCGATGGCGCGGATGCCGAGCGGCTCCATCATCGCGATCACGCCCTCGGCAAGATTGGTGTCGGTGGCGTAGTCGGTGTTGGCGAGGATGGTGATCTCGACGTCGCCGCCGCCCGCCGTTCCCTCGGGGAAATTGCGGATGCCGTTGTTGTCGGTATCGACCAGGCCGAGCTCATCCAGCATGGCATTGGCTATGGCCAGGTCGTGCGGGTAATAGGCTGTCGATTCCTTGTCGTAGAAGCTGGTCCCGGCATAGAGGCCGCCGGGGTAGATGGCGGTGAAGGGACCGCGGACCAGCGACTCGCCCAGCCGCTGCCGGTCGATGGCAACGGTGATCGCCTTGCGGAAATCGAGGTTGCGATTCAGCTCCCGGACTGCCTGCGCGCGCTCGTCGGGCTCACCCCAGCCATTGCCCGACATGTTCATCTGCAGGGCATAGCCGATGGTACGGGCGCCGAACTGCAGCCGCGCCGGAGCATCCTCGTCGGCGGAGCGGCGGAGCGCCTCGACATAGCTTTCGGCCTGTTCGAGGTTGGAGAAGTCGCCTGAACCTGCCACCGCCTGGACGTCACGGTCGGCCCAGGTCGAGAGGCGATAGTGCATCTCGTCGAGATAGGGGAGCTGGTTCCCCTCCTCGTCGACCTTCCAGTAATAGGGGTTGCGACGCATCACGATGATGTCGTCGGGCCGGTACTCGACCGGCACCCAGGCGCCCATTACCGGTATGTTGAGATATTCCGGCGGGAAGGCGTTCTTGTACTCCTCATAGGTGTTGTCGGAGTATTTCGGATGCTCGGGCTTCAGAATATGGCTTGGGCCGGGGCAGAAGGTGCCGTAGGCCATCTGGTAGAGATACTGGGTGGGGCGCTCTTCCTCGAACGTCCACTTGATTGTGTAGTCGTCGACCGCCTCGAGCGTGGTGTTGGCGCCGAAGCTCTCCGGCGTCGCCCCGTTGAGCGGTGAAACATTGGGATCCTGGACGTTATCCTCCCAATAGAACATGATGTCTTCGGCATCGAAGGGGTCGCCGTCGGACCATTTGGCGCCCTCGATCAGCTCCATGGTCAGCTCGTGCCCGTCCTCGGACCATTCCCAGCTCTTGGCGAGGTTCGGCAGCGGCTCAAGTTCCTCCGCCCGGACCATGAACAGCGGACCGGTGCGAGTCAGGCACTCGGAGAGACCGATGTCGATGCCACCCCAGCCCTGCGACTGGCCGCCGATATAGTTCCAGCCTTCGGGGCGGCCGCCGATGACATGGCGCATGACGTCGCCGTAGACGCCGATGCCGTCCGGCATGTTGGCCGCCTTGAAGACCAGCGGTTCTTCCGGGAGCCGCTCGGCGACCGGCGGCAGCTTGCCGGTCTCGACGAAGTTCTCCGTGATCCAGTCCGGTTCGTGGTACTCCGGCAGCGCCCGGTATTCCTGGATGTCGGAGACGCCGACGAAATTGGGCTCCGTCTGCGCTGCGAACTCCGGCGGATCCGGCGGCAGCGTCGGTTCCACGGTCTGAGCCTGAACAGCGCCAAGCGATACACCTAACAAGAGACTGGCCCCGCCAAGGGCCCAAAGATGTCTGGTCATGTTTCCTCCCTTTGCAGCGGTCCGCCGCGACGGGCGCGATCCGCGCCTATCACCGTTGCGTCCGTGCTGGCGAAAACCGTATTCCTTGCAAGGTCCCGCGCAATCCAGCTATCTGAATGAGTTTTTCCGGTTTCTACAGATTGGGAGATCGCGCATGAACAGAGCCATCGGCGTCGACAGTGGCGTGACGAAGCGACGGCCGCCCGTGCCGCGGCCGGATCGCCGCTTCTATGCGGAGATCCGCGCCTTCGGACGCTTCGGCATACGCTGGTTCGATCCACAACTGATGCCGGCGGAGCACTTTCACGGCCACATCGAGCTCAATTGGCTGACCAGTGGGGGCATGGACTATGTGATGGACGGGCGGCCGGTCTCGGTGCCGGCCGAGCGGCTGGTCATGTTCTGGGCCGGAATCCCGCACCGCACCGTGAGCCTCGACCGGGGGGCCGCCGGCGATGCGCGGCAATGCAACGTCTACCTGCCGCTCGACACCTTCCTGCACATGCCCAGCCTTGGCAGCCTGACGGAGGCGATGATGGGCGGCGGCGTCGTGGCGCTGTCGCCCGAGACCATCGGCGGGGACACGCTCCGCCGATGGTACCAGGATTACCGCAGCGGCGATGCCGAACGTGCCGATATCCTGAAGCAGGAGATCGCCCTGATGCTGCGGCGCGCTGCAGTGACGGGCTGGGACGAGCTGATGGCGCCGTGGATCGAGGGGGTCGGCCCGTCGGCGCGCGCTGCCAGCCCGCTCCGTCACGTCGTGGCGATGATCCGCCACATCCTCGAGAACCTCCGCGAGCCGCTGCGCGCGGAAGATGTCGCGCGGGTGGTGGGACTGCACCCGAACTATGCCCTCAATGTCTTTACCAAGGTGATGCGGATACCAATGCACAAGTTCGTCGTCCGCATGCGGCTGATCCGGGCACGCTCGCTGTTGTTCGAAGGCAATCTGTCGATCGAGAACGTGGCCTACGAGTCCGGCTTTTCCGCGCTGAGCCAGTTCTATGTGCAGTTCCGCAATGCCTACGGACTAACGCCGCGCCAAATGCGGGCGCACTACCTGCACTGAGGGGGTCGGTGGCGCCTCCGCCGCCGGCCCGTCATCATCTTCGTCGGCCGGCGATACCATGGCCCCATATCAAGGTTTTAGTTTATAGCCGGCGCGGCCGGGGCGGGTTGACCCGGAGCATCGCTGCGTCACCCCCCCGCGGCGTCATAGAAGGAGATTTGCAGTGATCACCGTGGACGATGTGAGAGCAGCTGCAGCCCGCATCAGCAGCGAGGTGCGCCGGACTCCAGTGATGGAAGCAACCAACCTGAAGAGCGAACTCGCCCCCGACGCCTCGGTGGTGCTGAAGCTCGAACTGCTGCAGGTAACCGGCTCCTTCAAGGCCCGCGGCGCCACCAACCGGCTCCGCAACACCGATTCAGCCGTGCTGGCGAGGGGCATAGTCGCGGCGTCGGGAGGGAATCACGGGCTCGCCACGGCGCGCGCCGGCTTCGTGTCCGGGGTCCCGACGACCATCTTCCTTCCGCACAATGCCACCCCCGCCAAGATTGCCAAGCTCAGGGATTGGGGCGCCGAGATCCGCATTGTCGGCTCGGCCTGGCACGAGGCCAATGTCGCTGCCCTCGAGCATGTCGAGAAGACAGGCGCCGGGTATTTTCATCCGTTCGCCGACCCCTATGTGGCCGCCGGCCAAGGGACGGTGGCACTTGAGCTCCTGGAACAACTCGACGACTTCGACACCGTCCTCGTCGCCATGGGCGGCGGCGGCCTGATCAGCGGCGTCGGCACCGCCCTCAAGGCGCTGAAGCCGAAGGTGCGGATCATCGGCATCGAAGCCGCCGGCTGCCCGGTGCTGCTGCGGGCCCTCGAGGCCGGCGAGAACCGGGGACTGGACGAGGTGACCACCAGGGTCGCCACCATGGCCTGTGCCAAGACCGAGGACGCCATCTTCGAGATCGTGCGCGACACGGTGGACGAGATCGTGCTCGTCGATGACGAGGAGATGCTGCAGGCGGCGCGCTGGCTGTGGTTCGAAATGGGACTTGCCGCAGACCTGAGCGGCGCCGCAGCCATCGCCGCCCTGCGCGAGAAGCGCCTGTCCGTGCGCCCCGGCGAACGCATCTGCGCCATCGTCTGCGGAGCCGGACCCGATGCACTGCTGAGCTAGCCTCGCGCCGGCCCGGTCTGCTCACTTTCCTCTGCCGAAGCATCCGGAACGGGTTGCGCGGACGGAGAGTTAACGGAGCAGGCTCGATCCAGTACAAAGGGGCACTTGAATGGCCGAACCGATTTCAAAGCGGCTGCGCGAACCACTTCCGATGGCACTGGCAGCTTTCGCGGCGATAGGCTGGCTTGGCCTGATCGTCGTCTGGATCTGGTCTGCGTCCAGCGAGAGCGCGCTTGAGGCGAGGCTCACCGAAGTCGAGTCGGAGCGCCTTGCGCTGGTTGCCGAACTGGAGAGCCAGGCAGAGTCGGCTGCTACCGTCGAGCAGCTCACGCAGCGCATCGCGGAGCAGGAACAGTCGCTGGCACAGTTGTCGTCGGAGAGGTCAGCCGCCGAAGCCGAGTTGCAGAACGCGTTGGCGCAGATCGAGGAGGCGCAGGCGACGCTGGCGCAGCGCAATGAGGCACTGGCGACGGCCGAGGCCGAACTGGAGCAGATGGGCCCGCGCGTCGCCGAAGCCGAGCAGGCGCTCGAGGAAACGCGGCAGAACCTCACGGCCCGTACCGGCGAACTCGCCGAGGTCGGGGGACGCCTCGAGGCGGCCAGGGTAGATGAGGCCGAGCTGCGGGAGACCATGGCCCAACTCACGGAGGAAGCCTCGGCGACCTCCCAGCAGATCGCGGAGATGGAGCAGAGGCTGCAGCAGGCGCGGGAAGCGGAGGCAGCGGCGCGCGCCCAGATCGAGCAGGTGCAGAGGCTCGAGGCCGAGCTGACCGAGCGTCGCTCGTCAACGGAAAGCGAAATTGCGGAACTCGAGGAGCGGCGAAATGCGCTTGCCGCCGAAGTGTCGGGAGCCGAGAGCCAGCGCGACCGGGTGCAGGCCCAGTTGACCGAACTGACGACCACCCTCTCGCTGCGCAGTTCCGAACTCGCCGATCTCGAGGAACGCATCCAGCGCCTGCAGGCGGAAGCGAGCAGGCTCGCGGAGGAGCAGGCACAGGCGGAGGAAGAAGCCCGGCTTCGAGCCGAGGAAGAGGCAAGGGCGCAAGCCGAAGCGGAGGCTGCGCGTGCCGAAGAGACGCGAGCAGAGACCGAAGCCGCGGATGCGCAGGCGCAGGCTGAGCAGGAGGCGCAGGCACAGGCTGAGCAGGAGGCAACTGGTGCGGAGCGCCGGGGCGAAGCGGAGAGGCGACGGCTCCCGGTGCTGTTGCGGCAACAAGAAAGTGGGACTGCAGAAGGCGAGCCGACTGGCACTGGCACCGCGACCTCGGAAGAGACGCCGTCAGGGATGGCGAGCGCCGGTTCTGGAGAGGATGAAGCGGCCACCGATGAACCGGCCGCCGATGCGGAGCCGCAAGGCGAGGACGGCGTACGGGAACTGATCGGCGTCCGGATGCCGGATTTCGAAGGGGGTGAGCCGAGCGCCGTGCCGGCCGAGACCTTAGCTGGGGAGGTTCTCTACACGGCGGATGGGATCGAACTCGGACAGGTGCAGGGTGTCGTCCGCGCCGGCGGCACGCTCTATCTGCTCCTTGGTCAGGAGAGCCGACTCAGCGGCGGGGAAGCACGTATCGTGCTGCCGCTCGAGAAGGCCGTGCTGGTCGGCGACCGGCTGGTGTTTGCCGGGCTCACGCCGCCGGAAATCGACGAACTGGCGCAGTTCCAAGGCGACGCCGCCGAGCAGATTGCACCGGCAGAGGAGGTGCCGCTGGCCAGGCGCGCTGAATAAGGCGCCCCGGCAAGCCTTGATAGCGGGCGGCTGTGCGGGTGCACCTGGGAAGCCGGGAACCCCGGGATCGCCTCCTGCTACGCGATAACGCCCGACGGGCCGGCGGGCTCAGTAGCCGGTGGCAACCATGAGGTGGCGCACCTGCGTGTAGTCGAGCAATGACTGCATCGAGAGGTCCGAGCCGTAGCCGGAGTTCCGCATGCCGCCATGCGGCATCTCGGTCGCCATGTTGCCGTGGGTGTTCACCCAGGTGACGCCGTATTGCAGGCTTTCGGCGACGGCCATGGCCTTGGCGCTGTCGCGCGACCAGACCGAAGAAGCGAGGCCGTATTCCGAGCCGTTGGCCCAGTCCACTGCGGTTGCGAGGTCGTCGAACGGCGTTACGCTGACGACTGGCCCGAACACTTCCTTCTGCACGATCTCCGAGGTGATCGGTGCGGCAACGAGCGTCGGGGTATGGAAGTACCCGACGTCCCCTGCCGGTGCCCCGCCGATTATGTCGGCACCGTCCCTCGCCGCGCGGTCGACGAAACCGGCGACACGGTCCAGCTGCTGGCGGCTGATCACCGGACCGAACTCGACGTCGTCGCGTTCGGGGGCGCCGTAGACGAGACCGCCGATCATCCCTGCGAGCTTATCGGTCAACGCCTTGGCGATCGATGCTTCGACGAAGATCCGGCACGCCGCAGTGCAGTCCTGCCCGGCATTGTAGAAGCTCGCCTCGCGGAGCACCGCCACCAGCCGGTCGAGATCGGCGTCGGCGCACACGATCACCGGCGCCTTGCCACCCAGTTCGAGATGCGTCCGCTTGATCATCGCGCCGGCGGCTGCCTTGAGCACCGCCCGCCCGGTGCGCACGTCGCCGGTGAGCGAGATCATCCGGACGAGGTCGTGGGAGATGAGCGCATTGCCCACCTCGGGACCGTTGCCGAGAACCACGTTGACGACGCCCGCCGGCAGGACCTCCGCAAGGATGTGAGCGAGCGCTACCAGGCTGAGCGGTGTGTTCTCCGAGGGCTTGATTACCACCGTGTTACCCGCGGCGATCGCCGGCGCGATCTTCCAAGCAGCCATGAGCAGCGGATAGTTCCACGGGGCGATCTGAGCGATGACGCCGATCCCCTCGTGCCGCATCTGGCTGTTCAGACCCGCCCGGTAGGAGCCCGCGGCACTCGCGGGGATGTTGCGGGCGGCCGTGCCAAAGAAGCGGAAGACATCGGCGACGTTGGCGAGTTCCGCCGACTTGACGAACCGCAACGGCTTCCCGGCATTCCGTGACTCGATCGGCGCCAGCACATCGGCGCGCGCCTCGATGAGGTCGGCGATCTGCAGCAGGCAGCGGCTCCGCTCCCGCGGCGGCCGGCGCGACCAGTGCCCGAAGGCCTTGTGCGCCTCCTGAACTGCCCGGTCGATCTGGGCGAGACTGGCGGAGGGAACGTCGGCCAGCGGCTTGCCCAAGGCCGGCTCATGAGCGACTTCGGGGGCGCCGTCGCCGACCACGAACTCGCCGCCGATGAAAAGCCTGGTGTCGAAGTCGGTCATTGCTTGTCCTGTGGTGTTGCCCGGGCGCGAGAGCCGCGGGCCAGTTCGCCGAGATAGGCCCAGAGCGCCAGATCGTGCGGCCGTTCCGCGGGCCGCCACTCCGGGTGCCACTGGACGGCCACGACGGCTGCCGCCGTCGCCGTGGCATAGATGGCCTCGATACCGCCGTCCTCGCTGCGCGCGGCGACGGCCAAGCCGGCGCCGAGGCGGTCGATGGACTGATAGTGGACGCTGTTGACCCTCAGCTGGGTCGCTCCGGTGATGGCCGCCAGCGGCGACTGTGGCTCGACCGTAACCTGATGATTGTGGCCGAACATCGCGTCCAGTGAAACTCCATCGGGGGCATGATGCGCTCCGGCCGGATCGTCACGCATGTCCTTGAGAGTGCCGCCGAAAGCGACATTGATTTCCTGCAGCCCTCGGCAGATGCCAAAGACGGGCTTGGCAGCGGCGATGCACGCGTCGATGAGCGCGATGGCGAAGGCGTCCCTTCCCTCATCCACCGGCGGCGCACCTTCGGTAGGGTCGCCGTACCGGGCCGGGGCAATGTTGGAGTTGCTGCCGGTGAGCAGCAGCGCATCGAGCCGCGCCGCGATTGCCGCCGCGTGCTCCGGCGGCTGGTTGTTCGGCACGATCATCGGGACGGCGCCGGCGTGGTCGATCAACGCCTCCAGATAGCGGTGCTTGACCGCCTGGGCGGGCTCGCCCTCGACCTGGCGCGCGCAGGCGATGACGCCGACGATCGGCAGCGATGCTGGTTCAGTCATGCGTCTTCATGCGCTCCCCGCGATTGCCTACTCCATACCCCCGTGGCATGGTCTAGGCCACATCAGTAATGAATTGCCGCAGGGGCGCGGCCCTATATGAGTATTGACGCAACGGAGCGGGCCGACATCGTCGGCTGGCTGAACAACCATCCCGAGATCGAGGTCCTCCACACCGGTGTCGTCGATCTCAACGGCATCATGCGCGGCAAGCGGATTCCCATCGAGCAGGCTCACCGTGTGGCCGAAGGGGGCATAAGGATGCCGCTCTCGGTTGTCGGCGTTGACGTCTGGGGCGAGGACATCACGAGCAGCCCCATGGTGTACACGGGTGGTGATGCCGACGGCATTTGCAGCCCCACCGGACGTGGCGCGTTGCCGATCAACTGGACCGCCCGGCCGAGCGCCATGATCCCGCTCTGGCTGTTCCGGGATGGCGCCACGCCGTTTCTTGCCGATCCGCGCCAGGCACTGGCGGCCATCGTCCGCCGCTACGCCGAGATCGGGCTCGAGCCCGTCGTCGCCACCGAACTCGAATTCTATCTCGTCGACCCGAACGAGGAGTCGGCGCGCCCGCCAATCTCGCCCTATACCGGCAAGCGCCTCGACTCCGACGCCATCCTGTCGCTTGATGAACTCGAGGACTTCGGCGCCTTCTTCCGTGATGTCTACGATCAGTGCACCGGGCAATCGGTGCCGGCGGACACGGCGATCGCGGAGAACGGCGTCGGGCAGTTCGAGGTGAACCTGCTCCATACCGATGCCCTGAAGGCCGCCGACGACGCGGTGCTGTTCAAGCGCATCGTCAAGGGCGTTGCCCGAAAGCACAACCTCGTCGCGACCTTCATGGCCAAACCCTATGGCACGCGTTCCGGCAACGGCTTTCACGTGCACTTCAGCCTCAACGACAGCGCCGGCAACAACGTCTTCGACGACAGCACGGACTCCGGTTCCGACGTCATGCATCACGCGGTGGGCGGACTGCTTGCTGGCATGGCTGAGACGACGCTGCTGTTCGCGCCCCACTTCAACTCCTATCGCCGTCTACGGCCCGATACGCATGCGCCCAGCGCGGTCTCCTGGGGATACGAGAACCGGACCAGCGCCGTCCGCATCCCCGGCGGCAATCCCAAGGCGCGCCGCATCGAGCATCGCGTTGCCGGCGCCGACGCCAATCCTTACCTGGTGCTCGCCGGCATTCTGGGCGCGGCGCTGGTCGGCATCGAGGATCAGAGAAAGCCTCCCGCCCCGGTCAGCGGCCGCGCCTATTCCGAGCGCCTGCCGAAGCTGCCGGCCGACTGGGCATCGGCGGTGAACGCCTTCGAGGACGGCGGCATGGTTTCACGCATCTTCGACCCTACCCTCCATTCGATGTTTGTAGCCTGCAAGCGGCAGGAGGTTTCGGGCTTCGCCACGCAGGTCACGGACCTTGAGTTCAGCGCCTATCTGGAAGCCATCTGATGCAGAGCGCGCCGCCGCCCTACGCCGGCGACGGATCGTATCCGAAGAGCTATTATGCTCACTCAAAAAATATCGTCCGCAGCCCGGTGCGACTGGAAGGCGATCTCACCGCCGATATCTGTGTCGTCGGCGCCGGCTACTCCGGTCTGTCGGCGGCGCTGCACCTTGCCGAGAAGGGCATGCGGGTTGTCGTCGTCGAGGGCGCGCAGGTCGGCTGGGGCGCCTCGGGCCGCAACGGCGGCCAGATCGTCAACGGCCTCAACGCCAGTCTCTCGACCATCGACCGCCGCTACGGCGCCGCGGCGGCGGCATTCGTCGGCGGCCTGCTGCAGGAAGGTGCCGGGATCATCTATGACTGGGTCGAGCGCTACGACATCGCCTGCGACCTGCGGAAGGGCAACATCTACGCCGCCTACACCGAAAAGCACCTGCACGAACTGGCCGAAAAGCAGGCCCTCTGGCGCCGCCACGGCATGGACGAGCACGAGTTACTCGACCGTGAGGGCGTCCGCCGCCACATCGGCAGCGAGATCTACATCGGGGGGATGATCGATCATTCGGGCGGCCACATGCACCCGCTCAATCTCGTGCTCGGTGAAGCGCGGGCCTTCGAGGGTCTCGGCGGGACCATCTTCGAATACTCGCCGGCCGTCTCGGTGCGCGAGACGGACGGCAAGGCCGTGGTCTCCACTGCCTCGGGGCAGGTTACCGCGAACGCGGCACTCATTTGCGGCAACGCCTATCTCGGCACCGTCGTGCCGGAACTCGCGCCGCGGGTCCTGCCGGTATCGACGCAGATGTTGGCGACCGAGCCGCTGGGCGAGACCTTGGCCAGCCAACTGCTTCCCACCGGCATGTGCGTCGAGGACGTGCGCTATATCCTCGATTACTTCCGGCTGAGCGCGGACCACCGGCTCATCTTCGGCGGCGGCGTCGTCTACGGCGGCACCGATCCGGCCGACATCGTCGGCAAGCTGCGGCCCAACATGGTCAAGGTATTCCCGCAACTGGCGGACACGAAGGTCGATTTCGCCTGGAGCGGCAACTTCGCGCTGTCTTTCTCCCGCGTCCCGCAGATGGGCCGGCTGGGCAAGGCCGTCTACTTCGCTCACGGCTACAGCGGCCACGGCGTTACCGGATCGCATCTGTTCGGCCGCATCCTGAGCGAAGCCGTCACCGGCGACCTCACCCGCTTCGACACCTTCGCAGCCTTCCCCTGGCTCCCCTTCCCCGGCGGCCGCACGTTCCGCGCGCAATATTCGACCCTCGGCGCGTGGTGGTATGCGCTCAGGGACCGCCTCGGACTGTAGCTGCCGCCCAACCTCACCAGCCGATACCGGCGCAGAGCCGGGAGCCTGAACAGGCGGCGGGATACTTTTGAGCAGTGTCGGCATTGTAGCTGGACCGGGATCGCATCGCCGCTACGGCAGACGCGGCCACTCCGGCTGATCGTGCACCTGCCAGCTTGCGCTGCGCCAGGGCCTGCTGCGGTCACTCGCAAGGTTGGAAGGCAAAGAACACAGGATCACCCACATGCAGTTTCAGCTCAACACCGACGCCAATGTCCGGGGCGACGATCGTCTGGCCGAGGTAGCCGAAAGCACCGTTACCTCAGGGTTGGGCCATCTGGCGAACCGTCTGTCCCGGGTTGAGGTGCATCTGGCTGATCTCAACGCCGGCAAGGGTGGCGCTGATGACATTCGCTGCACCATTGAGGCGCGCCCCGAGGGCATGCAGCCGCAGACCATCACCCACACCGACGCGAATGTGGAAGCAGCCCTGCGCGGAGGCACCAAGAAGATGCGGGCCCTTCTGGACAGCGAGTTCGGCAAGCTTGGAGGTCGCTAGGGCTTTGGAATGATGTGACGGTCGGGCTAGCCTTCCCGCTCAGGCGATCGACTACGGGGGACGTCAGCTCATCGAGCCCGCGTCGAACGGGCCTGAGCCGGTCAGGACGCCTTTGCGCCCTTGTGCCGCCGCCGCGCGCTCTCACCATGGGTCATGTAGAGGCTCAGGTCCGATCCAGACATCGGTCGACCGAAGGCATACCCCTGCAGAATGTCACAACCGAGTTCGCGCAGGACGCCGGCATGCTCGATGGTCTCTACACCTTCACCAACGACCTCGATTTCCAGCGACTTCCCGATCTCGATAATGGACGCCACGAGGCGGCGCTGTGATAGCGAGGTGGTGATGGGCATCACCAGCTGGCGATCGATCTTCAGGCGGCTTGGCTTGAGCTGCAGCAGACTGATCACCGAGGCGTAGCCAGTGCCGAAGTCGTCAATCTCGATGTCGATGCCCATCTCCTTGATCGCATCGAGATTCCACCGCACCGTCTCTTCCATGTCGTCGAGGAACATCGTTTCGACCAGCTCGAAAGCGAGGATTCCGGGTTCGATGTCCAGTTCCTTGAGATGCGCGACGAGGTTTTCGTCCTGAAGTCGTCGGGCCGAGACGTTCACCGAGATGCGAGGGACGACGGCGCCCTCCTTCCGCCACTGGTCGAGCTGGGCCAGCGACTGCTCGAGGATGATCCGGTCGATGTTGGCCACGACACTCAGCTCTTCGGCGACCTCGAGGAACCTGGTCGGAGCGAGCAGCCCCTCCGTCGGATGGTGCCACCGCGCCAGCGCCTCCACACCCACGACCTCCAGCGTTGCGGCGTCCACCTGGGGCTGGAAATGCGGCAGGAACTGAGCGACTTCGAGCCCCTGCAGTATCTCGTCGGCGACGCGCTTAGTGCGAACGACCTCCGCCTGAAGAGCATTGCTGAAAAACTCGTAGCGGTTGCGGCCACGGCTCTTGGCCCGGTAGAGCGCGATGTCCGCGTTCATGAGCAGCCGCTTCGCATCGATCTCCCCACCGGAGGCCGACGCAATGCCGACGCTGACGCCGAACCGGCACTCGTGCCCCTCGTAGGCAACAGGTTGCCGCATCTGCCCGACGACCCGCTCGGCGATCGTCGCCAGTTCGGCATCGGCCCCTCCCGACGAGCGGACGACGACCAGAAACTCGTCGCCCCCGATGCGGGCCACGAAATCATCCTCCCGGACAGTGGCTTGCAAGACCCCTGATGCATGCACGAGCATCGCGTCGCCGGCAGCATGACCGAGCGTGTCATTGATCTGCTTGAAGCGATCGAGGTCGACATGCAACAGCGCCAGGCGCTGCTCGTCGACCGCACAACGGGCGGCACAGCGGTTGAGAAAATCGTCGAGGAACCGACGGTTGGGCAAGCCTGTCAGCGAGTCGTGCAGGGCGTTGTGCTCGATGCGGGCCTTGGCCGCCTCCAGTTCGGCGTTGCGCGCGTCCATCTGGCGGTTGGCCTGCAACAGCGACTCGTTGAGTGCGACATCCGCCGAGACGTCCCAGTTCACACCAACGATCTTCGCAGATGTGCCAGGGTCTCGATAGACGGTGCCGAGGGCGCGGATGTTCCGAGACTCGCCAGCCTCGGTGATGATGCGATACTCGGAATCGTAGCTTCCCGAAACCTCGACGGCATGGCGAAAATCTTCAGTCGCTCGATCGGTGTCGTCGGGATGCAGGCGCGCTCGCCAGTGGGTGTAGTCTCGCGCCCCGCCATCGGCTGGCATACCGTAGATCTCGTTCATCCGACTGTCCCAGAAGAGATCGCCCGATTCGAGATCGTACTCGAACACGCCGACCTGAGACGTCTCCAGCGCCAGACCCAGGCGGCGGGAAAGGATCTGCAGTTCTTTCTCGCGGCTCCCCAGGGCGCGGATGTGTTGCTGCCGCTCCTCGACCAGCCGCGTGCCCACGAAGATCGGCAGGACGACCAGCAGTCCGAACAGCACCGTAGCGGCGCGTAGCATCCCGGCGTTCGGGGCAGTCCCCTCCCAGCCGCCTGATGGCACCGCGGCGAGCCGCCAGGAGCCGGAGGGGAAAATGACGTCCGCCTCCACCGGGTCGCTGGCAAGTATACCGGCATCGCCGAAGAACTGCGTGCCGTCCTTGCCCAGCGCATCCTTGCCGGTGATGGCTACGGCGATAGGTAGATCCTCGTCCGTTAGCCCGGAGTCCCGGTAGAGCCGCTCCGCATCCACCACCACCGCCACCAGGCCCCAAGGAATTCGACGCGACCCTTGCTCCAGGTACACCGGAAACCTTCCGACGAAGCCGGTGCCGCCCTGCACCAGTTCAACCGGCCCGGCAAGCACCATCGCGCCGGTCTCCAGCGACCGCAGCGCCGCATCGCGCTGCAGAACGTTCTGGCGATAATCCAGTCCCAGCGCCCGTTCATTGCCAGCCAGGGGATAAACCATGCGCACGACCAGATCCGGCGCCACGGCAAGGCTTGCGATCTGGGAGTTCGTATCCAGCAGGCGTGATGCCAGTTCCTCGAACCGCGCCTGGCTCATCTCAGGCTCGGTGGATATGGCTGCCACCAGGCCGCGAACGAGTTGCAGGTTGCCGTTGATGTTGCCTTCGAGTTTGGCCCTGATGAGGCTCAACTGCGTGAGCACCTTGGCCTCGAGCCCCTGCCGATGGACGAGATTGTTCTGGTGGTCGGCAAACAGGCCGGCTGCGATGATGACGGCCAACGCTATGACCGCCGAAACTCTGGTGCTGCGCATCAGGGATCGCCGCAGGTGGCGCAGCCGGCGCCAAAGGGTGGTCAAGGCCGACATCCGTCACCTAGGTCGCACATCGAGTGGAAGCAGCCTAGTCGAGAGAGCTTAAGGTAGCCTTTCCGGATCCTCTGGCCGCGCCGGCGGACGACCGCATGTCGATCCGTCCTTACCGCATTGCGCCAGTTCGCGACTGTCATCCGGCGGGGATCTGGGCGCTGGCTGCTGCAACTCAGTCTACAGTGGCTCCTTGACCCGACATTCGGGCACCGGCGTCAGAACCGGACGGTGAGCAAGCCAGGCAGTGATGTTGTCGAGATAGAGCCGGTCCATCGCTGCGCGGGTGTGAATCGTACCGGACCCGATATGGGGCAGCAGCACAACATTGTTGAGCGCCAGCAACCCCTCTGGCACGGCCGGCTCATCGCGGAAGACGTCGAGTCCGGCGGCCAGGATGGTGCCGTCCGTCAGGGCCGCGACCAAAGCGTCCTGGTCGACGACGGTACCGCGCGAAACGTTGACCAGCACGCCTTGCTCGCCAAGAGCTTTCAGCACCTCGCCGCCGATCAGTCCCTCGGTGCTGGCACCACCTGGCACGATGACGACGAGTGCGTCCACCTGACGGGCCAACGCGACCAAGCTGTCGACATAGGTGTAAGAGAGGCCTTCAACCGGATTGCGCGTGTGGTAGGCAATCTCGAGGTCGAAAGCCGCCAGCCGCCTGGCGATGGCGCGGCCGATGCGCCCCATGCCGACCAGACCGATCGTACGATCACGCAAGGTTGCGGTGAGGGGGTAGCTGCCCTCGCGCCATCGACCTTCCCGCACGAACCTGTCGGCCTGCGGAAGCTGGCGCAGGGTCGCCAGGAGCAATGCAACCGCCAGATCCGCGACGTCTGCGTTCAGCACATCTGGCGTATGGGTGACCATGACATCGCGCTGGACCGCCGCCTGCGCATCGATCTTGTCGTAGCCCACACCATAGCCGGCTATCAGACCGAGCGAAGGCAGGCGATCCAGAAGAGCTCCGTCGATGCGATGCTTTCCGCGGCTGCTGATGAGCCGCACTTCCCCGCCCCGGGCCTCGAGCGCGGCGTCCAGCGACGAAGGATCGACCTCCACGAACTCGACCAGGTCAGGAAGCTGGGCCCGAACCGGATCAGGAAGTCGATCGATAGAAAGGAATAGCGGCTTTGGCATCGGGGCCCGGGCTCCTATGAAGGGGGAACAGTCAGCGCCTGTGTACGGCGGCGCTCGGCACGGAGCTGGATGAGGATTCCCCCAAGGATCACGGCGCTGCCGACATAGACCGGCCAGTCGGGAAGCTCGGCAAAGAGTATCGCTCCGAGAAAGATCACGATGGGAAGGCGCACGAAATCCACGGGAACGATCGCTGCGGCATCGGCCAAGCCCATCGCCCGAGCCACGGCGAGTTGCGCCACGGCGCCCAGTACCCCCTGGACAACGAGAAGGCCCAGAACCGGCGGCGACGGTGTCGCCCACACCGGCACCGCCAGCACGAGTGCCATGGGCACGACCAGGACCAGATTGAGCCACACGATCTTGCTCGCACTCTCGCGCCCTGAACTGACCTTCATGAGCAGCGCGACGATGCCGAGACCGGCGGCCGAGGCCAGGGCCAGCAAAGCCCCCATCTCGAGTGGCAGCATTCCCGGGCGCAGCACGATCACAACGCCGGCAATCCCCGCGAGGATACTAAACACCCGTGTTACCGTTGCCCTTTCTCGCAGCAGCAGGATCCCTCCGGCACTCGCGAACATTGGAGCGGTGAACGCCAGGGCCATGACGATGGCGAGCGGAAGCTGCAGGATAGCCAAGAAGTACGCGATCATGGCGCCGAGCTTGATGACTGCGCGCAGGACGTGGATGTTCCAATAGCGGCTGGAGAACCCGAAGCCTCCGCTTCGTATGAGGAATGGCAGGAGCACCAGCAGGCTGAAAAGGTTCCGCAAGAAGGTGATCTGGAAAACGTGCATCTCGGGCGCGACGTAGCGCACGATCACGGCATCGACGGCGCTGATGGAAGCGCTGACCGCCATCAGGAGACCGGCCAGAAGCACGGGTGCCGGCATCTGCAGGCGCGGGCTCACCCAGCGAAAACTTCCGGTGACCTCACCTCGGTGCCGGTAGATGCGGTGCTCCGTTTCACTCGGCCGCCTCGATCCACTTGGGCTTCGGGGAGGCGCTGAGCAGCATGCGCGTATACTGATGTCGCGGGCTGACGAACAAGCTCGACGTGTCGTTTTCCTCGACGATCTCGCCGCTCTTCATGACGAGGATGCGGTCGGCGAAGTGCCGGACGATCGGGAGGTCGTGGGTGATGAAGATGTAGGAGAGGCCCAGGCGTTCCCGCAGGTCGGCAAGCAGATCGATGACCTGAGCCTGGATCGACACGTCCAGCGCCGATACCGCCTCATCGCAGATGAGAAGCTCAGGATCGCTGGCCAGGGCGCGCGCGATGGCGATCCGCTGGCGCTGACCACCGGAAAACTGGTGCGGATAGCGGTCAGCATGACCGGCGTTCATCCCTACGAGGGCAAGGAGTTCCGAGACCCTGTCGTTCCATTTCGCCCGCGGCAGGATGTCGGAGTGGATCTGCCAGGGCTCGGCAATGATGTCGAACACGCTCATGCGTGGATTGAGCGAACCGAAGGGATCCTGGAACACCATCTGAACACGCCGGCGCATGTCCTGCAGTTCGCTCCCCTGGAGCTCGAAAATGTTGCGACCGCGGAGCAGTGCCTTGCCCGAGGTTGGCTCGGTAAGTCGCATGAGGAGGCGCGCGACAGTTGATTTTCCGGAGCCGGATTCGCCGACTATCCCGACGGTTTCGCCGACGCGAACCGCGAAACTCGCATCCTTCACGGCATGCAGCACTTTCGCTGACCGGCCGAAAAGGCTTGGAGCTATCACGTACTCCTTGTTGAGCCCCTCAACGACGAGCAGCGGTTTATCAGCGGACACGCTTCCCCTGCGATTGTCGGAATCTGCCTCACCGGCATGGGGCAGAGCCGCCAGCAACTGCCGCGTATAGGCGTGACTGGGATGCTCGAATACCGACCGCGCACCCCCCGCCTCGACGATCTCGCCGCTGTTCATCACGACGATCCTGTCGCCGACCGACGCTGCAACCTCCAGATTGTGGGTGATGAGTATCATGCCCATCCCCTCCTCCTGCTGAAGCGACTTCAGAAGCTCAAGAATCTGCGCCTGCACACTGACGTCGAGCGCCGTTGTCGGTTCGTCGGCAATCAATAGTTCCGGCTCGAGGGCGATCGCCATGCCGATCATGATGCGCTGACGCTGCCCACCCGAGAACTGGTGCGGGTACTGGTCGATGCGCGCCCGAGCATCCTCGATCCCGACGCGCTCGAGGATCTTAATGGAGCGCTCGCGCGCCTCCCGACCTTGCGCGACACCGTGTTCAGAGAAGACCTCGGCAAACTGCCAGCCGATCGAATAGACCGGGTTGAGGTGCGCCAGGGGGTCCTGGAAGATCATCGCGATCTTGCGCCCATTCAACTCGCGGCGTTCTGCCCTGCTCATCGTGGTGAGATCGCGCCCTTTGAAACAGAGCCGTCCTGAACGGATCAGCCCCGGGGGGGTGTCGATCAACCCCATGATCGCGTTGGCGCTGACGCTCTTGCCTGATCCGCTTTCACCGAGGACGACGAGCGTTTCGCCTGCTTCGACCGAAAAGCTCACGCTCCGGGTCGCGCGCACCGGCTCCGCCTCCGACAGAAAGTCGACAGAAAGATCTTCAACCGACAACAGCGGCACATTGGACGTCGTCAAGCCGTCACCTCCTGAGACTCTGGACGCGCCAGCGCTGCTGCGGATCGGCCACCATCCGCGCCCAACGGGAGAGGAGGTTGAGCGAAAGGGTCGTGATGACGATCATGAGCCCCGGCCAGAACGCGACCCACCAGGCGGAGGACAGGTAACCTCGCCCGGCTGCCACCATGGCGCCCCACGTGAACTGCGGCGGCTGGATGCCTAGGCCAAGAAAGCTCAGCGAGGACTCCGCCAGGATGACAGTCGCGAAATCTATAGCGGCAATCGTCGCAAGCGTCGGCACGACCAGCGGGGAAATGTGCCGGAAGAGTATCCGCGGCGCCGAGGCGCCCATGGAACGGGCGGCACTCACGAACATGCGCTCACGAAGCTCAAGCACCTCGGCCCGCGTCGTCCGCAGGTAAACGGGAATACGGGTGATCGCGAGAACTATGATGACGTTGGTGAGGCTTGCGCCGAGGGTGTAGAGCACGATCAGCGCCATGAGCAGGGACGGAAAGCTCATGATGATGTCCGCGAGGCGCAGGATGACCTGGCTGTACCAGCGGTCCGAAAACCCGGCGATGAGCCCGAGGAACCCGCCGATGGTCATCGAGCAGAGCACCGCTGCGGTAGCGATGCCCAATGTGAACTGCGCCCCCACGATCAGACGGGCGAGAATCGGTCGCCCCAGGGTGTCGGTTCCCAGCAGATGGAAGAAGCCGTTTTCCAGTACCAAGGGCGGGGCATTGCGCTTCAATAGGTCCGGCCGAGTAGCGAGGTCGCTGACGAAGAAGGGGCCGACGAGGGCAAGCAGGAAGATCACCGCCAGAACAACGCCGGCGCCCAACGCCAGCCGATCGTTGGCCAGCAGCCGGAAAGCGGTGGCGATGCGGGGCATCGCAGCTTTCCGTACCCCGGGACCCTGAGAAGCGGCAGCGCTCATGACTGGTACCGTATGCGGGGATCCAGGATGGCGTAGATGATGTCGATCACGATGTTCATGATGAAGATGGCGCAAGCGGTTATCAGGATAGTTGCCTGCACGACCGCGAAATCGCGCTGATGGATGGCGTCGATCATCAATTTGCCAATCCCCGGAAATCCGAAGACGGTCTCTATGACCACCGCGCCATTAATCAGCCCGGTCGCGACATCCCCCGCAACGGTTACCGTGGGTAGCAGCGAGTTCCGCATGGCATGGGCGAAAACGATGCGCCGGTCGCGGACACCTTTGGCAAGGGCAGTTTTGACGTAGGGAGAAGCCAAGGCCGAGATCATGGCGCCCCTAACGATCTGCACGAGCAGCCCGAACGGCCTCAGAAACAGAACAGCGATGGGCAGGATCCAGTGCATGGGCGTTCCGGTGCCGGAGGTCGGCACCAGACCAAGCCCAACGGCAAAAACGAGAACCGCGACGATTGCCACCCAGAAATCGGGGGTGCTGGCGCCCGTCAGGGAGAAAACGCTGGCGATTTTGTCGAACAAGCCTCCGGGACGGATCGCAGCCAAGGCCCCGACGAGCAACGCTGCAGTGGTGGCGAGGACCATGGTAAGCCCGGCCAGTTGCAGCGTGGTCGGATACGCATTGAGCGCAACTTCCATCGCAGATCGGTTCTGGCGCAGTGATTCACCGAAGTCGAGCCGCAGGAGGTCGGACAGGTACTGCAGGAACTGGATATGGATCGGCTCGTCAAACCCGTGGCGTTCGCTGAACGCCTGCCGCTCGGCAGCGCTGGCGTCCGGCGGCAAGAGCACATCTGCCGGGTTTCCCGTGAGCCGGGATAGAAAGAAGACGAGGACCAACAGCCCGAAGAGGGAAATGAGGCTGTAGGCGAGTCGCTTTCCGAAGAAGGCCGTCATCTTATCGACACTCCAAGCGCCTTCGAACGGGCATGCCTAGGCAACAGAGCCGGTCCGACGGGAAGCGGCGCCCCGAGGGCGCCGCCAACCTGCTGCTTTAGTCGTTCAGACTGATGTCAGCCAACGGGATCTGGCTGTTGGTCGTCACAGTCGGCTCCCAGTCGATGCGAGGACCTACCCGCGTATACCCCACCATGTGGAACATGGTGACCTCGGCAACGATCTCGTCGTGAACGCGACGGAAGACCTCACCGAAAAGTTCGGCGCGTTCCTCCCCTGTCGCAGCTCTGGCCTGCGCGATGAGTTCATCAATCTCGGGATCGTTCACCGTGGAGTACTGACCGTCGGAAGCGTAGCTCAGGGGGACCGTGAATACGGCGTCCCCCGTCACGTTGTCATGCATCTGCATGAGCAGGCTCGCGCCGCGATCTTCCGGAAACGGCTTGTTGAGGTACTCGGTCCATCCGGCCGCATCTACCGTTGTGATGCGGGACTGAATCCCCACATCCGACCACATGGCGACCATCGCCTCTGTCGCCTCCTGGCTGTTGGGGTAGTTGCCGCTTCGCGCGATCACGTTGAGTTCGGTGTCCACCGGAACACCGTCCGCCCGTGCTTCCTCCAGCAGGCGCCGGGCCTCGTCCGGATCATACGGCCAAGGCTCGATTTCGGCATTGTGTCCCAGCACGCCAGGAATGACCATTTGAGCGGCCCGCAGCACATCCGGACCGAAGAGGGTGGCCATGCCCTCCCAGTCGATCGCGAGATTCAGCGCCTTGCGAACGCGCACGTCGTCGAGCGGCGGCACTCCGAGGTCGATGCGGAAACGCGTCGTCTCTGCATTCAGGTAGGCGAAGTCGGTTTCCGGATTGGTCGCATCCTGAATGGCAATGACGGGTGCAAGATCGGCCTCCCCCGTTTCAACCATCGCCGCACGCAACGCCGACTCGGAGCGCCACACATAGGTCGCCTGCTCCACCTCCGGCTGATCGCCCCAATAGCCCTCGAACCGCTCGAGCACTACCTGTTCCGGGGTGTAATCGGCGAGCTGGTAGGGGCCGGTGCCCACGGGTTCATTGGTGTTCTCGTCCATCGGCGTGTCGGGCGACACCATCATCACCAGGCTCATCAGCGTGGGGAGAATCGGCATCGGCACCTCGGTGCGGACCTCAAGAACGTGTTCGTCGATCACCTCGGGGATCATGACGAGGTTCGACAGCTTGGAGCGGCTCGCGCAGGTGATCGCCTGGTTCATTAGGCGATTGATCGCGAATGCGGCGGCCTCCGCGTTGAACGGGTTGCCGTCCTGGAAGCTCACGTCATCTCGCAGGGTGAAGCGCCACGTCAGCTCGTCGACCTGCTCCCACTCCGTGGCGAGCAGGGGATTGGCTTCCCCTTCCTCAGGGTTCAGGCGCGTAAGCGTTTCCGTGATGTTCTGCGTGACCACCCGCCCTACATGCGAATTGCTGGCATTGCAGGGGTCCAGATTGCTGACCTGCTCGGGCAGGACCACTGTAATGGCACTCTCCTGGGCAAGTGCGGGACCAGCGACGACGCTCATGGCGCTCGCCAGCAGGGTCAGCTTCATTAGCCTTGTTACACTCGGCATTCGTTTCCTCCTCCGTTACTTCATGCGTGTTCGTCGAACATGCAAACCCGGTTGCCCGCAACGGCGCAGGCAGTCATCCGGTCGTGGGGCGCGGACGTCCGGTCCGCGCCGAACCTGTCATTCCGCGGCG
Organism: Devosiaceae bacterium; assembly: GCA_035998685.1. Lineage (GTDB taxonomy): Bacteria > Pseudomonadota > Alphaproteobacteria > Rhizobiales > Devosiaceae > Devosia_A. The sequence continues at coordinate 131,471 of DASYHK010000014.1, read as the reverse complement.
TCGGCAAGCTCAAGCCGCGTGTCACCGAAGCGCTCCAGAAGCTCCGCCAGGTCGCGTGCAGATCGCTCGTCGAGTTGCGTCAGCGGCGGCCGCAGCGCGCCCGAAGCCCGCCCCATCATCTCTGCCCCGGCCTTCACGATCGAGACGGCGTAGCCTTTCCCGCGGTTGCGGATGGCAGTGTACGGCAAGACAAACTCGCGCAGACCCTTGCTGATGGCCGCGAGATCCTGCCGGCGCACCGCCTCATAAAAGCTCACAGCAAAGTTCGGGAGAAAGTTGAACAGCGCGGAGGAATAGGTGGTGACGCCCATCGTGAGATAGGGAAGGGCAAACAATTCGGCGGTAGGGAGACCGCCGACATAGAGCAACCTGTCGCCGATCTTGTTTTCGATCCGCACCATCAGTTCGAGATCGCCCACCCCATCCTTGTAGCCGACGAGATTGGGGCAGCGCTCGCACAGGCGGGCCAGCGTATCGGCGGTGACGATCGCGTTGTCCCGATTGTAGACGATGACCCCGAGATCGGTGGCTCTGCAAACGGCTTCGATATGATCGGCCAGTCCCTCCTGGGACGCCGAGACCAGGTAGGGAGGGAGGAGGAGAATGCCGTCAGCGCCTGCCGTCTCCGCTCCGCGGGCCATGTCGAGAGCAATGCCCCGACCGTAACCTACCCCCGCGAGCACCGGCACCCGTCCGCCGACTTCCTCGACCGTCGCGGTCGTGATGTCGGCGATTTCGGCCGGGGAAAGCGAGAAGAACTCGCCGGTGCCGCCAGCAGCGAATATCCCTGCAGGCTTGAACTGCAGCATCCATGAGAGGTGAGCGCGGTAGGCCGACAGGTCCAGGTCTAGGTTTGAATTATAGGGCGTGATCGGGAAGGCGAGCAGATTGCGCCCGAGTGCCTCAGCCATGTCCTTGGGGTCGTAGTGTGCCATCTCGCTCTAGTCCATCCCGCCGCGTGTCGATTGCTGGAAGCCCAGTATGGCAAGACCATAGGCACCGCCCTCGATATAGGTCCAATGTTACTTCTGGTCGAATTGATCCAATCAGGGTATTGATCAAACGGCCGACGGTGCATGGGAGGTAGAGCTGTGGTGATCGAAACAAGCCAATTGCGGTGCTTCGTGGCCGTTGCCGAGGAGCTGCATTTCGGCCGTGCCGCGGCGCGTCTGAACATGACGCAGCCGCCGCTCAGCCGACAGATCCAGCTGCTAGAGCGCGCGCTCGGCTGTCAGCTCTTCGTCCGCACCAGCCGCTCCGTCCAGCTCACCCAGGCCGGCTCAAGCCTCCTCGCCGACGCGCACAAGGTGCTGCGCCTCCTCGAGAGCGCGGCCGTGTCGGTGCGGCACGTTTCAGAAGGTCGCAAAGGCGACATCCGGTGCGGATTCACGGCCGCGTCCGCCTACCAGTTCCTGCCCATGCTGGTGCGTCGGCTGGGTCAGACCATGCCGGGCGTCAACCTGTCACTCAAGGAGATGGTGAGCCGGCGCCAGATCGAAGCACTGGAAAGTGCCGAGCTGGACATCGCGATACTGCGTCCGCCGATCGACCACGACAAATTCGAGTCGGTGTGCGTTTCCCGCGAGCAGATGATCCTGGCGCTGCCGCGCAATCATCCGCTCTGCGACAAGGCCAAGATCGCGTGGACCGACCTCGATACGCTCGATCTCATCATGTATGACAGTCACGAGGCGCAATACTTCTATGACCTGCTGGCGGGCCAGTTCGCACGGCACGGTGTGTTCCCGAAGTTTCGCCAGCGCCTGACGCAGATCCATACCATCCTGTCGCTAGTCCGGTCGGAGATTGGCGCGGCCATAGTGCCGGAATCCGCATCCATCCTCGATGTTGCGGAGATCCAGTATCGGCACATAGAGGCCCGACGCCCGCTGATGGCGGAACTTTACTTCGTGTGGCGGCGCGATACGCGCAACCCGCTCGTGGCCCAGCTTGTCGCTCTGGCAGGTACGAAAACGGCCTAGCCTGGTCCGCGGACCGAGTGGTCAGGCCGTGGTCCCCACCGCGAATTTGTCCACTGTCCAGGCTCGGGCCTGGTCACTGATCGAGAACCCGAGGCCGGGGCGGCTGGGGACGATCATGTGGCCATCGGCCGTCTCGAGCCGTTCGTTGAACAGGGGGTCGAGCCAGTCGAAATGCTCAACCCAGGCTTCGTGAGGATAGGCGGCGGCCAAGTGGAGATGAATCTCCATCGCGAAGTGGGGCGCGAGCTTGAGGTATTTCTGCTCGGCCGCCGCCGCGATCTTGAGAAACTGGGTGATGCCGCCCACTCGTCCGGCATCGGGCTGGATGAAGTCGACGGCATTGCCCGCGATGAGTTCCCTATGTTCGGCCACGCTGGTCAGCATCTCCCCTGAGGCGATCGGGGTATCGAGCTGAGCCGCCAGCATGGCGTGGCCCTCCACGTCATAGGCGTCGAGCGGCTCCTCGATCCACACCAGGTTGAGCGCCTCAAGGACTCGCCCGACGCGCTGCGCGGTCGGCCGGTCCCATTGCTGGTTGGCATCAACCATGAGCGGCACGTCGGCACCGAGATGGTTGCGCACCGCCTCGAGGCGACGGAGATCGACCATCGGATCGGGCTGCCCCACCTTGATCTTGATGCCGCCGATGCCCGCCTCGACCGAGGCCGTACAGTTCTCGAGCAATTGCTCGAGGGGCGTCGACAGAAAGCCGCCCGAGGTATTGTAGGTACGCACGGCGTCCCGGCGGGCGCCCAGCAGCTTGGCCAGCGGTAGCCCCGCCCGCTTGGCCTTCATATCCCAGAGAGCGTTGTCCATCGCGGCAATAGCCTGGACAGAAAGTCCGCTCCGCCCGACCGATGCGCCTGCCCAAACCAGCTTGTCCCAGAGCCGGGAGATGTCATTGGGATCTTCCCCAATGAGGTTGTCGGCGATCTCCTTGGCATGCGCGAACAACCCCCGCCCGCCGGCGCGCTTCGAATAGCTGAAGCCGAGGCCAACGTGACCCTGCTTGCTGGAGATCTCGGCAAAGAGAATGGCAACTTCCGTCAGCGGCTTTTGACGTCCGGTCAGCACCTTCGCGTCACTTATCGGCTCGGACAGCGGGAGCATGACCAGGGAAAGCTCGACTCCAGCGATGGCATCGGTCGTCGCCTGCCCCGCCTTAAGTCCGGCCAAGGGAGGATTTTTCGGAATGGACACTCCGTTAGTGAGATTGATCGTCAAAATCCGCTCCTGCTCAAGGGTGCCACTGCCGCCCGCCAACCCGAGCCTACTCAGTTTGACGCTAGAGCCTGCACCAATGCCTGTCCAACTCATTTTTTGCCACGTTCAATACCATTCATGCATTGAACCATTGGCGGACTTGTTGCCGAGATTTGGGGGAAGCCATCCTCTTGAGCGCGCTGCCTCGGGGCAACTGCCCGGACGGGGCAAGCTTGCCTCGGACGGCGGAGCGAAGCAAAAAGGTAGGGTTCGCCTGCCCCGTCGCTTCAAGCGAGCTTGATCGTACGGGCCGCTCGAAATGTCCTGCCATGTGCCTGGATCGCAGTCAGTACGCCGGCGACTGTCTAGGCCCCCTGTCCGGTGTTCATCATCAGTCCTCCGTCCAGTGTGAACGTCTGACCGGTCGCATAGTCGGCGTCTTCCGACGCGAGGTAGACGGCAAGCCGTGCGATTTCCCATGGCTCGGCTGCACGCTTCCACGGGATGCTCTGGACCTGCTTCTCGCGGTACTCGGGGTCGTCGATAGCCTTCTGGTTGAACGGTGTCAGCACCATTCCGGGCGCGATGTTGTTGACGTTGATGTGGTCGGGAGCGAGTTCCAGCGCCAGCGTGCGCGTGAGATTGCGGAGGCCGCCCTTGGCGACGTCATAGCCGGCGGCCCCAGCGCGGGGGATCTCCTGGTGCACGGAGGTGATGTTGATGATCTTGCCCTTGCCGTCGGTGGCCCGGCGGGCCCGGATGAACTGCTGGCAGCAATAGAAGGGGCCGTAGAGATTGGTTTTCAGCTCGTCGTCCCAATCCTCCAGCGCCATGTCCGCGACCTGCTTGCCGGTGGAGTCGATGCCGGCGTCGTTCACGAGGATATAGGGCGTGCCAAGCGCCTCTTCGGTCTCCCGGAACAGCCGCTCGACCGAAGCGAGGTCACGCTGATCCAGTTGCACCACGACGGCACGGCCGCCCGCGGCCTCGACTTTCTCGCGGGTCTCAGCGGCGCCCTCCTTGTCATGCATATAGGTGACCGCCACGTCGGCGCCCTCACGGGCGAAGGCCTCGGCGATCGCCTGTCCCATGCCGGAGTCGGAACCGGTCACTACGGCGATCCTGCCCTTGAGCTTCTGGGTCATGGTTGTCACTCCTCTTTCGCGTGGTCTGACTGCGCTTGCAGGGCCGTCCGCAGGTCGATAACGGCGCCCATGAAGGCCGCGTGTACGAAGGCCTGCGGAAAATTCCCCAGCATTCGCTGTTGGCGCGGGTCCGCCTCTTCGGCAAAGAGACCGAGATCGTTGGCGTAACGGAGCGCCGCATCAAGAATGCGCCGGCTGCGGTGCAGGTCGCCCCGCATCACCCAGTATTGAGCGACCCAGAAGGTACCGGCGAGGAAAGCGCCCTCCTTGCTGGAATCCGCATTCTGAAGGCGACGCCAGTAGAGCAGCCCCTCCCACGACCACTCGCGCTCGAGTTCCGCCATGGTCGCCAGCATCTCTGGAGCGTCCGCTGCCACGAATGCCCAGATCGGAAACAGGGCGGCGGAAACGTCGATTTGCTCGCTGCCGGCGGCAACGGCGAAGGCGCCGGAGGACGTGAGACAGCGTCTCGCAACGAAGTCCCGGATATCCTGGACCGTCTCTCGCCAGCGCCGTGCCTGTCCCTCGTCCTGCGAATACTCGGCAATGGAGTCGAGGGCGCAGGCGGCAATGACCTTGCTGGCCGTATACTGGAGCTTCGCCGTTTCTTCCCATATTCCGTGATCAGGGTCCCGCCAGTGCTCCACCAGGAATTCGGCGATCTCCTCAACCGTTACCCAGTGCGGCCGCTCCTCGGTCCGCTGGTAGATCAGCTTGGCCGCCAGCAACACGTTCCCAAACGCGTCGAGTTGCAACTGATCGCGTGCATCGTTCCCGACGCGGACAGGCCGGCTTCCCAGATGGCCCGCAAGATCGAGAACCTCTTCCTCCGGTGCCAGCTTCTGGTCGAGGGTGGTGAAGACGGGCACGGGGTAGTCCAGAGAGACACCGCGCGAGCTGCAGATGAAATCGAGGTAGCGCCCGCCTTCGGAAAAATCGCTGTCGAGCCGGGTCAAGGCACTGACGATCATTCCGGCATCACGCAGCCAGACGAAGCGGTAGTCCCAGTTGGCACTGCCGCCGGGAACCTCCGGGAGCGAAGTGGTGGCGGCCGCGATGACGCCGCCGGATGCGTCGTGCGTGAGGAGCCTGAGCGCCCGCAAGGACTGCCTCACCTCGCGCTCATAGGGGCCGGCATAGGAGCTTCGGGATGAAAGCCTGCGCCAATGCTCCAGCGTCGCCTCGAGCCACCCCTCGATGTCGATCCGCCCGGGCTCTGCCATCTTGTTATCCGCCAGTATCGCCCAGCCTTCGCGGCCCTTCGGCAGAGTGCAGGTGACGCCGTCATCGGCGATGGCCAGCGGCGCAGACGCGTAGAGGTGCTGCCGGTCGTCGATGACCACCGCGTCGCCGGACCTCTCGAGCCGGACCGGCCGGCGGGCATAGTCCGGACGCGGCTCGACGACGAACTCAACGTCGTGGGGCGGCGCCGAGAACAGCCGACAGAGCAGGCCAGTAGGGGCGCCAGTACCGGCGGTCATGAAGTCGGTGATGGTCATTTCCCCGCCATCCACCGCGAGCACCGTTTGCAATATCGCGCTGTCGCCGAGATAGGCTCGCCCCAACGGGCGTGCATGACCCCTGATCCGCCACGAGCCGCCTTCCGGATCGATCAGCGCGGCGAACAGGGACGGGTTGTCGAAGCGGCCGGGGCAGTACCAGAGGAGGTCGCTCCTGCGGTCCAGCAGGGCCGCAGTGCGCCGGTCGCCGATGATGGCGAGATCGCGTATGAGGTCGTTCTTGTCCATAGTCGAGCAGCCCGCCTCGTCCACGCCTCAGGGGGAGCGAGGACCTCCGGCCGGCTCGCCCTCCTATGGCTTTCGGCTCTCCCGAATCGGCGCTGCGCAACCTGTTCCGGGACACTGCCCTCGTAGGCGGAACAGCTGCCCAGCAGGGAAGTTGCCCGAATTATGCCCTGCGCCCCTCAAGAACGCGTGACGCCATGGTTCCCGCGGCACAGAGAGGGAGGTAATTCTCGGACAGGCGGACAGCGGTACGTGGCGTCAACACCACCAGGATGGCGCTCGCTCAGTCCGGGCCTATATTGGCCTTGGAGGGGGTGACGCCGGATGGGGCGAGGCCAGCGAGAAGTGTCGTCACCACCCCGGGCTTCCTGTTGCGATGCTCGAGCTCGTCCCGACGCCGCACCGCCCCGCGGACGAAGTGCGCCCCGACGAAACGGAACGGCTCGGGCGGGAAGCCACGCGTGACCGGGCGGACGAGGGCACAGCCGGACCATTCGTCGTTCCTGCCCAGTACCAGCGAAGAAACGATGTGCCCGCCCATATAGGTCATGCCGATGCCGTTTCCGGAGAAGCCGTAGCCGTAGAAGATGTTGGGATACCGCGGCAGGTGACCGAACAGCGGCAGGCCGCTGACAGTCCGGTCGATGGGGCCGTTCCAGGCGCTCTCGGGCTTGAAGTCGGCGAGTGCCGGATGCCCCTCGCGCAGCGCCCGTCGCATCTCCTCCAGCCGCGGCGAGGGATCATGGAAGCGGCGATCGACGACGCCGCCGAAGCCGATGTGCCCACCGGTGACGCCGACATTGAGGCGGCCGTCGCGGGTGACGCGGTAGCCGGAGACGAAGACCCGCGAGTCGATCATCAGCGGGCCACGGGTATAGCCGATCTCGGCGAGGTGTTCCGGCATCGGGGTGGACACGGCGTCGTCGCTCGAGATGTTGAAGATCGCCGGCGCCAGCTCCGGGACCGCCCCCGACCAGGCGTTCATGGCGAGCACCAGCTTGCCGGCGACGATGCGTCCTTCCTCGGATTCGACGGTAACAGGATCGCTGCGGCTGAAGCGGCGCATTGCGGACTTCTCGTAGATGCGCACGCCGCGCGCCAGCACGGCGCGGCGCAGCCCCCGCACGAGAAAACCCGGGTGAATGGTGGCAGCGGACTCATCGAATACGCCCTGGAGATGGCTGCTCGAGCCGGTCAGCGCCGCGATCTCGTCACGGCTCACCGGACGCGCCGGGACGTAGTCGTGCCGCGCCAGTCGCGTGAGCGCGTCGTCCCAGGCGCCGATCTGTGCTGTGCAGGTTGCCCCCCAGACCCAGCCGACGCGGTCGAACCAGCTGTCGATGCCGTTGTCCCGGCAGAACGACTCGATGCCGTCGATGGCTTCCGCGGAAAGTTTGACGATGCGAAGGGCCTCGGCCTCGTCGCGGAGGGCCGCAAGGGCGCTGAACTTGGCCCAGGCGGAAAGCAGCATGCCGGAGTTGCGACCACTGGGGCCGCCGCCGAGGATGTCCCGGTCGATGATGACGACATCGAGATCCGGATCCTGCTCTTTCAGCCGGATCGCAGTCCACATGCCGAGAAAGCCGCCGCCGACGATGCAGACGTCGGCCGTGGTCTCTCCTTCCAGCGGCGGCGCGAGCGAGGCATCCTCGGCAAGTGCCTGCTGGAGCCAGAAGCTGCGCCAGCCGATGTCGCTGGGGTCGAGGGTGTTCATCGATCTGCCTGGGTGAAGGGTTCGGGTGAAAGCCGCTGACGCACCAGCGTCACCCAAAGGCTCGCGCCGATGGTGAGGATGGCGTCGTTGAAGTCGTAGTTGACGTCATGGGCTACGTACCGATGGTCGTCGTCGCCCTGCCCGAGCAGGAAATAGCAGCCGGGGCGCTGCTGCAGCATGAAGGAGAAGTCCTCCGACCCCATCTCGGGTGGCGGATTGCGGACCAGCAGGCGCTCGCCGACGACGTCTGCCGCCGCTGCGGCCAGGTGCGCCGCCATCTCCGGCGTGTTGACGGTGGGAGCGAACAGCGTCTCGTACTCGACGCGAGCGGTCGCACCCGCCATCTCGGCATGGTTCGCGGCCCGCCGCCGGATGCTCTCCTCCAGCCGGGCGCGGACCTCCGGATCGAAGCAGCGGACGGTGCCGGTGATGGTGGCGGTATCGGGGATGGTGTTGAAGGCTTCCCCGGCGCGGATGCTGCCGACGGTGACGACAGCCGGCGCGGCGGCATCGGTCAGCCGTGTCGGCAGGGCCTCCATGTCGAGGAGCAGCCGCGCTGCCACCGGTATCGGATCGACGCAGAGGTGCGGCGTCGCCGCGTGCCCGCCCCGGCCCTCGATCCGGATGGTGAAGCGGTCGGCGGCGGCCGCGACCGAGCGGTCATAGACCACCACCTGCCCCAGCGGCCGCTCGGAATTGTGAACGGCGTAGATCTCGTCGCAGGGAAAGCGGTCGAACAGTCCGTCGGCGAGCATCGCGAGGGCGCCGCCCCGGCCCTCCTCGGCCGGCTGAAAGAGGAAGTGGACGGTGCCGGAGAAATCGGGGTCCGCCGCCAGTGCCCGTGCCGCTCCGAGGAGCATCGCCGTGTGGCCGTCGTGGCCGCAGCCGTGCATGCATCCGGGCACGCGCGAGGCATGCGGCAGCGGCCTTGCCTCCTGCATGGGTAGGGCGTCCATGTCGGCGCGGATGCCGATGCTGCGGTTGCCGCGGTGGCGTCCCCGCAACGTGCCGACGACGCCGGTACGACCGATGCCGGTGGCGGTTTCGATGCCCCAGCCCCGAAGCTTGCCGGCGACGAAGGCAGCGGTCTCATGTTCCTCGAAACCCAGCTCCGGATTGGCGTGCAGGTGCCGCCGCCAAGCAACCATGTCGCCTTCGAGGCGCTGGATCTCCGAGAGGATGTTCACGGCTGTACGTCCGTCCGGCCCCGGCTCGAGCGCGACTGCAGCCAGCCGATTGCCGCCAGCAGCAGGGCGGAGAAGGCGATGAGCAGGACCGCCACCGAGGCAATGGCGGGGCTCACCGACTCCCGGACGCCCGAAAAAATCATGCGCGGCAGCGTCCGGTCCCCGGCCGAGGAGAGGAAGCTCGCGACTACGATCTCGTCGAAGGAGATGATGAAGGCGATGATGGCGCCGGTGACGACGCCAGGTGCGATCAGCGGCAGCAGCACCTTGAGGAAGGCGCGCCAGGGACCGGCGCCGAGGGAGGCAGCGGCGCGCATCAGCGTGCGGTCGAAGCCGGAAAGGCTGGCGACCACGGTGGTGAGCACCACCGGCACCGCCATCGCCGTGTGCACGAGGATGATCGACCAGCGATTGCCGACCAGCCCGATGCCCGAGAAGAAGTAGAAGGAGGCGACGGCGACGATGACCGCCGGGACCACGAGCGGCGCGGCGGCGATGGCATAGATGATGCGCTTGCCTGGGAAGCGGCCCCAGGCGAGGCCAATGGCGGCGGGAATGCCGAGCGCGCAGGAGAGAGCGGTGGCGGCGGTGGCGATGGTTACCGAGGTGCCGAAGGAGGCGAGCCAGCGCCCGTCGTCGAGCAGTTCCTGGTACCAGCGCAGCGATAACCCCGGGGGCGGGAAGGCAAGGGAGGTGCCGCTGGTCAGCGACATGGGGACGATGAGCAGCAGCGGCAACAGCAGGAAGCCCAGCAGGACGACCGCCGAGAGGTACATCAGCCATCGCCGGCGGGCAGCAGCTGTCATGCCGGCCGCCTCCGGAACAGGATGGCGGCGAGCCGGAAGGCGATGGCAGCGCCCACCAGGATGCCGATCAGCTGCAGCGAGAGCGCCGCGCCCATGCCCCAGTTCAACGTCTCGTTGGTAAAGAAGGCGATGTAGGAGGAGATCATCCGCTCGCCGGGACCACCTACCAGTTCGGGTGTGATGTAATAGCCCAACGCGAACACGAAGACGATGGCGGAGCCGGCGAGGACGCCGGGCAGGATCAGCGGCAGCTGCACCCGCACCCAGGCGACGAGCCACGGGGCGCCGAGCGAGAGCGCCGCCTTCATGTAGTTCGGCGAGATGCGTCGCATCACCGAGACGATCGACAGCACCATGAGCGGCAGCAGCACCTGCACCATGGTGACGTAGAGCGAGAAGCGCGTGTAGATGAGGCTGAGAGGTTCGGGGGCTAGGCCGAAGGCAACCAGCGCCGCATTCACCGGCCCGTTCTTCTGCAGCATGATGATCCAGATGACCGTGCGCACGAGGAGCGACGTCCAGAGCGGGAACAGGACGAGCGCGAACATGACGCGCGACCAGCTCTTCGGCGCGCTGACGATGGCCTGGGCCAGTGGCAGTGCCAGCACCGCGCAGATGCCGGTGACGACGAGGCTGATCCAGACGGTGCGCAGCAACAGCGAGACGAAGATTGCCTGATCCGCGGGCACAGGAACCACCGCTCCCTCGGGGGTGCGGGTGAGATCGAGGCTCGCCAGCAGGTAGTTGGCGGTCAGCGGGCTGCTGTCTCGCGCCAGCACGCGCCAGAGGCGCGGATTGTCCCAGCCGGGGAAGGCCGCGAGCAGGGTCGCGCGGGCTGGCTCGGCGGCCAGTTCACCGGCAGCGGCGGCCTGTGCCGTCCGGATGACGAGAAAGCGCGTCCCGACCTCGCGCTGGTTGATCAGTTGCGCCAGCACGCCGTCACGCCCAGCGGCGCGGGCATCCGCAAGGTCGTCGACGAGAGCTCGAAACACTGCGTCGTCCGGCAGCTCCCCCGCCTGCGCATCCCAGGAAGAGATGGCCGCCGCCGTCCGCGGCAGATTTTCGGCGACGTCGGAGTTGTCGACCGCAAGCGCCAGGAAGCGCAGCACCGGCCAGACGAAGAGCAGGAGAATGAAGGCGACCAGCGGGACGACGAGAAGCACCAGCGCGATGCGGTTGCGGCCGCTACGCGAGACGGCGCCCTTCCGTGGAAGGGCGCCGCTGCTGTCGCTCACGCCGCCTATTGCGCCAGCCACGTCTGGAACCGCTGCTCCAGCGCTTCCTTGTTCTCGACCCAGAAGTCGGTGTCGTAGGTGGCGCCGAACTGGGCATGCTGGGGTGAGGTCGGCAGATGCTTCTGCCACTCCGGATCGACGAAGTCGGCGGCCTCGACGCGCCCCGTGCCGTAGGCGTAGAGCTTGGAAAAGCCCGCCTGGTTCTCAGGAACGGAGAACCACTTCAGCAGCTCCAGCGCTTCCGCCTCGTGCGGCGCCCCCTTGACCACGGCCCACATGTCGGTGCCGAAGAGGAAGCCGGCGTCCCAGGCGATGACGTAGTTCTTGCCCTCGTTGACGATGTCGTTGGTGACCCGCGCGTTGTATGCATCCGTCATCACGACCTCGCCGCTGTCCAGGTTCTGCATGCCCTGGGTGGACGAGGTCCACCAGACGACGTGCGGCTTGATCTCGTCAAGCTTGGCAAAGGCGCGGTCGATGCCGCCGGGCTTGCGCAGCTCTTCGTAAACCTTGTCCGCCGGCACGCCCATCGCCATCACGGCATTCTCGAGCGTGTACTGGGCCTGCGCCAGCATGCCCCGCTTGCCCGGGAACTTCTCGACGTCCCAGAAATCGGCCCAGGACTTCGGCCCCTCGCCTTCGATGGCGTCGGCATCATAGGCGAGGATGGTGGCCCAGGTGTCGGAAGCCACGCCGCACTCGTGGATGGTTCCCGGGATGTAGCTTTCCGGGGGGCCGGTAATCTCCGGCGTCAGCGGTACGAATAGCCCCTCGGCGCAGCCGATCTCGACGCTCGGTGCTTCCGGCGACACCAGGTCCCAGGTGATGTTGCCGCTCTGGACCTGCGCCCGCACCTTGGCCAGCTCGCCCGCCCATTCCTCAATCACGATGGGAATGCCGGTCTCGGCGGTGTAGACGTCCCAAACCCCCTCCTTGTAGGCCTTGTCCCAGTTGCCGCCCCAGCCGACGACGACGATCGGCTCCTGTCCGAGGCTCGCCGATGCTCCCGCCAATGTGGCCAGCAGTGCAATGGTCGGCACCAGTCCCAGTTGTTTGCGCATGCACCTTCTCCCTGTCTTGCGACGATGGTCGTCGCTCTTTTGATCAAAAAACTTGTAGCAAAAACCTTGGTAAAGCAATAGGAAATTCGCTACACTCGTCAGTTGCGCCGGCCTCTAGTTTCGGAATTTGATCTAATATGCCTTCTGTGACAATCACTTCCACCTCCGTCAGCGCCCACGGCCGGGTCTACCGCGGCCTGAAGGAGGCACTGATGAGCGGACAGTTCCAGCCCGGCGAGCGGCTGGTTGTCCGCGTGCTGGCGGAGCGTTTCCGCACCAGCCCGATGCCGGTGCGGGAAGCCCTGCACCGGCTGGTGAGCGAGGAGGCGGTGGTGGATGTCGCCAACCGCGGTGTGATCGTCCCAGAGGTAACCACCGAGACCATCTCGGACCTGGTGCGGGTGCGTTCGTCGGTGGAGGGAGCGGCGACGGAGTGGGCGGCGGCAACCATCGGCGCCGCCGAACTGGCCGGCCTGCAGGAAATCAACGACCGCATGAAGGAGGTAGCCGAGACGGGCCATACCGCCGAATACCTGTCGCTCAACCGCGACTTTCACTTCACCATCTACCGCGCATCGCGCTCCCAGCTGATCCAGCCGATCATCGAGCGGCTGTGGCTGCGTGCGGGACCTTGGCTCAACCTCATTCGCGAGGGCGCGACGCTCGGTCTCGGGCTCGACCACCACGACGAGATGCTCGACGCCCTCAGCCGCGGCGACGGCGTGCGGGCCCGGCGGGCGCTGGTCGCCGATATCGCGGATGCCGCCGACGTCATGCTGCGCAGCGTCAGGGCCGCCCCTGCCCCCAAGTCGACTACTGCACGCAAGGGACCCAACTCCGGCAGCCGGGTCCTGCGCCGCGTGGGGCAGGCGTGACCATGGAGGCCCCGGCCCCTCAGGGCGACCTGCATGTGCGGTTCGCCAATGTCGGAAAATCCTATGACGGTCGGGTGTTCGCGGTCCGGGGGCTAGAACTCGACATCCGGCGCGGCGAGTTCCTGACGCTGCTCGGCCCGTCCGGCTCCGGCAAGACTACGGCGCTGATGATGCTGGCGGGATTCGAGGACATCACCGAGGGCGAGATCCTGGTCGACGGCCGCCGCATCGACGTGGTGGCGCCCAATAAGCGCGACATCGGCATGGTGTTCCAGAACTACGCCCTGTTCCCGCACATGACGGTGGAGGAGAACCTCGCCTTTCCGCTGCAGGTGCGCCGGCTGCCGCGGGCCAGGATCGAGGAGCTGGTCCGGGAGACGCTGGACCTCGTCCGGCTGCCGGGGCTCGGCGAACGGCGGCCCGACCAGCTCTCGGGCGGCCAGCAGCAGCGCGTGGCGGTGGCGCGAGCGCTGATCTTCAATCCGAGCCTCGTGCTCATGGATGAGCCGCTGGGCGCCCTGGATAAGCAGCTGCGCGAACAGATGCAGTTCGAAATCAAGTCGATCCACGACCGCCTTGGCGTCACCTGCGTCTACGTCACGCACGATCAGACCGAGGCGCTGACCATGTCCGACCGGATCGCCGTGTTCAACGCCGGAGCGGTGCAGCAGCTGGCTGCACCGGACGAGATCTACGAGCGGCCGCGCACCGACTTCGTCGCCAGCTTCATCGGTGAAAACAACCGGATCGGCGGCACCGTGACCGCCGTTTCGCGGGAGGGGGCGCTCGGCGTCGATGTCGGTGGCGGCCAGACCCTGCAGGCGGTCTCGCCCGAAACCGGGCTCGCCGCCGGCCAGCACGTGGTGCTCTCGATACGCCCCGAGCGGGCGGCGATCCTAGAGGAAGGCAAGACGATGGCGAACGAGTTCGAAGCCACCGTCACCGAGGCAATCTTCGTAGGGGACCACATCCGCGTCGTCGCACAAGCCGCCGGCGGCTGGCAGGTTGTGGTCAAGTCTCCCAACTCGGCGGCACGCGGCAGGCTGGAAGTGGGCACGACGGCACGCATCGGATGGCGCGCCGAAGATTGCCTGGCGCTCATCCCCTGAAGGTGGGGTTTCGCCAATGGACCGGACGCGCGAACAACGAAACGAAGGGAAGCCCACAGTGCCCGCATCGTCGAAAGTCATCATCACCTGCGCCGTGACCGGCTCGATCCACACGCCGACGATGAGCCCGCACCTGCCCGTCACCCCGTCGCAGATCGTCGAGGCCGCCGTCGGCGCCGCCAAGGCAGGCGCCTCGATCATCCACCTGCATGCGCGTGACCCCGAGACCGGCAAGCCGTCGCCGGACCCGCGCCTGTTCATGGACTTCCTGCCACGCATCAAGCAGCAGACAGGCGCGGTGATGAACATCTCGACCGGCGGCGGGCTGAAGATGAGCCTCGATGAGCGGCTGCAGGCGGCACATGCGGCGCGGCCCGAACTCTGCTCGCTCAACATGGGGTCGATGAACTTCGGCCTATTCCATATCGCCGGCAAGTATCCGGAGTGGAAGCACGGATGGGAGCGGGACTACCTCGAGGACACGCGCAGCGGCATCGTCTCCAACACCTTCGAGCAGATCGAACGGGTGATCCGCGAAGTCGGCGACGCCTACGGCACCCGTTTCGAGTTTGAGTGCTACGACATCGGCCACCTCTACACACTGGCGCACTTCCTCGAGCGGGGCCTGCTGAAGCCTCCACTCTTCGTGCAGTCGATCTTCGGCCTCTTGGGCGGGATCGGTCCGGATCCGGAGGACCTGCTGCATATGCGCCGCACCGCCGACCGCCTATTTGGAATGGACTACCTCTGGTCGATCCTGGCTGCCGGCCGCCACCAGATGGCGCTCGGCACGATGGGGGCGCTGATGGGGGGCAATGTGCGGGTCGGGCTCGAAGACAGCCTCTATCTCGGTAAGGGCGAACTCGCCCCCAGCAACGCAGCGCAGGTGACAAAGATCAGGCGCATTCTCGAGGACCTGTCGCTGACGGTCGCGACGCCGGACGAGGCGCGCGACCTGCTGCAGTTGAAGGGCGGCAGCGAGGTCGGCTTCTGACGATGTCCGGCCTCACCACCTTTGTCGGCTTTGCCCATCCCTGGATGTGCGACGCCATGGGACACGTCAACGCCCGCCATTACATGGCGATGTTCGACGATGCGAGCCTGCTGCTGCTCGACCAGGTGGCAGCCGGTCCGATCAGCAATGAGGCCGGATGGGCCGATGTTCGCTGCGAAATCGACTACGTCACCGAGATCCGCGCCGGGACGGCCCTGCAGATCACTTCGCTGGTCGAGCGTGTCGGCACCTCATCACTGACGATGCGGCACCTGCTCGCCGGGAGCAGCGACGGCGTGGCCCACGCCCGCGCAAAGGTGGTCAGCGTGCGATTCGACCTGGCGGCGCGCCGGGCGATGCCCCTGCTCCCCGATGAGCGGCGGCGTGCTGAGGAACTGCTCGGGGGCAAGGCAGGCACAAGCCCCACCGGAACCAGCCAGGGAGGAGAATGACGATGAGCGAACCGCAAGTGTTCAAGCGGGCCGATATGGCCTTCAAACCGGCCGTTACCGCCACCGGCACGACCTCGATCGCGCGGGTCATCACCGGGGCCTTCAGCGAGCACATGGGCGGCGGGCTCGAGTACCTCGAGAACACGGTGATCGAATGGACCGTCACCTACGACGAGATCCTGTGCATCTTCGAGGGCCGGCTGACCGTTGAATTCGACAGCGGCCCGCAGGAGTGCGAGCCGGGCGACATCGTCTGGCTGCCGGAGGGAACCCACCTCAAGTACATTGCGAAAGAGAAGGCGGGATACTTCTACGTGCTCCACCCGGTAGACTGGGCCGTGCGGCAAGGAATTGCGGAGCCTTGAGAGACGATACCTCTACTAGGAGGCACCATTTTACCGTGGCCGCTCCGCCCATCGCTATCCTCCTCTCGGCACCGGAAGCAATTGAGCTGGCACTCCGACCAGCGACCAGGTGGAAAACAGCAGACCACCCGACACCACCGGCCATTTGAACCCGCCCGAGAGGCCCAGCAGTCGCCAGGGGTCGCCGACGCAGGATTACCGATGATCTGTCGCCGACAATCGTTCAGGTGCAGGTGCCATCATGGCTGCCGCGCCACTGCCAAATAGTTGCGCGCTCCGGCGCAACTCGCGGCTGGTCATCCCGCGGTCCGGCCGGACTGCACCGAGCCAGCGGGCGGCGGCCTAGCGCGCCGGCCACCGCAACTTACTCTCGGTGACGCACGGGGTCAGCCTGACCGCGGCTGTCCCGCCCAGAACTCATCGACCACACGCGAGCCGCGGGATCAGCGTCCGGATCGAAATCGCCGGTCTCGCTGAGGGCAGGTGCCGCCTCCATTTCCGCGGACGAGATGTCGAGGACGAGCGTGTTGAGGCCAGGCGCCACCCGGAACTGTTCCCATGGAACCGGCACGTGATCCTCGCCTATTCCAAGAAACCCGCCGCGGGCGACGATTACGTACTGGATGTCCCCGTCGCGGCCATCGAAGACGATGTCGGCGACGCTGCCGAGGCTTTCATCCTCCCGACTGCGCACGTCGATACCGGTCATGTCATCCACAGTCACGCCTTGCGTCGTCTCCAGATCCTCGACCGGGCTGGCAAGGGCGATCTGCTCCTGGCGCCAGTCCGTGATCTGCCGAGGATCGACACCCGCTTCGGTTAGCTGTCGGGCATAGCCCTCGTAGGTATCCTGAAGCTCAGCCAAGACATAGTTGCAGCCCTCCTGCTTCCCCTGGTTCGCCAGCACGTTGGCAGCCAGGTAGAGGATACGGATTTCACTGCGGGGGGACGCCACACCGCTGAGCGTTACACCCCAAGGGCTTGCCACGCCCACATTGGCGGCGGCGCCAGGAGCGACCGGGTCAGTCGCACCCGGCTGAGCGGCCGTTCCCGGCGGTGGGCCGCCCCGGGTTCCCCAGCCCCAACCGCCGACACCGCCCCAGCCGGTAATCCACCACTGCTCCTCGTTGAGACGCTGCGAGAAGGTCCGCAGGTCGTTGAGGCACTGTTCCGCAACCGCGCGTTCGGCGATTGCCGGTTGAGCATCCTGGCCGATAGCGGCCAGGGGGAGCGCCCCCGCAGTGATAGCGAGGGATAGTCCTGTCCATGTCAGCTTGCGCATGTTCTGCCTCCGCTGTCTTCGGGCTGTAAAATTGAGGAGCGCCGTCGGCCAGCGGGATGTCCCGGGGCCTTCTCGATGGGCTAGCCTCCATCGACCAACGGCAGGGATCGTCCGAGGTTCCCCTCGCCTTCGGCGCCAGGCGGGCCGCCGACGTTACTGAAGCGTCAGAGCGAGGACGAGGGCGAGAAGCAGCAGGCCGGCGATCGACCATCGCCCCACCCAGACCTCAAGCTTGTCGATCGCGGGAATGCCGGCAATCACGCCGCCGGGCGTCACGTCCGGCATCGGCCGCAACCGCCGGGCCTGCCGTGCCCATCCGGCAACTGCCGCTTCTGCTGCCCTCTCGAGAGGCACGACGATATCGCCTTCCGGAATGCGCGGGGCGCGAATGCGGAGGCGCAAGGCGATGGCGCCGAGTGCGCCGGCCAGCACCAGCGGCCACACGGCACTCCAGATATTGCTGCCGGAGAACGCGTAGAGTCGATCATGCCCTGAAAAGGCCGGGAACAGCGCCCATGGCAGCGCCACCGCCGCCACGGCTATCGCCATGAAAGGAAGCACCAGCAAAGGCTGGGCACGCGCTCCGGCGGCGGTGGCGTGCTCGTTCCAGAGCAGCAGCACGAAACGCAACAGCAGCAGCGCCGTGCCCACGGCCGACAGGGTCAGGAGCATCTCTGCCGGCCCGATCTCCATCGGTCCCTTGACCGCCAGCTTGGCCAGCGCCCCTCCGGTGAGCGGCAGGCCGGCTACGGAAAGGGCAAGAAGAGCGACGACTGCCATAACGGGCGCCAATCGGGTCCTGCCGGTCGCAGCGACCAAGCCGACGCTCAGGAAGAGGCCCCCCTTGGTAAGCCCGTGATGGGCGGCGTAGAACGCCGCCGCCATGAGACCGGGGCGAGGATCCTCGGCCGCCGTCGCCGCCCCGGCGACCGCAACGAGAAGGCCCATCTGGCTGATTGTCGAATAGGCGAGGAGCGCCTTCGTGTTCCTCTGTGCCAGCCCTGCCAGCACCCCCAGATAGGCGCTCGCCAGCCCGATCGCGAGGAGTGCGTACCCCAGCGCCGCGCCGCCTCCCGGCATGAACTGCAGCAGGCCGAATATGCCCGCTTTGACGATGGCGCCGCTGAGCACGGCGGATGCGGGCGTGGGTGCGGCGGGATGCGCAAGGGGGAGCCAAATATGGAGTGGCATCATGCCGGCCTTAACACCGAAGCCGACCACCAGTGCCACCAGGGCGATATTCCCCCAGACCGAGCGCCCGAGCACTTCCCGAATTTCGGAGATCTGCAGGCTTTCTGCCATTCCGGCCCCGATCAGGAAGGCCAGCAGCAGCGCCGCCTCTCCGATCACCGCGAGCACGATGTAGATGCGCCCCGCCCGCAGCGCCCCTTCGCTCGCGTCATGCACCACGAGGATATAGGAGGCGAGCGAGACGGCAGTGAAGGAGACGTAGAAGGTGGCGGCGTCGCGGGCGAGGAACACGCCCAGGTTGCCGGCCAGCGTCAGGCACCAGAATCCGGCAAAGACCGCCGGCTTGCGGGTGTCGCGCAGATAGGCGGTGGCAAAAATGCCCGCCATCAGCCAGAGGAAGGACGACATCCCGAGCAGGAGAGCCGACGGCGCATCCATCCCGAGGACGACGCCCAACAGGAGTTCGGGAACGCTGGTCTCGATCCCGTGGGGGGACAGCAAGGCGCAGGCGAGGCCCGGGAGCGGGGCAAGCGGCAGCAGGAGGATCGCGTGCCGCCGGACGACCGGCACCGACGCCAGCGCCCCGAGCGCCAGCGGGACGACCAGCGTCAGAAGTGGCAGGAGCGGGCCCGAGGCGCCCATCATGGCAGATAACTCCGCTCGACGATCAGGGTGGCCCAGCTGAGCGGGCTCAGGCTCGAGCCGGCGAGGAGACCCGTCGCCAAGGCGGCGATGGCGGTGAGCACGGGCGGCGCGATCAGGGCAACCGGATATTCCCGCGGCGCCGCTGCCTGCGCCGCATCGGATGGCGTCCTGAACCATATGCGATAGAGCAGCGGCAGGAAGTAAAGGGCGTTGAGCAGCGAGGAGACGGTGAGCACGCCGATCACCCAATGCTGCCCGGCCTGCAGGGCACCGATGCCCAGATACCATTTGCTGACGAAACCGGCGATCGGCGGGATGCCGATCATGCCCATCGCCCCGATCGAAAAGCAAAGGGCGGTCCAGGGCATGCGCGGCCCGATGCCGTCGAGCTCATCGATCCGTGTGATCTGCGCCCGCTCCGCAAAGATGCCGGCGCAAAAGAACAGCGTGATCTTCATCAGCCCCTGATGCACGAGGTGGATGAGGCCGCCGATAGTCGCAAAGGGGCCGGCCAGCGCCGTGCCCAGCACGATATAGGAGACCTGGCTGACGGTGGAATAGGCCAGCCGCCGCTTGATGTCGGTCTGCTGCAGCGCCCGTATCGAACCGTAGATGATGGTGATGGAAGCCAGGATTGCCAGCGGCAGGCCGAGCGTCAGCTGCTGGAGGAGACCGATGCCGAAGACGTCGTAAACGATCCGCACGATTCCGAATGCCCCGGCCTTTACCACGGCCACGGCGTGCAGAAGTGCGCTGACCGGCGCCGGCGCGGCCATCGCCGCGGGCAGCCAGCCATGCAGGGGAACCAGTGCCGATTTCACGCCGATTCCGAGGATGAAGAGCGCAAAGATGGCACGGAGGCTCCAGTCGCCGAGGTCGTGGAGCGGTGCCGCGACCCTGAACTCGACGGGGCCGACAGCGCTTTCCAGCCAGATGATGGCGACGAGCAAGGCCGCAGCGCCCGGCATGGTGAAGGCGAGATAGACGCGCCCTGCCCGCAGCGACTTGGCATCGCCCTTGTGGACGACGAGCGGCCAGGTCGACAGCGTCAGCAGTTCGTAAAAGAGGAAGAAGGTGATCAGCGTACCCGACAATGCAATGCCGGTGGTGGCGGCGACGCAGAGACTGAAAAAGCCGAAGAACCGTGTCAGATGGGCGCTCTTGCCGAAATAGGCGATGGCGTAGATGGTCGTCAGCAGCCACAGGAAGCCCGAGAGGGTGACGAAAAGCAGCGACAGGTCATCGACCCGCAACAGCAGAAACAGGCCGGGGACCAGATCGAATCGCAGTTCGTAGATCGCGCCGCGCGCCACCTCCGACAGCATGATCGCCAGCAGCACCAGTTTCACCACGGCGCCGCCGAGGCTGAGCCCGTTGCGCAGATAGACGTTCCTCTCGCTGAGAAAGAAGGTGACGACTGCCGGAATCAGCGAGGACAAGAGGATCGTCAGGGGTAGCAGGGCGCTCATTCCAGCCCCTCCACCGCTGCATGCGGTCGGCCGATCTGCAGGATGTCGTAGGGGGCGGCCGAGGCGATCCCGAGCAGGATCGACAGCCCCGCAAGGAGCAGCGGTATCACCTGGCGCGGCCGCGGCACCCTCGCGAACTCCCGCTCTTCAAGGCCCCGCCTGGTGAAGGCGTAGGTAAGCGGGCGGAAGAGGTAAAGCGCCGCCAGTAGCCCCCCCACCATGATCACGATTGCCCAACCGATCTGTCCGCCGGCGAAGGACGCGGTGAGCAACAGGTACTTGGCGGTGAACCCGCCGCTCGGCGGCAGTCCCATGAGACTGACCCCAGCAAGAGCGAAGGCGAAGACCGTCAGCGGCAGGTGGTGCGCGGCACCCCGCAGGCCGGCGATCCTGTCATGTCCCAGCGCTTCCATGAACAGCCCGGCGCAGAGGAACATCGCGGCCTTGGCCAGGGCGTGGGAGAATGCATGGATGATGCCGCCGGTCCAGGCTCCCGCTGCCCAGGGCTGAGGCTCGCCGCCCCCGCCGGCGAGGGGGAAGATCAGGAAGAGGTAACCGAGCTGTGCCACCGTCGAATAGGCGATCACCAGTTTCAGCTGCTCCTGCCGGATCGCCAGCACCGAACCGTAGATGATGGCGCAGGAACCGAGCACCCCCAGCAGCACCGGCATTATGGTCCCCGCCGCCTGCGGCATCACGTCGAACCAGATCCGCACGATGATGTAGAACGAGGCCTTGGGCACCAGGCCCGAGAGGATGGCACTGGCCGGCGCCGGCGCCCCCGAATGGGCGGGCGGCAGCCAGGCATGGAAAGGGAACAGCGCGGTCTTGGCAGCGAGCCCCGCCGTCATCAGCGCCCCCGCTATCACCGTCGCGCCGTCGGCGGTAGCCCGTTCGGCGATCAGCGCCATGTCGAGCGTGCCATGAACTGCATAGAGCAAGGCAGCGCCGAGGAGATAAGCCAACGAGCCAAACAGCCCGAACAGCGCATAGCGAATGGCCGCCGCGATGGTACCGCTCCGACCATCGATCGCCACCAGCGCCACGGCGCTCAGCGTCAGCAGCTCCAGCGCGACGTAGAGATTGAACAGGTCGCCGGACAGGAACAGGGCGTTGAGTGCAGCCCATGCAAGGAAGACCAGCGGCACGAAGGCGTAGCCGGCGCGCGACTCGGCAGCCCCGGGCGCGGACGCGGTGAACTGCGGCAGGGCAAAGAGCAGGACGCCGGCCATGACCAGCCCGGTGACGACAATGAAGCCGGCCGACAGGCCGTCAACGGCGAAGGCGATGCCCAGCGGCGGCGCCCAGCCGCCGATTGGCAGCCGCAAGCCTCCGGCATGGATGACCCGCGCGAGGAGGACGACGGAAAGGACCGGAACGACCGCCGCGCCGGACCAGATCAGCAGGCGCGCGGCGCGCCAGGTCACGATGGCGGTGAATGCGGCCAGCAGCGGCACGCCAATTAGAAGGGCCGGCCACGGCCCCTCCGATGCCTCGAAGAAGGCCATTCAGCGCCCCCCGCCCGGGCTCTCCTCGGGCAGCCTGGCGCTCCCCGTCAGCTGCGCCAGGCGGATGATCAGTGCCACCAGCAGGGCGGTGGCGGAAACCGCTACCACGACGCCGGTGATGACCAGCGCCTGCGGGACCGGATCGGCCCCCAGCTCGACCCGGCGGTACCCCGTGGAACCGAAAAGCAGGAAGACCCCCGAGCCGATGACGTTGAAGCCCACAAGGCGGCGCAGCAGATGCCGGTGCGCAATGAAGCCGTAGAGCCCGATGCCGATCAAAGCCGCACCGCAGAGCCCGAACAGCTGCGCGCTGGACACCGGCATTTCGGTCACGACGGTTCTCCGTGCGGCAGGTCCCGCTGCGGCGGTCCGACGACGAGAAGCGCCAGCGTCACCGCGACGGAAACCGTCAGCCCCGCCTCTATCAGCAGGATCAGATTGCCAGCATGCTCCGGCGGTAGGCGCAGGAAATCGCCGGCCATGGCCCCGGCCATCCCGATCGCGAGGAACAGGGCGGGGCCGGCGACGAGGCCGAGACGCAGGAGCCGGTTCGAGACCCGGGGCGCATCGGCGACGCCCGCCACGGCCATCAGCAGCCACACCGCCGCCAGCACCGTACCGCCCTGGAAGGCCCCGCCCGGCTGCTTGCTGCCCGCCCACACAAGATAGACGCCAATGATCAGCCCAATCGCCGGAAGGGTGCGCCCGAAGGTCGCGAGCACTCCGCCCGGACGAGCATATTGGCGCAGACCGCCGTGACCGCCCCAGGACCGTTCGTCCGACAATGACCAGACGCCAAGCAGGGCCACCAGGAGCACGGTGCTCTCGAGAAGCGTGTCATAGGCCCTAAAGTTCAGAAGTACGGCAGTAACGGGGTTGCCAACGCCGCTTTCGGCCAGGCTGCAGTCGACCATCGGCGCCAGCCCGGGAGCGCGAGGATCGAGCAGCAGGACGGCGGCGCCTATCAGCCCGGCGATAGAAAGGCAGGCGATAGCGGTGGCGGCACGCGCCTTCCGCGACCCCGTCTCCTCCTCGGGCGCCTGCAGCCGCCGCAGGCGGGCACTGGCGCCAACCAGCAGCAAGCCGGTCAGGCCCGCGCCGATCGCCGCTTCCGTCAGCGCCACGTCGACGGCCTCGAGCCGGACCCAGGCGAGCGCCATCAGCAGGCCGTAGACAATGAAGAAGACGATGCTGCCAAAGAGCTCGCGGCCGCTCACCGCCGCGACCGCAACGGCAAGGACAAGGCCGCAAAGGAAGAGATCGAAGGCAAGCGGCATCATTGCCCGGCATTCTCCTTCTGCCTTTCGAGATGGGGTGGCAGGGCGACGCGGGCGATCAGTTGCGAGGTCGTAGCCGCCGCCAGGACCGCCAGCCCCCACACCAACAGCAGCTTGAGGGCAAGGAGCGGGCTCGCGACCTGCACGGCAAGGCCGACGGCGATCAGCCCGAGCCCAAGATGATCGGCCTTGGTCAGGGCATGCAGCCGGCTGTGGGTATCGGGAAAACGCAGAAGGCCGGCGGTGCCGGCGATGAAGAAGACGGTACCGGCGCCGGTGAAGAGGATGGTAATCAGGTCGAGCACGCTCATGGCTCCGCGTCGCTTTCTGGATCGCCCAGCCCGGACCGCGTCGCCGTCTTGGCAAAGGCGACTGAGGCAAATGCGGCGAGCAGCCCAAGCACCAGCGCCACGTCAATGGCCGCCTCTGGTCCGCCCGCCGCGGCCAGCAGCAGGAGGACGGCGACGCCGCCTGTCCCGATCAGCTGCGCTCCCATCATGCGATCGGCGGCCGATGGGCCGCGGTGTACGCGCCAGAGCGCAGCGCCTATGCTGAGCAGCAGGATAGCAGCCAAGCCCAGATACCAGGTGTTCATGGCAATCTCCCCTTCGGCGGCAAATCGCGGAGGGGACGGAGGCCGATCGCCGCGCCGATCTCGTCTTCCTCACGCCGCACCGCCCTCTCGACCGGCTGATCCATATCGAGGCAGTGCACCAGCAGCATGCCATCCCGCGTGCCGGCCACCAGCGTCCCCGGAAGCAGGCTGAACTCGCTACCGAGCGCCACCCGCGACGGCCCCTCCGGCAGGGCCGTCGGCAGCAATAGCCAGCCCGGCTTCAGCGGCATGCGCGGATGCAGTGCGCGCCACGCAACATCGACGCCCCCGAGCAGCGAGCGCCAGACGAAACCCGGCAGCATGCGCATCAGAGCGAGCAGCTTTACGGGTTTGCCTGGCGGTATGAGAACGAGGCTCACCCAAGTCGCTCCGACGGCCGCGAGGAGTCCGAGCCAAAGGCCGTCTGTGGCCGCCGTGGTGAGAACCAGCCACAGCAGGGCAAGAAGCATGAACCGTTTGAAGGCAATGATTTCCACTGGTTGCGCTCCGCTTTGCCCGGCCCGCCGGCAGTTCCGCACTCAACGCCTATCGGTCCAAATGGTGCCTTGAGCGCGTGTCGCTGACTACCAGCCGAACCTCCCCAACCTGCCGAGTGGGTTTTCGCCGGCGCTTGGTGGCCACGGTGGCGTCGATGACCGTACCGGGGAAGCGAGCGCGGCCCCCTCTTCACCAAGCGCTCATCGCTTCAGCGCCTGCCGAACCTAATCCGTTGTCAGGACGCCGAGTCATGGCCCAGGTGTTGCGGATGTAGGTGCCAGTCTGCACTTCCCGGTGGGCCGGGAGCGCTTACGCTCCTTGCCAACACTTATCCGTTTGGATAATTTTTGACGATGCCGCCACCACCCAGCCTCGATCTTGCCTTTCACGCCCTTGCAGATCCCACCCGGCGGGCCGTGGTGATGCGCCTCGCCACTGGCGCGGAGAGTGTGGGGAGTTTGGCCCAGTCGCACAAGATGGCCCTGCCTTCCTTCCTCAAGCACGTCGGTGTGCTCGAGCAGGCGGGACTGATCGCGACTGAGAAGGTCGGGCGGGTGCGAACCTGCCGGCTGAACCCCAGTGCACTGCAGGGGCTGAAGTCTTGGCTGAGCGAGCAGGAAGCGATCTGGGAAAGCCGGACCGACCGGTTGCAGGCACTGGTGGAGAACAGGGACCAATGACCATCGATTCCGAGCTGGACCTGGTGATCGAGCGCTTCATGCGGGCCGAGCCGGCAGCTGTGTGGAAGGCGTGGACCACGCCGCATCTGCTCGAACGCTGGTGGGTGCCGGCACCTTCGCAGTGCCAGGTGCAGTCGCTGGAGGTTTGGCCGGGCGGCGCGTTTCGCACGCTTCTGAGCGAGGACGGCGAGCGCTACCTACCACATATCGATGGCTGCTTCCTGCTGCTCGAGGCGCATCGCAGGCTGGTGTTCACCGACACGCTGACGGGCGGCTTCCGCCCTGCGGTGAACCCTTTCATGACGGCGGACATCAGCTTCACGGCGGTCGCGGGTGGAACAGAATACCGGGCCGTCGTGAAGCACAAGGACCGCGCTGAACGCGACCGGCACGTTGAGCTTGGCTTCCACGACGGCTGGGAGACGGTGACTGCGCAACTCGCAGCGCTGGTCGAGCGGCAGGGCGCCTGAACCGGAAGGCCTCCTACCGGCGGTCAGACCCGCTCCCTCCGTACATACGTGCCGGCTGCGTCGCCGCTGGTGGGGGTGAAGGACGAGAGCGTGAGGCCGCCCGGCGTGCGCACCTGCTCACGGAGCGAGAACGGCCTTGCAACGGGCGTGCCGGTGAAGAGCTTTCGTCCGTCACCAACGACAACAGGTGCCATGACCAGGCGAACCTCGTCGATCAGCCCCGCCTTCATCAGCGCCCCGGTCAGCCGGCCGCTGCCATGAACCTGCAGTTCGCGCCCGGGCTGCGCCTTCAGTTCGGACACTTGTTCCACAAGGTTGCCTGTGAGCAGCGTCACCGGCGCCCAGCCGGCGTTGAACGGGCGGCTCGTCGCCACGTATTTGGGGCGGCTGTTGAGCTGTCCGGCATTCTTGTCGGTCGGATTCACGATGGTGGGCCAGAATGCTGCGAAGGCGTCGTAGGTGCGTCGGCCGAAGAGGAAGGCGTCCGCCTGCTCCGTCCAGTCATCGATCCGAGCTTGGAAGACCTGATCGATGAACGGGACCAGCCAGCCCCCACGATCGAACCCGTCGGAACGATCCTCCTCGGGGCTCCCAGGACCCTGATAGACGCCATCGAGAGAGATGAACTGCATGGTCACGAGCTTCATGGGGGTCTCCTTAGTTATCCAAATGGCTAACTATCGGAGGGGGACACTTAGTGCAATAGCTAACTGTCGGTACTGATCGCTGCGGTTGCCGCACCGAGACCCCGCTTCGGGCGGCTTTGGTGGCAGCGCCCCGCGGGCTCCACATCGGATTGGTCGGCGTAGAGTTTGGGAATCGTGAGAGGAGCGCCGCCTGAGCCGATGCGGCAGCGGGGATGAGACGTCGCCAATTCAGCGCGCAAGTGGGGCATCTGCTCGTTAGTTACCATCGGTGGCGTAGACGCCGCATATGGTCCGGGGGAACGGAAGTCACCGCCGCACATTGCATTGCCCATGCTGCTGCTCTCAATCCTTCGCCCGATCTTCGCCCTCCTCTCCCTGGTGATCCTCGTAGGAGCCGTTTGGCTGCTCTGGGAGTGGTATCAGGGCGAGACGATACAATCTCCTGACGGCCGCCTGCTCCATACACGCGATGACTGGTTGCTCTGGCTCGGCCTCGCGCTGACCGCCTGGTCCTTTCTGGGCCGCTTCCTCTGGGTTCCCCTGCTCGCCAGATCCGACACCGACCCCACTCGAGCCGAGCGTGGCAACGGCAACCTGATCCAAGTCCCGAGCGGCTCGAGGCTCTACGTCGAAAGCACCGGTGCACCGGACGGTCCAGTGCTGATCCTCACCCATGGCTGGGGCATGGACAGTACCATCTGGTACTACGCCCGGCGCGCCCTCTCCCGCCAGTTCCGCATTGTCACCTGGGACCTGCCGGGCCTTGGCCGCTCCAGCGGCCGCATCAGTCTGGAAAGCTTTGCCGCCGATCTCGCTGCGCTCGTTGCCTCCGTGGGGCAACCCGTGCTGCTCGTCGGGCACAGCATCGGTGGCATGACCATCCAGACGCTTGCGCGAACGCACCCGCAACTGTTTGGACGCGAGGTGGTGGGCGTCGTGCTGCTCAACACAACCTACACCAACCCATTAAAGACCATGATCTTGCCGCGCCTGGCGCAAGCCCTGCGGCCGCTGCTGGAAGGAGGCTTCCGGCTGCAGATCTGGCTGCAGCCGCTCTTCTGGGTGATCGCCTGGCAGAGCTACATCAGCGGCTCCACCCATATGCTGAACCGCCTCGCCTTCGGGCCGCACGTTACCCGCAGCCAACTCGGCCATACCGCCCTGCTCACCACGCGCAATCCGCCAGCGGCAATGGCTCGAGGCAACCTTGCGATGTTCGACTGGGACGCCACGGGCGTAATGTCCCGTGTGACGGTACCAGTGCTGGTGCTCGGTGGTGACATCGACATAGTCACAAAGGTTGAAGCCAGCAAAGCCATTGCCAGCTCCAGTCCCGGTGCTCTGCTGGAGGTGGTCGGGTCCGCCAACCACATGGGTATGCTCGACGAGGCGCCCCACTACCACCGTTCGATCCAGGACTTCGCAAGCTCCGTATTTCTACCAGATACCTCCAACGACAAGCCCGACAACTCCGTCCCGCCGCATCCTGCTGACCTCGGCAATCAGGTACCACCCGCCCGGCAACCGGGTCAGTGATCGTGGTCCTGCCACTGCAGTGGGTCGGTGAACTAGTCAGGCGGCGTGCGGCCTCATTTAAAGGGGACGCGCGAGGCCTGTGTCGCCTACGTTGGAAGCCCGGAACATTCTGGAGACGCTGTTCCAATTCCGAGGGAACTGCCGGATCAGGAAGCTTTAACGGTAGCAGACTGAGGTGCCGCTGCCGGGGCTGGTGGTGGTAGAACCGAGAAAAACACCACAAATGCATTCGCCACGGCGGCGCCAGCGGAAATGGCGCGGCCGCGGCACTTTTGAAGCTGCCCATTCTTCTATATAGTCGCTGGCACGCAAACCATCGGTTTCCGATGTCACCATAAGGGAGACCACATGAGACTGGGAAAGCTCGCGCCATCCGCCTTGATTTTTGCCGCGCTCGCCACATCCGCGAGCCCGGTGCTCGCTCAGGAGACCGAGACAGAGGTGCCGCCGACACTCGAGCAGGCGACGTCGGAGGGGCCATTGCGGTTCCAGTTGAACAACGCGGAGACGGTGGAAGGCTCTTGTCAGCTGTCATTCGTAGTCCAGAACGACACTGGAAGGCCCATCTCGCAGAGTTCTTACAGCATGACGGTGGTCGATGCCGAGGGGCGCGTAGCCACTCTGATCACCTTCGAATTCGGCTCCTTTCCCCAAGGCCGTCCAAAAGTGCAGCAGTTCGCTTTGCCCGACCTTGCGTGCGAGGACCTCTCGGCCATCTCGATCAACGAGTACGGCGAATGCGTCACCGACGAGGCAGAGGCGGATTCAGTGTGCGAAGAGGCCCTGCGGCCATCCTCCTTGACCGACATCGAGTTCCCCTGGAGCTTCTAACGCCAGGAAAAGGAGTTCGAGCGGAGTGGCCGACATCCTCATTGCCCAATTCTGGACCATCGGCGCACCCGTCCTCATTGCCCTGCTCGCCTGCTCAGTCGTCGCGTTGACGATTACCATCGTCAAGGTGGTGCAGTTCTCGCGCCTGGGCATTGGGCGACACGAGGTTGCGAACCGCGCCGTGCAGGCCTGGCGCCGTGGCGAAAGAGCCGACGCCGTCAAAATCGTGGAGCGCGACCGCTCCGCTTTGTCGGACGTCGTCTATGCGGCGATGGCAAGGCTCCACGAGGTCCCCAGCGCGCCGAAGCGGGCGCAACAGGCGGCCGTCCTGCTCGCCACCCAGACCCTCGAAACGTCCGGCCGTCACCTGCGCGTGCTCGACACCATCGTGCAGGCCGCCCCCATGTTGGGACTGCTGGGCACGGTGCTCGGCATGATCGGCGCGTTCGGCGAGGTGTCTCGGGGCGGCGGCGCCGCGGATCCCGCCGCTCTTGCCGATGGCATCTGGATCGCCCTCAGCACCACTGCGTTCGGCCTTACTGTCGCCATTCCCTTCTACTTCCTTTCTTCATGGTTCGAGGGCCGCGTCGAGCGGGAACGCGCCGCCATGGAAATCGCGATCGCCCAAGTGACCGATGTCACCTGAGATATGCGGGGCAGGCCGATGATTGCGCCGCTCCGGCCCCGTCCACAGCGTAGGTCGAGGTTCATTCTGACGCCGCTGGTCGACGTCATGTTCCTTCTCCTGATCTTCTTCATGCTTTCGTCTCAAACTGCCCCATATTTCCTCCTGCCCGTCACCGCCGATGCGGCAGTGCCTGAACAGGTAGCCGGCGTGGACGCACCGGTCCGGACGGAGTTGGTGGTATCGGTGGGAGACGGCTATGCGCGCCTCAATGGCGAACGGGTGGCGTTCGCTGAATTGCCGGAACGCGTTGCCCGCGCCATCCGCTCGGGACACTCCCAGGCTCTGGTGACGGCTGGAGCGACGGCGACGACGCAGGACCTCGTTACCGTGCTGGATGTCTTTCGCCGGGAGTCCTTTGCACATGTGAGGCTGGTGCCGCCCCAGGCACCGGCGCCATGACCACGCCGTTGGGTCTCATCGCCCCGCCGACCCGCAAGACGCGCGCCGAACTCAATTTCGCGCTGCCGACCATCAACGTCGCGCTGCTGCTTGTCCTGTTCTTTCTGGTCGCGGGCACGATCGTGGAGGAAGAAGAACTCGGCATTGCGCCGCCCCAGGTGATGGAACTGCCGGATACGCGCCTCCCCCGTCCCCTGCTGGCCATGACGAACGAGGGCCAGCTCCTGCTGGATGGCGTCCCGATCACCGATGCCGCCCTTGTTGAGGCCTCGCTAGCCGCAGCGGAGGCGGCGGAGGGGCCTCTCAATATCCTCGTGCCACCGGACAGCACCGCCGGCTCGCTATTGGGACGGATTTCACAGATCGGGAAGGCAGGAATTCCCGTAAGGCTGGTCACCGCCCGCCCCGGCGGGAGTGGAAGCGGAGCGCCTATCGGCGCCTCAGGTCCATGACCGTGACCGACCGCCGCCTCCCATGGCTGCCCTCGATGGCCGGATCGGTGGTCATCCACGGCGCCTTCGCCGCACTTGTCCTGAGCGTCCTGCCGCAGCTGCCGCCGGCACCCGAAGAGACGCAGATCTCCATTGCACCGCTCGATGCATCCACCGTCAATCCGCTGCAACCCGGCGTAACCCTCGGGGCGACACCGGCTGACCGCAGCCGGGCAGCAGGTCTGCCGGTTTCGGTCGGCGTTGCGCCCCCCCTCACCTCGGCTCAAAGCGCGCCTGCCAGCGGGCAGCAGACCTCGGTGAACGCGATTGAAACCGGCATGGCTGAGCCCTTCGCCGTACCGCGGTTCGCATCAAGCCCCGCACCATCGGATTCCGCCGCTCCTCTCGAAACTTCCGCCATCGCCGGTCTCGTCCCATCCCTCCCAGCAGACGCCCCTCGCGAGGACGCGGCGCTGCCCCTGGACATCGCGCAGCTGCCAGCGAGGGCTTCTGAAGCCCGCGCAGCCCTCGCTCTTGCTGAGCAGCAGTCGGCGCGACCCTTGTCTCCCGCTGCAGCGGAAACAGTTCCCATCGGGGGCAATGCCTCTGGTCCGCTTGACGGCGCCATCTCCGCCGGGCCCGCGGCCCACCCACAGTCGATCGCCCCCCTAGACGCGCCAGCAGCGGCGGAGCCCCCGGACGAGGCGGAAATCGCCGCCCCGGTTGCACCTGAGCAGGTGGCCACGCTGCCGGCCCCTGTCCACTCGGAACCGCCTCTGACGATGCAGACTGCCGAGCCCTCTCCGACAAGCCAGACCGCCGGGCCGATGACGGCCGCAAGGGTGGCGGGTTCGCCGCCGCCGACCACTGCCGCCGATCCCGCAACTGCGGCCACGACCGCCCCCTCGGCAACGACAACGGCTCTTGCCGATGGGGTAGCAACGGACCTTGCGGCGCCGCTCGCCGCTGCGCGTGCGGACACTGTCGCCCGATCCGGCGTTGCCGAGGCGCTGGACGCCACAAGGAGGACCGCCAGCGACCTGCCGGCCGCGGTTGCGGATTCTTCCGTGCCCTCCGCTTCGGTCGCAACTTCGAACGAGGCATCGTTGGCCGCAGCTCCTCCCGGCACGCCGCCCGCTGCAGAACAGGTCGCCGCTGAGCGAATGGCTGCAGGGGCCGGCGCCGCGTCGAGGGTATCGCCGACGCCGACCGCGGCCATTGCTCCCGCACCCGCGGCAAACCAGACAGCAGACCCGGTCCGCACCGTCACCGTTCAGTTCGTCCAGGCCGGCGACCGTGCTGCCGATGCGGCGGTTCTGCCGATGGCGCAGACGGCGGTCGCCCCCAAGGTCGGGGGCAACGCCTTCGATCGCGACGGAGATGGGTCCGGGAGTGCGGGGTCTGCGGCGGCTCCGATTTCGCGCGAGGTTTTCGCAGCTCCGGGCCCAGTGCCGGGGGCCATTGCAGCGGATCCGGTCACGCCCCCCACCCTGGCGGAGGTCGCCGACATGATTCGGGATTATCCCGCGGAGTGTCTTGCCGCCGTTGTCGGCACCGGATCGGATGGCCTCGTCCAGGTGACGGCCTATGGGCAACCGACGACCATCGCCGCCTTTGCCCGCGACCTGCGCGCGCAGATGGGCGAGATGGTGCCGCTTTCCACCACCGCGGTTTCCGGCGCCCAGTGCACCGTTCTCGAGGCGATGCAGAACTGGACCGGGTACCCGGCGACCGGTCCCGCTCTCGAGCTTTCATCGCGCCAGATTGCGGGCGGCGGGACGGTAGTCGCATCTGTCCCCGGTGCGCCGGCCGACTGGATCTATCTCTTGCTGGTCGATCAGGACGGGACAGCCATCAAGCTTGCCGAGTATGTGGCGGAGGCGGAAGGTACCACGCGCTCTCCTCCACCTGTTGAAATCTCAAGATCCGCCGACACGCCGCAGTTGATCGTCTCCATCGTCAGCCCGACTGCGCTCGCGAGTATGGCAGAAGACGCGGCGCAGCCGGCCGGCCAGATTTTTCAGGCGCTCGAATCCGAACTGGAGCGTCGGCAGATCCGCGCCACCCTTTCGGTGACAGCCTTCACCATCCAGTGATGGCGCCACCGTCGATGGTCGGCAGCGCCTATTCCAGAGCGAGCCGCAGTTCCACGCGCCGATTGTCCGGATCGAAGGGATCGGACATGCGCGGCGCCGCTTCCCCGAGGCCGAACACGGTCATGCGCTCGGCCGCAACGCCTGCCTCTTGCAGAAAATCAGCCACGGCCTGAGCGCGCTGTTCTGAGAGGAGCTGGTTGTAGTCTTCCGGACCGTGAGCATCGGTGTGGCCCTCGATGATAATGTCGGCCTCGGCCAGTTCCTCGGTGGTCAGGGCCTTTGGCACTTGCGCGAGATTTTCTCGCGCGCCCGCCGTCAGCACGGCGGTGTCGAAGCCGAAGGTCACTCGCAGATCGAACGCCTCCGCCTGGGCGCGCGCAGCGCAGTCCGCCTCCGTTTCAAGACAGAGGTTGCTTTCCGGGCCAGGATCCACCTGCCTGAGTAGAAAGGTGACGATATCGGAGTCTTGTGACT
The DNA here is from genome assembly GCA_035998685.1 of Devosiaceae bacterium. Taxonomy (GTDB): domain Bacteria; phylum Pseudomonadota; class Alphaproteobacteria; order Rhizobiales; family Devosiaceae; genus Devosia_A. The sequence continues at coordinate 98,881 of DASYHK010000014.1, read as the reverse complement.
GCGCCGGACTGCAGAGTCCAACGACCAGCAATCCAAAGAGGGCAGATCGAATGCGCATCCCCATTTCCTTATGTGCATGAGCCAGTGCCGACGCCCTCCTCGCCGAGAGTCTCGGGAATGGACGTGGCAGCGTCAAGGCACCTCCACATTGCGTGTGCGCGACGCGTTCTGGCCCGGCAGTACCGACCGGATGTTCACGCTCGCAAGCCCGCGCGGATTCGACGGACATCGCAGTGCCCGATGCGAATCCCGGAACTTCGGGCTCTCCCGTCGGCCTTCTCGCGGCGGAGGCTCGCACCAGCAGCGACGATTATATCATCACGATCAAACGGTCGTGTCGGATGTTTCAGGCGGATAGTCGGCATGATGTGGATCTGTGATACCGTGCTGCAGGAGCACTCGTCGGTGCTTCGCCGCCTGCCAGTACGGCAGGGTGGTCAGCAAGATTGGATACTGTTTGCAGGTACTGGTTCGCGACAACAATGTCGAACAAGCGCTACGCGTCCTGAAGAAGAGGCTTCAGCGGGAAGGGGTTTTCCGCGAAATGAAGCGGCGCAGCTACTACGAGAAACCCTCTGAAAAGCGAGTACGTGAGGCTGCTCAGGCTGTGCGCCGCGTTCGGAAAGAGGCTCGCAAGAAACTCATACGGGAAGGCGCGGTTGAAGGGCCAAAGAGAAGTGGTCCCGAGCGCCCGAGGGCACCCTCCGCAATGAGGGGCGGCTGATTCGCCACACCGAAAAACGACTGCCCGCCCCATGTTCCGAGGCGGGCAAGTCTGCTGCTCTGCACCCTTCAGCGCATCCCCGACGGTCCATTCGCATCGAGCGCTGCGGAAAGGAACATGAATGACGGAGGCATCGAAAGCTCTACGGATAGGGGCCTTCGCGGTACACATGCTGACCGCCAGCGGCGCATTGTGGGCGCTTCTGGCGCTGATCGCGGCGGCGGAGGGCAGCTGGATGGTAATGTTCGTCTGGCTGGGTCTGGCGCTCATCGTCGACGGCATCGACGGTCCGATCGCCCGCCGGGTGAAAGTTAGCACGATACTGCCCAACTGGTCGGGCGAAACCCTGGACTCGATCACCGACTTCGCCACCTATGTACTCATCCCCGCCTTCGCCCTCTATCAGTCGGGCATGATCGGCGGATTTCTGGGGCTGGCCGCGGCCGGTCTCATCGTGGTCTCCAGCGCCATCTACTACGCCGACACGCGGATGAAGACCGAGGACAACTATTTCCGCGGCTTTCCGGTGGCCTGGAACATGGTGATCTTCACCCTGTTCGTGGTTCAGCCGGGCCCCTGGACCGCCTTCGCCCTGATCCTGCTTTCGACGGTGCTGACATTCATCCCGGTCAAGTTCCTACACCCGGTACGCGTCTCGCGCCTGCGCATTTGGAACCTCATGGTGTTCGCCCTGTGGGCGGTGCTGGGCGTGATCGCGCTGGTTCTCGAATTCGCGACCCCGACCTGGCTGCGGCTGGGCATCCTGCTTGCAGGCCTCTACCTCTACGCCTTCGGGGCGGTGAGCCAGCTGGCGGATTTAGCGGCGGGTAGAAAAACCCCTCTGGAGGCCGGACCGGCAAAGTGACCCTCCAGCTGTCGGCAGTGCATCCGCCTCAAGCTGCCGATCTACGGGGCGAGGGGCGGATTCCGTAGGTTCGCAGTGCCTGAGCCAGCAAGCCTCCGGTCAAGTAGGGGCACGAATCCGGTCCAGCCCCCTTTGGCCTAGATCTGGGAAGAAAATGCCGGTCCCGCTAAAGGCGAGACCGGATCGTAGCGTGAAGGGCAGGATCACTGCCCGGAGCCGCTGCCAGAGTCCTCGGCGTCAGCGTTCTCCCCCTCGTTGGTCTGAGCCTCGGCAGCAGCCTCCTTACCCGCGTTGGCATCATCTCCGGCTCCGGAAGCCCCTTGTCGGCGGCTCTCCTCGCCGAGGAGTTCGGATACCGGCCGGTCGGGGTCGGCCTCGCAGGCCACCGTCACCTCCTCCACCGGTATGTTGAAGTAGCCGGCAATGCGGCCGATCTCGACTTGCCCGCTATCGGCGGCGCCACTCTCTGCCATCGGCGCATCGCTCCCACCGTTGTCGCTGCCGGTTTGGTCACCCTCGGTCTCGCTGGCATCAGACTGCGCATCGTTCTGAGCGGCGTCGCCGCTGCCGCCAGCATCTGTATCACTGCTCGTCGGACCGCCAGCACCCTGCTGCCCAGCGCTATAGCCGCTGACGAAGTACAGCACACCAGGAACGGTCGCGGTGTCCATGGTCCGCAGTTCGGCGCATGTCAGCATCAGCGGGTCGTTGTTCTGCTGGTTGCTCGCACCCTGTTCGGCACTGCCGTCCTGCGCGTATGAACCCAGCGTGGAGGCCGCCAGAATGACGGCGCTTGCTCCGACTAGATAGACCCCTCTCATGGCTACTCTCCTATGGTTCTGGTTTGGTTTGTCGGCTCTGCTTCGTTGCAGATCGGGCGGCGTCGCCACCCGGCCCATGAACAGCGGCGGCGCTCCCGCAGTTGCGCCTACCCCTAACCAAAAAGCCGTGAGCAGCGAGACTTCACGGCTTCGGCGACGATTCCTCCGCGCCGCACCTGGGCATGCCGCAGCTGTTTGCGCGTCATCAGCTTGGCCGACATGGGCCATTGCACCGGCGGACCGCTCCGGTCGGAGCCCAGGAGAAGGTAGCTATCCGTCCTCGCGCAGTTCCGAGCGGCGTCTCCGAGCGCTTGCGCCGGCACCTGGCAACAGGTGGCAACGACTACTTAAGGCGGGCTGCCGTTGTGGTCGCTGCGGACGCGAGCCTCACCACCCGGCTCGAAGCGGTTCACGCCTGCAGCAGGCTAGTGGACATGGTCAACTGAGGGGGCGGTCTGCGCTTGCTCATCGGTTGAAAAAGCCGCTCGCAAGCGCGAGGCTCTATCGCACTCTAGTCTGCTGCGAACAGCTTGCGGGCGTCTGGCGTGTAGCGGGCCACTCGCTCCTGGTCCAGGTCCACCCCTAGGCCCGGCCGATCTGGGATCGCCAGCATGCCATCTTCGTCGAGTTCGAACGGGACCGACATGATGTTGTCGACGTAGGCGCTTCCGCCAATGTATTCGACGAGGTTGACGTTCGGGAGGGCGGTCGCGAGCTGCAGATCGGCAGCGATGCCAAGAGCGGTGTTCCAGCCGTGTCCGACGTAGCGAACACCGAACTCCTGGGCCAGCCAGGCAATCCGACGCTGCTCGCTGAGACCGCCCACCTTGGTGACGTCCGGCTGCACAATATCGAAGGCGCCACCGACGAAGAAGGGCAGGAAGGACTGTCGCCTGGTAAGCACCTCGCCGCCGGCGATCGGCACCCGGCTCTGCCGGCGTAGGGTCACGAAATCCTCAAGAGCGTCGGGCTTCAGCGCTTCCTCGAACCATTCGACGTCGTGATCCGCGAGCATATCGGCAGTCCGCAAGGCCCACTTGAGGCCGTTGGGCCAATGTGCATCGCTGGCTCCGGCATCCACCATAAGCTTGCCGCCAGCGGGCAGCGTGTCCATTGCGGCTTTGACGATGGACTCATCGTTCCGGAAGTCATCGCGGCGACCGAACGGGCCCCAGCCGATCTTGAACGCCTTGAAGCCTTGGTCGCGGAAGCGAGCGATCTCGTCGGTCATGATCGCTGGCTCGTCCATGAGCAGCGAACAGTAGGGCATCACCTTGTCGCGGTACCGACCGCCAACCAGCCTGCCTATGGATAGTCCCGTTACTTTCCCCAGGATGTCCCACAAGGCTATGTCGATGCCGCTGATCGCGTGAGTGAGGGTTCCACCTCGGCCCATCCAGAAGGTGTTCTGGTGCAGCTTCTCCGCGACCCGCTCAGGCTCCAGCGCATTCTCGCCGAGAAACAGAGGCTCCAGAACCTTGAGTGCTGCCTCCACCAGGCGGCCGTCCGTGAACGAGCTGCCGTAACCGATAACACCTGCATCCGTGTGCACCGCGATCAGCGCATGGACAGAGTCTTCGGCCTTTATCTCCACAGACCAGCCGCCCTTGGGGCTCTCCCCGAACAGTGGAGCCGCTACGATCCGGGTAATCCGGACAGGGGCTACGGGCTGGTGTGACGGCAGCGACATCAGGCTCTCCTTGCCGATACGGCGTGTCCATTGACTTGCAGGGTTATAGTATACAATCATACGATGCAAGTTGGATAGGGAGAGCGTCGCGTGGCCGCCGTGCAATCGTCGAGTCGTATCGTCTGCAACATCGATTTTGACAAGGATGGCCGTCAGGCCGGCTATTGTCGCGCGCCATCGTCGCGGAACACTTCAGGCTGGGGTGTGACCGAAATTCCTATCGTTGTGGTCAAGAACGGCAAAGGCCCGACAGTCCTGCTGACGGGCGGCGTCCACGGCGACGAATATGAGGGACAGATCGCCATCTCGCGACTGTCGCAGTCGCTCGATCCTGCCTCCGTGCAGGGGCGAGTGATCATGATGCCGGCAGTCAACATGCCCGCCGTTCTCGCCAACACGCGCCTGTCGCCGCTCGACAACTGGGACATCAACAGGACCTTTCCCGGCGACCCCAAGGGCAGCTTCACCCCGATGCTGGCTCACTTCCTCGACAGTGTGATTCTTCCCATGGCAGACCTGTCGCTCGACATGCACACGGCAGGTCACTCTGCCGATTCCGCTCCCTCCACCAATATGCACTACCTGGCCGACCCTGCCATGCGCGAGAAGACCATGGCCGCCGCCGCCGCCTTCGGTGCGCCATATAACACGGTCTTCGGCGGCGTTGACGAAGGGTCCACCTTCACCTCGTGTGCGGAACGTCGGGGCATCATTTCGTTGGGGACGGAGCTGGGCGGCTGGGGCCGTGTCAATATCGAGGGGGTGCGCATTGGCCGACGTGGCGTCGAGAACGTCCTCAAGCACATGGGGATCATCGAAGGCACCCCGGAGACGGTGCAGCGCGATGGATCAACGGCCACGCGTCATATGATGGTGCGGGAGCCCAGTGCCTATGTGTTCGCGCCGAAGACGGGGCTCTTCGAGCCCACTCACAACGTCGGCGAGGATGTCCGCGAGGGTGAGGTCGCAGGCTATCTCCACTTCGTGGAGGACGTCGACACACCGCCCATCGTCCTGCACTACGCAAAGAGTGGCGTCCTTTGGATGGGAGCGGGGCCTGGACGAGTTTCCAGAGGCGACGCGGTCAGCGTCGTCATGGAGGACTACCAGGACGATTGGGCGTAGCGAAACAATCCTTCCTGCTGCGCCTTCCCAACACGAGGAACCGTCATGCCCAAGATCCTCATGCTCGACTGCAAGCAGGAGATCTCTTCGTTCAATCCGCTGCCTTCCGCGTTCGACAACTTCCACATCGAGACGGCAGAGGAGCTCTACCAACACCGGGGGCTGAACACCGAACTCGGCGGCGCGCTCAACGTGTTCGAAGCGCGATCGAACGTCACGGTGCTGCCTACGGTCGGGGCGCGGGCCGGCAGCGCCGGACTTCTTTCGGCGGCAGGTTGGGAACGTCTCTCGACACTGGTACTGGGCGAGGTGGAGAAATCGATCGATAGCGCCGACGCTGTCTATGCCTCTTTGCATGGTGCAATGGGTGCCGACGGTGAACTCGACCCCGAAGGCCACCTGCTGACGGAGATCCGCCGGATGGCGGGGCCGGACAAGCCCATGGTCATATCGCTCGATCTGCATGGCATCCTGACGGACAGGATGCTCAAGCAGATCAATGGCCTCACGCTCTATCACACCTATCCACATGTCGATTTTTCCGACACTGGCGAACGTGCAGCCCGATTGCTGCTTCGCATCCTCGACGACGGGATACGCCCAGTGGTGGCACGGGTGACCATCCCTGCGCTCGTTCGCGGGGATGAATTGATAACCGCCACCGGCTGCTACGGCGACCTTATCCGGGAATGCCAGCGCATCGAGCGCGACGGGACCGCGCTTGCGGCGGGCATCATGATCGGCAATCCCTTCACCGACGTTCCCGAACTCTGCAGCCAGGTGATAGTGGAAACAGCCGGGGACGAGACTACCGCTCGGGCCGAGGCAACGCGGCTCGCACAGGAGTTCTGGCCGTTGCGTTTCCGTATGCAGGGCAAACTCATCCCGCTATCGCGGGCGATCGCCCAGGCGCGCACAATGAAGGGGCCGGTCATCTTCACCGATGCTGCGGATGCCACCTCGTCGGGCGCCACCGGCGACTCCAACGCGATCATCGCCGCCCTGCGCAAGGAAAACTACCCTGGGAGAGTGCTGGCCCAAATTGTGGATCCCGCCGCTGCCGCTGCTGCGCACGAGGCTGGGGTAGGCGCAACCATAAGTGTGACGCTCGGAGGGGTTATGGATCCAGGGCGCTACACGCCGATGCCGGTCGTCGCCAAGGTCAAGCTCCTCTCCGACGGAAACGCCCGGCTGGAGACGATGAAGACGCCGCTCTCGGCAGGACCGACGGCCGTATTGACCTTCGACAATTTCACCGTCGTCGTCTTCAGTGCCTCGATCAGTCTCTTCGACCGCGCCATGTACTACGCCAACGGCTGCAATCCCCCCGATTTCGACCTCATCGTGGTGAAGTCACCCCACACCGAACGCCACATGTACGATGAGTGGGCGGAAAAGAACTTCAACATCGATGCACCCGGCGCCACCTCGGCCGACCTCAAGAGCCTGGGGCATACAATTTGTGCGCGTCCGATGTACCCCCTGGATCCGGACGTAACCTTCACACCCGAACCCGTGGTCTACCAGCGGTAGGTTGACCAGATCCCGCCAATGGAGGCCAGCTGATGAGAATCGACGCCGTAGACTTCTTCTACTTTGCCATGCCGGAGGTAACCACGGCCGCCGACGGAAGCCAGGACGCCCTGGTGGTGCGGGTCTCGGCGGGCGGCTTTACCGGGTGGGGCGAATGTGAGGCAGCTCCGTTGCCGTCGATCGCAGCTTTCGTGTGCCCGATGTCTCACGGCGCCTGCCAGCCGGTATCGGCCTCGGTTCTCGGGGCACGACTCGAATCTGCTGCAGACATAGCGGCCATCAGCTCCCAGGTGGCTCGTGACAGCATGGACCTGCTGCAGGCCCAGCACACGCTCTCAGGCATCGAGATGGCGCTGTGGGACATCCTCGGCCAGCGTCATGATGCGCCTGTGTGGCAACTGCTCGGCCATGCAAGGAGCGAGCCCAAGATCCCCTATGCCTCGCTGCTATTCGGCGACACGCCCCAGGAAACGCTTGAGCGGGGTCGGAAGGCCAGCGCCGACGGCTTTTCTGCCGCGAAGTTCGGATGGGGGCCGATCGGTACACGGACACCTGCCGACGATGCCGAGCAGTTCGCCGCTGCCCGCGAAGGGATTGGCAAGGACGCCCACCTGATGGTCGATGTCGGCCAGATCTTTGCCGAGGACGTGGACGCAGCAGCGGCCCGCTTGCCGGCACTCGAGGCGGCCGCGGCGCTCTGGTTCGAGGAGCCGTTCTACGGCAGCTCGTATGAGGCGTACGCGGCATTGGCCGCCCGCAGCGGCAAGGTGGGAATCGCCGGCGGCGAAGCGGCTCACAATCTCGCCATGGCTCGTCATGTGGTGGAAATAGGAAAGGTCCAGTTCGTCCAGATCGACTGTGGGCGGATCGGAGGCATCGGCCCTGCTAAGGCGGTTGCAGATCTGGCTGCCGAACGCGGGATCACCTACGTCAACCATACCTTCACCACCCATCTCGCGCTGAGCGCGTCGCTCCAGCCCTATGCCGGCATTGCAAAGGACCGAATCTGCGAGTATCCGGCTGATCCGAGCCCCTTGGCACAGGCGATCGCAGCCAACCCGATTTTGCGCGACGGCAAGGGCGAGATACGCGCGCCGGAAGCCCCCGGCCTGGGTATCAAGGTGGACCTCGCGACGTTGAAGCCATATCTGGTTGACACCGAGATCAAGGTCGGCGGCAAGGTGGTCTACAGAACGCCGCAGATCGACTAGGTGTGCCCGAGCTCGGAATCACTGACAATGGGCGGTATCAATGGTCGTTCCGCTGATCACTCCGGCGCCGACCACTCTTGCCGATGGCGCTTGTGCCGCGGCAGACCACCTTTCATAACCAGACCGGCACCAATCAGGAGACGACATGACATCCGGTATCGACGCCTCGGGTAAAAAGTTACGCTCGCGGGCGTGGTTTGATAACCCCGACAATGTTGACATGACGGCGCTATATCTTGAGCGCTACCTCAACTACGGCATTTCCCGCGAGGAGCTGCAGTCGGGGAAGCCGATTATCGGAATCGCCCAGACGGGCTCCGATATCAGCCCATGCAACCGCCATCATTTGGTCCTGGCGCAACGCGTACGGGATGGCATTCGTGAGCAAGGCGGCATCCCCCTCGAATTTCCTGTTCACCCGATTCAGGAAACGGGGAAGCGCCCGACGGCGGGGCTGGATCGCAACCTGGCTTACTTGAGCCTGGTCGAGGTTCTTTACGGCTATCCCATCGATGGCGTCGTCTTGACCATCGGCTGCGACAAGACCACCCCTGCCATGTTGATGGGGGCGGCCACCGTCAACATTCCCGCCATTGCCCTGTCGGTCGGACCGATGCTTAACGGTTGGTTCCGCGGCGAGCGCACCGGGTCAGGGACCATCGTCTGGCGGGCGCGCGAGCTGCTGGCGACGGGCGAGATCGGGTATCGCGAGTTCATCGATCTCGTTGCCTCCTCGGCCCCTTCGACGGGCTATTGCAACACGATGGGCACAGCCACCACCATGAATTCCCTGGCCGAGGCTTTGGGTATGCAACTGCCCGGATCGGCCGCTATTCCAGCGCCCTATAGAGACCGGCAGGAGATGGCCTGGCGGACTGGGAAGCGGATCGTCGACATGGTTCACGAAGACCTGAAGCCTTCGGATATCCTCACCCCCGACAGCTTCCGCAACGCCATTGTTGTCAACTCCGCCATTGGCGGCTCGACCAACGCCCCCATCCATATCGGCGCCATCGCAAGGCATATCGGCGTCGATCTCGAACTCACCGAGTGGCAGCGGCATGGGCACGACGTACCGCTGCTGGTCAACCTGCAGCCTGCCGGCGAGTATCTGGCCGAGGACTATTACCACGCCGGCGGTGTGCCGGCAGTCGTCAATGAGCTGATGAAAGCCGGTTTGATCCGGGAGGATGCGCCGACGGTCAACGGCAAGACCATCGGCGACAACTGCCGCAGTGCAAAGGTCATGGACGAGAAGGTGATCCGGTCGGTCGATCGACCGCTCATGGAGAACGCCGGCTTCGTGGTCCTGCGCGGCAACCTCTTCGACAGCGCCATCATGAAGTCGAGCGTGATCGATGCAGAGTTCAGGGAACGCTATCTCTCGGACCCGAACGATCCTGATGCTTTCGAAGGAAGGGCCGTAGTCTTCGAGGGACCGGAAGACTATCACCATCGGATCGACGACGAGAGTCTCGCCATCGACGAGCACACCCTGCTGTTCATGCGGGGAGCTGGCCCCATCGGCTATCCTGGTGCCGCCGAGGTGGTGAACATGCGGCCGCCTGCATATCTCATCAAGAAGGGAGTTCACTCCCTTGCGTGCATAGGCGATGGCAGGCAGTCGGGGACGTCAGGATCCCCCTCCATCCTCAACGCTTCTCCGGAAGCAGCTGCCGGAGGCAACCTCGCCATTCTGCGCACCGGGGACCGCGTCCGGATTGATCTCAAGACCGGGGAAGCCAATGTCCTCATTCCGGAGGAGGAGATTGCGCGGCGCCGCGCCGAGCTGGAGGCCCAGGGCGGCTTCAAGTACCCGAAGCACCAGACGCCCTGGCAGGAGATCCAGCGCGGGATGGTCGACCAGCTTGGCGGCGGCGGTGTCCTGAAGCCGGCGGTCAACTACCAGAGAATCGCCCAGAACAGCGGTCTGCCGCGCGACAACCACTAAGAACCAGACTGCGGCCGCCTACCTCCCGGCTCCGGCCGTGGTGGTGGCCGCAGTCCCTGTCGGGGGTCGTGCTTCAAAGTGCCGACAATTCCACGGCACTTTGCCCACACATCAAGTCTTTGACATCAAAGGTGAACTGTTCCCTTCTGGACCTCTCATCCAGGAGGGATGGCTTGTTTCGTATCGGCGTAGACATCGGCGGGACCTTTACCGACTGCGTCCTGGTCAACGAGGATACCGGCGCCGCCGTGCTGCACAAGCTACTGACAACTCCGGAGGACCCCTCTGACGCGGTCTTGGATGGGGTCGGCGCATTGCTTGCGGCTGGCGATGCCCAGATCGGCCAGGTGTCGGCGCTCGTCCATGGCACCACCCTTGTGACCAATGCGCTCATCGAACGCAAAGGCAGCACCACGGGCATGCTGGTCACTGCCGGAATGCAGGACGTCCTCGAGATCGGGAGGGAGCGGCGATATGACCTCTTCGACCTGCGTCTCGCCTACCCAAAGCCCGTGGTTGCGCGGCGGCTGCGCCGCGAAATCAACGAGCGGATAGGATCTGACGGCAAGATACTCGAGGCGGCCGACGAGCAGCAGATCCTCGCTGCCGCCCGCGATCTCGTCGATCGCTGTTCCGTCGAAGCCCTCGCCGTCTGCTTTCTCAACAGTTACCGGAACCCTCAGCACGAGCGCCTCGCAGTGGAGCTAGTGGCGGCGGAGTATCCGCAGTTGAAGGTTTCCGCCTCTTCGTCGGTGTTCCCCTATGTGCGCGAGTACGAACGCTGGACGACGGCGACGATGAACGCCTATGTGCAGCCGCTTGTCGATCGATACATCTCCCATATCGAGGAGCGACTGCACGACGTCGGCTTTCGTGGCCAGTTCCACATCATGACGTCAAGCGGTGGAATGGTCACTCCCGCAACTGCCCGGCGGTTTCCTATCCGGCTACTGGAATCGGGTCCGGCCGCGGGCGTTCTGATGTCTGCCCATCATGGCAGTGTCAGTGCCATCGCCGACGTTCTCTCCTTCGATATGGGCGGGACCACGGCCAAGGGTGCCTTGGTGCGTAACGGCCAGCCCCTGAAGGCATATGAGCTGGAAGTTGCCCGAGTGCACGAGTTCAAGGCAGGGAGCGGCCTGCCGGCCAAGGCGCCGGTGATAGACATGATCGAGATCGGCTCGGGCGGCGGCTCCCTGGCAGCGATCGACGAACGGGGCGTAATCCGCGTCGGACCGCAGAGCGCAGGGGCGAGGCCGGGGCCGGCTTGCTATGGTCGTGGCGGCTCCCAGCCGACGCTGACCGACGCCAACCTGCTGCTCGGCTTTCTCGATGCGAACTCCTTTCTTGGCGGCAAGATGCGGCTCGACGTCGAGGCGGCGCAACGCGCCGTGACTGAAGCAATTGCCGACCCCCTTGGCATCGATCCGCTTCGGGCCGCGTGGGGCATCCACGAGGCAGTCAACGAGAACGTCGCCAGCGCCTTCCGCATCCACGCTTCCGAGCGTGCGTTCGACTATCGCCGTGCCAGCATGGTCGCCTTTGGCGGCAGCGGTCCGCTGCACGCGGTGCGCATCGCCCGCAAGCTCAACGTCCCACGGGTCATCCTGCCGCCCGGCGCCGGCGTCATGTCCGCACTCGGCCTGCTTCGTAGCCCGTTCACCTTCGAATTGGCGCGGTCGCACCGCCTGCCGCTTAATGAGCTGGATGACGAGCGTTACCGCGCCGCTTTCGCCGATCTCGCCGAGGAGGTGACGGCGGTGCTGGGGGATGCGGGTATTCCGCCGGAGGCAGTGGGCCTGCGCCGCTGGGTCGACATGCGTTATTCCGGTCAGGGATACGAGGTCGAAGTGCCGGCGGAAGAAGCACCCGCTGGACTACGCGCCGCCTTCGTCACTGCCTACCGCGAGCGCTTCAGCTCAATCGTGCTGGAGGAGCCGCTCGAGGTCGTGAACTGGAAGATCGAGGCCAGCGGTCCTGCGCCCTTGCACGATGTCCCCTTCCGCTTTGCGACGGCAACCGGCGATGGCGACGTACGCAATGGTGCCCGACAGGTCTTTCTTCCCGAGTGCGGCCTTGTCGACGTCCCGGTCTACAGCCGGTACCTGCTCCGCCCGGGAGCCGTGATTGCCGGGCCGGCGGTGATCGAGGAGCATGAGTCGACGCCGGTGATCGGAGATGGCGATCAGGCAACTGTCGATCGGCACCTCAACCTGATCGTGGATGTCGGCATCGGAGGGACGGTGCATTGAAGGAGTTCGACCCCATCGCCCTCGGAATAATCTGGGACCGCCTGATCGCGATCACCGACGAAACCCTCGGCACACTCGTGCGGACGTCGTTTTCAACGAACGTTCGGGAGAGCTACGACCTCTCCTGTATGCTCTTTGACAGCAGGATGCGCTCGATCGCGCAGGGCACCTACAGCGTTCCCTCCTTCACCGGTACGGCCCCCCATACGGTCCGGATGATGCTCGAGGCACATCCACCGGAAACGCTGGCCGATGGCGATGTGCTGGCGACCAATGATCCCTGGATCGGAACCGGGCACCTGTACGACATCAACGTCCTGCGGCCGGTATTCCATGGGGGTCGCATCGTCGCCTATTCGCTCAGCATCACCCATCTTCCCGACATCGGCGGCCTCGGCTTCTCGGCGACGGCACGCCAGATCTATGAAGAAGGTCTGCGCCTGCCGGTGGTGAAGCTTGTTGAAAGGGGACGCCCCAATAAGCTGCTGTTCGACCTGATCGGCTTGAACGTCCGGGTGCCGGAACAGACGATAGGCGACATCCACGCCAACATCGCCTGCAACGAGGTGGCAGCGCGTCTCCTGGTCGAGTTCATGACGGAGTACGGTCTCTCCGAGATCGATACTGTTGCCGATGCCATCGTCGGCAACTCCGAACGCGCACTTCGCGCGGCCATAGCGGCAATGCCCGACGGCAGCTACCACCACGTGATCGACGTCGAGGGCGGAGCTGAGAGCCTGAAGCTCGCCGTCCGTCTCGACATTGACGGCGACCGCGTCCACGCCGACTTCAGCGGAACCAGCCCGCCCTTGGATATGGGCATCAACGTGCCCATCAATTACAGCAAGGCCTTCGTCGTCTACGCGGTGAAATGCGTCACCACGCCGGCGCTGCCGCACAATATCGGTTCCGTAGTGCCGATCACCGTGAGCGCACCGGACCAATGCATTCTCAATGCCAAGCCTCCCCATCCGACGGGCGGCCGCCACGTGATCGGACACTTCGTGAACTCGCTGGTGATGGGAGCACTGGCGCAGGCAGTGCCCGACCTGGTCCAGGCTGAATCGGGGATGATGAGCCTCGTCAACATCCAGGGCCGTCGCCGGGACGGACGCGGCATTTCTTCGATCTATTTCTCCTCGGGAGGTTTCGGCGCACTCAAGGGCGTGGACGGCCTCGCCACCATGCCAAGTCCGTCGAACATGACTGGCACTCCGGTGGAAGTCTGGGAGGAGATCAGCGGCATGACGGTGCGCCGTAAGGCGCTGCTGCCGGACTCGGGTGGAGCGGGCGAGTTCCGGGGCGGTCTGGGGCAGGTAATTGAACTCGTGAACGACACCGGGAGCGAGCTCACCGTGTCCTGTCTTTCCGGACGTACCCAGTTTCCGGCTCAGGGTATTGCCGGCGGCAGGCCCGGGAGCCTTCGCGCCTGCAGGATCGACGGTGAAGCTGTCCATCCAAAGGGGCGCTACTTTCTTCAACCCGGAAGTATCCTAACGCTGGTGGAGCCCGGTGGTGGAGGTTTCGGCCCCCCGTCGCGGCGGGCGCCGGCAAGTATGGCCGATGATCTGCGGGAAGGCTTCGTTTCGGTCGACGGGCTGCGACGCGACTACGGGATCGACCCCGCCGAGATCGGGGCGTAGGGACGGTGCCTCTGGATCTTCGCAGCGATCTCCTCGCCCCGGCCAGCCCGGCGATGCTTGTCGCAATGACGGCGGCGGCCGCTGAGCCTGACGGTTTCGGACTGCGCGAGGGTCGGCAGCAACGCGAACTCGAGAACTATGCCGCCGGCCTGCTCGGCAAGGAAGACGCACTGCTGTTTCCCACCTGCACCATGGCCAATCTCGTGGCGGTAATGGCGCAGATTTCTTCAGGCGACGCGATTGTCGCCGACAGCCGGAGTCATTGCGTGCTTTCCGAGGCTGGCGGAATCTCCGCCTTGGCGGGGGGGATGGTCATCGGTCTCGAGGGAGATCGCGGCAGGCTCCCACTGCAGCGTGTCGTGGCGCTCCTGCAGGCAGAAGAGGACGCGCAGCGGCCACCGGTACGATTGCTCGTGCTGGAAACCACACACAACCGGTCAGGCGGGCTCCCGCTCCCGCTCGACCACATTCGCGAAGCGGGCAAGATTGCCTCGCGCCATGGCGCCGGCCTCCACATTGACGGCGCCCGCTTCTTCAACGCAGCGTCTGCCATCGGGATATCGCCTGCCGAGATGGCGGCACCGGCCACCAGCATAGCGATCAGCCTTAACAAGGGTCTGGGAGCGCCCAACGGTGCCCTTCTCGTCGGTACGGCCGATCTCATTGATCGCGCCCTCCGCCTGCGCCAGCGTCTTGGTGGCGGGCTGCGGCCCACCTCTGCAGTGGCGGCGGCCGGCCTGGTGGCACTGCAGACGATGCTGCCGCAGCTGGAAGTCGATCACCATCATGCCACAGAACTGGCGTCCCTCCTGCGGCGCGAAGGCTTCCGGGTCCATCCCGAAGGCGGCGGCACCAACATTCTGCTCGTTGATCTCGAGCTGCCGGAAGAAGGTGTAGCCGCATTCGTCGAAGGAGTGGCTCGCAGGGGGGTCCTGGTTCTTCCCTTCGAGCCCGGGGGCGTGCGGCTGTGCCTCCACTGCGGCATCGTTGCGGACGCCCTTCCGGATGTTGTGGCAGCATTCCTGGCCAGCCGCGGAGAGGTTGAAAAGGGGAGTTCCAAGCAATGAGCAAATGGGGACCTTCGCCCGACGATCGGGAGGCAGCACGCCGTATTGTCGTCTCGCGGGACGTGATGGTTCCGATGCGGGACGGCAAGCGGCTCGCAACCGACATCTACAGGCCCGCGCTGGCGAATGGCGACCCGGCACCGGGCCCCTTCCCGGTCATCCTGACGCGCACCTCCTACGACAAGTCGAACCGGGTGATGCAGGTGGAGCCGGTGGGAAACTTCTTTGCCGCGCACGGTTATGCCGTGGCCATCCAGGACCTGCGGGGGCGAGGGGAATCCGAAGATGTCGGCAATTATCACCATGTCGCCAACCGGGCGGAGGGCGACGACGGCTACGACACAATCGAATGGCTCGCCGTCCAACCCTGGAGCAACGGGCGCGTCGGCATGGTTGGAACCTCCCACAGCGCCGTGGTGCAGAACGCCGCCGCCCTCAAGAATCCGCCCTCACTGAGAGCACTGTGGATCGACTCCGCCCCCACCAGTGGCATGGACTGGCAGTGCCGCCGCGGCGGCGCGATGGCCATGCAGATGTTCCCGGCCCTGTTTGTGCACGCCCACGATGCACCCGAAATCCGCGACGACCCCGCGGCACAGGCACGGATCGAGTGGGGCGGGCGCCACATGCGCAACCAGCTCCTGTCGATGCCCTTCAAACCAGGCCAGACCGCCCTCTCGGTCGTGCCAAACCTCGAGAAGATCCTCTTCCGCTACTACTACAATGGTGTCCGCGACGATTTCTGGTCGATGGAAACACTGGAGAACAAGACCCGCTGGGAGCAGTTTGCCGACGTTCCATGCGTACTCTCGACCGGCTGGTACGATCTCTTCACCGAGGAGGTGACCCAGCAGTTCGCCGAGCTGACGCGGCTCAAGAATTCGCCGATGAAGCTCATCGTTGGACCCTGGAACCACACCGCAATGCGGAACGGAAACAGCGTCGTCGGCGAAGTCGAATTCGGCGAGGCGGCCGCTTGGGGCTACCCCGTCTACAATCGGGAGCGCCTGCGGTGGTTCGACCGCTGGCTCAAAGACGTTCCTACGGGTGTCGAGGCAGATCCGGCCGTGCGGGTTTTCGTCATGGGAGGCGGCGAGGGCGGGATGGCAAATCCCCGCACGGCCACGACCGGGCTCTTCGGCACCGGCCTCAGCGCCACCGGGCACCTGCAGCATGGTGGAACATGGCGAGAGGAAGCAGCCTGGCCGCTGGGCCGCGCCCTTCAAACGCCCTATTACCTGCATCCTGCCGGAGGGCTTTCAACCGCGGTGCCGGAGGAGGCGGAGGCGGCAAGCCAGTGGACCCACGATCCTGAGCGCCCGGTGCCCACGCTCGGCGCCAGTGTGGCGCCCTTCCTTGAGTGGCAGCCATTGCCCAAGGGGATATCCGCCGACTATCTGATCACCCGCGGCCGTATGACGACTTTCGTGCATGATGGCCCGATGCACCAGCGCGAGCGGCCCGACATGTTTGGCTCACATGAGCCTTACCCGCTGCTGGCCGAGCGCCCGGATGTCCTCGTGTTTCAGACCGAACCCCTGGAGCGACCGGTAGAAGTCACAGGGCCGGTTCGTGTGCATCTCTGGGTGAGCTCTGATGCGCTCGATACCGATTTCACGGCCAAGCTCGTGGACGTCTATCCTCCAAGCCCAGAAATCCCCGAGGGCTACCATATGAACATCGTCGACTCCGTGCTGCGAGCCCGCTTTCGTGAAGGGTTCGAGTACGAAAAGCTCATGGAACAGGGCCAGATCTACCCGATCACGATCGTGCTGCCACCCACGTCGAACATCTTCGTCAGCGGCCATCGCATCCGTCTTGACATTGCTTCCTCGAGCTTCCCCCAGTTCGACGTCAACCCCAGCACCGGCGAGCCGCTGGGGAGACACACTCACGTGCGGCGGGCCCTCAATCGCGTGCATCACGATGCAGGTCACCCCTCTCACGTTCTTCTGCCGCTGGTTCCGATGCCGGGCGTGACAGCCGCTTCGCCTCAGCTATAGTGCGAGGGATTGGCTGGCACATCAGTGTGTTTGGAACCCACGGCTCTTTGACTGCTCCATGAACCAGCTGCGCGATGATGAGGATATGAGAGCAGCGGCAGACCGCCTCAGCGAGCTCGAGTTCTCCATGATCGTTGCCGCCAACGGCTTCTGGAACTGGGTCGTGCATTGTGCTCAGGCGGCGGGGGCTCGCGGCCTCGGCACGCTCGATATCCTCGTCCTACACGCCATCAACCGGCGGGCTCGCGGCAGGAAGCTTTCGGACATCTGCCTCGTGCTGAACGTCGAGGACAGTCATACCGTCGCCTACTCGCTTCGCAAGCTTGAGGAGCAGGGTTATGCCACGCATGAGCAGCAGGGGCGCGACCGGACCTATTCGACGTCGCCGGATGGGGATGCCTTCTGCGAACGATATCATGAGGTGCGTAGACGGGCCCTGGTGGAAAGTCTCGCCGATGACGGGGCACGCCTGACGGATCTGGACGAGACGGCAAGGTATTTGAAGCGGATTGCCCGCTACTATGACCACGCCAGCCGCACTGCCACGGTCAAGGAAACCTAGTGGTCGTTGCGCTGGCGCGGGTCCAGAATATCGCGCAGCCCGTCTCCCATCAGGTTGAGCCCGAGCACCAGGGTAGCGATCGCGATCCCTGGAAAGACCGCGATCCACCAAGCTTCCTGGATGTAGGTGCGGCCGTCGGCGATGATGTTCCCCAGTGATGGCGCCGGCGGCGGCGGACCCACCCCGAGGAAGCTGAGGATGGCTTCCGAGATGATCGACACGGCGAATACGTAGGTCAGCTGGACGATGAGCGGCGAGAGTGCGTTGGCCAGGATATACCGGAAGATGATACGACCGTGCCCCGCACCGACTGCCTGTGCCGCTTCCACAAACTGCATGCCCCGCACCACGAGGATACCGGAGCGGACGACGCGGGCCGTCCGGGGCGTGAAGGTAACGGTCAGCGCAATGACCGCATTGGTCACGGATGGTCCGAGCGCCGACGCCAGAGCGATCGCCAGCAGGACGCCCGGGAACGCCATGAGCCCGTCGAGTGTGCGCATAATCAGGGCGTCGAGCCACCTTACGTAGCTGGCGAGCGTGCCGAGAATCGTACCGAACAGCCCCGTCAGCGTGGCGACGGCAATTCCGATGGTGAGCGATACCTGCGTCCCGTGGAGCACACGGCTGAACACATCTCGGCCGTAACCGTCAGTTCCAAACCAGAATTCCGCCGAGGGGCCCATGAGGATGAAACGGTAGTTGTTCTTGTTCGGCGGATGCTGCGCCAGCACATCGGCGAGCACGGCCGCCGATGTGAAGAGTACTAGAATCACCGCCCCGATAAGAAAGGATGGGTGCCTGAACAGGCGCGCGACAAAAACACGACGTCGCCGCCAGCGCGCCCTGGCCATTTCCTGGCCGAGCGACAGGCTCTCCTCGGTTGGCACCGTGCTAGCGCTCATCGCGCACCCGCGGGTCGAAGACGCCGTACAGCACATCCACGACGATGTTGACGAACACGAAGACCGTCGCGGTGACGAGCAGGCCCCCCTGGATGACTGGGAAATCTCGGCGCTGTATCGAGCCGATGATCAGCCGCCCTACTCCTGGAAGTGAAAAGACGGTCTCGATTACCACTGCGCCGCTGAGAAGGATGCCGGTAGTCACGCCGATAGTGGTGATGATCGGGACCATTGCATTGCGCAGCGCGTGCTTGAAGACGACGGTACGGCCGCGCATGCCTTTGGCCCGCGCCGTGCGAATGTAGTCCTGGTTGAGCACGTCCAGCATGCTGGACCGTGCCATGCGCGCGATGATCCCCATTTGCGTGAAGGCCAGGGTCAGCGCGGGAAGGGCCATGGATCGGGCCCAGCCGAGGACATCCTCCGTAATCGGCACATACCCGCCCGTAGGCAGCCATCCGAGCGTCACCCCGAACAGAATGATGAGCACGATGCCGAACCAAAAATCCGGAATGGAGAGACCGATCAGTGCTGCGACCATCGAAGCCTGGTCGAGCCAGGTGTTGTGCCGGACAGCGGCAGAAACGCCAAGTAGCACGCCGATCATGGTGGCCATGACCAGCGCCATCGATGCAAGCGCCAGGGTAACCGGGAGCCGCTCCAGAACAGCATCCACCACTGATCGATTGAGAAGATAGGAAAAGCCGAGGTCGCCCCGCAGCAGGTTTGCATACCAGGAGATGGCGCGTTCGTGGATCGGACGGTCAAGTCCAAGCTGGGCCTGGATGCGCTCGATCTGTTCGGGCGTGGCATCGCTGCCCCCGATCTCGGCGCTCACATCGCCGGGGACCAGCCACATGATCAGGAAGGTCATGAGCGAGACGACGAAGAGCACAGGGAGTGCGCTGAGCAGTCGTCGAATGATGAAAAGCGTCACTGGCGGCCCATTTGGTGGGAAAGGAAAACGGGCAGGGTGGAAACCCTGCCCGTTGCCGGCTTATCGCTGGGCTATTCTTCCAGCCAGACATCGTGGACGCGCGGGAACCTGAAAGTCTTGAATCCCTTCACCGACGATCGCGCGGCCTGCATCAGGCCGGCGTCACCGAGCTTGATGATGCCGAAGAACTCGTAGAGACGCTCCTGGATCTTGGCAAAGGTTTCCTTGCGAGCCTCTGCAGTGGCTCCCGTGACGAGTTCCTGGTACAGCGCCTCCAGCTCCTCGTCATGCTCGACGAAGTGCGGCCGCTCGCCGGTGAGCGTGGACGTGATGGCGACAGGCCCGAGATAGGGCTCGATGCCCATCTGCAACGTCCAGCCGTTCCAGCCCGTATCCTGCATGCGGATGTTGAGTGCCGTCGGCCAATCGACCTGGTTGATGACCGCGTTGATGCCGGCCGCCTTCAGCTGCTCGGCAATGACCACGGCCGCACGTCCATGCTCGGGGATGTTGCTGTCGGTGAGGATGACGAACTCTTCCCCGTCGTATCCCGCCTCCGCTAGCAGCGCCTGGGCGCGGTCGACGTCGCCTTGGTTGTAGTAGCCCTCGGTACCCACGTCGCCGACGTCATAGGGGCTGTCGGGATAGGCCCAACCCGGATTGAGGTTGAACAGACCCTCGGTGGCAATACCCATGATTTCTTCCATGTTCAGTGCCACCTGCACCGCTTCACGGAACTTCACATTGTCCGTCGGCGGAGCTGCCATATTGAGGATGAAGACGCTGAAAGCCCACTCGAGGTTTTCGTAAAGCTCGATGTCCTCGTTGCTTTCCAGCCGTCGCGCTGCCGGCACCGGGATCTGATCGACAATCTGCACTTCATTGGCTTCGAGAGCCGCAACGGCGGCTCCGGGCTCAGCAATGATGCGGAATGTGGCCTTGTCCAAGTAGGCCGTTTTTTTCCCGCCGAACCCGTCTGGACCGGAGTGGCGAGTATCCTGCGAATAGTCGTCGAACTTTTCCAGCGTCACGTGGCTGTCGGGCACGTATTCTACGATCTTGTAGGGCCCGGTTCCGACCATGCTGGTCTTGCCAGCCTCCGCATCTGCGTCCTCTTCCGGAATGATCGCTGCAGGTGCCCGCGGCGAGGAGAATGCTTCTATGAAGGTCGGCGTCGGCTGCTTCATAGTCAAGGTGATTTCATAGTCGCCGGTAATCTCGATGTTCTCGACCGGCTCCAGGAGATTGCTTGTGGCTCCTACCTTGCGATAACGCTCCAGCGACGCCTTGACGTCTCTTGCCGTCATTTCCTTGCCGTTGTGGAACAGCACGCCCTGACGGAGCGGAATTGTGTAGGTGAGACCATCGTCGGAGATCTCTACCCCCTCCGCAAGGATCGGAATCGCCTGCACATTCTCGTCGAAGCCGAAGAGCGTCTCGTAGACGTTCATGTTGATGTTGCGTGAGGCACCCGAGGAGGTCGCCATCGCATCAAGGCTCGGCGGGTTCGAGTTCTGCGAGACAACAATCTCGCCACCCATGACTTGGGCGTACGCGGCCCCTGTGAAACTAAGGATCGACGCCGCGAGGACGGTCGTGGCGCCAAAGGCGCGTAGATATCTGGACAGTCTGCGTTGTAGTGTCATGGTCACTTGTTCTCCCTCTTGAACCTGTTGACGATGATCGGCATTGCCTTCCGATCTAACCGCTTATAAATCTGCTCCGGATCGTATATCTTATAATCGTATACGATCATCACCTCCAACTGCCTGTCAAGGAGATTCCCGTAGGTGTCGAGCCTCGCCAGCCAGGATGCATCAGCCCGTCTCACCGGCCTCGCCCCACTCAGCGCCACCGGACTGGTGGACCAGGTGGTAGACGCAATAGTCGAAGCTGCGGCCAAGGGGATCTTTCTGCCCGGCGATCGGATCGTCGAAGCGGAGGTCGCCCGCTCCCTCAACGTCAGCCGTATTCCCGTGCGGGAAGCGCTGCGAATGCTGGAGAGTCAGGGCGTGGTGGTGAGTGAACGCTACCGCGGCATGAGCCTCATGAGCGTCGACATTGATCGGCTGGAGAAGATCCTGAAGGTGCGGCTGGTCCTTGAGCAGCTGGCGGGGGCGGAAATCATGGCGAGGCTGCCCCACGAGCCGGAACTCCTGGAGCCGTTGAAGGCGTTGCTGGCGCGCATGCACGCGGCCGGAGACGCCGAGGACGGGTTTCAGGTGGCGCGGCTGGATACGGAATTCCACCATTGCCTCTGCACCCTTTCAGGCAACGAGACGCTGGTCCGCACCTGGCAGCCACTTTCGCGACAGCTGACCATCATCTTCGGTCTCTCCACGATGAAAAAGGAAGTGAAGAGCATCGTTGAGGAGCATGACGAGGTCCTGGCGGCGCTGCTGGACGGCGACCGGGAGGCTTATAACTCCACCATGCAAACCCATATTCTCGAGTATTCTCGCGCCGTCGACTACGAGCGCCTGGTCGAGCAGCTGCGAAGCTACGGCAAACGGTCCAAATCCAGCTAATACGTCCACCACAGACGGAGCGTGACGCCCTTGCACATCGTATACAAATATACGATGATCGGCATCAGGACGCCCGCAGGACAGTCAGATCGTTGGTCGAACAAGCAGCTTCCGCAGTAGATGCCACTTTCGCCGACGCGGCTCCGGTTCCGCTGCTCGAGGTCGAGAACCTCAGCGTGCACTTCGGCGACACTGCGATCGTCGAGGGCATCTCCTTCAGCCTTCAGCCCGGTGATACACTCGGAATCGTAGGCGAGTCAGGAAGCGGGAAGTCGATGACCGCGCTCGCCATCATGAATCTCCTGCCATCGAACGGGCGCATCTCGGCCGACAAGTTCACGGTCATGGGCGAGGACATGCTGACTGCCAGCAGGTCCCGAATGGAAGGCCTGCGCGGCTCTACCATGGGGATGATCTTTCAGGAGCCGATGACCGCCCTCAACCCCGTCCTCACCATTGGGGATCAGTTGGTGGAAACCGTCCGCCGCCACACCGGCGCAGGGGCACGTGAAGCGCGTACGCGGGCCATTGAGGCGCTTCGGCGGGTAGGCATTCCGTCTCCAGAACAACGGGTCGACGAGTTCCCGCATCGCCTCTCCGGCGGAATGCGGCAGCGCGTGATGATCGCGATGGCGCTGATATGCCGACCGAGACTGCTGATTGCAGATGAGCCCACGACGGCCCTCGATGTCACCATTCAGGCCCAGATTCTTGACCTCATGCTCGATCTGCAGAGCGAGTATCAGATGGGCATCATCTTCATCAGCCACGATCTGCGCGTGGTCTCGGCCTTCACCCGGCGCGTACTCATAATGTACCTTGGCCAGGTGATGGAGGACGCCTCTTCGACGACGCTCTTCGCCGACCCGCGGCACCCCTACACCGAGGGCCTTCTGAACTCGGTTCCGCCCGTCGATCGCGATGTGGACCGGCTTCAGGCGATCGAGGGCATCGTCCCTTTGGCATCGCAGAAGCCACCGGGGTGCCGCTTCGAGCCCCGCTGTGGCTATGCCCGCTCCCCCTGCTCGGCAGCGGTGCCGCCACTGGTCGAGCTCGAACCCCAGCACCGCGCTGCGTGCATCCGAAATACCGGCTACGAATTCGTCCGGACGCTGCCGTGACTGCCACCGCATCGATCGACCCATCCCCGCACCTGCTCGAGGTCAGGAGCCTCCGCAAGGACTTCCCGCTGCGGTCCCGCACTCCATTTTCGACGCCACCGATATTGCGCGCCGTCGATGATTTAAGCTTTTCCATTGCGAAGGGAGAGACGCTCGGACTGGTCGGTGAGAGCGGCTGCGGCAAGACCACCACCGGACGATTGGTACTCCGGCTCATCGAGCCGACATCGGGGGAGATCCGCTTTCGCGGGGAGGACCTGATGGAGGCGTCACCCCCACGGCTACGACAGCTCCGGCAAGACATGCAGATCATATTTCAGGACCCGTTCGGGGCCTTGAACCCGCGTATGACGGCGGGCGAGCTGATCACTGAGCCGCTGGTGATCCATGGGATCGGCGACTCCGTCTCCCGTGAGCAGCGGTTGCGTTACTTGCTGGACATCGTTGGTCTCGCACCGCAGCATGCCGGCCGTTTCCCGCACGAGTTCTCGGGCGGACAGCGGCAGCGCCTGTGCATCGCTCGGGCCCTCTCGCTGGAGCCGGCGTTCGTGGTATGCGACGAGGCCGTGTCAGCGCTGGACGTCTCGGTCCAAGCCCAGATCCTGAACTTGATGCACGACTTGCGGCGCGAGCTCTCGCTCACCTATCTCTTCATTTCTCACGATCTCGGCGTGGTTCGGCACATCTCGGACCGCATTGCCGTGATGTACCTTGGTCAGATCGTGGAGCTGGGGCCCAAGCTGGAGGTGTTCGAGAGGCCATCGCACCCTTACACGCAGGTGCTGCTGGACTCGATCCCCTCCGAGGGCAAGGGGCGGAAGTCCTTCTTTACCGTCGCGGGTGACGTGCCAAGCGCCGCCAATCCACCAAGCGGCTGCCGATTCCACACCCGCTGCCCCATGGCGGCGCCGATCTGCTCGGCGCAGGCGCCGCCACCGGTTGAGGTGGGCGATGGGCACACGTCCGCTTGCCATTTCGCAGAAGTGGCACGTACAAGACGCGTTGTGGGCAGCGACGCATAGCGGCATCATCAGCACGCGAGGATCTACGCGCATTCCCACTGCCCAAGATGCTGAGGCGCCAGCCCACGTGGTGAAGTAGGCGGTGGTGACAATGATCGACGCGGGGCTGTTGTAGAGACCACGGCGCTACCCGAGGATCAGGCGACCCTTTCCCTCTCGCCTTCTCGTCTAAGATCGACGGGCGCCTTTCCCTATTCCATAGCGATCTCGTCCGATATGGCCCCCAACCAGACGGCGACGGCAACGGCGCCGGCATCGGGTGTGCCGACGGCGCGCTCTCCTAGATAGCTGGCTCTGCCCAGAGCAGGAAACATCCTGCTGGTGGCCTCCGCGCCTCGCGTCGCAGCGTCAGCAGCAGTGCCGAATCCGCCGGCACGCCATGCCTCCGCCGCCGGAACAAGGGCATCGACCATTGTACGATCGCCCGGCCGCGCCCCCCCAAGTTCGGTTATAGCCTCAATGCCTGCCTCGAATGCACGGAGCCAGTCAGCGGCACCAGGCCCCGGCAGATCGTGCAGCCGCGCCGAGGCCCGCAGCAACGCTGTGGCATAGAACGGGCCAGAGCTGCCGGCGATAGCCCGACGCACTGCATTGCCCAAGTCGGCAAGCAACCGAGCCGGCGTCGCATAGCTTTCGTCCGGCATGCCGCGGATAGCAGCGGCGCCGCGCGCCATGCTAGCACCTAGATCCCCGTCTCCGGCACGGCTATCAAGGTCTGTGAGGTGCGCCTCGGCGGCCTCGAGCGCAGCTGCGACGGCCAGTGTCAACTGCTTAAGCCGAGGCGTGAGCGGGCCGGTCACGGCCGGCTCTGGGGCGGGTCGCACGGGCGCCGCGATGATGGAGCGCCCGGATGCAACGCGGCCACTGCCATGCCAGGCCGGTGCCGACGTCGGGTCATCGAGGAGGTCTGCGCGTTCGCCATTGAGCGGCAGGAGACTCAGCGAGCACCCCGGCATTTCCATGGCCGTCATGAAGCTGCCCGACCAGGCGCGCGGCACGGCTATGCCACGGGCCCGGAGAATACGGAGCGCCGCCCGCGCCACGATCGCCAGTTCCATCTGCGCCGTGCCGCCCAGTCCATTGACGAGCAGCGCCACCTGCGTCCCCGACGCCAGCCCTCGATCCTCGACAATGGCGTCGAGCAGCGAGGCGACGATCTCGTCAGCGCTGCGCATCGTCGTGCGTTCGACCCCCTTCTCGCCGTGGATGCCGAGGCCGAATTCGATCTCGCTCTCGCCAAGTTCGAAACCGGGAACCCCCGCCGCCGGCACGATGCAGGCGCCCAGCCCCACGCCCATGGTTCCTAGCTGCGCCGCCGCCTTCCGCGCGATATCCGCGACCGCGGCCACCGGCAGGCCGCGCTCTGCGGCAGCGCCAGCGAGCTTGTGCACGAGCACTGTGCCGGCGATGCCGCGCCGACGCTCGGCCTTGACCAGTTCCCGCAGCGACACGTCGTCCGCGACGACCACCACTTCGACCGGGATGCCCTGCTGCCGCGCCAGTTCGGCGGCGAGCCCGAAGTTCAGCCGATCGCCGGTGTAGTTCTTGACCACCAGCACCGCGCCGGCAGGGCCGGAGACGGCGAGGATCGCCGCCAGCACCGCGTCGGTCGAGGGCGAGGTGAAGACGTCGCCCGCAATTGCCGCGGTCAGCATGCCGCGACCGACATAGCCGGCATGGGCCGGCTCATGGCCACTGCCGCCGCCCGAAAGAATTGCCACCTTGCGCTCGGCAGCAGGTGGCAGGTCGCGTCGCACCACGACGTCCTCGCCTTCCAGCAGCGCCAGGTCCGGCGATAGATCCACCGTCCCCTCGAGCAGTTCCCTCACCACATGGCGCGGATCGTTGATCAGTTTTTTCATGTCATGCGTCCCTGGCGACCGGCGCCGGTGGAAGGGCTGGGTCAGGCCGCCATCTTGAGGATGGCCCGAACATCATCGGGGCGGATGTCACCGCCTTCCCCCAGCGCAGTGTGCCGCGCCTGTTCCAGGTGCGCGACGAGAGCGTCCACATCGAGTTCAACGCCGGATCCGGTGATGCGGATCGGGCAGCTCATGCTGGTCATGAAAGCCTCCGTCCGCTCGATTGCGAGGTCGGCAACCCGCGCGTCGTCAGCATCAACGATTCCCCAGACGCGCCGGCCGTAGCGTGCCAGCATGGCAAGCTTGGATTGCTTCTTGTAGCGGAGCAGCGAGGGCATGATCATGGTCAGCGTCCGGGCATGATCGAGGCCCGATAGCGCCGTGATGGCGTGCCCGATATAGTGGGTGGACCAATCCTGCGGCACGCCGGCGCCGATCAGACCGTTAAGTGCCTGGTTGGCTGCCCACATCACGTTCTCGCAGGCTTCCTCGGTACGCTTCTCGACCAGCACCGGTCCCCATTCGAGCAGCACTTCGAGCAGCGTCTCGCTGAAGCCGAACTGCACGGGCGCGTTCACGGGCAGTGTCAGATATTGCTCCAGCGTGTGGATGAAGGAGTCGACGACGCCGTTTTCGAGCTGCCGACGGCTGAGACTCATCATCGTTGTCGGATCCATGATGGCGAAGCGCGGGCGCATCGACTGCATCGCCACCGGGATCTTCAGCCCGCGCGCGGCATGCGAGATAACCGAGGTCGGGTTGCTCTCGGACCCGGTCGCCGGCAGCGTCAGGACAGCCCCGTTGGGCAGCGGCTCGATTCCAGCACCGCCTGCCACCAGTCTGTCCCACGGGTCATGCTCCCCCGACGCGATCATCGCCGCAAGGAATTTGGCTGCATCTATGGCGGAGCCGCCGCCCACCCCGAGGACGAAGTCGACCCTCTCCTCGCGCGCGGCCGCGGCCGCCCTCTGCAGCGTCTCGTAGACTGGATTCACCTCGACGCCGCCGAACTCGAGAACATGGTGGTTCGGCAGGGCGGCGCGGACCTGGTCATAGACGCCGTTGCGCTTGATGCTGCCGCCGCCGTAGAGCAGCAACGCGTGCGAGCCGGCCGGCACGAGGTCGCGCAGGCTGGCGATCTGGCCTTTGCCGAAGCGGATGTCGGTCGGGTTGCAGAGCTGGAACTGCATCGTGTCTCCTGAAGATGTGGTCCGTCCTTCGGACGCGTCACGGTACCTCTGTCACTGGGCGTCGCCGGCTCCTGTGCGGCGGTTGCGATGCGAACTGCTGCTACTCCCGGACTTTCGGCGCTAGGGAAGTGCTAGCCTTCGATCCATCCGCGACAAATCGGCGGGATAAAGTCACCTGCCACCGATGCGATCGCTCAGCGTCCAATTAGCCATGGCGTCGAGGTCGGCGGCGGACGGAAGGCGCAGCCGTCCTTCCTTGACGTCCAAGGACTCTTGCAGGATCTGGCTGGTCATCAACAGAAAGAAGCTCTGCTCCGCCGGAACGAGTGGCGACGGGATCGAGCCGGCCTGTTGCAGCGCGATCAGGCTGCCAAGGGCACTTTCGGCATAGAGCCCCGAACAGAGCGAGACACCCTCGCCGGCGGCCAAGTCCGCGATCGCGGCACATTCTGCGAAGCCGACGCGACCAGGCTTGACGCTTAGGGCACGGGCGCCCGCAGCGATGTACTCACGCGCATCGGCCGCCGTGACGCAGGGGGAGTCGATGAGGATCGGCAGGGCGGCCGCGGCGATGAGCCCGGTCAGGGCGGCGCCAGGGATGAGCGGGGCCGGATCTTCGGCAACGGCCACGCCCTCCTCAGCGAGGAAGCCTACGTAGCCCAGCGCCTGCGTCATCGGATAGGCGCCGTTGGCGTCGACTGTCAGCACCAGGTTCGGCCCCACCGCCGAGCGGATCGCGCGCAGGGCAGCGCGGTCGGTCTCGAGCCCTTGGCCGCCCTTCACCTTCAGGGTGCGGAAGCCGTGGCGAGCGACCATGGCCTCGGCCTCGGCAGCCATCTCGCCCGGCGTCTGGCGCGTCACGCACCAGCTCAGCTCAACCTCCCGATTGCCGCCCGCGCGGCTCCAGATTGGCTGTCCCGCCGCACAGGCGCCGAGGGTAGCGCAGGCGTTCACCACCAGCATCTTTGCCACGTGATTGCCGGGGAACGACAGCAGCGCAGTCCGCACGGCAAACCAGTCGGCGATGTCGACTTGCGCCAGCGCCGGCAGGTAGAGATCTTCGACCAGGGCCACGACCGCTCGCGGCGACAGCCCCGCCCAGGTCGGCTTCAGCGGAAGTTCGGCAACTCCTCGCGCCCCGTCGGCCATCAGTCGGAGGGCGATGAACTCGCCCGCGGTTTCGCTGGAGTTAAACCAGCGCACCGGCCGCTTGTAAGGAAGGCGGTAGGTGCGCAACTCGTATCCGTCAATCCGCATCGGGATCAGCCCGGCAGCCGCAGCAGATCGCGCGCCTCGGCGACCGTGGCCGTCTCGATGTTCAGCAGACCGAAGATCTGCCTGATCCGCTCGACCTGCGCGGCATTGGATGCGAATGGCACTCTTGGGCGATCGAACAGATTGTCCTCCTGCCCGATGCGCACATGGGTGCCGAGCAGCCCGCCGGCGGTCGCGGCCCGGATGTTGCCCATACCGGTGCCGTGGATGAAGAGCTGCACGTCCGGCCCGAACAACTGCAGTGCCGTGGTCTTCAGGTGCACCAGATGTTCCACGTCAGACGGGATGCCGCCCAGGATGCCGGTCAGGAACTGGAGCACTATCGGGCGCTTGACCTGATGCCGGCGCAGGTGGTGCTCTAGAATGTAAAGGTGGCCGACGTCGTAGCACTCGAACTCGATACCGATGCCCTCTGCCACCAGGATCTCGATCATCCGATCGATCTTTGCAAAGGTATTGGAGGTGACGATCTCGTAGCTCGCCGGGCCGAAGGCTTCTTTCTCCCAGTCCAGCGAGAACTCGCTGATACCCTGGTTCTGCGCCTTGCGGAACAGGCCGTAGTTCATCGATCCCACGATCACGGTAGCAATGTCCGGCCGCAGTTCCAAGGTCGCCTCGAGGCGGTCCTCGGCGGTCGCGCCCATCGAAGCGGACATGTTGATGATGGCGTCGGTTCCGGCGCGGATGCCGGTCAGAATCTCGCGCCAGACGCCCATGTCGCGGGTGGGACGCCCATCCGCCGGATCGCGGGCATGGAGATGGAGGATAGCCGCGCCCGCCTCGACCGCGGCCAACGACTGTTCGGTGATTTCGGCGGGGGTCAGCGGCAGATGTGGCGACATCGACGGCGACAATGAGGCACCGGTAACCGCGCAGGTGAGGATGGTCTTGGTCATGTCGCTCTCCGAGGGGAATATCTCATGCATTGGGGGCCGCAGGTTCGAACCGGTAGCCGTCACCCTTCCGGCGGATAAAACCGGCTCCGGGCCCGGCGAAATGACAGGGCATGACCAGGGTCTCGCTCGCTGCCGCCTCGGCCAGGAAGGCGGCGCGGCTACGCCGGGCCTCGTCCGGGAGGATGCAAAACGCCGTGTTCCACTCCGGCTGAAGGATCTGCGTCACATGGTGGAAGATATCGGCGCAGAACGCGCCGCGCTGGCCTTCGGATTCGACGCGGTAGGTGAGCATCCCCGGAGTATGACCGGGCGCCGGAACCACCCGCAGGCACCCTGCGACCACGGCCTGGTCGGTGATGAACTCGGCCAGACCGGCCGCGACCACCGGTTCAATGCTGTCGGCAAACGAGCCGCCGTCGTTGATCTTCCCATCCGAATGGGCGGCCCTGAACCAGTCGTAATCGGCCTTCGGCAGGTGGTAGCGGGCGTTGGGAAAGGTGGGGATCCAGTTCTCGCCGTCGGCGCGGGTGTTCCAGCCGACGTGATCGCCGTGCAGATGCGTCATCACCACGTCGGTGATGCTGTCGAAGCTCTGCCCCGCTGCCGCCAGCCACTCGGGCCACAGGGTGTTGAGCCGGTGCATCCGTGGCGTCCGCCGCGACTTGCCGTTGCCGCAGCCGGCATCGATCAGAATTCGGCGGTCGCCGTCCTCGACGAGCCATATGCGAATTGCGACGACCAGGCGATCCGGGGCGGGAAAATAGTGACCAGGCGGCAAGGTCCCGCGCACCGCGTCGAAGGCGGCGCGATCGAAGTCGGGATACAGCACCTGCGGGTCATGGGTGGGGCCGTGATATTCGACCAGGCCCGTCACCCGGATCGTTCCCAGAGTCCAGCTGTGCAGCATTGTCACCCGTGCTCCAGGACAGCGGCCGAGGCCGCGAAATCGGCGATCAGCGCCGCCACGATTTCAGGGATCTGGTGCGGCATGTGATGCCCGCCAGGTACCCGAA
This sequence comes from Devosiaceae bacterium, assembly GCA_035998685.1. Taxonomy (GTDB): domain Bacteria; phylum Pseudomonadota; class Alphaproteobacteria; order Rhizobiales; family Devosiaceae; genus Devosia_A. Next base: position 68,685 of record DASYHK010000014.1, on the reverse strand, counting down.
CGAACCGGGCCCCGGCGATCCGGCGCGCAACCTCTTGGACATAGTCCGGCGGCCGCACGGTGTCATGATCGCCTCCTACCGCCAGCACGGGACACTGAAGTGCTGCCAGGACAGGCGCAATCTGAAGATCCAGCAACATGCGATATGTGGCCGCGAAGCTCTCGGGATCATTGGCCAGCCAGCGGGCGCGGAAACTGGCGAACCGGGCTTCGTCCAGGCGGAACCGCTCCGGGTATCCACCGGCCAGCGAAGCGTCGACCGCCTCCCGCATGCCCCCCTCGAGGAAGCGCGCGATGTTGCGCAGGCGGTCTTCGCGGACCTCGCTCGGAATATCCATTGCCGGGCTCATCAGCACCAGACCGGCGACCCGCTCGCGATGCGCGGCAGCGAAAGCGGCGGCGATCGCTCCACCGACGGCGCAGCCTGCTATCACCGCCCTACCGGCGAGGCCTCGCGCATCCAGCAACGCCAGCAGATCGCCGGCGTGGTCGGAAATAGTCACTTCGCCCTGGATTCGCTCCGACTGGCCCGCACCGCGCCAGTCGTAGGCCAGCACCTGATGCGACTGCGCCAGGATTGGCAGCGTTCGATCCCAGCTCTCCAGCGTACCTCCCATCTCGTGCAGCAGCACCAGCGGCGGGCCGACGGCGCCCGATGGAGCCGGAATGTGAACGTAGCGCAGGCTTGCGCGCCCGAGATCAACCCAATCCGGTACTATCTTTGGCTCCCCCACAGCTAGCTCGATTTCAGATGTCATTCGTCACCGCCCGAGGCCAGAAGGGTGCGCCGACGCCGGCGCATGCTCGAGACGACCGTCCACAGCAGGATCAGGGCGCAGAGGCCCAGCATTGTGGCGCTGATCGGCCGGTCGACGAAGGCGGTGAAATCGCCGCCCGAGAAGATGAGCGTGCGGCGGAACTGAATCTCCATCATCGGACCCAGAACGAAGCCCAGCACGAGCGGCGCCGCGGGCAGGCCGAGCAGACGCATCGCGTAGCCTGCAAGCGAGAAGGCGATCACCATCCAGATGTCGTAAGCCGCGAGATTGACCGAATAGACGCCGATGCAGACGAAGAACAGGATCGCCGGATAGAGCAGGTGATACGGCACCGAGAGCAGTCGCACCCAAATGCCGATCATCGGGATGTTCAGGATCAGCAGCAGGACGTTGCCGATCCAGAAGCTCATCACCAGGCCCCAGAACATCTCGGGCCGCTCGCTGACCAGCGTCGGGCCGGGGTTGATGCCGTGAATCAGCAGCACGCCCAGGATCAGCGCGAGTGCCGGACTCCCCGGTATTCCCAGTGTCAGCGTCGGAATGAAGGCGGTCTGGTCGGCGGCATTGTTTGCGGCCTCGGGTCCGATGATACCCTCGATCGCGCCCTTGCCGAAGCGGCTGGGATCCTTCGCCACCCGTCTCTCGACCGCGTAGGACATGAACGAGGCGATCAGTCCGCCGGTGCCCGGCAGGGCGCCGAAGAAGGAACCGATACCGGCGCCGCGCAGCGACGGCATCCACAGCCGGCTGACATCGTCGCGGGTCGGGATCATCGCGCGCAGGGTGATCCCCCTACGGTTGACCTCGCCCGGTTGAAACGTCCGAATGCTGGCGATCAACTCGGCGACGCCGAACACGCCCATCGCGATGGCCAGCAGACTCAGCCCGTCGCGCAGCTCGATCAGGCCGAAGGTATAGCGGTGCTGGCCCGTGTTCAGATCGGTACCGACCAGACCCAGCGCAATGCCGACGCAAACCATCGCAATCGACTTCAGCATCGAGCCATGCGACATGGTTGAAGCTGCGAGAAGGCCAATGAGCATCAGGGCGAAGTACTCAGCCGGACCAAATTCGAGGGCATAGTCGGCGATGAGCGGCGAGAACATCATCATGAGAATGATGCCGATGCTGGCGCCGATGAAGCTGGAAACCGCCGTCATCGACAGCGCCACGGCCGCCCGGCCCTGCTTGGCCATTGGGTAGCCATCGAGGCAGGTGACCGAGTTCGCAGGGGTGCCCGGCACGTTCAGGAGGATCGAGGCGATGGAACCGCCATAGGCGGTGCCGTAGTAGATGCCGCCCAGCATGATGATCGCGGCAGTCGGCTCGAGATGGAAGGTGATCGGGAACAGCAGCGACATCGCCACCAGCACGCCGATACCCGGCAGGGCGCCGAGGAATGTGCCCAGCGTTACCCCGAGCGCGCAGTAGAGCAGGTTCTCGATCGAAAGCGCATGGTTCAGCCCCAGCGCCGCGTTCGCGAACAGGTCGATGAGGAAGGCCGGGCTCTCCATCAGAACGGCCAAGCCAAGATCCGGAAGTTCAGCCCCAGCACCTCGATGAAGATCAACCAGGCGGCGACCGAAAGTCCGACGGCGACGGCCAGCGTCACCGGCACTGTCAGCTTGTCCGAGGCGCGCGCGGCGACCAGGCACAGTGCGAAGATCGCCGGAAGCATGCCAAACCAGGTGATGACCAGCGTGAAGGCCGTCATCGCGGCGATGACCACCACCAGCGACCGCCACTCGATTGGCTCCGGCGGCATCACGTCGTCTGCGACACGCTCGCCGTTGCCGTCAAGCAATGCCAGCGTCAACACCGCCCCGCCCAGCAGCGCCAGGATGGCGCCGATCAGGAACGGAAACATGCCCGGGCCCATCGCCGCGAAACTGCCGAGGCTAAGCTGGGACGCAGCGTATCCCGCAAAACCAGTGCCGGCCAGCAGCAGGCTGGCACCGGCAATGCGGTCCTTGATGCGATGCTGTTGCATATCGAGATGGTCTCCGGGGCGTGTGGTTCCTGCCGCTGACGCCGCCATTTCGCCGTCGCCGCGGGCGGGGGAGTAGCCAGGCCAAACGGAAGCGGGACCGGCCAGGCCGGCCCCGCTTCAGCAGCCTATTTGTTGAAGTGGGCCCGCCATACTGCCGCCTGCGCCATGACATCCTCGGTGGCCCCCTCCGGCCCGAGATTCTTGGCGTTGACGAAGATGCCTTCCGCGTGGGCGCGGACCGCGTCGGAATTGACCGCGTCGTCGATTGCCTTGGCCAGCGTCTCCTTGGTTTCGGCCGGCAGCCCCTTGGGCGCGTTGAACAGGAAGTAGTTGCGGATCGGCAGCGTCCCCCCCTGTTCCTCGACCGTCATCGCGTCCGGCGCATAGCTGCCACGATCGTCCATGAAATGGGCGATCACCTTCATTCGACCATCTTCGATATAGGGCACATGCACCCCGCCCGAGATGGTGAAGTCGGCATGGCGCCCCGCCACGAGCTGCAGCGACTCGCCCGAACCCGAGGTCTGCGCGGCGACGAACTCGATGCCCATCTCCTTGCCCAGCTGCTCCATCCCCAGCGTGAGTTGCGCCGAGGTCGACGACATCTTCAGTGGCGCCGCCTTGGACGCCTCGGCCATCTCGGCAAGGGTGCTGAATGGTGCGTCCGTGGCAGCGACGATCGCGTAGGGAATGATACTCAGCGTGCCCATGAAGTCGACGCTGTCGGGCTCCAGCTCCGGCGAGCCATCCGGCATAAAGGGCTGCATCGAGAACAACGAAGTGGAAGACAGGCCGAGCGTCTGACCGTCCGGCTCGGCGTTCTTGACTTCGACCTGCCCGATCACGCCGCTGGCGCCAGGCCGATTTTCGACCAGCACTGTCCATCCGGTCTGTTTTTCCATTTCGGCAGCGAAGACGCGCCCGAAGACGTCGGTCGAGCCCCCGGCTCCGAAGGGGACGATTATGGTGATCGGGCCGTTGGGCTCCCATTCGGCGAAAGCGGGGCCGACGCTGGCGAACGCAAAGGCCGTAGCCAGCGCGGCAAGGTGACGTTTCTGCATTTCGGTTCCTCCCTGAGGGTAGCCGCACCAACTGGCACCGAGCGCTTTTGGCCAGCTATCCCTGAACTGCAGCATGGGCTGCACGACCCACCATAGAGCATTTTTGAACTGGTTCAATAAATTTCTCTGCTGACGGGCAAAGTGCTTCCCAAGCACCTTTTCGCTTCCTTTTTGAGCGGACCCTCGGCGCCGTTGCGTTCGCCCTACTTCCCCGACAGATGCCCGCATATGGGCGAGGGCAATGCCGGCCTGCAACAGAGGCACGGCCCTGCCCCGGCGCGCCGGCAGGCGATCAGCTGATAACGGACTCGCGAAAATTGATCCGGGCATCGCAGCGGATCGTGACCGGCGGCCCCTCGCTTCCGCTCATTCTTCGGGCGAGCAGATCCCAGGCGATCTGGGCCAGTTCCGCCGTCGGCTGCTGGATGCAGGAGAGCGAGGGCCAGGTCGCGCGAGCCCACACCGGCTCTTCCGCGCACAGGACGCCGATATCCGTCGGAATGCGCAGGCCCTGTTCGCGAAGCGCCTCAATGCTCCAAGCTGCCAGCAAACTGCTGCCGGTGATCAGGGCGGTGCGGCCGCTGCGGCCCTTCAGTACTTCCGCCAGGGCTTCACCATATGGGGCCTGCACCTGCCCGCATTTCAGGATGTGCAGGGGGATCTCCCGCCCGCTATCCGCTATCGCATCGCGAACGCCCGCGATATTCTGTTGCGCACCGCCGTAGCCCGGATACTGGGTGACGAAGATCAGATGGTCATATCCCCATGATATCATGTCGCTGGTAGCGCGCTTAAGGGCCGCTCGGTGATCCACCAAGACTTGATCGATTTCACCGGCGTCCTCGACAAAGCGATTGATCACGACCGTCGGCATGGCACCTGCCTTCAGCCGCTGCAGCAGATCCCCGGTGTGTAGGGTTGGCAGTATCAGTACACCGCTTGCCCGGGACGCGATCAACCGATCAATCCGGGCCGCCTCCCTTACGGCATCGTGCCTGGTAATAACCTGCACCAGTTCAAACTGCGCCCCAGCGGCATGGGCTTCCAGCGCATCGGACATGGCAACGAAGTTGGATGACGTCGCATTGGGGACGCAGAGTCCGACTACGGGATAACGCTGACTCCGCATGCCTTTGGCGAGCAGGCTGCCGCTGAAGCCCAAGGACGTGATAGCGTTCTCCACCTGAGCCCGGCGTTTGGCACTGACGTTGCCTCGCCCGTTCAGCACGTTCGAGACCGTCCCAACCGAGACACCGGCCAAGGCCGCAACATCACCGATATTTGGCTTTCGGTCCGGTTGCCGGTTTGCTGGTTCTAAGGCTGGTTCTAAGGCTGGTTCTTTCAGTTCTTGTTCCTCGGCGATTTTGGCCTAACCCATAATGAACTGGTTCAATCATCTGCTCAAGAGATTAAGCAGCTCTGGCACCTGGTTTTCGGTGAGGGCTGCGAAGCTGGATAGCAGGCTACTTACCGGAGACGGCTCACCTTGTCACCGGCAGCTACTTCACACCGCTACACTAGCATTGCGCCCAGCTCTCGGAACAACGCGGTCGTCGCCGCGGTAGTGCCCTGCCTGCCGGTGATCGGTGCCTAGGGGACGTCCAATGGGAGAAACGACGTCATATTGTGATCTCCAGTTCGGCGATCTTGTCCTCTGCGAGGACAAAGAAGTACCGCAGGTCAACCGGACTTCCCGGAAAGTTCCCGACAAGATGGCTCGTCACCAGGATCCTGCCGTTCTCGGTCGCAGAGAAAAAGGGCTCGACAGTGTAGCTGTACTTCTGGACGGACCCAGCCTTCCAAGCACGGATGGCTTCGATCCCCACATGGGTCTTTCCCTCATCCTTGACGACGGCGTCTTGCGTGAAGCAGGCGGCAACGGCGTCCGCGCCGCCATCCCGGTCGGCGGTGAAATAGTTCTCAATACTCTTGGGCAATTTGACAGCCATCTGGGCTCTCCCGGGTTTTCGATGCAGCCTCGCTGGCCGCGGCCCGGCCCCCTAGTAGGGCCGGCACGTCTGAATTTAGGCGTGGACGACCGCTTCGATAATGAGGACAAAGCAGGACGAGGAGTTTCGAAAGGCGGGATAATGGTCCGGTCGGTTTTTGTGGAACTGGATGCTGTTCTCAGCATCGCCCGCCGCGGCTCGTTTCGCGCTGCTGCCCTGGAACTCGGAATGTCGACGACTGCATTGAGCAACGCGATCGCCAAGCTCGAGCAGCGGCTCGGCATTCGCCTCTTCAACCGCACGACGCGCAGCGTTTCACTGACCGACGCCGGAAAAACCTTTGTCGAGCGGGTCCGCCCGGCGATGCTGGAGATCCGCGATGCCATACATGCGGCGCAGTCGCTTCAGGATACGCCGATCGGCACACTGCGCATCAATGCATTTGCTTCGGCAGCACGAGAAGTGATGGCTCCCCTCATCCTCTCCTTCCTGCAGCGCTACCCCCAAGTGCATATTGACCTTGTCACCGAGGGCAGATTGGTCGACATCGTCGCCGATGGCTTCGACATGGGGCTGAGACCAGCAGACTTGGTTCCCAGTGACATGATCGCCATTCCCTTGGGACTCGCCCGCAGCAATGCGGTGGTGGCGTCACCCGAGTTCGTGCGTACGCATGGCGAGCCAATCGAGCCGACAGACCTTTATCGATTTCGTTGCATCCGAGCACGTCTTCCCAACAACTCCCTCTTCCGCTGGCGTTTCGAGAAAGGCGAGAAGACCGTTCAGATCGATGTTCAGGGTTCCATCACTCTGGACGAACCGAGCCTCGTGCGGATTGCTGCACAGAGTGGGATTGGCGTCGGTTATGTTATGGAATCGGACGTGCGTGAGGACATCGCGGCCGGCAGACTTGTCCGTGTCCTCGAGGATTGGACGCCGCCGTTGGCGCCTTTGGCACTCTATTATCCTGGACGAAAGAACCCACCTGCCGCCTTCAGTGCTTTTATACAAGCTGCTCGGTCGTTCGCATCCAGAGCGAGAGGTGCGACTACTCAATGACAGGGTTTATGGCGCGGACCCATCCGGCGAAACGGTCATGACAAAGGCCAGCCCACAATTCTTCTACCCGACTCCATGACGGACGCTTGCGGTCGGCTAAGGTTTGCCCGAAAGCGGACCGATAGCTCTAACTTCACGAGCAGGGGGTGCTCGGCGTCCTTGGCCAAAGTGCGCAGCGTGTTGCTATCGCGCCGTGCAGCGACCTATGTCGCTCTCGCAGAACGCGTTGGTTCTGGGCACTGGGTGTAGTTAGCAAGACTGGAGCTAAAGACCGCTTTCCCGAAACGCAAAGGCATCCTGAACGGCGGGAATGGACGCGAAGTGCACAAACAGCCAAACCCGTTTCGCGCAGCGACTGGCGCATCGCGAGCCCTGCAAGCAGCATGGTCTGATCAAAGACGCTTGTGGGTCCGCGGATCCGGACGGGTTTGGGTGCCGATTCTGACGACGTTGTCGTCGGGAGCGATAACGCTGAGGCGGTGGGTGATGGCGATGATGGTGACGTCGCCGCGGATGCGGCGCAGTTGGTCCATGATATCTTGCTCGGTTTGGCTGTCGAGCGCGGAACTCGCCTCGTCCAGGAGCACGATGGCTGGATCGGCGTAAAGCGCGCGGGCGATGGCGATGCGCTGGCGTTCGCCGCCCGAAAGCTTGAGGCCCCGCTCGCCGACGATGGTTTGAAATCCGGCCTCGAGGCTCTCGATAAAGTCGAAGATCGCGGCGCGTTCGGCGGCACGGCGGAGGCGGGGCTCGTCGAATGGTCGACCGAGGACGATGTTTGTTGCCAGTGTATCATTCAAAAGCACCACGTCCTGCGGCACGGAGGCGACATGGGCGAACCAGTCGGCGCGCGATACGGAACTGAGATCGGTGCCGTCGATTGTGATGCTCCCAGAGGTGGGGGGCACGACCTTGAGGAGCAGCTTGAACAGTGTGGTTTTGCCCGATCCGGTATCGCCTGTGATGTAGGTGATGGTGCCCCGGCCGGCGGTAAAGCTGACGTCGGATACCCCGCGGCCGTTGGCGTAGATGTAGGATACGTCTGTGACCGCAATGACACCATTGTTCACCACGAAGGTGTCGCGGGTTTCAGGATCCTCATGGGCTTCAGCCTGCCACATCCGGGCAAAGGGCAGGAAGTTTGAGTAGGCCTGGGCAAATTGCTGGATCGCCTGGCCCATCATTTGGAACGGAATGTTGAGCTGGAGGAGGAGGGTGTTGAACAGGACCAAGTCGCCCACCGTCAGTTCGCCCACGGCAACGCGAGGAACCAGCAGCCAGAGCGTGATGGCGAACTGCGCGGTTAGCGCGAGGCCGAAGACGAAGGCGTAGCGCACCTGGGTTATTGCGTAGCGGCCGAAGGCTTCGAGAACCGTGCGCTCCCGATTGGTGAACTGCCCGATCATCCAGTGGTCCGACTGGAACTGGCGCAGCGTGTCCATCGAAGAAATCGCATTGCCGACGAAGCGCGAGCTGGCCTGCGATTGTTCGATGGCTTGGTCCAGGTGGGGCCGGGTCACCGAAGCCGCCCGGGCGACGAGCGCGACATAGACGACGCCATAGCCGAGTACGATCATCGCGATGTGGAAATCGAGCACGGTACCCAGCAGGCCCAGGGCGAGGACAAGCTGCGCGATGCTGGGGAGGATGGCGGCAAGGGCGAACTGGACGACGATGTTGAGGGCGCCGGCGCCCTTGTGCTGGACGCTTTCGATCTCCGCAGGGTTGTGGTCAAGAAAGAAGGTCGAGGTCTTTTCCACCAGCCGGGCAAAAAACGAAGTGGAGGTGACGAAGTTGAGGCTCTCCGACGTCATGAAGGTGAGAAAGCTCGCCATGCGCTGGAATGTGTAGGCCGCCCCCATGAGGACGGCGTAGGCCATAAAGCCCCAGACCAGACCGAGGGCAACCGATGTAGGCGTCAGTTGATCGATAAGGCGGGAAAATAGATACGGCGCCCCGATAGCGGCGAGCGTGCCCAACATGGTGGTAACGAGCACGGCAAAGAGCACCAGCCGAGCAGTCTTGAGGTAGTTGGAAAGAATCGTCCGCAACGGTGGAAGTATCAGAGCCAGGTCGAACTTCACGATAGCTTCCTCCGGCGCCAGCGCGTGACCCTACTCGATTCGTATGACCGGGGTCGAAAGCGGATGGCCACGGGAGGTGCGGTGAGGCGACCGTAGGACGCCGTCGCCGATGCTGAGTGACCGCCTAGGACGGTTGCATGGGCAGTCGAGGTGGAAGGATCCCAACCAAAGCAGCCCTTGCTGGCTCACCGCATCAACGCTGCTTTGGGAAGAGTGCTGAAGCCCGAATGGCCAATATGGTGCACCAAGGGGCCAGCTGCCACTCGGCCAGACTAAACCCCCACGCCGGCGATGGGGCGCGAGGGTTGGGAGCAACGGCGGCGGTGCCGCAGGAGCACGCTGCGTTCTCGTCAGGCGGCCAGCCGCAATTCGAGGCGCTCGTCTTTCGCGTGTTCGAGACCCCAGTTGAGTGCCAGGTCAGCGACGGCTTCCCAGCCCTTGTCCATCAGGGTCCAGTGCGAGCGATCGGCGAATATCTTGAGCTCGGTCCTTGAGGCGGCCTGCTTCTGCCGGCGATAGATCGCTTCCGTCATCGAGGCATCGGCGATCAGGTCCTTGCCGCCGCCGATGAGGAGGAGCGGGGCGCGCTTCTGGCCGGCCCAGTCAATCTTCATAGGGTTGATCACGCCGTCCCAGTACGTCGAACACATCCGGACCAGTCACTGGAAGCTGAGTGAGGGCGGGGGTGACCGCGTCTACGACAGCGACCCCGGCGAGCGTGGCCAGCCCGAATACATCATCATCCCCGGGCGGCTGGCCGAACCACTGCGTCGCGACGAGGCCGTAGAGTTTGTGGGCTGGCTGCGGGAGCGCCATCTGATGGGTGCGACGCTCGCCTCCATCTGCGGGGGCGCCTTCATGCTGGGGCATGCCGGGCTGCTGTCGGGCCGCCGGGCGACGACCCACTGGCTCTATGCTGATGTCTTCGCAGCGATGTTCCCCGACGTCGCGGTAACGGCCGGGGACATCATCGTTGAAGATGGCGATATCATCACCGCCGGCGGCATGCTGGCATGGACCGATCTTGGCATACGCATCATCCACCGGGTGCTTGGACCCACGGTGATGGCGGACACCGCGAAGTTCCTGCTGGTCGATCCGGCAGGCCGGGAGCAGCGCCACTACAGTATCTTCGCTCCGCGCTTGATGCACGGCGACGATGCCGTGCTCAGGGTGCAGCACTGGCTACAGGCGCATCGAAGCGAGGAGATCAATGTCGGCGCCCTGGCCGACCGCGCTGGCCTGGAAACCCGGACGTTCCTGCGCCGCTTCCAGAAGGCCACCGGCCTCCGGCCTACCGAGTATGTCCAGGCTCTGCGCGTAGCCATGGCCCGCGAGAGGCTCGAGTTCAGCCGCGAAACGGTCGAGCGGATCGCCTGGACCGTCGGCTACAAGGACCCCTCGGCCTTCCGCCGCGTGTTCCAGAAAGTTACCGGCCTTACCGCCACCGCCTACCGCGACCGCTTCGGCACCGCCGTGAGCGGGTAGGAGGCGGCCGCTCTCGCCTCATCAGCGACATTGCATCGGCCTGCACGGACCGGCGGCTCCAGATGTTTCCCAAAGCGGGCTGAGTGACCGAAATAGCGCACGACCGCCGCCAGCTAAGGCCATTGGCAGGTCTGCTACTTTGCTTTCCCGAAGGCGCCTGGAGCGCAGTCATCAGGCGATTGAGGGCGGTATTCTGCGGTGCCTTAGCTCAAGACAAGCTGTGGGAGAGCGGGTTGAACCGCCCTCCAAGCATTCGTCACCCATTCACTGCCCTATCGAGAAACGGGTAGTCGGTGTAGCCAGTCGCACCCCCGCCGTAAAAAGTAGCGCGGATATGCCTAGTGAGCGGAGCATTCTTAAGCAGACGATCTGGGAGATCCGGATTGGCGATGAAGGGGCGGCCAAAGGCGATGGCGTCCGATTTCCCAGAAGCAATAGCGGCACGTGCAGTGTCCGACTGGAAGCCCCCCGCCGAGACTATCGGACCGTTAAACGCCTTTCTGAATAGCGGGGCCACGTCAGGGGCACTCATGTTTAGAGGCTTGTCGTCATTGGTAAAGTCGGCGCGTGGCTCGATCAGGTGCAGATAGGCGATCTTGCGCTTCCCCAATTCGCTGATGACGTACTGCCAGAGGCGGACGCCGTCGCTGTCCACCATCCCGAGTATTCCAGACCAAGGAGATAGCCGAACACCCACGCGATCCGCTCCAATAGCGGCTGCGACGGCATCGACCACTTCCAGCAGGAACCGGGAGCGATTCTCGATCGAGCCACCATAGCGGTCCGTCCGTATGTTGCTCCCATTGTTCAGGAACTGGTCGATGAGATAGCCATTCGCCCCGTGAACCTCAACGGCATCAAAGCCAGCTGATCGTGCATTGATCGCTGCTCGGACGAAGTCCGCCTGAATGGATGCAATCTCACCTATGTCGAGGGCGCGCGGTGCCTCGAAAGGCACCGATTCACCACGTGCATCGGATATCACTCCGGGTGCCGCGATCGCCGATGGGGCCACTGGACGCGCGTTGTCGGGTTGCAGCGACGAGTGCGACACGCGACCCACATGCCACACCTGATTAACAATCAGGCCGCCCTTTTCATGCACGGCCCGGGTAACGGTTTTCCAGCCGTGGATTTGTTCGGCTGTGAACACGCCTGGAACCCGGCGATAGCCTCGAGATTGAAGACTGATGTCGGTGGCCTCGGTGATTTGTAAACCGCCATCGCTAGCCCGCTGACTGTAATATTCGGCGTTCAGGGCGTGAGGAGTGTTGCCGGGCTCATGCGCGCGCATGCGGGTGAGCGGCGCCATGACGACGCGGTGGTTGAGCTCAAGAGCGCCCAGTTTAAGTGGCTGGAAAAGAGGATCTGCTGCCATGATCGGTCTCGTTGGATACGATGCCGACCAATTAGGTCCTCACAGATTTCGTTACTACGTACAGATTAGGTTATGCAAAATATCGCATCTCGTTATTGATCGCTGCGGCTGCGGCAGTTCTGGCCATCGATCACTTCGACGGCTTCACCTGCGCTATGGGGATGACACGACCTCATTGACACGGCGGTCGTCCTCGCCGGCGTCCTCAGAGCGCAAGCTTTCAACCAGCCGATCCAGGAAAACTCGGAGCTTGGGTAAGACCTGCCGTCTGGAAGGATAAATGGCCCAGATGGCGAGATCTCGTGGAGAAGCGCCATCAAGGGGGACATGGACGAGTGTGCCTGCTGCCAATTCATCCTTGATGTCCCAGGCGGAGAGCTGGGCCAAGCCTAGACCTGCCACGCATGCAGCCAGAAAGCCGTCCACGCCGCTGGACGAGAAGCGGCTGTGAACGCGAACCGAGCGCTCTCCGCCGTCCACCAGGAACTTCCAATGAGTGAAGTTTGAAAAGGTCAGACACTCATGGTGCTCCAACTCTTCGATCGTGTGCGGCGTACCGCAGCGCTCCAGGTAGCTCGGCGCCGCATAGATCAGTTTGGGATTGTCTACCAAGCGCCGCGCGATCAGCCCTGAGTCCTTCAGCGGCGCGATACGAATGGCCAGATCCACGCCTGACGCGATAATGTCGACCATGGAGTCGTTGAGATCCAGGTCGATCCGCAGCTCCGGATGTTCTTCCATCAGATCGTGGATGATCGGCATGATGCGCTTGCGTCCCAGCGTGATGGGTGCCGTGACCCTGAGGAGACCTTTCGCGCGTCCGTGCTTGGGGTTCAGTGTTTCGCGCGCCGCGTCCTGGGTGTCGACAATCTCTCCAGCGAACGGAAGGAATGCCTCCCCTTCCGGCGTCAGCGCCAAGGATCGGGACGAGCGATGAAACAGGCGAACCCCAAGCTCTTCCTCCAGACTGACCAGACGACGGGTTGCAGACATCGGCGTCAGCTTCAGATGCCGGGCCGCTCCCGCCAGGCTTCCTGTTCGCACGGCGCCAAGGAATACTTCGAGGCTTTCGGAATTCATTCGACCCTCACGAACTGCGTTAGCATGCATCACAGAATGGGTCAGTAGTAGCGCAGATCTGTCGAAACTACTCTCCGTTTCGCGATGGCAGCATCGCCTAACCAAGGAGATTTCCAGATGAACTCGCTCACCAAGACTTTGCTCGCCGCCACTGCTGCTGCAGCACTCTCGACGGCTCCCGCCGTACATGCCGAGGACACGATCCCTGCCGATCAGGCCATTCGCAATGTCGTGCTGGTCCACGGTGCCTTTGCAGATGCTTCCGGATGGCGCGGCGTCTACGACATTCTCGCAGCCCGCGGCTATCGCGTCAGTCTCGTTCAGAACCCACTGACCTCGCTCGCCGACGACGTTGCGGCCACGCGCCGGGTGCTCGATCGCCAGAGCGGTCCGACGATATTGGTCGGCCATTCATGGGGCGGAACCGTGATCACCGAAGCCGGTGTTCATCCGAACGTAGTTGGGCTCGTCTACGTCGCGGGGCTTTCCCCCGATGCCGGCGAAACCACCGGCCAGCAGTATGAAGGCTTCGCCGCCACGCCGGAGTTCGTAATCGACATCGGAGCGGATGGCTACGGCTTCCTTCATCCCGACAGTTTCAAGTCGGGCTTTGCACACGACGCCAGTGATGAGGACGCCGCCTTCCTGAGGGACTCGCAGGTGCCGGTGAACATGTCTGTGTTCGGCACTGCGCTGGAGAACGCCGCCTGGCGCACGAAGCCGAGCTGGGCCGTCATTGCTACCGAGGATCAGGCTTTCGACCTCGCCATGGTTCGTCACATGGCCCAGCGGATCGGCGCCAGGATCACGGAAGTGTCCGCGAGTCACGCGGTCTTCATGACCCAGCCGCAGGTTGTCGCAGACACGATCCATACCGCGGCCCAGGCGGTGGAGGTGGCCGTCCATTGACGGCCACCTTTACCAGCGTCCGAACGAAGGAGAGAGTCATGTCTGCCATTACCGTCAAGGACGGCGCCCAGATCTTCTATAAGGACTGGGGCAATAAGGACGCCCAGTCCGTCGTATTCCATCACGGCTGGCCCCTATCAAGTGACGACTGGGACGCCCAGTTGCTCTACTTCCTACACAAGGGCTACCGTGTCATCGCCCACGACCGCCGCGGGCACGGCCGGTCGAGCCAGACAGACACCGGCAACGAGATGGACACTTATGCTGCCGACGTTGCTGAACTGGCGGCCGCGCTCGGGCTGAAAAACGCCATCCATGTTGGCCACTCAACGGGCGGAGGTGAGGTGGTCCGGTATGTCGCAAGAGCCGAGCCGGATCGAGTGGGCAAGGCCGTTCTGATCGGGGCCGTACCACCGATCATGCTCAAGACCGAGGCCCATCCGGGGGGCCTGCCGCTCGAGGTCTTTGACGGCTTTCGCTCGGCAATGGCTGCCAACCGCGCCGAGTTTTATCGCGGCATCGCCTCCGGACCCTTCTACGGATTCAACCGTAAAGGCGCTAAGGTGAGCCAGGGCCTGATCGACAACTGGTCCCGGCAAGGTCTGGCCGGTGGGGCCAAGGCGCAATACGACTGCATCGCCGCATTCTCGGAAACCGACTTCACTGAAGATCTCAGGGCCATCACGGTGCCGGTCCTCGTCATGCACGGTATGGACGACCAGATCGTACCTTTCGCAAATCACGGCCCGCGAGTGGTGGAGTTTCTGCGGAACGGTGCCCTCAAGGCTTACGAAGGGCTATCCCACGGAATGGCGTCCACTCATCCGGAGATCATCAATCCAGAGCTCCTGGCGTTCTTCCGCAGCTGACACTTCCCCTGCCGCGTCCCTACAACGGCTGCCGCAACAGCGAGGGTGCACGCCTTCCTGTCTAATGCGCCCTTGTAGGGCAATGGACGCGGTTCGCGGCCGCCTTGTGGAGCCACGGGGCACCGCTCCCCCTAAAGAGGACGGACTGCAATCTTGGCTCTGGAGAGTTGACTTGTAAAACGTTCGCTTTACACTTTTTCCATGGACAAGCGTGACGTCATCATCGCAGGCGCGAGCAGGATTTTCGAAGCAAGTGGCTTTCGTGGGGTCGGTGTCGATGCCGTATTGGCTCCCTCGGGGGTATCGACGCGAACGCTTTACAAGCATTTCGGCTCACGCGACGGATTGGTGCGAGCGGTGCTGGTGGAACGGCATCGACAGTTCATGCAGCGGCTAGAAGGGAAGAACCCTGCCGATCCTGTTGGGGATCTCTTCGACCAGTTGCAGCTTTGGCTGGATGAGCGTGGCGCACGCGGCTGCATGCTCTTGCGGGCGCGTAGCGAATATGCCGGTGCCAGCGCAGATATCGTTGCTCTTGTGCGCAGTCAGAAGGAGGAGTTCACGAGCGAGATTGCCCGACGCGTCGCACAGAGCCTAGGACGTGAAGAACCAGCTTTGACTGTTCAGATCTGGCTGCTGTTTGAAGGGGCGACGGCAGCGGCAAGCGTTTCCCAGGTCCCTGTCGTAGGCGAGGCGAAGCGGGCGGCCAATGCGCTTGTGGCAGTTGCAAGAGAGCGGGCGCAATGACGCGTGGGGTCAATCTGGTTGCTGCCGCTTTTGCGCTCACCGCTCTCACCTACGGGCTGGCGCGTTTTGCCTATGGTCTCATGCTTCCCGATATCCGTGCGGATCTCGTAATCGACGCGGCAGGTGCTGGATGGATCGGGGGCAGCGCCTTTGCAGCCTACTGTCTGGGCATCGGCGCAACTTTTATGGCTGGCACCAGGTTCAGCCCGCGCCACCAGACCCTGCTTGCCGGCATCCTCGCAGTCAGCGGACTCGCGCTTGCCGCATTAGCATCATCGGCCTGGGCCCTGGGCTTGGCGATGGCAATAGCGGGTTTGAGCACTGGACTGACATCGCCGCCATTGGCAACGGCGGTGGCACAAGCCTTCGACACCGTGGAGCGGCCTCGGGCCAATGGCGCAATCAACGCCGGTACGGCAGCGGGCATTATCTTTTCTGGCGTAGCCGTGATCTTGTTTCCCGGAGGCTGGCGGGGCCTATATGTCCTCTTCGCCAGCATCGGTGCTGGCGTAAGCATCTGGCTCTTTTTCGTCATGCCTGCGGGCACGCAGGAGGACCATACGCCCAGTACTTCGCTGCCTCATCCAAGCCGTACAGGCGTGGCCAACCTGTGCCTCAGCGCCGTGCTTGCGGGAGCAGCCAGCACTGCGGTCTGGACCTTTGGCGCCAACATCCTGCGAGAAGATGTACAGTTCACAGACGTGCAGATCGCCACAGCCTGGATTGTGCTCGGCGTTGGCGGCACCCTTGGAATAGGGACGGGGGTGATGACCGGACGTTTCGGGACCGCTCGCGTTCACCGCTTCTCTATTGCGGGCATGGCGCTGTCGCTCGTCGGGCTTGGGTTGGCGGACCATGCAGCCTGGATCGGCTTTATGGTCATGGCCGTGTTCGGACTCGCCTACATCGTGTCGAGCGGAGTGTTCCTGTTGTGGGGGATAGAGCTGTATGGTGACCGACCTGCGTTCGGCCTCGGACTGCCGTTCCTTTTGCTGGCCCTCGGGCAGACAGCAGGGGCGCCCCTTTTCGGAACTCTCTGGGACAGTATCGGCACCGCACCAACGCTCGCTTGCTTCGCGGTCATCATGTGCACGGCCGTGTTCTGGGCTCCTGGTCCAGCTGCCCCCGCAAAACTTCATCGTCCTGCTGTCGGATAGACGGCGCTGAATCTTTCTCATCTGGAGATTAGCGGTCGCCGCGACATACTGCCATGATCAACCGGCACTCCCGGTGATATCGTTCGCCTGATGAAGATGGACGGATAGCCGTAGGTCAGCAGAGTTCGAAACGGCAGCTTTCCAGAAGCGGCGAGGGTGGATCGGGCGACGGGAGCGGGGCGCAGATCGGACAGACCGTTTAGAGGACCGGTGTGCCGCAGCAACTGGCCGATTAGCGACATCCGCCCGTGGCTGCACGCCAAGGTCTCCGCCAACCACGTGCGGGCGCTGGGCGTTTGTGCCGCTACTACGCGGCCTTGTACAACGTTCCGGATACTGTGCAGTCGGGGAAGGTGGCCGGAGAGGGACTGAGGACACCAGTGGCTGATCCTGCGGCTTTCCGGAGTGATGCTAGGCGGACAGACCGGAGGTCGGACGTTTCGACGAGACCGGCAGCAGCCGAGCCACAAGAGTTGTTTTCACGCTTCCAAAGCTCTAAAGGCGCAACGACCTTCAGGTGGTCGGCGGCGACCTGAGCTAACTTGCCGGCGTAAGGATCGTACTTACGCCAAGGTCACCAACGACGCCGCGCCAGGCGAGGCGCGTCGCGGGGAGTTTAGTGCCGAAGTGCGGCGACACCCAGCCGCCTGCCCCAGGCGTTTCGCCGCCGGCGGCAAGGGAGACGGCCGCGTCGGGAAACTCGATGGTGAGCCAGGGCTCGGCGCCGCGATGCACCGCCACGACACTGCCCTCGGCAGTGGCCGAGAGCCCGGGGGCGAGCTGGAAAACAATCTCCGCCCTGAGTGGGCCACCAAGCAGGCTGTCGATAACGGCGAGGGCCTCACCGCGTCGTTGCAGCGTCCGCCGGTGCAATACACCATGCCGGCGATAGCCGTCATGCTGCCCCTCGAGTAGCCAATCTGGCTCGCGCGCGATGTTCGTGAGTTCCGCCCGCGCCTTGTGCGACCAGTTGAACGGCCCGACCATTGTGCTTTGGCTTTCACCCTGGATGTTCAAGGTGTTGTGCGCCGGCGTTGAGCGGAACCAGTCGCGCCATGCCCCGCCCGACTTGTAGAGAAAGGTGCCGGGATCGACCAGCACCGGCTCGCCGTCAAGGGTGAGCGTCAATGCCAGCGCGTCGGCGTGACCATGGGCGGCGATGGAGAGGTAGCCGAGCGGCCCGTGGTCGAAGCCGATCGAGACCTCGCGGCCCGCAAGCTGCCCTCGCCAGACGGACATGCCGCCCTGGGGAAAGCTGCGCAGCCCGGCAGGCCTCCTGGCCGCCGCACTAGGGACGCCAAAGATCAGGGCACGGAGATCCGGCGTCTCCGCGACAGGGCCTGGGCGGCCAAAGAAGCCGCAGACCGCCGCCGCGACGGACCGCGCGTAGTCCGCTTCCTGCCCGAGCGTCACCACGCGTCCTTCGTCGTCATCTCCGAGGCGAGGCGTCGGGGGGCCCAGCCAGTCGATCCAGCCGGCAAACGCAAGGAGCCGCTCTGTCGAGGCTTGCGGGAACGGGTGCCCG
Source organism: Devosiaceae bacterium (assembly GCA_035998685.1). Lineage (GTDB taxonomy): Bacteria > Pseudomonadota > Alphaproteobacteria > Rhizobiales > Devosiaceae > Devosia_A. Next base: position 50,611 of record DASYHK010000014.1, on the reverse strand, counting down.
GCGTTGCGTGCCGCCAGCGCGCAGAACAGCGACAGCTCGGCGGTAAAGGCGGCATAGGTCGGCGTCTGCTCCGCGCCCACGCCGTCGGGAAGGATTTGCTTGTCGATCTCGTCTAGCAGGGCCCGTCGAACAGCTGTCGGCTCGCGACCGAACGCCATGCCGATGAGATATTCGCCCGCCAGCTCGGCGACGAGGTGGTTGTTGGCCGAGGAGAAACGCGACGGGAAGCGGGGCAGCCACCAGGCGCTGGCCGCGAGGATCTCGCCAATCATGCGCCGGATGGTAGCCGAAAGCCGATCGCCGACCAGGTCCAGTACCAGGATCAGGCTGATCGCACGCAGCGCCACCTCGATGCCGGACGCCCAGCCGACGCCGCGGAACGGGGGGTTGGCGGCATGCCAGCTCGCGACCGCCGCCTCGATGGCCCGCAGCGCGCCGTCGGCAGGCGCCAAGACCTCGTGCGCGGCAAGCACCACCAGCACCTGTAGCCGGTTGATCTCCCAGACCAGCTTGATGTCGCCGCGCGCGCCGCCGTGGCGGAAATCGATGTCGAAGGTGTAGGTATCTGGGCCCGGCCACGTTTGGCTGCTGACCGGATCGAGCCGCCAGAGCTCGGGTGGGAAAAGTGCCTCTGGCGAGCGCTTTGGCCAGGCTCTGCCCAGAGCGGAGAAGTTGCCGGCGAGGAGATCGGCGGCCGCGGCCGAAATGGCGCCGCGCTGCGCCGCGGTGGCCGCCCGCAGGCTGGCGGCGACGCCCCCGAACACGAAATGGAGAGGCATGGCGGGATAGCGCTCCCAGCCTTCGTCGCGCGTGCGCGAAGCGAGCCGTTTGCGCTTCTCGTGCAGCCGGTGCACGATTTCGGCCGGCTGCATGTTACGCAATCGGTTGAGGTACCAGGCGAGCGTCATCGTTATCCCGGGCGGCGGTGCAAGAGGTAATATACCATCCGCGCGGAAACGCGCCGCCGCCAGGCACCAGTTTTCCGCCAAAGCGGTTAACCTGCGGGAAGAGATGCTGGAGAGGGTGATGAAACGGGTTGTATGCGCCGTGCTGCTCATGGCTGTAGCGACGGCGGCGGTTTCGGCGCCGCCGGAGTTCAGGCGCGGCGTAAATGTACACGAATGGCTAAACTGGGCGCCCCTCCAGGCGGACGGATCTTACCGCTGGCCGCCCTATCAGCCGGTGAGCGAATGGCTGGAAGCGGAGCGGCCGCTCGAGGATTGGCCGGAAGGCGACCCGTTCGTCAGCATCCGGTCGATGGGTTTCGATTTTGTGCGACTGACGGTGGATCCGGGACCGCTGCTGGCCAGCGAGGGCGCGCGGCGGCAGGAGGCGCTCGACGTGCTCGAAGCCGCGGTGACGGAGGTGCTGGCGGCGGGGCTCGCCGTCGTCGTCAATCTGCACGGCAACTCGCAGGTGCCGGCCTACGGAATGGACGTGGTCAATGCGGGCGCCGGCTCGCCTCAGATCGCGCAGTACCGGCAGATGAGTGTGGAACTTGCCGCCATGCTGGCCGGACTCGGGACCGACAGGGTCGCCTTTGAGCCGTTCAACGAGCCCGCTCACTATCCCTGCGATGCCGGCGGCAGCGACGACTGGCAGCAGATCATGTCGTCGACCGTCGCCGCCATCCGCTCAGTGAGCACCGAGATCGCCATCGTCGCGACCGGAGCCTGTGGCGGCAGCATCACCGGCCTCGTCGACCTCGAACCGGGGTTTGATGACGAGAACGTCCTCTACAGCTTCCACATGTACGAGCCCCATCTCTTCAGTCACCAGCGCGCCGAGGCAGACAGCTGGTTCGCGTCCGGGCTGCCGTGGCCGGCGAGCGCCGGTTCCGCGGAGAGCACAGTGGCGTCGCTGCGGGCGTGGATGGACGCCGCCGGCCTGACGGAGGCGCAGCAGGCGCAGAATCTAGCGGCCGTCGCCGGCTATATCTCAGAATATTTCGCCGAGGGGTGGGGGCAGGCACAGCTCGATGCGCGCATGGACGAGGCGGTCGCCTGGGCCGCGCGCCACGGCATTCCGCCGGCGCGGCTGTTCATGGGCGAGTTCGGCGCCATCCTCATGTCGCGGGACGGCCGCCGCGGCGCCTATGATGCCGACCGCCTGCGCTACCTACGGGCGGTGCGGGAGGCGGCGGAGCACCGCGGCATCGCGTGGGCGATCTGGGAGTATTCCAACCCCCATGGCATGACCGTCATCGTACCCGAGGGGCCGGCGGTGCCGGATCTCGAGCTGCTCGAGGCGCTGGGGTTCGCTCAGTAGCGCGAGATGTCGATGCGTTGCTCGATCCAGGCGCGCTTGCCGGCAGGCCCGCCCGCCAGCCGCTCCACCCGCTGGACGGAGAAGTCGATGGCGCCATGGGCGCGCTTGTGGAAATCGGCGGCAAAGCTGAGCGCATCCGCTTCCGTCCCGTCAGGGGTCGCGATGTAGCGGATGATGCACTTGCCCGGGGTATCCTGATAGAACTGGTACTCATCGATGCCCTGGAAGTCGCGTAGGTCCTCAGACGTAAAGGCGATGGTCACCACCCGGTTGCCCTCCTTGGAAATGAGAAAGTCCGGCTTGCGGCGCGGGATCAGTTTGTCGACGCGAAGCCGATAGCCGTTGGTGGCACCTGGAAGTGCGACCAGTCTGGCGCGGTCCTCCGTATCGTAGCGGATGAACGGCATGGCGGTGCTGAGGAAGCCGGTGCCAACGACCCGGCCCTCGGTGCCGGGTTCGGTGATCACCGCGCCATCCTCGTCCACCAGCTCGGCCGCGCCATAGATTGGGTTGAAGTCGTAGACGCCCGGCTGCCCGAGCACTTCGTCGGCAAACAGGGCCTTCTCGCTGAGCCCGTAGAACATGGCGATGGGCACATCGCCGAGGACGGCCGAGATGGCACGGCGCTGATGCTCGTAGAGAGGCTCGGAGATCGGCAGGATGCCCTTGAACGGCAACTTCGGCGTGCGGCCAAGCTGATGCATGCGGCGGCAGAGCAGCTCGATCGAGGAGGGGTAGCCATAGAGGTAGCGGACTTCGAACTGGTCGATCAGATCGAGATATCGCTCGACATCCTCCCGCGTCATGGGGAACACGGACAGCCTCAGCTCGCGGAGCGCGGGCTCCCATTCGGAGAGATAGCGGCCCTTGGGGTCGAGCCCGAAATCTCGCAGAACGATCTTGGACTGATCTTCGCCAAAGCCAATCCTGGCCCAATTGTTGTAGACGAACGCCATCTCCCGGGCGCTCCGATCGCGATCGAGGTAGAACCGGAACGGCCGTTCGCCGTTCGAGCCGCTGGTAAAGCTGCGATCCACCTCCCATTTGGTGACGGCCAAGGCTTGGTCACCGGCGTCGCGCAAGACCTTTTTGGTGAGCACCGGCAGCCGCGCCAGATCCGAGTATCGGGCCGTCGACAGATCGAACTGCGGACCGAACGCCCGGTCGATCCATTGGCGATAGAAGGGACTGCCGGCATGCGCCTTGCGCAGCAGGCTGCGGAGCGCCGCGGTGCGGCATTCGTCGGCATAGGCGGGGTCGGCAGCGGCCCGCTGGATGCGCTCTCGCCAAGTTCGATACGTGCCTCCGAACTTCAACTTCGTCGGCACCAGCGATACCAAGGGCGCCAGCGAGCGCCGCACCAGTACGGGACTGCGTGCATAGGCGCCACGAGCCACATCCATCAAGGTCATAGTCCGGGCCCTCCTAGAAACTCATCCACTCGCCGGCGAGCTCGTACTCCACCGGGTTCATGGTCCGCTTGAAGCGAGTATATCCATCGCCCGGCTTCAGGCCGCCCACGTCGAAACCCAGCACGCCGCGCCGCTTCATCTCGCGGATGGCGTGCCACATCAGAAAATTGCCGCCATTGAGCTTGCGGCCCTCGGGGCCGAACCAACCCACGTGATACTCGGCGATGTGGCCGAAGCGCACCACCGACATGCCACTGACGGGCCGGCCCTCACGCAGCAGCTGGAGGACCGTTACGTCTGCGGGCGCCGCGTCGCGAAGCGCGCGGAGCAGAGTGGCATCGGCCGCCCGGAACCCCTTTTCGCGCATGTTCTCGGTGTGGCGGGCAAGCATCCACTCATAGGTCGCGGCGTCGTCAGCGACGCGCAACGTCGCGCCCGACTTCTCCGCCTGCCGCACGCGATTGCGGAAGGTGGAGCCAAAGCCTCTCCAGATCTCGTCCTCGCTGCGCGCCAGATCGATGCGTCCGGAGGTCCAGCCTTGCCGTTGACGCCGGACATAGCCGGCGGCGCGCAGCAAAGCGCAGTTCGCCTGGGTGCTCTCAAGTGCCGGTGCAAGCAGCAGGGGCCCGCGCCAATGCCGCCGCAGGGCCGCATGAACCGCGCCGATCTGGCCCGGTCGCGGCGTCGCCTCCAGAAAGACCGGTCCGCGGTTCAGGCGCGTAAGGACGCGCAGGCCGAGGACTTGGCGCTCGAGGACCGACGCCAGGGCGACGGGGCGGTCACGCTCGACGAAAACGGCGCGGCGTGTGGTCCAGCCCTTGGCGCTCTTGCCCTCACCATAGGCAAAAGACTGGGGCAAATGCGGGAAGGGCGCGAGGGTGAGGAGGCTGTCCCACTCGGCCCGATCGGAGACGAAGGAGACCTCGATAGCGTCACGGGTTGCGTGGCTGTCGGCCAGCCCGGGGAGATCCGAAAGCGACGAAAGCTGCGTCATCGCCCCCGCTCCACGGCCAAGTCGCGGGTCCGGCTGCGTGCGGCGGCGCGCCAGATATCGGCGATCGAGGCTGCAAAGGGAGGAAGATCCAGCCGTTCGCGGTGCACCGCCAGCGCCGCCTGGCCCAGCCGGGTGCGGAGCGGCTCGTCCACGACCAGCCGGGTCAGCGCCGCCGTGAGGGCATCAACGTCGCCCGGCGGCACCAGCAGCCCGGTTTGCTCGTCCGCGACGATGTCCTCGACGGCTCCGACGGGCGTCGCGACGATGGCAAGACCGGCGGCCATTCCCTCGATCACCGAGACCGGCAGGTTTTCCGCGAACGAGGGCAGGACAAGCACATCGGCTTGCGCAAGCAGCAGCGCAACGTCGTCCGGTCCGACCCAGCCCGGGATCGCCACGCGGTCCAGGAGGCCGATCTCGGCGGCACGGGCGCGCGCCGCCTCGACGGCGCCGTCCCCGGCGATGGTTGCCCGCCAGCCGGGCAGGCCTTTCATGCGAAGCAGGGCCTCGCCGAGCTGCGGCACACCCTTGCGATCGCCGATCCGGCCGAGAAAGAGGATATGGACGCTGTCGCCACCGCCCAGATGCGGGAGCGTGGGCACGCCCGTGGCGTTCGGTACGACCGTAATGCGGTCTGCCATTGCGGGAGCGCGGCTTGCGACGAAGTCGCGCCAGACGCGGCCGAGCACGATGACGTGGGCGGCACCTTCGAAGAAGCGCTTGACCAGAGAACCGAGGAACGGATGCAGGCTTGCCCAGAATTCCTTGTACTCGGCACCATGGAGGTGCAGCACGTAGGGGATGCCGAGCCGCCGCGCGCAGGCGGCGATCAGCATCTTGCGGTAGGAACTGCCGTGGCTGGCGATATTGATATGGACGACGTCCACGCGGCCGAAGCAGCGCGCGAAAGCCAGCCGCAAGCAGAATGCAATGGCGAAAAAGGGGGAGAAGGCGACGTGCCCGGAGCCGCGACTGGAGAGGAACCGGGCCCGGATGCCCGAACCGCGCGCGAGCTCATCCCTGAGGGCCGCCATGACGCGATCGACGCCACCCTGGCCGCGACCACCCGATGGCGTGGCAACCATGACGTTGAGCTTCTGATCTGTCGGGGCGCGCTGGAGCATTGCGCCTAGCTGATAGCCCCCGGCGGGCAGTCACGGAAGCAATCCCTGCCGGTAAGGTTTACGTCGGAGATAATTGATCGAATTGACGGCATTCACCCTGTTGGCGGTTTTCGCTATCCGCCTGTGTGCGGGGGGCTTAAGCGGGGTGTGCCTGGCTACTACCAAACCGGTTGCGAGAGTGCTGCGCTCTACCCTTAGTTATGCCCCCGCGATCCTTCTGACTCGCGTTTCGGCTCTGCTCATGCTGGTGATCGCCACCCGGCTGATCAGCCAGGAAGAGTTCGGGCTACTGACGCTCGTCGTGACGGTGGGGGAGCTGACGGACCTTGCCCTCGCCAGCTGGCTGCGCATCTCGCTGCTCAGGCTCGGGGGCAAGGGAGAGATCAGCCGCGGCAGTGTCCTGCTTGCGGCCCGTGTCCTGGCCCTCACCACGGTGCTGGGCCTGGGGGTGGCGGCTGCAGCCTCGCTGCTCGTCGCGCCGGAGCGCTGGGCGGAATTCAGCCTCGCCGTGGGCGCCTACCTCATCGTCGGCGCGATGAGCCGCTTCGCGCTGGTGCTCGTCCAGTTGCAGCAGCGGCACTTTGCCTACTCGATGCTCGAGTTGGGGCGCGCCGTGCTGCAGCTGGTCCTGCCCGTTGCGGCGATCTGGCTCCTTGCCGATTCCTTCCTGATGGTGTCGCTGGCCTCCAGCCTCGCTGTACTCGCCAGCGGCTTCGCTGCGCTCTATCTTGCATCGGGCCGCGTTATCGCGGGACCGCCGCGCTTCACGCAGCGCGAGCTCCTGGCCTTCGGCATTCCCCTCATCGTCATGGCAATCGTGGGGTTCGGACTGAACAGCGCCGAGCGCGTGCTGCTGAAACTCTACTACGATGCCGGCGCCGTCGCGATCTTCGCGGCCGCGTTCGCGCTGGCGCGGCAGCCGATAGATACGGTGGCCAACGCCATCAACATGGGGGCCTTCCCCGAGATGGTGAGCCGCTTCGATCAGGAAGGGGCAGCGGCGGCGGGGCGATATCTGTCGCGGCAGATGGCGCTCATGGCGCAGCTCTGCCTGCCGATCGCAGCCACGCTGGCGGTGCTAGGCGGCGATTTCTCGGCGGTGCTGCTTCCGGCGGAATACCATGAACATACGGGCAAGCTCTTTCCACTCATTGCACTCAGCGTCCTATTCACGAACTTCGCCAGTTTCGGCTTCGAAAACGTCTTCCACGCCCACAAGAAGCCGTGGCTGCTCATCGTCTCGATGACCCCGGGCGCCATCGCGACGATCGTCCTGTCGATCCTCTTGATCCCCCATTTCGCCGAACTCGGTGCAGCGAGCGCGTTGGCGGGGGGATCGTGCGTCAACCTACTGACGAGCATGGTGCTTAGCCGCCGCTTGACCCGGATTCCCCTGCCCTACGCTGAGCTAGGACAATCAGCGGCCGTCGCCCTTGCCTGCGGCCTTGCCGCCTGGGTCGGCAGCTCGGCGCTCGGCGACATGTGGCCGCTGTTCAAGCTCGCAGCCGGCGGTGGCGCGGGAATCCTCGCGTTCGCCGGACTGCAGGCCCTGCTCCACCCGGACGAAACCCGTGCCGTCGCGCAGATGCTCCGCGCCAAGGTCGGGATCGCCTGATCTTACTGGAAACGCCCTAGCGGGCCGCCCTGCGCGCCCAAAGCTCGCGGACAAGCATCCGCGCGTAGGCGGAGTTGGTGTCGTAGTAGCGGCGCCATAGCCGGCGCGGTTCCTGGCCGACGCGGAACAACCACTCGAGGCCGAGCTTCTGTACGAGCCGCGGGGCTCGCGCCACCTTTCCACCATAGACGTCGAAGCTGCCACCGACTCCCATGACGAAGTTCGGGTACAGCTCGGAGCGGTGCCGCTTGAGGAACCGCTCCTTGCGCGGCGTCGGCATCGCCACGAACAGGCAGTCGGCGCCGGAGGCATTAATGCCGGCGACGATATCCGCCTCATCTTCGGGCTTGAAGTAACCGTCGTGCATGCCCGCGACAGCGAGCGTGGGATGCTCCCGGCGGAGTCGGGCCGCGACCGCATCCAGAACGTGCTGCTCGGCGCCCAACAAGTAGGGTCGGAAGCCCCGCTCGGTGCAAAGCCGGAATAACTCAACCATGATGTCGACCCCGGCGACACGCTCCGGGATTTCGACGCCGAGCAGCCGGGCGCCCCACAGGACGCCCGCGCCGTCGACGTTGATGAGATCGGCGCCAGCGACGTCCTCGAACAGCTCAGCGTTCTTTGCCATGTTCACCAGCTTGGCGACATTGACAACGGTGTGGTGTAGCGGCCGGCGTTGAGACATAGCCTCGGCGGCAAGCGCCAAGGTTTCATCCATCGTCACTGCATGCATTGGGGCCCCCAGGAATTCCCGCCGCCTGACGGCGAGCAAGGGGTGCTCCGACCAGCGACGCTCCAAACTGCTCATGCGGCCCTCTCGGTGACCGCAGGAGCAGAGCGTTCCTTGCTCTGGCGGCCTTTGATGCGCGCGTCGGGCTTCCGCGCCTTGCGCCAGGTCCAGAGTCCGCGGGTGTCTATGAGCTTCTTGTCCTTGAGCGCTTCCGGATCGATCAGGCCGAACTGACGGTGGTCGACCAGCAGAACCACGATATCGGCGCGGTCGATGGCGGTCAGGGCGTCGGTGAAGACGATCCCCCTGTCGCTTAGCTCGGCGGGGAGCGCGCTGGTGTTCGGTTCGGCTGCAATGATCCTGATGTTCGGCACGTCTGCCAGAAGCTTCACCACTTCCACGGCCGGGCTCTCCCGCAGGTCGTCGATATTGGGTTTGAAGCTGAGCCCGAGGCAGGCGACGGTCTGCACCTTGCCGGGCTCTAGCACGGCCTCGATGTCCCGTACCACTGCATAGGGGCGATCGGAGTTGATCCGGCGGGCCGCTCCCATGAGCCGCGTGTTGTTGGGGGCGGCATCGATGATGAAGTAGGGATCGACTGCGATGCAGTGGCCGCCGACGCCGGGGCCGGGCTGCAGGATGTTGACGCGTGGATGGCGGTTTGCCAACTCGATTACTTCCCAAACGTTCAGCGAGAGATCCTGGCAGACCGCCGCCAGCTCGTTCGCGAAGGCGATGTTGACGTCGCGGAAGGCGTTCTCGGTCAGCTTGACGAGCTCAGCGCTCTCCGCCGATGCGACGAACAGGTCGCCGGCGACGAAGGTTGCGTACAGCGAAGCGGCACGCGCCGAGGATTTCTGAGACAGGCCGCCGATCGAGCGGTCATTGTTGATGAGTTCGGTCAGCACCTTGCCGGGAAGAACCCGCTCCGGGGAATAGGCGACAAGCACGTCCGCCTGCTCGCCATGGACATGCGGAAACCGGAGATCGGAACGAAGCTCGGCGAGCAGCGCCGTCATTTCGCGCGTCGTGCCGATCGGAGACGTCGACTCAAGAACGACGAGGTCCCCCTTCTTAAGGACTGGCGCAATACTTGCAGCGGCGCTCATCACGTAGCTGACGTCGGGCTTGTGATCATGGGTGATCGGCGTGGGTACGGCGATGATGAAGGCGTCGGCCGCCTGGGGAATCGTCGAAGCCCTGAGCTTGCCGTTTGCCACGACCTTCTGGATGAGGCCGTCGAGATCGGGTTCGACGATGTGAATTTCGCCCCGGTTCACCTTCTCGACGACCGCCGCGTTCACGTCGATGCCGATGACATTGAGGCCGCGGCTCGCGAGGACGGCGCAGGTGGGAAGGCCGATATAGCCCATCCCGATGACGGAAACGGTCTTGATCTCAGACATGCCGCAATAGCTCCTCGACGATACGGGCGCTTGCCCGACCGTCTCCATAGGGGTTGTGCCGCTCGGCCATCCCCCGGTAGGCGGCGGAGTCGTCGAGCAGGCGGTTGGCGTTGGACGTAATCTTTTCGATGTCGGTCCCGACGAGCCGGGCAGTTCCTGCCGCGACGCCTTCGGGCCGTTCGGTATTTTCGCGCATCACGAGGACTGGCTTACCCAACGAGGGCGCCTCTTCCTGCACGCCGCCGCTATCGGTCAGCACGAGGTAGCTCTGCTTTTGCAGATAGAGGAAGGGCAGGTAGTCCTGAGGATCGATAAGATGGATGTTGGGGACGCCGGCCAGCTCGGCGTCGACCACGCCGCGGACGTTCGGATTGGGGTGCACAGGGTAGACAATCTGCACGTCGCCGCGCGTCGCCAGCACCTTGAGCGCCGTGCAAATCCTGTCGATGCCGCCATCGAAGTTCTCGCGGCGGTGGCCGGTGACCAGGATGAGCTTCTTGTTGCGGTCGAGAAAGGGGAAGCGCGCGGCCAGCTCGGCGCGCATCAGCGCGTCGTCATCCATGGCGCCCGAGAAATGCAGCAGCGTGTCGATCACCGTGTTGCCGGTGACGAAGATGCGGGCCGGATCCTTGCCCTCGGCAATGAGATTGTCGCGTGCCTCGGTGGTCGGCGCGAAGTGCCAGGTGGCGATGTTGCCGGCGATCAGCCGGTTGAGTTCCTCGGGAAAGGGGCTCTCAACGTTGTGGCTCCGCAATCCCGCTTCGATGTGGGCCACCGGGATGCGCTTATAGAAGGCGGCCAGCGCCGCGGTCATCGCGGTGGTCGTGTCGCCCTGTACCATCACGATATCGGGCTTGGCTTTCTCGAGCACCTCGGCCATGCCGAGCAGCACCCTGGCGGTGACCTCGAACAGCGTCTGGCCGGCCGACATCACGTTGAGGTCATAATCGACGGGGAGGCCGGTGAGGGCAATCACCTGGTCCACCATCTCGCGATGCTGGGCTGTGACGCAGATCTGCGTCTCGAGATGCGGGCTGTGCAGCGCCGCCCGGGCGACGGGGAAGCATTTGAGCGCTTCCGGCCGGGTGCCGAAGACAATCAGCAGACGCTTGCGCGGGGACGGGTCGAAAGGCGAATGATGATTCATGTCGATTCTGCCGCGTAAGATTCGGTGGTCGCGGATGAGCATCGCGACCTGCAACGCATCTTACCGGTAGGTGGTCGGGTTGTGATCCAAAGTCTTAACGTATGATTAACGCGGACGAGGTCGTTTACCTCGTTTGCTTTCTCGCATTGCTCCCGAACTGTTGCTGGCTGCAGAAAGTTCAAGACTGAGAAGTTTCAGATTGATGCAATTTGACTCAAGTTTTAATCATCGCAAGTGCTCCACACGCACGGCTATGGGAGCACGAATTACTTCGCCGCTTGCGTGACGCCGGTCATGAGCTCGAGGTCCGGCACCATGCGGCGGTGTCTGCGTTCGCTCTGGATGTGCTCCTCAGGCTCGAGCGCTCGCGCCACCCCGGATCGCTTGCCCGACCGGCGCCGGCGCTGGACCTACAGCCGGGGCCGCGGCCAGACCTTGCCATCGATCTCACCGGTCGCGCACCGCACCCCGGCATCCCCACCCTGACCATTGATTTCGGCGGTCAGTGTAACCTCGCTGCGGGGCTGTCGCAGACCCTGGCGTCGGCCGAACTGCCAAACCTCGTGGCGCGGCTCGACGGCGTCGCAGTCGCTCACGCCCGACCGATGATCGGCGATCGCCTTTGGCTCAGCCGCGCGGCCTCCGACCTGCTCGCGGGGGCGGTCTCGCTCATCGAGCTGTGCGTCCACCGTTTCGCCGCCGGCATGCTGGTGCCGCTGAGCGGCGACGTTCCGCATATTTTGCAGCGGAGCGGCCGCGATGTGGTGCTGCGCTATCTGCCGCATCTGGCGATGGGGCTTGTCCAACGCCGCCTGCGCCGCTCGTCGCGGCCGTTCTACTGGCAGGTCGCCTGGCGCCAGATCGAGGGACCGGGCGTTGCCGAGACCGGACGCATCGACGGCCGGCCATTCGCCGTCCTTCCCGACGATGGCAGGCGGTTCTATGCCGATCCCTTCGCCTTCGAATGGCAGGGGGCGCAGTATCTCTTCGTCGAGGAGTACGAGTACGGGGCGGGCAAGGGCGTAATCTCGGTCGCGCGACTGGATGCCGGGGGGACAGTCGAGACGCCACGCGTCGTCATCGCCCAACCGCACCATCTCTCCTACCCGCAGGTGTTCGCCCGCGCAGGCGAGGTCTACATGATCCCGGAAGCCAGCACCGCCGGGGAGCTCGTGCTCTATCGCGCCACCTCGTTCCCCGATCGCTGGGTACGCGAGGCCGTACTCGTCGAAGGCCGGGAGCTCAACGACATGACCCTCCTCGAGCGCAACGGCCGGCTCTGGCTGGTGGGGAGCGAGCGCCGCGGCAACGGCAACGCGTCCGACACCATGGTCGTCTATCACGCCAGCGCCCTGACCGGCCCCTGGCTTCCCCACGGTATGAACCCGATCCTCGTCGATCGCAGCGCCGCCCGTCCTGGCGGCGCCTTCGTCGAACGTGGCGGCCGCGTGTTCCTGCCGGTCCAGGACGGCACGCTCGCCTATGGCGGCGGCCTTGGTCTGGCCGAACTGCTGGTTCTCAACGAAGAAGACGTCCGCTTCGGCCCGGTGCAGCCGATCGCTTCCGGCGAGGCGTGGGACCGGGCGGGCATCCACACGCTCAACCGCGCCGGCCGGCTCGAGGTGATCGACAGTGCCGGCTGACATTTACCGTAACGAGAGACGATGGCGCCATCGGCCCGGCACTCGGGGTACAGATGCCGCACACACCAGCGAGGCCGATCCGTGACACTGGCTGTAATCGACGACAACACAGGCGCTGCCACCCAGGGTGCCTATCGCGCCAGCCGGCTTGCCGGCCTCGACGATGCCTTCGTCCGACGCTTGGCGCCCGCCGCAGTGACGGCGTTTACGACGCCCGGTTTTCTCGCGGCCCTGTCAGCCACCATAGTCGCGGAAGATGGGGCGGAATTGGTCATGATCGGCGTCACCGACGAGGATGATCGCCCCGTCGCGCTGTTCCCGTTTTCGCTGCGCAAGCAGCGGGGCCTCCGTCTCATCGAGGGTATGGGCTTTGGCGTCAGCGACTACTACGCACCGATCCTCGCCCGGGGCCTGGAACTCGACGCCGAGGCTACCGCATCGCTCTGGCGCGCGGTCCGCGCCGCCTTGCCGCCTGCCGACGCGATCCGGCTCAGCAATGTCCCGCGGATCCTCTATGGGCGCCCGCACGCGCTGACCGGCGCCAGGTTCCTCGGCGCGATGGGTCACGGCGCCACCATCCTCCCGCTGGAGAGCGGCGGTGTCCGCCTTGCGCTGGGCGAGCTTTCGGTGACCCGCGACGTGCGGCGCAAGGCAAAGAAGCTTGCCGCCCTAGGCGAAGTCTCGCTCTTTGAGGCAAGGACCGACGCCGAGATGGCAGAACTGATGGATGCGCTGGTCCGCTTCCGACGCGACCGCTTCGCCCAGGTTGGCCGCAACGATAAGCTGGAGGAACCCGGTGTCGAGGCCTTCTACCGCCGCCTCGCCGCCGACCGTGTCGCCCGCGCCTACGGGCTGCGGGTCGGTGGGGATGTCGTGGCCGTCGTCTACGGGCTCCAGCACGACGGGATTTTCACGCTGATCATCCCAACGATGAGCGCCGACGAGCGCTATCGGTCCGGCTCGCCTGGGCTGGTGTCGGTTTATATGGCGATCGAAGCAGCCATCGCCGCTGGTGACCGGGTGTTCGACTTCAGTGTCGGGGATCTTTTCTACAAGACCCGCTTCGCCGCCGAAAAGCTCGAACTCCTCGAGCACGTCCAGGCGCTGTCGCTGCGCGGCCTGCCATTTGTGCTCGGCGTCCGCCTGCGCACCGCCGCCCGGCTCTTTCGGCAGCGTCACGCCGATCTCTTCGCGCAGCTTATTTCGCTGGTGCGGCGGAAGCCGACCGAGTAGCGGTCGCATTTCCCGCATAGGCGAGGATCAGCACCACGAAGATCGTCACCACGGGAGTCTTCGAGCTCAGCGTGTTGTTGGAGAGCGCAGCCGCCATGAACGTCGCCGTGCCGATCCACGCCGCGCGCGGCGCGTGGCGCAAGATCCGCCAGAACAGCCAGAGGACGATCACCGAGAACAGCAGCGCCAGCGGCGCCCCGAACAGAAAAATCAGATAGACCGGCGTGCTTTCGATGAAGGGCAGGTTCAGCTTTTCGTTGACGATCTCGAGAATGCCGTTGAGGTCGGTGCCGAACATGATCTCGCGCCACGTCACGAAGTCGAAGATCTTGTAGATGTCCGTCCGCGCATAGAAATTCTCGTCGACGACGCCGCCGGAGAAACGGCTGAGGAAGCCACCTGCCGCGAGCCCGGCGATCAGCGCACCGCCGGCGCCGAGGGTCAGGAGCAGCGTCCAGAATTTTGCCCGCCGCTCATGCCGCGGCGACAGGCGCGTCCATGGCACCAAGATCAGGAGGGCGAGCACCTCCACCCCGGCGAGCAACAATGCGAAGCGCGCCCCCGCCGCCGCCGTGGCGACGAACAACAGCAGGATCGTGGCAACTTTGACCCAGTTCTTCCACCGGGTCAGCGCCACAAAGCCGATCGAGGCGGCGCACACCATGCCGAGCGTCAGCGGATGGGCGGCAAGCCCGGTGGGACGGAACACCTCCTCGTTGAGCACATGCGGCATGATCCGCGTCCGCGTCACGGCCTCGAAGATGGCGAGTACCGCGCTGGCGATGTTGATCGAGAGCAGGACGTCTCCGACGGTGCTGCGCATCGCCGGGTTCATGGCGAGAACGATGAGACCCGCTGCCCCAGCCACCAGGTAGGTGTCGATCAGGAAGCCCGAGGACGAAGCGCGTCCCGTAACCAGCAGAAACACGATGAGCAGGACCAGCAGTGCGCAATAGCGCAGCAGGGCCTTGAACCTGCCGATGTCATGGCCCGCCAGGTAGATCGGGCGACTGAACAGCATGAGTGGCAGGATGCCGAGGATAGCGTAGGTCCCGAAATGCAGCTTCTCGTAGAAGGCGCCGGTCTCCGCCGTGTAGTCGACGACGAAGTTCATGAGCTCGGGCGAGACGCAGACCCGGACCGCGAGGGCGGCAAGAAAGAGGATCAGGAACAGCAGTGACAGCGCGTTCTGGCGAATGCGCAGCCCGCTGTCGGTCAGCTCTGGGTCGGCGGCCGATCGGCTCAGGATGGTGCCTTTTCTGCTCTGCGCGGACGTTTACCAAGAATCTCCATCCGCGGAGCGGGCGAAGAGCATTGGTGTATAAAGCCCTAATAATAGGTCACCCTGGAAAACGAACTGTTAACGCCCATGTCCAGCGTATCCGGCAGGCCCTACCTGTCCCAGTCCCCATCCGGCGCCCGTGCCTTCGCCCGCCTCGACAGCCGGGGCGCCCGTGCGACCTCTCCGGAAATGGCCGCGGCCTACGCGCCAGCGGCTGCCGTCGACACGGTCACCCTCCACAAGATCGGTGATTTCCTGGAGCTCGACCTGGGCCGCCTCTTCGCCTGGCTCCGCGCCGGCTTCCGGACGGCCGTCATCCTGGCAGTCGCGGGGGCCTTCGTCGGTGCTGCCTTTGGCGTGCTCTCAACTGCTAAGTACACCGTCTCCAGCGAGATCCTCATCGATCCGGCCAACCTCCAGGTCGTCGCGGACGATTTGTTCCAGCAGCCGGGGCAGGTCGATAGCGCACTCCTGAATGCCGGGAGCAAGCTCCGCGTCTTGACCTCCCGCAATGTTCTTGCGCGCGTGGTCGAGGAGTTGCGGCTTGCGGAAGACCCGGAGTTCTACGATCCCACTCCCGGCCTTGGCCTCTCGACCATTCTTCCCGGCAACAAAGAGGCGCCCAACCCGCAGCTTGCGGCACTGACAAGCCTTTCCAGTCGCGTCTCTGCGACCGCCGACGAAAACTCCTTCGTGGCGACGCTGTTCGTCACGTCGGAGTCCTCGGAGAAGTCGATCCGCATCTCCGATGCGATTGTGCAAGCCTTCAAAGAAGAGCTCGCGAGCGGTGAGGCCGATGGAGCTGCGCGCACTGCCGATTCCCTTAACAACCGTCTGAATGAACTGAAGGAAGACGTGAAGGTCGCCGAGGAGCGCGTGGAGGCGTATAAGCGCAGCCACAACCTCATCTCGACCTCCGGCGAGTTGATCGGCTCGCAAACCATCGCTTTGCTCAACGCCCAGGTCGTCGAGGCACAGTCGCGCCTGATCGCTGCCCAATCCACCTATGACGAGCTCCTTGCCGCCGGAGTTAACGCCTCGACCTCCGACACCCAGGCTTCGACCGTGCTTTCCGGGTTGCGCGCCAGTGCCGGCGCTCTGCAGCAGCAGCTCAATGCGCAGTCAGTCACCTATGGTCAGCGCCATCCTACGATCGCGCGGTTGTCGACGGAGCTTGCCGCCGTCGAGACTCAGCTACAGGCCGAGGTCGGCCGGATCGTCGCCGCGGCCAAGGTGCGAGTCGAGGAGGCCCGGACAGCTCTGGCGGCCCTGGAGCAGGAGGCAAACGACCTCCGCACCAGGATGTTCTCCGACAACGAGGCTCTGGTGAGGCTACGTGAGCTCGAGCGTGACGCGGTGTCGAAAGCGGCGATCTACGAAGCATTCCTCGCCCGCGCACGGGAGGTGACCGAGCGCGAGCAGATCGACACGACCAATATTCGCGTGATCTCCACGGCGGTCCCGCCGGCAGCCCGGTCCTGGCCGCCCAGAACTCTTGTGGTCGCACTTGTCGGCGCGATGGGAGGTCTTTTCCTCGGGTTGCTGATCGCGACAGGCGTGGGGATGGCGCGCGATCTTCGGGCAGGATCGGGCCGGCACCCCGACGCGGCCGCGACTGCCTAGTCCCCGCATGCGGAAGCGGATCGTTTTCCATACCGCCAGCCTGCGGGGCGGCGGTGCGGAACGGGTGTTCGTGCTGATGGCCAATGAACTCGCTTTGCGTGGGCACGAGGTCACCCTGTTCACCTGGAACGCCGAGGGGCCAAACGCCCTGCTCGTCGGTCCTGCGGTGCGGCTGGTCGATCTCGGCATCCCTATCCGCGGCGAAGGCTACGGCAAGCCAGCGACGCTGCGCGGGCTCTGGCGGAGTGCGAAACTCTTCAAGGAGATGCGGCCCCACGCGGTCTACAGTGCGCCTGAGTTCGCCAACCTGATCATGGCACTGGCACTCATGCTGGCGCAAAGCAAGGCGCAGTTCTTCCCGAGCGTACACGCTGCGGGCGTGCTGCCGTCGAATGGCCTCGGCGCCCGCCTGGCGGTCCTGTTCTCGCGGCTCGTGGCGGCTCGCGCAACCAAAGTGATCGCGGTTTCAGCCGGCGTCGGTCGCGATCTGGTCGCCCGCGGCTTTCCGGCTGCCAAGGTCGCCGTTGTGAACAACCCATTGCCGCCGATGACCGCGCCGGCCGGCGAGTACTCGTGGCAACATGATCTTGCGCAAGCGGACGGGCCCGTAATTGTCACCGCCGGGCGGTTCGTCGATGTGAAGGATCAGCGGACGTTGCTGCGGGCCTTTGCCCACCTCGTACAATTCAGGCCGGCGCGGCTCGTCCTCTTCGGAGAAGGTCCCTTGGAACAGGAACTGCGCAGCTATGCCGAGCAGCTCGGCGTGGCACCCCGCGTATTCTTCCCCGGCTATGTCAACGACCCCGCCGCTTGCTATGCGATCGCCGATCTCTTCGCCCTCACCTCGACCAGCGAGGGCTTCGGCAACGTGCTTATCGAAGCCATGGCAGCCGGTATTCCCGTGGTTTCAACCGATGCCCCGCATGGCCCGCGGGAGATCCTAGCCGATGGCCGCTATGGTCCGCTGGTTCCGGTAGGGGACGTTAATGCGCTCTGCTCCGCAATGGCTCGGGTGCTGGACGAGCCGACGCCGAGCGCCTTGCTGCGGAGTCGGGCGGCGGATTTTTCCGTCGATCGGATCGGCGGCTGCTACGAGGCACTGCTCGAGACGGCTTAGGCGCTAGCGTGGACTGAAAAGCTCGATGACGTTGTTCAGCCGCTCGCGGGGCCTGAGTGCCGCGGTCCAGCTACGCGGCTTCACGTGATCGGTACGACGACGGCCATCGTTCGCCGCGATGGCATGATCCAGCTCCAGCCGCTCATTGAGGGAGGCGATGAGCCGTGCCGGCGTCAGTGGCTTCTCCAGGACGAGGTCGATGCCAGCGTCGTAGAACGGACGATGGAACTCGGCGCGCGTCCGGGTGAGCGTCACGATCTCGAAGAGCGGGCTTGCCAGACGCTGGTGGGACCGTAGCGCCTTCGCGATATCGATAACCGAGGGTCCTGGCAGTTCCGCGTCCAGGATCAGCGTATCGACCGTTGAGATCCGGAGAAAGGTCGTGAGGGGCCCGACCTGAGAGAAATTCAAGGCGTTGAAACCTGCGTCCTCGAGGCTCCGGCAGAGGATGGCGCCGAATGCCGGATTTCCTGCCAGTACGGCTACACGGCGGGTTCTTCCGGTCAATTGTGCCTCCTCGGAAGTGTCTGAGTTAATGGTTGCTTAACACAGCGGCGACGGTGGGCACGCGAGAACTCGGGTTATCCTTAACCGTCCCTCCGGCATTAACCGAATCTTAACATCGCTGTCCGGCAGCCCTACCCCGCGTGCTAAGTCAGGCCGTCGAAGACTTTGAACTCACCGGGACGGCATGGCACAGGAACAGTTCGGGCTGTACACGCAGTTGGAGCGGCGTCAGGCGCCGCGGCTTGTCATAGACCGCACGGCACTTAGCCTGACGCTCGGGCTTGCCGAGGGTATAGCGGCAGGGGCGATCGTGTTGGGCACGGCACTTGCCTATCACGGCTTTCTGTCTGAATTCTCTCCCCAGCAGTTGCCGGTATCGCTTTATGCGTTCCATGCGCTGCTCGTTGGCCTGGTCTACAGCGGGCTCTCAAGCGTCACCGCGTCGCGCTACCTCGACAGGATGCAGCGCCAGCACGCCTCGCTCGCCGATAGCGCCCTTGCCTGGACTGTCGCCTCCGGCCTTGCCCTCCTCTTTGGCTTCATCGCAGGTCTCGCCGACGACCTATCGCGCGCCACGCTGACCGGTGCCTATGCACTGGGGCTGCCACTCCTCTTGGGCTTACGGGGTGCGATCTACTCTCGCGTCGCCGCGCGCATCCAGGCCGGGCGCCTGCAGTATCAGAAGGTCGCCATTGTCGGGAACCAGGGTGATGTGGCGCGTTTCCTGCTGCGGGGCGACCATTGGCGTTCGGGCTACCAGCTCGCCGATACGATCCACATCGACACATTGTCGCCGGAGGGGGATGCAGCACCGGGCGTCGTCGCCGATCGCGCCCAAAACTGGATCGCCCGCGGCATTCACTACGTTGTCTTTGTCGGCGATATCGGTGATCTCGACAAGCTCGAACTGCTCTCGAACGAGCTGAAGCGCTTCGCCATCAACGTGGTTTGCGCCCCCGCGACAAGCAACGATCGGGTTAAGTTCCTCGACGTGGTGGCCATTGGGGCCAACAACGCCCTAAAGGTTCTCGGCAGCCCGATGAGCGACGCCGAAGTGATGCTGAAGCGCGCTTTCGACGTTCTGGGCGCTGCCGTTGGTCTGGTCCTGCTATCGCCAATCCTTGCAATCGTTGCCTTGGCCATCAGGTTGGACAGCCGCGGTCCGGTCTTCTTTTTGCAGGCGCGCCGCGGCTTCAACGGCAAAACATTCCTGATCTGGAAGTTTCGCTCGATGCACGTTACCGAAAGCGGCCTCGATATGACACAGGCTCAGGCTGGCGACCCGCGTGTCACGCGCGTCGGCCGCGTCATGCGAGCCTGGTCGATCGACGAACTGCCTCAGCTCATCAACGTTCTCTGGGGCGACATGAGTCTCGTGGGCCCGCGGCCGCACGCTCTCGTGCACGACGATGAACTTAGCCTGCGGCTGGCGAGCTACGCCCACCGCCAGCGGATCAAGCCGGGGATCACTGGCTGGGCCCAAGTGAACGGTTTCCGGGGCCAGACCGTAACCTTCGAACAGATCGAAGGCCGGACGATCCACGATCTCCACTACATCGAAAACTGGACGATCTTTCTCGACATCTGGATCATCCTGCTCACGATCTTCTCAAAGAAGACCCGTACCAACGCGCTGTAGGTCAGGACAAGGCCCAGCGGGACTAGGCTGCGACGCCCGTCAAGCCTGGAAACTCGGGCATAACCCGCGGGCTGCTCGCGGGTAATTCTATGCGCCTCCTGGACTACGAAGACGGCGAGGGATCTGCAGAAGCGTGCGCCGCTCGTGCCCGGCGCTGAACTCTAGGTTGTTCAACAGGATGTGGTGGCGTTGACCGCGGTGATCCAGGAGGCGTACACCGGTGATATCTCGACCCGCTCGGTTGGCGACGCCCGCCGTCGCGTGGGCGGCTCTTGTCAAGGCCATGGGGATAAGCGGCATCTCCAGGAGCCAGGTGAGCCCGCTGTGCGGATGGTGCGGCCGGCGCGCTCGTGCCGCCAACGCTGATAGCGGCAGCCCTGTCGCTCTCGCGGACCCGAACGAGGTTACAAAGCTCCCCCAGCATAGTCCGACATCTTCAGGTCTTCCTTGCGAGAGCGCGAAGGTTCAGCGGCTCAGTCCAGCGCGGACAGGCCCAGGTGCAGTGCGTTACGGATGGTAGCCGCCACAATGTCTTTCGGCTGGCCGCTGAAGTGGCACTCGGTTACCTGCGCCGTACCTCCGCGGCGGAGGGTAGCGATGTAGACGAGGCCGACTGGCTTTCCCTGATCCGGCTCCGGCCCGGCGACGCCGGTGATTGCAATCGCTAGCCCCGCCCCTTTCGCACGCTGCAGCGCACCCTCCGCCATCATGCGAGCCACCTCAGGATCATAGACTGTTCTCTCCCCGATCAGCGCCTCCGGTACGCCGAGGGCATCGACCTTCATTCCGGGACGATAGGTGATGAAGCTGCCTTCGAGCACCGATGAGCTTCCCGGTGCGGCGGCGATGCAGGCGGCGAGCAGGCCGGCGGTGCACGATTCAGCCGTCACAAGGCGGATACTCTTTTGGGCGAGGCCGTTGGCCAGGCGCTGGCCCAGCGCCGATATCTCGCCCGAGAACGAGGTGAGGGCACGGTCATTGCGCAGCACCGTCGGTCGGAACAGCCGATCATCGACTACATCAAGCATGTCGAGCCGATCCGCCCGCGGATGCTGGAGGGCGATCGGATTGATGCGCTTGAACCACGTCATGCGCAGCCGACGCAGCACCGCCGCGATCGAGCGCATGGCATTCGGATCATCTCCGGCACCAAGGCGCTCGGCGAGCGTATCCGCGGTCGCCGAAGGATCTTGGCGCAAAGCCTCCGCCACCGCAAAGACGGAAATGTCCCACTCGAGATAGGTCGCACCGATCTGCGCCTCGTCTCCCTCACCGATCCCCAATCCGTCGGTCGGTTTGGCGCGCCAGGTACGCTCGGGCACGCCGTATTCCCGCGCCATCCATGGGATCTCCCATGACTTCAGCAGCGACTGCACCGGCGCGAGGTCGCCGACATCGCCGTGAAGCGTCCAGAAACCCGCTCCGAGTTCCGAGAAATTGTCGGTGCTCGCCACCAGCCCGCCCCAGCGGTGCGCCTGATCATAAAGCGTGACCATGCGCAGCCGGGCACGAATATTGCCGCGCCGCGTTCGCAGCGGTTCCGCGTCGGAACTGCGCAAGGCCTCATCGAGACCGCCCAGCCCCCCAACCACATCCCGGTACTGCTGCGAGAGATCTAGATGCAGGTGCTCGAGACCCAGGGCGCGGCAGGCCTCGACCCCGCGCTCGGTCTCGATGGGATCCTGCTCGATGGGCAGGGTGTAGCCGACGACGCGCCAGCCCGCCTCCTTCAGCAGCGCTGCGGTCACCGCACTGTCGACCCCGCCCGACATCCCTAGGACGGCGGTCGAGACGCCGGCCTGCTCCCGGTATTCGACCAGCTGCTGAACCAGCCGCTCCCCCACCGCCTGGAGATCGGCCGGCGGCAGGAACTGTCCGGTACTAACCTGCTCGCGCAGCCGCGCGTCGAACCACGGTGACAAAGGTCCACGCGGCTTCTGCCGCGAGAGTTCGAGGATGTCGTCCAGATAATGCATCGGTTCGGTCTCCAGATGGGTTCCTGCCACAACCATGGCCCTAAGCCGCGGTTCCAGCTGCCGGC
Source organism: Devosiaceae bacterium (assembly GCA_035998685.1). GTDB lineage: Bacteria > Pseudomonadota > Alphaproteobacteria > Rhizobiales > Devosiaceae > Devosia_A. The sequence continues at coordinate 28,830 of DASYHK010000014.1, read as the reverse complement.
GACGGAGCCGTCTGAGCCGTACTGGAATGGCAGATGTCCGCTCCTCAAAGATGTCGCTAACATCCTTGAACCGAGCGGGCGCTATTGGGAATTCTTACAATGCGTCCGCATGGCGGGAATGGGGCGCAGTGCTGCCGCGACGCTACCTGATCGTGGCGCTGGTCTAGAGGTTAGGGCGGTCCGAAGGGCTACCAAAATCGTTGATGCCGACCAAGGAGTCCCAGGCTACCAACGCGTTGGTGACAATGCGGTCGAGTTCGGCCTGCTCTGCCCCATCGCGCGCCTCGATGGCTAAGCCGTTGATAACCGTGGCGTAGAACACCGCAACCGATTGCGGATCGGCGGTAGCCGGCACGTCGCCGTCCGCTATGCCCCGCGCCACGCGCGCCGCCAGCCGATCGCGCGTCGCTTGCCGACGGCGCGTCAAATGCGCACGAACGTCCGCGTTTTGCGGCGTACCCACTGTAGCAGAGAGTACGATGAAACAGCCCGGCGGCTTGCCCGGGGTTCGTTGCGATGCCGCGTTGCGGCGTAGCGTTGTGGCAAAGGCCGCATAGGCCGTGGGCGTCTCGTCGAGATCGGATTGGGAGAAACAGCCATAGACCTCCTCGTAGCGCTGCAGCGCCTCAAGGAACAGATCCTCCTTGTTGCCGAAGGCGGCATAAAGGCTCGGCTTTCCGATGCCCAGGGCTTCGGATAGGTCCCCGACCGACGTTCCTTCATAGCCTCTCTCCCAGAACAGCAGCATTGCTTTTTCCAGGGCTTCGGTACGATCGAATTCGCGCGGGCGTCCTGCCAAAACCGGGGTGTCCAGTCCAATCGATACCGATCAGTATAAATTCCTTGACCAGCACCCGCAACCCGGTCTAGCTATTGTGTACCGTTAGTTACACAATGGAGACCGACATGCAATCCCAGCCTCAACTGCTCGGCCAGGTGGCCTTGGTTACCGGCGGCAGCCGAGGCATCGGCGCCGCCATCGCAGTGGCGCTGGCGAAGGCGGGGGCCGACATCGCCTTCACCTTTGCCAGCAATTGCGAACGCGCTGAAGCAGTAAAGCGACAGATCACCCAGCTCGGTCGCAAAGCGCTGACCTTCCAGGCCGACTCCGCCGATCCCGATGCCGTCATCGCCGCCGTCGAACGCACAGCGGAAAATTTCCGCCGGCTCGACGTGCTGGTCAACAATGCCGGAGTCGGCGACGGGGGCGCATTTGCCGATGTGTCGCTGGCCGATTTTGATCGGCTCTTTGCCATCCATGCCCGCGCGCCCTTCTTTGCCGCCCAGGCGGCTGCCCGGCACATGCCCGATGGTGGGCGCATCATCAGCATCGGCACCAACCTGTCCACCCGCGTACCCGATCCGGGACTAGCGCTCTACGTGTCGAGCAAATCGGCTCTGATTGGCATGACGCGCGCCTTGGCGCGCGAACTGGGGCCGCAGGGCATCACGGTCAACACGGTCGATCCCGGCTCGACCGACACCGAGATGAACCCGGTCGATGGCCCCTATGCCAGCGGACAGCTTGTGCACAACGCACTTGGTCGCTTCGGCGTCCCCGATGACGTCGCCGCTGCCGTGCTGCATCTGGCCGGCCCCGGCGGACGCAGCATTACCGGCACGTCTATCCTGGTCGATAGCGGCTTCAATGCCTGATCGAAAGCCGGGCGAATACGGGAAAGGAGCCCGCCCCCTCTATTTTGGCGTCCGCGCCTGACTGCAGATATAGGGTATCTCATGCGGTTCGGCAGAGCGGCCATCGGTGTGGCGCCTGATCGCTTCGATACTCGACGATGAGCCAGACCCACTGTTTAACTTGTCGAACGAAAAACGAAGTTGATAGCCGGAAGAAGAACGGCAGTTACCCCGCGCCTGCCGCGGGCTTGTGCAACATTTCGTATGCTGTGCAATCGGGAAAGGTGGCGGAGAGGGAGGGATTCGAACCCCCGGTGGAGTTGCCCCCACGCCGCATTTCGAGTGCGGTGCATTCGACCACTCTGCCACCTCTCCGCGAGATGTGCCCGCGCGTTGGCGCCGGTCGACAAGGCCGGGCTTATCGCATAGCAGGGGACAGGCTGCAACTCTCTTCGGCACGTCGCAATGGCCGGACCAAGCTTCGTCTGCGGCACCCTGCAGGACCCAATGCTGCGGGCGGTCACAGGCGAGGCTTTCGCCTTGACTCTGCCACGCTTTGCCCCGATAACCCGGCGCGAAGCGCGTGCCGGATTCCGGCGCGCATTTTTGGTTTGATGAAACCGCTGCTCGAGGCTGCCCGCCGGACCGGATCCGGCGCCAACCGAAGACCGCGAGCCTGATGGGCCTGCTCGCGGCGCCGCAGAGCGCGACAGACAAGGGATCCGGGCGACAAGCCCGGCAGAACGATGACATTTGCAGTGATCAAGACCGGCGGCAAGCAATACAAGGTTGCCGCCAATGATGTCCTGAAGATCGAGAAGCTCGAGGCCGAGGCTGGCGACGTCGTCACCTTCGACCAGGTGCTGATGGTCGGTGACGGCGACGACGTGACCGTCGGCGCCCCGCTGGTCGAGGGCGCGCTGGTGGCCGGCCAGTTCCTGTCCACCGACAAGGAACGCACGGTCATCGTCTTCAAGAAGAACCGGCGGCACAACTACCGTCGCCGCAACGGCCATCGGCAGCTGCTGTCGACGGTCCGCATCACCGAGATCCTGACCGGCGGCAAGAAGCCGACGACGAAGCCGGACGAACGGGCGCGGGCCCGCGCCGCGGCCAAGGCCGAAGCCGCTCAGAGCGTGAGCAGCGCTGCGCCTGCGGCCCCCAAGGCAACCAAGGCCAAGGCGCCCGCAGTGGCTGCCGAGGCCAAGACCGAGGCGGCCCCGAAGGCCGAAGCTGCGCCGAAGACGGAGAAGCCGGCAGTTGCCGCCAAGAAGCCGGCTGCCAAGAAGGCGGAGCCCAAGGCAGAGAGCAAGGCCGAGCCCAAGGCGAAGACCGAGACCAAGGCGAAGGCCGACAAGCCCGCCGCTGCCAAGAAGCCGGCCGCCAAGAAGGCCGCGCCCAAGGCCGACAAAGAATAAGGAGACGCACAGATGGCACACAAGAAAGCAGGCGGCTCGTCCCGCAATGGTCGTGATACCGCAGGCCGCCGCCTCGGCGTCAAGAAGTTCGGCGGCGAAGCCGTGATCCCGGGCAACATCATCATCCGCCAGCGCGGCACCAAGTGGCATCCCGGTACCGGGGTGGGCATGGGCGTCGACCACACCATTTATGCACTCGTCGACGGCAAAGTCAGCTTCAAGACCCGAGCCAACGCCAAAGTCTACGTGTCGGTAAATCCGGCAGCAGAAGCAGCAGAATAGCCCGGCAAGGTACGTCACCCCTGCCGGAGACCAGCTCCCCGGCAAGGCAGACCACCCGCCAAGCAGAAGTTCCGAAGGGGAGCCGGTCGTCCGGTTCCCCTTTTGTCTTTTTCGCTGTGAGGGCGGCTGAAATGAGACTGTATCTCTCCTCCTATCGTCTCGGCGACCGCGGCGGCTCGCTGCTCGCTCTGCTGGGTAACGGCAAGCGTGCCGCGGTCGTCGAGAACGGCCAGGACCACTTGGACTCCGCGGAACGCCAGCGCCGCCGGCCGGAGCTTCACGATCCCCATGCCGAGCTGGCGGGCCTCGGCATTGAAGCGCGGCCGCTCGACCTCCGGGACTATTTCGGCCAGCCGGCCAGCCTTGCGGCGGAACTGGCGGGGTTCGACATGGTCTGGGTGACCGGCGGCAACGCCTTCGTCCTGCGGCGCGCGATGCAGCAGTCGGGCTTCGACGGGCTGATCGTCGACCTGCTCGACCGCGATGCCATCGTCTATGGCGGTTATTCGGCCGGCGCGGTTGTCGCCGGCCCCAGCCTCGCAGGCATCGACTGCATCGACGATCCCCTGCTGGCACCCCCGGGTTACCAGCCGGCGCCGGTCTGGGATGGGCTCGGCCTCATCGATTTCACAATCGTGCCCCATTACCGCTCCCCGCATCCCGAAACGGCGGCAGCGGAGCGGGCGACGCGGCAGCTATCGGCCCGCGGTCTGCGTTATCGCCCATTGCGCGACGGCGAGGTCGTGGTGTGGACGGAACAGCGGATGCGGCTGCCACAGCCAGCCCTGAGGATCGCCTGATGAAGAAGCTCGAGCAGACCGACTTCGTGCCGGCGCCGCGGGAGCGTCACCTGCAGACGCCGGCGGACGCCGCCCGGACCCTAGCTGCCGCCGCCAGCCGCATCTCCGCCCGCCGTGCCCGCGATGCCCTGCCGGTCCGGCTCGAGAGCCGGCGGCTGGTGCTGCGGGCACCGATCCGCGGCGATGTGCCCGATCTGGTGCGGCTGGCCGACAACCGCGCCGTGGCACGATTCCTTTCGCGCCTGCCTAGCCCCTATACCCGTGCCGATGCCATCGGCTTCGTCGAAATCCAGGCGCAGCGGGCCGACGAGCGCCCCTATGCCATTACCCTCGACGGGGCGCTGATCGGCATCGTTGGCTTCACCTTCGCCCCCGACCAGCCGCCCGAGCTGGGTTACTGGCTGGGCGAACCGCACTGGGGAAACGGATACATGACCGAGGCAGTGCGGGCCCTGCTCGATGCCGCCTTCGCCACCCGGCTGTACCCCCGTGTCGGCGCCAAGGCCTTGGCCGCCAACATCGCTTCTCTGCGTGTGCTGGAGAAGTCCGCCTTTCAACGCACCGGCATGGGCGTCGAGGAACGGGGACCCAGCGCCGGGGACCCGCTGGTCCTGCTGCTCCGGGAGCAGCCGAGATGGATGTGACGCTGACGACCGAAAGGCTGCTGCTGCGCCAGCCGCGGCTCGACGACGCCGGGCGGTTGGCCCGTTTCCTCGACAACTTCGCGGTCGCCGGCAATCTCAGCCGCGTGCCCTATCCCTATCGGCTGAGCGACGCCAAGGCCTGGCTGCGGAGCTGGCGGCCGGACCGGCCGGCCTGCGAAACCGGCTTCACCATCGACCTCGAGGGCGAGGGCCTGATCGGCCATGTGGGCTTCCACCAGGACGTGGAGGGCACCGTCATCGGCTACTGGCTGGCACAGCCGTTCTGGAACCGCGGGCTGATGAGCGAGGCCGTGGGAGCGGCGCTAGACTGGTACTTCACCACTACCGACGCCGTCCGCCTCGCCTCCGGTGTCTTCCACTTCAACAAGGCCTCGCTCGCCATCCAGCGCAAGTACGGTTTCGTCGAAACCGGCACCTCGGTCCGCCTATGCCTTGCACGGGGCGAGGAGGTGCGCCATATCGACACCCAACTGACGCGCTCGGCCTGGGCGGAAAGACGAAGACCATGAAATTCCTCGACCAAGCGAAGATCTACATCCGCTCCGGCGACGGCGGCGCCGGCTGCGTCTCCTTCCTGCGCGAGAAGTTCGTGGAGTTCGGCGGCCCCAATGGCGGCAATGGCGGACGCGGTGGCGACGTCATCGTCGAATGCGTGGATGGTCTCAACACCCTGATCGACTACCGCTACCGCCAGCACTTCAAGGCCAGCACCGGCACCCACGGCATGGGCAAGGACCGCACCGGCGCCCATGGCGAGGACGTCATCCTCAAGGTGCCGGTCGGCACCCAGGTCTTCGAGGACGACAACGAGACGCTGATTGCCGACCTGACGGAGGTCGGGCAGCGCGTCGTGCTGGCCTCCGGCGGCAATGGCGGCTTCGGCAACGCCCATTTCAAGACCTCTTCCAATCAGGCACCCCGACATGCCAACCCCGGCCTGCCGGGGATGGAGAAGTGGATCTGGCTGCGGCTGAAGCTGATCGCCGATGCCGGCCTCGTCGGCCTGCCCAATGCCGGCAAGTCGACCTTTCTCGCGGCGGTCTCCGCCGCCAAACCGAAGATCGCCGACTATCCCTTCACCACCCTGCACCCGAACCTCGGCGTCGTCCGTATCGGCGAACGCGACTTCGTGCTGGCCGATATTCCCGGCCTCATCGAGGGGGCACATGAGGGAGCCGGCATCGGAGATCGCTTCCTTGGCCATATCGAGCGCTGCGGCGTGCTGATCCACCTGATCGACGGCACCGCCGAGGATGTCGGCGCCGCTTACCAGACCATCCGCGGCGAACTCGGCGCCTATGCCGAGGAGCTGGCCGACAAGCCGGAGATCGTCGTGCTGAACAAGATCGACGCGCTGGACGAGGCGGCGATCCGCGATAAGTCCCGGCTGCTGCGCAGGCTCAGCGGTGCCGAGGTGATGACCGCCTCCGGCGTTACCGGCGCCGGCGTCAACGACGTGCTCTACCGCGTCCTCGCCGTGCTCGATGGCGAGAAGGCGGCGAAGCTCGAGGCCACCCGCCGCGCCGCGGAACCGCACTGGGCACCCTGATGGACCAGCTGGCGGGGGACATTACGGCGTCGCGCGACCCGCTGGCAGACCATGGCCGGATCGTCGTCAAGATCGGTTCGGCCCTGCTGGTCGACGGCGCCACCGGCAAGGTGCGCCGCGACTGGGTCCGCAGCATTGCTCAAGACGTCTCTGCATTGCGCGCCGACGGACACCAGATCGTCCTCGTCTCCTCCGGCGCCATCGCGCTCGGCCGGCGCATCCTCGGTCTCGACCGGCACGCGCTCAGCCTCGAGCAGAGCCAGGCTGCCGCCAGCGTCGGGCAGATCGCCCTCAGCCGCGCCTGGGAGGAGTGCCTCGGCGAGTTTGGTATCGTCACCGGCCAGATCCTCATCACCCCCAACATCACCGAGGAGCGGCGCTACTACCTCAACGCCCGCACCACCGTCGCGACCCTGCTCGGCATGGGGGCGGTGCCGATCATCAACGAGAACGACAGCGTCGCCACCGCCGAGATCCGCTATGGCGACAATGATCGCCTGAGCGCCCGCGTCGCCACCATGATCGAGGCCGACTGCCTGGTGCTGCTCTCGGACGTCGACGGGCTCTATACCGCCCCCCCGGGCAGCACCGCCACTGCCGTGCACCTTGCCGTCGTTCACGAGATCACGCCGGCCATCGAGGCCATGGCCGGCGGCGCCGCCAGCCACCTGTCACGCGGCGGCATGCAGACCAAGATCGAGGCCGCCAAGATCGCGACCAAGGCCGGCACCGCCATGATCATCTCCCGCGGCACCGACGAACATCCGCTGCGCGCCCTGTCGCTGGGCGCGCTCCATACCCTGTTCACGCCCGAGGCGATCCGCGCCCAGGCCCGCAAGCTCTGGATCATGGGCACGCTGGAAGCGGCTGGAGCTCTCCATGTCGATGCCGGCGCGGCGCGGGCGCTGCGCAACGGCAAGAGCCTGCTCCCGGTCGGCGTGACGCGCGTAACCGGCGACTTCGCCCGCGGCGATGCCGTGACCATCCATGACCCTGAGGGCCGCGAGATCGCTCGCGGCCTCGTCGGCCTCAGCAGCGAGCATGCCCAGCTGGTCAAGGGCAAGAACAGCGCCCGCGTCCTTGAAATGCTGGGCTTCGAAGCGCGGGCAGAACTGGTGCACCGCGACAACATGGTGGTGCTGCAGGGGAGCAGATCGGCATGAGCGCCATTCAACGCGAAGACGACGTCGGAACGGTGATGTCGGCCATGGGGCAGCGGGCGCGCCACGCTGCTTCGAGCCTCGCCACCACCACCGCGGAACGCAAGCACGCGGCGCTGGTCGCAGCGGCCGCGGCGGTCGACCGGCAGCGCGAAGCCATCCTCAGCGCCAACGCCAGGGACGTGGCGGCGGCCGAAGCCAAGGGCATCTCGGCGGCCTTTCTCGATCGCCTGTGGCTCGACGCCCGGCGCATCGGGCAGATCATCGACGGTTTGCGGGCTATTGCCGAACTGCCCGATCCCGTCGGTCGGGTGCTCGCCGATTGGGAACGTCCCAACGGCCTCCGCATCCAGCGCGTCGCGACGCCCCTCGGTGTCATCGGCGTGATCTTCGAGAGCCGCCCCAACGTCACGGCCGATGCCGGGGCGCTGTGCCTGAAATCTGGCAATGCGGTGATCCTGCGCGGCGGCTCCGACAGCGTCGAGTCTTCGCGCGCCATCCATGCCTGCCTGGTGGAGGGGCTGCAGGCGGCCGGCCTGCCAGCGGACGCCATCCAGCTGGTGCCGACGACGGACCGCGCTGCCGTCGGCGAGATGCTGCGCGGCCTTGAGGGCACCATCGACGTCATCGTGCCGCGCGGCGGCAAGACCCTGGTGGCGCGCGTCCAGGAGGAGGCGCGGGTGCCGGTCTTCGCGCATCTCGAGGGGCTCTGCCACACCTATGTCGATCGCTCCGCCGACCTGCAGATGGCGGTGGATGTGGTGCGGAACGCCAAGCTCCGCCGCACCGGCATCTGCGGCGCCACCGAGACGCTGCTCGTCCATCGGGAGGTTGCGGCAACGCACCTGCCCCCGATCCTTGAGACGCTGAGCTCGGGCGGCTGCGAGATCCGGGGGGACGATGTCGTGCGGCAACTCTTCCCCACTGCCGTTCCCGCCACCGAGACCGACTGGCAGACCGAGTACGAGGACGCCATCATCGCGATTCGCGTTGTCGACGATCTCGAGGCGGCCATCGCCCATATCAGCCGCTATTCGAGCCACCACACCGAGGCCATCATCGCCGAGGACGCGGCGGCGGCGCAGCGCTTCCTCGCAGAAGTCGACTCCGCCATCGTCATGCACAATGCCTCCACCCAGTTCGCCGATGGCGGCGAATTCGGCTTCGGCGGCGAGATCGGCATCGCCACGGGCAAGTTCCATGCCCGCGGCCCCGTCGGACTGGAGCAGCTCTGCTCCTTCAAGTACCTGGTTCATGGCGCCGGGCAGACCCGTCCTTGACTGTCGGGTATCTGGCACCCCCTCCCCGGCTCTCCCCGCAAGGGGGAGGGTGCGACCCGGAGCGCCTTGCAAGCGCGCGCCACAAGCACGATCGAACATCTCCCCCCTCGTGGCGGAGGTCGGGAGGGGGGTGAGTCGAGGTCAATGAGCGAGCCCGGCACCGACATCACCGACCTGCCCCCCGCAACGCCGGGCATGCGCATCGGCCTGTTCGGCGGCAGCTTCAACCCGGCCCATGAAGGACATCGGCTGGTGGCGCTGCAGTGCCTGCGGCGGCTCCGGCTCGACAAGGTCTGGCTTCTGGTTTCGCCCGGCAACCCGCTCAAGGAGAATGCCGCACTGCCGCCCTTGGCTCATCGCGTCCGGGCGACGCGGGAACTGATGCGGCACCCGGATATCGAGGTCACCGGCTTCGAGGCGCTGCACGGCTTCCGCTACACCTACGACACCATCCGCTACCTCACCGAAAGCCAGGGCGCCGTCCGCTTCGTCTGGATCATGGGGGCTGACAATCTCGTGCAGTTCGACCAGTGGGAGCGCTGGCGCGACATCGCCGACTGCATGCCGATTGCCGTCTATGCGCGCCCCGGGTCCACCCGCCAAGCCACCGCCTCGCCCGCCGCTCTCACGCTGCGGTCACGGCGCATTCCGGAGGCGGAAGCGGAGACGCTGGCCGACCGAGAGCCGCCGGTCTGGGTCTACCTGCACGGCATCACCTCGCCCCAGTCGTCCACCGCCATCCGCGCCCGCCAGACGGGCGCTGCGGATTGATCGCGCGGCATTGACTTGCACTTTCACAAAGGAGACGCATATTATCGTCATCGTGACTTCGGTCACCACTTAAGGGATGACGGACATCGCAAGGCTGTTGCGACCCATTCGACCCACAACTCAAGGACTGATGAAACGCGCATGACCCGTGCTTTCGAAGCGTGGGCAGAGGCTATTCGCTGATGGCCGCTACCCCGAGGACGAATACGCAGAAGCCGGTGCCCGCCACCGCGCACCCGGCGGAAACCCAGATGATCGATGTGGTCCTGAAGAGCCTCGAGGACGCCAAGGCGGAGCAGACGGTGGCAATCGACATCACCGGCAAGTCTTCCCTGTCGGACCACATGGTGGTGACGTCGGGGCGCTCGCACCGCCATGTCGGCGCCGTGGCCGACCAGGTCGCCAATGCCCTGCGCGAGGCCGGCTTCGGCAAGCCGCGCATCGAGGGCCTGCCGCATTGCGACTGGGTGCTGGTCGATGGCGGCGACGTCATCGTCCACATCTTCCGGCCGGAAGTCCGCGAGTTCTACAACATCGAGAAGATGTGGGCGGTAGATTTCGCGGCCGATGCCCACTGACGGGCGAAACGCTGCGAGATGCGGGTCCGCATAGCGGCCATCGGCCGCATGAAGCAGGGGCCTGAACGCGAACTTTGCGCTCGCTATCTCGACCGCGCCACGGCTACCGGCAAGCCGCTGGCGCTGACCGGCTTCGATGTCCTCGAGCTGCCCGAATCGCGGGCCGGCTCCGCCGCCCGGCGGAAGGCGGAGGAAGCCGCGGCCTTGCGAGCGGCGCTCACCGACGGGATCATCGTCTGCCTCGACGAGCACGGCAAGTCGCTGACTTCGCAGGTTTTCGCCGAGCAGCTGCGCCAGTGGCGGGACGACGGCCGCGCTGCCGTCAACTTCGTCATCGGGGGTGCCGACGGGCTCGATGCGGAGTTCTGCGCCCAGGCGGAACTGATGGTGAGCGTCTCCCGCCTCACCTGGCCGCACCAGCTGGTGCGGATCATGCTGGCCGAGCAACTCTACCGCACCACCACCATAATTGCCGGGCACCCTTACCACCGTGAGTAGGGCCGACCCTCACTTTGGCTGCCGCCTGCCGCGCCGGCCTTGCTAAGGTTTCCCAGCTGATTCGGAGCCGCTCGCCCATGCCGGGTACCACCCGCCACTTCAGGACCTATGTGTTGGCAGCGCTGGTCGTCGGCTGCGCCGGCGTGCCGCTGCTGGCGCAGACGGGAGAAGAGCTGGCGCCTCCGGCGGAGCCAAGCGAGGCCGTTCCACTGCGTCCCGGCCATGACCTCGACGCACCGGCAACGGACGGCGAGGCTGGCGCCGTCACCCCGACCGCGCCGGACGCCGCCACCTCGACCGCACCGGACGCCGTGGCCGCGGCCGAACAACAGGCACTGGCCGAAATCGAGGCCTCGATCACCCTCTCGGAAGAGCGCCGGCAACAGCTGAAGGACGAGATCGCCGAAATGCAGGGCGACCGGGCACGGCAGAACGCCGCGCTCATTGCTGCCGCCCAGCGCGTGCGGCTGGCCGAGATCGAGGTCGCGGCCATGGAGGAGCGCCTGGACGCACTCATCATCGAGGAACTGGAAATGCGGGGGCGCCTTCGCGGTGCGGGCGACAGCATTGCCAGCGTGCTGGCGGCACTGCAGCGCATATCCCGCAACCCGCCTCCGGCCCTTATCGTCGACCCAAGCGACGCCCTCGGCTCGGCCCGCACGGCCATGCTCATTTCTGCGGTCGTTCCGCAGCTGCGAGCCAAGGCCGAAGCCCTGACGGCCGATCTGGAGCGGCTGAACGGCATCAAGGCGGCGGCGCTGCGCGAGGAGGAGCTGCTGAAGGCCAACTTCGAGATCCTCGAGGAAGAGCAGTTGCGGATTGCCACGCTGATCGTTGCCCGCAAGCAGGGCGAGGACCGCATTGGTGAGGCACTTGAAGCCGAGGAGGCCGAAGCCGAGGCATTGGCCAGCAAGGCGGCCTCACTGAAGCAGCTCATCGACGATCTCACCCAGCGCGCTACCGCCGTCGCCGTGGCGGCGGACGCCACCGCCTTGGCCAACACCGGGGGCGATGTTCCGAAGCTCGATCCGGAGACCATCCGCCTCGCCCTCTCCAACAGTGAGCGGCAGGAACCCGCCGTCCCCTTCGAACAGGCGCGCGGCTTCCTCACGCTGCCCTCCAGCGGCGTCCGCGTCATCGACTACGGTGCCGGCGACGGCTTCGGCGGCATCTCCCGCGGCATCTCGATGGTGACGCGTGCCGAAGCTGAGGTGGTCGCTCCGGCGGACGGCTGGGTGCTGTACCGCGGCAATTACCTCAATTACGGCCAAATCGTCATTCTAGATGCCGGTCAGGACTACACGATACTGCTTGCCGGCCTCGACGAAGTCAGCGTCGATATCGGCGACTTCGTCCTGATGGGGGAGCCAATTGGCACCATGGGATCACGCACAATTGCCGGATCTTCGACGAGCAGTGCTGGCGTCTCGAGGCCAACGCTCTATATTGAGATGCGAAAGAATGACGAGCCCGTCGATCCGTCCGGATGGTGGGCCGCTCCAGACAACCCGACCCAGAGTGGATAACACCTGATGCGATTTACGCCTCTCCGCGCCTCCCTGATTGTTCTCGCCCTGGCTGCCGTCGGGGTGCCGGCACTGATCGCGCAGGAACAGCCCGCCGAAACGCCGGCAGCCACCAGTGAATTGCAGCCGCGCAGCAATTCCGAGATCTATTCCGACCTAACCCTGTTCGGCGAGGTGTTCGACCGCATCCGGGCCGAATATGTTGAGACTCCGGACGAGCGGGAACTGATCCACGCAGCCATCGCCGGCATGCTGACCTCGCTCGATCCGCATTCCGATTACCTCGAGCCAATCGACTATGCGGACGTGCAGGAGGATACCTCCGGCGAATTCGGTGGTCTCGGCATCGAAGTGACCATGGAAGAGGAAGTCATCAAGGTCGTCGCCCCGATCGATGACACCCCCGCCGCCCGTGCCGGCATCCTTACCAACGATCTCATCGTCGAGCTCGACGGCACTTCCGTGATTGGCATGTCCCTTGACGAAGCCGTGGGTATGATGCGCGGCCCCGTCGGATCCGAGATCAAGCTCACCGTCATCCGGGAAGGCGCCGAGGCCCCGCTCGAATTCGAACTCGCCCGGGACATCATCGCCATGCGGGCCGTACGCTGGAGCATTGAGGACGACGTCGCCCTGCTGCGGCTGATCCGGTTCTCCGAACAGGCTCACTCCGGCTTGCAGGAGGCGATCGAAGACATCTACGAAGAGCGCGACGGCGTGCCGCCAAAGGGCATCATCCTCGACCTCCGCAACAACCCCGGCGGCCTCGTCGATCAGGCGGTTCTCGTCACCGACGCCTTCCTCAAGCAGGGAGCGGTGGTGCTGACAAGGGGCCGCTCCGAGCGCGAGAGCGCCCGCTACGACGCGCGGGCGGATGATCTCGATGCGAGGATCGCGGACGTGCCGCTCGTGGTGCTGATCAATGGCGGCTCGGCCTCGGCCGCCGAGATCGTGGCGGGAGCCCTGCAGGACCACAAGCGGGCGACCCTGGTGGGGACGCGCTCCTTCGGCAAGGGCTCGGTGCAGTCGATCATTTCGCTGGGGCCTAACGGCGCCATGCGCCTGACCACTGCCCGCTACTACACCCCGAACAATCGCTCGATCCAGGCGGCCGGCATCCACCCCGACATCACGGTGACCCAAGTCGTGCCGGAGGAACTTGCGGGCCGCGACGAGATCATCGGCGAGGCTGGGCTGGCGGGCCAGATCGGCGGCGGCACCGAAGAGATGGCTACCGTCGGCTCGTCGGTCTATGTGCCGGCGGAGGCGGAGGAAGATACCCAGCTCCAGTTCGCCATCCGGCTGATCAACGGCGAAGAGACAAATTCGGCCTTCCCACCGCGGCCGGTGGGTTAACAGTCTATTACCGGTTTCTGGCTCAACAATTCCCCGAGGGGCGGCTGATTCGCCGCCCCTTCCGATTCCAGGGGCGAAGCTGCCGTGAGCGATCTGAGTGCACCGCTGACCCGCAGACGGGCCCGCACCGCCGGGCCCGCCGCCATCCGCCCGCGCCGTCACCTGCCTGTGGCCCGGCTGGCCTTCGCCGGCATCGTCGTGCTCTTGCTGGCGGTGATGCTGCGCGTGGTGCTTGTCGATACCCCCACCGGCGGCCGTCCGACGGTGGCGATGCCGATCAGCACGAGCGGCGCTGTCAACTCGGTCGCCGGCAGCAATGCCAGGACCTCGGACTCCATCATCACGGTCGGACCTGAAGTGCCCGCCGAAGCCGTGGACGAAATCGCCGGCACCCAGGCCGGCAGCGAGTTCGAAGCGGAGCTGACGACCCCCGATGCCCTCGGCAATCTGCAGGGACTGGTGGAAGAGAGCAGCTACGGGCCGTTGCCGCGGATCTCCGATGCCGGCGTCGCGCCCTTCAACGCCTATGCCCGCGCCTCCGTCACGCCTGCCGGCGCCGGCGGCCGACCCCTGATCGCCATCATCGTCACCGGCCTCGGCCTCAACCTTGCCGGCACCCTCGATGCCATCGAGCAGTTGCCGGACACGGTCACCCTCGCCTTTGCGCCCTATGGCAGCAATCTCGGTCGCGCCGTCGGCGCGGCCCGGGCCGAAGGCCACGAGATCTTGCTCGAAGTCCCGCTCGAGCCCTTCGACTATCCCGAGAACGACCCCGGGCCCGACACGCTGCTCACCGGGCAGGCGCCGCGGGACAACATCGACCGGCTCTATGCCGTGATGGGCCGCATCGGCGGCTATGTCGGACTGATCAACAACATGGGCGCCCGCTTCACCGCCTCGGCGTCCGATTTCGGTCCGATGATGGAGGAGCTGGGCGCCCGCGGCCTCGGCTACCTCGATGACGGCTCGTCCAACCGTTCCCTTGCGGCCCAGCTTGCCAAGGCCAATCGCGTCCCTTTCAGCCGCGCCGATCAGGTTCTCGACAGCAACCCGGCGCGCGCACCCATCCTGGAGGCGCTTGAAGCGCTCGAGGTGAGGGCCCGGGAGCAGGGCAGCGCGATCGGCATCGTTTCCGCACTGCCGGTCTCGGTGCAGACGGTGGCCGAATGGGCGCGCGCCGCCGAAGAGCGCAACATTCTCGTCGTCCCCGCCAGCGCCTTGATGCAGTGAGTTCCATGCCAGACCGCCAGACCATGCCCTACCGAGATTGCGTCGGCACTGCCGTCTTCAATGCCAGCGGCGAGGTGCTCATCGGTCGCCGCAAGCCTGAGGACGACCCTGAGGATTCATCCGAGTTCGGCTCACCCTGGCAGATGCCGCAAGGCGGCATCGACAAAGGCGAGAGTCCCCTCGAGACGGCGCGGCGCGAACTTTTCGAGGAGACTTCGATACGCTCGGTGCGGCTGCTCGCAGAGGCGCCGGAGTGGATCTACTACGACCTGCCCGAGGAGGCCCTCGGTATCGCGCTGCGTGGCCGCTATCGCGGTCAGCGGCAGCGCTGGTTCGCCTTTGCATTTACCGGGGAAGAGAGCGAGATCGACGTGATGGCACCCGGCGGCGGCGCCTTTCCGGCGGAGTTCGATCAATGGCGCTGGGCCCCGCTCGACAGCCTCCCGGACCTAGTGGTGCCGTTCAAGCGCGACGCCTATGAAAGGGTGTTGGCGGCCTTCGGCCACCTGCCGGCCAAGTTGCGCGACGAAGGCGGCGCCGCCTAGTCTGGGCGGTCAGCCAACGGGAGCGGCAATGCGAACCATCGGCCTTATCGGCGGCATGAGCTGGGAATCGACCGCTCACTACTATGCTATCCTCAATCGTGAGACAGCGCGCCGCCTTGGCGGGCTGCACTCTGCGCCGGTGATCGTTCATTCGCTGGACTTCGCGCCCATTGCCGCGATGCAGGAGGCCGACCAGTGGCAAGAGGCCGGGGAGATCCTCGCCGACGCGGCCGCCGGACTCGCGGCGCTCGGCTGCGGGGTCGTCGGCCTCGCCACCAACACCATGCACATGGTTGCGCCGGCCATCACCGCCCGCCTTGGTGAAGTTCCGTTCCTACATATCTCCGACCCCACGGCAACCGCATTGCTGGCCGATGGCTTTGGCAGGGTGGGTCTGCTGGGGACCCGCTTCACTCTGGAGAAGCGCTTCTATATCGAAGGCCTCGAAGCGCGGGGGCTCGAGGTGCTGGTGCCGGAGGTCGATGTCACCAACCTCAACGGCATCATCTATGACGAGCTCTGCCGCGGCATTGTGCGGGAGGAATCGCGGCGCGTCTATGTCGACGCCATCGCCCGACTCGCCGCCCGCGGGGCCGAGGCGGTGATCCTCGGCTGCACCGAGATCAACATGCTGATCGACGAAAGCGTCAGCCCGCTCCCCACCTTCGACACGACGGAACTGCACGCCGTGGCGCTGGTGGAAGCAGCCATCGCCCCGTCAGAATTCTGACCAGTCTTCCTTCAGGGCGGCACTGCCGCGGCTGAGATACGTGCCGGCAGCCGCCTTCACCTTCTGCTGCAGCGCTGCGACGCCCCTGGAGGGCGCCACGGCCGGCTCCCCGGCTTGCTCCGTCCGGAACAGCGCCACGATCTGATCGAGATCGCCCGCCTGGGCTTCTGTCTGCTCGATGGCCGCGTTGGTTTCCTCGACCAGCGCCGCATTGTGCTGGGTCATCTCGTCAAGCTGCCGCACCGCCGAGTTCACTTCCTCGATGGCCGAGGCCTGTTCCCGACTCTCCTGGGCGATGCTCTCCAGCAACTGATTGTTGCGACGCGCCGCCTCCAGCATGGCCACCAGCTTGTCGGCGGCACTGGCGACAAGCTTCGAGCCTCCGGCCACCTCGGTGCCGCTCTGCTCGATCAGCGCCTTGACCTCGGACGAGGCCTCGGCGGCCGACTGCGCCAGCCGCCGCACTTCCACGGCGACGACGGCGAAGCCCTTGCCGGCCTCGCCGGCCCGCGCCGCCTCCACCGAAGCGTTGAGTGCCAGCAGGTTGGTCTGGAAGGCGATGTCGTCGATTAGCCCGATGATGTTGGAGATCTTGCCCGAGGAGGTGGTGATCCGCTCCATGGCATCGGTCGCCTGCTGCATCACCTCGCCCCCCTCTTCGGCCGCCTGCGTGACCTTGCCGGCATTCGTCGAAGCGTCGGCCGCCCTGTCGGCATTCTGCAGGACGGTCGTGGCCAGTTGCTCCATGGCCGCGGACGTCTCCTCGATGGTCGCCGCCTGGCGCGTGGTCCGGTCGGAGAGGTCGTTGGCACCGGCGAGGATCTCACCGGTGGCGGTCTTCAGCGAGAACGAGGTCTGCTTCAGCCGCGCTACGATTTCCGAGAGGCTCTCGGCAACCCGGTTGGTATCGGTCTTGAGACGCGCGAAGGCACCTTGATACTCGCCCCGCACGCGCTGCGTCAGGTCTGCCTCTGCCAGCGCGGCCAGCACCTCGCCGGCTTCACCAAGCCCGCGGTCGACCGTTTCCACGAGATCGTTCACGCCTCGCGCCAGCGTATTCAGCTCCGCGTCGTCGAAGCTCGCAGTGACCCGCTGGGTGTAGTCGCCGGCGACGGCCGCATCGACGACCTGCCCGAAAGCCTCCTGCAGTTCCAGCATCATCTGCTGCCGCGATGCCTGGTCTGCGGTGATCCGTGCGGCCTCGGCGTCAGTCATCTGCCGGACACGTAAGGAGTTCGCACGGAATACCTCGACCGCCCGGGCCATGTCCCCGAGTTCGTCCTGGCGCGCCGCGCCGGCCACTTCGACCTCCAGCTGACCCTCTGCCAACGCCGTCGAGGCCCTGGTCAGAGACCGCATGGGGCCGGTGACGTGCCGTACAAGGAACAGGGCAAGGGCCGCAATCGCCGCTGCCGCGATTCCGAGCGCGATCAGTCCGTTCCTCAGCTGGCCTGCGATGATTGGGCCCCGGTGAATGGACAGATCCCACGTCATCACCACGGCACCCACCAGCTCCAGTTCTTTGCCGAAATAGGCCGGATGGGCGGCGATGTGGAAATCGCCTGCCGTCACCGCCACCAGCCTCTCCTCGGCCAGTGCCTGCGTGGCGACGGCGAGGCTGTCCGTGATCAGTTCCGGATTGCTGCCATACTCAAGCAGGACATCGCCCTGCGCGCTGACTGCCCCGGCGGCGGCAAGGCCGAAGTCGGGATCGGCACTATAGGAGGTGAAGGCCGCCTCCACCGTGTCCATCTTCCCGAAGCGCACGCTGCCGGCGAACTGCTCTGTCAGCACCCCGATCATCTCTTCCTGCCGGTCGGCAAGCGTCGTCTCTACGGAAGCGATGTTGCTGGTGGCGGAGAGCACCATGACCAGCGTCACCACGGCGACGACCGTGACGGTGACCGGCAGCAGGATTGCGGCAGCAAGTCGCATGCGGAGCTTCATTTTCGTGCCCTTCAGCAGTGGTGAGCGCAGCGGCTCCTGCCGCTGCGAGGAGGTGCGGCAGGACGGCTACAGCATCGAGAGGTCGACACCCGCGGTTACGGCACCGATCGGGGCGCCGCTGTCGGGATCGACGATGGCGATGCTGACCTGGCTCTGGAAAGTCTGGGTCGACTCGTCTTCTTCGATCTCACCGAAATTGATGCCCTCGGCACCGGCACCGTAGGAAGCGGTGAACTTCTCCTCGTCGCCCTGCCAGTAGTCGGAGGTCACGGTTGACTGCGCGACGTTAAGTCCCTTGGCGTCCATCACGAAAATCTCCGTGATCAGTCCTGCGCTCTCTTCCTGGATCTGCTTGAGGACGATCGAAGCGTCGCTGGCGAGGGTCTCGTCGATGAGCGGCTTGCTGGCCGCACCGACCTCGGCGCGCCACTGGCTGTCCAGCTGCTCGATCTTGGCCACATCATAGCCGCTGCTCTCTTCATTCTGCTTCCGGATGGCGTCGATGACGACGGGATTGGTGGCGACCTCCTGCAGGGCCCCGTTCGCCAGCTCGGTCAGTTGTGCTGCAAACTCGTGCTCCTGCGCCTGGGCGGCAGTCGGCAGCGTCAGGACGGCGGCCGTGGCCGCGGTCGCCAGCAGGCGGTGGAAACCGGTGTGTAGGCTCTTCATGATGTGGTCCTTGATGAGGTGAAGGCAGCTGCCGCGGAAGCGCAGCAGCCGGTAGAGCTGGCGGTGAAGATTTGCTGGGTTCGGCGCCCGGTGCGGCAACATTCTTTGCCGGGAGCGCCTGAGCCGCGTAGGCCGTAGCAGAAACAAGTCGCTGTCCGTCGCATGCGGGTCCGCCCTCCTGGCAGACCCTCCACCGTCACGTTGCGGCCACGGGCATTAAGGCGGAGTAAACGGCAGCTGCGAACAGCCGCGGACAAGCGAAAGGCGCCCGCAGGCGCCTTTTCGTCGTCGATTATTCTGCCGCGTCCCTCAGTGTGTGGCGGTCGTCGCCGATGCGTCGATCAGCAGGTTCCGCCAGGCGTCGAGCTCGTGCTGCAGCGTTGCTTTCTCCTCGGGCGTCGCGGCCGCGTCCAGCTGCTGCTGGCTTTCCGCGATCAGTGCCTCAATCTCGCTGCGCTCGAAATCCGCCGCCTCGCGGGCCTCCTCGGCCAGGATCGTCAAACCCGCGGGCGAGATGTCGGCGAAGCCTCCACGCACGTAGAACTGGCTGGAGCCCGACGCCGCGACCGCGGTCACGAAGCCCGGCTTCAACGTCGTCATCAGCGGCGCGTGGTCGCCCATCACCGTGAAATAGCCATCCGTACCGGGGACGGTGACGGAGTTGACCTGCTCCGACATCACCAGACGCTCCGGCGAGACGATCTCGAGCTTCGTGCCTTCGGCCATTCTGCTGTCCTTGCTGGACGATCCCGGCCGCTTCCGGCCGGGTCCGTCGAGTTACGCCGCCTGGGCGGCGAGCCTCTGGGCCTTCTTCACCGCGTCTTCGATGGTCCCGACCATGTAGAACGCGGCTTCGGGCAGGTGGTCGTACTCACCCGCAACGAGGCCGGTGAAGCCCTTGATGGTGTCCTCGATGGAGACGAACACCCCCGGCGTGCCGGTGAAGGCTTCGGCGACGAAGAAGGGCTGACTCATGAAGCGCTCGATCTTGCGGGCGCGGGCCACGGTCAGCTTGTCCTCTTCGCTGAGCTCGTCCATGCCGAGAATGGCAATGATGTCCTGCAGGCTCTTGTAGCGCTGCAGGATCTCCTGCACGCGGCGCGCCGTCTGGTAGTGCTCGTCGCCGACGATTGAGGCGTCCAGCATGCGCGAGGTCGAGTCCAGCGGATCGACGGCCGGATAGATGCCCTTCTCGGAGATCGCGCGGTTGAGCACCGTGGTTGCGTCAAGGTGGGCGAAGGAGGTTGCCGGCGCCGGGTCGGTCAGGTCGTCGGCCGGCACGTAGATCGCCTGCACCGAAGTGATCGAGCCCTTCTGCGTCGTGGTGATGCGCTCCTGCAGCGCACCCATGTCGGTCGCCAGCGTCGGCTGGTAGCCCACCGCCGACGGAATACGGCCGAGCAGCGCTGACACTTCCGAGCCCGCCTGCGTGAAGCGGAAGATGTTGTCGATGAAGAACAGCACGTCCTGGCCCTGGTCGCGGAAGTGCTCGGCGACCGAGAGGCCGGAGAGGGCGACGCGGGCGCGGGCCCCCGGCGGCTCGTTCATCTGGCCGAACACCAGGGCGCACTTGCTGCCCTCGGTGGAGCCGTTGCTCTCGTGCGGGTCCTTGTTCACCCCGCTCTCGATCATCTCGTGATAGAGGTCGTTGCCCTCGCGGGTGCGTTCGCCGACGCCGGCGAACACCGAGTAGCCGCCGTGTGCCTTGGCGACGTTGTTGATCAGTTCCTGGATCAGCACCGTCTTGCCCACGCCGGCGCCGCCGAACAGGCCGATCTTGCCGCCACGGGCGTAGGGGGCGAGAAGGTCCACGACCTTGATGCCGGTGACGAGAATCTGTGCTTCCGAACTCTGCTCGACGAAAGTCGGGGCTTCCTGGTGGATGCCGCGGCGCGACGCCGTGTTCACCGGACCGGCTTCGTCCACCGGCTCGCCGATGACGTTCATGATGCGACCCAGCGTCTCTTCGCCGACCGGCACCGAAATCGTGGCGCCGGTGTCGATGACGCGGGCGCCGCGCACCAGGCCCTCGGTGGTGTCCATGGCGATGGTGCGGACGGTGTTCTCGCCGAGGTGCTGCGCCACCTCCAGCACCAGCCGGTTGCCGTTGTTGTCGACTTCCAGCGCGTTCAGGATCGCCGGCAGGTGATCGTCGAAGCTCACGTCGACCACCGCGCCGATGACCTGGCTGACGCGGCCGATTGCGCCGGTCGCTACCGGTGCCACCGGCGTCGTCGTCTTCGCTGCTCGGGCGCGCGGCGCCTTGGGTGCTGCCGGGGCTTTGGCTGCTGTCGCTGCTCTGGCCATTCTCGTTTCCTCGTTCTGCTACAGCGCTTCCGCGCCGGAAATGATCTCGATGAGTTCTTTGGTGATCTGCGCCTGCCGCTGCCGGTTGTAGACCAGCGTCAACTTCCGGATCATGTCGCCGGCGTTGCGCGTCGCATTGTCCATGGCGCTCATCTGGGCGCCGAAGAAGCTCGCATTGTTCTCAAGCAGCGCCCGGAATACCTGCACGGAGATGTTGCGCGGCAGCAGGTCGTTGAGGATCGCCTCCTCGTCCGGCTCATATTCGTAGGAGAGATCGGCGCCCTTGGCAGCGGCCTCGCCTTCCGGCGCCGTCACCTTCGCCGGGATCAGTTGCTGCGCCGTCGGCACCTGCGAGATCACCGACTTGAAGCGCGCATAGAACAGCGTCGCCACGTCAAACTCGCCCGCTTCATACATCGCCAGCACCTTCGCACCAACTTCCTGTGCGTTGGCATAGCTCAGCTGCTTAACCTCGCGGAACGAGATCTTGTCGACGATCTTCTCCGGGTATAGCCGCCGCAGGATGTCGTTGCCCTTGCGACCGACGGTCAGGATCTTGACCGTCTTGCCCTCGGACAGCAGCCGCGTCGCCGTCTCGCGGGCCAGCCGCACGATCGAGGAGTTGAAGCCGCCGGCCAGACCGCGCTCGCCCGTCGCCACCACCAGGAGGTGTACCTGGTCGCTGCCGGTGCCCTTGAGCAGCGCCGGCGCGTCTTCACGATCGGCATAGGCATCGCCAAGCGCGCTCAGGACCTGCCCCATGCGCTCGGCATAGGGACGCGCCGCCTCGGCCGCTTCCTGGGCGCGGCGCAGCTTCGCCGCCGCCACCATCTGCATGGCCTTGGTGATCTTCTGCGTCGACTTGACCGACGCAATCCGGTTCTTGAGGTCTTTTAGCGAGGCCATTGCGGCGCGGGCTCCGGTCTAGCGGCGGTTCAGGCTGCGAAGGTCTTCTTGAAGGCCTCGATCGCCGACTTCAGCTTTTCGCGCAGCTCGTCCGACAGCGCCTTCTCGGTCGCGATTGCGTCGAGCACGTCCTGGTGCTTGGCATGCAGGTGCCCGAGCAATCCCTTCTCGAATGCGCCGACCGCCGACACCGGCAGGTCGTCGAGGAAGCCCTGGCCGCCAGCGAAGATCACCGCAACCTGCTCCTCTGTCTTCAGCGGCGAAAACTGCGGCTGCTTCAGGAGCTCGGTCAGCCGGGCGCCGCGGTTCAGCAGCCGCTGCGTCGCTGCATCGAGGTCGGAGCCGAACTGGGCGAAGGCCGCCATCTCGCGGTACTGCGCCAGTTCGCCCTTGAGCGAGCCCGCCACCTGCTTCATCGCCTTGATCTGCGCCGAGCCGCCGACGCGCGACACCGAGAGGCCGACGTTCACGGCCGGACGGATGCCCTGGAAGAACAAATCGGTCTCGAGGAAGATCTGGCCGTCGGTGATGGAGATCACGTTGGTCGGGATATAGGCCGAAACGTCGTTCGCCTGCGTCTCGATCACCGGCAGTGCCGTGAGCGAGCCCAGGCCATGCTCCTCGTTCAGCTTCGCCGCACGTTCGAGGAGGCGGGAGTGCAGGTAGAAGACGTCGCCCGGATAGGCTTCGCGGCCCGGCGGCCGGCGTAGCAGCAGCGACATCTGGCGGTAGGCAACGGCCTGCTTGGTCAGATCGTCATAGGCGATCACGGCGTGCATGCCGTTGTCGCGGAAATATTCGCCGATGGCGCAGCCGGTGAACGGCGCGAGGAACTGCATCGGCGCCGGGTCCGAGGCGGTCGCGGCGACGACGATGGAGTACTCCATGGCGCCGGCGTCCTCGAGCACCTTGACGAACTGCGCCACGGTCGAGCGCTTCTGCCCGATGGCGACGTAGATGCAGTAGAGCTTGTCGGTGCCGGACGCCCCGCCGACATGCGCCGGCTTCTGGTTGAGAAAGGTGTCGAGAATGACGGCGGTCTTGCCGGTCTGGCGGTCGCCGATGATCAGCTCGCGCTGGCCGCGGCCTATCGGGATCAGCGCGTCGATGGCCTTGAGACCGGTCGACATCGGCTCGTGCACCGACTTGCGCGGCAGAATGCCCGGCGCCTTGACGTCTACCCGGCGCCGCTCGGACGACTCGATCGGGCCCTTGCCGTCGATCGGATTGCCGAGCGCGTCGACGACGCGACCCAGCATGCCCATACCGACCGGGGTATCGACGATCGATCCCGTGCGCTTGACGGTGTCGCCTTCCTTGATGCCGCGGTCGGCGCCGAACAGCACCACACCGACATTGTCGCTCTCGAGGTTGAGCGCCATGCCCTTGATGCCGCCCGGGAACTCGACGAGCTCGCCGGCCTGCACGTTGTCGAGGCCGTAGACGCGGGCGATGCCGTCACCGACGGACAGCACCTGGCCGACTTCGGAAACCTCGGCCTCCTGGCCGAAATTCTTGATCTGGTCCTTGAGGATCGCAGAGATTTCCGCGGCTTTGATATCCATTATCCGACCTCTTTCATGGCGACGCGCATCGCCGACAGTTTGGTTTTGAGCGAAGAGTCGATCATCCGGCTGCCGATCTTGACCATCAGGCCACCAATCAGCGAGGCGTCGACATGTTCAGTGAGCGATACGGTCTTGCCGATCTTCTGCTTCAGCGTCTCCGCCAGCGACGTCCGCTGCGCGTCGCTGAGCGGCGCCGCCGAAGTCACGTCGGCCGTGACCTCGCCGCGCGCCGTGGCGGCCAGCGCACGGAAGTTCTGGATGATCGTCGGCAGCACGAACAGGCGGCCGTTGCGGGCAACGACCCGCACGAAATTGGCGACGGTCGGATGCGCGTCGGCGCGCTGCAGGATTGCCTCGATGGCAGCGCCCTTTTCGTCGGCACTGATGACCGGGGAACGCAGGAAGCGGGCAAAATCCGGGCTCTCGTCAGTCAGTCGGACAATATCGAGAAGTCCCCCCTCGACCGCCTCGACGCTGTTGTCGCCTGCTGCCAGCTCGAAGAGCGCCTGCGCGTAAGGCCGTGCGATCTGCACAAGCACTGAATCCTGCGCTGCCAATGCCTCGTCACCCTCGTGATGCGCAACCCGGGCCCGCGGTAACAGTCGCCGGTCGGTTGCTGTCGCTTGAAATTTCCGTGGGAAGGGCGCGGCTCGGCCCCTCGAATTCGCGCCCCCTCTAACACGAGCGGCGCGGCCCTTGCAAGGCTGGCGGCGGCAAGCGAAGCAGCAGATTGTCGCAGCCGGAGAACGGCGGCCGGCCTCAGAAAAAGCTTTGCGGATCGATGTCGACCTGCACCCGCAGATTGCCGGTCGCGCGCTCCGCCATATTGAGCCAGAACCGGACATAGCCGGAGAGGTCGAACTCCTTCGGACTTTGTGCCAACAGCCGCACCCGGTGCCGCCCCCGGATCATCGCGATCGGGGCGTCAGCCGGCCCGAACAGCCGCAGCCCCTCGGCCATTGGCGCAGCGCTCAGCAGACGCCTCGCGAAGCCGGTGGCGGCGTCGTGCTCGCTGGCCGACACGATCAGTGCCGCCAGCCGCCCGAACGGCGGCAGCCCGCCGGCCTGCCGCGCCGCCAGCTCGTGCACGTAGAAGGCCTCGCGGTCGCCTTGCACCATCGCCTCCATCACCGGATGGGTCGGATGGTAGGTCTGCAGGAACGCCCGGCCCGCCTTCGCCGCCCGCCCGGCGCGGCCGGTGACCTGGGTGAGGATCTGGAAGGTCTTCTCCGCCGCCCGCGGGTCGCCATGGGCGAGGCCGAGGTCGGCATCCAGCACCCCGACCAGCGTCAGCTTTTCGAAATGATGCCCCTTGGCCACCAGCTGCGTGCCGATGATGAGGTCGTACTCGCCCTTCTCGATCTCGGCGAAGCGGTCGCGGATCTGGGCGTTGGAGCCCATGTCGGAGCTGAGGATCACCTTGCGTGCTCCGGGGAACCGCGCCTCCGCCTCCTCCGCCACCCGCTCGATGCCCGGCCCTATGGGGGTCAGGCTGTCGACGGCGCCGCAGGCGCCGCAGGCCTGCGGCCGGCGCTGCTCATGGCCGCAATGGTGGCACATCAGCACCCCGCGGAAGCGATGCTCCACCAGCCACGCCGAGCAGTCGGGGCACTGGTACTGGTGGCCGCAGGCCTTGCAGAGCGTCAGCGGAGCATAGCCGCGCCGATTGAGGAACAGCAGCGCCTGCTCACCGCGATCGAGGGTGGCGAAGATTTCCCGCGCCAGCCGCGGCGCGATCCACTGCCCCTTCTCCGGCGGCTCCTCGCGCATGTCGAGCGCCACGATGTCGGGCATCGCCGCCTCGGCATAGCGGGCATTGAGCAGCACGTGCCGGTACCGCCCCTGGTTGGCGTTGTTGCGGCTTTCCACCGACGGCGTCGCCGAGCTGAGGATCACCCGCGCCCCGGCGAACTTCGCCCGCACCACCGCCATGTCGCGGGCGTGGTAGTTGACCCCGTCGGACTGCTTGAACGCTCCGTCATGCTCCTCGTCGAGAACGATGAGGCCGAGCTCGCGGAACGGCAGGAACAGCGCCGACCGCGCCCCGACCACCGCCCGCACCTTTCCCTCCAGCACGCCCCGCCACACCCTCCCGCGCTGCACCGGCGTCATGTCCGAATGCCATTCGGCGGGGCGGGTGCCGAAGCGCTGCGTGAAGCGGGCGAGGAAGGTGTGGGTCAGCGCGATCTCGGGCAGCAGCACCAGCGCCTGCCGACCGGCTCTGAGCGTGTCGGCCACCGCCTCGAAGAAAACCTCGGTCTTGCCGCCGCCGGTCACCCCGTCGAGCAGCGCCACCCCGAACCCGGCCGCGTCCATCTCCCGCAGCGATGCCAGCGCCGCCTGCTGTTCGGGGTTGAGCCGTGGCACCGCCGCCTCCGGATCCGGCGCTTCGACCACCGGCGGCCGCGGCAGCTCCAGGCGCTCCAGCGCTCCCGCCTTCTCCAGCCCCTCGATCACCGAGGGCGAGACGCCGCTCGCCCCGACGATGGCGGCCTTCGCCCAGGCGCTGCCGTCGGCGACCACGTCCAGCACCCGCAGCCGCGCCGGCGTCAGCCGCTCCGGCTGGTAGCCGGTCGCACGATAGGCGGTGACCGGTCGCTCCGGGTCCAGTGCCTCGCTGGAGCGCAGGACCGAGCGCAGCACCAGTCCCGGCGCGGCGAGCGTGTAGCGGGAGACCCAATCGACCGTCTTCAGCAGCTCGTCGCTGAGCGCCGGCACATCATAGACCTCGGCGATATCCTTGAGCCGGTTGTGCGCCACCATGTCCGCCGGCGGCCCCCAGACCACCCCCAGCGTCAGGCGCCCGACCAGTGGCACGGCGACCACCGAGCCGCGCTGCACCTGCATCCCGGCGGGCACGCGATAGCTGTACGGCCCCTCCACGGAGACGCTCACCATCACCGCGACGATGTCGGCAGGAACTTCCATCGGTGCCCGTTTTGTTCTCACGGGCACGATAGGCGAAGCCACCTGATTCTGCGAACCGCGCCGCCGCTGCCGGCGGCGCGGTGCGCGTTGGTCAGGTGACGATGATCGGCGAGCCCGCTGGTACCCGCCGGTGCAGGTCGATCACGTCCTGCTGCAGCAGCCGCACGCAGCCGCTGGAGACGGCGCGGCCGATCGCCCGCTCGTCCTGGTTGCCGTGCACGCGATAGAGCGTGTCCCTGCCGTCCTGGAAGATGTAGAGGGCGCGGGCGCCGAGCGGGTTCTCGAGCCCCGGCGGCATGCCATTCCGATAGGGCTCCAGCCAGGGTTCGCGGGCGATCATCTCGGCCGGGGGCGTCCAGGTCGGCCATTCCCGCTTGAAGGCGATCTCGGCCCGCCCGGACCACGAGAAGCCGTCGCGGCCGATGCCGCAGCCATAGCGCAGGGCCTGGCCGTCGTCCCGCACCAGATAGAGGAAGCGGTTGGCGGTATCGACGACCACTGTGCCGGGACGCTCGCCGGTCGGATCGGCAACCACCTGGCGCCAATATTGCGGATCGACCTGCGAGAGATTGACCGCCCGGATTGGAAACTTCTCGTTCGGCAGCGGCCCATACATGGCCAGCACGTCGGGGGGCGGGGTGAGCGGCTGCGGCTCGACCACCCTGCTGTTGCCGGTGGTGGTGCAGCCGGCAAGGGCGAGGCCGGCAAGGCTGGCGGCACCGATCATGAACTGGCGGCGGCGGAGATTGGGAGGAGACATGACTGTTACTCGCGATACGGCGCCTGCAGGCAGCCGGTGATGGGAGGGTTGGCTCGGGGGACGGAATCAGCCGCGCCGGGGCGGTGGCGGGTCGGTCTGCGGCGCCCGGTCCGGCAACATCAGGTCCGGAACGGGACGCGGCGCCGCTGCCGTCGTCCACGGGCGCTCCGCCGTGGCGCGCACCAGCAGCCCGAGGTCCGGCTGGCACGGCAGCACCCGCTTGCCGCCCTGCATCTCGCAGGGCCGGTAGCCCGCTGCCCCGCGATCCTCTGCGGCCACCACCGACACCTCGCTCGCCGAGGCCGCAGTGACGCCGACCGCGAGGCTGGGGCTTGCCAGCGCCAGTACGGCCAGAATCATCAGCAGCACGGATCGAACCTGCATCATCGGCGCAGCCATAGAGCCTTGGCGAGGCGGGAGGAAGGCCGGCTCACGGCACCGTGTATCCAAACCGGCGGATCTGGTCTCTGGAAGCATGCCTGCAACTGCCCTCTGTTACCGGTCCGGTAACGCCCATCCGGCACAATGGTGCCATGCCGGACACCGCCTTCACGACAGACAGCGACCTGGCCGCCCATCTCGCCGGATGGCTGCGCGAGCTAGGGAGCGTCCGCCGCCTGGCCGCCAAGACGCTGGAGGCCTACCAGCGCGACCTCGCGCAGTTCCTCGGGTTCCTTGCCGCGCATACCGGCGGTCCGGTGAGCATCGGGACCTTGCGGGAGCTTCGCCCGGCCGACATCCGGGGCTATCTCGCCAGTCGCCGCAACGACCGGCTCACCTCCCGCTCCCTCGCCCGGGCCCTCGCCGCCATCCGGAGTTTCTTCGGCTATCTCGAGCGCGAGGGCGTCGTCGCCGTCGAGGCCCTGAACGCCATCCGGACCCCGAAGCAGCCGCGCTCCCTCCCCAAGGCGCTAACGGTGCTGGAGGCCAAGGACACCATCGCCGCCACCGCCGACATGGAGGAGCGCCCCTGGGTCGCCGCCCGGGATATCGCGGTGCTGTCGCTCTGCTACGGCGCCGGCTTGCGCATCTCCGAAGCCCTGGCGCTGACCCGTGCCGATCTCGAGGGGACGGCGCTGCGGGTCACCGGCAAGGGCGGCAAGACGCGGCTGGTGCCGCTGATCGCCGTCGTGCGCCAGGGCATCGACACCTATCTCGGGCTCTGCCCGTTCCACCTGGCTGCGGGGGAACCGCTGTTCCGCGGCGTCCGCGGCGGCGTGCTGTCGCCGCGCCTGATCCAGTTGCGGGTGGTGCAGCTGCGCTCGGCCCTCGGGTTGCCGCCTTCGGCCACCCCGCACGCCCTGCGCCACTCCTTCGCCACGCATCTGCTGGGGCGCGGCGGTGATCTCCGGACCATCCAGGAGCTGCTCGGCCACGCCTCGCTCTCCACCACCCAGATCTACACCGCCGTCGACACCGACCGCCTGCTGGAGAGCTACCGCGCCGCCCATCCGCGCGGCTGACGCGCGAAAACCCCGCCTCGGCTGCCGCCTATCGGTTGCAGGTTGCTCTGGTGCCGCCTCCGAGGATGCGGCGCGGGCGGGACTTCGTCCCGGTGCCGGTGGTCCGGCAAAAAGTAGTGGTGGGACTCTCGCCCCGCCCGTCGCGAACGGTTTTAGGCCGGCCAGCCGGGGGTTTGCGGGAGGCAATCACCCGGGCCCGGGCGACGCCCCTTCGGCCGCTGCCGGCCTCCGGGGCGATGGGGCTCGCCGTACAGCGGCT
>DASYHK010000011.1:0-32822 GCA_035998685.1 Devosiaceae bacterium | reverse complement strand
CGCCTCGCCGGCCCTTGCCGCTTCCACGGACGCGTTGAGCGCCAGCAGATTGGTCTGGAAGGCGATGTCGTCGATCAGCCCGATGATGCTCGAGATCTTGCCCGAGGAGGTGGTGATCCGCTCCATGGCCTCGGTGGCCTGGCCCATCACCTCGCCCCCCTCCTCGGCGGTGCGGGTCACTTCGGCGGCGTTGGTCGAGGCATCACGGGCGCGGCCGGCATTCTGCAGCACCGTCGAGGCCAGCTGCTCCATGGTGGCGGACGTCTCCTCGATGGTCGCCGCCTGCCGGGTGGTACGCTCCGAGAGGTCGTTGGCGCCGGAGAGGATCTCCCCGGTCGCCGCCTTCAGCGCCCGCGAGGTGTCGCGCAGCTGGCCGACGATCTCGCTGAGCTTGTCGGCCACCGCGTTGGTGTCATCCTTCAGTTGGCCGAACGCCCCCTCATAGTCGCCCTCCACCTTGCGGGTCAGCTCCGCCCGGGCGATCGCCGCCAGCACCGAGCTGGTCTCGCCCAGGCCGCGATCGACCGTCTCCACCAGATTGTTGACGCTCCGCGCGAGACCGTTCAGCTCCTCATCGGCGAAGGCCGCCTCCACCCGGCGCGAGAAGTTGCCGGCGACCGCCGCATCCACCACCTCGCCGAAGCTCCGCTGCAGCGCCCCCATCATCTCGGCCCGCTCGCGACGCCGCTGCTCCGAGGCTTCCCGCTCGCCATGCGTCATCGCCTCGACCTTCAAGCCGTTCTCGCGGAACACCTCCACCGCCCGCGCCATCTCGCCGAGTTCGTCGGTGCGGTCGCCGCCTTTCACCTCGACCGTCAACTCGCCCTGGGCCAGTTTGCCCATGGTGTCGGTCAGCCTCGAGATGGGACGGGCAATGCTGCGGGAGAACAAATAGCCGAGCAGTGCCGCACCGGCGACGACGAAGCCGCCGACCAGCAGCACCATGTCGCGCATCGAGGCCACCGGCGCCATCGCCTCGGCCTCGCCAATGGTGGCGACGAGGGCCCAGCGGCTGCCCTCGAACTCGATCGGAACGGCGGTCGAGAGCATCGGCATGTCCCGGTAGCCGCTCCAGTGGGCGGAGGCGGGGGCGCCGGTCGCAAAGGCCGCCTCGACGGCAGGCCCCTGGTAGCTAGCTGCGAGGATCTCGTCGCCCTCGACCATGCCGGAATCGCTGCGGAAGAGGAAATCCTCGCCGACGAAAAAGGTCTCGCCGGTCTCGCCGAGCCCGAAACGCGCGTTCATCAAGGCGTTGATCTGGGCCTTCGGCAAACGGAAGGCGAGGACGCCGAGCATGGTCTGCCCGGAAAAGATCGGCGTCGCCATGAAGCTCGCGGGATCGTCGGGGGTGGCGGCATAGGGTGCGGTATCGGCAAACGCCACCTGCCCGGGCTCAGTCATTGCAAGGGCGGCAGCATAGACCTGTCCCAGCGTCGATTCGGCGAACGGTCCACCCTCGGCGAAGCTGGTGGCAAAATCATCGCGCTTGGCGACCGAGTAGACGAGGTTGCCGGCCTTGTCGAAGACATAGATGTCGCCATAGCCGCGCGTCTGCATCTGCCCGCGGAAGCCCGAGTGGTACTTCTTGTGGGTCATGTCGTAGCCGATGGAGACGCCGGCGGAGTCCATGGCCGCCCGCTCGTCCACCGGATGGGGATTGTCGGTGATGTAGTGCTGCTGCAGCTTGGCGGCCTGACCGCTGATGAGCTGCTGCCAGCCCATGCCGATATCGCCGACGAGACCGACGGTGGTGCTGGAGGCTGCGGTGACGACGAGATCCCCGCGCACCGCATCGAGGAAGCCGCGCAGTTCGCGGGCGCGCTCGAGCGCCACCGTCTGCAGCTTCTCTTCGGTCAGTTCCGTCACCGTGGCCGAAGCAATAAGGTAGCTGCCCACCCCGATAGCAATGCTCGCGGC
The DNA here is from genome assembly GCA_035998685.1 of Devosiaceae bacterium. GTDB lineage: Bacteria > Pseudomonadota > Alphaproteobacteria > Rhizobiales > Devosiaceae > Devosia_A. Next base: position 30,905 of record DASYHK010000011.1, on the reverse strand, counting down.
CAGTGCGGCGCCTACAACCACCAGCGGCAGCTTCTGCGCAATTCGCAGATTCGGTAAGTATTTCACTGTGTCCTCCTCCCACGCCGCCTGCCGACTGGGCCAGCAGCGCCCCCATACTTGCGCCCAACCTAGAACAGCCGAACTAATTATTTGTTAGTTGCTGCAACCACTGCCGGAGACGCCGCCGGCAGTTCCTCGGCGAGCTGCGCTGCCTGCCGCTCGAACAGCCGCCGGTAGATGCCGCTGTTCCGGCCTATCAGTTCGGCGTGGCTGCCCTCCTCGATGATACGGCCACCGTCAAACACCAGCAGCCGGTCGAGGGTCCGGACCGTCGACAGCCGGTGGGCGATGACGATGGCGGTGCGGCCGACCAGCAGCCGTTCCATCGCCTGCTGGATCAGCGCCTCCGATTCGGAGTCGAGGCTGGAGGTGGCCTCGTCGAGGATCAGGATCGGTGCGTCGGCGAGGAAGGCACGGGCGATGGCGACCCGCTGCCGTTCGCCGCCCGACAGTTTGACGCCGCGTTCCCCGACCAAAGTCTTGTAACCCTTGGGCAGGTTGATGATGAAGTCATGGGCACTGGCGAGCGCCGCCGCCGCCTCGACCTCGGCGCGGCTGGCGCCGGGGCGGGCATAAGCGATGTTCTCGGCGAGCGAGCGGTGGAACAGGATCGGCTCCTGCTGCACGATGGCGATCTGCTGGCGCAGCGACGCCTGGGTCACCAGGGCGACGTCCTGGCCATCGATCAGGATGCGGCCGCCGGTGACGTCGTGGAGGCGCTGGATGAGCTTGACGAAGGTGGTCTTGCCGGACCCGGAGCGGCCGACCAGCCCCACCTTCTCGCCGGCTGCGATGGTCACCGAGAAGTTGCTGTAGAGCGGCCGGTCATGCTTGCCGTAGTGGAAGTCGACCCGCTCAAACTCGATGCGGCCACCGGTCACTTGCAGCGGCCGGGCGTCGGCACGGTCCTCGACGCCCAGCGGCTGGTGGTGGATCGCCACCAGCTCCTCCATGTCGTTGACCGCCTTCTGCAGGTGGCGGACATGCATGCCGACGTCGCGCAGGTAGCCCTGCAGCATGAGGAATGAGGTGAGCACGAAGGCGAGATCGCCGGGGCTGGCGGCGCCCTGCTGCCACAGATAGATGGCGGCGCCGAGCATGGCGGCGCGGAGCAGCAGCAGCATCGCCTGCTGGCTGGTGCCGTTGACGGTGAAACGGCGCCAGGTGCGGTCGGTGCGCTTGCGCCACTTGCCGACAACCTGCTGCAGGCGTGCGTCCTCGCGGGCCTCGGCGCCGAAGCCCTTGACCACCGCATTGCACGAGACGGCGTCGGCGAGGGCGCCGCCCATGCGGGTGTCCCAGGCATTGGCGAGAGTGGCCGCGGGGGCAACGTAGCCCACCGACAGCGCTACCGTGACCACCAGATAAAGCAGCGAGCCGGCGCCGACGACGAGGCCCATCAGCGGCCAGTAGAGGCTGAGCAGCACGGTCGAGCCGAGCAGCATGACCAGCGAGGGAAACAGCGCGACCAGCAGCGTGTCATTGTGGTCGTCGATCGCCCACATGCCGCGGGTAATCTTGCGAACGGTGGAACCGGCGAAGCTGTTGGCGTGCCAGTCGGTCGAAAAACGCTGCACCCGGTGAAAGGAATCGGCGGCAATGCTGGTCATCATCTTCAGGGTGAAGACGATGACGCCCTGGAACGAGAGCTGGCGCAGCACCACCGCCGCGAGGCCAAGCAGCAGCAGGATCACGAACGCCTCGACGGCCGCGGCCCGGGCCGTCTCGTCGGATGCGGCGCCGCCGGCCATGGCGTCGATGAGTTGTCCGGCAAACAACGGGGTGAGAACGTCGGCGAGGGTGGCGCAGAGGATGGTGCCGAGGATATAGGCGGCGCGCCAGGGCTGCCGGCGCCAGTGCGACATCGTGAAACCGAGGACGGAACGGAAGGCGTCGCCCCGGAAGTCGAGCTTGAATCGAGCCATGATCATCGTCCGGCGGCGTCAGGCGCCCGCCGGTCCCGGAATACAGGAGAAAGGTTGCCGCCGGCCGGAGCGTGGCGGCGCGAAGCTGGTGCTTGCTGCTGGAGCGGCGGGCCGCGGGCGACCTAACGGTGCGGCAGCGCGCGCTTGCTGTGGAAGAGGTCCATGAATGCCGTCATAGAGGCGCCTCCCTCCGGTTCGCGGGGTCCCTGCCTATAGCAAAGTGTTGCCGCGACGCCAATACCGGCGGCCGCCTCAGGCCACCTGCCCGGCGGCCCAGCCGGAGGCCCAGGCCCACTGGAAATTATAACCGCCGAGCCAGCCGGTGACGTCCACGACCTCGCCGATGAAGTAGAGGCCCGGGACTGACCGGGCCTGCATGGTGGCAGAGTCGAGATCGCGCGTGTCGACGCCTCCCAGCGTCACCTCGGCGGTGCGATAGCCTTCGGTCCCGGTAGGTTTGACCGTCCACCGCCCGAGCGCCGCAGCGGCGGTCTCGAAGGCGCGGTCCGGAAGGTCGCCGACCGGCCTTAGCAGTCCCAGTTCCTCCGCCTTCAACTGCGCCAGGCGCTTGGGCAGGTGCGCCGCGAGTACCGTCTGCAGCGCCAGTTTCGGAGTCTCGCGGCGGCACCGGCGTAGCTCGGCGACGACATCCAGCTCCGGCAGGAGATCGATGGACAGCGGATCACCCTCGCGCCAGTAGCTTGAGATCTGCAGGATGGCGGGACCGGAGAGGCCGCGATGGGTGAACAGCATGGCTTCGGCGAAGCGCTGGCGGTTGGCGGCAACCACGACATCGGTGGCGAGACCGGCCAGCGGCCGCAGCCGCTCCAGCATGCCCGGCTCGAAGGTCAGCGGCACCAGCGCCGGCCGGGTCTCGGTGACGCGGAGGCCGAAGCGCACGGCGAGGTCGTAGCCAAGGCCGGTGGCTCCCATCTTGGGGATCGACTTGCCGCCGGAGGCGACGACGAGCGACTCGCAGCTCACCGCGCCGGTCGAGAGAAGGAGCTCGAAGCGGTCCCCTTGGCGTTCGGCGGCCTCTACCGTCGTCGCGAGCTGCAGCACTACCCCGGCGGCAGCCATGTCGGCGGTCAGCATCTCGATGACCTGGCGGCTGGAGCCGTCGCAGAACAGCTGGCCCAGCGTCTTTTCGTGCCAGGCGATGCCGTTGCGATCGACGCGCGCGATGAAGTCGCGGGGCGTGTAGCGGGCGAGCGCGGAGACGGCGAAGCGCGGGTTGCCGGAGAGGAAGCATTCCGGCCGGCTATGGAGGTTGGTGAAGTTGCAGCGGCCGCCGCCGGAAATGCGGATCTTCTCACCGGGGGCGCTGGCATGGTCGACGACCAGCACGCGGCGGCCCCGTCGCCCGGCCTCGATGGCCGCCATCATGCCGGCGGCGCCGGCGCCGATGATGGCAACGTCGAACTGGGCGGCTGCCCGTGGCCGTTTCAAATCCGGGAAACCGGGCCTATTCGAAGCGCCAGACGGTGCCCACCGTGAACTTGGAGCTGCTGAAGGTCGGTGCGGTGCTGCTGCCGCTGAGCGCGCCGATGCTCAGATACTCAGCCCGCACGGAATTCTGGCCCCACAGCGCATATTCCACGCCGCCACCGACGGCGAAGGCCCCCTGCCGTTCCAGCACGCCCAGACCTGCGGCACCATAGAGCATCAGCCCGTCAAGCGGCACGAGGCCCACCCGTGCCAGGGCCAGCCCGTCCACCCCGACGTCGCCGGAAGTGTCGAAGTTGACGCCGCCCTGGATCTCGCCGCCGAGGCGCAGGGCCGGCGCCAGCGCGACATCGTAGCCCGCCATGCCACCCATGGCGAAGCGGCTGAGGTGGAGGCCATTGCCCTGATCGACGAAGAAATCATAGGCCTCGTTGACGAGGCCGCCAGCATAGAGCCCCACATGGGGGCCACTGAAACTGGTGCCATCGGTCGCGGCAACAACGACGCCTGACGCCGCATGCGGGCCGAAGTGCCAGACGGCTCCGGTGGTGATGCGAAAGGCGGAGATGCCCGGTGTCGTGACACCGGTGGAGATGTCGCCCAGTTGCCCGATGCCAACCCCCTCCAGACGCAAGGACAGCTTGTCGGTAGCCTGCCATTCGATGCCAAGGCCGACCTCGACCGCCGGGGCGTTGACGAAATATCCGGCCCCCGCCAGCAGGTAGGTCATGAAGTCGTTGGAGGTCAGGAAGCCGGCGCGCCCGATCAGCATGGCGTCAAAATTGGTGGCGCCGACGAAGTCGGTGTTGACGTTGGCCTGTACCTCGCCGCCGACGATCACGCCGGGTCCGACGAATGTGTTCCAACCGGCAACGCCGCCGAACTGATAATAGAAATCCTCCGGGTCGGCGAAGAAATTGCCCATGCGGGCCGACATCGGACCGGCCATGATGCCGGCATAGAAACCGTCGAGCGAGCTGGCAGCACTATGGAGCTCGAGCTCCTGCGCAGCGACGGCTGAGCAGGTGAGGCCGACGACCACGATGGCAGCAGACAATCCTTTGGCAGCGATCTTCACGGAAAATGACCCTCAGGGAGGTTCAGCAGTCGATCCTCGAACCGCGAAGTTTGCAATAGTATTCAACGAGCTTTGCGGGCGTGGCGGCGGCAATGTTGCAATTGTACATCGGAAAAGCGGATTGGGGCACGGCGGCAGACCTGAATCACGGCGTTCATGATGGCCGAAGCGCCGGCGGTCTGCAATCCGCAAGATTGACAATTGAGCAGTAGGGCGTAGAAACGCCGCTGCCGAAGGGAGTGTGCCACGCCATGTGCGAGGTCTGTCCAGTTCACCAGCCGCCTGCGCCGCTGACCGCTGGGTCCTCCGGGATGCGCTTGGCTGTGCCGGCAGCGAAAACCACCAAAACCCCCTAGTGCTTCCCCCGGGCTCCTCCCGCCGGGGAGAGGCCGGAGCCGATTTACCGCCGGCCAGGAGCCGGTGCGGGGGAACGGGTAGAAGGATCACGACTATGGGTTATCGAGTTGCCGTCATCGGTGCCACGGGCAATGTGGGCCGCGAAATGCTCAACATCCTCGACGAGCGGAAGTTTCCGGCCAGCGAGGTGATCGCACTCGCGTCCTCCCGCTCGACCGGGCAGGAACTGAGCTTCGGCGACCGCCGGCTGAAGGCGAAGAACCTTGAGGATTTCGACTTCACCGGCGTCGATTTCGCGCTGATGTCGGCAGGGTCCACCGTCAGCCGCGAATGGGCGGAGCGCATCGGCCGCACCGGCTGCATCGTCGTCGATAATTCGAGCTTCTGGCGCTACCACGGCGACGTGCCGCTGATCGTGCCGGAGGTCAACGCCGAGGCGCTGGACGCTTATATGGCGCACGCCGACCGCAAGAACATCATCGCCAATCCCAACTGCTCGACGGCGCAGCTGGTGGTGGCGCTGAAGCCGCTGCACGATTTCGCGAAGATCACCCGGGCGGTGGTCGCCACCTACCAGTCGGTCTCCGGCGCCGGCAAGGAAGGCAGCGACGAGCTCTGGACCCAGACCAAGGGCATCTTCGTCAACGACAGTGCCACGGCGCGCAAGTTCACCAAGCAGATCGCCTTCAACGTCATCCCCCATATCGATGTGTTCATGGAGGACGGCTACACCAAGGAAGAGTGGAAGATGGTGGCCGAGACCAAGAAGATCCTCGACCCCAAGATCAAGCTCACGGCCACCTGCGTGCGGGTACCGGTATTCGTCGGCCATTCCGAGGCCGTGCATCTCGAGTTCGAGCGGCCGATCAGCCCCGACCAGGCGCGCGACCTGCTGCGCGAGGCGCCAGGCATCAGCGTCATCGACAAGCGCGAGGACGGCGGCTACGCCACCCCGGTCGAGTCGGTGGGCGAGTATGATACGTTCGTGTCCCGCATCCGCGAGGACAACACGGTCGAGAACGGTCTCGCCCTCTGGGTGGTGTCGGACAACCTTCGCAAGGGGGCTGCCCTCAACACCGTGCAGATTCTCGAGACGCTGATCGAGCGCCGGCTGGTGGAGCAGAAGGCCGCCTAGTCCCCTCGCAAAATGTCGCCCCGTGACATCATCCTCGCGCTGCTCGTCGTCACGGTCTGGGGCGTCAATTTCGTCGCCATCAAATGGGGCGTCGAGGAGGTGTCGCCGCTGCTGCTGACGGCGCTGCGCTTCCTCGCGGCGGCGGTGCCGGCGGTGTTCTTCATCCGCCGACCCAGGGTGCCGCTGGGGATTCTCGTCGCCTATGGCTTCTCCATCGGGGTCATGCAGTTCGGCCTGCTGTTCGTCGCGATCAGGCTCGGCATGCCGGCGGGGCTTGCCTCGCTGGTGATGCAGCTGCAGGTCTTCTTCACCATTGGACTCGCCGTCCTCTTCCTCGGCGAGCGTCCCGGCGGTTACCAGCTGGCCGGTGCCGTGGTGGCTTTTGCCGGCATCGGTGCCATCGGGCTGGAGCGGCTGGACGGTGCTGCCCTGGTGCCGCTGCTGATGACGATCGCCGCCTCGCTGTTCTGGGGGATCGGCAATGTCGTCACCAAGAAGGCCGGTCGCATCGACATGCTGAGCTTCGTGGTGTGGTCGAGCCTCGTGCCGCCGATCCCGCTCTATCTCGCCTCGCTGCTGCTCGAGGGGCCGGCGGCACTGCCGCAGGCGCTCGGGCAGATGACCTGGCAGGGCGGCGGGTCGCTGCTCTTCATCTCCTATGGCGCGACACTGTTCGGCTACGGCCTCTGGAGCGTGCTGCTGTCGCGATATCCCGCCAATGTGGTGGCGCCGTTTACGCTGCTGGTGCCCATCACCGGCATCGGCAGCGCTGCGCTGCTTCTTGGCGAGAGCATCTCCGGCATGGAGGTGCTGGGCAGCGTGCTGGTGTTCCTGGGGCTGCTGCTGACCGTCCTCGGTCCGCGCCTCAGGAAACGTCCGCCGGTCGAGGTGGTGCAGTGACCGTGATCACGCTCCGCGGCGCGACGGCAGCGGATGCCGATGACATTGCGGCGCTGTTCGCGACATCCCGGCGGCTGCTGACCTTTCTGCCCGACCTGCATTCCATTGAAGAAGACCGGGTCTACATGCGCGACAAGGTGATGGTCGACTGTCGGGTCACGGCGGCGGAGCGGGCCGGTCGCATCGTCGGGTTCATGGCCGAGCTGGACGGCTGGATCGAGCATCTCTACATCGACGCGGCACGGTTGGGCACCGGTATCGGCTCGGCCCTGATCGCCGACGCTAAATCCCGCAACCAGAATCTAGCGCTCTGGTGCTTTGCCGAGAATCTTCGGGGGCGGGCGTTCTATGAAAAGCACGGATTTGTGGCCGTGGAGTTCACCGACGGCGCCGGCAACGAGGCCCGTGCGCCGGACATCCTCTACCGCTGGCAGCCGTAGGGCGTCGCCTCAGTCTTCGGGCCGCGAGAAGTCGCCGCTCGACTTGTCGAGAATCCAGAGTTCACCCGACGAGATATCGAACCAGGCACCATGCAGGACCAGTTCCCCCGTCTTCTCCAGCGCTGCGACATAGGGAAAGGTGCGGAGGTTATCGATGGAGTTGCGGATCGAGAGCCGCTCCAGCGCGGTCTGCCGTTCCTTCGCCGTCAGCGCAGCGTATTTGCTGACCTGCTCGGCAGGAGCCGCCAGCAAGCTCATCCACTTGCCGATGAAGTCGCCACTGGCCAGTGGCGCCGCCGCCGGGTCGAGCGCTGCCTGGATGCCACCGCAGCGCCCATGCCCCATGACCACGATGTTGCGGATGCCAAGGGCATTCACCGCGAACTCGATGGCGGCGGACGTACCGTGCTGCCCGGCGTCGGGCTGGAAGGTCGGCACCAGGTTCGCGACATTGCGGAGCACGAACAGTTCGCCCGGTCCGGCGTCGAAGATGCTCTCGGGCGCGGCCCGGCTGTCGCAGCAGGCGATGATCATCGTGGCCGGCGTCTGGCCTGCCTCGGCCAGCTGACGATAGTGGTCGCGCTCGCGGGCGTAGCGGCCGGACATGAACGAGCGATAGCCGTCCAGAAGGGAGGCTGGAAAATCGTGCATGACGCTGCGATTAGCGGCTTGTCATGCGGAATGCAATCCACGCCCGGCGCCCCTCTGCTGCAGGCGCGGGCGGCCCCCATTATCCGGCGGGGGTTGTATTAAGCCCCCTATACATAAAAGTTTGCCGCGCACGGGGAGCGATTGCGCGGTCCGGGCGTTCGCGAAGGACGCTGCAGCCGCGCCGCAGTTTGAAGGGAAGTTGGCGGGATGACGGAACAGCAGAGTGCGAACGCACCGGCGACCACTGCAAGCGGCGCTGCCGATTGGAGCGTCGACGAGCCGAAGGCATTGCTGGATTCCATCATCGAGTCCTCGCACGATGCAATCATCAGCAAGACGCTCGAGGGTGTCGTCACCTCCTGGAACGGAGCCGCCCAACGCATCTTCGGCTACGCCGCCGGCGAGATGATCGGCCAGCATATCGGCAGGCTGATCCCGACCGGGCGCGAGCATGAAGAGCAGTTCATCATCGATCGCATCCGCGCCGGGCAGCGGATCGACAATTTCGAGACCATGCGCCAGCACAAGAGCGGCCGGCTGATTGCCATCTCGCTTACCGTTGCGCCCGTTCACGGAGCCGATGGTCGCTTCATCGGCGTCTCCAAGATCGCTCGCGACATCAGCGAACAGAAGCGCCTCGAGGAGGCCAAGCGGTTGCTCGACCGGGAGGTCAACCACCGGTCCAAGAACCTGCTGGCGGTCGTGGATTCGATCATTCGGCAGACCGCCGGGCACAGCTCCGCCGAAAATTTTACCCACCGCATCACGCAGCGCCTGCGGGCGCTCGCGGCCAACCAGGACCTGTTGATAGAAGCCAGCTGGCGCGGTGCGGAGATGCAGGAGCTCGTCTATTCTCAGCTCGTCCATATCGACGGGCTCGTCGATACCCGTGTCAGCCTTTCCGGCGAGCCGCTGGTGGTGACCCCCGTGGCGGCCCAGGCGCTCGGCATGGCTATCCACGAGCTGGCGCTCAACGCCCTGGTCTTCGGGGCACTGTCGTCGCCGGAGGGGCGGGTCGCAGTGGCGTGGCGGGTCGACGAGGCGGATGCCGGCCCGGAACTGGTCGTTACCTGGAAGGAAACCGGCGGCCCCGCGGTGACGCGGCCGGAGCGGACCGGCTTCGGCACCACCATCATCGAGCGCATCACGGGGCAGGCGCTGGGCGGTAGGGTCAGCGTCACCTACGCCCCCAGCGGGCTGCAATGGGAGGTGCGGGCGCCGGCGGGGGGGCTGGTGGCGACGGGGCTGGAGCTGCCGGCGCCAAGTCTGGACGCCGCCGGACAGTCGCGTTAAGGCGTCGTGGCGGCGCAATCGGGGGCAGGGATGCTGATCTACAGGTTTTTGAGCGGCGATGACGATTCCGCCTTCTGCCACAAGGTCACCAAGGCCCTGTCCGAGGGGTGGGTGCTGCATGGTGGCCCCACCTATGCCTATGACGCCGCTGCGAAGAAGATGCGGTGCGGGCAGGCGGTGGTGCGGACTGTCGCCGACCAGGCCTACGACCCCGACCGCAAGCTCGTCGACTACCGCTAGCGCCGCCGCCGGGTGAGCGCATCGATTAACGAAGTATGAACGGCGGGTTCAACGCTGGTTCCGATCGCCTGTCCCATACCCCACGGACAGAGAGGCGCAGATCGCGCCGGAAAATGGGGTTCGTCATGAAGAGCAGATATTTTCTCAGCCTGATCGCCGCGGCTGCGCTCGCATTGCCGGCCGCCGTTCCCGCCAGCCAGCCGGAGGTCACGCTCGCCGAATTGCAGCCGGCCGCGCAGGTGATGCCGACGTCCTACGAACTGGCGATGCTGTTGCTTGATCCGTACCAGCATGTGGAGTTCGAGATCGTGCTACCCGAGAGCTATACGACGCTCGATACGGCGGTTCCGGCAGAACACTGAACAGGTCAGTCCCCGGCCGCGTCCTTCCCCGATGTCAGTGCGGGCGAAGGTGTCAGCCCTGACGCTCCGCCAGTGCCAGGACCTGCAACAGCATGATGGTCTTGGCATCGACGATCTCGCCCGAGCCGATCATCGCGAGGGCGGTGCCGAGCGACATCTCCATGACCTCGATGTCCTCGCCCTCGTGGTCGAGGCCGCCACCGGCGGCGACTTTGGCGGCGGCGTCGTAGCTGCCGATGAAGAAGTGCAGCTTCTCGGTGACGGAGCCGGGACTCATGAAGGCCGAAAAGACGTGGCGCAGCCCGCCGACGCGGTAGCCGGTCTCCTCCTCGGCCTCGCGGCGGGCGCAGGTTTCGGGATCCTCGCCGTCCAGCAGGCCGGCACAGGCCTCGATCAGGAATCCATTGCCATCACTGAGATGCGCCGGCAGGCGGAACTGGCGGGTGAGGATGACGGTGTCGCGGACGGGGTTGTGCAGCAGCACGACGGCGGCGTCGCCCCGGTCGTAGACCTCGCGCTCGTGGCGCTGGCGTTCCCCGTTCAGGCTATTGATGTCAAAGGTGTATTTCTGCAGCACACCCCAGTTGCGGGACAGCGTGTCGACAGCCACGATCTCGACTTCTGCGTTCACAGGGGCGCTCTCCCGGCATCATCATGAACGAATCCTGAACGGCGACTTCAGCCCCGGTCCAGTTCCGCTGCGCTATGTGCCACGAGTTTTCGGCGCGAGGAACTGCAATTGTACAGGTTGGATATCGGCATGGTGAGCGCGATCGGTGCACCGGTGATGACCGGCGGTTCCGGCTGCGAGCCGCCTGTCGCGGCGGCTCCGACCAATCGCGCGGTCGCTGCCGGCGGGTCGCCGGGGGCGGGGCGCGTCCTCTGCCTCGTCCTTGCCTTGCGGGCACTGCAGTCGCCGGAGCCGGATGTTCGGCCTAAAGTGTGAGACCGTCGACGGTTTCAAGCTTTGACCTTGGGCCGGCGCGCGGCTAGAAGTCTCGAACCATTCCAGATTGGAGCGTTGCCCGCGGTCGCGGCGGGCGGCAACGAGACTCACTATGGCAACTCGGCCACGGCCAACCTCCCCGCATCTCGACGTCTACCGGCTGACCCTCACCATGGCGATGTCGATCATGCACCGCATCACGGGCATCGCGCAGTATCTCGGCACGCTGCTGCTGGTCGCCTGGCTGCTGGCGGCGGCTCTCGGCGGGGCCGAGCTGGCGGCGGTGAACGGCTTTTTCGGCAGCTGGCTCGGGCAGGTCATCCTCTTCGGCTACACCTGGTCGCTGTTCCATCACATGCTGGGCGGCCTCCGCTACTTTACCTGGGACTTCATTCTCGCCATGGATCCGGCGGGGCGGGAGATCCTTGTCCGGCTCCAGGTCATCGGCAGCGTGACGCTGACGCTGCTCGCCTGGGCCCTGTTCGTGTGGTTCTGATGATCGACAAAGAGACAATCGCCGACCCTCGGGCGCGTTACGGCTCGGCGCGAGCCGCAACCCGGCACTTCATGGTCCAGCGCCTGACCGGCATGGCCAACGTGCTGTTCCTCATCTTCTTCGTCTGGTTCGTGGTGCGGCTGGCCGGAGCCGAGCGTGCGGAGATGGTGGCGGTCGTTGGCCATCCGCTTGTCGCTCTCACGCTCGCAGCGCTGGTCGTCAGCGTCGTCGTGCACATGCGCATCGGCATGCGCGAGGTCATCGAGGACTACCTCGTAGAGGGCCGCGTCAATCGCTTCAGCCTGCTCTGCAACGACATGTTTGCGTTGGGCGTGGCACTGCTGGCGCTGGGGTCCATCGCCAAAATCGTGTTCTGGGGTTAGAGCCTATGGCCGCTTACGAGATCATCGACCACGAATTCGACGTGGTGGTCGTGGGGGCGGGAGGCGCCGGGCTGCGGGCGACGCTTGGGATGGCGGAGCAGGGACTGCGCACGGCCTGCGTGACCAAGGTCTTTCCCACCCGCTCGCATACAGTGGCGGCACAGGGCGGTATCGCCGCCTCGCTCGGCAATATGGGGCCGGACAGCTGGCAGTGGCACATGTACGACACCGTCAAGGGGTCGGACTGGCTCGGGGACATGGACGCCCAGGAATACATGGTGCGCGAGGCGCCGGCCGCCGTTTACGAGCTCGAGCACTACGGCGTGCCGTTCTCGCGGACCGAGGAGGGCAAGATCTACCAGCGGCCGTTCGGCGGCCACATGACCGAATATGGCGAGGGGCCGCCGGTGCAGCGCACCTGTGCCGCCGCCGACCGCACCGGCCACGCCATCCTGCATTCGCTGTACGGCCAGTCGCTGCGCAACAATGCCGAGTTCTTCATCGAGTATTTCGCCCTCGACCTGCTGCTCGGCGAGGACGGCGATGTGCAGGGCGTGATCGCCTGGAAGCTCGACGACGGCACGCTGCACCGCTTTCGTGCCAAGATGACGGTGCTGGCGACCGGCGGCTATGGCCGCACCTATTTCTCCGCTACCTCGGCCCATACCTGCACCGGCGACGGCAACGGCATGGTGGCCCGCGCCGGGCTGCCGCTGCAGGACATGGAATTCGTGCAGTTCCACCCCACTGGCATCTACGGTGCCGGCACGCTGATCACCGAGGGCGCTCGCGGCGAGGGCGGCTATCTCACCAATTCCGAAGGCGAGCGCTTCATGGAGCGCTACGCGCCCAACGCCAAGGACCTCGCCTCGCGCGACGTGGTTTCCCGCTGCATGACGCTCGAGATCCGCGAGGGCCGCGGCGTCGGGCCGAAGCAGGACCACATCTTCCTCCACCTCGACCATCTCGACCCCAAGATCCTGCATGAGCGGCTGCCCGGCATCTCGGAAAGTGCCAAGATCTTCGCCGGCGTCGACCTGACGCGCGAGCCGATTCCGGTGCTGCCGACGGTGCACTACAACATGGGCGGCATCCCCACGAACTATCACGGCGAAGCCATAGACCCGCGCCGTGGCGGCCCTGATGCGACGGTGCCGGGGCTGATGGCGGTGGGCGAGGCCGGCTGCGCTTCGGTACACGGCGCCAACCGGCTGGGCTCGAACTCGCTGATCGACCTCGTCGTCTTCGGGCGGGCAGCCGCTATCCGGGCGGGCCAGGTGGTCGATCGTAACGCTCCGGTGGCACCGGCCAACCCGGCGCGTGAAGAGCGCATCCTCGACCGCTTCGACCGGCTGCGGCACGCCAACGGGTCGCTGCCGACGGCACAGCTGCGCGAGCGCATGCAGCGGGCGATGCAGGAAGATGCGGCGGTGTTCCGTACGGCGGAGACGCTGCAGTCGGGCGTCCGGCGGATGAGCGAGATCTGGGGCCAGCTCAAGGACGTCAAGGTCAGCGACCGCTCGATGATCTGGAATTCCGATCTCGTTGAGACGCTGGAGCTCGAGAACCTGATGGCCAACGCCATCGTCACCGTGGTTTCGGCGGAAGCCCGCACCGAAAGCCGCGGCGCCCATGCGCGCGAGGACTTCCCCGACCGCGACGACGTCAACTGGCGCAAGCACACGCTGAGCTGGGTGGAGCCGGACGGCACGGTCACCCTCGACTATCGGCCGGTGCACACCGAGCCGCTCAGCAACGAGATCGACCCGAAGCGGATCGCGCCCAAGGCGCGGGTATATTGAGGCGGCGGGCGGAATGAGATCCCCGATCTTGGCGATACTGGCGGCGGCTCTTCTCGCGATGTCAGCGGGCGCGGTACTGGCCGCGGCCCCGACGGCCGCGCAGAAGGCGGAATTCCGCGCCACTTGCCTGCGTGTCAGCGGCAACGAGGAACTGTGCACCTGCAAGGCGGAGGCGGCGATGACCCTGATCGACGAGCGCTTCATGGGCGTGGTGATCGCCTCGATGCAGGGCGGGGCGCCAGCGGCGGCCGACTACGAGACCTACAACAGCTACGTCGCCCGGTCGAACCAGCTGTGCAAGCCGAACTATTGAGCGGACCGTGAAGCAGATCGAGTTCAGCAAGGAGGAACGCGGGGAGATCGTCGCCCGCATCCAGCGCTATTTCGACGACGAGATGAGCGAGCCGATCGGCGACCTGCCGGCAGAAATGCTGCTCGCCTTCTTTACGGAGACGATCGGCCCCTTCTATTACAATCAGGGCCTCGCGGACGCGCAGGCGGTGTTCGCCAAATCGCTCGACGACATCAGCGATCGCATCTATGCGCTCGAACAGCGCGAGGCGCGGGTCCGCTAGGACCGGCACAACTGGAGACGACAATGGCCGAGCTGCTGCTCCCCAAGAAATCGCAGGTCAAGCCGGGGAAGAGTTGGCCGAAGCCGGCGGGCGCGACCAATCTTCGGGAGTACCGCGTCTATCGCTACGATCCCGACAGCGACGACAACCCGCGCATCGACACCTATTTCGTCGACCTCGACGATTGCGGGCCGATGGTTCTCGACGGGTTGCTGTGGATCAAGAACAACATCGATCCGACGCTGACGCTGCGGCGCTCCTGCCGCGAGGGCATCTGCGGCAGCTGCGCGATGAACATCGACGGCCACAACTGGCTCGCCTGCACCAAGGGCATGGACGAGATCGAGGGCAAGGTCACCGTCTATCCGCTGCCGCACATGCCGGTGGTCAAGGACCTGGTGCCGGACATGTCGACCTTCTATGCCCAGCATCGTTCGGTGGAGCCGTGGCTGAAGACGACGACGCCGCCGCCGCAGACCGAATGGCTGCAGTCGCGACCCGACCGCGAGAAGCTCGACGGGCTCTATGAGTGCATTCTCTGCGCCTGCTGCTCGACCTCGTGCCCCAGCTACTGGTGGAACGGCGAGAAATATCTGGGGCCGGCGGTGCTGCTGCAGGCCTATCGCTGGCTGATCGACAGCCGCGATGAGGCGCGCGAGGAACGGCTGGACAATCTCGAAGACCCGTTCAAGCTCTATCGCTGCCACACCATCATGAACTGCGCCAAGACCTGCCCAAAGGGCCTCAACCCGGCCAAGGCCATTGCCGAGACCAAGAAACTGATGTGGGAACGCCGGGTCGGCTGACCGGCAGAACGGGGCGGATGCATGCTCGAGACGATCATGGAGGTCAACGATCCGGCGGTGGCGCGGGTGCTGATCACGGCACTGAGGGCGCATGGCTTCCATCCGATGGAGGGCGGCGAGTCCGGCCTGCCGGGCATGCCTGGTGTATTCGGGCCGAAAGGGGTGGCGATCTGGGTGCCGGAAGAGGAGGCCCAGGACGCCAGGGCGCTGGGGGAGACGCTGCTGAAGGAGATGTCGGCGCGCTGAACGAGACGGCGGGCCGTAACTCTGCCACATTGATTGCGGCAGAAGAGGTGCAAGGCGGCGCCGGTTGGACAGGCTGGAAAGGTCGCGATATATGCCCCGATCGGTTTCAACGAAACATCGCGGCCCTCGGGCACGGAGCAGGCCAATGATGAACTGGAAGCGCATCAGCGTTTCGACCACCGCACCCGTCGTGCTGGCGCTGGTGCTGAGCGGTTGCGCCAGCAGCGGCGCAACGACCAGCACCGTCAGTCAGCCGGAGCAGTTGACGCCGATCCGGGACGCGCAGGTGGCGAGCACGGACCTGCCGGCTATCGGTCAGCAGGGGCAGGTGCAATCCACCACCCTCGGCACGCCGGCTCAGAGCGGGCAGATGGCGCCGTCGCTGACCGGGCAGCCGGTGCTCGGCGGCAGCCAGCCGGCCATGGGCGATCCGCTGCAGACGGCAGGGGCCGATGGCTCGTTCGTGACGCTGGATTCGGTGGGTACGGTGTCCACGGCGCCGGGCCGCGACCTCAGCGGCGGACTGACCATCGAAAAGCTGCTGGGTGGCTGGACGGTCATCGCCGGCGCCGAGCAGTGCAAGCTCAACCTCACCTACACCGCCAAGACGGGCACCGACCGCTACCGCGCCTCGGCACCCGGCTGCCAGCTCCCAGGCCTCAGTGTCGTCGCCTCGTGGCAACTGGCGGGCAACCAGGTGCAGCTGTTCGACGAGAACGGCGACATGCTGGCGGCGCTGGTGCTTTCGGGCAACCGCTTCATCGGCAGCCTGACCGGCGGCCAGGGCATCTCGATGGTCGGCTAAGTGCCGGCTGCAGGACCGGTCAGCCGGGCGCTGGAAGGACTCACGCACTCCGGCGCCCTGACGGCCGACCCGGTGCAGGCGCGCGCGGCGGCCGAGCTGGACCGGATCGCCCAGCAGCTGCAGCGTCAGCCGCGTGGCTGGCTGGCGCGGCTGCAGAAGCCGCAGGCGGTCCGCGGCGCCTATCTCGTCGGCCAGGTAGGGCGCGGCAAGTCGATGCTGATGGACCTCATGTTCGAGGCGGTGCAGCTGCCTGAGAAGCGGCGCCTGCACTTCCACGAATTCATGGACGAGGTGCACGCGGGCATTGCCGAGTTCCGGGCGAAGGTAAGGGGCCGGTCCGAGAGCGCCGATCCGGTGGCGGCGGTGGCGGGCCCCATCGCCAGTGCCACCCGGCTGCTCTGCCTCGACGAGTTCCAGGTCACCGACATCACCAATGCCATGCTGCTCGGGCGGCTGTTCGAGCGGCTGTTCGCCGGCGGGGTGACGCTGGTCGCCACCTCCAACGTGCTGCCCGACGATCTCTACCGGAACGGCCTCAACCGGCAGCTGTTCCTGCCGTTCATCGCGCTGCTCAAGCAGCAGACGGTGCTGGTGCCACTGGACGGGCCGACCGACTACCGGCGGCTGAAGTTCGAGGGGGCCGAGGTCTACCATTTCGGCACCGGCGAGACGGTCCGGGCGGAGATGGACCGGCTGTGGCTGCGGCTGACCGGTGGGGTGGCCGGTGAGCCGGCCGAACTCCGCTCCCTCGGCCGTACCATTGAGGTGCCGCTGGCGGCGATGGGAGCCGCGCGCTTTGATTTCGCCGACCTCTGCGAGCGCCCGCTGGGGGCACGGGATTATCTGCGGCTGGCGCATACCTATGACACGCTGATGGTCGACGGCGTGCCACAGTTCGTCCGCGGCCGGTCCGATGCTGCCAAGCGTTTCATCTTGCTCATCGACACGCTCTATGACCGCGGTATCAAGCTCGCCGCGAGCTTTGCGGTGCCGCTCGATGAACTGGGCCAGGACGAGAGGACGCAGCAGGAGTTCGAGCGTACCGTGAGCCGCCTCGTCGAGATGCAGTCGGCCGCCTATCTGGAGGCGCCGCACAAGGCGGAAGCCGCCGAGGCCGCCCCCGCCGCTCCCTAGCCCAAGGGCTTACTTGCCCTCGCTGTGGCATGGGGTTAAGAGGGGCCGCAAAATCCAACACAGTCGGGGTCGCAAGCATGGCGCGCAAGAAGATCGCACTCATCGGAGCGGGGCAGATCGGGGGTACGCTGGCGCACCTCGCCGCCCTCAAGGATCTCGGCGACGTGGTGCTCTTCGACATCGTCGACGGGGTGCCGCAGGGCAAGGCCCTCGACCTCGCGCAGTCCGGTCCGGTCTCGGGCAATGATGCGGCGGTCACCGGTACGTCGGAATACAAGGACATTGAGGGCGCCGACGTCGTCATCGTCACCGCCGGCGTGCCGCGCAAGCCGGGAATGAGCCGTGACGACCTGCTCGAGATCAACCTCAAGGTGATGGAGCAGGTGGGCGCCGGCATCGCGAAATACGCCCCCAAGGCCTTCGTCATCTGCATTACCAACCCGCTCGACGCCATGGTGTGGGCGCTGCAGAAGTTCTCGGGACTACCGACGGCACGCGTCGTCGGGATGGCCGGCGTGCTGGATTCGGCCCGTTTCCGGCACTTCATCGCCGATGAACTCAAGGTCTCGGTCGAGGACGTCACCGCCTTCGTGCTCGGCGGCCACGGCGACAGCATGGTGCCGCTGGCGCGCTACTCCACCGTCGCCGGCATCCCGCTCACCGACATCGTCAAGATGGGCTGGATGACCAAGGACCGGCTGGAACAGATCATCCAGCGCACCCGCGATGGCGGCGCCGAAATCGTCGGCCTCCTGAAGACCGGTTCGGCCTTCTATGCGCCGGCGACCTCGGCCATCGCCATGGCCGAGAGCTACCTCAAGGACAAGAAGCGGCTGCTGCCGGCGGCGGCCTTTCTCGGCGGCGAATACGGAGTCAGGGACAGCTATGTCGGAGTGCCGGTGATCATCGGCGCCGGCGGCGTCGAGAAGGTGGTCGAGATCTCGCTCTCGGGGGCGGAGCAGAAGGCCTTCGACAAGTCGGTCGCGGCCGTCGGCTCGCTGGTCGAGGCCTGCAAGAAGATCGCGCCGAAGCTCGCCTGAGGTGCAGCGAGGAACCCCGATGCGTTTCCTGATACCAGCGGTCCTCATCAGCCTCGCCGCCCTCACGGGTGCGGCGCAGGCCGAGAGTGTCTATACGACGCTCGATACCGACGATTGCGAGGTGCTCGAAACCTTCGAGGGCGGCGGCATCGACCTCCTCTGCGAGGGCCTTGACGGCATCGATGTGTTCGTCAGCGACGGCGATGCGCGGATGGATGTCGACTATGGCGTCCGCAGCGGTGCCTTCGAGACCTTCTTTGCCTTCAATGGCGTCGGCGAGACCATCGAGTGGATGCTCGATGCGGATGGTGTGCCCTATGCGGCCGCGCTGCGTTTTCACATCGATGTCGATGGCCGCTCTGCCGAGGCGCTGGTGGTCAGCAGGATCGGCAGCGAGCGTGCACCCGGCTGTGTCGTCGGTGTTGTCGATGCTACTGCCGAGCAGGCCAACGGCGTCGCGCGCGGCCTCGGCGCCATGGCGCCGCTCTTTGACTGTGCGACCGATCAGGTCGTGATCGTACCCGGCGCCAGCGAGCTCGTTGCGGGCTTCGGCGGCGCCAACCGATAGCTCCGGTCCGGAAGGGACAAAATGAACATCCACGAACATCAGGCCAAGGCGCTGCTCAAGACCTACGGGCTGCCGGTGGCGCAGGGCGTCGCCATCTTCAAGCCGGAGGAGGCGGCAGCGGCGGCAGAACAGCTGCCGGGGCCGCTCTATGTGGTGAAGAGCCAGATCCATGCCGGCGGGCGCGGCAAGGGCAAGTTCAAGGAACTCGGACCGGACGCCAAGGGCGGGGTGCGGCTGGCGAAGTCGGCGGACGAGGTCGCGGCGCATGTGCGCGAGATGCTCGGCAACACGCTGGTCACCAAGCAGACGGGCCCGGCCGGCAAGCAGGTCAACCGGCTCTATATCGAGGACGGCGCCGACATCGCCCGCGAGCTCTACTGTTCGCTGCTGGTCGACCGCGAAACCGGCAAGGTCAGCTTCGTCGTCTCCACCGAGGGCGGGATGGACATCGAGGCGGTGGCGCACGACACGCCGGAGAAGATCGTCACCGTCGCCATCGACCCGGGTGCCGGGGTGACGGAGGGCGACGTCGCGAAGATCGCCGAGGCGCTGGGGCTGGAGGGCGCGGCGCGCAGCGATGCCGGCCAGGTGTTCCCGGCGCTTTACACGGCCTTCGTCGAGAAGGACATGAGCCTGCTCGAGGTCAATCCGCTGATCGTCATGGAGGACGGGCACCTCCGCGTGCTGGATGCCAAGGTCAGCTTCGACAACAACGCCATGTTCCGGCATCCGGAACTGGCCGAGCTGCGCGACCTCTCGGAAGAGGACGAGAAGGAGATCGAGGCCTCCAAATACGACCTCGCCTATGTCGCCCTCGACGGCAATATCGGCTGCATGGTCAACGGCGCCGGCCTCGCCATGGCGACCATGGACATCATCAAGCTATATGGCGAAGAGCCGGCGAACTTCCTAGATGTCGGCGGCGGCGCCAGCAAGGAGAAGGTGACGGCGGCGTTCAAGATCATCACCGCCGATCCGGCCGTCAAAGGCATCCTGGTCAACATCTTCGGCGGCATCATGCGCTGCGATGTCATCGCCGAGGGCGTGATCGCCGCGGTCAAGGAGGTGGGGCTCGAGGTGCCGCTGGTGGTGCGGCTGGAGGGGACGCGGGTCAAGGAGGGCAAGGAGATCCTCGACGCCTCGGGGCTCGACATCATCTCGGCCGACGATCTCGATGACGCTGCGCAGAAGATCGTCGCCGCCATCAAGGGCCGCCAGTAACGCGCCGACGGCGCCACCAACGACGGAAAACCAATGTCCATTCTCGTCAACAAAGATACCAAGGTTCTCGTGCAGGGCCTGACCGGCAAGACCGGCACCTTCCACACCGAGCAGGCGCTGGCCTATTACGGCACAAGGATGGTGGGCGGCACGCACCCCAAGAAGGGTGGCGAGAGCTGGACCTCGGGCGTCGACGGGACCTCGCTGCCGATCTTCACCACCGTCGCCGAGGGCAGGGAGGCGACCGGCGCCAATGCCTCGGTGATCTACGTGCCGCCGGCCGGCGCCGCCGATGCGATTCTCGAAGCGATCGACGCCGAGATCCCGCTGATCGTCTGCATCACCGAGGGCGTGCCGGTGCTCGACATGGTGAAGGTCAAGGCGCGGCTCGAAAAGTCGAAATCGCGTTTGATCGGCCCGAACTGCCCCGGCGTTTTGACGCCGGAAGAGTGCAAGATCGGCATCATGCCGGGAAATATCTTCTCCAAGGGAAGCGTAGGGATCGTTTCCCGCTCCGGGACGCTTACCTATGAGGCGGTGTTCCAGACCACCAATGCCGGGCTCGGCCAGACCACGGCCGTGGGCATCGGCGGCGATCCGGTCAAGGGCACGGAGTTCATCGACGTGCTGGAGATGTTCCTTGCGGACGATGAAACGAAGTCGATCATCATGATCGGCGAGATCGGCGGTTCGGCCGAAGAGGAGGCAGCACAATTCCTGATCGACGAGGCAAAGCGCGGCCGCAAGAAGCCGATGGCCGGTTTCATCGCCGGGCTGACCGCCCCGGCGGGGCGCACCATGGGCCACGCCGGTGCGGTGATTTCCGGCGGCAAGGGCGGCGCCGAGGACAAGATCGCCGCGATGGAGGCGGCGGGCATCAAGGTGTCGCAGTCGCCGGCACGCATCGGGGTCACGCTTGCGGACGTGCTGAAGGGCTGACAGCAAATGCGGATGTCGGACATTCCGTTCGGGACCACCGACTGGGCGCGGCTGCCCCCGGAGCGGCACGCCGGCGACGTCGGCGAGGCCACCTGGCGGACCTGCCGCTTCGGGTCGGCCGACAATCCGATACGGGTACGGATGGTGGAATACTCGCCCGGCTATCAGGCCGACCACTGGTGCGACAAGGGGCACGTGCTGCTGTGCCTCGAGGGCGCCCTAACCACCACGCTGGAGGACGGCCGGGAATTCGAGCTGGCGCCGGGCATGAGCTATCAGGTGGGCGATCAAGCCGAGAAGCATCGCTCCCGCACGGCGGTGGGCGCCCGCCTGTTCATCGTCGACTAGGCTGCCGCAGGCGGCGCTTGCCGAGCCGCTTGAGGGGCCTTGTGCATTTACAGCATGCTAAGCTAAGCCCGTCATATTGAGGGCCGTTACACCGGGTACAAGAATGGCCCGGCAGGTGAGAAGGATAGTGGGGCGAAACGCTCCGCAGCGACCGACATGACCCGACAAGAAAAGAACGAACAGTTCTTGCTTTCGTCTTTCCTCTATGGCGGCAACGCCGCCTATATCGAAGACCTCTACGCCCGCTTCAAATCCGATCCGAAGAGCATCGATCCGACCTGGGCCGGCTATTTCGGCAAGCTCGAGGATGCGGGCACTGACGTGGTGAAGAATGCCGAGGGGCCGTCCTGGCAGCGCCCGGACTGGCCGCAGCCGGCGAACGGCGAACTGGTTTCGGCGCTCGATGGGAACTGGGGCGACCTCGGCGAGATCGCCGTCCGCACCGGCAAGGCGGTGGCGAAGCAGGCGGAGAGCGACGGTCGGCCGGCGCCGACGCCCGTCGACGTGCTGCAGTCGACCCGGGACTCCATCCGCGCCATCATGATGATCCGCGCCTACCGCATGCGCGGGCACCTGCATGCCGATCTCGACCCGCTGAAGCTGAAGGCGCCGGAACCGGCGCCGGAGCTCGATCCCAAGAGTTATGGCTTCACCGAGGAAGACTACGACCGCAAGATCTTCATCGACAACGTCCTCGGAATGGAGTTCGCGACCGTCCCGGAGATGCTGGAAATCCTGACGCGGACTTATTGCTCGACCGTCGGCGTCGAGTTCATGCACATCTCCGATCCGGAAGCCAAGCAGTGGATCCAGGAGCGCATGGAGGGGCCGGACAAGGAGATCCGGTTCTCACGGCGCGGCAAGCTGGCCATCCTCAGGAAGCTGGTGGAGGCCGAGGGCTTCGAGAAGTTCCTCGACGTCAAGTACACCGGCACCAAGCGCTTCGGTCTCGACGGCTCGGAAGCCCTGATCCCGGCGCTCGAGCAGATCATCAAGCGCGGCGGCGCGCTGGGCGTGAAGGACATCGTGCTCGGCATGGCCCATCGCGGCCGGCTGAACGTCCTGACGCAGGTGCTGTCGAAGCCGCATCGGGCGCTGTTCCACGAGTTCAAGGGCGGTGCCTTCTATCCGGAGGAAGTCGAAGGCTCGGGCGACGTCAAGTATCACCTCGGGGCCTCGGCGGACCGAGAGTTCGATGGCAACCAGGTGCATCTCAGCCTCACCGCCAACCCCAGCCATCTCGAGATCGTTGATCCGGTGGTGCTGGGCAAGGCGCGCGCCAAGCAGGACCAGCGAAGCGCCGTCGATGGCCATTTCATCGAGCCGCGGCAGACCGACCGCTCGGTGGTGCTGCCGCTGTTGCTGCATGGCGACGCCGCCTTTGCCGGCCAGGGCGTGGTGGCGGAGTGCCTCGGGCTCTCCGGGCTCAAGGGGCACCGCACCGGCGGGTCCATCCACTTCGTCATCAACAACCAGATCGGTTTCACCACCTCGCCCATGTATTCGCGCTCGTCGCCCTATCCGACGGACGTTGCGAAGATGATCGAGGCGCCGGTGTTCCATGTGAACGGCGACGATCCGGAGGCGGTGGTCTATGTCGCGAAGGTGGCGACGGAATACCGGCAGCGCTTCGGCCGGCCGGTGGTCATCGACATGTTCTGCTACCGGCGCTACGGCCACAACGAGGGCGACGAGCCGAGCTTTACGCAGCCCCTGATGTATTCCCGTATCCGCTCGCACGAGTCGACGCTCGACATCTACGCCAAGCGACTGATCGAGGAAGGGCTGGTGGTGTCCGAGGATCTCGACGCCATGCGCCGCGAATGGCGGGCACATCTCGAGAGCGAGTTCGAGGCCGGCCAGGACTTCCGGCCCAACAAGACCGACTGGCTGGACGGCCAGTGGAAGGACTTCCGGGCCGCCGACGCGGACGGCCCTCGCCGCGGTGAGACCGGCGTGCCGATCGCCGACCTTACCCGGATCGGGGCCAAGCTCTGCGCCGTCCCCGAAACCTTCAACGCGCACAAGACGATCAAGCGCTTCATGAAGCAGCGGCTGGCCGCCATCGAGGGCGCAGAGGGCATCGACTGGGCGACCGGCGAAGCCCTGGCCTTCGGCACGCTGGTGGAGCAGGGCCATCCGGTCCGGCTGAGCGGACAGGACGTCGAGCGCGGCACCTTCAGTCAGCGGCATTCGGTGCTGTACGACCAGGAGACCGACGAGACATACATTCCGCTCAACAACATCTCGGAAAAGCAGCAGCGCTACGAGGTCATCAACTCGATGCTCTCCGAAGAGGCGGTGCTCGGCTTCGAATACGGCTACTCGCTGGCCGAGCCGAACACGCTGACGGTCTGGGAAGCGCAGTTCGGCGACTTCGCCAACGGCGCGCAGGTGGTGATCGACCAGTTCATCTCCTCGGGCGAGCGCAAGTGGTTCCGCATGTCGGGCCTGGTGCTGCTGCTGCCGCATGGCTATGAGGGGCAGGGGCCGGAGCATTCTTCCGCCCGGCTGGAGCGTTTCCTTCAGCTCTGCGCCGAGGACAACATGCAGGTCGCCAACTGCACCACGCCGGCCAACTACTTCCACATCCTCCGCCGGCAGGTCACACGGGACTTCCGCAAGCCGCTGGTGCTGATGACGCCGAAGTCGCTGCTGCGGCACAAGCGGGCGGTCTCGGCGCTCAGCGAGATGGGGACCGACAGCTGCTTCCACCGGCTGCTCTGGGACGATGCGGAGGCCCCTGGAATCCCCAAGACGACGATCAAGCTCAAGCCGGACAACGAGATCCGGCGCGTGATCCTCTGCTCGGGCAAGGTCTATTACGACCTGCTCGAGGATCGCGAGAAGCGGGGTATCGACGACGTCTACCTGCTGCGGCTCGAGCAGCTCTATCCGTTCCCGGCGAAGGCGCTGCTGGACGAGCTCGGCCGTTTCGGCCGGGCCGAGGTCTACTGGTGCCAGGAGGAGCCCAAGAACATGGGGGCCTGGGCCTTCGTACAGCCCTATGTCGAGTGGGTGCTGGACCAGATGGGCCGCGGCGGCGAACGCCCCCATTACGTGGGGCGGCCGGCGTCGGCGTCCACGGCCACGGGCCTGATGCGGACGCATCTGGCGCAGCTCCAGACATTCCTCGACGAGGCTTTCGCCAAGTAATGACGCTCTTGCGTCACCAAGGGGCAGGGGCCAGACTCCTGCCAACCACGCTGCAACAAGGGTTGGAACAATGGCGGTAGAGATTCGGGTGCCCACACTGGGCGAAAGCGTCACCGAGGCGACGATCGGCCAGTGGTTCAAGCAGGTGGGTGACACCATCGCCGCCGACGAGCCGGTGGTCGAGCTCGAGACCGACAAGGTGACGATCGAGGTGCCGGCGCCGTCGGGCGGGGTGCTGGAAAGCATCGCTGCCAAGCAGGGCGAGACCGTCAATGTCGGGGCGCTGATCGGCGCTATCGGCGAAGGCAGCGGCGAGCCGGCAGCGGCCTCCTCGAAGACCGAGGCCAAGGCCGAAGCGTCGCGGCCGGAGACGGTGGCGGATCCGGTGCCGGCCGAGCGGCCCGACGCGCGTTCGAAGGACGAAGGCGAGACCGAAGCGCCGCCGCCGGGCCCGGCAGCCCGCAAGCTGATGGAAGAGGGGGGGGTCTCCGAGGGCGAGATCGAGGGCTCGGGCAAGCGCGGTCAGGTGCTCAAGGAAGACGTGCTGGCGGCGACCGCCAGGGGCGGTGCCATGCCGTCGGCGATGAGCGGCTCGGCCGCGGCGCCGGTGCCGGAGCAGAAGCCGGCGGCCAAGCCTGCCCAGACTGAGGCTAAGCCCGCCGAAGCCAGGGTCGCCGAGGCGCCGAAGCCGGCTCGCGGGCCGGTGGCGGCAGGCGACGAGGCGCGCGAGGAGCGGGTAAAGATGACCCGGCTACGCCAGACCATCGCCCGGCGGCTGAAGGACGCGCAGAACACCGCGGCCATGCTCACCACCTTCAACGAGGTGGACATGGCGCCGATCATGGCGCTCAGGAGCCAGTACAAGGAGCTGTTCGAGAAGAAGCACGGGGTGAAGCTCGGCTTCATGGGCTTCTTCACCAAGGCGGTGGTGCACGCCCTCAAGGAGATCCCGTCGGTCAATGCCGAGATCGACGGCGACGAGCTCGTGTTCAAGAACTACGCCCATATCGGCGTCGCCGTGGGGACCGACAAGGGCCTCGTGGTGCCGGTGGTGCGCGATGCCGACCAGTTGTCGATCGCCGACATCGAGAAGGAGATCAACCGGCTGGGCAAGGCCGCCCGCGACGGCGCGCTCTCCATGGCCGACATGCAGGGCGGCACCTTCACCATCTCCAATGGCGGTGTCTACGGGTCGCTGATGTCGACGCCCATCCTCAACGCGCCGCAGTCGGGCATCCTCGGCATGCACAAGATCCAGGAGCGGCCGGTGGTGGTCGAGGGCCAGGTGGTGGTGCGGCCGATGATGTATCTGGCGCTGAGCTACGACCACCGCATCGTCGACGGCAAGGAAGCGGTCACCTTCCTGGTCCGCGTCAAGGAGAGCCTCGAGGCGCCGGAGCGCCTGGTGCTGGACCTCTGAGGCGGCGGCGATGAACAGCAACAACAGTCGGGTTCTCGTCGTCACTGGCGGCAGCCGCGGCATCGGGGCGGCGACCTCGCTGCTGGCAGCCGAGCGCGGCTATGCCGTCGTGGTCAACTATGCCGGCAATGTCGAGGCAGCCGAGGCGGTGGTGTCGCGCATCCAGTCCGCCGGCGGCACCGCGGTGGCGGTACGGGGGGACGTCGCCATTCCTGAGGATGTCGAGCACATCTTTGCGGCCGCCGACCGGCTGGGGACGCTCGGCGGGTTGGTCAACAATGCCGGCATCATCGGCCGCACGGCGCGGGTCGAGGACATGGACGTGGCGCGCATCAACCGCATTCTCGCCGTCAATGTCACCGGGTCCTTTCTTTGTGCGATTGCCGCGGTCAAGCGGATGTCGACGAAGCATGGCGGGCAGGGCGGCGGCATCGTCAACCTGACGTCGGGCGCCTCGAAGCTCGGGGCCGCAAACAACTATGTCGACTATGCCGCCGCCAAGGGGGCGATCGACACCTTCACCATCGGGCTGGCGCTGGAGGTGGCGGGCGAGGGCATAAGGGTCAATGCTGTGCGCCCCGGCATCATCGACACCGAGATCCACGCCTCGGGCGGGGCACCCGACCGTGCCGCGCAGATGGCGCCGCAGCTGCCGATCCCGCGCGCCGGGACCTCGGACGAAGTGGCAAAGGCCATTCTCTGGTTGCTGTCGGACGAGGCTTCCTACACCACCGGCACCACCATCGCCGTCACCGGGGGCAGGGCCATCCTGCCGTGACGGCCGCGCGCGGCGCAGGGCCATCTCCGTGTCGGTAGAACTGAGCCTCCTGTTCTGGAGCACGGCGCTGCTTGCGGTCTATCTGCTGACGCAGTCGACGCTCTACCGGGTGCAGCACGGCGTCGCCCACGCGGCCGGCCCCCGCGACGAGGAGCCGACGCCCAACGTCTGGACCGCCCGTTCCGGACGGGCGCTGCGCAACCTGCTCGAGACCTATGGCGCCTTCGTCGCACTCTGCGTCGTCGTCGAACTCGGCGGCCATTCCGACGGGCTGACGCAGTGGGGCGCGCATATCTATTTCTGGGGGCGCTGGGTCTACCTGCCGCTCTGTCTCTTCGGCGTGCCGTATCTGCGCAGCCTGGTGTGGACAGTGGCGGCCGGTGGCCTCGCGCTGATGTTCCTCGGCGTGCTGCTGTAGCTTGCGGAGGGATGCGGATTCCGGAGGGCAGGTCTGCGACGGGGCTTTCCTCGCCCCGGCGGCTGGTTTAACCCCATCGGGATAACTATTGTCAGGCGAGGCGCCTGGCGCAGGCGGAGCGGTGCGGAGACATCATGGCGGATACATTCGATCTCACGGTCATCGGTTCGGGACCCGGCGGCTATGTCGCCGCGATCCGCGCGGCGCAGCTCGGGATGAAGGTTGCAGTGGTCGAGAAGTGGGCGACCTTCGGCGGCACCTGCCTCAATATCGGCTGCATCCCCTCGAAGGCGCTGCTGCACGCTTCGGAGCTGTTCGACGAGGCGGGCCACCAGTTCCGGCAGTTCGGCATCGAGGTCGAGCCGAAGCTCAATCTCGAGCAGATGCTGGTGCACAAGGACGAGACGGTGACGGCCAATGTCACCGGCATCGAGTTCCTGTTCAAGAAGAACAAGATCACCGCCTTTCGCGGCACCGCCTCTCTCGGCGCCCCGGGCAAGGTGCTGGTGACCCCGGAGGAGGGGACGGGCGAGACGATCGAGACCCGCAACATCATCATCGCCACCGGTTCGGTGTCGGCCAACCTGCCGGGTATCGAGATCGACGAGGAGCGGATCGTCACCTCGACCGGCGCGCTTACCCTCAAGGAGGTGCCGAAGCGGCTGCTGGTGATCGGCGCCGGCATCATCGGGCTCGAGATGGGCTCGGTGTGGTCGCGGCTGGGCGCCAAGGTGACGGTGGTCGAGTTCCTCGACCGCATCATCCCGGGCGCCGATAGCGAAGTGGCGCGGCAGATGCAGCGGGTGCTGCAGAAGCAGGGGCTGGAGTTCCGCCTCGGCACCAAGGTGAGCTCGATCGACAAGCAGGAAGACGGCACGCTCAGCGCCCGGCTGGAGCCGAATGGCGGCGGCGACATGGAGCTGCTGGAGTTCGACGTGGCGCTGGTGGCGGTGGGCCGCAAGCCCTTCACCGACGGGCTCAAGCTCGACGATGCCGGGGTGGCGCTCGACGAGCGCGGCCGGGTGCGGGTCGACCGCCACTACCAGACCAACGTGCAGGGGGTGTACGCCATCGGCGACGTCATCGCCGGCCCGATGCTGGCGCACAAGGCCGAGGACGAGGGCATCGCCGTTGCCGAGATTATCGCCGGCCAGGCGGGGCATGTGAATTACGGCGTCATCCCCTCGGTCATGTACACGAGCCCGGAGGTCGCCTGGATCGGCCGGTCCGAGGACGAACTCAAGGCCGATGGCATCGAGTACAAGATCGGCAAGTTCCCGTTCACCGCCAACGGCCGCGCGAAGGCGATGCTGGCGACGCAGGGCTTCGTCAAGATCCTCGCCGACGTCACCACCGACCGGGTGCTGGGGGCGCAGATCATCGCCAAGAACGCCGGCGAGATGATCCACGAGATCGCGGTGCTGATGGAGTTCTCCGGCTCCGCCGAGGATCTGGCGCGGACCACCCACGCTCACCCGACGCTTAGCGAAGCGGTGCGCGAGGCGGCGCTGATGTGCGGCGATGGGGCGATCCATATTTGACGCACAACCCGGCGCGGCGGAGCAGACGCTGGCGCTGAGACCGCCGCGATCGCACGAGGCAGCGGCGTTAACGGCACTCTGCCTTCGCTCCAAGGCGGCGTGGGGCTACGACGGTGCCTTCATGCGCGCCTGCCGCGGCGAGCTGTTGGTGACGGCCGAAGTGATCGCAACAGAGCTGGTGATGGTTGCCGACCGCGCGGGGGAGGTGGTCGGGCTTGCGCAGCTGTCGCTGGCCGGCGAGGAGGCCGAGCTCGTCAAGCTGTTCGTCGACCCCCTGCATCTGCGATCCGGCGCGGGCCGGCGCCTGTTCGACTGGAGCGTGGAAGCTGCCAGATCGGCGGGCGCGCGCCGGATCGTCGTCGACTCCGACCCGCACGCGGCAGGCTTCTACCGCCGGATGGGCATGATGGACGATGGAGCGGTGCCGTCCGGCTCGGTACCGGGGCGGCTGCTGCCGCGGCTGCGGCTGGCGCTTTAGGGGCCGCCTGCGGTCAGGGCTGCTCCGGGTGGTTCGCCAGCACTGCACGGGCCCGCGGCTTGGCCTTGCGCGTGAACAGCCACACCCCGAACAGCACCATGGCGGTGCCGGTGGCGTGCCAGATGGTAAAGGCTTCCTGTAGCACGCTCACCGCCAGCGCGATGGTCACCACCGGCGAGACATTGCCGATGACGGCGGTCCGTTCGGGACCGACGAGGCCGATGGCGCCGGAGATGCAATAGGCGGGCAGCACGGTGGAAACCGTGCCGATGGCCAGCATCAGCAGCATGGCGTTGCCGCTGACGGCGAGGTCCGACAGCGGGTGGGTCAGCAGGAAATGCACGATCACCGCCGGTCCGGCGCCACTCATGGCGATGGAGGTGAAGAGCTGGGCGCCCATGCGGTCGATCAGAGGCTTGGCGAGCAGCTGATAGAGGGCATAGGAGATGGCGGCGCCGAACACCAGACTCGCCCCGAGCAGCACGTGATCGCCCTCGAGGCTGAAGTCGCGCCAGAAGATCAGCGCGATGCCGAGATAGCTGATCAGCTGCGCCAGCACCATTATCGGTGTCACCCTACGCCCGAAGAGGATGGCGCCGAACAGCACGACGAAGAACGGGTAGGTCAGGAGAATCAGCCGGTCGAACTGGGCCGAGATGTATTCCAGCGCCGCGAAGTCGAGGAAGCTGGCGAGGTAGTAGCCGACAACGCCGATGCCGAGGGTCTGCAGCAGGGTCGGCAGGTCCAGCACCGGCGGCCCGTCGGGCAGTCGCGCGGCGGCGCGGCGGCGGTAACCGAGGACGCCGACGACCACGAAGATCGGCACTGCGACGATCATCCGCCAGGTGAGCGTGGTGATGGTATCGACCCCCTCCGCCAGCGCCAGCTTGATGACGATGCCCTTGGTCGCAAAGAAGGCGGCGCCGGCAATGGCGAGGAAAACGCCCAGCCACTGCAGCTGCCGAAGGTCAAGACGGGTCCTGGGGGTGGTGGAGGACATCGCGGACGAGGTCACTACGCCCGGCAGGGGGTGACTGTAAAGGTAGGGGCGGGAGGCGCTGGGGAGGGCGACGATCTTACTCGAGATCAACCACCACCCCCGGCCGTCGTCCCGGCGAAAGGCGAAACCTAGACTTCCGCTTGCGCGGGCCAAGATTTGGCTCCCCGCGTCCACCGCACCTGCAGTCGGGCTCCCTCCCCCTTGTGGGGAGGGTGAGTCGAGCAGGACTTGGCGCTGGCCAAGTCCGTCGCGAGAGTGATGAGCCGCCTACGCAAAGGTCCGGCGGACCTTTGCCGGCGAAGAACGCCCGGAGCGCTAGGCGCGCAGGGCTATGGTGGGGGGTGCGGCAGGCTCGGAGTGCGCGGCTCCCCCCACCCCCGGCCTTTGCCGGGGCAGGCTCTTGATCCCTCCCCACGAGGGGGAGGGAGACGACTGAGGCATCCGTGCTCTCATGCGGGTAGCCCCACCCACCGGCGTCATCCCGGACGCCGCGCAGCGGCGAGCCGGACCCAGTGCTCAGGACCAGCCACCACCTCCGGCCGTCATCCCGGCGAAAGCCGGGACGCAGTATGGACCAGCCTGCCGGTGGTGCAGGGGCCTGAAGGCGCCGCATCGCCGCGGCAGGAACCGGATGTGCGGTAGGTACCGGGTCCCGTTTGGCAACGGGATGACGGCCGGTGGGAAGGGGCGCTCGGTGCGGGAAACGCTGCTCCACGCACTGTTTCACCCCGACTTATCCCCGCGCCTCCCGACTGTGGTAGATTCCCCCTACCTCTTCGATGCGAGGTGCCGACGGGGCATCGCGGGGAGGGTTCGGGCAGGGGGTGGGCCGCCATCCCCTGGGTCGCCAGTGCGGGGCCAGTGATGCTGGCTGAAGAGGATCAGGACGGGCGTGGGCAGCCGCTGTACGGCGAGCCC
>DASYHK010000004.1:0-287500 GCA_035998685.1 Devosiaceae bacterium | reverse complement strand
AGTGCACCGGCCGCGCGACGCTCGCCGCTCTTGCCGATCCTGCACCACCGCAGGACCGGATGGCGCCATGCTGGTGGTCGGTCCTGAGCACTGGCTCCCGGCTCGCCGCTGCGCGGCGTCCGGGATGACGGCGGTGGGTGGCGAGAGTTCGGAGGGGGAACGGCCCACCTTGCTCTCCGCCGTCATCACCCGCCCACCGGGACTGGCGGGTGTGGAGGTGCGTCGAGTGTGAGAGTGGGCGGTGCCTGCACCAAACGCCCCACCTCCACCGGCCGTCATCCCGTTGATGAACGGGATCCAGTACCCACGGGGCATTGGGTTTTGCCGTACTGGGTCCGAGCCCGTTGCGCCTTTTCGTACAGCCGGATGGCCGGTGGTTACTGGGTCCCGTTCATCAACGGGATGACGGCCGGTGGGGCTGGTGGGATGGCGAGCGAGAGTGGCGGCGGAGTGGCCTACACCGAACGCTTCACCTCTGGGCGTCAAGGGAGGACCATGCGGTGACGGATACGGAGCCGGCCCTTACTCCAGCTCGGCGATCAGCGCCTTCATTTGGGCGATCTCCTCGCGCTGGGTGGCGATGATCTCGTCGGCCAGTTGCCGCACCCGTGGGTCTTCGATATTGGCGCGCTCGCTGGTCAGGATGGCGATCGAATGGTGGGGGATCATGGCCCGCATGTAGGAGACCTGCTCCACCGTCGCCTGGCTGCGCACCAGCCACAAGGACGTGCCGAAGACGATCACCGCGCCGGCCAGGATGCCCACGTTCAGCATCGTGTTGCTGTGCATCTTCAGCATGAACAACAGCATGATCACGGCCATGGTCGCCCCCATGACGAGGGCCATATAGGCGCGCGTTTCGCTGAAGAAGACGTGGTCGATGCTGTAGGTGTTGAGATACATCAGCCCGTACATCGCCAGGGTCGACGTGGCGATCATGGCGGCGAAGCGAAGATAGGCGGCCATGGGGAGGTCTCCTCTGCGGTTGCGGCTGAGGGCCAACGGGATGGCGCAACCACAGTTCCGGATCGAGAGCTTCCTCCTCCCGTTGGCTGACGATCATTTTAGCGGATCATGGCCCCAGTTCATCAGGCTGTAGCGCCAGCGGGTGGTGCTGACGTCGCGGCGCGGGCGCTGCTTCAGGTGCCGGGCGACATAGCCGGCGACCTTGCGCATGTGGGCGTAGTCGGCGTCGGTGTACTCGGCTTCCGACTTGCGGAGGATCTCGAGCAGGCGGCGACCGGCCGCATGGCCGGTGGATTCCACGCCGGGCGGCCGGTCCCTGGGCCAGCCCACGGCATGGCTAGGGGCGGTCTCGAGCCAGCTTTCGAGATCCTCGGGCTCCATGTTCACCGCGGCGTGGAAGCGCCGCAGGAGGTCCTCATTTGCCTCATGCATCTTGCTGCCACTCCTCTCCACCCATGGTGCGTCCGGGCGCGGCATTCGACCACACCGCCGCCGTGCACCTCGACTCGACCACGATCGCACGGCTAGAACATAAGAAGAACACCCGAGTCTCCTCCGTGCCCGCTCCTTACGAGAAGCAATCACCCTATCCCGGCAAGCTGCACCGGCTGAAGCACGCGGCCGCGCTCGGCCAGCTGGTGGTGCTGCGCTGCAACCACTGCCGTCGCAGCGCCAACTTTCTCGCCAGCGACCTCGCGCAACTGCTGGGGCCCGAGCGGGATGCGCTGGAGCCCCCGTTCCCCTGCTCGCGCTGCGGGCGCACCGACTACCTGCGGGTCACCCTGCACCTGCCGATGCCGGGCGACTGGGGTAGCATCATCGTCCGCCGTCCCGGGCCGGTGCGTTGCATCCAGACCTGGCGCACCGTTCGCCTCGGTGACTAGAAGGCTACAGCGCCGCGATCCAGCCGGTACACGGCGGCTGGACGCGGAGCATCACCGGGTGCCGCTCCGAAATCGGGAACCTCGTAACCCGCCAGATGCTGCAACCGCTCCAGCGGCAGGTGGGCCCGTCCCGGGTCACCGATCAGCACCTCGATCCCGGCGGCACGGCAGCGCTCGAGAAAGCCGGTGACGCGCGGCGCGAGCTCGGCGTCGTAGTAGACGTCGCCGCCCACCACCAGATCGACATCCGGCACCGGCAGCCCCAGCGCATCGCCCGCACACGGCGTCAGGATGACGCCATTGGCCGTGGCGTTGAGAGACAGCGCCACCAGACCGTTGCCGTCGACCTCGGCTGCCAGCACGGAACCGGCACCGGCCAGCATGGCGGCGATGCCGACGAGGCCGGAGCCGGCGCCGAGATCGAGGATCCGGCGGCCGCGCACGCAGCTGGGGTGGTCGCGGAAATGCCGTGCCAACACCAGTCCCCCCGCCCAGGGCCAGGCCCAATAGGGCGCCAAGGCACCGGGCAGGCGTCGCAGGCCGCTTCCGGGATATGCCGTATGCAGCACGATACCGGGCAGCCCCGGCACCGGCCGCAGCGGCAGGTTGCGGCGAATGAACGCTTCGATGCTTTCGGTGCGGCTGGGCAAGGCTGGTTCCGGCGGGCGAACAGGGATGCTAGCCCGGCGGACGGCGGCCGTCATCCGCTGATGCTGCCGCCCAAAAAAAAGGGCCCTCGCAAGGGCCACTTCAGATCGTATCGGTGTGTCGCCGAGGCTTAGTCGGCGAGCTTCACATTGGTGGCCGAAGCCCTGCCATCGCGACCGCTCTCCAGATCGTACGAGACCTTCTGACCCTCGGCGAGGTCGGAGATGCCGGCGCGCTCCAGCGCCGAGATGTGCACGAAGGCATCTTTGCCGCCATCGTCCGGCTGGATGAAGCCAAATCCCTTGGTCGAGTTGAAGAATTTAACAGTTCCGATCGTCATCAACGTACTCTTCGTTTTGCCGCAGGCCAATGGCACACGGAATTTCCAGGACAGCGACATGCGGTCCCGGCCTAGAAGCCCCGGGGCACCCGGCCCCGCGGCGCCGTCAGGCGAGCGTGCTGAGGTCGGTTTCCTCAACCACCCGCTGACAATTCTCCGCGTCGCTCTGCACCCGGTAGAGCACTGGTCCGCGCTCATGAGGCAGCAAGGCGACGATGCTGCAGACGGCCTCACTGCGGGCCCAGTTGCTGCCACCGCCGGTCATCCGCACGCGATCACCGATACGGTAGCGATGCACCGCCTCGGGCCGCGGGGTGAGACGTGGCCGCCGCAGGCCCTCGTCGTCCGCCATGTCGGGGCGGCTGGGGCGCATCCGCGGTGCGGACAGCCTCTTGCGCGTGACCGGCACGGCGATGCTCTTGATCTTTTCCAGAAGATGTCCTTCCCGCGACAGGCTCAAGCCGCCGGCGGCGGCTTTCGAGGCCGAGCTGGTCGTCGCCTGCTACTATCCTAGCACAGCTGCTGGACAAAGGCCCGGCAAATTCGTGCCGCCGGTCGAGTGCTACTCGGACCGGCGGCAGAATGCTGTTCGATCAGCCCTCGGGGCAGTCGTCGATGAAGCGACGGCCACGGTGCTCGTAGACGCACTGGCTCGGGTCGCGCTCGTAGCGGCCAAGCAGTTCGCCCACCACGGCACCTGAAACAGCGCCGACAGCACCACCAACGGCCGCACCAGCGAGCGTTCCGGTGCTGGCACCACCCACAGCTGCACCGATCAGGGCGCCTCCCGTAGCGGTACGTTCAGTGGTCGTGCAGGCCGACAGCGTCAGCGCAGTCAGCAAGGCCGCGATTATGAGCATGATGGATTTCATTGGTCCCTCCGGGATCGGTTTGTGGTCGAGTGTTCAATGTCGTGTGATCGTTTCGGTTCCACAAGGTAAAATTGCCCGCGGTGGCTGTTGCAGAGATGCAACGCACTGGCGCGGCGCCTGCCGATAAGCTATGGCTCCGCCCCCTTAGAACGGGCCGATGGAAATGGCAAACCTGCAGGCGGCGCCCGGTGCCGGCGCCACGATCACCACCGATTCCGGCGGGTGGGCCAGAGAGGCCAGGCAGAGCTTCCGGCTGGCCTGGCCACTGATCATCGCGCAACTGGCGCAGAACCTGCTGTTCACCACCGACGTCGTGCTGATGGGCTGGCTTGGTCCGAAATATCTCGCTGCAGGCACGCTGGCCGGCGCCTTCCTGGTGCCGTTCCTGGTTTTCGGCATCGGCGTCATCGGGGCGGTTGCACCGCTGGTGGCGCAGGCGCGCGGCCGCCGCCGCATCAAGGAAGTACGGCGCATCGTCCGTCAGGGCTTCTGGGCCTCCATGGTGATTGCCAGCCTGCTCATGCCGCTGGTCCTCAGCATCCGCCCGATCTATCTGGCGCTGGGACAGGATCCGGAAGTCACAGCGCTTGCCGAGAGCTACATGTTCGCCGGTGCCTGGATGCTCTATCCGGCCCTGGCCATGATGGCGGTCCGCTCGCTGCTCGCTGCCTTCGACGACACCCGCATCATCCTTGTCGTCACCGTCATCGGCGTTGTCGTCAACGCCATCCTCGCCTACACGCTGATGTTCGGCCATTTCGGCTTTCCGCGGCTGGAACTGCGCGGCGCCGCCATTGCCACCGGGCTGGTGAACCTCTTCATGTTCCTCGCCCTGCTCGGCTACGTCCTGCGGCACCGGCGGTTCAAGCGCTTCAACATCCTGCTGCGGTTCTGGCGGCCGGACTGGCAGCACTTTCGTGCCATCTTCGGCATCGGTCTGCCGATTGGCCTCACCGTCCTCGCCGAGGTGGGACTGTTCTCGGTGGCAGCGCTGCTGATGGGCCGGCTCGGCACCGACGAGGTGGCCGCGCACGCGGTCGCCCTGCAGCTCGCGTCGACGGCCTTCATGGTGCCGCTCGGGCTCGGCATGGCGGCCACGGTGCGGGTTGGTATCGCCTATGGCCGCGGCGACGCCGAGGGCGTGCGGAAGGCGGGGTGGACCGCGCTGGCGATGGGCATGGGCTTCATGAGCATCACCTGCATCATCTTCCTCGTCCTGCCGCAGACGCTGGTCGGCATCTTCCTCAATCGCAATGACCCGGGGAACGCCGAAGCGCTTCGCCTCGCTGCCACCTTCCTCGCCATTGCGGGCATTTTCCAGCTGGCCGACGGTGCCCAGGTGGTTGCCGCCCACGCGCTGCGCGGGTTGTCCGACACCAAGATTCCGATGGTCTTCGCCATCTTCGGCTATTGGGCGGTCGGACTGCCGGTGGCCTATGTGCTCGGCTTCGTGCTGGAATGGCGCGGTGCCGGCATCTGGCTCGGTCTGGCCGCCGGGCTCGGCTTCTGCGCGGTGGTGCTGGTGGTTCGCTTCGCCATGCGGGAACGGCTTGGCCTGATGCGCGACCTGCCCGAGCGCAGCGTTGGGGGCACCCGCCTCCCGGCCTAGGGCGGGAGAGCTTCCGGGTCGATCCAGTCCCAGTCGGGCATGCGGTTGCGGAACCAGGTCCGCTGCCGCTTGGCGTATTGCCGCGTGGCGATCACGGCCCGTTCGACCGCCTGCTCGCGGCTACTCCGGCCATCGATCCAGTCGCCGATCTCGCGCACACCGATTGCCTTCATCGCCGGCAGCGATGGCTCGAGCTCGAGGGCGCGGAGCTGCCGTACCTCGTCTACCGCACCGTTTTCCAGCATGATCTCGAAGCGAGAGGCGATACGGGCCCGCAGCACGTCCCGGTCCGGATTGAGCACGAGCCGCTCCAACTCGTAGCCCTCGAGAATGGCCGGTTGCCGGTCCTCCTGAAAGCTGACAAGGGACCGCCCGGTCGCCGCCAATACCGCCAGCGCCCGCACCACCCGCTGCGGATCCGGAACGTTCAGACGCAGGGCCATCTCGGGATCCCGCGCCGCGATCAGCCGCTGCCGCGCTTCCCGGTCCAGCCCCTGCACTTCCGCCTCGGCCGCCGCGACCGCCGCTTCGGGCACCGACGGGACCGGCGCTAGGCCGTTGGTCAGCGCCTCGAAATAGAGACCGGTGCCCCCTGTCAGGACCAGCGGCCGGCCTTCGAGCTTCGGCAGCAATTCAGCGACGGCCCGCAGCCAGTCGCCGGTGGAAAAGCGCTGTGCTGGCGAAACCACGCCATAGAGTAGATGCGGAACCTCGTCGACTTCACCGGGACCGGGACGCGCCGTCAGCACCCGGAGCACGTCATAGACCTGCATGGCGTCGGCATTGACGACCACCCCGCCAAGGTCGCGGGCGCGGCGCAGCGCCAAGGCCGACTTGCCGCTCGCTGTCGGACCGGCTATCAGGACGGCGCGCCGCCCCGCCCTATCCGGCATCCGTCTGCGCTCGCGTCGGGATTCCCAGCATGTCCGTCCTTTGCCTCATCGCCAATCCTTCGGATCCGGTCCTCGACGACCGGCTCGCGCGGGTGATCCAGCACGAGACGCATGGCGAGATCAACTGGTTGTGCCGTGGCGTGGCCTGCGAGATCATTGCCCCCCAGGCCGCCGATCCGGTGGCCGAGGCGCGGGCTGTGATCGGCTCGCAACCGATCGATGTCGCCCTGGTACCGCTCGCCAACCGCCGCAAGCTGCTGCTCGTCGCCGACATGGACTCGACGATGATCAACGAGGAGTGCATCGACGAACTGGCAGATGCCCTCGGCATCAAGGCCGACGTCGCCGCCATCACCGAGCGGGCGATGAATGGCGAGATCGACTTCGCCGAGGCGCTCCGCACTCGGGTGGCGCTGATCAAGGGGCTGAACCGGCGGGCAGTAGAGGAGATCCGCCGCGAGCGCATCACGCTGGCGCCGGGTGGGCGCGCCCTGGTCCAGACCATGAAGGCCTACGGCGCCTACACCTCGCTGGTTTCCGGCGGCTTCAGCCTGTTCGCGGAATACTTTGCCGAGCGCATCGGGTTCGACGAGGCGATCGCCAACGTCCTCGACTTCGACGGGGATGTCCTCGCGGGCACGGTCGCGGGACCGATCGTCGACAGGTCGGTGAAGCTCGAGCGCCTGCTGGCCCTGACCAGCGAGCGTCAGATCCCGATCGCCGCTACCATGAGCGTCGGCGACGGCGCCAATGACCTGGACATGATTAACGCCGCCGGGCTCGGCGTCGCTCTCCACGCCAAGCCGCTGGTCGCCGAGCAGGCTACCGTCCGCATCGACCATGGCGACCTCACGGCCCTGCTCTACCTCCAGGGCTATGCCGAAGAGGATTTCGTCCGGTGAGGCTGGAGACCGCCCGCCTGATCCTGCGCCCCTGGGAGGAGCGGGACCGCGAACCGCTGGCCCGGATCATGGGCGACCCGCAGGTCCGCCGATTCTTTCCCCGGCTGCTGACGCCGGAGGAGGCTAGCGCCGAGATCGACGCGGCCCGCATCAAGGCCGACGCCGCCGGTTTCCATTTCCAGGCCGCGGAAGCGAAGGCCGACGGTGCATTGGTGGGGCTGCTCGGGCTTGGCGTCATACCGGAGGACATGCGGGCGGCTATCCCGCGGCACCCCGAGGTGGAGATCGGTTGGGTCCTCGCAGAACGCTTCTGGGGACAAGGGCTGGCACCCGAAGGGGCGAGGGCATGGCTCCACCATGCCTGGTCGCTCGGGCTCCCGGAGGTCGTGGCCTTCACCGCTGCCATCAACCTGCCGAGCCAGCGGGTCATGGAGAAGCTCGGCATGCGCCGCGACCCGGCCGACGACTTCACGCACCCGAGGATTGCGGAGGGCCATCCCCTCCGCCAGCACGTGCTCTACCGGATCCTCAGCCCAGACGCACCGCGATAAAGCGGCTGCCGCCGGTCACGTCGGTGACCTTGAACAGCACCGCCGGACGGCCCGCCTCCTTGGCAGCGCCCACGAGCTCGGTCACGTCGCTCACGGTCCCCACCTGGCGCTGGTTGACCTCGAGGATCACCTGCCCCGGCAACATTCCCTTCTCCAGCGCGTCGCTGCCTTCCATCACCTTGGTGACCACCACCCCGGTGACCTCCTGGTCGAGGGCGAACGCGGTGCGGGTCTCGGCGTCGAGCGGCGCGATGTCGATTCCCACCAGTTCGCTCAGCCCCGGCGCCGGACCGACGGGCTGATCGACAACCTCGGGCTGAGCGCCCTGCGTCGCCTCCGCGATCATCTGCTCCCCGAGTTCGAGGCGCCCCAGCGTGACGTCCAGCGTCAACTCCGATCCGTTCCGCAGGACCTTCACCGGCACGGCCGCCCCCACCGGCGCCTCGGCCACCACCCGCGGCAGGTCGCGCATTCGCGCGATCGGCTTGCCGTCGAACTCGAGGATGATGTCCCCCTCGAGGATGATGCCCGCAGACGGGCCGCTGGGTGTGATGTCGATGACAAGCGCCCCCGCGGTGCCGCTGCGTCCAAGGCTGGACGAAATGTCCTCGGTGACCTCCTGAATGCCGACCCCGAGCCAGCCGCGCCGCGTCTCCCCGTACTCCCGGAGCTGATCGATGACGGTACGTGCCAGGTTGACGGGAACGGCGAAGCCGATGCCGAGCGAGGTGCCGCCGCGGGCGATGATGGCAGTATTGATGCCGACCACCTTGCCGTTCATGTCGAAAAGCGGGCCACCGGAATTGCCCTGGTTGATAGAGGCGTCCGTCTGGATGAACTGGTCGTAGGGGCCGGACTGGATGTCGCGGTTGCGGGCCGAAACGATACCGAGGGTGACGGAGCCGCCAAGGCCGAAAGGATTGCCGATCGCCATCACCCAGTCGCCAACCACCGCGGTGTCGCTGTCGCCGAACTGGACGAAGGGCAGCGGTGCCTCCGCGTCGACCTTCAGCACCGCCAGATCCGTCTTGTCGTCCGCTCCGACGATGCGGGCCGGAAGGCGGGTTCCATCGGTGAGGTGGATTTCGATCTCGTCGGCGCCCTCGATGACGTGGCGATTGGTGACGACAATACCGTCGGCCGAAATGATGAAGCCCGAGCCGAGGCTCCGCGCCTCGCCCATCAGCCCCTCGCCGAGACCCTGATTCGGGTTGAGCTCGTCGAACAGGTCCTCGAGCGGCGAGCCTTCGGGAAAATCGGGGAAGGGCACACCGTTGTCCGTGGCCAGCCGCCTCGATGTTCCGACATTGACCACCGCCGGCGACAGCTGGGCCGCAAGCTCTGACACCGATGCCGGCCCCTGCCCCGCCGCGTGACCTGCAGTCAGCGCCGGCACCAGCAGCATCGTCGCCAGCAGCAGCGCCCGCCAGACCGCTCGCCTGGAACTCATCCCGCCCTCCATCGTCGGTACCAAGCGGCCGCCCATCCTCCTAGCCGCGAATGCTCCACAAGAGAACAAGTCCGACCGCAGCGCAAGCCAGTGCCGAAGCACGGATGGTTGATGCCGGCAACGCCTGTATGCTTGCCAGCATCCGCTTCATCTGCTCCGGAAAGGCCGCGTAAACCAGCCCCTCGATGACGATGGCCAGAGCCAGCGCCGACAGCAGGTCGATCACTGGCCGGCAGCAACCGGCGCTGCGATGGGCTCGACCGGCGCGGCCTCGCCCTCATCCGACTCAACCGCCGCCTCCGTCGGAGCCGGGGCATCCGCCGGGCCCTCGCTTTGATCGGACTCTGCCGCCGCCCCCGCAGGAGCCGGGGCATCGGCCGTGCCCGCCGCCGCGGCGTCGCCTGTCCCAGCTTCGCCGGCACCGGCGGAGGTCGCCGCTCCGCCTGCCGTGCCACCCCGCTGGTCGGAACCGAAATACTGGAAGAATTCGGTATCCGGCGTCAGCACCATGGTGGTCCCGGCGCTACCAAGGGCGGCCCGGTAGGACTCCATGGAGCGATAGAAGTCGAAGAACTCCCGGTCGAGATTGTAGGCTTCGGCAAAGATCAAGCTCCGCTGGGCATCGCCCTCACCGCGCAGGATCTCCGCGTCGCGCTGTGCGGCGGCGATGATCTCGACCGCCTGCCTGTCGGCCACGGCCCGCAGCGACTGTGCCACTTCCTGGCCACGCGCCCGCAGCAGCGCGGCCTCCGCCAGACGTTCCGCCTGCATCCGCTCGTAGGTCTGCGCCGACACCTGATTGGTCAGATCGGTGCGCAGGATGCGAACGTCGACGATGTCGATGCCGAGTGCCGCCATGTCGGCGACCATGAGCTGGCGTGCCTCCCGCATCATCTGCGGCCGTTCTTCCGAAAGCGCGGCGTTGAACTCCCGCAGGCCGTAGACCTGGCGCAGGGCAGCGTCGAAGCGAGTGCCGATACGGTCCTCGATGACCCGCAACTCGCCGAGGGCGCGTTCGCGGAACAGCCGCGGATCGGCGATCCGATAGGTCAGGAAGGCGTCCACTTCGTAGAACTTGCCGCCCGAAACCTGCAGCGTCATGTCCGCGATGTCGTAGCGCAGCAGCCGGTCCTCGATGATCTGCACCGAGTCGACGATGTCGGTCGGCACCTTGAAGTAGAGACCCGGCTCGGTGTGCACGTCGGTGATCTGCCCGAAACGCATGACAATGGCCTGCTCGCGCTCGTTCACGACGTAGATCGAGGAGAACAGGATGTAGAGGGCGCCAACAAGGACGACACCGAGAATGATGAGACGGTTCATGGTTTACCTCGGCGTCGTGGTGGCGTTGCTGCGGAGCTCGGGCAGCGGCAGGTAGGGGACGACGCCGGAGCCGGCGCCATTCTCGACGATGACTTTCTCGGAGGCACCGAGCACTTCTTCCATGGTTTCTAGGAACAAGCGCTTGCGCGTGACTTCCGGCGCGTTGGCATATTCACGGTAGATGGAGATGAAGCGGGCCGCCTCACCTTCCGCTTCCTGCACCACCCGGTTCTTGTAGGCCGCAGCGTCCTCGCGGACCTGCGCTGCCTGCCCGCGGGCGTCACCGAGGAGCGTGTTGGAGTAGGAACGGGCCTCTTCCTGGAAGCGGTCTTCGTCCTGCTCGGCGCGTTGCACCTCGTCGAAGGCATCGGCCACCTCGGCGGGCGGCGCCACGTTCTCCAGCGCCACCTGCGACGCGGTCACCCCCATGCCGTATTCATCGATGACCGCCTGCACGATCTGCTGCACCTCGACCTCGACGCCGGCGCGGTCGTCACGGAAGATGTCCTGCGCCGGGCGCCGGCCGACCACCTCGCGCATGGCGCTTTCTCCGATACTGCGAATGGTGTCCGCCGGCTCACGCACGTTGAACAGGTAGGCAATGGGATCAGTGATCGACCACAGCACCGAGAAGCGCAGGTTAACGATGTTCTGGTCGCCGGTGAGCATCAGCCCGTCATCGGCGCTGTCGCGCGCCGTGTTGGTCGAGCCGATCATGGTCTGGTTTTCCGTCACGGTTACCCGCTCGACGGTCTCCACCGGCCACATGTGGAAGTGCAGGCCGGGACCGGTCAGTTCCTGCGGCTGACCGAAGCGGAGCTTCACGCCCACCTCGGACGGGTTGATAGTGTAGACCGCGTTGAACAGCCAGAACACCAGCAGCAGCAGGATGATGCCGAGAATGGCCCAGCGCCCGCCGGGAAGCCCGCCCTGGAACTGGTCGCGACCGCGGGAAAGGATATCCTCGAGAGATGGCGTTCCACCACCGCCGCGGCGGGGTCCGCCGCCACCTCCGGGCGCTTGCCCCCAAGGGCCGCCGCTGTTGGAGTTGCGACCCCCTCCGCCCGTATTATTGTCCCAAGGCATCTGCAACCTTTCAGCAGTTCGCTCGTTCGCGCTCGTTGTGCGGCCCTATATAGGGCTGTGGCACCGTTGGTTCAACGCATCAACGGTTGTCGCCGCGTATAAAGCCTGATGCGGAATGCCGCACCGTCCCGGGCAGTGCCCGGCACATCCGGCTCCCCTGTCACCTCCCACTCCTGCGGGTCGATTTTCGGGAAGCGGGTGTCTCCTTCCGGCTCCAGGTCGACATGGGTTATGTAGAGCCTTTCCGCCTGTGGCAGCACTTCCCGATAGAGCGTCTCGCCGCCCCCGATCATCACCTCCTCGGCGCCGTCGGCGACGGCGATGCTGCGGGCATGCTCGAGCGCGGCCTCGAGGTCGTCGATCACCAGTACGCCTTCGGGCTGGTAGCCGCGCTGCCGCGTGACGACGATGTTGGTACGCCCCGGCAGCGGGCGCCCAATGCTCTCAAAGGTCTTGCGCCCCATCAGCAGCGGCTTCCCGAGGGTCTGGGCCTTGAAGAAGGCGAAGTCCGAAGGCAGGTGCCATGGCAGGCGGCCATTGTCGCCGATGACGCCGTTGGCAGCCACCGCAGCAATCATCGCAATGGGTACGCTCATGCCGTTCCCAGTCGCCGCAGCGCTGCACCGTCGAGCCGCACCTTCGTCCACGCGTCCTGCAGCGTCCCGCCCTGGGCGAGGTAGAAGTCGATCGAGGGCTGGTTCCAGTCCAGCACCCACCATTCGAGCCGTCCCAGGCCCTCGTTCACGCACCGCTGCGCCAGCTGCGCCAGCAGGCCCTTGCCGATCCCCCGCCCACGGGCCTCCGGGGAGACATAGATGTCCTCCAGCCAGATGCCGTG
Organism: Devosiaceae bacterium; assembly: GCA_035998685.1. Taxonomy (GTDB): domain Bacteria; phylum Pseudomonadota; class Alphaproteobacteria; order Rhizobiales; family Devosiaceae; genus Devosia_A. The sequence continues at coordinate 275,138 of DASYHK010000004.1, read as the reverse complement.
CCGCCCCTGGAAGGTGGAGTAGGTGTAGAACCAGACGGCAAAGCCGACCGGCTGCCCGTCCCATTCGGCGATCTCACAGAACACCCGCGGCTGCTCGCAGAAGAAATCGCGGACGATGTCGGCCTCGGTCGCCTTGGCCGCGTCCGAGAGCTTCTCATATGCCGCGAGTTCGGCGATGAACCGCAGGATGAGGGACCGATCCGACCCGATGGCGCTACGGATGCTGAGGGTCACACTGTTGTCTCCTGCTTGAGGTGACGGAACCACTTGCGTTCGAGAGCGACTTCCAGATCGATATCGTTCTGACGGCAGTAGAGCAGCAGCATCGCGAGCAGGTCGGCTGCTTCATCCTCCAGCGCCATCCGCATCTCCTGCGGCGTCCGCCCGTCAACGCGTCCCCGCCCGGACAACCGCAAGTGTTCGGCGACCAGCTCGCCAGTCTCCTCCTGCAGTTTAAGAGCGAACCAGTCGTCATCGCGGCGGATTTTGCAGCGCTCGGCGTAGATGTCCGAGACGCGTTGCACCTTCATCGTGAGCTCGGTGATGGTTGACGTCATTGTTCGAGGTTCAGCCCTGCCTCGTCCTGGCGGCGCTGCAGGATCAGCACCTCCAGTTCCCTGTCCCAGGGAGGATACCAGTCTTCGGCGCTCATCTCGAAGGTGGTCGGCGACGTCTTGGTCACCTCGCCGTCCCAACAGAAGGAGACGAGGTTTTCGGGAGCGCCCTTCTCGATGGTGAGGTGGAAGCGGCCGATGGGGCCGGCCCAGTTGGCGCCGGTCGACCAGACGTAGGAGAGCCAGGACTCAGTGAAGGGGGCGCCGTAAGGTTCGTCGGAATCCGGCAGCGTCCGCCGCACCGCATTGAGGAAGGACTCGTCCGTGCAGTACTTCTTCGCGTAGTCGGAAGCCGGATCGTACCCCTCATAGGGTGGGGCGAGGAAGGTGACTGCGACGGTACCGCCGACGCTGGGCTTGTAGCTGTGCTCCACCGTCACCGTGTCGCCGGCTGGAAACTCGGCCTCCCAGGCGTAGGTCGATCGCAGCGTCCACACCGGGTAGTACTCGGTCTGCCATCCCTGCCCCGCATCGAACTCCAGCGGCACGATCAGGCCCTTGGCGAGCAGTTCGCCTCTCTGCGCGTCGCTTAGCGCCGCAATGGCAGCCAGCGTCGCCTCTCCGAACGGGGCCAGCGGCACCTCCATGCCGACGAGGAGCTCCGTGAAGTCGAGATTGTGGGCGAAGGCGTAACGGTGCAGTTCCGCCTCGAGCGGCTCCCCGTCGAACAGCGTGGTGAAGCCGAAGATGTTCTCCGGATCCTCGGTCGGGATCGACACCATCAGGTCTGGGCTGCCGGTGATGTCCGGCAGCGGAAAGGCCACCAGCGTCCGCCTGTCCTCGCTGCCCTCGTTGCGGAACTCGTAGCGCACCCGCACCTCGTCCATCGACAGGTAGAGATCCTCCGAGAGCAGCCGCACGTCCTCGGACTGGACGAAGACGAGTCCACCGGCACTCAAGGTGGCCGAGGTATCGTTGGCGGTCGCCCCGCCACCGAACACCAGGAGGAGCAGGGGCGCGAAATGCCTGCCTGCGCTCATACGGCGATCTCCGCTTTGATGCCGGGATGAGGATCATAGCCGGTGACCATGAAGTCCTCGTACTCGAAGTGGAAGATCGACGTCCGCTGGGGATTGAGCGTCAGCCGCGGCAACGGCCGCGGCTGGCGCTCGAGCTGCAGGCGCGCCTGCTCGAAATGGTTGCTGTAGAGATGGACGTCGCCGAAGGAGTGGACGAAGTCTCCCGGCTCCAGCCCGGTCACCTGCGCCACCATGTGCGTCAGCAGCGCGTAGGACGCGATGTTGAACGGCACGCCGAGAAACACGTCGCCCGACCGCTGGTAGAGGTGGCAGCTGAGCCGTCCCTCCGCGACATAGAACTGGAACAGGCAGTGGCACGGGGGCAATGCCATCTCGTCCACCTCCGCCGGGTTCCAGGCGGAGACGATGTGCCGGCGCGAGTCAGGCCTGGTCCTGATCGCGTGCACCACGTTGGCGATCTGGTCGATGCTGCTTCCCTGCCCGTCCGGCCAGCTCCGCCACTGCGAGCCGTAGACCGGGCCGAGATCGCCGTTCTCGTCTGCCCACTCGTCCCAGATCTTCACCCCGCGCTCCTGCAGCCAGCGCACATTGGTCTCGCCGCGGAGGAACCACAGGAGCTCGTAGATGATGGACTTGAGGTGCAGCTTCTTGGTGGTGAGCAGCGGGAAACCAGCCGATAGATCGAACCGCATCTGGTAGCCGAACAGCGAGCGGGTGCCGGTCCCGGTCCGGTCGGGCCGATCGGTGCCTCTGTTCAGAACATCGGAAAGCAGCTGAAGGTATGGTTGCATCGCCTGTTTCTACGCGATTCGCCCGCGCTGCAGATGCCGCGAATTTCTCGCCCGTGGTATTTGCATCGGCGCTCGCCCGTCCCTATATTGGTCGTGCCGGCAACGGCTATGGCGATAAATGGCCATCGTAATAAACCCATCGGACCCGGGGGCAGTACCCGGCGCCTCCACCATCTCCACTCCGCAAGTGCGGAGCCAATGGGGGCGAAACAGGATCGACGAGGGCGTAAAGGATGTGTTTTCGCTCGGCATGGCACCACCGATATCGGGCCATTGCAATAGTTGCTAACGACAACAACATTGCTGAGGTCCGTCTGGCTGCGTAAGCGGTCCGACACCTCGAATCCAAGTCCTACTCCCCTCGCAGGGATCTAGGCGGGGTCCGCAGGCACCTGGCAACAGAAGCCTGCACCTTTCCCTGCGCTTTGCCCTTGTCATCTGCCCATTGGTTGGAGTGAAATGCGGCTCGCGGGATTCCCCGCAGGGATATCGCTATTTCATGGCCGAAGATCACATCCGCTACGACATTCTGGTGCAGGAGGCCCTGCGCGGCGTCGTCCGCAAGGTCCTTTCGGAAGTCGTAAAGACCGGCCTGCCCGGCGAGCACCACTTCTTCATCTCCTTTTATACCCGTGCACCCGGCGTCCGGCTGAGCCAGCGCCTGCTCGAGCAGTACGACACCGAGATGACCATCGTGCTGCAGAACCAGTTCTGGGACCTCAAGGTCACCGAGACCGGCTTCGAAGTCGGCCTATCCTTCGATGGCAAGCAGGAAACGCTGGTGGTGCCGTTCTCGGCCATGAAGGGCTTCTTTGATCCGTCGGTGCAGTTCGGCCTGCAGCTGAATGGCGACACCGCGGCGCCTGCGCTCGAGACCGCCGCCGCGGAGCCCGGCACCGAGGACGAGACGCCGCCGTCCGATCCGGAGGCCAGCGGCGAGAAGGTCGTGAGCCTCGACCGTTTCCGGAAGAAGCCCTGACCCTTGCAGAAGCGGTCGCTGACGATCGCGGGCCACCGCACCAGTCTCGCGCTGGAGCCTGAATTCTGGGAAGGCGCCGAAGCGATGGCGGCGGCAAGAAACGTCGCGCTGCCGCAACTGATCCAGGAAATCGACGAGACGCGCGCCTCCGGCAACCTCTCCTCCGAAGTGCGCCTTGCCGTGCTGCAGTGGTACCGGCAGCAGGCGGAGAGCGCCGCCGGAAGCTTCGACTAGAATCCCGTCGGCGGGGCCGGCAGCCCCAGGTCGAGCGGCTGGTTCGCCTCCTCGGCCTGTCGCCGCTCCTCTTCCTCTGCCCGACGCCGCGCCGCCTCTTCTTCCGCGGCTCTCTGCTCCGCCGCTCTCTGCTCCGCCGCAGCCGCAGCCTCCTCCTCCGCCCGCTCGGCCGCTTCCTCCGCCGCCATCTGCTCGGCCAGTTCGGCGGCCAGCCGCGCCCGTTCCTCGGCGGCGGCACGCTGCCGCGCCTCGTCTTCCGCACGCAGGCGTTCCAGCCGCGCCACCTCGACCTCGTAGGCCCTCACCATAAGCCCGTCGACCATGCCCGAGACATCGAACTCGCGCACCGGATCGTGGAGCGTGCCGTCCAGATTGGCCACGATCTGCGCATTGGCTTCGCTGATCAGTTCGCCCGCAGTGTCGCCGCGGGGCGTCATCACATAGCCGCCCCCGATCTCGAGGTCCGCGAGTTCAATGGTCGTACTGCCGAACAGCCGCGCTTGCTGCCCTTCGATCGCCACGTTGGGGCTGCGGAAAACGCCGCCGGCGATGGTAAAGCCGCCGGCCACCTCCGTCGCGGCGAAGGATCCGTCGTCGAGGCGTTCCGTGATGAGCGTCGCCAGCTGCTCCCGGTCTAGTTCCATGATCGACTCGAGGCTGCCGATGGCAGCGAAGGCAGCAGGGTCGAGGCCCGCGATGACTAGATCATCGATGGTGTAGCTCCCCTCGCCGGTCATGGCCGCAATGATGCCGGCAACGCTGTCGCCCGTGCCGCTGAAGCTGCCGCTGGCACTGAGGGTGCCCTGCAGCGCCTGGCCCACGGCCGGCGGAGCCAGCGCATTCAGCGGGACTTCGCTCATCGTCATCCGTCCGCTCACCTGCTTGTCCTGCAGCGGGCCTGAGCAGCAAAGCGCCAGGTCGAGCATGACCTCACCGCCGGCAACTTGCCCCTCGAGTCCCCTGACTCGGATCGTCGTTGCATCCCAGTCGACCGCGAACGTCACATCGGTAACCGCAGCATTACCGATGGAGACTTCCGGCGTGGTGACGGCAATACGTCCTGACGTCGGCCGCGTCTCGGTCCCCAGCTCCAGTGGGCCATCCGGCCAGGCGCTGTCGGCGGGCTGGAGCAGCGCGGCAGGGCCGGCCAGCAAGGCGACCATCCCGGACGCGTCCAGCGGGCCGAGCTCCAGCGCCCCCGTCACTGCGGGCCGGTCCCTAGACCGTGCCAGGGACAGCGATCCGGTGACCGGCTGCCCGCCCGCCTGCGCCTCGATCGACTCCGCCCGCAGGAATTCGCCTCCCGCAAAGGCGACATCGGCGCTGCCGGTAAACCCGGGTACGCCTATGCCGCCAGCGCCCAGCAGCTCCGCCAGCACCGATGCATCCGTGAGGCTGACCTTCGCTGCGCCGCTGCCGCTCCAGCGATCGGGGTCGCTGACGACGACGTTGCCGGAGAAGCCGAGCGAGTCGCCGCCGCCGGCCAGCCGCAGCGTCGTCTCGAAGCTGTTCGCGGGGGTCCCCTCGAACACTGCCGCCAGGTGCATGCCCGAATCCTCCGGGACCAGGCTGACATCACCCAGCCCCAGCTGTGCCGTCATCGCTTGCGGATCCTCGGATTGCACGTCCAGCTTGATCGCCAGCGGACCGTCCAGCGCCCGCAGCAGGCCGGCTCTCACCTGGCCCTGCAACAGGATGTCGGCTACTCCGGCTCGGCCGGAAAGTCGGATGCCCTGCCCGCCATCACCGCTCGGCGCATCAAGGCGAAAATCCAGCTCGGCCGGCGTCGACCGCATCAGCAGCTGCCGGACCTGCGGCGGCGCCGCCACGGCATCGAGCAGCCGCGCCAGGGCCGGCGCGTCACCCTCCGCCACTGCAATCTGCCCAGTTCCCGACAGCTCCGGTCGCGCCAGCGAACCGAAGGCGGTGATGGCGACGTCGAAGGCGACGCCGCCGAGATCGTCGGCGGCTAACTGGTCAAGGACCAGCACGCCGCCTTCCCAGTCCCCCCTCGCGATGAGCCCGCTGCCCTCCAAACCGGCAAGCGTGGCCGCGTCCGCCGCAAGCTCCAGTCGCCCCTTCGGAAAGCTGGCGGCAAAACGCTGGTCGGCAGACAGTTCGGGCAGCAGCGCCAGCAGCGCGGCGCTGTCCCGCTCGTCCATGGCGCCAAGCTCGGCGCCGATGTTGAGATGCCGGGTGCCGCTAAAGCCGATCTCGGCCTCGAACTGGTGGCGCACCTCGCCGAGGGTGAAGACCGCGTCGCTGAGGCTGACGGTTCCACCCACCAGCGACACGCGCGCCGCCAGCGTCCCTGAGGTGTTGAGCAGCGGATTGCCGTCCGCCGGCTGGCGCCAGAGCTCCGCCAGCGCTTGCAACCGCGGTGCCGAAAGGCGCATCTCGCCGGCGAAGTGGGGTCTGCCGGCGGCGGCACCGTACTCGCCGGACGCCTGCAACTGGCTGCCGCCGGGAAGCTGGGCCGAGAGCGTCTCCAACTGCCAATCCCTGCCATCGGTGGTCCCGTCGATGCGCAGGTTGCGGAGCGTCACCGCCCGCAGGTCCACCTCACTAATGTCGACCCCCACCCTGCCCGGCATTCCTGTGGCCGGCGGCAGCGGCAGCTCCGACAGCAGTCGCACCAGTTCGTAAGGTACGGCCTCGCTCTCGGCGGTAACGTCCCGCGGCGGCAGGGCCAGCGCCGGCCCCGAAATCACGGCGTTGAAGGCAGCACCCTGCCCCAGCGTTACCTCGGCGGCACCCTGAAGCCGCGTCGCCGCCCGGTTCTCGTCCGGCAGCACCGTATAATCGGAAAGCAGCACCCGCTCGGGTGTCGCCTCGATGGCACCCGAGACCACCATGTCGCCGCGCCCGATGTCACCGTTGTCGCCCGTGCGCAGCGGCGGCTGGCGGTAGGTCATGGTGCCGGCAAAGCGGGGGGCCGGACCGGTAAAAAGCGTCCCCTCGGTGCTGATCGAAAAACCGCTCTCGCGCCGCGCCAGCGCCGCGACGCGGGTCGCGCCATCGGCGTCCATCGCATCGGTGGTGAGCCGGATCACGTAGCTGTTGCCGCCGTAGTCCCCGCTGCCCTGGAAGGCGAATGGCCCGCGCAAGGCGTCGAGGCGCAGCTCGCCATCGACATTGCCGGCAATGAAGTTCTGGTCGACCCGGGCATCGGCCAGCCGCACCGAACCATCCACGACCCGCGCGCTGGCCACCGAGATGTTGGAGGACGTCACCCGCTCGGCCAGCACCAGCCCCGTGGACAGCCGTCCCTCGGGATCGATCTGCAGTTCGACCACCGGCCGGTCCAGCACCAGCTCCGTGACGCGGTACTGGTCGCGCAGGAAATCGATCAGGGAGAACCGCGCCTCGATGCGGTCGACGGTGATGGATGGTTGCTCCGCCTCCCCGACCACGACCTCTGACATCAGCAGCCGCGGCTGCGGCAGCAGCGCGAACTCGATGTCGCCGACGATCTCCACCGGCGCCCCGAGCACCTCGCTGCCGATCGCCTGCATGCGCTCGCGGTAGTCGCCCCACTGCACGAAGCGAGGGACGATGAAGGCGGCACTGATGGCAAGGATCGCCAGCAGGCCGATGACAATGTAGAGGCGGTTGAGCACGGGGTCAGTCAATCTCCGTCCAATGCGGCAGAGTGTGGGCGAGGCGATTATTGCCTTGACTGCCTTACCTTACAGTCCCGTCCTTGTCTCCCGCCTACAGAGGGCGCGTCGCCTGCTTGAGCCAGCGCTTGACCTCCCCCTGCAACCGCGGCCCCACCTCCCGGAATACCCGCTCGTGATAGCGGTCCAGCCATTCTCGCTCCGCCGGCGTCAGCAGTGAGGGCTCGATCAGGCGCAGATCGATCGGCGTCAGCGTCAGCGTCTCGAACTCCAGATAGCCGCCGCCTCCGACGGCGCTCTCCACCACGAGCAGCAGGTTCTCGATGCGGATGCCGTAGGCGCCCTCCTTGTAGTAGCCGGGCTCGTTGGAGAGCACCATGCCCGGCTCGAGCGGCGTCGTGTAGCGCGAGGAGATGCCGGCGGGGCCTTCGTGCACCGAGAGGAAGTGGCCGACGCCGTGGCCGGTCCCGTGGTTGTAGGTAACGCCGTCCTGCCACAGGAACTGCCGCGCCAGCACGTCGATCTGAGCCCCCGACGTCCCTTTTGGAAACCGCGCCACCGAGATCGCGATCATGCCCTTCAGCACTCGCGTGAACCGGTCCTTCTGCTCGGCGGTGGCCGAGCCGGTGTAGAGAGTGCGGGTGATATCCGTGGTGCCGCTCAGATACTGTCCGCCGCTGTCGACCAGCATCAATTCGCCAGCCGCCAGGCGGCGATTGCTCTTGCGGCTGACCCGGTAGTGGTTGGAGGCACCGTTGGGGCCGGCCCCGGCAATGGTGTCGAAGCTGAGATCGACCAGCGTCGACTCCTCCCGCCGGAAGTGCTCGAGGGCCGTGGCGATGTCGATCTCCGTCAGTTCGCCCTTGGGTGCTTCCTGGTCGAACCAGCAGAGGAACTTCGCCATCGCGACGGCGTCAAGGCTCTGCGCCTCGCGCATGCCGCTGATCTCGACCTCGTTCTTCTTCGCCTTCGGCAGCAGCACCGGGTCACGCTTTTCGATGACCTCGGCGCCACCGCCCTCCTTCACCGCTTCGACCAGGGCTATCGGACAGCTTGCCGGATCCAGCATCACCCGCTTGCCGGCGGCGCCGAGCTTGCGCAGCGCCGGCATCAGCTTGCCGACGTCCGCTACGCGGGCAACCCCCTCGAGGCCGCGGCGCAGGTCGTCGCTGATCTTCGCCTTGTCGACATAGAGCGTCGGCAGGCCGCGGCGCGGCACGATGGCGAAGCCGAGCACGAACGGCGTATTAGGAACGTCGCGGCCGCGCATGTTGAAGAGCCAGCAGATCGATTCCGGCAGCGTCAGCGCCACCGCATCGGCGTTCTCCTCGGCCAGCGTCTGGCGCAGTTCGGCAAGCTTGTCGTCGCTGCTCCGGCCGGCGCGGTTGTGCCCGAGAAACTCGGCTGGGCTCACGGGTGCCGGCGGTCGATCCGTCCAGATGCGGTCGACGAGGTTGTCCGAGGCCACCAGTTCCGCCCGTCCTTTCAGCTTGCTGGCGAGATCCTTGATCTCCCCCGGGGTATGCAGCCACGGGTCATACCCGATGCGGCCGCCGCCCGGCACGTAGTCGCCCAGTTCCCGGGGCAGCGCCGCCTGCGCCACCACATGGACCTTGAAGACCCGCTGATCGGTCTCCTCCGGCGCCTGGATGGCATAGCGGCCATCGACGAACAGCGCCGCCTTCTTCTTTCCCACAATGGCGATACCGGCCGAGCCGGTGAAGGCGGTGACATAGGCGAGCCGCGCCTCCCCCGGTGGCACCGACTCCCCCCGGTGCGCATCGGCGCGCGGGATCAGGAACCCATCGAGACCCGCAGCCGTGAGCTCTCTGCGCAACGCCACCACCCGTCCCGCAACGTTGCTCGAGTCGGTTTTGGTCTCAAAGTCCTGGAATACGGCGGGGGAGAAGGCGCTCTCGAGCATGTCGGTGTCTTGCATCTGGGGAATGGCTGGCCTGTCCGAACGACCCTAGCAGAGAGCCGGCATCTCCCCAACTATGTGTCTGTGATCGAACGGCAAGGGAGACCAGCCATGAGCAGCGATAAGGGAATGTTTCAGCGGGCGCTTGAGGCGATCGTCGAAGGTCGCGCCCGGCAGGCCCAGCGCTATGTCGATTCTTACATGGCGGTCCACAAGATCGAAGCCCACAAGAAGCGCTGACACCTCTCGTTCATCCTCCGTTAAGGCGGTCTGCGTCAGTGGCATGGCTGCCCTTCCGGAAGGCCCCTCGCTCCCGGTCGGGATCGGGAGTACGAGGGGAATGTGGGCGCAGGAGCGCCACAAGGAGAGTCGAGATGCCAGAGAGCAAGATAGAGTTCCGCCAGGCTTTGGGCAGCATCATCGAGGCCCGGTCCCGCGAGGTCCCGCGCCATCAGGCGCACCGCCGCCAGCACCTGCTGCTCGGGGCGCTGACCAAGCGCCCGAACTGAAGCCAAGAGCGAACCAGCCAGACGATCCCCGGACCCACCTCCGGGGATTTTGCTTTTCTGCCGGCTATTGCTTCTCCAGCACCAGCGTCACCCACTCGTTTTTGACGATCTTCTGCTGCAGCACCATCGACTGGTCCGCATAGGCGGCAATCACGCCGTCCGCCTGCGTACCGAGGATGCCCGACAGGATGATCGTGGCGCCGTGCTCAGAGGCTCGGCCGACCTCCGGCGCCAGCGCCGTCAGCGGACCGGCGAGGATGTTCGCAACGATGAGGTCGTAAGGCGCGCCGCTGGCGATCTGCCGGTGGTCGAGCCCGCTCGCCTCCACGGCGATGATGTAGTTCCCAACCTCGTTCTGCCGCGCATTGTCGAGCGCCGTCCGCACCGCGACCGGGTCGATGTCCGTAGCGAGGACCGGCGTCCGCGTACGCTTGGCCAGCGCAATCGCCAGCACGCCGGTGCCGGTGCCAACATCGAGCATGGCACGGTAGCGGCGGCGCTGCAGCGCCTGGTCGATGGCCTCGAGGCAGCCGGTCGTCGTCTCGTGATGCCCGGTGCCGAAGGCCTGGGCCGCATCGATGCGGATGGGAACGAGATCCGCCGGCGGCTCGCCCTGCTCGTGGCTGCCATAGACGTAGAAGCCGCCTGCGGTCACCGGTGCCAGCCCCTCGAGGGACTTTGCCACCCAGTTAATCTCAGGATCGATCTCTTCGACCGAGAAACCGACCTCACCGCCAAGCGTCTGTCGGGCCAGCTCCGCGAAGGCCTCGAGGTCCGGGCTGCTCTCGCAGGTCGCCTCGAACACCCACTCGCCGCTGGTTTCGTCCTCATGCGCCGACGCGGTGACGGCGAGGTCCTCGCGCTCCATCACCGCGTCGACCAGCGCGAACGCCTGGTCCTTGGTAAGGACGGTCGTCAGTTGCTCGAGGGTCATGGTGCGGTCCCGGTGAGGAGTGAGGCTGCGGCTACAGCCGGACGGCAGTGCCCGACACCGACACCATCAGCATCGAGCCCTTTTCGCCGACCACCTCGTAGTCGATGTCGATCGCCACCACGGCGTCGGCGCCCCGGTCCGCCGCTTCCGCCTGCAGGTCGTCGAAGGCCTGGTGGCGCGCCCGCCGCAACGCGCCCTCATAGGCGCCGGCACGGCCGCCGACGATGTCGCGAATGCCGGCGAACAGATCCTTGAAGATATTGGCACCGATGATCACCTCGCCGGTGACGATGCCGAGATATTCCCGGATCGGGCGACCCTCGATGGTCGGCGTCGTGCTGATGATCATTCGTCTCACCCTTTGCTGACAAAGCTGTCGAGAACCTTCTTGCGTCCCGCCTTCTCGAACTCGACGGTGAGCTTGTTGCCTTCCATCGCTTCGATGCGGCCATAGCCGAACTTCAGATGAAAGACCCGCTCGCCGAGGTCGTAGGCCGAGCCGCGGCCGTCGTCCACCGACCGCGCCACCAGGTCGCCGTCGATGGTCATCGGTCCGGGCGAGCGGCGGCTGCCGTGCTGCGCCTGGGCGCGCTTCCAGCCGGGCGTCTCGTAGACACTGTCGAAGGGATCATTGAGGTCGAAGCGGCCGGCGGTGCGCCCGCCATAGCCGTAGCCGCCATAGGCGGAGCCGGTATCCTTGACCTCCACCGCCTCGGCCGGCAACTCGTCGAGGAAGCGCGAGGGGATGGCCGACTGCCAGAGGCCGTGGATGCGCCGGTTCTGCGCCACGAACAGCCGCAGCCGCTTGCGCGCCCGCGTCAGCCCGACATAGGCCAGCCGCCGCTCCTCCTCGAGGCCGGCGCGGCCGGATTCGTCCATGGTGCGCTGGCTCGGAAACAGCCCCTCCTCCCAGCCGGGCAAGAACACGGTGTCGAATTCCAGCCCTTTGGCGCCGTGCAGCGTCATGATGGAGACCGCATCCTGGGACTCGTTGGTGTCGCGATCCATCACCAGCGCGATGTGCTCGAGAAAGCCGCCGAGATTCTCGAAATCGGCCATCGAGTTGACCAGTTCCTTGAGGTTTTCCAGCCGGCCCGGGCTGTCGGGAGACTTGTCCTCCTGCCACATGGCGGTATAGCCGCTCTCGTCGAGGATCTGCTGCGCCAGTTCGGCATGCGGCAGCGAACGTCCGCGTTCCGCCCAGTCGTCGAACTGCGCGATCAGGTCGCGCAGCACCGTCCGCTGGCGCGGCTTCAGTTCCTCCGTTTCGAGCAGCATCCGCGTCGCCGCCAGCAGCGGCACCCCCTGGCGCCGCGCCGCATCGAACAGCACCTTCAGCGTCGAGTCGCCGATGCCGCGCTTGGGCACGTTGATGATGCGCTCGAAGGCGAGGTCGTCCGCCGGCTGCGCCACCAGCCGCAGATAGGCGAGCGCGTCCCGAATTTCCTTCCGCTCATAGAAGCGGGGGCCGCCGATGACGCGATAGTTGAGCCCCAGCGTGATGAAGCGCTCCTCGAACTCCCGCATCTGGAAGGAGGCGCGGACGAGGATCGCCATCGAGTCGAGGTCGTCGCCCTGGCGCTGCAGCTGCTCGATCTCCTCGCCGACCTGCCGCGCCTCCTCCTCGGAGTCCCAGACCGACGTCACCCCGACCGCCTCGCCCTTGTCGGCGACGTCGGTCTGCAGCGTCTTGCCGAGTCGGCTCTCATTGTGTGCGATCAGGTGGCTGGCGGCGGCGAGGATGTTGCCGGTCGAGCGGTAATTGCGCTCCAGCCGGATCACCTTGGCGCCCGGAAAATCCTTCTCGAAGCGGAGGATGTTGTCCACCTCGGCGCCGCGCCAGCCATAGATCGACTGATCGTCATCGCCGACCACGCAGATATTGGCCTCACTTGCGGGCTGGCCCTGCGCCAGCAGCCGCAGCCACAGATACTGCGCGACGTTGCTGTCCTGGTACTCGTCGACCAGCATGTAGCGGAAGCGCCGGTGGTACTCGGCCAGCACCCCGGGCTGCTCCTTGAACAGCCGGATGCACTCGAGCAGCAGGTCGCCGAAATCGGCGGCGTTGAGGACCTTCAGCCGCGCCTGGTAATCGGCATAGAGCTTCTGTCCCCGGCCATTGGCATAGATGCCGGCCTCGGCCGCCGAGATGTCATCAGGCAGCAGGCCGCGATTCTTCCACGCATCCATCATCGAGGCGAACTGCCGCGCCGGCCAGCGCTTCTCGTCGATATTCTCGGCGTCGAGCAGTTGCTTGATCAGCCGGATCTGGTCATCGGTGTCGAGGATGGTGAAATCCGACCTGAGCCCGATGAGCTCGGCATGGCGCCTGAGGATGCGCGCGCCGATGGAGTGAAACGTCCCGAGCCACGGCATGCCCTCGACACCCGCCCCCACCAGCTTCGCGATCCGCTCCTTCATCTCCCGCGCCGCCTTGTTGGTGAAGGTCACCGACAGCAGCTCGGAGCCCCGCGCCTTGCGGGTGGACAGGATATGCGCGATGCGCGTGGTCAGCACCCGGGTCTTGCCGGTTCCCGCCCCCGCGAGGACCAGCAGCGGGCCTTCGGTGGACAGCACTGCGTCACGCTGCTCCTCGTTCAGGCCCGCGAGATAATCGGCATCGCGCCGGCCGAACTGGCTGGTGATCGAGCCGGCCGTGGGGCGGGCGAGGAATTGCGGTTCAGCGGTCATGCAGGATTGACGAATCTCATTTTGTTCTCATCCCAATATAGGGAGCCGGTGCCTGGATGTATACGCACCGCGGGCGTCGGAAGCCGCGGTGTGCCCCTGCTGCGTCACCTTTGCGAAGCCCGCGGCAGCTCAGCTCGCGGGAGACGACAGTATCTCGGTCAGCCGCCAGTCCCGCCCCGGCGTCAGTGCCTCGATGTCCTCGATCCTCCATCCCCCCTCGCCCCGCACCAGGGTGAAACGCATGAGCTGCGGCACACCAAAATTGACGAATCGGGCAGTGACCACTGCCCGATCGTCCAACACCAACGGCGTCCCGATCATAACCTCCGCGAGATCGTGATCCTGGGCGTTGATCATCGGATCAAAATCCACCGCGCCAACCTCCTCGTCCGGCGTGCGCGCCACCATCAGAGCCCATCGCTCCAGCAGGTCCGGCGACCAGAGCTCGTATGGGTCCTCGGGGAAATTGCCGTCGCGGTACGGCTGGTAGGCGTACTCGAGAAGGTCGCTCGGGTCGTCGAACACTGGCGCCGCCTGCGCGGCCGGCGCCAGCAGCAGGGTCACCATCAGCCACAGCAGTCGCATCACTTGGTCTCCCGGCAACGGCCGTCTTCTCTAGTTGAACCACAGGGCGTAATTGGGGAGACGGTCGCCGAACACGCGGTTGGCAGCAGCAAAGGACTCGGCACTGGCGATGGGCCCATCGGCGAGGAACGGCAGTGCGTCGTGGCCGGTCAGCAGCATGACCAGGTCGGTGCGCTCGGCGCCCTCGAAATAGGCCGCGAGATCGATGCCCCGCTCGAAGCGCCAGTGCGGCAGCAGCAGCTCGCCCGCGAGGATGCTGTCGGTGGTGTCGAGCGCCTCCATCCAGGCGGCCACCATCTCCTCGGTGACCGGTGCGCCCAGCAGCGGCGTCTGGTGCGGGGCCGGCAGCAGCTCCAAGTGGTCGTCGGTCTCGGCGAGGATCGCCTTCCAGTTCTGCCGCGACAGCGCCGTCACTGCCTGCATCCGCTCGCGGACCCGCCGCAGACGGTCGGGCTCGGACACCGGCCAGCTGAAGGTGTGCACGGCGGCGATGAGGTCGGCGATGGCACCGTCGCTCTCCGGATCCATCATCAGTTGGCCACTGCCCGTGGTATGGTCCTGCATCGGCAACCCCGCCTGCGGGAACAGCCGGTGGAACGCAGCATCGAACGTTGCTTCGAAATCGTGGGCCAGCAGGAAGTCGGCCTGCGCCGCGAGAATCTGCGTATAGCCGGCGAGCCAGATGGCATCGGCGCGATCGAAGCCGACGACGAGCGCGCCCGGCATGGCCTCAGCCGGATCGGCACGACTGCCCGCTTCGCCTCCGGGCGGTCGCATCGGCCGCTCCGGATTGCCGGGTGCAGCCGCGGCGAGGCCCAGCAGCGTGGCGAGGACCTCGCCGGCCTCTCCCGTGCCATTGCCGTCGATGTCGAGACGGATCCCCAGCACGTCGATGTCGACGACATAGTCGCCGGCTTCGCCGGCCTGCAGCAGCGTCTCGCGGGCATCATCCATGCTGTCCACAAAGTCCGACAGCACCTTGCGGAAGCCCTCATAGGTCAGGACCTCCGGCGCCGGGTTCGCCGGCAGCGGCATGCCGAGCGCCGGGCCGAACGCGCCAGGATCAGGCACGGCCAGGCCGTACCGGTAGAGGTCGCCGGCGAGGCCCTCGACACCGTCGACGAAGGCGTCGAAGCCCAGCGCAAACTGCGCCTCCTGGTCGCCTGCCGAGGCCAGTTCCGACAGTTCGCCCGCAAGGCCAGCTCGCTCCCCGTCGTAGAGGCCCTGCCGCAACAGTTCCGCCGCCTCGCCGGCCGCCACGGGCGCGCTCAGCACCGCCAGCGCGGCCACGACGGTCAATGGTCTCAGCATCAGGGCAACTCCTTGCTTCGCCCCGGACGTAGGGGCCGCGCCTATTGGTCCACCAGCTCCAGCCACTGCGCCTCGTCGATGACGAGGACGCCGTGCTTCTCCGCCTCCTTGAGCTTCGAGCCGGCGCCGGGACCCGCCACCAGGATATCGGTTTTTGCCGACACCGAGCCGGCAACCTTCGCACCCAGCCGCTCAGCCATTGCCTTGGCTTCGCCGCGCGTCAGCTTCTCGAGGCTGCCGGTGAACACCACCGTCTTGCCGGCGACCTTGCTGTCGGCAGCGACGACATAGGGCTGCGGCTCGACCTCGCTCAGCAGGTCATCGACAGCCCCGACATTGCGCTCGTTCTCGAAGAACTCCACCACGGCGCGGGTGACCGTTTCGCCGATGCCGTGAATCGAGGGGAAGCTCTCCTCTCCTTTGGCCACCGCCCGGCAGGCGCGGACGAACTCTTCGACCGTGCCGAAGGTGCGGGCAAGCAGCGCCGCCGTGGTTTCACCGACGTGCCGGATGCCGAGGGCGAGGATGAAGCGGTCGAGCTCCGGCCTGCGCCGGGCATTGATGCTGGCGAAGAGCTTGTCCAGCCCCTCATAGGTCCGCTCCTCGGCACTCAGCACCTTCTTCCGCGCCACGCCCTTCTGCTTCTCGCGTTCCGCCGCCTGCTCCTCGCGGCGCTTGTGCAGCGCCACCTCCACCTGCTTGCGGTTCTGCTCGAGCCGGAAGATGTCCGCCGAAGTCTTCAGCAGGCCCTCGGCGAAGAACAGCTCGATGTTCTCGGCGCCGAGCCCCTCGATATCCATCGCCCCGCGCGAGACGAAATGCTTGAACTGCTCGACCGCCTGCGCCGGGCAGATCAGCTCGCCGGTGCAGCGCCGGCGGGCGTCCTCCTTGCCCGTCTTCTCGTTGACCTCGCGCACTGCCGGCGAGCCGCAGACCGGACAGCGGTCCGGGAAGACATAGGGCGGTGCGTCGGGGGGACGTTTCTCGAGGATCACCTTGACGATCTGCGGGATGACGTCGCCGGCCCGCTGGATGACGACGGTGTCGCCGATGCGGATGTCGGTGCCGTCGCGGATTGGCGCGCCGAAGCTGTCGAAGCCCTTGATGTAATCCTCGTTGTGCAGAGTGACGTTGACCACCGTCACCCCGCCGACGGTGACCGGGTCGAGGCGCCCGACGGGGGCGAGCGTGCCGGTGCGGCCGACCTGGATGTCGATCTGCCGCAGCACCGTCGTCGCCTGCTCGGCCGGGAACTTGTGGGCCATCGCCCAGCGCGGCTCCGAGGTGACGGTACCCCAGCGCTGCTGCAGGTCGATGCGGTCGAGCTTGTAGACGACCCCGTCGATGTCGTAGCCGAGGCTCGAACGCTGCGCCTCGATTTCCCGATAATGAGCGAGCAGCTCTTCGACGGAGGTCGCCCGGATCAGCAGCGGGCTGGTCCGGAACCCCCACTCCGCGAATTTCTGGACGGCCTCGAACTGTGTCGCTGCCGGCTCCTCGCTGGCAAAGCCCCAGGCATAGGCGAGGAACTTGAGATTCCGGCTCGCGGTGATCTTGGCGTCCTTCTGGCGCAGCGACCCCGCCGCCGTGTTGCGTGGGTTGACATAGTCTTGCCCGCCTTCCGCCGCCGAGCGGGCCTTCAGCGCCTGGAAGTCCGCATGCGTCATGTAGACTTCGCCGCGGATCTCGATCGCTTCCGGCCAGCCGCTGCCGGCGAGCCGGTGCGGGATGTCGGCGATCGTCCTTAGATTATCGGTGATGTCCTCGCCCACCGACCCGTCGCCGCGGGTGGCGCCCCGAACCAGGACGCCCTGCTCGTAGCGCAGCGACGCCGACAGCCCGTCGATCTTCGGTTCCGCCGTGAGCGCCAGCTCGAGGTCCTTCTCCCCCTTGAAGAAACGGCGCCCCCGTTCGACGAAATCGACGACGTCCTGCTCCGTATAGGCTTTGGCCAGCGACAGCATCGGCACCGCATGCCGCACCTTGGCGAAACCCTCGGCAGGGGCCGCCCCCACCCTGTCCGCGACGCTGTCGCTGCGCCGAAGCTCCGGAAAGGCCGCCTCGAGTGCCAGGTAGCGGCGCTTCAGCGCATCGTACTCGGCATCGGTGATTTCCGGCTGGTCGCGCTGGTGGTAGGCAAGATCCGCCGCCTCGATCAGCCCGTGCAGCCGGTCGAGCTCGGCCCGCGCCTCGTCCTCCGACAGCCCTTCGATCTCTTGCGTCGCGTCGATCACATGACCTCCGAGATCAGCTTGCCGGCGGCGGCCCGCGCCTCTTCGGTTACTGTGGCGCCCGCCAGCATCCGCGCCACTTCCTCGCGGCGCGCATCGAGATCGAGGCTGCGGACATGGGTGCGCACGAACGCCCCCTCCTCCACGGCCTGCTTCTCGATCAGGAGGTGGCTCTGCGCCCGCGCCGCCACCTGCGGCGCATGCGTCACCGACAGCACCTGCACCCTGCCGGCCAGCCGCGCCAGCCGCCGCCCGATGGCATCGGCGACGGCCCCGCCGACGCCGGTGTCGATCTCGTCGAAGATCAGCACCGGCGCCGAGCCACGGTCGGCCAACACCACCTTCAGTGCCAAGAGAAAGCGGCTGAGTTCGCCACCCGACGCCACCTTCAGCAGCGGCCCGGGCAGCGTCCCAGGATTGGTCTGCACGTGAAAGGCCATCTGATCGAAGCCGCTCGGCGCCACCCGCTCCGGATCGGACTGCATGTCGACGATGAAACGGGCATTGCCGAGCTTCAGATCCGGCAGCTCCTTCTCCACCGCCCCGGTCAATGCCTCTGCCGCCTTGGCCCGCGCCGCGGACAGCTGCGTCGCCGCCGCCAGATAGCGCTCGCGCGCAGCCGTAGCTGCAGCCTCCAGCGCCACCAGCGCCTCCGAGCCGCTCTGGAGCATCTCGAGGTCCGCGCGATAGCGGGCCAAGACCTCGAGCAGCCCGTCGCAGCTCGTGTGGTGCTTCCGCGCCATCGCCCGCATGGCGAACAGGCGCTCCTCGACGCGCTCGAGGTCCGCGGGGTCGAAGGCCATCTCCTGCTTCAGGCGCTCCAGCGCCTCCGATGTCGCATCGAGCGACACTAGCGAGGCATCGAGGGCCTCCACGACCGGCTGGAACACCGCTGCCCCGGCATCGGCCTTGCGCATCAGCCGCCGCATCAGGCCGGCCAGCGCGGGTCCCGGAGCCATCGGGCCGTTGAGGATTTCGTCGGCGTCCCGCACCTCCTCGGCTGCCCGCTCGAGCTGCATCAGCCGCTGCCGGCGCTCCGCCAGCACCTCCTCCTCGCCCTCTTCCGGTGCCAGCTCCGACAGCTCGTTCACCGTGTGCCGCGCGTAATCCTCGCGTTCGGCCGCCTCGGCGATCACCGCCCGCTGCGCGTCCACCGCCGCCACCGCCGCGGCCAGCGCCACATGTGCAGCCTCCACCTCGGTCAGCAGCCCGTCATGGCCGCCAAAGGCATCGAGCAAGGTGCGGTGGGTGGCGGCATCGACCAAGGCCCGGTCGTCGTGCTGGCCGTGGATCTCGACCACCAGCGAACCGACGCTGCGCAGCAGCCCCGCCGACACCGGCTGGTCGTTGATAAAGGCGCGGGTGCGGCCGTCGGGGAACTGCACCCGGCGCAGGATGACGTCCTCGTCGTCGGCGACGGCGTTGTCGCGGAGGGCGACGCGGGCGGGATGGCTGCGCGGCAGCTGCAGCACGGCCACCACCTGCCCGCTCTCGGCACCGGCGCGGACCAGCGAAGCATCGCCGCGGCCGCCAAGCGCCAGCGTCAGGGCATCGAGCAGGATGGATTTGCCGGCCCCGGTCTCACCGGTGAGCACCGTGAGCCCGGCATCGAGCGCCAGGTCGAGCTGGTCAATGAGAACGATGTTGCGGACGGACAGCGCACTCAGCATCAGGGACAGCCTTAACCGCGCGATGATTCCTGGAACGGGGCGCCGGCGAGCCTAACTCGGAGTAGAACAAACAAGCAACACGAATGTGCAGCCACCGCTGCGGATGTCAGCTGCGCCGCAGCGTTGCGAGGGAACTGGCCTGGTTCATCTGCGGGCTGACACCCTGCTTCTGCAGCAGCGTGAAGGCGCGCTGGTACCACTCGCTGGAGGGGTAGTTGTGCCCCAGCACCGCGGCCGCCGTCTGTGCCTCGCTGATGAGACCCAGCGCCAGATTAGCCTCGGTGATCCGGTACAGCGCCTCCTCGATATGTGTGGAGGTCTCGAACTGTTCCGCCACCACGCGGAAGCGGTTGATGGCGGCGGCATGCTGGCCGTTACCGAGGTAATAGCGGCCGACCGACATCTCCTTGCCCGCCAGCTGGTCGACGGCGACCACCAGCTTCTCGCGCGCATCCTTGGCGTGCTCGCTCTCGGGGTAGTTCGAGATCAGCAGGCGGTAGGTATCGATGGCGTTCTGCGAAATCTGCTGGTCGCGGGTGATGTCGCGAATCTGCCCGTAATAGGAATTGCCCTTGAGATAGAGGACGTAGGGCACGTCCTTCGAGTTCGGGAACAGTGCCAGGTAGCGGTCAGCGGCGAGAATCGCCTCGTCGAACCGGCCGATGCGGTAGTTCGCATAGACCTGCATCAGTTTCGATTTCTCGTTGTAGTCCGAGTAAGGATGCTGGCGCTCCAGCTTCTCGAGATGGCCGATGGCGGTGACGTAGCGCTGGCCGTCCATGTCGTTGAGCGCCTGCTGGTACAGCGTCTCGGCCGGAATGATCGGCTCTTCCTTGATCTTGGAGGTACCGAAGAGGTTGCACCCCGCAAGCACGAGCGCCAGCAGGCCCATCGCCGCAAGGCGCGCAAACCGGCCTCTGTTCCCCACAAGAATCCTGGTTGTCACGAACTACCCCGTCCTTTTACGCGCCGCCTGTAGCCAGGGGCCTAAGGTCCAAAACGATCAAAACTGTGGCGTCTGAAGGATCAGCCCACCGACCGCAGGTAGGGCCGCACCGCAATGCCGTCTGGCATATCATCCAGCGCATCGAAAGCCAGCGGCAAATCCTCGGCCGAGACGATCTCGTAATTGGCCTCGCTGGCGAATAGCCCGTGCAGGACCAGCGCGTTCAGCGCGTGACCGCCCTTGTAGGAGCGGAAACGCCCATAGATCGGCAGGCCGCAGAGCGCCAGATCGCCTACCGCGTCGAGCAGCTTGTGGCGGACGAACTCGTCCTCGTAGCGCAGGCCGCCGGGGTTGAGGATCCGGTCCTCGTGCACGGTGATGGAATTGTCGAGGGAGGAGCCGAGGGCGTAGCCGGCCTGGCGCAGAATTTTGGCGTCACGGACGAAGCCGAAGGTGCGGGCACGGGCGACGTCCTCGTAATACCGGCGCGGCGTCCAGTCGAAGATCATCCGCTGCCGGCCGATGACGCGGCTGTCGAAATCGATCTCGAGGTCCAGCATGCGCCCGTTATAGGGCTCCAGCGCGGCCGAAGCGTCGTTGTTGCGGACCAGCACCTGCCGCATGATCTTGATGTAGCGGCGCGGCGCCGGCTGCACGTCGAGGCCGATCTCCATGATCCCCTCGACATAGGCGGAGGCGCTGCCGTCGAGGATCGGGCATTCGGCTCCTGTCAGGATGATGTGCGCGTTGTCGACGCCGAGTCCCGACAGCGCCGAAATGACGTGTTCGACGGTGGCGACGGCGACGCTGTCGCCGAGGTCGAGAGTGGTGCAGAGGGTGGTCCGGGTGACCCGGGAGAAGTGCACTGGTACCGGCCCGACCTTTTGGCCGTCGTCGAGCAGCCGGGTAATGAGGTAACCGCTATCGGGCGCGGCTGGTTCGATGGTCAGAGTAACCGGAAGTCCGCTATGGACGCCGAAGCCGCTGAACTCTAACGCACCGGCCAGGGTGCGCTGCCGCGCCGATAGTTTCTGCATGTATTCCAGGCTCCAACCCGACAAACGACCCCGAAGCTCTCTTAGACAAAATCGGCCCGGCGCGGAAGCCGCACCGGACCATGTTTTGCTGCCTCGGTCGCCGTTGATTAACCGTGCTTGCGAAGGAAGGCGGGGATATCCAGATGCTCCTTGGCCGCCGGCTGTGGCACCTGACGGCCCTGCGGATCGAGCTGCCCGCGGGCGCCTTCGACGGCAGAGGAAGCTCCGGAAACCCTAGGCGCACCGGCCTCTATGGCACTTCTGGCCGCCGCGTCATCGGCACTTGGCGGCAGCGGTTCGGCCCGCTCCGGCACCTCATCGGGACGGAGGTTGAGCCCGACATTGGAGGCCAGGCGCTTGAACAGCGCGCGGGCATTCTTGGGCTCCGCCTCCTGCTTTTCTTGGCCATTGAGTGACCTTCGCGCAACAGCCGGAAGCTCCTCCGTGCGGGGCATGCGGCGCTGTCCGTCGGGGCGTGCGGCATTCGAGGGCACATAGACGCTCGGTACCGGCTCTTCTGCCGCTACCGGCTCCTCCATTGCGTCGTCATAGACGGACGACGGCACGTAGGGTTCGACGGTGATTCCATCGTCCTCGTCATAGTGCCGGTGCTGATCCTGATACTGCGCCCCTGGCTCGCCCGCCGAGATGGCGTCGGCAACCGCCGCCTCCACCTGCGATTCGAAGGCGGGGGCAGCTGCGGCTGCGGCAACCGGCGCTTCGCTCTGCGCCGCCGGCCGGCGGACCGCCAGTGGCGCCCGCGCCGGGCTCGACTTCATGGGTTCCAGCGCCTGCACCATGGTGGCATCGGTGCCCGTGGCAACCACGGAGACCCGAATCGAACCGTTCATGTTCGGATCGAAGGTGGCACCGAGGATGATGTTGGCGTCGGCGTCGACTTCCTCGCGAATGCGGGAAGCGGCTTCATCGACCTCGTAGAGCGTCAGGTCGGGACCGCCGGTAATCGAGATCAGCAGCCCCCGCGCCCCGTGCATCGACACGTCGTCGAGCAGCGGATTGGCGATCGCCGCCTCGGCCGCGTGGCGGGCACGATCCTCACCCTCCGCCTCGCCGGTGCCCATCATCGCCTTGCCCATGCCGCGCATGACGGCGCGGACGTCGGCGAAGTCGAGGTTGATGAGCCCCTCCTTGACCATCAGGTCGGTGATGCAGGCGACGCCCGAATAGAGCACCTGGTCCGCCATCTTGAAGGCGTCGGCAAAGGTGGTCTTCTCGTTGGCGACCCGGAACAGGTTCTGATTCGGGATGATGATCAGCGTGTCGACGTGCCGGTGCAGCTCGTCGATGCCGTCCTCGGCGAGCCGGGCCCGGCGGTTGCCTTCGAAGGTGAAGGGCTTGGTGACCACGCCGACGGTGAGGATCCCCTGCTCGCGCGCCGCCCGGGCGATCACCGGCGCTGCGCCGGTACCGGTGCCGCCGCCCATGCCCGCGGTGATGAACACCATGTGCGAGCCGCTCAGGTGGTCGTTGATCTCGTCGAAGCTCTCTTCGGCCGCCGCCCGCCCGACTTCCGGGTGCGAACCGGCACCGAGCCCCTCGGTAACCGAGACCCCGAGCTGGATGATGCGCTGCGCACTCGACAATGCCAGCGCCTGGGCGTCGGTATTGGCGACCACGAAATCGACCCCGTCGAGTCCGGACGCGATCATGTTGTTGACGGCATTGCTGCCCGCCCCGCCGACACCGAAGACGGTGATGCGGGGTTTCAGTTCCTGGATGTCCGGGATCGTAAGGTTGATGGTCATGGATGGCCCCATAGTGGCGTTCTCCATGCAGTTTTAGTCACCAATTCCTTAACCCGTCCCTAACGAATGGCCCATTTCCGTTAACCATTCGTGCAAAATGCGATCGTTCATGCGGCGGTGGTTACCACCGGTTAAGCATGCCTGCGGGCAGGCGGAAGCCTCCGGCGCGGCATGGCGGATCCTCGCTCGTGGCTCCCGCCGGTCCGTCGGGTCCCGCCGACCGTTCGTCGCGACCGCGCAATCGCGGGGGAATGGGGCGATCTTAACGCAGCTCGCACGGGCGGGGATAAGTCTGGTGAAGCGGGCGGCTCCCGCACCAAACGCCCCACCTCCACCGGCCGTCATCCCGTTGCAGAACGGGACCCAGTACCCACAGGGCATCGGGTTTGGCCGTAGTGGGTCCGAGCCCGTTGCGCGCCTTCGTATAGCCCGATGGCCGGTGGTTACTGGGTCCCGACTTTCGTCGGGATGACGGCCGGTGGGGGGTGGGATGGGGAGTGAGAGAGTGCAAGGGTGCGAGAGCAGCACACTCAAGCACTGCTGCTCGCCGTTGTCCCCAACCTCCCGGCCGTCATCGCACGGCGATGACGGAGGAGGGATGGGTGGTAAGGTGAGGAAGAAGGCTGGAGCGGGGGGTCGGCGGGGTGTGCGCCCCGCTCCCTCAAAAGCTCGTGCGCAGCCAGTTGCCGACGCGGGCGAAATAGCCGTCGGTGCCGGTCAGCTTGCTTGAGCGGGGCTCCACATATTCCTGGGCGCAGACCTGTGGGTAGATCAGCATGCCGGCGACCGTGGCGAAGGCGGCGCCCTTGGCCATGTCCGGCAGCCCCGAAATGCCCATCGGACGACCATTGCGGATGTTGCGGGCGAGCACCCGGCGCGCGACTTCCGGCAGGCCGGTCAGCTCGCTGCCGCCACCGGTCAGCACCACGCGGCGCCCGCAGACATCCATCATTCCGGTTGCCTGCATGCGATCGCGCACCGCGGTCAGGATCTCCTCGACCCGCGGCCGGATAACCCGGGTGATGTAGGAACGCGGGATCTGCCCCGGCACCTCGTCGGCTCCGGCTCCGACCGGCACGATCGGGATCAGGTCGCGCTCGTCGGCCTGTCCCGGCAGCACCGAGCCGTAGACCGTCTTAAGCCGTTCGGCGTCGGCGACACTCACCGAGAGCTGCCGCGCGAGGTCGAGGGTCAGATGATGGCCGCCGATGGCGATGGCGTCGGCATAGACCAGCTGCCCATCGGCGAAGACCGAGACGGTGGTGGTCGCGCCGCCGAAGTCGATGCAGGCGACACCGAGCTGCGATTCGTCGTCGACCAGGGTCGAGAGGCCGCTGGCGTAGGGCGTGGCGATCAGCGCCTCGATCTGCAGGTGGCAGCGGTTCAGCACCAGTTCGACATTGCGCATGGCCAGCGTTTCGGCGGAGACCACCGAGACGTCGACACCGAGCTTTTCGCCGACCATGCCGCGCGGATCGCGGATGCCCTTCTGGCCGTCGAGCGAATAGCCGATCGGCAGCGCATGGATGATCGAGCGCTCGGGACGCACGCTGCGGTCGTTCACCGCCCGCAGCACCCGCTGGATATCGGCCCGCTCGACTTCCTGACCACCAAGGTTGACGGTGGCGGCGAAGCTTTCGGAACCGAGGCGCCCGGCGGAAACATTGACGATCACCGACTGCACCGTCAGCCCGGCGGCGCGCTCGGCCATGCCGACCACCGTCCGCACCGCCTGCTCCGCCTTGTCGATATCGGCGATGACGCCGCTCTTGATCCCCGATGAGGGGCCGTAGCCGAAGCCGATCACCTCGGCGACATGGGTGCGGCCGCGCAACGACTTGCCCTCGCCCCGCGGCACCAGCCGCGCGATCACGCAGCAGATCTTGGTCGAGCCGATGTCGAGCACCGACACCAGGCTGGTGCGGCCGGGCTGCACCGGCTTCAGCCGCGCGGTCATGGCGCCGGTCATCATGGCTTGTCCTTCTCCGCAGCTTCCTCGTCCCGTACCGTCGGCCGCACCGCCACGACCCCCGGCACGCGCAGGTCGATATGGGTGACGTCGCGGTCGAGCAGGGCGTAATCGCGCTGGTACATCTCGAGCTGGTCGAGGGCGCCTGCCACTCCGAACTCCGGCAACTGCACCCGAAGCCCCGTATAGTAGATGAGATCCCAGCGCCGGTCGCCGATGCGGCTGAGCGCCGCCAGATCCTCGAGCAGCACGGCGTGCCGTTCGAGCAGTTGCAGGGTTACCTGCGCATCGTCCGCGGCCCCGTCCCCCACCACCAGCGGCAGGTCCGAGTAGGCGCCGGCATCGACGCCGATCTGCGTCCCTTCGCGGTCGAGCAGGTAGGTCGTCTCCCCCACCCGCCAGCGCGCCACCGGCAGCTTCTCGACGATGTCGACGACGATCTGGTTGGGGTAGACCTTCCGTACCGTCACCGTGTCGACGGCCCGCAGCCAGCCCAGCAGTTCCCGCGCCTTCTCGACATCGAAGTTGAGCGTCGAGTTGCCGGCAGCGAGCGTCAGGAGATCGACAATCTCCTCGTCGCGCGTCAGCCGCTGGCCGCTGATCTGGATCTGGTTGATGCCGAAGCCGGCGGCGGCGAACTCGCCCTGCACCAGGTTGGCGACGGTGACAGCGCCGCTGCCGATAAGATCGCGGGACTGGTAGAGGCCGAATACTGCCAGCAGCACCAGCAGCGCCGCCATGCCGCGCAGCAGCAGCCGCCGGTGCAGCACCCAGGCGTGGCCGGCGCCGATCAGCGCCTTGCGGTGAACGGAACGGAGTGCGACGGGAAGCTGCTTGGGGTCGACCGGCTGGGCAATGGCAAAAGCTTTGGCCCCTACCTGTTGCAACTCGCGTCCTCCACCATCCAGCTGACCAGTTCCTCGAACGAGTGGCCGGCATGGAGGGCCTGTTCGGGAACCAGCGACGTTTCGGTCATGCCGGGCTGGGTGTTGAGTTCGAGGCAGACGAGTTCACCGTCGACCCCGGCCGCGTCGTTGAAGCGGAAATCCGCCCGCGTCACGCCCCGGCACCCGAGCGCAGCATGCGCCTTCAGGCTCATCTTCTGCACTTTGTCGTAAATTTTCGATGAAACGGGCGCCGGAATAAGGTGGTTGGAGCCGCCTTTTACGTACTTTGCTTCATAACTGTAGAAGGAGAGGTCGGTGACGATCTCGGTGACGCCCAGCGCCACGTCGCCCATGATCGCGCAGGTGAGCTCGCGGCCGGGGATGTAGCGCTCGACCATCACCTCCTCGCCGCCGTTCCAGTCCTCGCGCAGGATCTCCTGCGGCGGATGCTCCTGCCCGGCCTTGACGATGAAGACCCCGAAGCTCGACCCGTCCGCGATCGGCTTGACCACATAGGGCGGCGCCATCACATGGTTCCGTGCCACCTCCTGCCGCGGCACGATGAGGTGATCGGTGACCGGAATGCCGGCGGCCTTGAACACGATCTTGGCCTGATGCTTGTCCATGGCCAGCGCCGAGGCCAGCACGCCCGAATGCGTGTACGGAATCTCCAGCAGCTCCAGCAGCCCCTGGATCATGCCACTCTCGCCGAAGGTCCCGTGCAGCGCATTGAAGACCACGTCGGGCCGGAGCTCCGTCAGCACCTGGGCGACATCGCGCCCCATGTCGATCTCGGTGACGTCGTAGCCGGCGTTGCGCAGCGCCTGAGCGCAGCCGCGGCCGGAGTTGAGCGAAACCGGCCGCTCGTTCGACCAGCCGCCCATGAGGACGGCGACGTGCTTGGTCATGGGGTGCTCCGCGCGTTGAGCAAGGGGCCCTCCCCCTCCCCAGCCCTCCCCACAAGGGGGAGGGTGTTCCATCGAGCGTGTGGCAGGATCCAGTCCCGGCTACAGGACGGCACCTCCCCCCTTGTGGGGGAGGATGGGAGGGGGGTGGCGTTGAGCAGGAGACTCAGCATTACACCGCCCCCGTGAACACGTCGCCGTCGAGGAACTCGCGGACCTCGTGGCCGGGAACGAAATGCCCCATGCGGCGGATCTCCCAGCTGAGGTCGATGCCGTGCGTCGCCCGCACGCGGTTGCGGACCGTCTCCCCGAGGGTCTCGATGTCCTCGGCGCTGGCCTCGCCGAGGTTGAGCAGGAAGTTGCAGTGCATCTCGGAAACCTGCGCCCCGCCGACGGTGAGTCCGCGGCAGCCGGCCTCGTCGATCAGCTTCCAGCTCGACTTGCCCTCGGGATTCTTGAAGGTCGAACCGCCGGTGCGGGCGCGCGTCGGCTGTGAACTCTCGCGCTTCTCGGTGATCTCCCGCATGCGCGTGAGGATCTCGTCCGGCTCGCCTGGAAATCCCTGGTAGACCGCAGAGGTAAAGATGGCGCCGCGGGGGCCGTTGGACTTGCGGTAGCGGTAGCCCATGTCGTCATTGGTGAGCGTGACGATCTCGCCCTCGCGCGTCACCGCCCGCAGTTCCACCATGCGCTCGCGCGTCTCCGTGCCATAGCAGCCGGCGTTCATGTAGAGCGCCCCGCCGATGCCGCCGGGGATGCCGCGGTAGAAGGTCAGCCCGTCGATGCCCGCTTCCGCCGCCGCCGTCGCCACCTTGACGTCGGGCAGCGCCGTCCCCACCCGCAGGCGGCTCTCCTTCAGCACTTCGATGCCACCGAAGCCTTTGGCGGAGAGGCGAATGACCACGCCGTCGATGCCGCCGTCGCGGATCAGGAGGTTGGAGGCGAGGCCGATGACGGTGACCCGGATCTCGGCCGGCAGGTTGCGGAGGAAGAAGGCGAGGTCGGCCTCGTCCGCCGGCTGGAAGAACAGCTGCGCCGGACCGCCGACGCGGAACCAGCTGATCTCGCTGAGCGGCTGGTTGGCGGCCAGCCGGCCGCGCACCTCCCCTATCCAGGGCTGCAACTCGGGGATCAGATCGGGCCAGCTCATGAGGCTTCCTTCGCGCCGGTCAGCACCGTCAGCTCCGCCGGCAGGGCCGCCGCCCACTGGGTGATGTTGCCGGCGCCGAGGCAGACGACGTAGTCACCGTCGGCGGCACGGCTGGCGATCAGCGGCGCCAGCGCCTCCGGTCCGTCGAGCACCCGCACGTCGCGATGCCCGCGGGCCCGGATGCGGTTGACCAACTCCTCGTGCGTCACCCCCTCCATCGGCGCCTCACCGGCGGCATAGACGGGCGCGACAATGACCGTGTCGGCGTCGTTGAAGCAGGCGGCGAAATCGTCGAACAGGTCGTGCAGGCGCGAATAGCGATGCGGCTGCACCACGGCGATCACGTCGCGCCGCGCCGACTGCCGCGCCGCCCGCAGCACCGAACTGATCTCGACCGGATGGTGGCCGTAGTCGTCGATGATGGTGACGCCGTCGACGACGCCGGTGCGGGTGAAGCGGCGCTTGACGCCGGAGAAGTTCTTGAGCCCCTTGCGGATCGCCTCGGCCGGCACCTTGAGCTGATCCGCGACGGCAATGGCGGCGGTGGCGTTGAGAGCATTGTGCTCCCCCGGCATCGGCAGTTCCAGCCCTTCGATGCGCAGGTGCGTCAGGCGGATGCGATCGCGGATCTCGACCGCGAAGCGGCTGACGCCGTCGATGATCTCGAGATCCACCAGCCGCACGTCCGCCTGTGGATTGGTGCCATAGGTGATGACCCGGCGGTCGCGGATCTCGCCGACCAGCGCCTGTACCTCCGGGTGGTCGAGGCACATCACCGCAAAGCCGTAGAAGGGAACGTTCTCGACGAAGTTGAGGAAGGCCCGCTTGACCCCGGCGAAATCCCGGTAGTGGTCGAGGTGCTCGGGATCCATGTTGGTGACGACGGCGACGTCGGCGGGCAGCTTCACGAAGGTGCCGTCGCTCTCGTCGGCCTCCACCACCATCCATTCACCGTCGCCAAGCCGGGCGTTGGTGCCATAGGCGTTGATGATGCCGCCATTGATCACCGTGGGGTCGAGATTGCCGGCATCGAGCAGCGTCGCCACCAGCGTCGTCGTCGTGGTCTTGCCATGCGTGCCGCCGATGGCGATTGCGTTCTTGAAGCGCATGATCTCGGCCAGCATCTCGGCCCGCCGCACCACCGGCAGGCCACGGGCCCGCGCTGCATCGAGCTCCGGGTTGCCGCGCTTGATGGCCGAGGAAATGACCACCACGGCCGCGTCGCGGAGGTTCTCGGCGCGCTGCCCGATCTCCACCGCGATGCCCATCTGCTGAAGGCGCTGGACATTGGGGCTGGCGGCACTGTCGGAACCGCGGACCACGTAGCCCTGGTTGTGCAGGATCTCGGCAATGCCGCTCATCCCGATCCCGCCGATGCCCACAAAGTGCACCGGTCCGATATCACGCGGCATCTTCATTCGGATTTTCCCTTCTGGGCCAGCGCTTCGGCGATGTCGGCAAGCTTCTCCACCGCATCGGGCTGACCAAGTGTTTTCGCGGCAGCAGCGGCCCTCTGCAGGGCCTCCGGCTCGCCGAGCAGCGAGGCGAGGCGAGTGCCTAGCGATTGCGGCGACAGCGTGGCTTGCTCCGCTATCCAGCCGCCGCCGCTTGCCTCCATGACCATGGCGTTGTTTTTCTGGTCGGCGTCGATCGAGCCGGGCAATGGCACGAGAATCGCCGGACGACCGATGACTGCAAGTTCGGCAACCGTCGAGGCCCCCGACCGGCAGATCACCAGGTGACTGTCCGCCATGCGCTCCGGCAGATCGTCGAAGAAGGCGCTGAGTTCGACATTGACCTTGGCCTGCCGGTAGGCCTCGGCGACGCGGTCGAGGTCTTCCGGGCGGCATTGCTGGGTGATTCGCAGGCGCGAACGCAGATCCGGACCGAGTTCGGCGATGGCCGGGGGTACCATCTCAGCGAAGGCGCGGGCGCCCTGGCTGCCGCCGAATACCAGCAGCCGCAGGTTCTGCCCGATCTCTGGATAGGGCGTCTTTGCCGCGGCGCGCACGCGGTCGCGCACCGGATTCCCGACCAGCATCGATTTCGCGGCGAACGGTTCCGCCCGCTGCGTCGTCTCGAAGCTCAGCGCGATCACCCGGGCGAGCCGCCCGAGGGCCCGGTTGGCGCGCCCCATCACCGCGTTCTGCTCATGCAGCACGCCGGGGATGCGGGCGAGACTGGCCGCGACGAAGGGCGGATAGACGGGATAGCCGCCAAATCCGACCACGGCGTCCGGGCTGATCCGCTGCAGCTTGCTCCAGGCCACCGCGATACCGCCTAGAATCCGCATGCCGGCCAGGCCGAAGATCACCGGGTTGCGCACCGACGGCGTCGCCGCCGGTACCACATGCACCGCCTCTGCTGGGAAGCTGCCGCCATAGGCGGTGACCCGGTGGTCAGTGATCAGGTGTATCACGTGGCCCCGCCGACGCAGTTCCTGCGCCAGCGCCATGGCCGGGAACAGATGTCCGCCCGTGCCACCGGCCATGAGTGCAAAGGTGCTCATTCGGCGGGGGATATCACCATGTTCCGGTATGCGGGAAGCCCTGTCGCCAGCCGTTCCTCCGGCCGCTTGCGGGTCAGCGCCAGCATCAGCCCCATCCCCAGCGCCACCGCCAGCATCGAGGTGCCGCCATAGGAGACGAAGGGCAGCGTCATCCCCTTGGGCGGGATCAGGTTGAGATTCACGGCAAGGTTGATGCCGCACTGCATGCCGAACTGGATGGCCAGCGTCGATGCCGCCAGCCGCGCGAACAGGCTCGACTGCTGCTGCGCCCCCACCAGCGCCCGGATCACGATGAAGGCGATGATGCCGACGAGGCAGAGGCAGAAGAGGATGCCGAACTCGCCGGCGGCGGCCGAAAAGACGTAGTCGGCATGGGCATCCGGAATGACCTTCTTGGCAATGGACTCTCCCGGCCCGCGCCCGAACCAGCCACCTTCGAGCAGCGAGCTGAGGGCTTTGTCCACCTGGTAGGTATTGCCGTCTTCAGGATTGAGGAAACTGTCGATGCGCCCGGCGAAATGCGGGAAGAACATGTACGCGGCAAACAGCCCCCCGACACCCAGTGCCAGCAGCGCGAAGATCACCAGCCAGGAAATGCCGGAAAGGAACAGCAGCACCGCATAGGTCGCGAACACCAGGGCCGTCTGCCCGATATCGGGCTGCAGCAGCAGCCCGGCGATGATGACGCCGCCGAGGATCGCCGCCAGCGAACGCGCCGGCACGCCCTTCTGCTTCATGCTCTCGGCAAACAGCCAGGCGCCGATCACGGCGAAGGCCGGCTTCACGAACTCCGAGGGCTGCACCGACTGGCCGAACGCGGAAATCCAGCGCTTGGCACCCTTCACCTCCACCCCGAACCTGAGAGTCAGCCAGAGCAGGACGAGGCTCACCACCAGCACCACGAGGGCGACGAAGCGCGCCTGCCGGTGCGACAGGAACGAGGCGCCGATCATCACCGGCAGCGCCAGCGCCGCGAACATCGCCTGGCGGATGACGAAGTGCCAGGGGCCGAGCCCCAGCCGCTCCGCCACCGGCGGGCTCGCGGCGAAGCTCAGCATTACGCCGGCCGCCATCAGCAGCGCGAGGCCCGCCAGCAACTCCTTGTCGACCGTCCACCACCACTCGGCGAGGACGGTCTTGCGATCTCGTGCGAACATGATGCAGCGCCGCCCTGCCCGGCGGCCTCCTATACGCGTACTCGCAGGGGACTCTAGCGCCGCGATGGTTAGCAAGGAGTGACTGGCGGTGCGGAATGCGGAAGATCAAATGGCAGCAGCAGCCGATGCGCTGGGAGCTGCCGCGCCCTGCCCTAGCGCAGCTTCAGCGAGCTCAGCCCGATCAGCGCCAGCACGAAGGAGATGATCCAGAAGCGGATCACGACCTGGCTTTCGGTCCAGCCGAGATGCTCGAAATGATGGTGGATCGGCGCCATCTTGAACACGCGCTTGCCGGTGAGCTTGAAAGAAGTCACCTGCACGATCACCGACACCGCCTCGAGCACGAACAGGCCGCCGACGATGGCGAGCACGATCTCGTGCTTGATCGCGACGGCGATGGCGCCGAGGGCGCCGCCCAGCGCCAGCGATCCGGTATCGCCCATGAAGATCTGCGCCGGCGGCGCGTTGAACCAGAGGAAGCCGAGGCCGGCGCCGATGAGCGCCCCGCAGACGACCGAGAGTTCAGCCGTGCCGGGCACGTAGTTGATCAGCAGGTAGTCGGAGAAGGTGATGCTGCCAACGAGATAGGCGATCAGCCCGAAACAGGCCGCGGCGACCATCACCGGTACGATGGCGAGGCCATCGAGGCCGTCGGTGAGGTTGACGGAATTGCCGGCCGCGACGATCACGAAGCCGCCAAACAGCAGGAAGAACCAGCCAAGATCGAGTGCCAGCCCCTTGATGAAAGGAAACATCAGCGAGGTCGAGGTGGCCGGATCGCCGAGGACCGAGATGAAGTAGACGGCGATGATCGCGAACAGGGCCTCGAGCAGCAGCCGCTGGCGCCCCCCAAAGCCAGAATGCGACATGCGCTTCAGCTTCAAGTAATCGTCGTAGAAGCCAATGCCACCGAAGCAAATGGTGACGCCGAGCACCACCCACACATAACCGTTAGCGAGGTTGGACCAGAGCAGGGTGGAGGTCACCGCTCCTGCAAGGATCATCAGCCCGCCCATGGTGGGCGTGCCTTTCTTGGTGAGCAGATGGCCGGCGGGTCCATCCTCCCGGATCGGCTGGCCGCCCTGCTGCCGGAGCCGCAGCAGGTTGATCATGCCCGGGCCGAACATGAAGACGAAGAACAGCGCCGTAACCACCGCCCCAGCGGTCCTGAAGGTGATGTAGCGGAAGACGTTGAAGACGGCGAGGCTGTCGCCCAGTTGCCCGAGAAAATACAGCATGTCCTACACGTCCTCGTCCCTGTGCCGGGGCAGTCTCACTGGAAGCGCTCCCGGATCTTCCGCACAAGGTTCGCCAGCTGCATTCCCTTCGACCCTTTGACCATAACTGCATCGCCATAGGCAAGGCTGGAAAGGATGGTCTCGGCCAGCCCTTCGAGGCTTTCCGCATGGCCGGCCACATCGCCCAGCGCCTCCGCCAGCGCCGCCATCGAGGGCCCGATGAGATAGACCCTGTCGGCACCCGATGCCCGCACCGCCGGCGCCAGCGTGGCGTGCAAGGTCGGGCTCTGCGGGCCGAGCTCGAGCATGTCGGCGAGCACCAGGACCTTCGCGCCGCCCGGGGGGCTGATGCCGGCATAGACCTCCAGCGCCGCCGCCATCGAGGCGAGGTTGGCGTTGTAGCTCTCGTCGACCAAGAGCAGCGGCTTCTCGTCCGGCCCGAGGCGGGTGGTCTCGCCCCGCCCCTCCGGCGCACCGAAGCTGCGTAGCGCTTCGAGCGCGGTCGCCGTGCCCTCGCCGGAACAATGCGCCACTGCGAGGGCCGCGACCGCGTTTGCGACCATGTGCCGGCCCGGGACCTGCAGGACCAGTTCGTGCAAGCGCCCTTCGTGCCGCACACGGGCAACGCTGCCGCCCGGAGTGGCCGAGACCTTCTCGATCCGCCAGTCGGCACTCTCGTCGAAGCCGTAGGTCACGATACGGCCGACGCCGGCCTCGCGCGCCAGGTGGAACAGGATGTGCAGGTAGTCGTGGTCGGTGTTGAGCAGTGCCGTCCCGCCGGGCTCCAGCCCGACGAAGATCTCGGCCTTGGCCTCGGCGATTTCGGCGACCGACGCGAAGAACTCAAGATGCGCCGCGGCGACCGTGGTGACCAGCGCCACATGCGGGCGCACCAGCCGCGTCAGCGGCGTGATCTCCCCCTTGTGGTTCATGCCGATCTCGAACACCCCGAACTGGGCCTCGCGCGGCAGGCGCGCCAGCATCAGCGGCACACCCCAGTGATTGTTGAAGCTGCGGATGGAGGCATGCGTGGTTCCCGCGGCTGTTAGCGCCGTGCGGATTGCCTCCTTGGTGGTGGTCTTGCCGGCGCTGCCGGTTACCGCGACGATCTGGGCCTTGCTGCGGGCCCGCGCGGCTCGCCCGAGATCGCTCAGGGCCGCCAGCGGATCGGGTACGACGATCAGCCGCTCGCCGCCGTGGGCGGCAAAGTGGGCCTCGGACACCAGCGCCGCGACGGCGCCGGCATCACGGGCGGCGCCGACGAAGTCGTGGCCGTCGAACTGCTCCCCCTTGATGGCGACGAACAGCGCCTCAGGTCCGAGGTCCCGGGAATCGATGGAAACCGAAGAAACGGGGCCGTCGAGCAGTCCCTCCGGCCGGCCGCCGGTGGCGGCAACGATCTCGGATACGGTCCAGAGTGGGGTCAAGTCAGAGTTCTTTCAGTGTCTCCAGCACGACCTCGTGGTCGGAGAAGTGGTGCTTGGTGGTGCCGATGATCTGATAGTCCTCATGGCCCTTGCCCGCAATCAGCAGCACGTCACCTTCTCCCAGCTCGCCGATGGCGGCGGCGATCGCCTCCCGGCGATCGCCGATCTCCCGCGCCTGCGGAACCGTCGCCAGCACTTCGGCCCGGATGCTGCCTGCATCCTCGGTCCGCGGATTGTCGTCGGTCACGATCACCCTGTCCGCCAGACGTCCTGCCACTTCGCCCATGATCGGCCGCTTGCCCTTGTCGCGGTCGCCGCCGGCGCCGAACACCAGATGCAGATGCCTGCTCGCATAGGGCCGCAGCGCCTGCAGCGCCGACTCCAGCGCCACCGGCTTGTGCGAATAGTCGACGAAGATAGCGGCGCCATTGTGCTCGGCTACCAGTTCCAGCCGGCCACGGGCGCCCTTGAGCGTCTCCAGCGCCGCCATCGCCTGGTCGGGGGGCGCGCCGGTACTCGTCGCCAGCGCCAGCGCCACCAGCGCGTTGCTGGCCTGGAAGGCGCCGGTCAGCGGCAGGTAGAAGCTAGCCGGCTCCCCGACCAGCCGTCCTTCGACGCGCTGTCCGAAACCTTCGTTCCGAATCCCCGTGATTTCGAAGAAAGCCCCCTCCTCGCCCACCGTCAGCAGCGTGGCGCCGCGATCGAGCGCCGCGAACAGGAAGGGCATGTGCTCGGGATCGTCGCAATTGATCACCGCTGCCCCCCCTTCGGCCAGCAGTTCGCGGAACAGCCGCAGCTTGGCCTCCCGGTAGGCGTCCATATCCGCATGGTAGTCGAGGTGGTCGCGGCTGAGATTGGTGAAGGCGACGGCCGCGAAGCGCAACCCGTCGACGCGCCGCTGATCGAGCCCCTGGCTGGAAGCCTCGAGGGCCACCCGGTCGATGCCCTGCCCCTTCAGCGCGGCGAGATCGCGGTGCAGCGCCAGAGCGTCGGAGGTGGTCAGTTCGCGCGGCACGATGCCCGCCGCGGTTTCCATGCCGACGGTGCCGAGGCTTGCCGCCGGCAGTCCGCAGGCCGCCCAGATCTGGCGGACGAAGGAGACGATCGAGGATTTGCCGTTGGTACCGGTGACCGCCACCGTCGTTTCCGGCTGCGGCGCGAACTGCCGGGCCGCGGCGCGTGCATAGGCGACGCGCACGTCCTCGACGATCACCACGGGGATGCCCGGCGCCTGCGGCGGCGCCCGGTCGGTGACCATGGCGGCGGCGCCGCGCTCCACCGCCTGCCGCGCAAAACCCTCGCCGTGGACCTGGGTTCCCGGCAGCGCGAAGAAGGCCTCGCCGCGGGCGATGGCGCGGCTGTCGGAGTTGACCCCCTCGACCTGCAGGTCGGGGCCGACACCCTCCAGCAATTCAGCCAGTGCGAATGGCACGTCCGAGGTTCCTTCCGGGAAGACTTCAGCGAAGTTCGGCGGGGACAAGCTGTGCATCCAACATTTCGCTGAAATCGGGGCTGATGCCAAGCATCGGCGCTACGCGCTGCACGATACGGCCGGTGAGTTCGCCGGCGTTCCAGCCGGCCGTGGTTCCGCTCTGGGGGTTTTCGCGCTGCGGCTCGTCGACGAGGATCACCATCGCATATTGTGGGTCGTCTAACGGAAAGGCCGAGGCGAACACGGTAAGCGATTTTTCCGAGGAGTAGCGGCCATCGACGACCTTCTCGGCGGTCCCCGTCTTCCCGCCAACCCGATAGCCCGCCGCGGCCTTGTTCATGCGGGTACCTGAACCCTCCAGAGCGTTGAGGCGCATCAGGTAGCGGATTTGTGCGCTGGTGCGTGGCGAGATGATTGGCACATAAGTCTCGCGCGCTTCGGCTTCGCTGCGCTTGTAGAGCGTCGGGGTCACCATGTAGCCGTCGTTCACGAAACCGGCGACCGCCCTGACCATGTGCAGGGGCGAGATCGAGAGGCCGTGCCCGAAGCTGGCCGTGGCGGCGACGATCTCCGAGAACTTCTCCGGCACCTTGGGCATCCGCTTCTCGGGCAGCTCGAGCGTCGCCGGCCGATCGAAGCCGAGCTCGGTCAGGAACGCCCGGTAGTTGTCCTTTCCCATCGCCTGCATGATCCGGATTGTGCCGATGTTGGACGAGTACTTGTAGATTTCCGGCACGGTCAGCACCCGATGCTTGCCGCGATAGTCGTCGATCGTGAAGCGGCCGAAGCGGACGCCGAAGCGCGCATCGAAGCTGTCGGTCAGCTTGACCATCCCGCTGTCGAGCGCCGCAGCGAAGGTCACGGTCTTGAAGGTCGACCCCAGTTCGTAGATGCCGGAAGTGATGCGGTTGAACCGCTCGTTGTCCTTGCCGTTCCACTTCTCGAAGGCGGAGGCCGGGCTGTTGGGGTCGAAGTCCGGAAGCGATACCAGCGACACCACCTCTCCCGTCCGCACGTCCATTATCACCCCCGCGGCGGCGATGGCCTGATAGCGGGTGAGCGCGTCGGTGAGCTGTTCGTGCATCACATGCTGCACCCTGAGGTCGACGGCGAGATTGACCGGCGTCAGCTCCGCCCCGCGTGCCAGCCCGATCGACTGCAGCAGGGCGAGACTCTCGCTGTCCATGTACTTCTCGACACCGGCGATGCCCTGGTTGTCGATGTTGACTGCACCGAGGATGTGGGAGGATTCGGTTCCCCCGGGATAGAAACGCTTGCTCTCGGTCACGAAGTCGAGGCCGGGAATGCCGAGATTGAAGATTTTCTCCCGCAGCGCCGGTGTGAGCTCCCGCTTCACCCACACAAAGCCCTTGTCGCCGGTGAGACGCTGGCGCAGCCAGTTGCGGTCGATGTCCGGCAGCACCTCCGCCAGCGCCTCCACTGCCTCGTCCACGTTGACGATGCGGCGCGGCTCGGCGAACAGCGACGGCACCCGGATGTCGACCGCTAGCTCCAGCCCGTTGCGATCAAGGATGACCGGTCGTGAGGCGGTGATGACGTCCCGCTCCACGCCCTCGATGGAGGAATCAGTGACGATGGAGCCGAGCTGCACGAGACGTCCGCCGATCACCGCAAAACCGATGCAGAGCGCCAGGATCACCCAGCGGATGCGTGCCTTGGTGAGGTTGCCACGGGACTTGCGGGTCCCATCGAGCGCGATCGGCGCGAAGTCTTCGGAGGTGATCGCCATCGCTAGTTCGCCTCGATCAGTTGTTCAATCGGGTCGATGCCCGCCTCGAGCGACTCGAAGAGCGCGTCGAGCGCCTGGGTGTCGGGTGCCGCGACCGGCCGCATCGGCAGTTCGTCAAGACGGCCGAACTGCTCCTGCTGCAGCGGGGCGAGATTGAGCGCCGCCTGGTGCCGGACGACGATCGGCGCCAGATGCGCCGGCTGGTTGAGATAAGCCCAGTCGGCCTGCAACAGCGACAGCTCGCTCTCCTGCGCCTCGATCTGGCGCTCCAGCGCCGCCCGCGCGCTCGCCGTCTCCTCCACCGCATATTTCAGCGTGTAAATGCCGATCAGACCCGCAAGACTGGTGCAGACCATGATGATGTTGAGGGTGCGAATCATGCCGCCCCCCTCACCCGCGGCACGCCGAGCCCCTCGAACTGCACGGGCCGGGCCGGCGCCGCTGTCCGGTGCGCCGAACGCAGCACCGCCGATCGGGCCCGCGGATTGCGCGCCGTCTCGGCGGCCCCCGCCTTCACCGCCTTGGCGACAGCCGACCAGCGCCGCGGCTCGCGCACGACCTGCGGCAGGTGGCGAGACTGCGCGGGCGCCCCCTTCTCGGGATCGAGGAAACGCTTGACGATGCGATCCTCCAGCGAGTGGAAACTCACCACCGCCAGCCGCCCCCCCTCCGGTAGCAGCCGCTCGGCTCCGAACAGCGCTGCCACCAGCTCGTCGAACTCTGCATTGACGGCAATCCGGAGTGCCTGGAAGCTGCGCGTGGCCGGGTGCATGTCGCCGGGCTTGCGGCCGATGGTCTTCTCGATCAGCCGCGCCAGCTGCGTCGTCGTGGTGATCGGCTGTTCGGCCCGCGCGGCGACGATGCCATGGGCGATGCGGCGCGATTTGCGCTCCTCGCCATAGGCGAACAACAGGTTGGCCAGCGTCGCCTCGTCGAGCGCGTTCACCAGGTCGGCGGCGCTCTCGCCCCCCTCGCCCATGCGCATGTCGAGCGGTCCCTCGCGCATGAAGGAGAAACCGCGCCCGGCCTCGTCGAGCTGCATGGAACTGACGCCGATATCGAGCACGACGCCGTCGATTGGCTCCGCACCGACCAGTTCGTCAAGCTCGGAGAAGCGACCGGCAACGAAACGGAATGCGTCGGGATAGGCAGCAGTCAGGCGGTCCGCGTGCTCCCGCACCGCCGGATCGCGGTCGATGGCAATGACCGAGGCCCCCGCCTCCAGCAGCGCCCGGCTGTAGCCCCCCGCCCCGAAAGTCCCGTCAACGAAACGGCAGCCCTCGAGCGGCGCCAGCGCCGCCAGCACTTCGGCGAGCAGCACCGGCACATGCGGTCCCACCTGCTCGCTGGCTTCCGGCTTGCCCATGATCTGCCCGAACTCCACTCCGGCGCTCCGCCGGTACGCAAACTCCGCCCCTTCGGAGCGTCGCTGCAATCTGAACGCCGGAGTTTAAGATTCTGTTGAGCATGGCAGTGCCGGCAAGGTCTGCTCAGAGCCAGTTTTCCACCAGCACTCCCGGCATCCTGTCAAACTCTCTACGATTGTTGGTGACGACCGTAAGGCCTTCGCTGCGGGCATGGGCGCCGATCTGCATGTCGTATGGCCCGCAGGGTATCCCCGCGCGTTTCAAGTGGGCTCGGATATCGCCGAAGTGGGCAGCTGCATTGGCGGTGAAGCCGAGCACGGTCAAGCGCGAGGTGAAGTCGTCAAGGACGGCCGCGTTGCGCGCCCGCTGTGCCGACTTCTCGACGCCAAAGCAGAGCTCCCCATAGGTTATGCTCGAGATGCAGATTGCCGAAGACCAGGCATCGAAACGCTCGGCCAGCTCGGCGGGAACCAAATTGATCACGTAGATGCAGATATTGGTATCCAGCATATATCGCAGCATCAGAGCGGCTCGCGCTCCTGATCCTCGGGCTGCTCACGGTCGCTCATGAAATCCTCGGAGGCCCGCGGTCCTTTCTCGAACCACTCCTTCCAGGAGCTTCCTGCCGGGGTGATGATCCTGCTGCTGCCGACAACCGAAATCTGGACGGCTTTCACACCCTCCGGAAAGGCTACCTCCTTGGGCAGGCGCACCGCCTGACTGCGATTGGTCTTGAAGATCGTCGACTTGGCAACCATCGCCGCCTCCTGTGTATATCCCAACAGGATATACATAGCACCGGGACCACGTTTCGTTCAACCAGAAATCCTTAGGCCGCACCTGCACAGCCGGACCCAAACACAAATTAGTTGGCGCGCCGGCCCCCATTCCTGGAGACCGGCGGCAGCTGAATAGCGCCAGTTGACCTGTAAGCCGGGTTCTGTAAGGCCCGCGCCGAAGCGCGGACGCGATGGCCATTCATCTTGGACGACTGTTGCCAGACGCCTCATGCAACCAACCCGGATGACTGCCTCGAAAACCGGCTGGGTCGCCCCGTGTCATCCCTATTTGGTCTTGCTCCCGGTGGGGTTTACCCTGCCGTCCCCGTTGCCGGGGCCGCGGTGCGCTCTTACCGCACCCTTTCATCCTTACCGCGGCCGAAGCCGTGGCGGTTTGCTTTCTGTGGCACTTTCCCTGGGGTCGCCCCCGCCGGCCGTTAGCCGGCACCGCATTTCGATGGAGCCCGGACTTTCCTCCCCTTGCGGAGCGGCCATCCGGTCAACTGGCAAGGCGCATGTAGGGAGTGTGGCAGGCCCGCGTCAAGCGTGGCCGATGGCCAGCGGCATCTTCATGATCCGTGAATAGGCGTGATTGATTGCCGCCATCCGCGCGGTCGCCACCTCGAGGAACTCCTCCGGCACGCCCTTCGCGATCAGGCGGTCCGGATGGTGCTCAGCCACCAGCAGGCGATACACCCGCCGCACTTCGGCGCGATCGGCGTTCGGCGCCAGCCCGAGCACCACATAGGGGTCGGAGCTGTCGTCCAGCATCACGTGCTGCGCTGCGATCTGCTCGAACCGGGCTTCATCGAAACCGAAGATGTCGCTCACCGACCTGAGATATTCCAGCTCCGCCTCGTGCACCATCCCGTCGGCCGAGGCGATGTAGAACAGCCCGTCAAGAACGTGCTCCAGAGTCTCCGGGCTGTTGAAGAAGAAGCGCCCGATCTTGCGCGCATAGGCGTCGTAGCCGGCGACATCCTGCTGCGCCATCCGGAACAGCCGATCCACCTGCTCCTCGATGCCGCTCGGGATAACCACCGTGCGCTGGAAGGCGCGCAGTTCGGAGGCCGTGACCACACCATCGGAAACGGCCATCTTCGCCGAGAGCGCGATCAGCGCCAGCGTGAAGGCGGCGTCGCGGCCGCCGGGAAGCCAGCTGTCGGGGTCGAGCGCATTCGCCAGCGACCCGGCCACGCCGGTCCGCTGGGAGTACGAGCCCACCAGTTCGTTCAATCGACGCCAGACGGATGACAACAGACTCTCCGGTTTACCCGCGCAATAGCGGCTGACCTGGAAACCTAGCGCGGCGCAGCATGCCGGTGAACCCATGGACATTTCCCCCGTGTCGGCGCGCCAGCTGGCGCGCCCTCGACGATCCGAGACCTGGATGGATCAGAACAGCTCCCAGCTGTCCCGATACCGCCCGACCAGGCGTGGGCGGCCCTCGTTCGGCCCGTCGCTGAGGAAGAAGCCATCCTCGTCGTACTCGCGGTCGGAAGTGCGGGCCGGCTCGCCGGAATCGTTGATCAGTCCGCGCCGCTCCAGATAATCGGCAAGCGAACCGGAATCCCACTCCTCGAGTTCCTCGCCGGCAACCACCGGCGGCGCTCCCTGCGGCAGGAAACGCGCCGTCGACTGCGACGCCATCTCGCGGCGCGCCAGCGGATCCTCATCGATGACGAGCGGCTGTTCGCCGAAGGACGCCGTGCTCGTTGTCCGCCCGGCCGGCCGCATCGTGGCCGGGTACGGCACCGGCGGCGGTGTCACGTCCGCGGTACCCACGGACGCCGTGGTGATCGTGTCGGTATCGGCCTCCAGCGTCCCGTCGGCTCGGACGGCAGCTGTTTGCGAGGCCTGCTGCGGGGTCGTCGGCACGACGATTTTCTTGATTGCGGGCGGTGCTGCCGGCGCCTTTGCCACCTCCGTCGCCACCGGCGCAGAAGGAGCCGCGGGTGCATCGGATATGTAGGACGGCAGCTTCTTGCCGGACGCGACGAAGGCGTTGACCGGATCATTGCCGGTGGCGGGCGCCGTCAGCGCCGCTGGCCGGGTTGCCGGCTTCGGAGCGACGAGCTCCGCAGTCTTCGCGGCATCCTCGACCACCGGTGCCGGGCCGCTGTCGGCGCCGCTGATGTCGGCGCGCCCCGCGAACGGCTTGCTCAGCATGTCGGCCGAGGGAACGGCGAGGATCAGGACGAGGCCGACCCAGGCCAGGCCGCCGGTCACTTTGGAATTGAGTTTCATCTGCTGCTGTCCTCGCTCAGGCGCTCCGCTCTGCGGGCGGAACTGAGACAATTAACGTGGCCACATTGTGGATGTGGCGAACCGGATCAGAATACTGAATGAAAGATGAACGTTGCCTGAACCGCCCGGACTCAATCTGGCCTTACTCCCAAGAGGCGCGCCAGCGCCAGGACCAGGTTCGACCGGTTGAGCGTATAGAAATGGAACTCGGTGATGCCCGCGTCAACCAGTTCGAGGACCTGCTCGGCGGCGACCGCCGATGCAACCAGCGCATGCGTCTCCGGGTCGTCGTCGAGGCCTTCGAAGCGCTCGGCCAGCCAGCGCGGGATCGACGCCCCGCACCGAGCGGCGAACCCGGAGATCTGCGCAAAGCTATGGATCGGCTGGATGCCGGGCACGATGGAGGCGCTGATGCCGGCTTTCCGTGCCCGCTCGACAAAGCGGAAATAATCGCTGTTGTCGAAGAACATCTGGGTGATCGCACGGGTCGCGCCGGCATCGAGCTTGCGCTTCAGATTGTCGATCTCGCCTTCCCAGTGCGGGCTTTGTGGGTGCTTTTCGGGATAGGCCGCGACGGAGATGTCGAAGTCCCCGATCGCCCGGATGCCGGCCACCAGTTCGGCGGCGCTGCCGTATCCCTCCGGATGCGGCGTGAACGGCTGGCCGACGCCCTCCGGCGGGTCCCCGCGCAGCGCCACAATCCGGCTGATGCCGGCCTCCCGGTAGCCGCGCACCACCGCGTCGACATCGGCGCGGGTGGCGCCGACGCAGGTGAGATGCGCCGCGGCATCGACGCCGGTCTCCGCCTTGATTCGCGACACCATCCGCAATGTCCGCTCCCGCGTCGAGCCGCCGGCGCCGTAGGTCACGGAGACGAAGCGCGGCCGCAGCGGCGCCAGCTTGCCGATGGAGTCCCAGAACCGCTGCTCCATGGCATCGGTCTTGGGCGGGAAGAACTCGAACGACACCTCGAACTGCGGCCGTTCCGCAAGGCTGCTGCGGCTGGTGCGGCGATCATAGGCAACGTTCATCTGGCAACTCCTTCGCCCTCTGGCCGCAGCTGCCACAGGCAGACGGTGAGGCCTTCGGCGGCATTGCTTGGTGGAAAGGACTGGAGTCCGGCAACCGCAAGCCCCGCGCCCCGCGCCCAACCCTGCATCTGCGCCTCCGACAGTCCGAGCCGACGGTGGGCATGGTGACTGCGCAGGAACTCGAGCTCATGCGGCGCGAAGTCCACGATCAGCATCTCGCCATCTTCCCTGAGCGCCGGGCGTGCCTGCGCCAGCGCCTTCCCGGGATCGTCGAAATAATGCAGGACCTGGTGCAGGACGATCAGGTCGGCACTGCCTGCCGGCGTGTCGAGGTCGGCGATGTCGCCCATCCGTACCTGGGCGTGGCCGATCGAGGCTGCCGCCAGCTTGGCGCGCGCCACCGCGATCATTTCGCGGCTGGAATCTATGCCGAGGCCTCGTTGGTAGTGGTCGGCCAGCAGTTCGAGCATGCGGCCCGTGCCTGTGCCGAGGTCGAGCAGCAGCTCCGCCCTGCGGCCGTTCACGGCACCGAGAATGGCCGCCTCCACGGCCTCTTCCGGGACGTGCAGCGTCCGCAACAGGTCCCAGCTCTCGGCCACCTTGGCAAAGTAGTCCGCCGCCTGCGCCTGCTGCGCGGCACGCACCGCCTCGAGGCGGTTGCGGTCGCGGACCCGGTCCGGATCGTCCGGCGCGAGTTCGGAGATCAGCCAGCGCGCCATCGCCGCTCCCGGTCCACTGTCGGCGAGGCGGTAATAGGCCCAGGCGCCCTCGGCGTTCCGGGTGACGAGGCCGGCATCGGCGAGGAGTCGCAAATGGCGCGATACCCGGGGCTGGCTTTGGCCGAGGATCTCGGTCAGATCCTTGACGGAATGCTCGCCCTCGCACAGCAGGGCCAGCAGCCGCAGCCGCGTGTTCTCCCCTGCCGCCCGCAGGATGCCCACCAATGTCGCGGAATCGGCCAAAGCCGCCCTCCATTCGGATATAAAGATATCTTTATATCTCTTGCGGCATCTGGTCCAGCCATAATGCGGCAGCGGCGGCCTTGGCGCGGCGACAATGGCAAGTAAAGAACCCCGGCTTCGGGAGCCGGGGCCTAGGTTCAGTGGAGGTATTCGGGATCAGGCGACGCCGACGACCCGCTCGTCGACCGGCCGCTTGCGGAAGGAATGCGCCCGCCAGAGTTCGAAGATGCTGGAGGCCTCCTCCTGGCTCAGTGCCTCGAAGCGAGACCGGACATTGGCGCGGTCGGCATCGGTCGGCAGGTCGCGCCAGGGCATCGACGAGATCATGTTGTCGAACAGCTCGGAGCTGACACCGAGCGCCCGCAGCGCCACGGTTACTGCCACATAGTCCTGCATGGCCAGCCATTTCACGAACACCTCCGGCCCGACCCGCAGCAGGACGGTCAGCGCGGCGGCGGTGTGGTGGCCGTAGCCGAAGCGGGCGAAACGCAGCAGGGCCCGCTCGTCGAGCTGCCTGCGGTCGGCCAGCGCCTTCACCTGGTTGTAAGCGACCTTCCACTCCTGGCTCGAAAAGCCGGCGCGGTTGCGCATGCGGTTGTAGACGACGGAACTGACCTTGCCGATGGTGACCGGATCGAGCTGCGGCTCCAGCGCCGCGATCCCTTCCAGCACCTTGTCGCCGGCCGAATGGATCTCGCCGCG
This sequence comes from Devosiaceae bacterium, assembly GCA_035998685.1. Lineage (GTDB taxonomy): Bacteria > Pseudomonadota > Alphaproteobacteria > Rhizobiales > Devosiaceae > Devosia_A. Next base: position 230,807 of record DASYHK010000004.1, on the reverse strand, counting down.
CAGGCCCTTCCAGTCGATATCGGTGCGGCCACGGAGATCCGCCATGATCGCGGCGTCTTCCGAAGCGCGCTGCACCAGCCGTTCCAGCGTGGCCGGGCCAAGCTCGGCATTGTTGTTACGCACGAGCCGCACCACCGAACTCGACTCGCCGTGCACGGCAATCGCCTCGCCCACCCGCTCCGGAACCTTGGCACGCCCGGCGATGGCGACGCGATGCTCCTCGGTCTGGTTGGTGACGATGTCGATGAGGTCGTCATCGCTGAGCACGTTGGAGAATTCGAGCAGCGGCGCCGCCACGTCGTAGGTGTCGTTGGCGAGCTTCACCACCACATTTCCGGGCGCCCGGTCGAGCGGCGCCAGCAGCTTCGCCACATGGACGCGCGCCTCTACCTCGACCAGTTCGGCCAGCTGGCAGAGCACCTCGTCATACTGCGCGATCTGCTCGTCGTCGCAACGATCGGAGACGTAGGAATAGAGCTGCGCCATGTTGCGGAACAGCTGGTCCCTTTCCACGAGATTGGAATCCCCATTGAGCACCCTGAAGGTCGAGAACGCCCGGGTGCCTTCTTCCAGTTCCTGCATGTCACTTCCCTCCGGCGTTCTGCCGTTACAGAAACCTGAGGCTGACAGCCAGATGAGTGCACGGTCTGAAACGAACCGGCCGCTATTGTTTCAATTTTTATCGAAAAGCGGAGACGGTCCGGCCGCGGGGCCGGGCTGGACCGTCGGCGGCGGCCGCCGCCGCAGCACCGAATCCACCGTGAACACCACGAGCGACAGCCAGATCAGCGCGAAGCTCAGGAGCCGCAGCGGGTTGAGCGGCTCGGCAAAGAGCGTGACGGCGAGCAGGAACTGGATGGTGGGCGCGAGATACTGCAGCATGCCGATGGTCGTCAGCCGCAGCCGCTGGATGGCGAAGGCAAAGAGCAGCAGCGGCACCGCCGTCGCCGGACCGGTGAGCATCAGGAGGCCGAGCATCTGCGGGTCGCCATGCGGGCCGAGGCCGCCGTCGCGGATCATGGTCCAGGCGAGGTAGACTAGCGCGATCGGCAGCAGCAGCAGTGTTTCGACGAACAGCCCGGTGGTCGAGCGGGCGCGCGCCGTCTTGCGGATGTAGCCATAGGCGGCAAAGGAGATCGCAAGGGTGAGGGCGATATAGGGCACGCCGCCGAGCCCGATGGCCTGGATGCCGATGGCTACTACGGCGATGCCGATCGCCACGGTCTGCCAGAAGTTCTGCCGCTCCCCCAGCAGCACCATGCCGATGGCGACGCTGACCAGCGGATTGATGAAGTAGCCGAAGGAGGCCTCGAGCACCTGCCCGGTCTCCACGGCATAGACATAGAGCAGCCAGTTGCCGGCGAGAATCACTGCCGAAAGCGCCATCGAACGGAGCGCCGCGGCATCGGCAAGAAGCCCGCGCACCTCGGCGAGCCGCCGGCCGACGATGAGGATCACGCCCACCAGCAGCAGCGACCAAAGCGTTCGATTGGCAACCACCGTCGTCGCCGGCACCCCGTCCAGCGCCTTGAACAGCAGCGGCAGGAAGCCCCAGAGCAGATAGGCGGCGAGACCGGCAACGAGGCCGCCCTGCAGCGGCGCGACGCCGCTCGGCGATGTGGTGGTCGACGCCAAGGCGCCCTCCCCGGCGCGGCGCCGGAAAATGTGGAAGCGGCGTTCTAGCAGCGCCGGCGCCGCCGCGCCACCCGTCTGCCGTCCGCCGGCAACGCCGTCAAACCATTACCGCTTTCGTTCGTTGATACTCGCCTACCAACCAAGGAGCTCCCCATGAAAGCGATCGTCACCTGGGTTCTCATCGCCGATGGCGCACAGGCCAAGGTTTTCCGCAACGCCGGGCCCGGCAAGGGGCTGGAAGCGATTCGCGACCTGCAGTTCGAGGAGGAGCCGCTGCAGACGCGCGAGATCATGTCGGACCGCCAGGGCCGCAGCTTCTCCTCGGTCGGCCACGGCCGCTCGGCCATGGAGCATCCCACGGACCCGTCGCAGTTGCGCGAGGAGCGCTTCGTCAAGTCGGTCACCGAGATCCTCGACAAGAAGTGCCGCGAGGGCGCCTTCGACCGGCTGATCATCGCCGCCGCCCCGACGGCGCTCGGCGACATCCGAAGCGCCCTCACCGACCGCCTGAAGCAGTCGGTGACGGCGGAACTGCCCAAGGACCTCACCAATGTGCCGACGCCGCAGCTGGAGAAGCACTTCGCGGACCTGCTGGCGGTCTGACGGGCGACCGGTGCGGCGGCGTTCCCGACTGGAACGCCGCCAACGACTCAGGAAGTCGGAGCGACCGGCTCGGTCACTTCGGCCACCGGAATGGCAGCCGCCGGCACTTCGGCGTCCATCAGCAGGTCGGCACAGAGCTTGCCGGCTCCCTTGACCGGCTTCTCCGCCCCCGCGAAGGTCACCCAGCCGCCGTGCTCGACGAAGCCGTTGCGACGGAACGAGCTTTCCTCGCGCAGCGCCGTCAGCTGGATCTGCGCATCTCCCGCCCCGAGGAAGCGCTCGACGCAGATATCTGCCGCCAGTGCGGCCACGGCACCCGCCGCCGCCGTCTCGGCGCGATCGGTCGCGGCGCCGCCGGTGACCCAGCCGCCCCAGGTGAAGCCCACGAACATGGTGAGCGCGGCAGTCGCCGCCGTGCTCCAGAACCAGATGGTCTTCGAGGGCTGATAGCTGGTGAATTTGTCTTTGAGACTGATCGACATTGTCTTGCGTCCTCCAAAAAAAGACGACCAGTTGACCGCCCCGTGCACTTTTCGTGCGCAGTTCAACCTACCACGCCTGCCGCTCACCGCCTAATCGCGGCAAAAACAAGACTGCAAGCAATACTCGAAAGCAGCAAATGAGGCGGATGGTTTTATTTGAAGCACTGGTGGCATCCGGCAACTATTCATCCGGGCCTGCCGCATCCGAATCATCCGCATCGGCAGCAGCCGTGCCGGTCACTGCCTCGAGGAACTCCAGCAGCAGCGGGTTGAAGAGGTCCGGCCGCTCGAGGCTCGGCAAATGCGCCGTGTCCTCGAGCACCACCGCAAAAGCGTTCTCCAGCAGCTCGCTGAGGTCGTCGTGGCGCTCGACGATGTGCGGGAAGTCGAGCTCGCCCACCACCAGCAGCGCCGGCGCGGTGACGAGATGCAGATTGTCGATCGCCGGATCCGGTTCCTCCTCCCCGGTAAGCTCGGGGTGGGCGAGCGCCCGCCCGTTCATCGACAGGAACAGCTCGCGCACCGGCCCCTCCACCCGGCCGCTCTCCTCGAGCGGCCCGTCGAGCCAGAGATGCGCCTCGATGCGGTTGACGCTTTCGAGGTTGCCGCGCTCCTCGGCATAGGCGCGCGCGTCCTCGAGCAGCTCGGCCTCCTCCGGCCATTCCGGCTCCTCGGCGCCGCTCAGAGCCGTTCCCACCAGCACCAGCCCGATGGTGCGCCCCGGATGCTCGAGCGCGAAGTCCATGGCCAGCGCCCCGCCCGTCGAACTGCCCACCAGAACCACCGCATGCACCCCGAGCTGGTCGAGCACCGCCTCGAGGTCCACGAGGTGGCTGAACGGCTCGTCCGGCGTCTCGCTCTCGCCATAGCCGCGCCGGTCATAGGATATGACGTGGTAGCCCTCAGCCCCCAGCGCCGCCATCTGCGGCGCCCACATCCGCCGGTCCGCCACCCCCGCATGCAGGAACACCACCGGCACCCCGAAGCCGGCGCTCTCGCCGCGGAGGATCGCATTGTCGAAGCGGATCTCGAAGGGGCTGGTCTGCATCGCTGGTTCCCGCTGTTTCCCGGCGCTTAGCATCCGCGACGCCGCGGCGCCAGACGCCCTCCGCCACAACGCGCCGAACCTGCGCCAGCGTTCCCCGGGTGCGAGGCGCCTGCGTCACTTGAGTCGCCACCAGCCCCGCCGCCGTCACCATCCTCTCGGCCGTCGTCACCCGGCTCGTCCGGGTGACCCAGGGCCACCTGCTCCGCCCTCCCCTGTTGCCTGGGTCGCCCGCATGAAGCATGCGATGACGACCGAGAGGGAGGTGGTAAGAGGCGGAAGGCGGGTGGAGACGCCGACCCGCCATGGCTCTCGTCGCCACCCCTATCGCCACCCGAGCCCCGGCGCCACTAGGTTCACCACCGCCTCGATGACATGCGCATTGTAGTCGACACCGAGCTGGTTCGGCACCGTGAGCAGCAGCGTATCGGCTTCGGCGATCCCCTCGTCGCCCCGCAGCTGCTCGATCAGCCGGTCGGGCTCGTCGGCATAGGTGCGGCCGAAGGCGGCGCGCTTCTCCGGTTCGATATAGCCGAAATGATCCTCGCCGGCGCCACGGCCGAAATAGGCGCGGTCCATGTCGTTCACCAGCGGAAAGATCGAGCGGCTGACCGAGACCCGCGGCGTGCGCGCATGGCCGGCTTCGGCCCAGGCCGCCTTGTAGGCGCGGATCTGTTCGGCCTGCTGCACGTGGAAGGGCTTTCCGGTCTCGTCGAAGACCAGCGTCGAGCTCTGCAGGTTCATCCCCATCCTGCCCGCCCATTGCGCCGTCGGCGTCGAGGCGGCCCCCCACCAGATGCGCTCCCGCAGCCCCTCCGAGAACGGCTCGAGCCGCAGCAGCCCCGGCGGATTGGGGAACATCGGCCGCGGATTGGGTTCGGCGAAACCCTCGCCGCGCAGGAGGTCGAGGAACACCTCGGCGTGGCCGCGCGCCATGTCGGCGTCCGTCTGCCCCTCGGCCGGCACGTACCCGAAATACTTGTAGCCCTCGATCACCTGCTCGGGCGAGCCGCGCGAGATGCCGAGCTGCAGCCGCCCCCCAGCGATCAGGTCGGCGGCGCCGGCATCCTCGGCCATGTAGAGCGGGTTCTCGTAGCGCATGTCGATGACCGCGGTGCCAATCTCGATGCGGCTCGTCCGCGCCCCGATCGCCGCGAGCAGCGGGAACGGCGAGCCGAGCTGCCGCGCAAAGTGGTGTACCCGGAAATACGCCCCGTCCGCCCCCACCTCCTCCGCCGCGATGGCGAGGTCGATCGACTGCAGCAGCGCGTCGGCCGCCGTGCGCGTGCCCGACTGCGGCGAGGGATTCCAGTGGCCGAAGGAGAGGAAACCGATGGATTTCATGGATCTTGCACCTCGAGAAATGAGTGTCTGGCGCCGCCGGGTTCTGCACCTACCGCAATTCGCCCTCGTTCGCGAGCCCGTCGCGGCATCGGAGCCGGAACCTTCATCCGCCGGCTACGCCAGCCCCTGCTCCGCAATGATCGCTTCGATCGCCTCGACCCGTTTGGCCGGTGCGGGGTGGGTGGCGAGGAAGGCCGGTAGGCTGGGTCCGGCGATGGTGTCCATCCGGCGCCACAGCGCAGCCGCCTCCGTGGGCGCGAAACCCGCCGCGGTCATTGCCTCGAGCCCGATGCGGTCGGCTTCCAGTTCCTGGCCGCGCGAGTACGGCCGGACGAGACCGTATTCCAGTCCGAGCCCGAGCGCCGCCGCGATCTCCGGCGCATACTCGACGCCCCCCAGCTGCAGCACCAGGGAGAGCAGGTTCAGCCCCCAGTCCGCAGCCACCTCGGCGTTCATTCGCTCGAAGCTGTGGTCGGCCTGCAGGTGCCCGATCTCATGGCCGACGACCGCCGCCAGCTGGTCGAGGTTTTCGGTCGCTCGAAACATCCCTTCGTAGACCCCGATCTTGCGGCCGGGGAGCGCAAAGGCGTTGACGTCGGGCCTGGCGAAGACACGGATCTCCCATTCTTCCGGCCGCTCCCCCGCCGCCTGGAGCAGCGGGACGGCCACGCGATCCAGCACCGACTGCAGCTCCGCATCGTTACTGGCCGGCGATGCGGCGGCGATTTCCTGCCAGGCCCGCAGCCCCATCGCCTCGACCGTTTCCTCCGAAACGATCGCGACCGGCGGCGCATCGCATCCGGCAAGCAGCGGCAGCACCGCTGCGCCGCCGAGCTTCAGCAGTCGGCGCCGATTGATGACGTGGCACTGGCACATGCGGCCTCCCCTGTTGTTTGGCCCGTTCCACCGGAATTCCGCAGCCGCCATGGCGTTGCAGATGCCAGCCGCAGGACCCGGCAGCCTAGGCAGATGCGGAACACCTTCCTATGTTGACCGTTGCCTGCACAATGGGGGACGCGGGGCCGATGCCGAGGCGCCGGGCTCGCTTTCCGACGCCCGCGGCCGCGGGAGGCGTTCACAAGAACAGGACTCGGTAGCGATGATGGTCTGGCTCTCCCTGCTCGGGGGCTTCGTGCTGCTCGTCGTCGGCGGCGAACTGCTGGTGCGGGGGGCTGTACAGGTCGCCAACCGGCTGGGCGTCTCGCCGCTGGTCATCGGGCTGACCCTCGTCGGCTTCGGTACGTCGACGCCGGAACTCATGACCTCGGTGCAGGCGGCCCTCAGCGGCTCGCCCGGCATTGCTTATGGCAACATCGTCGGCTCGAACATTGCCAACACCCTGCTCATCCTCGGTGCCGCGGCGCTCCTGTCGCCGATCCTCATAGACTCCCGCGCGCTGAAGCGCGATGGCGTCGTCATGGTCGCGGCCGCGATCATGTTCTCGCTGCTGGCGGCGACGGTCAGCTTCGGCTGGTTCGTCGGCGCCGTCTTCGTCGCGGCGCTGGCCGGATATATCTACGTTGCCTTCCGCCACGAGAGTGCGGCCGGCGGCCAGGAGCACGGCGCCGTCTACGAGAAGGCGGTCGCCGCGCAGGAGCTGGATCCGGGCTTCCGGCCCGCGGCGGCGCCGACCGCCCTGCTGCTGCCGTTGCTGATCGCTCTCGCCGGCCTCGGCATCGTCGTCCTCGGTGGCTCCCTCCTCGTCAGCGGCGCCGTCAGCCTCGCCCGCTCGCTCGGCATCTCCGAGACCATTATCGGGCTCACCATCGTCGCCGTCGGCACCTCGCTGCCGGAACTGGTGACCTCGCTGGTCGCCGCCTTCCGCAAGGAGGCGGATGTCGCCTTCGGCAACATCATCGGCTCCAGCATCTACAACATCCTCGGCATCGGCGGCATCACCGCGCTCTTCGCCCCCGGCCGCGTGCCGGCCGAGATCGCGAGCTTCGACAACCTCGTCATGCTCGCCGCCGCCTGCCTCGCCGTCGGCATGGCCTATACCGGCTGGCGCATCGGCCGCCGCGAGGGCGCCCTCCTGCTTCTCGGCTATGCCGGCTATCTTGTCTGGATCTGGCCCTGAGCGCCCTGCACCGTGCGCTCGAGGAACGCCATGATCCGTGGCCCCTGCCCCGGCAGGAAGTGGCGGCCGTCCGCGATGAAGACGACCTCGGCCCGCGGCGCATGCCGCAGCAGCCGGTCCCGGGTCTCCGCCGAATCCAGCAGCACGTCGCGCCCGCCGACGATCGCCAGCACCGGCACCCGCAGTGCCTGTAGCTGGGCGTCCGACAATTGCGGGATGCGCACCACGCGCGGCCTCACAGTGCGGCCGATGTGCTCCATCAGCGGGCCGATCGCCTCGAGTTCCGGTGATGGCACCTCCGGCGCCGACCCGAACACCAGCTCCCGCACCTTCCGCTTGCCCCAGGAGCCGAGCAGCATGAGCGGCAGCGCCCTGAGGAGGAAGTTCTTCTGCCGCCCGATGCCGGCGGGGCAGATCAGGCAGAGCGCCCGCACCGCCGCCGGCCGCCGGCTGGCATAGTCGAGCGCCAGCCAGCCGCCGAGCGAGGTGCCGACCAGCGCCGCCTGCGTGAGCCCGAGCCCGGCGAGCACGTCGTCGAGCCAGAGCGCGTGCGCCTCGCCCGCGAGCGGCGGGCGCACCGGGGCGCTGAGCCCCGCTTCGCCGATCATGTCGATCGCGTAAAGCCGGAACTGCTGCGACCACAACACCACCTCGGGCAGCCAGGCGGCGGAGTTGGCCTGCGAGCCGTGCAGCAGCACCACCGGCGGCGCCCCTTCCGGTCCGCAGGCGAGGACGAAGGTCCGCCCGCAGCGGGTCTCGAGCAGCAGCTCCGTCTTCGGCACCGGCCACTGCGCCAGCACCCGCCGGTGCTCTGCCTCGACCTCTGCCCCGGCCGCAGCGCTCTTGTAGACGGCCGCGCTCATCCCCGCCCCCGGAGCTGCAGCTCCAGCATCTCGAGCAGCCGGCCTGCCTCCGCCGGACTGCCGATGGCCACCACCTTCATGCTCCGCGCCAGCGGATCGAACGCCGTCTCGAGATGCAGCGCCGGGCCGCCCGCGTCGCGCGCCAGCGCCGCCGACGCCAGGAACCCCGCCAGCCGCTGTGCCTCCTCCGGCGTCAGGTCCGGCACCTCGATGATGCAGGTAGCCCGCGCCCCCGACGCCGCCTCGGCGCCTCCGCCGGCGACGCCCGCGAAGGCGTCGAGTTCGCCGCGGACGATGCGATAGGACTTGCCGACCCGCGTCGCCGGCAGCCGCCCCTCCCTGATGTAGCGCAGCACGGTCTTGGGGTGCAGGTTCAACCGCTGTGCCGCCTGCTCGACGGTCATGAGGGTGGTGGACATGATGTGCTCCTTTGTCTCCCTGTTGTTACTAATACACCCATGTAAAGGTATCAATAGGGAGCAAACAGTAACGTGAGACCACGTAGATGGGGCCTACGCTGAGGGCGAAGTGGCTCTCGCCCCCGCCCAGGATGATCCTCGATGTGTTCAGCGGGCTGCCGGAGTGGTGCGGGGAGGTAGCCCCTGAGCGTTCTGCATCAGGCGGCGACGGCGGCGGCTACGACCCGTTCAGCGGCTCCCCCACCGCCCACTCCGCATACTGCGGCAGCCCATCCGTGATCTCGTGCCACGGCGCCTTGGAGCCGACGAAGATGTGTTCGGTGGGACGAATAGTCGGGGCGTCGATGAGGGTGCCCATGGCGACATGGGCGAAGGCGCCGTCGCGGACGATGGAGTAGAGCAGCGAGCCGCATTGGCGGCAGCGGGTGTCGTGGTCGCCCTGCGGGTCGCCGAGCAGCAGGCGGCTGTCGGCCCCGGCGGTCAGCTGCAGCTGACCGACCCTGATGCCGGCAAAGGGCTTGAAGGCCGAGCCGGTGGCGCGCCGGCAGTTCGAGCAGTGGCAGTTGGCGGCATATTCGAAGGCGTCGGCGACCGCGTAACGGACCGCGCCGCAGAGGCAGCTGCCGGCGAGCTGGCGGGGGACGGTCGCGTCGGACATCACGGCTTAGCTCGTCGCCTTGGGGCTGGTCGCAGTCTATGGCACCGCCGTCCCTGCCGTCACTCCGGAAACTTCAGCGCCTGGATGAAATATGATCGGGCAAGGACAGAGCTCGGATTGATGGCCTTCATCATGTAGTCGACAGGTCATCATGCCGTGGCGGGCACGGGCAAGGTTTCCGGCATGAGGGAACAACCGGCACGGACCGGCACTTGCCGCAGCAACCGCCAGCATTCGGGGTAAACTGGAATCCCCGAAGGGGCTCCACTTTCGTCACCGACCCGATCTCGGCTATCACTGCCCGGACATCGTCCGACCGAGGGAACAGGCATGGCCCACCGCATCTATTCCGTCAGCGTTGCCAGCGTTTATCCGCACTACGTGGCCAAGGCCGAGAAGAAGGGGCGGACGAAGGCGGAGGTCGATGAAATTTTTCGCTGGCTGACTGGGCACAGCCAGCAGTCGCTGGAGGCGGAACTCGCCAACGGCACCAGCTTCGAGGACTTCTTCGCGCGGGCGCCCCGGATGAACCCGGCCCGCGCGCTGATCACCGGCGTCGTCTGCGGCGTCCGCGTCGAGGAGATCGAGGAGCCCACCATGCGCGAGATCCGCTACCTCGACAAGCTGGTGGACGAACTGGCACGGGGCAAGGCGATGGGGAAGATACTGCGGGAGTAGCGCAGCACCTGCAATCGGGGAGCGAGCCGCCGGCGGGGCCTGCTCTCCCGGAGTGGCGGCGACTGCATGGCCGCTCCGCGGCGCGAAGGCGGTGGCCGCTATGGCGCCGACAGCAGCGCCGCCATCATGGTGGCGTTCTTGATCGCGTAGCCGTTGAAGTCGTTGTTGAAGTAGATCCAGATGCGCTCCGCACCGGCGGCGCGGATTCGTTGAGCCCAGCCGGCGAGCTCCTCGTGGCCGTAGTCGTGGCGATACCAGCGCTCCACCCCGTGGAAGCGCACATAGATGTCATCCGCGGTCCGGATCACCGGATCAGGCAGTCGCGGGCCGCTGCAGCTGCAGAAGATGGCGCCGGCCTCCCGGAAAGCCGCATAGACCTCCTCGTTCCACCAGCTGGCGTGCCGGAACTCGATGACGTTGCGCCGGGTCGGGTCGAGCTGGCTGAGGATGTTGTGGAGGCGCTCCGGCGCGTAGTGGAAGCTGGGCGGCAGCTGGAACAGGAAGCAGCCCATCCGCGGCCCCAGCAGGTCGGCGATGAAGCCGAAATCGCGGACCAGGGTGTCGGTGCCCTCGAACTTGCGGATGTGCGTGATCAGCTCCGAAGCCTTAACGGTGTAGACCATGTCGCGGCCTTCGGCCTGGGTGCGCCACGCCTCGACCGTGCGAATGGTGGGCCAGGCATAGAAGGGCGCGTTCAGCTCCACCGTTTCGAAATGGTCGGCATAGTGGGCGAACCAGTCGCTGGTCGGCATCTGCGTTGGATAGAAGCTGCCCCGGAGGTGCCAGTAGAACCAGCCCGAGCACCCGATGTTCAGCGCCGGCGGCGTCGAGGGTTCCGGCAACCTGCCAACCGCCGCGGCAAGCAGGCGTGCCTTGTGCATCTTTTCGGCGCGGAGAAGTGTGATCTCGCGCTGCTTGCTGCGCCGCTCGGCCCGCCGCGCCCGGCGTTCCTCAATGCTGAGTGTGCTTGCTCCAGCCATCCCGAAAGAACCCGGGATGGCAGGAATTGTTCATCGGCTGCGCGGCGGGCGCCGTTGCCCGCGGCTCAGCGCGTCAGCGGCTTATAGCTCATGCGGTGCGGGTTGACCGAATCCGGGCCCAGCCGCCGGACCTTGTCGGCCTCGTAGTCGGCGAAATTGCCCTCGAACCACTCGACATGGCTGTCGCCCTCGAAGGCCAGCATGTGGGTAGCGAGGCGGTCGAGGAACATGCGGTCGTGGCTGATGATCACGGCGCAGCCCGCGAATTCCTCGAGCGCTTCCTCGAGCGCGGCGAGCGTCTCCGTATCGAGATCGTTGGTCGGCTCGTCGAGCAGTAGCACGTTGGCGCCGGATTTCAGCATCTTGGCGAGGTGCACGCGGTTGCGCTGGCCGCCCGAGAGGTTGCCGACCTTCTGCTGCTGATCGGGCCCCTTGAAGTTGAAGGCCGAGGTGTAGGCGCGGGCGTTCATCTCGCGCTTGCCGAGCATCAGGATCTCGTTGCCGCCGGAGATCTCCTCATAGACCGTCTTGTTGGGCGCGAGGCTGTCGCGGCTCTGGTCGACATAGCCGAGATGCACGCTCTCGCCGACGGTGATGGTGCCGCTGTCGGGTTGTTCCTGGCCGGTGAGCATGCGGAACAGCGTCGTTTTGCCGGCGCCGTTGGGGCCGATGATGCCGACGATGCCGCCCGGCGGCAGCTTGAAGGAAAGATCGTCGATCAACAGCCGGTCGCCATAGGATTTGGAGAGGTTCGCAACGTCGATGACATTCTGCCCCAGCCGCTCGCCCGGCGGGATGATGATCTGGGCCGATGAGGACTGGGTGCGCGCCTCGTTGATCTTGACCAACTCGTCATAGGCGCGGAGCCGCGCCTTCGACTTGCTCTGCCGGGCCTGCGGGCTCTGCCCCATCCATTCGCGCTCGCGCTCCAGCACCTTCTGGCGCGCCGCGTCCTCGCGCTGCTCGGTGGCGAAGCGCTTGGCCTTCTGCTCGAGATAGGCGGAATAGTTGCCCTCGTAGGGCACGCCGCGGCCGCGGTCGAGCTCGAGGATCCAGCCGGTGACGTTGTCGAGGAAGTAGCGGTCGTGGGTGATGATCAGCACGGCGCCGGCGAAGTCGCGCAGGTGCTTTTCGAGCCAGGCGGTGGTTTCGGCGTCGAGATGGTTGGTCGGCTCGTCGAGCAGCAACAGGTCGGGCTTCGACAGCAGCAGCGCGCAGAGCGCCACCCGGCGCTTCTCGCCGCCCGACAGCTTGACCACGTCGGCGTCGCCGGGCGGGCAGCCCAGCGCCTCCATCGCCACCTCGACCTGCGATTCGAGATCCCAGAGGTTCTCGGCGTCGATCCGGTCCTGCAGCGCCGTCGCCTCGTCGGCGGTCTCGTCAGAATAGTTCATCATGAGATCGTTGTAGCGATCGACGATGTCCTTCTTCTCCTTGACGCCCATCATCACGTTGCCGAGCACGTTGAGCGCCGGATCGAGCTGCGGCTCCTGCGCCAGGTAGCCGACCCGCGCCCCCTGCGCCACCCAGGCCTCGCCGGTGAACTCGGTGTCGATGCCGGCCATGATCTTGAGCAGCGTCGACTTGCCGGCGCCATTGGGGCCGAGCACGCCGATCTTGGCGTCCGGGTAGAAGCTGAGATTGATGTTGTCGAGGACCTTCTTGCCGCCGGCATACGCCTTCGACATTCCGTGCATGTGATAGATGAACTGGCGGGCCATGAGGGCGCTTGCTTCCTGCCGCTGGAGGATATCGAGGGATTGGCGCCGTATGTAGGGGATTGTCCTGCCGCGGGCAACGGGCTAGGGGCGACCGCGCCGGGGCTGCCTTAGCGCAATTGTGATGGGCTGCGACACCGGCACCGATTCTCGCCCCCTGGAGAAGCAGCTAGATTGAGCCCAAAGTCACGACCGGAGTCCGTTCCCATGCGCGCCCTTGCTGTCGCCCTGTTGCTTTCCCTCGCCGCCCCCGCCCTCGCCCAGGAGGCCGCACCGCATGCCGGGCACGGCGCGCCGGCCCAATCCCACAACGGCCACACCGCACCGGCCCGCTCGGCCGTCGACAGCGCTTCGGCCGACGCCTTCGCCGCCGCCAACGCCAAGATGCACGCCGACATGGACTTCGACTACACGGGCGACCCGGACGTCGCCTTCGTCAAGGGCATGATCGCCCACCACCAGGGCGCCGTCGATATGGCCAACGTCATCCTGCAGTTCGGCGAAGACGAGGAAATCGCGACCTTCGCCCGCAAGGTCATCGCCGACCAGTCAGCCGAGATCGCCTGGATGCGCGAATGGCTGGCCAAGCGCGGAGAGTGACCGATCGGCCACGCCCCCGGGGCGCACCTACCCTGGGTGGACGTCGCGTAGCGCCTCCAGCCGCACCGGCACCGACTTGAATGCCGGGGTGCGGCTGCGGGGGTCGACCGCGGTGCCGCAGAGCACGTTGGCTTCGGGGAAATAGGCGAGCGCCGAGCCGCGCGGCAGGTCGAACGACATCGCCCGCCCCTGCATGCGGCCGCTGTCCGACGAGACCGCGACCCGCTGCCCCTCAGTCACGCCGAAGGCTGCCATGTCCTCGCGATTGAGGAAGATGGCGTCGCGGCCGGCATTGCCGCGATAGCTGTCGCGCTCCTCGTAGACGATGGTGTTGAACTGGCCCTCGCTGCGGACCGTCGCCAAGGTCAGCATCCCCGCCGCCACGGGCAGCGGCGTGACGACGAACCGCGCGCGCCCGTCGGGCGTGCCGAACTCGGGCCGGTGCAGCACCCGGCTGCGGATGTGGAACTCCTTCTTCGCGACGTCGATATCGGCGAGCGCCTCGAGGCCGGGCACGACCCGCGCGATCGCCTCCCGCACCTTCGCATGCTGCTTGAACACGCTGAAATCTACCGGTGAGTCCGGCACCAGCAGCGCCGCGAGATCGCAGAGGATCACCGTCTCCGGGCGCACATTGTCGAGCCGGGTGATGCCGCCGTCGCTGAGCCGCACGAAGTTGAACATCGATTCCTGCGTCGTCGGCGACCATTCCTCGTCCCGCGCCGTCACCGGCAGCACCATGCTCTCGCCGTCGCCGAGGCCGTGGACATGGCCGCGGTTGAGGGTCGTGGTGAGGAACAGCTTGAAGCCGATGGCACCCATCGCCCGCGACGCAAATGCGGTGTCGGGGGTGGCGCCCCAGAGATTGCCGCCCATCAGCACAGCCGCGTCCACCTCGCCGCGCGCCGCCGCCTGCAGCCCCGCCATCGTGTCGTAGCCGCGGGAGCGCGGCAGGCTGATGCCGAGGCTCTGCTCCATCGCCTGGAGCACCTCCTCGGCGAGCACCGGCTTCACTCCGATGGTGCCGATGCCCTGCACGTTGGAATGCCCGCGCAGCGGCAGCAGCCCCGCATGCCGACGTCCCACCATGCCGCGCAGCAGCGCTAGGCTGGCGATCGCCTCGACATTGGCGACGCCGTGCAGATGGTGCGTCATGCCCATGCCCCAGGCGAAGACGACGTTCTGCCGCCGCGCATAGGTCCGTGCTACCCGCTCGATATCGGCGCGCGGGATGCCGCAGGCCTTCTCGATCTCCCCCCACGACAGCGCCTCGAGATCGCTGCGGAAGTCATCGAAGCCAGTGCTGTGCGCGGCGATGAACGCCCGGTCCTCGGCCCCCTGCTCCAGCACCGCCTTGGCGAGCCCCTTGAACAGTGCGATATCGGCGCCGATGCGCGGCTGCAGGTAGTCCGAGGCGATCTCCGTGCCGCCTTTCAGCATCGATCCCGGGCTTTTCGGCACCGCGAATTTTACCAATCCCGGCTCTTTTGCCGGGTTGATGACGATCACATCGCCCCCATTGTCCCGGCAGTGCTTCAGCATGTGGATAAAGCGCGGATGGTTGGACGAGGGATTGGCACCAATGACGAAGATCAGGTCGGCGCCGGTGAGATCCTCGAGCTCCACCGTCGAGGTGCCCTTGCCGATGGTGGTCCCCAGCCCCTCGCTGGTCGCCTGGTGGCAGTAATACGAGCAGTTGTTGACGTTGTTGGTGCCCCAGGCCCGCGCCAGCAGCTGGAACACGAAGCCGGCCTCGTTGGAGGAACGGCCGGAGGAGTAGAAGAAGCTGCGCGCCGGCGTCGCCTCCGCCAGCCGCGCCGCCGCATGGGCGAGCGCGAAATGCCAGGTGACGGGACGGTAGCGGTCACTGCCGGCGGCCTTGAACAGCGGCGTGTTCAGGCGCCCCAGCCGCTCCATCTCGCGCCCCGACAGCTCCTGCAGCTCGCTGAGGGGATGGCTGAAGATCTCCACCGGGATCGCCGGCTGGATGTCCGTCGACTGCGCCTGCACGCTCTTGTTGCAGACCGAGGGGAACTCCCCGAGCTCATTGGTCATGCCACCCTTCTGGCCGCCCATGCCGTAGGCGCAGGCCTTGCAGGTGTTCTTGCTGCCGAGCGCCTTCGCCGCCTTGCCGACGCCGATGCGCCGGACGGTATCCAGCGTGTAGAGCACCTTGCGCGCACCACCGCCCACCCGCAGTCCGTCTGCTGCCAATCGTCCATCCTCCCTCTCGCGTGCCACCATAGCACCGCCGCCCCGCTCGTGCAGGGGCAAGTGTCACGAGAAACGGAACACTCTCGGGGGGCAGGAGTTTGCCGAGCAGCGTCGTATCCAACAATGGAGGACACTGATGAAACACTCTCTGGCAATTCTCGCATGCGGGCTGCTCGTCACCGCGAGCCCTGCCCTTGCCCAGGACAACGCACTGGACCTGAAGACCGCCGAGGCCACCTTTGTCGATACCGACGGCAACGAGCTCGGCACGGTGACCCTGACCGGGACCGAGGAGGGCGTGACCATCGCCGGCACCCTCGAAGGCATTCCGGAAGGCGAGCACGGCTTCCATGTCCATGAGACCGGGGACTGCGATCCGGCCAACGGCTTTGAAGCCGCCGGCGGCCACTTTGCTCCGCGCGGCAATGAGCACGGCTTCGAAAACGAGAACGGCCCGCATGCCGGCGACATGCGCAATCAGACCGCCGGTGCTGACGGCCAGCTGGTGCTCAACGTCAACAACGACATGGTGTCGCTGACCGAAGGCGACGAGGGCTACCTGCTGGACGACGACGGCTCGGCCCTGATGATCCATGCCAATGCCGACGACTACAAGACCGACCCCGGCGGCAATTCCGGCGACCGGATCGCCTGCGCCGTCATCAGCGCCACCGAGCTATAGCGGCCGCTCCCCCGGCGGCTGGCCCTCGGTCTGGCGCCGGGCGAGATACTCGCCCGTCACCGAGCCTCCGGCGTTCAGGAGGTCTCGGGGCGGGCCCTCGAACACGATCCTGCCGCCCTCGTTCCCGGCACCGGGACCGAGGTCGATCACCCAGTCGGCACGAGACACCACGTCGAGATTGTGTTCGATGACGATCACCGTCGAGCCCTCGTCGACGAGGCGGTCGAAGAGGCCGATCAGGGTGTCCACGTCGTTCATGTGCAGGCCGGTCGTCGGCTCGTCGAGGACGTAGATGTTGCCGGTCTTCCCGAGTTCCGCAGCGAGCTTGAGGCGCTGCCTTTCTCCTCCGGAGAGCGTCGAGAGCGGTTGTCCGAGCGTCAGGTAGCCGAGGCCCACATGCTCGAGCCCCGTCAGCATCTTAGTCACGGCTTTTTCCGTGAAGAAGGCCGCCGCCTCGCTCACCGACATCTCGTAGACATCGCTGATCGACCTGTCGCGAAGCTTCAGTTGCAGCACCTCGTCGGTGAAGCGCTTCCCCTGGCACGTCTCGCACTCGCTCGCCACCGGGTCGAGATGGGCAAGATCGGTGTAGATGACGCCGAGCCCGTTGCAGTCGGGGCACGC
Source organism: Devosiaceae bacterium (assembly GCA_035998685.1). Classification (GTDB taxonomy): domain Bacteria; phylum Pseudomonadota; class Alphaproteobacteria; order Rhizobiales; family Devosiaceae; genus Devosia_A. Next base: position 214,185 of record DASYHK010000004.1, on the reverse strand, counting down.
CCCCTTGCTGTTGGCGGAAAACAGCGCTGCATTGACATCGTTCGCCTTGGCGAATGCCTTTCGTACGTGGTCGAGGACGCCGGTATAGGTCGCCGTGTTCGACCGGCGTGAGCCGCGGGCGAGGTTCTGGTCGATGATGATGGTGTCGGGATACGCCTGTGGCAGGCAGCCCTGGATCAACGACGATTTGCCGGCACCGGCGACCCCCGTCACCACGGTGAGCACGCCGCGCGGGATGCTCACCGAGACCTCGCGCAGGTTGTTGAGCTTCGCCTGCACGATCTCGAGCATGCCGTCGGGCCTGCGACTCTCGGTCTTGATCGGCTGGTACTTCCGGATGTGGTCGCCGGTGAGCGTGCCCGACTGCAACAGGCCCGCATAGTCACCCTCATAGACCACCTCTCCGCCCTTCGAGCCGGCGAGCGGCCCCATGTCGACGACGTGGTCGGCAATGGCGATCATGTCGGGCTTGTGCTCGACCACCAGCACCGTATTGCCCTTGTCGCGCAGCTGCTGCATCAACTCAGCAAGCCTGCCGACGTCGTGCGGGTGCAGGCCGACCGAGGGCTCGTCGAAGATGTAGGTGATGTCGGTGAGCGAGGAGCCGAGATGCCGCACCATCTTCACGCGCTGGCTCTCGCCGCCCGAGAGGGTCGAACTTTCGCGGTCGAGGCTCAGATAGCCGAGCCCAATGGTGACGAGGTTCTCGAGCCGCGCCGCGAGCGCGTCCAGCATCGGCCGCACGGCCGGCGCCTCTATGGAACGGATGAATGGCGCGAGGTCGCTCACCTGCATCGCCAGCAGCTCGGCGATGTTCCTGTTGCCGATACGGCTGTCGAGTGCCGCCGCGTTCAGCCGCGCCCCCCTGCAAGTCGGGCACAGCGTCCGCGTGAAGATCCGCTCGTACTGCGCCCGGACGTGCGGCTGCAGCGTCTCCGGATCCTTCGAGCCGAGCCCCTTCTTTAGCTTGGCGACCACGCCCTCGTAGGTGAGGCCGATCTTGCCGACCTTGATCTTGCGCCCGTCGTCGAGATGGAGGAGGTTCTCGCGTTCCTCCGCGCTGTAGTCCCTGATCGGCTTGTCCATGTCGAACAGGCCGGAGTTCCTGTAGATTTCCCACCACCAGCTGTCGACCGCGAAGTCCTTGGGCAGCAGCGCCCCGTCGTTCAGCGACTTCGACTCGTCGAGCACCGCGCTCATGTCCATCGCCGCCACCTGGCCGATGCCTTCGCACTCCGGGCACATGCCTCGCGGATCGTTGCTGGAGTAGAGACCGGGCGAGGGCAGCGACGGCACTGCGATGTGCGAGAAAATGACCCGCAGCATCTGCGCCGCATCGGTGACCGTCGCCACGGTCGAGCGCGAATTGCCGCCGAGCCGCTGCTGGTCGACGACGATGGCCGCCGAGATGTTCTCCAGCGCGTCGGCGTCGGGCTGGCCGTAATGCGGCATGAACTGCTGCACGAATGCCGGATAGGTTTCGTTGATCAGCCGCTGGCTCTCGGCCGCGATGGTGCCGAACACCAGGGAGGACTTGCCGGAGCCGGAGACCCCGGTGAACACGGTGATCTTGCGCTTCGGAATGTCGAGCGAGACGTTCTTGAGGTTGTTCTCCCGCGCTCCGCGGATCCTGATCGAACCGTACATGGTGGTCCCCCATGGCCTGGTGTTGCGCAGCGGCAGGCCACCGCTGCGAGGCCCTCATTAGCCGCACGACAGGGCTGGCAGGAAGCCCCTCATTCCGGTGCCGCCGCACGAATGCAGCCTTTGCGGCGGCCAAAAATTCTGAGCAGGATCTGCGGCCGGCCGGCGCGATCGCGGCCGGGCCCTAGGGGCGCCAGGCTCCCGTCGGTGCCGACGCTAGCCAACCCGTCCGCAGCGTCGTACGCTGCCGGCATGGCAGATCCCTTCGATCTGGTTTCCAGGGGCGACCTCGCGGCGTTGCGCGACGCGCTGCGGCTCGACCCCACGCTGGCGTCCAGCAGGAATGCCGCCGGCAGTTCGCTGCTGGCTTGGGCCGCCTACCACCGCAACGGCGAAGCCACCGCGATCGTGCGCCTCATCCTGCTCGAGATCGATCCCTACGAGGCCTGCATCCTCGGCGACGCCCAGCGCGTCGCCGCGGCGCTTGAGGACGGCTGGGACGCCAACGCCCCCGCCCCCGACGGCTTCTCGGCGCTCGGCCTCGCCGCCTTCTTCGGCCACGAGCCGATCGCCGACCTGCTGCTGCCGGTCACCCGCGACGTCAACCAGCCGGCCGAGAACGCGCAACGGGTGGCGGCGCTGCATGCGGCGACGGCGGCGCGGCAGCATGGCCTCGCGGTGAAACTGCTGCGAGCCGGCGCCAACCCCAACCTTGCCCAGGCCGGTGGTCTCGTGCCCCTGCATGTTGCCGCACAGCATGGCGACGCCGCCTTTTGCGGGCTGCTGACGCTGTTCGGCGCCGACCCGCGCCTCACCGACGACGAACGACTGAATGCCCCGGCCCATGCCCGGGCGGGCGGACACGACTGGCTGGCGGAGCGGCTGCAGCGGTTCTGACGGGTGCGGGCGGCGCCGCGGCACACGCCAAGTTACGGCGATTTAACGTGCGCCAAGGTGGTCGGGTGCTATCCTTGCCGCCGAGTCTGGCGCAGCTGGAGCGCCGGCAGCGGGCCACGGGAACGACGACTTGGTTAGACAATTGCTGATCACTGCGGTGCTGGTGATCGCCGCCTTCGCCGGCTACGTCTTGCTGGTACCGGGTGCTGACGAAACCCTTGAGGGGCTGGGGATTACGCTGCCGGCTTTCGCCGCGACGGCACCGGACGCGACAGCACCGGCAGGCGCTCGCGGCGGCACCTCCGGCGGCAGCGGCCCCCGCGGCGGCTTCGGCGGACGGGAGATGGTAGTGGTCACCGCACCGGCGGTGGCGGCAACCATCAATGACCGGCTCGGCGCCATCGGCGAGGGTGCGGCGGCGAATTCGGTGACGGTGATGTCGCCGGCGGCCGGCACCCTGACCGAACTGCTGGTGCAGCCGGGCGACGTCGTCGAGGCGGGAACGGTGATCGGGCGGCTCGACGACGACGCCGAGCGGATCGCCTTCGAGCGCGCCAAGCTGGCGCTCGAGGATGCCGAGGCGACGCTGTCGCGGACCGAGGAGCTCGCCAACGCCAACGCCGCGACCACCGTGCAGCTGAACACGGCCCGGCTGGCTGCCAGCAATGCCCGGCTGGAACTGCAGAATGCCGAGCTGGAACTCAGCCGCCGGTCGATCGTCAGCCCCATCGGCGGCAGTGTCGGGCTGTTCCAGGTGAGCCGCGGCAACACCGTCAGCGCCCAGAGCGTGGTTACCACGGTCGAGGACACCTCCCACATCGTCGTCAGCTTCTGGATCCCCGAGCGCTACGCCTCAGCGGTCGCTCCCGGCATGGCGGTGACGACCAGTGCCGTCGCCCTGCCCGGCCAGAGCCTTGCCGGGACCGTCACCGCCGTCGACAACCGCGTCGATCCGGCGAGCCGGACCCTCCAGGTCCGCGCCCGCATCCCCAATGAGAACGGGCAGTTGCGGCCCGGCATGTCCTTCTCGGTCTCGATGGATTTTCCCGGCGAGGACTTTCCCGCCGTCGATCCGCTGGCCATCCAGTGGTCGGCCGAAGGCGCCTATGTCTGGCGCTATGCCGAGGCCACGGTGGAGCGGTTGCCGGTGACGATCATCCAGCGCAATTCCGACGGCGTGCTGGTAGAGGGTGATCTGCAGCCCGGCGAGCAGGTCGTGATCCAGGGCGTGCAGCAGCTGAGCCCCGGCGCCCGCGTCCGGCTGCTGGACGATCTCTATGCCGAGGGACGCGGGGAGCAACCGTCATGAATCCCGCGCCTGCCGCCACCCCCTCCCCAGCCCTCCCCACAAGGGGGAGGGTGTCGCATCGGGTTTGGGGCACCATCGCGCCACGGGTACCGGACTGCACCTCCCCCCTTGTGGGGGAGGATGGGAGGGGGGCGAGCAGCGTTCGCCGGACCGCCGCATGTCCATAGCCAGCCAGAACCAGCGCGGCGGCATCATTGCCGGGCTGTTCGTCCGCCGCCCCGTACTTGCGGTGGTCGTCAACGCCCTCATCATCGTCGCCGGCCTCGCGGCTTTCATCGGCATCGAGGTGCGCGAGCTGCCGAGCGTCGAACGCCCGACCCTCACCGTGTCCACCAGCTTCGCCGGCGCCGCGGCCGAGACCGTCGACCGCGAGATCACCTCACCGGTGGAGGGCGCGGTGGCGCGGGTGCAGGGCGTCGCCTCCATTTCTTCGAGTTCGTCCTACGGCCGCAGCCGCGTCACCCTCACCTTCACCGACGGCACCAATCTCGACTCCGCCACCTCCGACATCCGCGACGCCCTCAGCCGGCTGAGCCGCAGCCTGCCCGAGGATGCCGACGACCCGACCATCTTCAAGGCCGATGCCGACGCCAGTGCTATCATCCAGATCGCCGTCACCTCCGACACCCTGCCGAGGGAAGAGCTGACGGCGCTGGTCAACGACGTCATCGCCGAGCGCTTGGCGGCGGTGCCGGGCGTCGCCGACGTGCAGGTCAACGGCACGCAGCGCAACATCTTCCAGATCGACGTGGACCAGGTGAAGCTGGCGAGCCTCGGCCTGACGGTCGCTGATATCCGCAATGCCCTTTCCACCATCGCCTTCGACAGCCCTGCCGGCTCGCTCAACGGTACCAATCAGAACATCGCCATTCGCGCCGTCGCCGAGGTGACCACCCCGGCGCAGTTCGAGAACCTCCTGATCCGCGACCAGGTGCGCATCGGCGACGTCGCCACCGTGGTCTTCGGCCCCGAATCCAGCACCGGCGGGCTGCGCAGCGATGGCCGCTCCGGCATCGGCCTCGGCATCGTGCGCCAGGCGCAGTCGAACACCGTCCGCATCTCCGAGGGCGTGCACGAGGCGGTCGAGGATCTGCAGGCGAGCTTGCCCGCCGGGGTCGACCTTAAGATCTCGAGCGACGACTCGATCTTTATCGAAGGCGCCATCGAGGAGGTACAGCGCTCGCTGCTGATCGCGGTGATCGGCGTCATCGCCATCATCTTCCTGTTCCTGCTCGACTGGCGGGCGACCATCGTCCCCGCCGTCACCATGCCGGTGGCGCTGATCGGCACCGTCGCCGGAATCTATCTCTTCGGATTCTCCCTCAACATCCTGACATTGCTGGCCCTCGTCATCGCCACCGGCCTCGTCGTCGACGACGCCATCGTGGTGCTGGAGAACATCACCCGCCGCCGCGCCATGGGCCTCGGACCGCGCGCCGCCGCTGTGCTCGGCACGCAGGAAGTGTTCTTTGCGGTGATCGCCACCACGCTGACGCTGGCCGCGGTCTTCGTGCCGATCTCCTTCCTCCCCGGTCAGACGGGGCTGCTGTTCCGGGAGTTCGGCTTCACCCTCGCCATCGCCGTCCTGCTGTCCTCGGTGGTGGCGCTGTCGCTGGCCCCGATGCTCGCCTCGCGGGTGCTGAGGCCGCATGCCGATCGACCACCGAACCTGCTGCAACGCTTCGGCGGCGTGCTCGCCGGCTGCTACCGCGCGACCCTTCGGATGGCGCTCGGCAATCCGCTGGTCGTGCTGGTCGCCGCCCTGCTCTTTGCCGGCGCCGCCTGGTTCGTCTTCGGCGACCTGCGGCAGGAACTGACGCCGGCCGAGGACCGCTCGCAGATCGCCATTCGCGTCAGCGCCCCCGATACCGTCAGCCTCGATTTCACCCGCACCCAGATGCAGAAGATCGAGGAGCTGGTGATGCCGCTGCGCGCGGCCGGCGAAGTGGAGAGCGTGTTCTCGGTCTCCGGCTTCGGCTCCAACACCAGCAGTGGCTTCCTGATGCTGACGCTGGCCCCATGGGAGGAGCGCACGCGCAGCCAGCAGGAGATCGTCGCTGAGATTAATGCGGGTCTCGAACTGCTGCCCGGCGTGCGCGCCTTCGTCATGCAGCCCAACAGCCTCGGCATCCGCGGCGGCGGCAGCGGCCTGCAGTTCGCCGTCGTCGGCGACAATTACGAGACCCTCTCCGCCACTGCCGAGGCGATCCGCGCCGAGCTGGAGCAGAACGAGAAATGGGGACGCCTCCGCGTCAGCTACGAAACCACGCAGCCGCAGATGACCCTGACCGTCGACCGTGAGCGGGCGGCCCGGCTCGGCATCGACATCAGCGGCCTCGGCACCACCATGCAGGCGATGATCGATGGCGCCGACGTCGGCACCGTCTTCATCAACGACGCCAGCTATTCGGTGCGGATGCTCTCGACCGCCAATCCCGTCAACGATCCCGGCGACCTCGAATCCATCTTCGTCCAGACCGCCGACGGTCGCTACATCCCCATCTCCGCCATCGCGACACTGGCCGAAGCACCCATCGCGCCTTCGCTCGGCCGCGAGCAGCAGCGCCGCGCCGTCACCGTCACCGCCTCGCTCAGCGACGGCTTCGCCCTCGGCGACGCCTACCAGGAGGCGGTGGCGATCGCCGAGCCGCTGCTACCGGAGGGGACCGCCATCATCCCCATGGCCGAGGCCCGCACCATCGGCGACAGCAATAACGGCCTGCTCATCACCTTCGGCTTCGCCCTCGTCGTCATCCTGCTGGTGCTGGCGGCCCAGTTCGAGAGCGTCTGGAGCGCCGTCATCGTCATGGCGACGGTGCCGTTCGGGCTGGCCTGCGCGGTCTTCGCGGTGCTGCTGACCGGCGGCACCATCAATGTCTACAGCCAGATCGGGCTGGTGCTGGTGGTGGGCATCATGGCCAAGAACGGCATCCTCATCGTCGAATTCGCCAACCAGCTGCGCGACCGCGGCATGAGCGTCCGCGACGCCGTCGAGAATGCCTCCAACATCCGGCTGCGGCCGGTGGTGATGACGATGATCGCGACCGTGCTGGGCGGCATGCCGCTGATCCTTGCCGGCGGCGCCGGCTCCGAGGCCCGCGCGGCGCTCGGCTGGATCATGGTCGGGGGCCTCAGCCTTGCGGCCGTGGCGACGCTCTACCTGACGCCGGTGGCCTACCTGCTGCTCGCCCGCTTCTCGCGGCCCAAGGCCGAGGAACAGGCGCGCCTGCAGCGCGAACTCGACGCCGCCGACGGCGACCTGGCGGGACCTGCCCCGGCCGAGTAGCCCTGCGGCAAACTGTCCGTCATCCGACGCGTACACCCGCCGTTAACGCTAATGACTCGATACATGACTGGCGGCCCCCTGTTCGCGGCCCCGCACGGGACTGGTATCGAATCGCATGCGCCTCATCATCGGAATGGTCCTCGTAGTAATCTGCGTCTTCGGCGGCTATGCCGCCATGGGCGGACACCTTGAGGTGCTGTATCAGCCCTACGAGGCGCTGATCATCCTGGGCGCCGCACTCGGGGCTTTCGTCATCGGCAACACGCGAGCCGTGCTCAAGCAGTCGCTGGGCGTCTTTGGCACGCTGTTCCGCGGCCCGCGCTACAACAAGGCCGCTTATGTCGAACTGCTCGGGCTGCAGTTCACGCTGTTCAAGCTGGTCCAGGCCAAGGGCCTGCTGGCCCTCGAGCCTCATATCGAAAATCCCTCCGAATCGCCGCTCTTCGCGCAGTTCCCGACTTTCGCCAAAAACCATCACGCCGTGGAGTTCATGTGCGACTACCTGCGCATGATCAGCCTCGGCAGCAACAGCGCCCACGAGATGGAGGCGCTCATGGACGAGGAGCTGGAGACCCATCATCAGGAGCGCGAGCGCCTGGTCTCCGCCATCCAGGCGGTCGCCGACGGCACCCCTGCCCTCGGCATCGTCGCCGCCGTGCTCGGCGTCATCAAGACCATGGGTGCCATCTCCGAGCCGCCCGAAGTGCTTGGGCACCTCATCGGCGGTGCCCTCGTCGGCACCTTCCTCGGCGTCTTCGTCGCCTATGGCTTCTTCGGCCCGATGGCCCAGTCGCTGCGCAACATCTACGAGGCGGAAGCCAAGTATTTCCTCTCGATCAAGATCGGCCTGCTGGCCCATCTCTCCGGCCAGATGCCGGTGATGGCCATCGAGTTCGCCCGCAAGGGACTGATGTCCGAGGACCGGCCGACCTTCGCTGAGATCGAGCACGCCACCGCCAACCTTCCCTCCAGCTGAGCTCCATCATCCGCAAGCGAGGGCATCGTGGCTGACTACGGCAACCGGCCGATCATCATCAAGAAGATCAAGAAGACCAAGCACGCCCATCACGGCGGCGCCTGGAAGATCGCCTATGCGGATTTCGTGACCGCGATGATGGCCTTCTTTCTCCTGCTCTGGCTCATCAGCATGACCACCCCCGAGCAGAAGCAGGGGCTGGCCGATTATTTCGCCCCGCCCAATGTCAGTGCCACCGTCAGCGGCGCCGGCGGCGTACTGGGTGGCGCCGCCATTGGCGAGGACGGCGCGCAGCAGGCGGGCTCCGCCTCCGACCCCCGGTTGCAGATCACGCCCGAACCCGACAGCACCGAGTTCAGCCCTCGGGACGACGCCACGGGCGGCCAGGCCGCCAGCAACTTCGATGCCGTCAAGGCCTCGCAGACCGAGCTGCAGTCCCGCCAGGACCGGCTGTTCACCAGCGCCGCCGCCAGCATCCGGCAGGCCTGGCAGGCCCTGCCCGACATCGCCGAGATCGCCGAGAACCTGGTGATCGAAAAGAGCCCCGAGGGCCTCGACATCCAGCTCCTCGACGACAGCGCGCGCCCGATGTTCCCCGAGGGGTCGCGCTACCCTTACGAAACCACGCGCCAGGCCATTGCCGTCCTCGCCCCGATCCTCGAGCGGCTGCCCAACCAGATCGCTATCTCGGGCCACACCGCGGCTGGCGCCGTCTACGACAATCCCCGCTATGGATCCTGGGAGCTTTCAACGGATCGTGCCAACACCGCGAGGGCGATCCTCGGCGAATTCGGTCTCTCCGACAGCCGTATCCACTCGGTCACCGGCCGGTCGAGCGCCGAACCCTACCTGCCCAACGATCCCTACCTCTCCGCCAACTCCCGGATCACCATCACCGTGCTCTACGCCGCCCCGCCCGTGCCGCTCAACCTGACTCCCTAGAGCGGCAGGCCGCCACGAGCCTTGACGGTGCGGATGCTCATGTTTGAATGGATGCGGGCCACCCCCGGCAGCCGCGCCAGCAGCCGGCGGTGCAGGCGCTCGAAGTCCTCGTGGTCGCGACAGATGACGCGGAGGATGTAGTCGGACTGCCCCGCCATCAGGTGGCACTCCAGTACCTCGGGGATTTCCTTGACGGCGGCCTCGAAGGCATCGAGCGCCGGCTCGCTCTGGCTGGCGAGTCCCACCTCGATGAAGAACTGCATGGAAAACCCCAGCCGCTCGGCGTCGAGCACAGCCTGGTAGCCGCGCACCAGCCCCGCCTCTTCCAGCGCCTTCAGCCTTCGGTGGCAGGCGGAGGCGGAGAGTCCCACCACCTCTCCCAGCTGCTGGACGCTGCGGCGGCTGTCCTGCTGCAGCACGCGCAGCAGTCGGCGGTCGATGCCGTCGATGCGCTGATCCATTCGGTAAGTCCTGCCATTCTTCGAATGCAGTCCCGACTTTTCCTTTATGGGCGCCGAACTTGCAATGCATTTCCCCGCTTAAGGGCGTCCAATACTGCCTCAACGCCAGTGGAGGGGACGACAATGCTGATCGGCGTACCGAGAGAAACCAAGAACCATGAGTACCGGGTCGGCCTGACGCCCGAAAGCGTCGTCGAGCTGACCCGTTCAGGCCACCGGGTGCTGGTCGAGACCGGCGCCGGCCACGGTATCGGCGCCAGCGACGGCGACTATGGCGCTGCCGGCGCGGAAATCGCGGCTGATGCCGCGGCAGTCTTCGGCGCTGCCGAGATGATCGTGAAGGTCAAGGAGCCGCAGCCGGCCGAGCGTGCCCTGCTCCGCCGGGATCAGGTGCTGTTCACTTACCTCCACCTGGCACCGGATCCCGAGCAGACGCGCGACCTCATGGCTTCGGGCGCCGTCGCCATCGCCTACGAGACGGTGACCGACGATGCCGGTGGCCTGCCGCTGTTGAAGCCCATGAGCCAGGTCGCCGGCCGGATGTCGATCCAGGCCGGCGCCGCGGCGCTCGAGAAGGCCCACGGCGGTCGCGGCGTGCTGCTGGGCGGGGTGCCCGGTGTGCAGCCCGGCAAGGTGGTCATCCTCGGCGGCGGCGTCGTCGGCTTCCACGCCGCCGAGATGGCCGTCGGGCTGCAGGCCGAGGTAACGGTGTTCGACAAGAACCCCGCGGTACTAGAGCGGCTGTCGGGGCATTTCGGCGCCAGCGCCCGCGTCCTTCACGCCCACCGCGCGCAGATGGAACAGGCCGTGGCCGGAGCCGACCTGGTGATCGGCGCGGTGCTGGTGCCGGGCGCTGCCGCCCCCCGGCTGGTCACCCGCGACATGCTCGCGGGCATGCAGACCGGTGCCGTGCTGGTGGACGTCGCCATCGACCAGGGCGGCTGCTTCGAAACCTCGCGTCCGACCACCCATGACGATCCGACCTACGTCGTCGATGGCGTGGTGCACTACTGCGTCGCCAATATGCCCGGCGCCGTCGCCCGCACCTCCACCTACGCCCTCAACAACGCCACCCTCGGGCACGTGCTGCGGCTCGCCAATCTGGGCTGGAAGGAGGCCTTGGCTGAGGATCGGCATCTGCGCGCCGGCCTTAATGTCTGCGCCGGCCGCCTGACCTGCGCTCCGGTCGCCGAAGCGCAGCGCCTCGACTACCTGCCGGCCGAAGCCGCGCTTGCCGCCTGAGGGCAAACGATCGCGCCGGACAAGGCCGCGCCACCGTGTGGACAAAAAAAGAGGACGCGAGATCGAAATCTCGCGCCCCTCGGTTTCGTCCACAAGGGAGCGTCAGCCCTTGCAGACTCCGCCGAACCATCGGCCCGCTTTCGGGCCAGCCGGGAACCGGCACGTCGTTGGGGCTGGGGGCAGCCGGCGCGTGCCGAGTACTCCGATAATGCCGTGCGCATACGATCGTTCCGTTCCCGGAGGGCGGAACGACCGATTGCCCTTTTGCCTAATTATGCACCAGCGAATGGCATAGCCTAAATTTTGCACATTGGCCGCAGCCGCTGCTCATCTAACTGGCAGCACGCCCCCCCGCATGCCCCGGCGGCTGAGCCGTACTTGCCGGCCGGCGGTGCGCTTCTTGGAACGGAATCAGGATCTTAACGCCGCATGCCAAGTGCTGGCACGGCCTTTGCAATTATTCCGGCGGTAAAGACAACCAACTGTCGGAGACAGAGCATGGCAGGACTGAAACAGGGCTTGACCGGGATTGGCCTCGGGGTGGCACTGACACTCGGCGCACTGGGACCCATCCCGGCGCTCGCACAGGAGACGATCAAGGTCGGGGTGCTGCATTCGCTCTCCGGCACCATGGCGATCTCGGAAACGACGCTGAAGGACACTATGCTGTTCCTCATCGAGGAGCAGAACAAGAAGGGCGGTTTGCTCGGCAAGCAGCTCGAGGCGGTGGTGGTCGACCCGGCCTCAGACTGGCCACTCTTCGCCGAGAAGGCGCGGGAGCTGATCTCGGTCAACGGCGCCGTCGCCGTCTTCGGCTGCTGGACCTCGTCGTCCCGCAAATCGGTGCTGCCGGTGTTCGAGGAGTTGAACTCCATCCTCTTCTACCCCGTCCAGTACGAGGGCGAGGAGAGCCAGCGCAACGTCTTCTACACCGGCGCCGCGCCGAACCAGCAGGCCATCCCCGCCGTCGACTACCTGATGAACGAGGAAGGCGTCGAGCGCTGGGTCCTCGCCGGCACCGACTACGTCTATCCGCAGACCACCAACAAAATCCTCGAGCAGTACCTCAAGGACGCCGGCGTCGCGCCCGAAGACATCATGATCAACTATACCCCCTTCGGGCATTCGGACTGGCAGACCATCGTCGCCGACATCAAGGCCTTCGGCTCGACCGGCAAGAAGACCGCCGTCGTGTCCACCATCAACGGTGACGCCAACGTGCCGTTCTACAAGGAGCTCGCCAACCAGGGCGTCGCCGCCGAGGACATCCCGGTAGTCGCCTTCTCCGTCGGCGAAGAGGAACTGGCCGGCTTCGATACCAGCCCGCTGGTCGGCCACCTTGCCGCCTGGAATTACTTCCAGTCCGTCGACACGCCGGAGAACGAGGCCTTCATCGAGGCCTGGCAGGAGTTTACCGGCGACCCCGACCGCGTCACCAACGACCCGATGGAAGCCCATGTCATCGGCTTCAACCTCTGGGTGCAGGCGGTCGAGAAGGCCGGCACCACCGACACCGATGCGGTGCTCGACGCCATCATCGGCCTTGAGACGCCGAACCTCACCGGCGGCGTCGCCAAGATGCTCCCCAACCATCACATCACCAAGCCCGTGCTGATCGGCGAGATCCAGGACGACGGCCAGGTCGAGGTGGTCTGGGAGACCGACGACCTGGTACCCGGCGACGCCTGGACCGACTACCTGCCGGAAAGCAAGATGATCGAGGCCGACTGGACCGCCCCCATCTCCTGCGGCAACTACAACACCGAAACCAAAACCTGCGGCGGTTCCGTCGCGGCGGCCGAGTAACCGCTCCTCCCGAGCGTTGGCGAGGGCGGCCCGCCGCCCTCGCATTTCTCCCCTACGTGACTGCGGCGGCCATGCGACACAGCGACCCTCAGAACGAGTTCCACCCCCTCCCCAACCCTCCCCGCAAGGGGGAGGGTGCCCGCCGGTTCCCCTGGCACGATCGCGCCACGCGCAGGATGTGGCACCTCCCCCCTTGTGGGGGAGGATGGGAGGGGGGTAACCGCACGCTCCGCGCCATCGCCCTCTGCCTCGCCCTCCTCCTCGGGCTTATCGCCACCCCCACCCTCGCCCAGACCGACGACGCCACCCTCACCGCCCTGGTCGACGCCCTCGCCCCCGGCAACTTCCGCGACCGCGAGGCCGCCGCGGCCACCCTCGCCGCAACCGGCGATCCGCGCGCCGTCCCGGTGCTGGAGACGCTGCTGGAGGGTGATCTCTACGCCGTCGAGGCCACCGGCAAGGTCGTCTTCGTCCGCGCCGCCGGCGGCGACTACGCCCTCACCGACCCGGTGACCGACGAGGCCTTGGGCGAACTGCCCAAGGGCGAGCTCGACAAGGTCAAGGTCAACAACGGCCTGCGCCGGGCGCTCCGCACCCATATCGGCCAGCTGACGCTGCTCAGCGACGACCGCGGCACCCGCCTCGCCGCCGCCCAGAGCGTGCTACGCGACGCCGACCCCGACAATCTTGAACTGCTGCAGGAGGCCGCAGCTGCCGAGCAGGACGCCGAGATCGCGGTGCTGCTGGACGCCGCCATCGCCGGCATCACCCTCAAGACCGACGCCGGCATCGAGGAAAAGCGCGCCGCCATCGAACTGGTCGCCGCCCGTGGCGGCCAGAACGCCATCAACATCCTCACCCCGCTGCTCGCCACGGCCCCGGCCGAGCTGCAGCCCGATCTGCAGGCCGCCATCGACCGGCTGGCGGCGACGCAGGCGGCCTGGAACATCGGCCAGAACGTCTGGTATGGCGTCTCCCTCGGCTCCGTGCTGCTGCTGGCCGCTATCGGCCTTGCCATCACCTTCGGGGTCATGGGCGTCATCAACATGGCGCATGGCGAGATGGTGATGATCGGCGCCTACACCACCTTCGTGGTGCAGGAGGTGATCCGCCTGAGCTTCCCCGGCCTCTTCGACTGGTCGCTGCTGATCTCCCTGCCGCTCGCCTTCCTGATGGCCGGCGCCGTCGGCATCGCCATCGAGCGCGGCATCATCCGCTGGCTGTACGGCCGGCCGCTGGAGACGCTGCTCGCCACCTGGGGCATCTCCCTGATCCTGCAGCAATCGGTGCGCTCCATCTTCGGCGCCACCAACCGCGAGGTCGGCAATCCGAGCTGGATGTCGGGGGCCTTCGAACTCGGCGGCCTGACCATTACCTGGAACCGCTTCTGGATCGTCGGCTTCGCGATCGCCGTGTTCCTCGCCCTGCTGGCGGTGCTCAACCGCACGCCGCTCGGTCTGCAGATGCGCGCGGTGACCCAGAACCGCCGCATGGCCTCCGCCATGGGCATCCGCACCCCCTTCGTCGACGCCATGACCTTCGGCCTCGGCTCCGGCATTGCCGGCCTCGCCGGTGTGGCGCTGAGCCAGATCGACAACGTCTCGCCCAATCTCGGTCAGAGCTACATCATCGACTCGTTCATGGTCGTGGTCTTCGGCGGCGTCGGCAACCTCTGGGGCACGCTGCTCGGCGCCCTCACCATCGGCATCGCCAACAAGTTCCTCGAGCCCGATGCAGGCGCCGTGCTGGCCAAGATCCTGATCCTCGTCCTCATCATCCTTTTCATCCAGCGCCGCCCCCGCGGCCTGTTCGCGCTGAAAGGGAGGGCGGTGGAACCATGATGATGCTTGCCCGCTATCCGATGCCGATGCCTCCCTTCGGCACTCACGCCACCCCCCCCACCGGCCGTCATCCCGACGAAGGTCGGGACCCAGTACGCACCGGCCCCGGCGGCACCTGCCGCGCACGTGCCTCAGGCCTCCCCGAATACTGGGCCCCGGCTTCCGCCGGGGTGACGGCCGGTGGGTGGAACGGGTTCGAAGACACGGTCTGCCCATGATCACCCAGCTCCTCTTCCGCGCCCTCGACCGCAAGGCCATCTGGATCGTCGCCGTCCTGCTGGCCATCGCCGTCGCGGTGCCGGCCGGCAACCTGCTGATCCCGCCCGGGCAGTTCGGGCACGTGCCGATCTACGTCGTCACACTGTTCGGCAAGTATCTCTGCTACGCCATCCTCGCCCTCGCGCTCGACCTCGTCTGGGGCTATTGCGGCATCCTCTCGCTCGGCCACGGCGCCTTCTTCGCCCTCGGCGGCTATGCCATGGGCATGTACCTGATGCGCCAGATCGGCGATCGCGGCGTCTATGCCAACCCGGTGCTCCCCGACTTCATGGTTTTCCTCAACTACCAGGAGCTCCCCTGGTACTGGCTCGGCTTCGACATGTTCTGGGTGGCGGCGCTGGCCATCGTGCTGGTGCCCGGCCTCCTCGCCTTCGTCTTCGGCTACCTCGCCTTCCGCAGCCGCGTCACCGGCGTCTACCTCTCGATCATCACCCAGGCCATGACCTTCGCCCTGATGCTCGCCTTCTTCCGCAACGATTTCGGCTTCGGCGGCAATAACGGGCTCACCGACTTCAAGGAGATCCTCGGCTTCCCGGTGCAGGCCGCGACCACCCGCGGCGCCCTCTTCGCCGCCAGCGCCGTCACCCTGGCGCTGGCGGTGCTGGCCTGCTCTGCCATCGTCAACTCCAAGCTCGGCAAGGTCATGGTCGCGGTGCGCGACGCCGAGAGCCGCGCCCGCTTCCTCGGCTACCGCGTGGAGAACGTGAAGCTCTTCGCCTTCACCGTCTCCGCCATCATCGCCGGCATCGCCGGCGCCCTCTACGTGCCACAGGTCGGCATTATCAACCCCGGCGAGTTCGCCCCCGAGAACTCGATCGAGGCGGTGATCTGGGTCGCCGTCGGCGGCCGCGGCACCATCCTCGGTCCGATCATCGGCGCCGTGCTCGTCAACATGGGCAAGTCCTTCTTCACCGGCGCCCTCCCTGAATACTGGCTGTTCGCGCTCGGCGGGCTGTTCATCTTCGTCACCCTGTTCATGCCCAAAGGCATTGTCGGCCTGCTCGGCCAGTGGCGCACGCTGCGCGATGGCCGCCGCCGGCGCCGTGCCTCAGCTACCGCCGAAGCCGGCGCCGAACCCGCCCCCCGGCCGGCGGAGTGACCCGATG
Source organism: Devosiaceae bacterium (assembly GCA_035998685.1). Classification (GTDB taxonomy): domain Bacteria; phylum Pseudomonadota; class Alphaproteobacteria; order Rhizobiales; family Devosiaceae; genus Devosia_A. The sequence continues at coordinate 198,396 of DASYHK010000004.1, read as the reverse complement.
ACCAACCACCAGTCCACCATGCTCTATCTCGACGGCGTCTCCGTCTCCTTCGACGGCTTCAAGGCCCTCAACAACCTCTCGATCATCGTCGCCCCCAACGAGATGCTGGCCATCATCGGCCCCAACGGTGCCGGCAAGACCACCATGATGGACGTCATCACCGGCAAGACCCGCCCCGACGACGGCGCGGTGCTGTTCGACGGCCGCACCGACTTGACCCGCCTCGACGAGACCCAGATCGCGATGCTCGGGATCGGCCGCAAGTTTCAGAAGCCGACGGTGTTCGAGGGCCACACCGTCTGGGACAATCTGGAGCTGGCGCTGCACAAGCCGCGCGGCGTCTTCGCCACCCTCGCCTACACCGCCGCCAATGACGACATCGCCCGCATCGACGAAATCCTCGACACCATCCGCCTCTCCGCCCGCAAGGGCGACCTCGCCGCCGGCCTCAGCCACGGCCAGAAGCAGTGGCTGGAGATCGGCATGCTGCTGGCCCAGGACCCCAAGCTGCTGCTGGTCGACGAGCCGGTGGCCGGCATGACCGACAGCGAGACCGAGGAAACCGCCACCCTCCTCCGCGACATCGCCCGCACCCGTTCGGTAGTGGTCGTCGAGCACGACATGAGCTTCGTCCGCGCCCTCGGCACCCGCGTCACCTGCCTCGCCGAGGGCACGGTATTGGCCGAGGGGTCGCTGGACCAGGTGAGCGCCAACCCGATGGTGATCGAGAGGTATCTGGGGAGATGAGGGAGTTGCGGTTGTTTCCGATCGTGGCGGCCGCGGATTCTCGCTGCGCGACCCCTCGTCCGTCTCGCGCTTCGCGCGAGCCACCTTCTCCCACAAGGGGAGAAGGAATCCCGACTGCCCACTCTCGTGCTACACCAGATCATCGGCACCATGGCCCTCTCCCCTTGTGGGAGAAGGTGGCGAAGCCGGATGAGGGGGCCCTGGGCCGGCACAGAATCTGCCGCTGCTCACTCGCGGGAGCCCATCCATGACCACCCTTTCCATCCGCGCCATCGACCTCCACTACGGCGCCGCTCAGGCGCTGCGGAGCGTCACCATCGAGGCGCGGCCCAAGCGCATCACCGCCGTGCTCGGCCGCAACGGCGTCGGCAAGAGCTCCGCCCTCCGCGCCGTTACCGGCATCACCCAGGTCAGCGCCGGCGAGATCGGCTTCGACGACCAGCTGCTCCGGAAGGCGCCCCCCTACCGCCGCGCCCGCATGGGCCTCGCCTACGTGCCGCAGGGGCGCGAGATCTTCCCGCTGCTGACGGTCAGGGAGAACCTCGAGACCGGCTATGCCGGCCTCCGGCGCGGCGAGCGCTCGATCCCCGCCTACATCTTCGACCTCTTCCCCGTGCTGAAGTCCATGCTGGGCCGGCGCGGCGGCGACCTCTCGGGTGGCCAGCAGCAGCAACTGGCCATCGGCCGAGCGCTGGTCACCCGACCCAGGGTCCTGGTGCTGGACGAGCCGACAGAGGGCATCCAGCCCTCGATCATCAAGGACATCGGCCGGGCGCTGCAGTTCCTGCGCGACGAGAAGGGGATGACCATCCTCCTCGTCGAGCAGTATCTGGACTTCTGCCGGGAAATCGCCGACGACATCTACATCATGGACCGCGGCGAGATCATGCACTCCGGACCGGCTGCCGACCTCGATCGCCCCGAGGTGCGCCGGCACCTGATGGTGTAGCTTCAATGGTGCGCGACGACCCCTCCAGACCGGGCCCCACTCCATCCGCCGTCATCACCCCACTTGTCCGGGTGCCCCAGCGGCGCCGCGTCTGCGGCGCGAGTAAAATCAGGCCATCGGCACCCCCCTCCCCAGCCCTCCCCACAAGGGGGAGGGTGTGACTCCGAGTGGGTGGCATCATGGTGCCCCAAGCACCGGCCGGCACCTCCCCCCTTGCGGGGGAGGCTGGGAGGGGGGTCTCCGATGACCGCGGCTCTCCAGCCTCCCCCCCTGCAACGCGCCCGCGGCGAAGGCCGCGTCACCACCCAGCTCGTCGACGGCCGCACGCGTCTCGCCACCCTCTACCAGGATGGCTGCGCCAGGATCCGGCTGCCCAACACCCATGACCGGAGCCTGCAGGCCGTACTCATCAACACCGCCGGCGGCCTCACTGGCGGCGACCACATCGGCTGGAGCGCCACCGCCGCCCCCGGCACCGGGCTGGTGCTGACCACCCAGGCCTGCGAACGCATCTACCGCTCGACCGGAACAGACGCCCAAATCATCACCCGCCTCGCCGCCGGGCCCGGTGCCCGGCTCGACTGGCTGCCGCAGGAGACCATTCTCTTCGAGGACGCCCGGCTCGACCGCCGGCTCGAGGTCGACCTCGCGCCCGACGCCAGCTTCTGCGCCGTCGAGGCGGTGCTGCTTGGCCGCGAGGCAATGGGCGAGAGCGCCCGCGGCGCCCGCCTCCGCGACAACTGGCGCATCCGCCGCGAGGGTCGGCTCATCCACGCCGAAGCCACCGCCCTCACCGCCGAACCCGAGGAGCGCGACGGGCTGTCGCTGCTCGACGGCGCACTCGGCTTTGCCACCGTCCTCTATATCGGCGCCGACGCAGCGCGGAAGCTCGATCCGGTCCGCGCCCGCCTCTCCGGCCGCTCCGGCGCCAGCCTCGTCGGCGACCGCCTCGTGGTCCGGGCACTGGCCGAGTCCGGCCTTGCCTTGCGCCGCATCATCGGGCCAATTGTCGCCTTGCTCTCCAGCGCTGGCAGCCTGCCGCGCCTCTGGCATCTCTAGGACCAACAATGAATCTAACCCCCCGCGAGAAAGACAAGCTGTTGATCTCCATGGCCGCCGTGGTCGCCCGCCGGCGGCTGGAGCGCGGCGTCAAGCTCAACCACCCCGAGGCGGTGGCGCTGATCACCGATTTCGTCGTCGAGGGCGCCCGCGACGGCCGCCCAGTGGCCGAACTGATGGAGGCCGGCGCCCATGTCGTCAGCCGCGACCAGGTCATGGAGGGCATCGCCGAGATGATCCACGACGTCCAGGTGGAGGCCACCTTCCCCGACGGCACCAAGCTGGTGACCGTGCACCAGCCGATTCGCTGAGGTCAGCCTTGTCCGAAGCGGCCCGCCTCATCCTCGACGCGCTGGAGTTCGCCGCCCATGCTCAGGGCACCCAGCGGCGCGAGGATGCCGGCGATTCCTATTTGGTCCACCTTGCTGAGGTCGCAGCCGCCTGCGGAGGACACGAGCCCTTCGATCCCGTTCTCGTTGCCGCGGCCCTGCTGCACGACGTCGTCGAGGACACCGAGGTGACGGAGGCGGACCTGCGGACCCGCTTCGGCGACGAGATCGCCGACCTTGTGATGGAAGTTACCGACCCACCCGACATGCCAAAGGCCAACAAACAGGCCATCCAGGCCGAACATGTGAGCCGGGCCTCCGAACGTGCGCGGCTGTTGAAGATCGCCGACAAGACCTCGAACGTCGCGGAACTTGCCGCCCTGCCCGCACCGGCTACCGACGAGATTCACGACTATCTGGCCGGGGCGCGGCTGGTCGTGAACGCCTGCCGAGGAACCGATCCCCGCATGGAGGCGGCGTTCGATGCCGTCGCGTCACGACTGGAAGAGCGGCTCTCCAAGCGACCAGAAGGAAGCACATCATGATTCCAGGCGAAGTGATTCCCGCAGCAGGCGAAATCGAGCTCAACGCGGGTGCCGGCCGCATCACCCTCGAGGTCGCCAATACTGGTGACCGGCCGGTCCAGGTCGGATCGCATTACCATTTCCATGAGACCAACCCGGCGCTGCGCTTCGATCGCGACCAAGCCCGAGGCATGCGGCTCGACATCGCCGCCGGCACCGCCGTGCGCTTCGAGCCGGGGCAGACCCGCGAAGTCCATCTCGTTCCCTATGGCGGGCGGCGCGAGGTCTACGGCTTCCGGCAACAGGTCATGGGCCGGCTGTGAACTGATGCGGACCGGAAGGGCATTCACCACTCCGGCCCGCACCATGCCCGCCTCGGAGGTCACGAAGCGGGTAACTCAACGGCTGGCACAGCCGACCGGTTTCATCCCGTTCCATACTCACAGGTCGTCGGCAAACAGGATGACAGCGCCGTCGCCGGACGCCTGCAGGGCGACGATCTGTTCGATGCTCGTCCCGGCATTGCGCACCGCCCAGATGGCCATCGGGTTGAGCCGGATGCTCGACTGCAGATGATAGATATCGCGGGGCTTGCTCGCCACCGCCCGCGCCAGCCGCTCGCGATACAATTCCGCCCCGTTCAGCGTCGAGAGCCGCACCACCCGCACATCGGCCGAACTGTCGAGGCGCTCCACCGCTGTGAGAAAGTCGCGCCCGCCAATGCCGGCAACGATGCTGTTGACGTCCATGAATTGCGCCTGCGCCGCGACCGGCGCCACCGAAAGCGCCACGACCAGCAACAGTCTTCCAAGCAGCCTGTTCATTGAAACTCCTTGCGCAGCCCCTAAGGGAGCAGATGTGATTCTCACCACGTTCTTGTGGCGAAATCCTGTCAACTTTCCGCCACGATCACGCGTGGACGAAAGGGGCTTGCGCCCTTCCCGATTGAATGCGACTGACGCCCCTTCACCGGGAGGCGACCATGACCAGCAAGGAAGACGACTTCAAGCAGCGCTTCGTGGCGGTCATGCAGGACCTGCGCGAGGACGGCAGCCGCGACGCCGAGGCGGTCTGGCTGCTCGGCAGTCTCGCGGCGACGCTGGTCGACACGGCCAAGGCCCGCTCCTGGCCCGCACTGAAACAGCAGTTGAGCCGCGCCGACTATGACAGGCTGCTGCGCGACTTCCAGACCTCCGGCAACTCCTTTCACAAGGAGGGCAAGCGCAAGCACGCCTATGCCGTGCAGGTGCTCGCCATGTCGGTCGTCGCCCGGACGCAGCAGGACCCCGACATCCAGGCGGGGAACACCCTGCTCGACGACATCGTCGAGCGCGCGATCGCCCACTATCGCCGGTCCCGGGCACCCCAGACCGTCACCCGTCGGGGGTGAATGCCGTTCCATGCGGCATTTTGCTGGACAGCCTCATTGATAGGCGGTTCAATCCGGCATGGTCGAGTATCGCCCCAACGGCGCCTTGCACAGGGTGCCAGTTCAGCATGCAGAAGGGCGGAAGGCTGCCGCCTCCCGCCCCGCCAATCATCGTTGCTGTCGCTCCCGATCAGGCGCGGTCGTCGACGTAGAAGGTGAACGCGCCGTCGGTGCCGCTCTCGACCGCGATGACGTCATCGACGTTGAAGTCGTCGATGCTGGCCGAGCAGCTTGTTTCGAGCTCCGACATCAGGTCGGCATTGCCTTCGATGCTGGACTGCAGGCTGGTGAGGCTCGACTGGTTCTGCGAGATTGCGTTGTCGAGCGCCTGGGCGTTGTTGCTGGCATTGCCCTGGAGCGAAGACACCGTCACGCAGTTCACCGTCGAGCTTTCGTTGAACGCCGTCAGGTCCACGCTGGTGCCGGACTGCAGGCTGGAGATGACGGAGCCGTAGTTCCGGTCGTTCGCGCCGATGCTGCCGGTGGTCGAGGTGTCGACGGCTGCATTGGCGTCGGCCTTCATGCCGGCCTTGGCATCCACGGCCACAGCAGCGTTAGCACCGCCCATCAGAACTGCGGCGGCAAGTCCGAGTTTCGCGATAGTGTGCATCATTCTTTCCTCTTCGTTAACGCCCTCGCCGCCCAAGAACGACGAATTCGCCCGCCCGTTCCCTCTAGATTTGGGTCTTTGGCTGGCCGAAATCCGGCAAAATTTTGAACCCTAGCTACCGTCTGAGTGGAGCTCATATGCCTGCCCGCATCTCCCGCGCTGCCTATGCCGATATGTATGGACCGACCACCGGCGATCGTGTCCGCCTCGCCGATACGGAGCTGTTCATCGAGGTCGAAAAGGACCTCACCACCTATGGCGAGGAGGTGAAATTCGGCGGCGGCAAGGTGATCCGCGACGGTATGGGCCAATCCCAGGCTACGCGCGCCGAGGGCGCCATGGACACCGTCATCACCAATGCGCTGATCGTCGACGTGACTGGCATCTACAAGGCCGATGTCGGCCTCAGAGACGGCCGCATCGCTGCCATCGGCAAGGCCGGCAACCCCGATACCCAGCCCGGCGTCGATATCGTCATCGGCCCATCGACCGAGGCCATCGCCGGCGAGGGCAAGATCCTCACCGCCGGCGGCTTCGACGCGCATATCCATTTCATCTGCCCTCAGCAGATCGAGGAAGCGCTGATGAGCGGCGTCACCACCATGCTCGGTGGCGGCACCGGTCCCGCCCACGGCACCCTCGCCACCACCTGCACCGGCGCTTGGCATATCGGGCGCATGCTTGAAAGCTTCGACGGCTTCCCCATGAACCTTGCGCTCGCCGGCAAGGGCAACGCCTCGGTAGCCGCGCCGCTCGAGGAGATGGTGCTGGCCGGCGCCGCCTGCCTGAAGCTGCACGAGGACTGGGGCACGACCCCCGCCGCCATCGACAACTGCCTCTCCGTCGCCGACGCCTTCGACGTGCAGGTGATGATCCACACCGACACGCTCAACGAAAGCGGCTTCGTCGAGGACACGATCGCCGCCTTCAAGGGCCGCACCATCCACGCCTACCACACCGAAGGCGCCGGTGGCGGCCACGCGCCGGACATCATCAAGGTCTGCGGGCTCGGCAACGTCATCCCCTCCTCGACCAACCCCACCCGGCCCTATACCCGCAACACCATCGCCGAGCATCTCGACATGCTGATGGTCTGCCACCACCTCGACCAGAACATCCCCGAGGACGTGGCCTTCGCCGAGAGCCGCATCCGCAAGGAGACGATCGCCGCCGAGGACATCCTGCACGATCTCGGTGCCTTCTCGATCATCGCCTCCGACAGCCAGGCCATGGGCCGCGTCGGCGAGGTGCTGATCCGCAGCTGGCAGACCGCCGACAAGATGAAGCGCCAGCGCGGCCGCCTGCCCGAGGAGACCGGCGACAACGACAATTTCCGGGTCCGGCGCTACATTGCCAAATACACCATCAACCCCGCCATCGCCCACGGCATGAGCCGCCATATCGGCTCGGTGGAAGTCGGCAAGCGTGCCGACCTGGTGCTCTGGCACCCCGCCTTCTTCGGCGTGAAGCCGGAGCTGATCCTGCTCGGCGGAAGCATTGCCGCGGCGCCCATGGGCGACCCCAACGCCTCCATTCCGACTCCGCAGCCAATGCACTACCGCCCGATGTTCGCGTCCTACGGCAAGCTCCGGACCAGCTCCTCCGTCACCTTCGTAAGCCGCGCCGCCCATGAGGAGGGTCTGCAGCAAAGACTGGGGGTCGCCAAGACGATGCTGCCGGTCGAAAACACCCGCGGCGGCATCACCAAGGCCTCCATGCTGCTGAACGATGCGACGCCGCACATCGACGTCGACCCCGAGACCTACGAGGTGCGGGCCGACGGCGTGCTGCTGACCTGCGAGCCGGCGACAGTGCTCCCGATGGCGCAGCGGTACTTTCTTTTCTGAGGCCTCGTGCTACATGGTCGCCGGCCGGTCGGTGATCTCCACCGTACCGACCTGCTCCTGGACCTCCGGGGAAGCCGCGGCCTCCCCGAAGGCGGCGCGCAGCCGCTCTTCCTGGCTGCGATCGAGATTGGTGCGCAGCACCCGCCCGCCATGGCGCGACAGCCGCTCCAGCACCCGGTCCGAGCTGACCCGGTCGGCCAGCACGAACAGCGCCGCCTGCCCCGGCTGCAGCACGTCCGCAACCTCCTTCATGAAGTCGTCATTGATGCCGTAATCGCCGAGCGCGCCCGCAAGCGCGCCCGCCGCGGCGCCGCCCACCACGCCGAGCAGCGGCATGAAGAACAGGAGCCCGGCCAGCAATCCCCAGAAGGAGCCGCCCGCCGCGCCGATCGCCCAGAGATTGACCATCTGGTTGAGCTTGACCTTGCCGTCGGCGTCGCGCGTCGCCACCACCGCGTCGCCGACCTCCACCAGATACTCCTTCTTCAGGCCGAAAAGCTCGCTTCGCGCCGCCTCCGCCCGGTCCGCATTCTCGTACCCGATGACGATGAGCTCTGCCATTGTCCGATCCCCTTGCGATGTCCGCTATAGCCCGGAGAACCACGGCACCGCGTGATGGTTGCATGGCTCTGTCGGACGCCGCTTGGGCCCTTCTGGGAATCGTCCCATACTGCCATCCGACCATCGGAGGACCACCTGATGCAGCAGTTCAGATCGCTTGTTGCCGCCCTGCCCCTGCTGCTGGCGCTGCCCGCAACCGCCGGCGCCGTGGAGACCGCCCTGCAGCTGGTTCTGGAGCTGCCGGGCAACGCCGAGCGCAACATCATCCGCTACGAATGCGATGGCATCGAGCCCTTCGCCGTCGATTACGTCAACGCCGCGCCGACCTTCCTCGCCATCCTGCCGATCGAGGGCGAGCGGCTGCTCTTCGTCAACGTGATCGCCGCGTCCGGCGCCCGCTACGTTTCGGGCCAGTACGAATGGTGGACCCGGGGCAGCGAGGCCACCCTGACCGACGCCATGGCGCCAGAGGGGACCGAGCCCCTGGCCTGCCTCGAGATCGTCGACACCCCGTAACCGGCTTTGACAGCGGCAGCGGTTCCACTAGACTGCCGACAGGTTGGGAAGCCTCGCAAACGACGAAGTTGTAACGCGCATGACTGAAGCGCTGCGTGCGGTATCGCATTTGCCGGCCGGGCATGCCCGAGGCACGCCCTGGGCCTCCATCACCCTCACCCACGACCAGCGCCGCCTGCGCCGCCGGCTGCTGGTCCTCGACGACGGCGCCGAGGTGCTTGTCGACCTGCCCACCACCGTCACGCTCGAGGACGGGAGCCACCTGCAGCTCGAGGACGGACGGCTGCTTGCCGTTGCCGCGGCCGAGGAGCCGCTCTACAGCGTCACCGGCGATGACGGCGCCCACCTGGTGCGCCTCGCCTGGCATCTCGGCAACCGCCACCTCCCCGCCCAGCTCGGGGCCGACTACATCCTGATCCGGCGCGACCACGTCATCCGCGACATGCTGCACGGGCTCGGCGCGCGGGTTCTTGACGTCAGCCAGAAGTTCATGCCCGAGCACGGTGCCTACCACGCACATGGCGCCTCCGAACACGCATTGATGGACCGATGACGGAGCCGGCGGCGCTGCAGAAACTGCTCACCTGGCTGTCCCCCGCCTTCCCGGTCGGCACCTTCGCCTGGTCCTCCGGACTTGAGACGGCGATTGCGGAACGCCTCGTAACCGACTCCGCAACCATGCGGAACTGGCTCTCCGGCAGCCTCCGCCACGGCGTCCTCCGGACCGACGCCATCCTGCTCGCCGAAGCCCACCGCCGCTCCGGCACCGACCTCGAGGACCTCGCCGCCCTCTCCCTCGCCCTCTCCCCCGCCTCCGAGCGCCTCACCGAAACCCTTGCAATTGCTCATAGTTTTTCCATTTCCGCCGCCGCGTGGCCGGTCCCGGAGGCACCGCCACTGCCGGAATCCTGTCCCTACCCGATAGCTCTCGGCGCCCTCGCCGCAGCCCATGGCATCGACCTCGAAGACCTCCTGCTCGCCTTCCTCACCGCCGCGGTGCATGCCCAGGTCTCGGTCGCGGTGCGGCTGGTCCCGCTGGGGCAGACTGAAGGCCTCCGCGTCGTTGCCTCGCTCGAACCACTGGTGGCTGCAGCCGCCGCCGCTGCGGCGACCTCGACCCTTGAGCACATCGGCACCATCGCCTACGCCGCCGACATCGCACAGATGCGCCACGAAACGCAGGAAACAAGGCTGTTTCGCTCATGAGCATGCTGCTCGCCGCCCTGATCTTCGTACCGCTGCTCGCCGTTTCCATCAGCCACCTTCTCTGGGCGTTGGGCAGCACCTGGCCGATCCGCAGCGAGGAGCTGCTGGCACGGACGGTGGTCGGTCGGCCGGGCATCAGCCGGATGCCCCCCCGCCTCTCCTCCTTCGTAGTCGCCATCCTCGTGCTCGCCGCCGGCATTATCGCGCTTTCCCTGGCCGACCCCTCAGGCGGTGGCTTCGCCCTGACCTTCGTGGGGCTGTTGCTGGCGGCGGTTTTCCTGGTCCGCGGCGTCATCGGCTTCTCGGCCCGCTGGCGCGCCGCCTTTCCTGAGGAACCATTCGCTACCCTGGACCGCAAGACCTACTCGCCGCTCTGCCTTTTTATCGGCGCCGGCTTCCTGCTTCTCGTCATCATGAGGCTGCTGTGAACTCTCCCAACGGACCACTGCGCATCGGCATCGGCGGCCCCGTCGGCTCGGGCAAGACCACGCTCTGCGAGATGCTGCTGAAGGCACTGCGCAACCGCTACTCGATGGCGGTCGTGACCAACGACATCTACACGCGCGAGGACGCGCTGATCCTCGCCCGCGCGCAGGCCATTTCCGAGGATCGCATCATGGGCGTCGAGACGGGCGGCTGCCCGCACACGGCGATCCGGGAGGACGCCTCACTGAACCTCGCGGCAATTGCCGAACTGAACGCCAGGTTCCCCGATCTCGATCTGGTGCTCATCGAATCTGGCGGCGACAATTTGGCGGCTACCTTCTCGCCCGATCTCGCCGACCTCACGCTCTACGTCATCTCGGTCGCCCAGGGTGAAAAGATCCCCCGCAAGGGCGGGCCCGCGATCACTCGATCCGACCTTCTGATCATCAACAAGTCCGATCTCGCGCCCTACGTGAATGCCAGCCTGGAGGTTATGGAGGCTGATACACGGCGTGTCCGTGAGGGCCGTCCCTATGTCTTTGCCGACATGCTCCGCCGGCAGGGACTCGATGAGATCATTGCCTTCATCGAGAAGGTCGGCGGACTGCAGCCGGCGCCGGAGCCCCTCCCGGCATGACCGGCTCGCTGCTCTTGACGCGCAACCTCCAGGCGCCGTTCCCGGAGCCGCAGTGGCCGCCGGGCGTGGTCCTCTCAAGTTTCCACGAGGAGGATGCGCCGGCTTGCCATGTACTGCTGCTGCGGGGCTATGCCGAGGGGGGCGGCGAGATAAGCGCGTCATTCGACGAGTGGTGGCGGGCCACCGCCAGCGATCCCGAGTTTGACCCCGAACTGCTCTTCCTGGCCAAGACCTCCGATGGCGTCCTCGCCGGCCTCGCCCTTTGCTGGACCTCGGGTTTCGTCAAGGACATCGTCGTCGAACCGGCGCATCGTCGACAGGGGGTCGGCGAGGCGCTGTTGTTGGAAGCATTCGGCGTACTGCAGCGCCGCGGCCACAGCCGCATCGGCCTGAAACTTCCATCCGACAGTCCCTACGGCGCCCGACGGCTCTACGACCGGCTCGGCTTCGTCCTCGGCTGAATCAGCCTTGCCGGGGCTCCGGCGGCACCTCGGGCGGCTCCTCCACGGGCGCTTCCTCCGGGTCCTCCACCGGAACCTCGTCGGGCTGGTCGGGTGGTATCCCCGGCGGCACTTCGCCCGGCACCTCTGACGGGGGCGGCGGCATCTCCGCCGGCGGCGGCTCCGCAGGAATTTGGCCGCGGACCAGGGCAACGACGCTGCGCGGGGGCAGCACCAGCATCCCGTCGGCGACCTTGGTTTCAGCTTCTGGATCAGAAATGAGGCCTATATCCCAGGTACCCGCGGGGACCTGTGCCTTCACCTCGTCGGTGAGCCGGTTGAACCAAACCAGCACCTCGTCGCCGGCGCCATTCAAATGCATTCCCAGCACGGAAGCGCCGGGCTGGCTCCAGTCGTGATACGACATTTCACGTCCCTCCGGGTGTAGCCAGACGACGTCGGGAACCCCCTTGCGCTTCTGGCCGGTGAGAAAGTGATCGTGAGTGAGCGCCGCGTGCGCCTGCCGGAACTGACGCAGGGCCGCGACGAAGTCCACCAGCACGCCGTCGTTGGACTCCCAGTCCACCCAGGTGATCTCATTATCCTGGGCATAAGCATTGTTGTTGCCCTGCTGGGTGCGCCACATCTCGTCGCCCTGCTGCAGCAGCGGCACCCCGCGTGACATCAGCAGCGTCGCCAGCAAAGCACGAACGTCGCGCTTACGGGCCGCAATGGTGGCAGGGTCGTCGGTCTCCCCTTCGACACCGCAATTCCATGAGGAGTTGTTGTTGTGGCCGTCGCGATTGTTCTCGCCGTTCGCCTCGTTGTGCTTCTCGCTGTAACTGACGAGATCGCGCAAGGTAAAGCCGTCATGGACTGCGATGAAATTGACGCCGTGGCTTGGCTTGCGGCCGGCAAAGTTGAAGATTTCCGCCGAACCGGCGACCTTGCCTGCCAGGGCGCCGATCTTGCCGTCGTCACCGCGCCAGAAGCTCCGTATCTCGTCGCGGTAGGTGTCGTTCCACTCGCGGAACTCCTTGCCAAACTGGCCGAGTTGATACCCACCCGGCCCCGGATCCCAGGGTTCGGCGACCAGCAGCGACTTGCTCAGCACCGGGTCGGACTTGATCATGTTGAGCATCGTCGCGTTCGGGTTGAACGCCGGCTCGCGGCCGAGGACCGGCGCCAGGTCGAAGCGGAAGCCGGACACGCCCATCTCCTCGACCCAATAGCGCAGGCTCTCGATCACCAGCCGCTGCGTCGCCGGATGATCGCACCGCAGCGTGTTGCCGGTGCCGGAATCATTGACCAGGTGCTGTTGCCCGTCGACTTCCACGAACCGATAGTAGGAGCGGGCATCGAGCCCCATCAGGCTGAGCATCGGGCCGTTGGCGTCGCCCTCGCCCGTGTGGTTGTAGACGACGTCGAGGATCACTGAGATGCCGGCTTTCCGGTACATGTCCGTCATCACCCGCAACTCCTGCGGGCCGCGTGGCGCCAGCCGCGGATCGACGGCGAAGTAGCTGACCGGGTTGTAGCCCCAGGCATTGGTCAGGCCGAGGCTGGGCAGGTGCCCGTCGTCGATGAAGGCGGCGATCGGCATCAACTCCACCGTGTCGACGCCGAGATAGAGCAGATGTTCGATCACCCGACGCGTCGTCAGCCCGGCGATGGTGCCGCGCAGCGGCCCCTGCACACTGGGATTGCGCATGGTGTAGCCGCGCACGTTGAGCTCGTAGATGAGCCCCGGACCCTTCCGCCGCGGCATCGCCGGCTTGTTGCCGCCCCCGACCACAATTGCCTTGGGGATGAGCGGCGCCGTGTCCACCGCCTCTTCGCGCGGCAGCCGCAGCCGCGGCGAGCGCACGTAGACGCGGTCGATGCGCTTGGCATAAGGGTCGACGAGCAGCTTGTTGGGATCGAAGAAATAGCCCTGTGCCGGATCGTACGGACCGTCCGCCCGTAGCCCGTAGCGGGTTCCAGGCCCGATGCCGGAAATCAGCGCGTGGTGGATGTTGTCGTCGTGACCATCCAGTTCGAAGCGGGCGAATTCCTGGTCCTGCTCGTCGTAAAGCGACACATAGAGCGCGGAGGCGGCTTCCGAATAGACCGCGAAATTGACCCCCTCGGAGGTGACCGTTGCACCGAGGCTTTGTGAGGAGCCGCCATGGGGCACCAGCTGCGCTTTCAGGCCGGGGGGTGCTTCAAGTGACGACACTTGGCGCCTCGCGTCCGGTTCTGGAATGGATTCCACCGAGCTGGTCGGCGACTGCGGCGAGGCCGGCGAGCGCCGATCCGGGGTCGAGATCAAGTTGTCCATGGGGCGGTTCGTACAGTTCGAGGTAGACCCGCAACGTGGCACCGACAGTGCCGGTTCCACTCAGCCTGAGGACTATTCGGCTGCCGTCGTCGAAGCCGATGCGGATGCCTTGTCCACTGCTCGTCGACCCATCGACCGGATCGGAATAAGCAAAATCATCGGCATAGCTGACGGTTCGCCCGCCGAAGCTCTGGCCGCTGAGATCCGGCAGTTTCCCACGCAGATCGTTTATCAAACCGGCGGCGGCAGCGGCCTCGACCTCCTCATAGTCATGGCGTGCATAATAGTTCCGGCCATAGGTCTGCCAGTGCTCCCGGACGATTTCGTCGACGCTCTGTCCCCGCGCCGCCAGGACGTTCAGCCACAGCAGTACCGCCCACAAGCCGTCCTTCTCGCGGACGTGGTCGGATCCGGTCCCCGCACTCTCCTCGCCACAGATGGTGACCCGTCCGGCGTCCAGCAGGTTGCCGAAGTACTTCCAGCCTGTGGGCGTTTCGTGCATCTCCACTCCGAGGCGCTCGGCGACGCGATCGGCGGCAGCGCTGGTCGGCATCGAGCGGGCAATACCGGCAATGCCGTTGGCGTAGCCCGGCGCGAGGTGGGCGTTGGCAGCAAGGATCGCCAGCGAGTCCGAGGGGGTGACGAAGCGTCCCTTGCCGATGATCAGGTTGCGGTCGCCGTCGCCGTCTGAGGCGGCCCCGAAGTCCGGCCCATCGGGGCGCATCAGCAGGTCGAGGAGGTGCTTGGCGTGGACGAGGTTCGGGTCGGGATGGCCGCCGCCGAAATCCGGTGAGGGCGTGCCGTTGACGACGGTGCCGGCGGGCGCACCCAGCATTCCTTCCAGGATGCGCGTCGCATAGGGCCCGGTGACGGCATGCATGGCGTCGTACCGCATGCGAAAGCCGGCGTCGAACATGGCGCTGATCTTGTCGAAGTCGAACAGGCGCTGCATCAGCGCCGCATAATCGTCGACGGGGTCGACCACCTCGACGACCATTCCCGCCGAGTGGTGAGTACCGATACGCGAGAGATCGACGTCGGGCGCATCGGCCACGAGGTAGCGGTCGATGAGCTGGCTGCGGGCATGGATGGCGTCGGTGATGCGCTCCGGTGCCGGGCCGCCATTGCCGACATTGTACTTGATGCCGAAATCGCCGTCCGGGCCGCCGGGATTGTGACTGGCACTGAGCACCAGCCCCCCGAACGCCTTGTAGTGCCGGATCAGATGGCTGGCCGCCGGGGTCGACAGCAGCCCGTGCTGCCCAACCAGCACCGTGCCGAAGCCGTTGGCCGAGGCGATCCTGATCGCCTTCTGGATGGCGACGTCGTTGAAGTAGCGGCCGTCGCCGCCGATCACCAGGGTCTTGCCTTTGTAGCCGTCGAGGCTGTCGAAGATCGATTGCACGAAGTTCTCGACATAATGCGGCTGGCTGAACACCTGGACGCGCTTGCGCAGCCCCGAAGTCCCCGGTTTCTGGTCGTCGAACGGCGTCGTCTCAATCGTCTTGATGGTCATCGCGCTTCAGGCCCAAGAGGTTCGAATAAATGTTGGCGTATTTCCTGGCGCTCGCCTCCCATGAGACGTCCGTCTTCATCCCGCGGCGCTGCATCTTCTTCCAGACCTTCTCCCGGCCGAACAGGTGGATAGTGCGCCTGATCGCTTCCGCCAGCGCCTCCTGGGTCGCCGGTGCAAAGACGATGCCGGTCGCCACGCCCGCCTCCACCGCCGCCTCGTTGGCATCGATGACGGTGTCCGCGAGGCCACCGACCCGGCTCACCAATGGAACGCAACCGTAGCGGAGCCCGTAAAGTTGCGTCAGTCCGCAAGGTTCGAAGCGTGAGGGTATGACGATGATGTCGGCACCGCCCTGCAACAGGTGCGACATGTTCTCGTCATAGCCGGTGACGATGCCGACCCGCCCCGGATGCCGCATGGCGGCCCCCTTGATCGCGTTCTCGAGGGCGCCGTCCCCGGAGCCGAGGACGGCGAGCCGCCCCCCCTGTTCCACCAGTCCGTCGATGCACTCGGCCAGCAGGTCGATGCCCTTCTGCCATGTCAGGCGGCTGACAACCGCAAACAGCGGTCCTGCTTCGTTGTCCAGTCCGAAGCGCCTGGCGAGCTCCGTCTTGTTGGCGGCCCGCTTGTGCGTGCTGCCGGCGGCGTAGGTCTCAGGCAGCGCCGGATCGCTGGCGGGATTCCAGGCCCTCTCATGGATGCCGTTGAGGATGCCATAGAGGTCTCCCGCCCGGTCCTGCAACAGCCCCTCAAGCCCCATGCCATAGGCCGCGGTGCGGATCTCGTGGGCATAGGTCGGGCTGACGGTGGTCAGCACGTCGGCGCATTGCAGCCCCGCCTTCAGGTAGCCGATGCTGCCGAAGTACTCGATGGCCCCCTCTTCCGCAGCCTGGAAGTCGAGTCGCAGCTCGCCGAACACCTCCCAGCCGAAGACGCCCTGGAAGGCGAGGTTGTGGACGGTTTGAACCGTCTTCACCTGCGTCGGCGCGTTGTAGGCGACATAGGCCGGGACCAGCCCCGCCTGCCAGTCATGCGCGTGTAGGATCTGCGGCCGGTAGCCCTCGACGACCCCGCGACCGAGCTCGTAGGCGGCAAAGCTGAGCGCAGCAAAGCGCCGCCAGTTGTCGGGCCAGTCGCTGCCGTCCGGCGCCTGGTAAGGGCTTCCGGGCCGGTCGAAAAGGTGCGGCGCGTCGAGCACGATCAAGTCCAGCTCCCCCGCCCGCCCCGCAAGCAGCCGCGCCTCGCCGCCGAAATAGTCGGCCATCTGCGCCACCACCCGGCCGCCGGCCATCTGCCCGGTCACCACCGGATAGCCCGGGACCAGCGTCCGCATCGAGATGCCGCGCGACGCCACCGCCGTCGGCAGCGCGCCCGCCACGTCGGCAAGTCCGCCGGTCTTGATCAGGGGATAGACTTCGGCGGCGACCGAGAGGACTTCGATCATTGGCTGGCCAGATAGCGCTCGATCATCGGCGGAGTGATCAGCGTCACCCCCTCCTCGGTCCGCCGGAACCATTTGACGTCTTGCTCCGGGTCCTCACCGACCACGAGGCCCTCGGGGATGGAGACGCCGCGATCGATGATCACCTTCTTGAGGCGCGCCGCCCGCCCGATCTCGCAGTGCGGCAGCACCACCGCCTCCTGCAGCTCGGAGTAGGAGTGGACGCGCGAGCCGGTTGACAGCAGCGTCCTCGTCATCGCGCCGCCCGAAACGATGCAGTCGCCGGAGACCAGTGAGTTGACGGCCGAGCCCCGACGCCCCTCGTAGTCGTGCACGAACTTGGCCGGCGGCGTGATCTCGGCATGCGTCCAGATCGGCCAGTCCCGGTCGTAGAGGTCAAGCTGCGGAGCGACGTCGCAGAGGTCGATATTGGCTTTCCAGTAGGCGTCGAGTGTCCCGACGTCGCGCCAGTAGGCATGCTCCTCGTTCGGCGAGCGCACGCAGGAGCGGTTGAAGCGGTGCGCCCAGGCCGAGCCGTTCTTGACGATATAGGGGATGATGTCCTTGCCGAAATCCCGGTTTGAACCTTCCGTTTCGGCGTCCCGCCGCAACTGCTCCATCAGGAATCGCGTCTCGAAGACGTAGATGCCCATGGAGGCCAGCGCCATCTCCGGATTGTCCGGTATCCCCGGCGGGTCCTTCGGCTTTTCGACGAAATCGACGATCCGGTCCCGGCCATCCACGTGCATGACGCCGAAGGCGGTCGCCTCCATCCGCGGCACCTCGAGGCAGCCGACGGTGACATCGGCCCCGGTGTCCACGTGCTGGCGCAGCATGATCTCGTAGTCCATCTTGTAGATGTGGTCGCCGGCGAGCACGACCAGGTACCGCGGGCCATAATCCTCGATAATGTCCATGTTCTGGTACACGGCGTCCGCCGTGCCGGCGTACCACATGTCGGCGGCGACCCGCTGGCTCGCCGGCAGCACGTCGAAGCTCTCGTTGCGCTCCGTGCGGAGGAAGTTCCAGCCCCGCTGCAGGTGCCGGATCAGGCTGTGTGCCTGGTACTGGGTGGCGACGGAAATGCGTCGAATGCCGGAGTTGAGGGCGTTGGACAGTGCGAAGTCGATGATGCGGGACTTGCCGCCAAAAAACACCGCCGGCTTGGCGCGCCTGTCGGTCAGGTCGTAAAGGCGCGTGCCGCGGCCACCGGCCAGCACGTAGGCCATCGCCTCGCGGGCCAGTGGCGATGGAGTCCGGTAGTCAGCCATGCGTTCCTCCTCATGCCCCGCTCAAGCGGAGTCGTATGTCAGATAAAGCGTAGCGAGCGGCGGCAGGAACAGATCCGCATACGGACCCGTCTCCTTAGCCTCGCCCTCATAGGCAATGACTTTCCCTTGGTTCCCGGTATTGGAGCCGGCATAGAAGCCGGCGTCGGTGTTGAGTCGTTCCGTCCACTTGCCGGCCTTCGGCATCGGCACCCGGTATCCCTGTCGTGGCACCGGCGTCATGTTGGATATCACGACCACCGGATTGGCATCCGGGGCCCGCCGCTGCCAGGCGAAGACGGAATTGGCGTGGTCGTTGCCGATCAGCCATTCGAAGCCTTCCGGCTCGTTGTCGCGGGCGTGGAGGGACGGCTGTTCGCGGTAGACGGCATTGAGTTCCGTCACCAGCCGCCGCACCCCGTCATGCATGTTCGCATCCAGCAGCCACCAGTCGAGCCCCTTGCTCTCGCTCCACTCCTCGCGCTGTGCGAACTCCTGCCCCATGAATAGCAGCTTTTTGCCGGGCCAGCCCCACATGAAGGCGTAATAGGCGCGAAGCGCCGCGAACTGCTGCCAGTCGTCGCCGCTCATCTTGGCGATCAGCGAACCCTTGCCGTGCACCACCTCGTCGTGACTGAGCGGCAGCACGTAGTTTTCCGAGTAGGCATAGAGCGCCGCGAAGGTCATGTCGCTGTGGTGGTAGCGGCGGTGGATGGAGTCGCGGGACATGTAACGCAGCGTGTCGTTCATGAAGCCCATGTTCCACTTGAACCCGAAACCGAGCCCGCCGGCATGCACCGGCGCCGAGACGCCGCTCCAGGCGGTGGATTCCTCCGCAATAGTGAAGGTGCCGGGGTGCAGGCGGTAGCACTCGGTGTTGACCCGGCGCAGGAACTCCACCGCCTCGAGATTGTGGTTGCCGCCATGCACGTTGGGCACCCACTCGCCGGGGCGGCGCGAGTAGTCGAGGTACAGCATGGAAGCCACGGCATCGACGCGCAGCCCGTCGATATGGAACTTCTCGAGCCAGTAAAGCGCGTTGTTGAGCAGGAAGCTCGCCACCTCCTTGCGCCCGAAATTGTAGATCGCGGTGTTCCAGTCCGGGTGGTACCCCATTCGCGGGTCGAGGTGCTCGTAGAGGGCGGTGCCATCGAAGCGGGCGAGGCCGTGCTCGTCCGTCGGAAAGTGCGCCGGCACCCAGTCGAGGATGACGCCGATCCCCGCCGCATGCGCGGCGTCGACGAAGCGCGCGAACCCTGCAGGATCGCCGAAACGAGCAGTCGGAGCGTAGAGGCCGGTAGGCTGATATCCCCAGCTGGGATCGTAGGGATGCTCGGTAATCGGCAGCAGCTCGATATGGGTGAAGCCCATGTCGGCGGCATAGGGCACCAGCTGCTCCGCCAGTTGCTCATAGCTCGGAAAGCTGCCGTCCGGCCGCCGCCGCCAGGAGCCGAGATGCACCTCGTAGATGGACATCGGGGTGCGCCGCCAGTCGCGTCGCGCCCGCTCCTCGAGATAGGCTGCATCCGTCCACTTGAACGGCGTCGGGTCGGCGACTACCGAAGCGGTCTTCGGGCGCATTTCCGACTGGAAGGCCAGCGGATCGGCCTTCAGCGGCAGCAGCGTGCCGTCCTGCGCGACGATCTCGTATTTGTAGATCTGTCCTGGGCCGACGCCAGGGATGAACACTTCCCAGACGCCGCTATCAAGGCGGCAGCGCATCGGATGCCGCCGGCCATCCCACTCGTTGAAGCTACCGACGACACTCACCCGCCGGGCGTTGGGCGCCCAGACCGCGAAATGCGTGCCCGCGACGCCCTCGAACTCGAGGACATGTGCGCCGAGCTTGTCGAACAGCCGCAGATGACTGCCCTCGCCGAGATAGTAGTCGTCCATCGGACCAAGCACGGGCCCGAAACTAAAGGGGTCGTGAACATCCCACTCGCCGCCGGCATTGCGCGCGCGGTAGCGGACTGGCTGCCGCTCCGAAACCGCAACCTCCCCCTCGAAGAAACCGGTGGGATCGCGCCGCGTCAACTCACCAAGTTTCTCGCCCGCCTGGCCAAAGGCACTGAGGCTGTCGGCATGCGGCACGAAAGCCCGCGCTACCCAGATAGTCCCTACCTGGTGCAGCCCCAGGATCGAGAACGGATCAGAATGTGTGCCTGCGGCAATGGCCGCCACCGCCGCGTCGTCCGCCTGCCATGCTGCCCTGGCCATGGCTATGCTCCGCCGACCGGCACGCCCCAGATCTCCTCGGCGTACTGCCTGATGGTGCGGTCCGACGAGAACCACCCCATATGCGCGGTATTGCGAATCGCCATGGCCCGCCAGTCACGCGGCTGCTGCCAAATTGCGTCCACCTGCCGCTGCGCCTTTGCATAGGCGTCGAAATCGCGCGTGACCATAAAGTAGTCGTGATCATAGAGCGCCCGGATGAGATCGGTGTAACGGTTCGGATCATCGGGGGAGAAGACGCCCGTCGCAATCGCCTCCAGTGCCTCAGCCAGATCCGGCGAGGCCTCGATCACCGCCCGCGGCTCCTCGCCACGCTCCCGCACCTCGGCAACTTCGCCGGCGGTCAGGCCGAAGATGACCATGTTCTCCTTTCCCACCTGCTCCAGCATCTCGACGTTGGCGCCGTCCAGGGTCCCGATGGTAACCGCTCCACTCAACCCGAATTTCATGTTCCCGGTTCCGGATGCCTCCATACCGGCAGTGGAAATCTGCTCGGAAAGGTCGGCGGCCGGGATGATGGTTTCTGCCAGGCTCACATTGTAGTTGGGCAGGAACACCACCTTCAGCAGGCCCCGCACCGCCGGGTCATTGTTGACGACCCGCGCCACGTCGTTGATCAGCTTGATGATCAGCTTGGCGTTCCAATAGGTGGGTGCCGCCTTGCCGGCGAAGATCTTCACCCGCGGCACCCAATCCCTGTCGGGATGCGAACGGATGGCCGAATACTGCGCCACCGCCTCGATGACGTTGAGCAGCTGCCGCTTGTATTCGTGGATCCGCTTCACGTGCACGTCGAACAGCGCGTCGGGTGAGACGACGATTCCCAGCCGTTCCTTCACGAGTGCAGCGAGATCGTCCTTGTTGGCGCGTTTGACTGCAGCGAACTGCTCTTGGAAATCGGGGTCGTCAGCGTGCTTGTGCAGTTCCGACAGTTGCAGGATGTCGTCTTGAAAGCCGGGGCCGATGCGCTCGCCGATCAGGCGCGTCAACCGCGCGTTGCACTGCATCAGCCAGCGCCGCGGCGTAACGCCGTTGGTCTTGTTGTTGATGCGCCCCGGATAAAGTCTGTTGAGGTCCGAGAACACCGTCTTCTTCATCAACTCGGTGTGCAGGGCCGAAACGCCGTTGATGGAATGCGAGCCGACGAAGGCCAACTGCCCCATCCGCACCCGCCGCGTCCCCTGCTCGTCGATCAGCGAGACATTGGCCACCTGCTGGTCATTGAAGCCTGCAGAATGCCGCGCCTCCGCCAGCACCGCCGCGTTGATGGCGTAGATGATCTGCATCTGCCGGGGCAGCATCCGCTCCATCAGGGCCACCGGCCAGGTTTCGAGTGCCTCCGGCAGCAGGGTATGGTTGGTATAGCCGAAGGTTCCCCGCGTCAGCTCCCAGGCCTGATCCCACTCCATGCCATGCAAATCGGTGAGGATGCGCATCAGCTCGGCGATGGAGATCGCGGGATGCGTGTCGTTGAGCTGGATCGCAACCTTCTCGCTCAGTGAGGCGAGGTCTCCGTACTGCTGGAGGTGCCGGCGCACGATATCCTGGAGCGATGCGGAGGAGAAGAAATACTCCTGCCGCAGTCGCAGCTCCTGCCCTGCCGGCGTCGAATCGGCCGGGTAGAGAACCCGCGTGATCGCCTCGGCCCGCGCACTCTCCTCGAGGGCGCCGATGTGGTCGCCGGAGTTGAACTTGTCGAGCAGGATCGGATCGATCGGTTGCGCACTCCACAGCCGCAGCGTATTCACCCGCGACCCGCGCCAACCAACAATCGGAGTGTCGAACGCCACCGCCAGCACATGCTCCGCCGGATGCCACTGCATCCGCGTCGTCCCGTCCTCCTGCTCGACCGGCTCCACGTGGCCGCCGAACCCCACCTGGTAGCTGCTCTCGCGGCGCTCGAACTCCCACGGGTTGCCATGCGCCAGCCACTCCTCCGGCAATTCCACCTGCCAGCCTTCGCTCATTTCCTGGCGGAACAGGCCGTGGGCGTAGCGGATCCCATAGCCATAGGCGGGGATCTTGATGGTCGACATGGATTCTAGGAAGCAGGCGGCCAGCCGCCCGAGCCCGCCGTTCCCGAGCGCCGCGTCCGGCTCGAGCTCGACGAGGCCCGAAAGGTCGACATCGAGGTTCTTCAACGCCGTGCGCACCGGCTCCATCACCTCGATATTGTTCATCGCATCGCGCAGCAGCCGGCCGATCAGGAACTCGAGGCTGAGGTAGTAGACGCGCTTGTGCGAGGTGCGCCAGGTATCCCGGCTCGACTCCATCCAGCGGTCGATAATCCGCGCCCGAACGGCAATGATCGTCGCCTTCAGCCAGTCGTGTGGGCTGGCGACAATCGGGTCCTTGCCAACGGAATAGGTAAGTCTTTCAAGGATCTCCGCTTGCAGTGCCTCAGCGGTGAGGGCGCGCGGCTGCGGCTTGAGGGCATCGAACACAATCGGCTTTTGCGGCATTTTTGATTCCAGGCAGCATGTCGACTTATTCCCCTCGAAGCCGCCACTCTTGCACTTAATCCACCCTCTTCATAGACCCCTGCGTCACCTCGTCTTCTGCTCACCGACCTCGGCCGCCGCTTCCCGCGCCGCCGCCGTCTCCCGCAGCTCCGCCCGGATCCCGCTCTCGCGTGCCTGCTCCACAGCGTTCGAGAGCAGCAGGTCGTTGCCCGCCTGCCAGCCTCCCAGCGCCTGCGCCTTGAAACGCTCCTTGTCGCGCCGCCGCACGCCGGCAACCACTTCCTCCACCTCCTCCTGCGTGGCGCCCAGTACCCTGATGGCCTGCGCCCCGAAAGCCAGTGCCGACTCGAACAGTTCGCGAAGCTGGAACTCGACGCCCACCTTCACCAGTTCGATGGCGTGCATGCGGTCGAAGGCCCTTGCCATCACCTTGACCAGCGGGAACTCGTCGCGGATCAGCGCGGCAATACGTGTGGTCGCGTCCTTGTCGTCGACGCAGATCAGGATCAGGTCGGCGTTCTCGGCACCGGCGGCGCGCAGGATGTCGAGGCGCCGCCCGTCGCCGTAATAGACCTTGAAGCCAAAGGTCGCCGCGGCCCGGATCATGTCCGTGTCGTTGTCGATGATCGAGATTGTATGGCCGTGCCCGAGCAGCGTCTGGCTGGTGATCTGCCCGAAGCGGCCGAAGCCGATCATCAGGATGCGTTCGCTGAGGCCGTTCACCTGCTCGACGCCGTCCATCGACGGCACCGGCTTCGGCAGCAGCCGTTCCATGCCGAGGATGGTCAGCGGCGTCAGCACCATCGAGATGATGACGGTGGCCGTGAAGATGGCATTGGTCTCGCCGCTGATGATGCCGACACCGGCGGCGGTGGTGTAGAGCACGAAGGCGAACTCGCCGCCCTGTGCCATCAGCACCGCGCGCTCCAGCGCCTCGGCATGCGGCGTGCGCAGCAGCCGGGCTACACCGTAGATGGCCAGTCCCTTGAGCACCATGTAGCCGACGACGCTTAGCGCAATCAGCTGCCAGTTTCTGGTGACGACCGCGATGTCGAGCGACATTCCGACCGCAAGAAAGAACAGGCCCAGCAGAATGCCGCGGAATGGCTCGACATCGGCCTCCAGCTGATGCCGGAAGCTGGATGTCGAGAGCATGACACCCGCGAGGAACGCCCCCATCGCCATGCTGAGCCCGCCGACCTGGAACAGCAGTGCGGAGCCAAGCACCACCAGCAACGCGGCGGCGGTCATCACTTCGCGTGCCCGCGCATTGGCGAGGATCCCGAACAGCGGGTTGAGCACCCACCGACCCACCAATCCGAGCCCCGCCACGCAGGCGACGGCGATGCCGAAGCCGATCCACGCCGGCGTACCAGGGCCGTCGGACGTGGGCGCCAGCACCACCACCAGCAGCAACAGCGGCACGATGGCCATGTCCTCGAGCAGCAGGATGGAGACCATCCTCTGCCCGTTGGGCGCCGCCAGTTCCCCCCGCTCCGCCAGCACCTGCATGACGATCGCCGTCGAAGTCATGACGAAGCCGGCTCCGAACACGAAGGCCACCACCGGTTCAAACCCCAGCAGCATGCCGAGCCCGGTGAGCAGCAGCGTCGCGAGCCCGACCTGCACTACGCCCAGCCCGAAGATCTGCCGCCGCAGGTTCCAGAGCTTCTGCGGCTCCATCTCGAGGCCGATGATGAAGAGGAACATCACCACGCCGAGTTCGGACACGTGAAGGATCGCCTGCGGGTCGCTGATCAGCTGCAGCCCGAAGGGGCCGATGGCCAGCCCCGCCGCCAGATAACCGAGCACCGAACCGAGGCCGAGCCGCTTGAAGATCGGAACCGCGACAACCGCCGCTCCGAGCAGGGCGACGATCTGGAGGAGGTCGACCCCGCCATGAGCCGCGGCCTCGGCCGCCTGGCCCGCAATCTCGCCTGCCATAGCTTTGCCCTCGAATGCCGCGTCTGCCGCCACAAATGCTGCTGGTGGTCGCGGGCGTCAAGAGCAGCAGCAGGAACCCGCGCCCCTGACCGACCCGCGGGGCAGATCGACGGGCACCCGGACTGCCACTATCATCCGCCCGATTCTTCCTCTCCGGAACTCCGGCCAAACCCATGACCCAGAAGATCATTATCGACACCGATCCGGGCCAGGACGACGCCGTGGCGATCCTCACGGCGCTGGCCTCGCCGGCGGAGCTGGACGTCTTGGCCATCGTCACCGTCGCCGGCAATGTCCGCCTCGCACAGAATTCCCCCAACGCGCTGAAGATCGTCGAGCTGTCGGGGCGGACGGAGGTGCCCGTCTATGCCGGCTGCGAACGGCCGCTGCGCCGTCAGCTGGTCACTGCCGAACACGTTCACGGCGACACCGGCCTCAATGGGCCGCAACTGCCGGAGCCGCGCATTGCGCTGCAGGCAGCGCATGGCGTGGATTTCCTCGTCGAGGCCCTGCTCAGCCACGAACCCGGCACCATCACCCTCTGCACCCTCGGTCCGCTGACCAATGTCGCCATGGCGATGATCAAGGCACCGGCGATCATCCCGCACATCCGGCAAATTGTGATGATGGGCGGCGGCTACTTCGAGGGCGGCAACATCACGCCGGTCGCCGAGTTCAACATCTACGTGGACCCGGAGGCTGCGGACGTCGTCCTTCGCAGCGGCGTACCCATCGTGATGGCGCCGCTCGACCTGACCCACGGCATGCAGACCACCCCCGCGCGGCTGGCGGCACTCCGCGGACTCGGCAACCGCACCGGCGCCGCAGTCGCCGCCATGCTCGGCTTTTCCGAGGAATTCGACCGCCGGAAATACGGCTGGGAAGGCGCACCGCTGCACGATCCCTGCGTCATCGCCTGGCTGCTGCGCCCGGAGCTGTTCGAGGGCCGCGACATCAACGTATCAGTCGAAACCACCAGCGAGCTGACCATGGGCATGACCGTCGCCGACTACTGGCGCGTCACCGATCGCCCGCCCAACTGCCACTTCCTGCGGTCCGGCGATGCCGACGGGTTCTACGCCCTGCTCAACGAGCGGCTTGCGCGCCTCCCCTAGTCGTGGCAGCTACTGCCGCGCCTGCTCGCTGGGACACGCCATGGAACCCGTTACCCTCGTCGCCTTCACCATCGCCTACGCCATTGCCGTGATCGTGCCCGGCCCCGGCGTCACCGCGGTGGTCGCCCGCGCCCTCGGCGGCGGTTTCCGGGGTGCCGTACCGATGGTCCTGGGCATCCTCGCCGGCGACCTGCTGTACCTCATCTTCGCCATTTTCGGCCTCGCCGCCGTCGCGGCGCTGTACGCCCCGGTCTTCGTGGTCATCAAGTGGGCGGGCGCCGCCTACCTGCTCTACATCGCCTGGCAGTTCTGGACCGCCAAGCCGGGCAGCGAGCAGATCAGGGCGCGCTCCGACACCGGCTGGAAAACCTTCCTTTCCGGCCTCGCCCTGACGCTCGGCAACCCCAAGACCATCATCTTCTATCTGGCGCTGCTGCCGACGGTGGTGCCGCTCGACCAGCCGATGACGGTGCTCGGCTTCTCCGAGCTCGTGGCAATCGTAGTCGTCGTTCTGCTGGCCATCGGCTGCGCCTATGCCGGGCTCGCCGCCGCGGCCCGCGAGTTCTTCCGGAGCTCCAAAGCCATCCGCCGCCTCAATCGCGTCGCCGGCGCGATGATGGCAAGCGCCGCGGTTTTTGTCGTCACGCAGAAATAGCACCCACTCGCGTCAGCGCCCGCCCCGCCGCCTCTAGCCCCCAGTGCAGCAGCCGGCCCGCCGCCTCGGGCGTTGAGCCCTCGACATAACAGCGTAGCTCCGGCGCGTTACCGGACGGCCGGTAGTGGATGACATCCCCCGACTGCAGCGTGAACCGTGGCCCATCGATCGTCGAGACCTCCGCGACTTGGCCGATGCTGGCGAAGTAGTCACGGGCATAGTCCGTGTCCGACGACAGCCGTCCCACCAGGGCCGCCGACTGTTCCGGATCGACATTCTCCAGCCGGTCGCTGAGGGCCGGCCGGAGCGGCACCGACGCCGCCAGTTGGGCGAGCGACTGCCCCGCCCGTCGCGCTGCCGCCAGCACTGCGAGCAGCGGCAGCACCGCGTCTCGTGTCGGCAGCTTCGTCAGCACCCTGCCCTCGAGTTGAAGATCGGAGCCGAGCAGGACGCCGCCATTGGCTTCGAAGCCGACGACCGTTGCGCCGCCTGTGGCTTCCTCCGCCATCCCGGCAATCACGTAGGGGGAGCCGACCCGCGTCCGCTGCACCCGTCCGAACCAGCCCACCGACTCGATTGCGGAGTTGGAAGTGACGGGTGTAACCACGGTTTCCGCACCAATAAATCGCGCGCAGAGGATGCCCAGCACATCCCCGCGAAAGAACTCTCCGCTGGCGTCGATCAGCAACGGGCGGTCGCCGTCGCCATCGGTCGAGACGATGCCATCGAGCTGGTGCGCGGCGATCCACGACTGCCGATGCCGGAAGACCGGGTCCGCCAGCGCCTCCGTATCGACGGCGATGAACTCCGCCGACCGCCCCAGCCGCACCACCTCGCATCCCGCCCGCGTGAGCAGCGAGCACAGCAGGTCGCGCGCCACCGACGAGTGCTCAAAGACGCCGATCCGCCAGCCGCTCAGCTCGTCCGGCCGGAGGAAGTGGCGGTAGCGCTGGCGGTAGCGGTCTCCCGCCGCTGCATAACCGTCGAGTGCGACGGCGGCCCCCTCGGCGGCGGTGGCGTCCACCAGCGCCCCGAGGATGCCCAGTTCGTCCTCTTTGCCGATCTCCCCCTGCGGCGTGTAGAACTTCAGACCGTTCCTCTCGGGCGGAATATGACTGCCGGTCACCATGATCGCCGGGCAGCCGAGCGCCATGGCGTGGAGCGCCAGCGCCGGGGTCGGCAGCACACCGCAGTCCACCGGCTGCAGGCCGCTCGCCCGCACCGCAACCGCACAATCGGCACTGATGGCGGGACTAGAGGCGCGCAGGTCGCGGGCGATCAGGACCTGACCCTGCCCCTGCTGCCGGCGGCGGCGCAGATGCGCGAGGAACGCCGCGCAGTAGCGCCGCGCGGCCGCGCCCTCGAGGTCACGCGCCAGGCCCCGCAGCCCGCTGGTCCCGAACTTCAGGGATTCCGCCATGTCCCAGCCCTCGTTTTCCTTCCCGTGATGTCACGCGCGGCAACACCCCCGCAACCCGCCCGGCAGCGGATTTAAACATTTGTTAATCGGTCGGCCGCACCCTCATACCGGCATGATCATCGAGAAGCGCACCATGAACTGGCTGCCGCGGCCCTCCCTTTACAAGGAGGCGGAAGCGGCGCGCTTGAAACGCCGGCATCACGCCCAGCAGGCGATGGCCAATCAGCAAAGCATCGCCAATGCCTTTGGCAACCTCCACAGCGTCAATACACAGGGTCAGGTCGATATCGCCATTCGGGTCGCCCATGCGCGGTTGCTCGCCAACCCGACCAGGACCGATAAGACGGCCTGAAGCGTTCGGCGGCGCTTGACGGCCCGACCATGCCGCGGCACAAGCCGCCCATGCTGGATACTGCCTTTTTCGACCGCGAGGTCACGACCGTCGCCCGCGAGCTGCTGGGCGCCACCTTCCTCGTCGACGGCGTGGGCGGCATCATCGTCGAGACCGAGGCCTACCATCCCGCGGATCCCGCCTCGCACTCCTATAGCGGGCCGACCCCGCGCAACGCCACTATGTTCGCCGGTCCCGGCCGCGTCTATGTCTACCGCTCCTACGGCATCCACTGGTGCGTCAACTTCGTCTGCTCCGGCGCCAGCGCCGTGCTTATCCGCGCGCTGCAGCCCACCCATGGGCTCCATGCCATGACAGAGCGGCGGGGTCTGGCCGATCCGCTGCGGCTCTGCTCCGGCCCCGGAAAGCTCTGTCAGGCGCTGGCCGTAACCCGCGATCACGACGGGCTGCCGCTCGCTGGTGCGCCGTTCTCGGTCGCCCTACCGGAGCAGGCGCCGGGCATCGTTATCGGACCACGCATCGGCATCAGCAAGGCGGTGGAGGTGCCGTGGCGCTTCGGCGTCGCCGGCTCCCCATTCCTCAGCCGGAAGTTCAACAGCCCGGTTCCTGCCGATAGCACGGCCCGGCAGGTTTCCAGCCCCTCCCACATTGGCTAGGATGCCACCCGCACATATGGAGGTTTCGCTTGCAGGTCGACGCTCTGATCAGGGAACTGATCGCCACTGGCACCATGAACGAGGACACCCTCGCCGAACTTCAGCGCCTGCTGGCGGATTACGAGGCAGGCAAGCTCGACCCCGATGACGAAGTCTACCTGCGGGCCCTGCACGCCCGCCTGACCAACGCGCCGCCGCCTCCGGTGGAAACGGAACGCGCGGACGAGCGCCTCGAGGGGCTGTCGCTGGCAGAGTGGCGTGACCGCGCCTTGGCCGCGGAGGCGGAACTGGCGGCGCTGCGGCAGGAATCCACTACCGAAACACCCGCTCCGGAATAAACGCCAGGGAGCTGCGAAGCCGCTCGCTCAGGACGCCGGAGCGGTCGGCAACTCCGGCTGTTCACTTGCCTCCGGGGCAGCTCCCTCAACCGGTCTGTCCGCGGGCGTCGGGCTCACCGAGGGCTCTGCAGGGGCCGCGCCTTCGACGGGTGCCGCAGGCGCCTCGGCATCCGCCGGCTGCACGATCTCGGCTCCGTCCAGCAGGTGTAGCCGCATGTGGTTGAGCATTGCGAGGTGCGACAAGATCGCGGCTTCGGCCAGCCGGGCAGTCACTGCCTCCACGGTTGCCTCGGTCTCCTGCGACAGCGTGCGCTGGATCTGCAGCAGTTCTTCGTGGGCCACGATCTGCTCATCGACGTAAGCCATGTCGAAGTCGGGGCCAGCATCCATGTTGCTGAGCGCCGACACCCGCGCCACCTGCGACTGCGAGAGCACCGGCGGTTCGGTCTGCGTAGCACTCAGCACCGATGCCATGGCCTGCTGCTCGCCGATCTCCAGCTGCGCGAACTCCTGCACCAGCGGGTCGCGCGCCTTCTCCATGGCGACCTCCGACATCTGCAGCGACAGCATCCCTGCCATCAGTGTCTGCATTACGTAGTCCGACTGCTCGCCCGTGGATTCTGCCGGGGCCGTCTGGGCCAGCGACGCACCGGCCTGTATGAGAACCGATGTCGCCGCGGCGGCGGCAAACGACAGCAGTGCCGCACGGCGTGTCTGCATATGCATATCGAGCTTCTCCAGCTTTCGCGAATGCGGCTTCAGACGCTGCGGGGCGACCGCCTCGGCAAACCACCTTCAGCAATGCGCAGCGGACGCGCGGGTTCCGGATGGAGGGCGGTCGCCCCTGGGAGAGCGCTGTCGAGGCAATTACCGCATCAGCCATGGAACCCACTGCACATCCACAGGTTTAGCCTTCGAGGCAGACGCGACCAGGTGGGGAGGAACAGCGTGCCGGGCCAATCACCCGTATCAGATCGGAGCACTCGGTCTTACCGCGGCGCGTGCCTCGCCGCACTAATCTACTATGGCCTTTCCGGTGCCGCGGCCGGACAGCCAGCGGACGCCCCCCCGCCAGATCCGGAAGCCGGCCATGCCGTCGCCGTCGGCACCTTCAACGCGGCCCCCGGGGGTGCGTGCTTTCAGTGCCATGGCCAGACTGGCGAAGGCGATGCCGCCGCTGCTTTCCCGCGCCTGACCGGACAGTCCTACGGCTACCTCGTCAAATCGCTCAAGGACTATGCCAGCGGTGCCCGCGAGAACGAAATCATGTCGCCAATTGCCGAGGCCCTGACCGAGCAGGAGATGCGGGACGTGTCCGCCTACTACGCCAGCCTCGAGGACGATACGGCGACCCCGGAACCGGCACCGGAGGTCGAGCTCCTGCAGTACGGTGCCGCCTTGGCCGCGGTTGGTTCGGCCGACCTCGGCATCCAGGGCTGCCTCAACTGTCATGGGCCGGACGGAGCCGGACTTGGCTACGGCTATCCCTATCTCGCGGGCCAGCACGCCAGCTACACCGAAGCACAATTGCGCGCTTGGCAGGAGGGGACGCGCACCGGCGACCCTCTCGACATCATGGCCAATATCGCGACCCGCATGAGCGACCGGGAGATCGCCGCGGTCGCTGCCTATTACGCCAGCCTCCCTCCTTTCTCCATCGACCCTGAAGAGGAGGCGCGGCAATGACCGGAGCCAGCAGTTCAAGCCGTGCTCTGGCCCTCTCCATCGCGGCTGCCTTTGCCATGACGGCAGCCGCCCACGGGCAGGGCAGCGGCGACTATTCCACTCTGCAGTCCTCGAACAGCGAGCAGTCGTCGGCAGCATCGACGGTCCAGGTCGGGGCCGGCACTGCTGCGGGCGTCACCAGCGGCAACAGCGGCGGGGCAGCCGTTGAAACGGAAGCCGCGGGAGAGGAAGAGGAAGGCGGACCCCCGCCCCTCCCCTCTGCGGAGCTTTGTCAAGCCTACGAGAACGAACCCGCGCATGCCGCGTGCCTCGCGACGGTATTGCTGGGGGAGAACGGAGGAGATCAATGACCAAGGGCCTGTCACGCCGCGACCTGTTCAAGACGGCAGGTGTTGCCGGTATCGCTGCAGTGGTGCCGCCGGCACTGGGGCAGCAGCCGGAGATTCTGGCGCCCCCCGAAGCGAACGACGCCCCGGCCCACCAGCCCGACAACCTGGCTGCCGCGGACGTGCTTTTCTTCTTCAACGACGAGGAAGCCCGCTTCATCGAGGCGGTCGTCGAGCGCCTGATACCGGCAGATCCGCGATGGCCGGGCGCGGCGGAGGCCGGGGTCCTCTACTACATCGACCATCAATTGGCCTCGGCCTACGGCGCCGGAGGGCGCATGTATCTGCGCGGGCCCTGGGTGCCGGATGCTGCGCCCGAACAGGGTTACCAGCTGCGGTTCAGTCCGGCCGAACTCTACCGCATCGGCATCGAGGAGGCGCGGGCGCAGATCCGCGACACCACCGGCTCCGAGTTCTGGGACCTCACACCCGCGGCCATGGATTCTGCACTCAAGGATCTCGAGACAGGCCGGACGCAGCTGCCGTCGCTGCCGGCGGCAGTGTTCTTCGAAACGCTGCTGGCCAATACCATCGAAGGCTTCTTTGGCGATCCCGCCTATGGCGGCAATCGCGACATGGTGGGTTGGCGGATGGTCGGCTTCCCCGGCGCCTACGCCGCCTATCTCGAGGAAGTGGACATCTACAACCTCGAATACCTGCGCGAGCCGGTGGGGATGGCGAACCAGCAGGCCCGTCTCGAACACATTCACGACCACCACTGAGGGAGGACGCGGCATGGTCTTGCGCTTGAAACCGGTGGATGTGGTGCTGGTCGGCGGCGGCCTCACCGCCGCCATCGTCGGCAAGGAACTGGCCGAGGCCGGACAGCGGGTGGTGGCGCTCGAGCGCGGCCAGATGCGCCAGACGGTGCCAGACTTCCAGTCGCCGACCATGCATGACGAGCTGAAATACGACGTGCGCTACAGCATCGCGCAGGATGTCAGCGTTCAAACGCTGACCTTCCGCAATTTTCCCGGGCAGCAGGCGCTGCCGATGCGGCAGCTCGGCTCCTTCCTGCCCGGTGAGGGCGTCGGTGGCGGGGCCGTGCACTGGAACGGCCAGACTTGGCGCTTTCAACCCGAGTGGTTCCGGCTGCGCTCCTGGGTGAACGAACGCTATGGCGAAGATTTCATCGCGCCGGACGTGACCATTCAGGACTGGGACCTGACCTATGAGGAGTTGGAGCCCCACTACACCTTCTTCGAGCAGGTGATGGGGATCGGCGGCCTGCCGTTCGAAGAGGGCGACGAAGGCAACCCCTTCGAGGGCCCGCGCAGCCAGCCCTACCCCAATCCGCCGATGAAGACCGCCCAGTCCGGCTACCTCTTCGCCCAGGCGGCGCAGCAACTGGGCTACCATCCCTTCCCGGTGCCCTCGGCGAACATGACGCGGCACTACACCAACCCCTTCGGTGCCGAGCTGAAGCCCTGCATGTATTGCGGCTTCTGCGAGCGCTTCGGCTGCGAGCACTACGCCAAGGCCAGCCCGCAGGTGAACATCCTGCCCGCCGCCCTGGCCAACAGCAATTTCGAACTCCGCACCCGCGCCTATGTCCGACGCATCGAGTGGGACGCCGGCAGCAGGACCGCCACCGGCGTCACCTACGCTGACGCCCAGGGGCGCGAGGTTTTTCAACCCGCCAACATGGTGGTGCTCTGCGCCTTCGGTCACCACAACCCGTTCCTGATGCTCAAGTCCGGCATCGGCACGGCCTACGATCCCGAGACCCGCCGCGGCACCATCGGCCGCAACTACACCTACCAGACCATGACCGGCGTCAGCGTCTTCTACGACGGCCAGAAGCGCATCAATCCCTTCATGGGCGCCGGCGCTCTCGGCACCGCCATCGACGACTTCAACAATGGCAGCCTCGACCATTCGGGCCTCGGCTTCATCGGCGGCGGCTACGTGTCCGCCAACCAGACCAATGGCCGCCCCATCAAGTACCACCCCGTCCCCGATGGCACGCCGCGCTGGGGTGCCGGCTGGAAGGAGGCCGTTCGCCGCCACTACAACAGCACCGTCAACATCGGCTTCCACGGCTCCTCGATCCCGCACCCGAACAACTACCTCGGCCTCGACGGCAACTATACCGACGCCTTCGGCGATCCGCTGGGGATGATGACCTTCGACTTCCCGCACAACGACCGGGTGATGGCGCGCTACGTCACCGAGAAGGTCGCGGAGATCGCGCGAGCGATGGGCGGCAGCGAAATCTCCGTCGGCCACCTCTCCGACCACTACTCGATCGCCCCCTACCAGACGACCCACAATACCGGCGGCACCATCATGGGCGCCGATCCTGAGACCAGCGCCGTCAACCGCTACCTGCAGTCCTGGGACCTGCACAACCTCTGGGTAATGGGGGCCAGCGTCTTCCCGCAGAACGCCGGCTACAACCCCACCGGCACCGTCGGCGCCCTCGCCTATTGGGCGGTCGACGCCATGAAGAACCAGTACCTCGACAACCCGAGGCCCTTGGTATGACCCCCGCCCGGACGACCGCGGTCGTTGCCCTGGCCCTCGCACTTGCGGCAGGGACCGGCATGCCTGCCGCGTCGCAGGAGCTGTTCGGCGGCATGGGCGGCTCCACGCAGGCGGAGGTAGAGCCCGGTGACGTCAACGAGGGGCGCTTCGATGCCACCGGCGGGATCTTCGGCGACCAGCGCATCGACTGCCTGCGCTGCCACGGCCTGGAGGGCGCGGGCGATCCGAGCGGCGCCTTCCCGCGGCTTGCCGGCCAGGGTGCCTGGTACCTCTACAAGACGCTGCACGACTTCGCGCAGGGTCGCCGGCAGAACGAGGTCATGTCGCCGATCGCCCGCACCCTGACAGACGAGGAGATGCGGGCCTTGAGCGCCTATTACGCCGCCCTGCCCCCGGCTACCGCATGGCCCGCAGTGGAAGCCGATGTCGAGACACTGCAGGCCGGCGGTGCCCTCGCCGCCACCGGCAATGTACAGGATGGCATTCCTGCCTGCGCCGGCTGCCATGGTGCCGAAGGCGAGGGGCGACCACCCATCGTACCCTCTCTCGCCGCACAGTCCGCCTCCTACCTCGAGCATCAGTTGCAGAAGTGGAAGGCGGGTGAGCGGGACGGTGACCCGATGGGCGTCATGGAAGCCATCGCCCGCGCAATGTCCGACGAGCAGATGCGCGCCGTCTCGCTCTACTATTCGGCGAAACCGCCGGTCGAGATGGGAGCGCCGGTCGCGGAAGTCGCGCCGCCGCCGGCGCAAGAGATCGAAGGTCTCGCGCCTCCCTATCTCGGCGTCCCGGAGCGCGCAGATCAGGACCGGCGATGAGCTCGGCTGCCGCCGCCGCCGCTCGCCTGTTGCCGTTTGTCGCCTTGCTGCTGGCGACCCTTTCCGCCTGCGGCTCGGCCATTCCCCCGGACCGGCGGGTCGTCGAAGGTGACCCGCTGCGCGGCCGCCAGCTGATTGCTGGCGTCGGTTGTGGCGTGTGCCATCAGATACCGGGCGTCGACGGTGCCAACGGCATCGTCGGCCCTTCACTCGAGGGCGTAGGCCGCCGTAACCTGCTTGCGGGCGTGCTGCCAAACCAGCCCGATGTGCTGACGCAGTGGGTTCGGGACGCCCCGTCGCTGCGTCCCGAGACCGGGATGCCGGAGATGCCGCTATCGGAGGAGGAGGCCGAAGACGTCGCCGCCTACCTCTACACCTTGCGCTAGGAGCGGCACGTGGGGGATCCCTTCGACATCGTCTCGGGCATCCAGTCGGTCCTGTCACCCGCCGGTCCGCACGCCGCATGGGTGGCGCAGCTGAGTTGGGTCATGTTTGGCGCCGGCGGGCTGATCCTGCTGCTGGTGGTGGTGATGACGGCCCTCGCCATTTTCGCTCCCGCCGGCTTCCGGCAAGCGGTAGGGCAGCGGCGTACGGTGGTCATCGGCGGCATTCTGTTTCCGCTGGTGGTGCTGGCGGCGCTGTTCCTTTGGGTGTTGAACGGCTCCAGTGCCCTCGTCACTGCCGGACCGCCGGGCCTCCGCGTCGAGGTGGTCGGCGAGCGCTGGTGGTGGCGTGTGCACTACCTCGATCCCGAGGACCGGGTGCACATGGTGACGGCGAACGAGATCCGGATACCGACGGGCATGCCGGTGGAGTTCCGCCTCAGGACCGCCGACGTGATCCACAGTTTCTGGGTCCCGAGCCTGGCCGGAAAGCTCGACATGATCCCCGGCCGCATCAACTCCTACCGCTTCGCCGTCGACAAGCCCGGCGTCTACCGCGGCCAATGCGCGGAGTATTGCGGCGAACAGCACGCCAAGATGGCTTTCTATGTTGTGGCCATGGAGCCCGCCGCGTTCGAGGACTGGTACGGGGCGCAGACGCTGCCAGCCGCCGAACCGGCACTTGCGAGCGAAGAACTGGGGCGGGACGTGTTCGAGGCCAACGGCTGCGGCGCCTGCCACACGGTCCGCGGTACGGCGGCAGACGGCGTCATCGGACCCGACCTGACACATGTCGGCTCGCGGGTGTCGCTTGCCGCGGGCATCCTGCCCAACAATCGCGGCACGCTGGCCGGCTGGATCTCGTCCGCCCAGCATATCAAACCGGGCAACCTGATGCCGTCCTTCGACACCCTGAGCGGCCCTGAACTGCGTGCGCTCGCGAGCTACCTCGAGAGCCTGAAATGACCGACAACACCACCCCGCACCGCATCGCCGACACCCGCGCCGACCGCGGTTCCGCGCGGATCACTTACCCCAACTCCCTGCCGCGCCCCGAGGGCGAGCTGGAGGCGCTGGAACGCGTGTGGGCGGCGCCCAAGGGCTGGCGCAAGCTATCCGTCGTCAACAACAACTATATTGGCGTCTACTACGTCGGCGCCTCGTTCCTGTTCTTCATCCTCGCCGGCCTCCTCGCGCTGATCATCCGCGTGCAGCTCGCGACCCCCGACAACCAGTTCATCGGCCACGAACTCTACAACCAGCTCTTCACCATGCACGGCACGGTGATGATGTTCCTGTTCGCCGTACCGGCCGTCGAAGCCATGGCGGTCTACCTGCTCCCCAATATGCTGGGCGCCCGCGACCTGCCCTTCCCGCGCCTGAGCGCCTACGCCTTCTGGGCCTACTTCGCCGGCGGCCTCGCCTTCTTCTGCAGCATCTTCTTCGGCCTTGCGCCCAATGGCGGCTGGTTCATGTATCCCCCGCTGACCAGCACCGAATACTCGCCCGGCATCAACGCCGACTTCTGGCTGCTCGGCATCGGCTTCATCGAGATTTCCGCCATTGCCGGCGCCGTCGAGATCATCGTCGGGATTCTGAAGACACGCGCGCCCGGCATGTCGCTCGACAAGCTGCCGATCTACGCCTGGGCGATGCTGGTCTTCGCAGCGATGATCGTCATCGGCTTCCCCGCCGTGATCCTGGCCACGGCGCTGCTCGAGGTGGAGCGGGCCTTCGACTGGCCCTTCTTCATCGCCGAACGCGGCGGCGACCCGCTGCTCTGGCAGCACCTGTTCTGGTTCTTCGGCCATCCCGAGGTGTACATCATCTTCCTGCCGGCGGCCGGCATGGTCTCGATGATCGTTCCCACCATGGCGCAGACGCCGCTGGTCGGCTACCGCCTCGTGGTGCTCGCCCTCCTCGCGACAGGTTTCCTCAGCTTCGGCCTCTGGGTCCACCACATGTACACCACCGGGCTGCCGCATCTCAGCCTCAGCTTCTTCTCGGCCGCCAGCAGCGTCGTCGCCATCCCCAGCGGCATCCAGGTCTTTGCCTGGATCGCCACCATTGCCGCCGGCAAGCTGCAGCTGAAGACGCCGGCACTGTTCATCCTCGGCTTCCTCTTCATCTTCACCCTTGGCGGCCTCACCGGCGTCATGGTGGCCATGGTGCCCTTCGACTGGCAGGCCCACGACACCTACTTCGTCGTCGCCCATCTGCACTATGTGCTGATCGGGGGCATGGTGTTCCCGCTGTTCGCTGCCCTCTACTACTGGATCCCGACCGTCAGCCGGCAGCCGCTCTCGGAGCGCGTCGGCAAATGGGTGTTCTGGCTGATGTTCCTCGGGGTCAACATCACCTTCTTCACCATGCACATCACCGGCCTCGTCGGCATGCCGCGCCGCGTCTACACCTACCCCGCCGCTCTGGGCTGGGACACGCTCAACCTGATCTCCACCATCGGTGCCTTCATGATCGCGGCCGGCGTGCTGCTGTTCACCATCGATCTGGTGCGGCGCTTCCGGGTGACCGACGGTCCGAACGCCGGCAATGTCTGGAATGCCGGCACGCTGGAATGGCTGCCGGCAGGCGACTACCAGACGCGCAGCATTCCCGAGGTCCGGAGCCGCGAGCCGATCTGGGACCAGCCCAACCTCCCAGAGGACGTAAAGGAAGGACGCTACTACCTCCCCGGCACTGCTACCGGCCAGCGCGAGACGCTGGTCACCACCCCCATCGACGCCCGGCCGCAATACCTCCTGCAGCTGCCAGGCCCCAACTGGGGCAGCTTCCTTGCGGCACTGCTGACCGCCGCCTTCTTCATGGGGCTCACCATCAAGCTTTACGTCCCCGCCATGATCGCCGGCGGACTCGCCATCGCCGCCATCTTCTGGTGGATGTGGGACACCGACCATGGCGGCAGCGACACCGAGGTCGACGTGGGTGCCGGCATCAAGCTGCCGGTCAACGCCAGCGGCTCGGTCAGCCACTCCTGGTGGGGCGTCGTGACGCTGCTGCTGGTCGTCGCCATGATCTATATCTGCCTCGTCTTCTCCTACCTGTTCCTGTGGCTGGTGAATGGCGATGCCTGGCTGCCCGACGCCGCCCGGCTTCCGGAGCTCTGGCAGCCGGCCCTCAGCGCCCTGGCCTGGATCGGGAGCAGCATTGTCGTCATCCTCGCCGGGCGGCTGCTGTCCGCAGGCGGCTGGGTGGCACCGGCCCTGCTCTTGCTGCTGGCCGCCCCCCTGCTGCCCCTCGGCATCTGGCTGGAAGTCCAGGGACAGCTCGAAACGGGCCTGCGGCCGACCGAGACCAGCTACGGTGCCACCGTCTACATGCTCTCGGCCCTGCAGGGCGTCTTCGTGGCCGCCGTGATGCTGAGCGCGCTGTTCGTCGTTCTCCGCTGCCTCGTCGGGCTCGTGCACAACGGCAGGCGGGCCTCCTTCGACAACCTCCAACTCCTCTGGCACTACGCCACCGCCCAGGGACTGGTCGGGCTGCTGGTGGTGCACGGTTTCCCGCGGCTGGTGGGGATGGGCTGATGCGCGAACAGATTTCTCTCCGGCCCCTCGCCTTCATCGCCTCCGGACTGCTCGTCTGGGGCGCTCACTTCACCCTCGTCTACGCCTTCAACTCCTACGTCTGCACGCGAGGGCTGGCGGCGGACCGGCTGCTGGGCATGAACCTTGTCCATCTGGTCATTGGCGTCCTCACCCTCCTTGCCCTGCTGGTGCTTGCCGGCATCATGCTGGCGGTGGTGATCGGGCATCGTCCGCGCCTGCACGGCACGCAGGGAGAAGCTCTGCACGGCTTCACCCAGTCGGTAACGCTGCTGGTACTGGCGATCTCGGCGCTGGCGATCTTCACCCAGGCCGTCCCCGCCTACATCGTTCCTGCCTGCGCCTGATCAGCCGCCGGTCTCGCGGGGCCGCAGCATCCGTGCCACGAGGAACAGCCCCCCCGCCAGATAGGGCAGGCCGCCGAAGCTGGCCATGAGCACGCCGCCCAGCCGCTGGTCGTCCAGCCGCTCGAACCCGAGGATCCCGACGCAGAGCGAGGGATCGTAGAGCAGCACCGGCGCGGCGAGGAGCAGCACCCCCAACATCGTCATATGCATGCCGGTAAAGAGCAGGGCGAGCAGCCCGCCGAGAAACCCGCCGCCGCCCTCCCCGCTACCGAGGGCAGTCACCCACACCGCCACCCCCGCCAGCAGAAACGAAGCCTGCTGCGCGGCGAACAGCGCCGGGACCCGGGCGGCCGCTTCGTGCAGCACCGGCAGGTGCCAGCCCCATACCACCGCCAGATCGAACAACGTCGCAAAGATGGCGGCTGCCAGCACCGGTGGCAGCACCGCCCGCCCGAGCCCCAGCCGCACCATGCCCAGCGCCAGCAGCGGCGCGGCGAGGCTGATCACGCCGAGATGGAGGATCATGTGAGCGGCAAAGGCCGTGCGGCTGAGGGCGGGCAGCGGGCCAGCCCACAAGGCGATCAGCACCGCAGCGCCGGCGCCGGTCAGCAGCCAGCCTGCCCGGTCGTGCCGTTGCTGCGGGCGCTGTACCACCCCCGGTTCCGTTTCCGCGACCCTGCCCCGGAGGTACCTACTCGACCACTGGATTGGGCGTCGCCGTGGTGACCTCAGGTGTGGTCTGCGGACCGGCTATGAGGAATATGATGATGACGAGCACGACCAGCCCCGCCACGATCAGCCCGGCCTTAGTGTTCCGTTTCATGGACGATCTCCCAATGCCTGCGGGTGACGCTTTCGCGGGTCGCGCCGCCCTCCATCCTTGGAAGTGCCGACGCTGGGATCGGTTCCCGCATGGCAGCAGCGGGGCGGACCCGCTGCCGCGGGTTATCGGGCCGCCGTAAGCCTGACCGGTCCGGTTGGTCCCCGTCGAGGGGGCAGACCTGCGCGCCCGGCAGCCCGATGGCGCCAGCCCTAGCACGGCACCCGACACGGACCTACTCGCCCTTGGGGAAATCCCCAGGATATGGCTGACAGGGAACCAGACGGTTAGGACCGCCCCTTAGTTGAGGCGCCGGCCATCTGCATCGAACAGATGGATCGACGACGGGTCCGTCGTCACCCGGATGGTGTCACCAGGCCGCGCTGACACGCGTTCGCGGAAGACCCCGACCAGGGGATGACCGCCCAGCCGCATCATCACCTGGGTCTCCGACCCAGTCGGCTCGACCACCACGACCTCGGCCGGGGCGCCACCATCGGGGTCGAGGATCAGGTGCTCGGGCCGCACGCCGTAGGTGGCCGCCCGCTCGTCGCTCGCCTGCAGCGGCAGCACGGTGCCATCCTTGGTCGTGAAGCCGCCGCCGCCGGCGGAACCTGCGATGAAGTTCATCGACGGAGAACCGATGAACCCGGCAACGAACGTGTTCACCGGCCGGTCATAAAGGTCGAGCGGCGAGCCCATCTGCTCGATGATGCCGTCCCGCATCACCACGATCTTGTCGGCCATGGTCATCGCTTCGATCTGGTCGTGAGTGACATAGATCGTTGTCGTACCCAGCCGTTGGTGCAGTTCCTTGATCTCGGACCGCATCTGCACCCGCAGCTTCGCGTCGAGGTTGCTGAGCGGCTCGTCGAACAGGAACACCTGCGGGTCGCGCACGATCGCCCGTCCCATCGCGACGCGCTGGCGCTGCCCCCCCGACAGCTGCCGCGGATGCCGGTCGAGCAGGGTCTCGAGGCCGAGTATCGCCGCCGCGCGCTCGACCTTGGCCCGCACCTCCGACTTCGAAACCCGCTTCAGCTTCAGCGAGAACCCCATGTTCTCCGCTACCGTCATGTGCGGATAGAGCGCATAGTTCTGGAACACCATGGCAATGTCCCGCTGCTTGGGCGGCAGGTCGTTGACCACGCGGTCGCCGATCTCGATCTGGCCGGAGCTGATGTCCTCGAGTCCAGCGATCATGCGCAGCAACGTGGACTTCCCGCAGCCCGATGGGCCGACGAGCACGACGAACTCCCCATCCACGATGTCCACCGAAACGCCCTTCAGCGCTTCGAAGGTCCCGTAGTACTTCCCTGCATTGCTGATCGTCACTTTTGCCATCGATGCAACCTCCCGCCTGTCCCTCGCCCCTACGCCAGCTGCTCGAGCAAAGTCGGCTGCACCTGGTGCTGCAATGGCTGCCCGGCGACGAACCGCTCGATCTCGTCGACGACGAGATGGCCGAGCCGTGATTTCTCGGTGCCGACGGCGCCGGCGATGTGCGGCGTGAGGAAAACGTTCGGCAACCGGAACAGGGGCGAGTCCGGCGGCGGGATCTCGGGATCCGTGACGTCGATGACCGCCGCTATCCGGCCGCTCTCCAGCTCCCCGATCAGCGCTGCCTCGTCGACCAGCGCCCCGCGGGCGGTGTTGATGAGGGTGGCGCCATCGCGCAGCAGGCGCAGTTCGCGCGCTCCGATCATGTGACGCGTCGAGGGTAGCGACGGCGCGTGCAGCGAGACGACGTCGCTGCGTTGGACGAGATCGTCGAGCTCGGTGAGCTCGGCGCGACGGCAGATCTCGTCGCCCGGCCGCACATGCGGATCGCACAGCAGGACCGCACAATCGAGCGGCGCCAGCAGCTCGATGACGCGCCGGCCGATGCGGGAGGCGCCGACGATGCCGATGGTGCGGCGATAGTTGCCGATTGGTTCGTCCACCAGCACGTGGCTGGACTTGCGCGTCGGATCGGCACGGTAGCCGTCGCGGAAGTCGAGGATCCGTTTGTTGGCAAGAATGATCATCGCCAGCGTGTACTCGGCCACCGGCACCGCATTGGCGTAGGCGGCATTGGTCACGGCGATGCCCGCCTCGTACACCGCCGCATCGAGGTGATACTTTACCGTCCCCGCCGCGTGCGCGATTAGCCGCAGCCTCGGCGCCGCAAGCACGACCTCCTTCGAGATCTGGGGGCAGCCCCAGCCGGTGATGAGTATCTCGGCGTCTCCGAGGACCGACCGCGCGGCCGGGGTCGACAGCTCCTCCAGCGGCTCCGGCGCGAGGATGTCGCAGCACTGCGACAGCCGCAGCAGCGCTGCCTCGTCGAATACGAAGCGGGTCTTGGCGGCGGCCATGGCGAAAGCGAGGCGCGGGCGCATCAGAACCGCTCCGGGACCTGAATGGCGCTGACCTCGACGCCGTCCCGGGCGACCAGCGCCTCCAGCGCGGCAAGCTCGGGCAGCGCCGGCGGCGAGTCCAGCGCCGCCTCGGCCTCCGCCCCCGCCGGCAGCGCCATGGCGGCGGTGGCGAGCACCGTGACGCCCGCCGAAATGCGCCCCCGCAACTGCGGTACCAGCGTCCGCGCCGCAATCAGGTTGCTGTTGGGCAGCGCCTTGTGCGCTCGGCCAGCGCGCTGTCCCTCCGGCGGGAGATCGATGATGGCGCTGAGGTCGGTGGCCGTCCTTACGAACGCCCGCCCCGCCTCCTCGACCACCGCATCCGCGTTGCCGTCGGCGCGGGCGACGGCGAAGCCACCTTCCGTGCCATGCAGTTCGCGCGGCGTCGTGATGCGGTGGATCCGGATGTGCCAGGGCGACGCCGGCAACAGCCAGGTCTCCACCGTCACATCCACCCATGGATGCCAGCGCGCGAACAGCACGGTCCCGGCGAGCCGCGCCTCCGCATTTTCCTCGCGCACCCGGTAGTGGCGGTGGTCGTCCGAGAGCGCCAGCATGCCGTCGAAGGCGCCCTGGTTGTACGAGCGCTCATGCACCTCGACCGAGAACGCATAGCGCGAGGAATAGACAAACTTGGCATACTTCTCCGCCCCGGCCCGCATCTCCCAGTTCTGCTGACCGCCGGCGAGCGCCACGACATTGCCCCGCGTATGCATCATCACCATGCCCGGATGCCTGAGCGGTACCGGGGCACCGTCGAACGTCGCCGGCTCCTCCTCGGCCGCCCAGAACGGATGCTCCGCCGGCAGCGCCAACGGCAGGAAAGCCTTGAACGCCCAGTAGGGCGACCCCGCCGAATTGTAGCTCTCGCTCATGAACAGGTTCGGGTACCCGTAGCCGACCGAGAGCACCCCATCACGATCCGCGATCGGCAGCTTCGACCACCAGCGCAGGTGGCGGAGATAGTGCCCCTTCATCTCACCCCAGGGCAGCGCCTCGAGCCCGGCATAGGCGAAAGCCCCCCAGATGCCGCCGCAGGCATGTCGATAGGCAAGGCTGCGGCCGAAGGCCAGCGCCCCGCCCTCCTCATCGAACCAGTGCCGGACATCCTGCGCGAATAGTCGGGCTCGCTCGATAAGCCGCTCGGCCCGAGCCGCATCGCCATGGCTCAGCCGCGCATAGAGCAGGCCATAGAAGTGCATGGCGAAGGGGATGTAGTGGTCGATGCGCCGGGCGATGCCGTCTCGGTACCAACCATCGCCAAGATAGAAGCCATCGAGTTCGTCGAGGTAATCGGTGGTCAGCGCGCGGTCGAAGTCGATCCCACACTGCTCGAGCCCAAGATCGACGAGGACGCGGAAGAACTTCCAGTTGTTGTTGGCGTAGGTGTGCCGGCGCGCCTCGAGCAGGTAGGCGCCGACATTTTCCTTGGCGCGTTCGTCGAGCGGCTCCCAGATGTGCTCCGGCACCATGCGCATGGCAAGGCCGATCGCCGCAAGTTCCACCATGCGCTGGTCGGTGCCGGTCACCGGCCCCCAGTATTCCGGATGCTCTGGATCTGTGCCATTGGCGAGGCCCCGGCGGTAGAGCTCCCAATGCGCAAACGCCCCGCCGCCGGCCGCCAGCGGCACCAGCCCCCAGAGCGGGCGCGCGAAGCCTTCGAGATCGGCGGCGGCTCGGTCGAAGTGCGCCGCAGCGCCATCGAGCCGCACGCGGGCGCCGCCGGGAGAAAAATACGGCAGCAGCGGCGCGAAGCAATCGTGCAGCGCCTGTTCCACATCCGCCCGGCTCCGCAGGGGATTGCCCCACGTCGGGTTGAACCGCACCGGATCGAAACTGCTCACATCAGCACCCCGTGGAGGCCCGGCGACCACCCGCCGTCAGCCCGCCCCGAAGTCGTAGAAAGAAAGCCGCGCCCGAACAAGCAAAATTTGCAAATGCGCAAAAAACGCAACATCAGGCTGGGACAACGGTCTGTCCCTCGACCACGCTAACGCCAAGTTCGAGCTGCTGCACGCTCTTGTCGCCCTCCATCTGCTGGCGCAGCAGCCTGATGGCCGCGACGCCGATCGCTTCGCGATCGACATGCATGGTGCTGAGCCGCGGCGTCGCCAGCGACGCGATCGGCAGGTCGTCGAAGCCGATGATGGCGTAGCGCCCCACCAGTCCCGCCTCGCTGATTGCCTCCAGCACGTGCACCGCCACGATGTCGTTCCACAGGAACAGCGCCGTCGCATCGTAAGCATCTTCCGCCAGCCCCGCCACGAACTCCCCCCGCGACACCGTCGTGCTGTCGACCACAGTTCCCACCGCGTCCTCGACACTCGCTATCGCCGCTTCGAAGCCGCGGCGGCGCTGCACGATCGTCGGCCGGGACTGCTGGGTATAGTGGATGATCCTGCGGTGCCCGGCATCGAGCAGCCGGCGGGTGGCGGCGTAAGCCCCGTGAAAGTTCGCCGGCGTCACCGAACTCATCCGCATCTGCGGGTCGACGCCGTTGACCAGCACCACCGGGAGATCTTCCTTCCTGCACCAGGCCACCAGCTCGTCGGTGGCGTCGATCCCGGCAAGCAGCAGCCCCACGGCCCCCGCCTCCTGCACCTGCCGCTTCATCGCGTCCATCGACAGCGCCGATTCGTTGATGAGCCGGACATCGAGCGACATGCCGGCATGCGTCGCCGCCGACCGCATGCCCTCGACGATGCCGAAATAGAAGCCCGACAGCCCGCTGGTCGCACCCCCGAGCGGCACGAAGGCGGAAACGTGTCGGTCGAGCAGCGGCGACCCGGCACGCTTGCTGCGGTAACCCAGCGCCCGCGCCAGCTGCCGGACGTCGTCCCGTACCGTCGGGCTGATCCCGGCCTCGTTGGCCAGCGCACGGGAAACCGTACTCACGGAGACCCCGAGCCGCTCGGCTATGTCCCCCTGATTCAGCCTCTTTCCCCGTCGCGACATGTCAGATCTCCCTGTCGCACCATTTTGCATTTTTTTCGTCGACCTGCGCAAGTTGCAAATTTGGAAAGAGCA
The DNA here is from genome assembly GCA_035998685.1 of Devosiaceae bacterium. Classification (GTDB taxonomy): domain Bacteria; phylum Pseudomonadota; class Alphaproteobacteria; order Rhizobiales; family Devosiaceae; genus Devosia_A. The sequence continues at coordinate 153,478 of DASYHK010000004.1, read as the reverse complement.
TGCAAACAATGCCGACGCCGCCGGGGAGCAGGATGAGCTGGACCGGCAGGGACCATGGGAGGGGGTCGGTGACGAGCGCGGTTGAGGCACCTTTCAGTTCTGCCCGCGCGGACACTCCTCCGGTGCGGCGGCAATGGCGAAAGGCACTCGTCGCCTATTCCTTCATTGTACCGAACTTCCTCGGCTTCGCGATCTTCACGCTCGGACCCATCCTCTTCGCCTTCGTGCTGGCCTTCATGCATTGGGACGGGTCCAATCCCATAACCTTTGCCGGCCTCGACAATTTCTGGCGCCTGTGGGCGGACCGCGCCTTCCACACCGCCTTCTGGAACACCATCGTCTATACCGCCCTCTCGGTGCCGCTCACCATCGTCTGCGCACTGGGGCTGGCGATGCTTCTCAACAACAGAATCCCCGGCCGCAATTTCTTCCGCGCGGCGATGTTCTTTCCCTATGTCGCCTCCCTGGTCGCCGTCGCGGTGGTCTGGAACATGCTGTTCAACCCCGAGATGGGGCCGTTCAACATGCTGCTCTACTACATGGGGGTCGATCCGGCGGACCTGCCGCGCTGGGCCGCCGACAAGGACTGGGCCATGGTCACGGTCGTGCTCTTCGGCGTCTGGAAGAGCATGGGCTACTACATGGTGATCTATCTCGCAGGCTTGCAGGGCATCAACCGCGACCTCTACGAGGCCGCCGCCATCGACGGCGCCGGCCCGCTGCAGCGCTTCCGCTACATCACCATCCCGCAGCTCGGGCCGACGACCTTCTTTGTCACCGTCATGCTGACCATTCAGTCGTTCAAGGTCTTCGACCAGATCTACCTGCTGACCCAGGGCGGGCCCGGCACCTCGACGCTGGTGCTGGTCTATCACGTCTACAACGAGGCCTTCATCTCCTGGGACCTCGGCTATTCCAGCATGGTAGCGCTGGTGCTGTTCTTCGTCGTGCTCGCCATCACCATCGTGCAGTTCCGCTTCCGCCGGGAGGAAGTGTGATGGCCGTGGGCGTGGCACCGCCGCGGTCGCGCCGCCGGATTACCCTGCAGTCGGTGCTGCTCTACGCCACCATCGTCGCCATCACGCTGGTGATGCTGACGCCGTTCGTCTGGATGCTGTCGGCGTCCTTCAAGCTCAACCGCGACGTCTTCAGCTTTCCCATCCAGTGGATCCCCGCGGAGCCGCGCTGGGAGAACTACGTCGACATCTGGACCAAAATCCCGCTTGCTCTCTTCATCGGCAACACGGCGAAGATTACCATCATCGTGACGGTGCTGCAGCTCCTGACCTCGAGCTTCGCCGCCTACGCCTTCGCCAAACTGCGCTTCCCGTTCCGCGACACGCTGTTCCTCGGCTACATCGCCACCATCGCCATGCCCTGGCAGGTCTACATGGTGCCGCAGTTCCTGTTGATGCGGGAGCTCGACCTCAACAACACCCACACCGCGCTCATCATCCTGCAGGCCTTCACCGCCTTCGGCGTCTTCCTGATGCGCCAGTTCTACCAGTCGATCCCCGACGAGCTCTGCGAGGCGGCCCGCATCGACGGCATGAACGAGTACCAGGTGTGGTGGCACATCATGCTGCCGCTCTCGAAGCCGGCACTGTCGACGCTCACCATCTTCACCTTCGTCAACACCTGGAACGACTTTCTCGGGCCGATGATCTACCTCACTCGGACCGAACTGAAGACCATCCAGATCGGTCTCAGGATGTTCATCTCCCAGTATTCGGCCGAGTACGGGTTGATCATGGCGGCATCCATGGTGTCGCTCGTGCCGGTACTCATCGTCTTCCTGCTGCTGCAGCGCTTCTTCGTCGAAGGCATCGCCTCGACGGGACTGAAGGGATGACGTCCATGGCGCAGCTCGGCTTCGAAGCCCCGGCAGCACCCCCTGTCCTTTTGAGGGGCAGCGTCACCCTGCGCGGCGTCGGCAAGCGCTTCGGGAGCCGCTGGGTCGTGCAGGACCTCGATCTCGACATCCAGCCCGGCGAGTTCCTCGTGCTCGTCGGCCCCTCCGGCTGCGGCAAGTCGACGGCGCTGCGGCTCATCGCCGGCCTTGAGGATCCCGATGCCGGCGAGCTAACAATCGGCGGCAGGCCGATGGACGATGTCGCACCCGGACAGCGCGACATCGCCATGGTGTTCCAGAGCTATGCGCTCTACCCGCATCTGACCGTGTTCCGCAATCTCGCCATCCCGCTGGAGCTGCAGCGGCTGCCGCGCCCGGAGATCGAGCGCCGCGTCGGGGAAGCGGCCGACCTGCTCGACATCGCCTACCTGCTCAACCGCAAGCCGCGCCTGCTCTCTGGCGGACAGCGGCAGCGGGTGGCTCTGGCGCGGGCTATGGTACGAAACCCCGCGCTGTTCCTGCTGGACGAGCCGCTGAGCAATCTCGATGTCCAGCATCGCGCCGAGCTGCGGACTGAGATTGCCAGGCTGCACCGGCGTCTCGGCGCCACCTTCCTCTATGTCACGCATGATCCCGTCGAAGCAGCGAGCCTGGCCGACCGCATCGCGGTGCTCGACGATGGCATCATCCAGCAGGTCGGCACGCCCGAGGAGCTCCGTAACCGCCCCGCCAGCAGCTTCGTCGCCGCATTCTTCGGCGGCGAGCAAGCCGTCCGGCATGTCGTGGCGAGGGCCGCGCGATGAACTGGCTGGCGCAGATGTGGACCCGCGAGGGCCCTGGCATCCCCAGGGACGCGCCGCCGAAAGAGGGCCTTGCCCTGCTCGTCGACGTCGTCGCGCGCAACTGGTGGGAGCTGATCCAGCTCAACCTCCTCATCATCCTGTTCGGCCTGCCGCTCGTCACCCTGCCCGCCGCCCTCGTCGCCGCCGGCCGCATCTGCGCCCTGATGCTGGAGGATCGCCCGCTCTATCTCGGCCGCGATTTCCTCGCCGCCTTCCGCGCGAAGTTCTGGCCGGCGAGTGCCGCCGGCGCTCTCGGCTTCGGCGCCTTTGCTCTCGCCGCCTATGCCGCCTTTGTCTTCCTGCAGGCGGCGCGGGCCAACCTGTTTCTCGCGATGCCGCTGGCGCTCAGCGCCGCCACCGCGGTCTTTGCTCTCCTCGCCACCGCCTATGCCTTCACCCTGCTCGCCATGCGCGACCAGCAGCTGTCGTTGCTGCTCCGGCGCGCGCTCCTGGGGGCACTGGCGCGTCCGCTGCCGGTGCTCGTCGCCTTCGGCTTCGTGGCGCTGCTCTGGCTGCTGCACATCCTGTTCTATCCGGCCTCCATCTTCATGCCGGCTGTCGTCAATTTCTCATTTGGGGCGCTCGTCGTGACGTTTGGCGCCCACAGGGCTGCGGCCCGCCTGCTGTCACCCGACAAGGGTGCCGGTCATGGCGCGGCCTGTGCAGGGGGAAGCGCCTGAGGCGCGAGAAGAAACGGGAAGGAGAGAAGCGATGCAAAAGACACTACGCCGCCTCGCGGCACTGACGATTGCGGGAGTGGGGGTCGCCGGCGGCGCCCAGGCGCAGGAGGAGGTGACCCTCAACTGGGCCCTCTGGGACTGGACGGCGACCGCCTATTACGAGCCGCTGATCGAGGCCTATGAAGCAGCCAATCCCAACGTCAACATCGAGTATATCGACCTCGGCTCGACTGACTACCAGACGGTGCTGCAGACCCAACTCGCCGGCGGCGCCGACGAGTTCGACGTCATCACCATCAAGGACATTCCGGGCTACGCCAACTTGGTCAGCGCCAACCTGCTGCTGCCGCTCGACGACTACATGGAAGCGGAAGGCATCGACCCGGCCGCCTATGGCGGCGTCGTCGAGGCGCTGGAACTCGACGGCAATGTCTACGCCCTGCCGTTCCGGTCGGATTTCTGGCTCCTCTATTACAACAAGGATCTCTTCGACAACGCCGGCGTCGAGTACCCCGACAACGACATGACGCTGGCCGAACTCGACGAGAAGGCCCGCGCCGTCACCAGCGGTTTCGGTCCCGACAAGGTCTACGGCACGCACTACCACGTGTGGCGCTCGACCGTGCAGCTGCCGGGCATCCTCGACGGCGAGCACACCCTGGTCGACGGCGAGTACGACTTCCTCAAGCCCCACTACGAACGGGTGCTGGCGCTGCAGGAGGACGGGATCATCCAGTCCTACGCCTCGCTCAAGACCTCGAATACCCACTATTCGGGACCCTTCTACAACGCCCAGATCGCGACCCTGCCTATGGGCAGCTGGTTCATCGGCACGCAGATCGCGAAGGTGAAGTCCGGCGAATCCAAGGCCGTGAACTGGGGCGTGGTGAAGTTCCCGCGCCCGGAGGGCGTCGAGGCCGGCGCCACCGCGGCAACCATCACCGCGCTCGGCGTCGCTGCGAATTCCAGCAAGCAGGACGCGGCGCTCGACTTCGTCAAGTTCGTCGCCGGCCCGGAGGGCGCCGCCGTGATCGCCCAGACCGGCACCTTCCCGGCGCTGATCACCGACGACGTCCTCGCCACCATCACCTCGACCGAGGGCTTCCCCGAGGACGAAGCCAGCCGCGAGGCACTGGTGACCACCAAGCGCTATCTCGAGATGCCGGTAAGCCCCATCGCGCCGCAGATCGAAGTGGTACTCAACCGCGCCCATGACGCGATCATGACCGACAACGTCTCCATCGACGAAGGCATCGAGGAGATGAACCGCGGCGTCGCCGAGCTCCAGTAGCCGGTACTGGGATACTGGAGGGCGCGGCAATCCGCTGCCGCGCCCCTACTCTATCCGGATCCCGAGGGTGCTGCCGGCGAGCGGCACCAGCACCCGGTACAGCCGCTCCGGCCACGCCGTCCGCAGCCGCGCGTCTTCGACCGCGATGGTCTCGCGCCGCAGCGTCCCCGCACCATCGAGCATGATCTCCGCCAGCCCCGGCAGGCTGATCCGGCCCGCCCGGAGCTGCGGGCGCTCCGCGAACATCAGCGACAGCTCCGCGGCGCTCTCCCCCTCATGCTCGTCGACAATCTCGACGCCTTGCCCCTTTTCCAGCACCACCCGCCGGCGGTAGGCGCGCACTTTGGCTTCGGGTGGATAGGCTCCCGCGATGTCCATCGACATCACCGCCCGCTCGTCGTCCAGCGCAACCACGACGTCGCCGGCCGCGTGCGCCCGCCCGTCCCGCTGCATCACCCCCGAAAAACTCGGCAGGTTGTGATAGCCCGACTGCATGGTCCAGATATCGTAGCGATCCGCTGAGAAGGTCCTGGCCGTATAGGTCTCGACCCCCACATCGATCAGCAGCGGCCGGCCGTCCTTGTAGAGCGTCACGCTCCCCACGTCGTTGTGGTTGTGGCTCTCGCCATTGTGCCCGGCCTTCGCCGCCAGCGCGAAGCGCTCGTCCCGCGCCACCATGATCCCGACGCTCTCGAGGAAGCAATCGGGCTGCACGACCCTGGCGCCTCGATGCCGCGTCATCTCCTCCACCGCGAACGCTGCCTGCACCCGGTAGAAGAGGTTGATCTCCTCGGGCTGGCTCGCCCGCCGCTCCGTCGCCCAGTCCGCGGCAGCAAAATCGGCGAGCGCCTGCGACCCCACGGCCCGACCGAACAGGAACTCGCGGCAGGTGCACGGCGGCAGCACCGCCGAGCTGTCGCCGAAGTTGAAATAGCTGCGGCCCGAGACGTGCATCGCAAGGATGTACTCCGCCATGTTCCGGAGCTTGGGCTCGCGCCAGAGCGGGGCGAACGCCGCCGGCGCCACCGCTGCCAGCACCACCATGCTGTTGAACAGGCAGAGACCCGCATGCCGGTAGTAGAGCACCCCCTCCTCGCAGGCTCCGTCCTCGCCGTAATACTTGAGAAAGGCATCAAGGCTATGCGCCGCCTGCTCGACGATGCGGCGGCGGCGCTCCTCCCCGATCGGCCGCGAGAACGCCGCGATCAGGACATTCTGGGTGCACCAGGCGGTCCAATTGTTCATCGGCGCCTCGCCCTCGCCCATCCACCAGAACCGGCGGCTGAGGTAGGGCGCGAAGATGCGTTGCTCGAGCTCATGATCGATGCGCCGCCCGATCTCCGGCGACACCGCATCAAGCTCAGCGGCGAGCAGCGCCGCGCCCATCGCCAGTTGCGCCCCCGTTTCGGCAGCAAAGAGATCGATGACGGGGCGCGTCGCATCCGGCAGCGCCATCCGCGGCCCGCCCCGCTCCTGCGCATTGTGTGCCGGCAACTGCCAACCGCTCTCCTCGCAAAGCAGCATGACGCCGTCGATGATCCGGTCGAGGAACCGCCCGCGATGCTCCACGCACTCGGCAAGGACCAGTGCGTTGAGCAGGCGCCGCCGGGTGAAGTAGTCGGCTTCGAAGCGCGCCCGGTTGCCGGTCCGGCTGTAGTCTAGGTAGCGGGTCGCCGTCAGCGCCGGATACTCTTCTACGAGCGCCGCCTCGCCATCGGCCACAAGCTGCTCGCGGACATCCCCTGGAAGTCCTTCCCAAGCGGAGCGGCTGGATGCCGGGGGAACGGAATCGAACGCGCAGAGGGTCTGGCCGAGCGCCGGCAACCTTTCGACGAACACGGTCGGGTCACCGCTCCCGCTGCGGCACCACCACCCCGTGGCACCGCTCACGCTCGATCGCCCTCGCCATTCGGATCACCCTCATCATCTCCGTCCCCACCTTCTCCCTCGTCATCCCCGTCGCCCCACTCTGGTGCACTGTGCAGAGGGAGCATTAGAAACAAGTGAAGGCATGCCTGCTGACGGCTGGACCACTTGTCTGGTTTGGCGAGCCCGGCAGCGATTTGGATGAAGAAATGGTGGGCCCGGCAGGACTCGAACCTGCAACCAGACCGTTATGAGCGGACAACGGACCTGTCACACTGGGTAACTTACGGTCTGGTCTACTAGCCGCAAGCGCCCGTATATCTTGACGTTTCGGCTCTCGGTTGTTTCCTTATGTCACTCGGGGACACACGCTGTCTCGCACATTTTGTGTCCCCGGTGTGTCCCCAGAGGAGGAAGCCGTGCCCCGAGTGAACCTGACCGACGCAAAGATTAAGGCCCTCCAGCCTGCCAAGCCAAACCAGCGCTACGAGGTGCAGGACGCCCTGCTGCCGGGCCTGTCGGTGCGGGTGACGGACAAGGGACACAAGACGCTTGCCCTCAGGGTACGCATCCCGGGCCGGATCGACCCGAAGTCCGGCAGGGTCAACCCGGTGCGTCGCGTGCTCGGGGATACCGGGGCCATCAGCATCGAGGAGGCACGCGAGAAGGCGCGCCAATGGCTGCGGCTGGTGGAGAAGGGGATCGATCCGCAGGACGAGGTGGAGCGCGAGCGGCGCGAACTAGCGCACCAGCGGCAGGCGGATCGGGACAACAGCTTCAAGGCACTGGCTGAGGCATACGTTCGCCACAAGCGGCGCGCCGGGCATCGACGCACCGACGCCACCGAGCGGGAGATCAACCGTCACCTCGTCAGCCGCTGGGCCGACCTGTCGGCGGTAGAGGTTAAGCGGCGGGATGTGGTGGCGATGATCAACGAACTGGTAGATGCCGGCCGGACCCGCACTGCGCACGACATGTTTGGCCACGCCCGCGCCATCTTCGGCTGGGCCATCGACCAAGGCACCTATGACCTAGAGCACTCGCCTTGTGACCGAATGCGCCCGTCGCGCCTAATTGGAGAGAAGAAGTTTCGGCAGCGAGTTTTGGCGGACGAGGAGTTATGGGCCTACTGGCGCGCAGCGGGCCGGATGGGCTATCCGCTTGGGCCGTTCTATCGAGTGTTGCTGCTTACCGGACAGCGGCTGTCCGAGGTGGCGGGCATGCGGCGACGTGAGCTACACCCGGAGCTTGCTAGGCTGCTCCGGGACGGCGAGCCCGTAGATTGGGCCAAGGTGCCGGCCGAGGTGAAGGTCTGGACGGTGCCGGCAGAGCGCTTCAAAAGCAACTCCAGCCATACGGTCCCCCTGCCCGACGCGGCGTGTGCCGAACTGGCTGCGCTGCCGCAGTTCAAGAAGGGCGACCACCTGTTCACCCACACCTACGGCGCCAAGCCCATCAACGGCTTTGGGCAAGCCAAGGGGAAGCTTGATCGCCGCATGCTGTGGGCCCTGCGGGCGCTGGCGCGGCGGACGGGAAACGACCCATCGGCCGTGACGCTCGAGCCCTGGGTGCAGCACGACGTGCGGCGGACCGTCCGGACACGGCTCTCCGGGCTACGTGTCGCCCATGAGGTGGCCGAGATGGTGATCGGCCACGGCCGGAAGGGACTTGCCCGAGTTTACGACCAGCACCAGTTCCTCGACGAAATGCGCGAAGCGCTGGAGGCGTGGGCCCGGAGGCTGAACACCATCGTCGAGCCACGACCCAGCAACGTCGTGGACATAGTCGTGCGGGAGGCGAACCGTGAACAAGAGGCGGGCTGATCTCCAAATCCTGTTGGAGCGACTGGACAACTTCACAGGTCGGGAATTCAGCGGATGGGACTTCGCGACCTTCCAGTGGTTTGCTGTGTGCGAGCAAGCTCGGCAGACCGGCGACCTATCGCCGGTGGTGACCAAACTTCGATCCGGTGCACCTCTTTCTGAGGAAGCAAGGAGCGCCCTGGCGAGACTACTTGAGGGCCAGAAGCTACCCGAGCGAACTATCACCGAGCACCAATGGAAGCTGCTCGCGGCGGCGAGCGAATTCTATGAACCTAGTAGGAACAAGAAAGCGGACAGAGATCTCGATATAGCCGCCGTAGCCGACAGGCATGAGATTTCTGAACATCAGTTGCAAGATTTCATTGACGGCAAAGGCCGAACCTCGCAGCAACTGCGGCGTTTGCTCCGACGGCTCTAACCCCACCGTACCCCCAGTAGTCCACTCGCTCCCCCGGACCTGCTTTCCTTCCGTGACCGAGCAGGACCGGAGTTACCATCATGGAGACCACGACCAATACCACGACCCGAAATCAGGGAGCGAGCCGCCGAGTAGTGAGCCTTGGGGAGCTGCACGAACGCTTTGGCGTTCCCTACACCAGGCAGCACCTTCATCGCCGCATGCGCGATGGAACTTTTCCGAAAGCCGTAAAGCTAGGCGCGGGAAAGTTTGCCCGACGCGCTTGGTTTGAAGACGACATTCTTGAGTGGCTCGACCGCCAGGCAGCTGAGCGTGAGGAGGTCGGTCATGACTAGAAAAAGTGCGAATGTCCCCCCGCCCGGCACAACGGGCGGAGGGGCTTCGAAGAGCGACGACCTTGGCGGGACCGTCACCAACAACGAAACCACGCCCTCCCACCGAGCGCAATCTGGAATAGGGCTCGGCTGGAACGCGCTACGTGACGAGGCGATGGGGGTGTTCAGCGTTGCCTTTGTTGCACCCTCCACCATGCTGGAGCTGCCGCCCAACCTCGCACTGGCCTTTGCCTCGGCATCGGTGAAATGGCTGGAACTCCGAAGACGTGCTTCTTCAAAGCCGATCTGTCTGCTTTGCCCAACGGAATTCTCCGGTGAGATGCCGGCAGCCTTCACCATGATCAGCGCGGGCCTGTCCCGCAATCCAAAGATGATTGTCCTATCTGGCGTCTGCGAACGCTGCGTCGGCAATCATGCGGAGGATGTAGTCGACCGAGCGATGGAGGTCGTACGCGAGACGTTGGGGCCAGACAGCCGCGAAGTGAGTCTCAGTGGGGAGGTTGGTCATGGCTAGCCATCCCATCATTTACTCGGTCTTCGCTTCGGTTGCTGGCAGTGCTACTTGGTTGGCGTGGAACTGGGAGGGCAACGCCAAGCGGAAGCGTCCCTTCGGCAAGTCCAACGACCCTAGTACTTGGAAAACACTTGCAGAGGCCAATGCCGCCCAGAGGAACGTCGGGCTCGTCCTGACCGACCGCGAACTGTGCGGTGGCATTGTCTGCGTCGATCTTGACGGTTGCCGTGAGCCTCAGACCGGCGAGGTGTCCGGCTGGGCGCAGCACATCATCGAACGTCTCAACAGCTACTCGGAGGTTTCACCCTCGGGCACCGGCGTCAAGGTATTTCTACGTTCAGACGCTGCGCTGCCGGACGGCAAGAGGAAGATCGCGGAACCCGCTGTCGTGGGTAAGAAACCCGCTATTGAACTGTTTGCCGGCGAGAGTGCCCGCTACGTCGCGATAACGGGCGAGCATATAATGGACACGCCGCTGGACCTGGCCCCGGTGACGTCGGAACTGTGGTCTTCTCTGACACGGGAGAAACACGGTCAGGCGGACGACGAACCGCCAGTATCTGATCTGGAGCAGGAACTGGAAAGGGTGGCAGACGCGCTGTCTTATATTCCCGCCGACGAGCACGACCTGTGGAAGACCATCACGGCGGCACTTAAGCACGCAGTGGGTAACGGCGAACTGAATGAGGACGACGCTTTCCGGGTTTGGGACGAATGGTCCGCCACCTCCGACAGTTACGACCAGATGGACAATCTGAAGGCATGGCGCAGCTTCCGCCGTTCTGAGGAAACCGGTCGAAAAGTCGCGACGATCGGTTCTGTATTCTACCTTGCCAAGGAGTTCGGTTGGCCCGGCTTCGTCATCGGGAGTACCGGTCCTGTGCCATTGGGGCGCCTTAAGGACGGCAATTTCGCCGTGCTCGACCAAAATGCGCACGTGGTCCGATCCTTTGGCGCCGAGACACTGGTTTCAACGGCCAGCTTGATGGGTCTCGCGCCACTATCATTTTGGAAGCGGAATTTTCCCGAAAAGAAGCGCCTGTTCAACGCCTATGCCGCTGGTGCTGCAATCATGGAGGCCTGCACCGCCAAGGGAGCCTTCAATCCCAAACGAGTGCGGGGACGCGGTGTCTGGCTCGAAAACGAGCGGGTTATTGAAAACCTCAGCGGCAAGAAAATCGAGGACACCGAGCTCCTTTATTTATGCTTCGATCCACTCAAGCTCGAAGCGACCGATAGTATCGATGCCCGTGCGATTTATGACTGGCTCAAACTGTTCAACTGGGCTCGTCCGCAGGACGCCACCCTGTTCTTTGGCTATCTCGCCTTCGCGCCGATCTGCGGCGTGGTGGAGTGGCGTCCGCATGTCTTCCTGCATGGTCCGCCCGAAACGGGGAAGTCGGTCCTGCTGGGCACGGCAACACGGCTCCTAACGCCGCTCGTTGTAGCGGCGGATGGCGCTAGCACCGAGGCAGGCATCCGCCAGTCGCTTGGCCCGGACTCATTGCCAGTGGTGGTCGATGAGTTCGAGTCCGATCATGATCAGCGGCGCTTGCAGGCCATCGTCAAGTTGATGCGCTCGGCATCGTCGGCGGAACACCCCGTGCTGCGAGGCACGCCGGACGGCAAGGCCATGCAGTTTGCCCTGCGCACCACCTTTCTGTTCGGCGCAGTAAATCCAGTGGCAGGTTCTGCTGCTGACGACAGCCGTCTGGCCATGCTGGAACTGTCGCGTCACCGTGGTGACCGCGAGATTGCCAAGCAGATCGAGGAAGGGCAACGCGCGTTCGACAAGCTGGGACCGGCGTGGTGTGCTCGGGCAGTCGAGTACGCCCCGTTCTTACCAGAAGCAATCGTCACCATGCGCGCCGCTATGGTCGGTGTCGGCGAACGTCACCGCAAGAATATGGGCACGCTATTGGCTGCTGCTTGGGTAGCACTCGAAGGGCGCGTTCCCACCACGGGGGAAGCCGAGAGGTGGGTCACACAGCACGCCGATGCGATCGAACTGCACGGCGAAGCCCACCAGAGGGACGACGCCATCGAAGCGCTGGAGCACCTACTCAGCGTCGAGGAGCGCGTGACCGTGGTGGTGCGCCAGGATGCCGAGAGCGGCGACATGTTCACCCAGATGGAAGACAAGCCGCTCCGACTGATCATTGCCGAGGCCTACGAGAAGGACATCGAGGTCTTGGACGGCTTCGACATCAGAGTGCTGAGGAACTTTGAGGGGGTAAACCGCGGCACGGGTGCCAAAGAGGGGCCGGACGACTACATCTGCCTGCGGGCGCAGTCTGCCTACCTCAAGCGGGTCTTCGCCCAGACGAAGTGGGCCAATTGGGCGCCGGCGTTGCGCAAGCTGGACGGGGCCTACGACCACCAAAACCCGCTGCGGTTCGGGAGCGTCGGGAAAGTCCGTGCGGTGCTCGTGCCGGTGCGGCACTGGTGGTTGGGCGAGGACGACGACGAACGTGCACCCCCGCCGAAGTATTGAGGGTGAAATCTGTGGATGGGACCACGAGCGGGGGATGGCACCATGGGTGGGACCAAGCCTCGGTCCCGGGCTCAGAAACCGGTCTCCGGGCAGCTTCGGGGGGATGGCACCACTGGGACCACCCAAGAAACAAGAGAGAAAAAGAAGTGGGTGGTGGTGGTGGTGCGGGTCGTGAGGCGGCCCTTCCACCACCACCACCACAAGTGAGGGGAAAGGTGCTCGCGGGAGGAATACCGGTGGTCCCACCCCTCACCCAGTGGGCCGAGAAGCCCGAGAGACGGGCGCCCGCGGGCGGGACCCCCGGTCTTGTTCCCATTGGGTCCCAGTGGTCCCACCATAACCGCTCTGGCCTGTAGTACCCCTCAGCACCCCCTACTGGCGGGTCCTCCCCGGGCCAACCCTATATGGGGGCGGCGACAGCGTACCGGTTAGTTCGATGCAAAATGTTGCGGAACATATTCTTGGGTCGGCGGCGACGCTCGACCAGTCTCTGAAATCAGGACGCTCGATCAGTACGCATTCCCGGTGGTCGATTCGACTGTCCGAGATTCAAACGCCACGCGTCGGGCGGCGCGCGCGGCGTTAGGCGGCGGGAGGTTCCGCGTGGTGGAGGGCGCAACAGCCCCTTCGGGTAATTTCATTGGTGGACATCAAAAAATTCCCCGTGCGGCCGCTTCTGGCCCGACGCGGACTTCGGTTAATCGAATGCTGTTGGCTGCTTGGCGCCCCTTTTCAGTCGTTGAGACGGGTTATGCCGCATTTCGAAAGCTGCCGCTTCACTGGCGGTTCTACGCCCGTGTGCCGGGCGCTCGACGTTCAACAAGGCCGTGGCGGCGCAGGCCGACGCCTGCGCCGGCCGCCTTAGATGAGGTGGGCGAGCGCGCGGTCGATGCGAGCCTTCTGCTCGTCGCTAACATGTTCCATCGGCGACTTGGGATAGTACATCGCGATGCCTTGGCGGTGCTGAGCATATTTAGTGCAGGCGGGCAGGTTATCGTGGGTAAACGAGTTGTAGAGAGCGCCCAGCTTGAAGTGCAGGTCCTTGGCGAGTTCGTAATCTTGGGTCTGGACAGCATCCCAGAGCTTAACCACTGCCCTCGGGACGGCGGCGGTCAGGGCCGTGATGGCACCATGAGCGCCCAGCAAGAAGGCCGGGTAGAGCATGGCGTCGATGCCGGAAATGATAATATTGTCCGGCTTGAGGCGCATCAGTAGATCGGAGACGGACTTGAGATCACCATTGCTCTGCTTCATGCCGACGACGCCGGGCACCTCATCCATGATGCGCAGCATCAGGTCGACACTTAGGTAGTTCCACTGGATGACGTTGTAGATGAGGATGGGGATGTCGGTGTTTTCGGATATGGCCTTGAAGTGGTCGATAGTTGCCTGTGCGCCGGGCTTGAACAGGTAGTGCACGGGGGTGACCTGAAGTGCGTCGACCTTGAGCCCGTCCAGCATCTTCACTCTGTCAATCGCTTCCTGGGTGCTGTTGACAATCAAGCCGGCTAGAAGGCCGCCGCGGCCCTTGAGCGCATCCGACGAAGCGCGCATCGAGGTTTCGAATTCCTGGCGGTCGAGCGTATGGCCCTCGCCCGTGCTGCCGCCGATGACGATGCCGCGGGCGCCGGCGTCCATGATGAAGTTGACCTGCTCGGCAAAGCCGCTGGCATCGAGCCTGCCCTCCTTTGAAAAGGGGCTGGTGAGCGGGGGCAGGATCCCGGTTATGGCGTGGCGTTGGTCAGCGGAAAGTGCGGGCAAGCTTCTTCTCCCTTGAGTTTGACGGGTTATCCCGAATACCGGGATTGGAGTCCGAATATGCAGTGATGTACCAGTGGGCGGACTTTGCGTCAATTTCCGTCGCAACCCCTACGGGATCGAGTCGCTTGTGCGGAGAAAGGCGATTGTCTATTCCGGATAGCGGGAAACGGCGGAGCATACGATGTCCGAAACCAAAGCGTCAGGCGACGACAACCTGAAGTCTCTCAGCAAGGTCGCGGAGATCCTCGATTGTTTCTCGACCACGCGCCGAGCGATGTCGCTTGCTGATATCTGCAGGGAGACCGGCTACCCACGCAGCACCACCCATCGGCTCCTTGCTTCAATGCGCGAAGTGGGTTTGCTGGACCAGGATCGCGAGCGCGAACGCTACCGGCTGGGCATCAAACTGTTCGCCTATGGCAACATTGTCCTGGCTAACATGGACCTGCATCGGGAGGCGCGACCTTATGCAGAGGCGCTGGGTCGCATGACTGGACTCTCCGTTCATCTCGCGGTGTACGGTGGTGAACGAGCCGTCGTCATACATCGCGCGGAGCCTGCGCCGGGCGGGCTGACACCGCTCAACCTGCTTGAAAATGCACCGGTGCATTGTACTAGCATCGGCAAGGCTATCCTTGCCTTCCAGCCCGAGCCGATCCTGGAGCGGGTAATCGAGGCAGGCCTGCTACGCTACACCGATGCGACCATTACGGACGGTCAACTCCTTCGGCAGGAACTGCAGACGGTGCGCGATCGCGGCTATGCCGTGGACAATGGCGAGCACCAGCCCGGCTTGCGATGTATCGGCGCGCCCATTCGCGACCAGTTCGGCCGGGTCTTTGCCAGTATCAGCGCCACTGGTTCGGCAATGCAGTCTACTGCCGAGCGCGAGCCCTCGGTTGCGGCCATGGTCATGCATCATGCCGCTCAAATCTCGAACCACCTCGGGTACGACCCCCACCTGAAATAGCCGCCTTGACATGTTCGCCCATCTACGTGAAGTTCCGGTATCCGGGATTAAGTTCCTGATGTCTGGTATGCTGGAGGCATACTGGGGTTGAAACAGGAGGAAGCAGTATGAAGAAGACTCTCGCCGGCCTTGCGGCGCTGCTGATGATGGGCTCGGTTGCCCTGGCGCAGGAGTATACCGTTCGTCTGCCGAACGTTGATCCGCCGCTCTCGCATGTTGGCGAATTGACTTACCCGAACCACACCTATGCGATGATGCGCACCTTCAAGGATGCGCTGGAGAGTCTTTCCGGCGGCCGAATCGCGGTGGAACTCTATCCGAGCGGCACTTTGGGCGACCTGCGCGAGAACCTTGAAGCGGTGCAGGCTGGCGTGCTCGAAGCTGCGACCCCCAACGAAGCGACTGTCTCGGGTTTCTTCCCGAAGATTCAACTGACCACCATTCCCTATGTCTTCCCCAACGCAGTGGTGGCTTGGGATGTTTTGGACGGGGAATGGGGCGACGGGCTGTTCGAGGAGATGGCGGCAACCACCGGCCTACGCGCCGTTGCCATCGGTGAGAATGCCGGCTTCCGCATCTGGGCCAACAATGTCCGCCCGGTCGTCGAGCCGGCCGACATGGAAGGCCTCAAGATCCGCACCATGGAAATCACCTCGCACCAAGAGATGGTGTCCAGCTTGGGTGCCATGCCGACCGCCATTCCGTGGCTGGAAGTCTACGGCGCCCTCCAAACCGGCGTTGTCGATGGTGCGGAACTGCCGGTTATCGGCACGCTGCAGCAGAACCTGCAGGAAGTGTTGAAATACGCGACCATAGACCAGCACGTGTATAGTCTGGTCTTCATCATGGTAAACGAGCAGTGGTTCCAGGATCTGCCACCAGACCTGCGGCAAGCGGTGGTGGTAGCTGGTCGCCAGGCTTCTGTTGCCGGTCGAGGCCTCTCGCAAACGTTGGTCGGCGACGTGATCGAGGAATTCCGCGATCAAGGCCTCGAGGTAACCTCCTCGAGCCCTGCGCAAATTGCCGCCTTCCGCGACGCCGCGCAGCCTAAGGTTCTCGACTGGATGGTTGGCCAGTTCGGGCAGGAGGAAGTGGACAGCTTCCTTGCAGCCGTGGACGCTGCCGAGGCCGAGCTTTCGGTCGAATAACCGGAAATCGACTCGTTGTAGGCCGGCGCTGGAACGTCGGCCTACCGAGGCGTGCCGAACGCCCGACTATCCTGCGGAGGGATGAGGCATGTCAGCCTTCATGAAATTTGCGGACCTCTTGCTGGTAGTGGCGAGACTGCTAACGATCTTGATCGTCGCCGGCATGTTGTTCTCAGTATTGGTGGGAGTTTTCTTCCGCTTCGTCATGCCCATTTCCATGGCCTGGCCGCCCGAGGCCGCGCGCTTCCTCATGGTTGCCGTCACCATGATCGGCGCCAGTGTCGCCATCCGACAACTCGACCACGTCGGCATCACCCTGCTTGTCGACGTCTTGCCTGCCCGCCTTAGGGGGGCTGTCTACATCTTTGGCAACATCATGATTGCCGTCTTTCTCGTGGTTTTTTGTTGGTTCAGCTGGCGTCTTACCTGGGAGATGGGCCCGCGCCAGATTTCCTCCTCTCTGGGCGTTAACATGGTCTTTGCCTACGCATCCATGCCCGTCGGAAGCGCGATGATGCTGATCCAGATCGTGGCTGTCTCGATTGAGGGTTGGCAGCGCACGCTCCAAAAACAGTCTCCATTCAGCCCACCTTCGCCCGTCTAGGTATCAAGGCAAGTATGATGGCATTCGCCGCAATAGCGTTCGTTTTCTTGATGCTGGTGGGAATTCCCATTGCCTTCGTAGTGGGCCTTGTCTCCATGTGGTTGATGTTCGACGCGGGAGGAGCACAGTTCCTGTTACTCGTGCCTCAGCGGGTCTTTGCGGGGCTGAACGTCTTCACCATCATGGCGATTCCCTTCTTCTTCCTTGCCGCGGAGCTGATGACGGTATCCAAAGCGATCGAGGACATCGTCAAGTTTGCAGACGCTATCGTTGGTCGTCTCCGCGGCGGGCTTGCGCACGTCAACGTTGTCGCCAGCGCGTTCTTTTCGACAATGTCCGGCTCGGCTCTTGCTGACATCGCCACCCTCGGTTCCATCGAGATAAGGGCGATGGAGACCATGGGCTATGACAAGCGCTTCGCTACCGCGCTTACGGTCGCATCTTCCATAATCGGTGCGATCATCCCGCCGAGCATCATCCTGATGCTTTATGCGGGCGTTGCGCAGGTCTCAGTGGCGGCCATATTCTTGGCCTCCATCGTCCCCGGTTTGACGCTCATCGTGCTGCTGATGGCGGTAGTCGTCTTTATGGCGAGAAAGTACAATTTTCCACGGCGCGAAATCGGCTATTCGCCGCGGGAGTTCCTGGTCATTTCGATCAACGCCGCGCTGCCGCTTGCCATGCCAATCATTATCCTGGGAGGTATTTTGAGCGGCATTTTCACCGCGACAGAGGCAGCTGCTGTCGCAGTTGCTTACATGCTGATCGTAGGACTGGTCATCAAGCGCACGCTTAAAATCTCAGATATCCCAGGCTGTCTGCTTAGGGCCGGAGTGATGACCTCGGTCATCTTCATGGTCCTCGCCACCGCAAATGTGTTCGGCTGGTTCATAGGAATCGAACGCATTCCCGAGTCGATTGCCAGTTCTCTCATCGGCGTCGCCTCGGATCCAGTGATGCTGCTGCTGCTCATTGTCGGAGTACTGCTGTTGGTCGGTATGTTCATGGACTCTGGTGCAGCCCTCATTGTCATGGCGCCGATCCTGGCTCCGGTCGCGGTTAGCGGCGGTGTCCACCCGATCCATTTCGGAATCGTGATGTCCCTGGCGCTGGTCATCGGATTGACGACGCCGCCGGTCGGCCCATGCCTGTTTGCCGCAGCGAGCGTCAGCAAGCTCAAGATCGAGACCATCAGCAGGGCCATGCTGCCCTTCTATGCAGTGCAGTTGGTCTTCCTGCTGATCCTAATCCTCGTGCCGGAAGTCTCGCTCGCCTTGCCGCGCCTGGCAGGCTTCATCAACTGATCTGCCAAAAGGGGACAAGCGCCATGAAGAAGCTTATCAACGATCCGCGCCATCTCGTCCGCGAAGTACTTGAGGGTCTGGTCGATACGACGCCTGGCCTTGCGCTGCTTGACACTGAAAACGTGCTTATCCGCTGGGACGAACGTCCTGTAGAGGATCGCCCAGTAGCCGTGTTGTCCGGTGGCGGTAGCGGTCACGAGCCTGGTCATGCCGGGTATGTCGGCGCGGGCATGCTTGCCGGGGCCATCGCCGGAGACGTTTTTACATCGCCCAGTGTCGACGCCGTGCTGGCGGCCATCACAGCGGTCGCGGGTCCGAGAGGGGCGGTGTTGATCGTCAAGAATTATACCGGCGATCGGCTAAACTTCGGCCTCGCCGCCGAAATGGCGACTGCCCAAGGCATTCCGACTGAGATCGTGGTAGTGGCCGATGACGTGGCGCTGAGCGCGATCGTCCCACCTGAAAGGCGCCGCGGTATTGCCGGCACGGTGCTGGTCCACAAGGTAGCCGGCAGCGCCGCGGAACGCGGCTTGCAGGTTACTGAAGTGGCCGCACTGGGGCGCGAAGCCGCCCGGGCAGTCGGTACAATGGGTGTGGCACTCGGAGCCTGCACCGTGCCGTCGGTCGGCAAGCCCGGATTTGTGCTGGGGGAGAGGGAGATTGAAATCGGGCTCGGCATTCACGGCGAGAAGGGTGTGGAACGGGTACACCTGCAGCCGGCGGATGCGCTGGTCGACCGTTTGATCGATACGATCATCCTGGACAAGAACCTGATGGCCGGTCAGCGCGTCGCTATTTTGGTGAATGGTCTCGGCAGCACGCCGCCCATAGAGCTGGCGGTGATAAGCCGACGTTCCCTGGCAAGGGCTCGGGAAGTGGGCCTCGTAGTTGAGCGTCTCTATTCAGGCGTCTATCTCTCCGCGCTGGATATGCCCGGTTGCTCCATTTCCATCCTGCCGCTCACCGATGTCCTACTTTCGGCGCTCGACGCACCGACTCAGGTACGCGCTTGGAGCAGCGACGGGCGCATCGCGCCGGAACGCCGCGTCGTGCCGTCGCCGCGGTTCTCAATCGCCAAGCTGTCGGAGGAGCGTGGTACACAGGCAGAGCAGATCGGCGCCGCCGCGCAGGCGATTTCGGCCCAGATGATCGCCGAAGAGTCGTTGCTCACGGATCTCGACAGCCAAGCGGGGGACGGCGACCTTGGCGCCAGCATGGTCAGGGGCGCCGAAGCCATCCGTGCGCTACCTGAAGAAGCCTTTAATACTCCGGCGTCGGCCTGCTTGGCCATTGCTGACACTCTGCGGCGCGCCATAGCCGGGAGTTCCGGCCCGTTCTACGCTGCAGGGCTGGTCCGTGCAGCTAGCTTGCTGGAGGGCAAGCGGGAAGCGAGTGCGCAAGAATGGTCTTCAGCGTTCACCGCTGCCGTAGAAGCAGTTGAGCAGCTCGGCGGAGCTCGAATTGGAAACCGGACCATGGTGGACGCCCTACGTCCGGCGGCCGAGGCATGGGAGAGGAAACTCGCAGAAGGGTCACCATCCAGCGCGGCCTTCGATGCGGCCGTCACCGCCGCTCAGAAAGGCGCCGACGCTACCGCGGATATGCAGCCTTCCCTTGGCCGCGCCAGCTATCTTGGCGGACGAGCGAAAGGCGTCAAGGACGGTGGGGCTGTTGCCGTCGCACTATGGCTAAACGCCATTCGGCGACAGCTCATCCAGAATGATCGGCCGGAGACAACTGCATCCTGAGGCGCGTCCTCCCGGGGCCCAGCTCAAGTGGTTCCGGCCGATGCGTCATCGGTTCGGCACGACCCAAAGATCGCAGTTTCGAGGAAAAGTGGGCGCTCCGTGATGGCGCTTTCCGAGATGGGAGTATTGGAAGCATCGGCCGCCGGTCAGCTACCGAGATGGGAGTGGTCTGTACGATCAAACGATCCAATGGCGGCTCTGCAATCTCCCCGAGCCAAAGCCGTCAGTCCGCTACCGGCCCCACGTTCACCGGGAGGGCACCAGAACGTCCACCGAGACGTCGCCGGTGACGCAAACACAAGCTGACCAGTCTAGGTCAGTTCGTGCACCTTGACCCCGGGAACCACTTGCCTGGCGATCTCGCATAGGTGGCTATGGTGAGTAAGGTAGATCACCTGGCCCGTCTTCGACATCTCGCCAAAGAGCCGGAACACCTCCTCCGAGCGCACATGGTCGAAAGTCTCCATGATATCGTCCGCGATGAACGGAACCGGCGACCGTACCTGCGCGAACTCGTAGTAGCCCGCCAGCCGAAGTGCCAAATACAATTGGAACCGAGCTCCCTTGCTCAAGGCATCAGCCATCTTCGATGACCCGTCGCTCTGCATGGCGATGAGAACTTCACCATTCTTGGCCGGTTGGGTCGTCAGGCCCGAGTACTGGCCCCGAGTCATCAGCGCGAAGGCTTCGGAAGCCTTCGTCATCATTGCTGAACGGTGCTGGTCTCGATAGACGCGCAAGGCGTTGCCCGCCGCCATGATGCCCAGTCGCAGCTGGATGTAGCGCGCGGCCTTCTCCTCCATCTCCAAGAGAGTCGTGCGTCGTTGCGCATCTATCCGTGCGACGGCGCTGTCGCTGCCGATGGCATCGATCTTGTCGCTCGCCCGGGTCTGCCTCACCAGAAGCTCCTTCAGAGCCTCTCCGATGTTCTCCAAGCGCTGCTCCAGTTCGAGCTTCTCGATCATCAAAGCATCTGCATCGACCCCATCGAGCATCGCCTCCGCCGGGGGCATCGCATCCACCCGCAATTCCAACGCCATTCGTTCCTCAAGTTCGGCGATGCTCTCCCGCAGACGATCTCGCTCTTTGAGCGCTTCCTCCCGCTCGACGACCTCTTCGAGCGTTTCAACGGCGAATGCGCGCAGCACCTCGGTCTTGGACGCCAAGATCATCGTTTGCTCGGCGATCAGGGAGTCGCGCGCGTCCATGATGATGCGATGGTCTCTAGCCAGCACGATAGCATTCTCTCGCGCACGCTCGGCAGCCTCCAGTCTTTCCGCAAGTGCAGCAGCAGCCTGTTCCGGTTCTGCATGGTTCATGGGCTGCGAGCACGCTTCTGCCAACGAAGCCACTTCTGCGAGGAAGGCCGACCGATCCGCTTCCATCTTGTCGATCCGCAGCTTCAATGCGTCTCGATCCTGAACAACCTTTGCCAGAGTGGACAGCTGATCCAGCACGCCTCCCACTGCCGCGGCAGGAAGCCCGCTCTCGAGCCATGTACCAGCGAGGGCTCCCGTGATCCCTTCCAACCATTCCTCTTCACGACGTTGCGCCGTCTCAAGAGCTCTCCGTCTTGCGGCCAGCTCTTCTTCGCGAGTGCGAACCGTTAGAAGCGCCTCAGCATGCTCGGCGTCGAGCTTTGACTGCCTCTCTAGGAAGGATTCCACTACTCCAAGCAAGGCCTCGATGCCGTCGGACTTCTCAGCGGCAAGACCTACGCGCCCCAAGGCGCTCACCAGATCGGCTCGCAGCCGTCCCTCTTCAGCGGCCAGTCGTTCAAGCGTACTCGAAGCGGCCTCGATGCGCGCGAAAACTTCCAGTGCGTTGGCGCGGACCGCGATCAAATCCTCGATCGCGTCGATCAACTCATCAGCGGAGACGGTACCGTCCGGAAGCCGACCAAGTCCCGCAATCGATGCGCGCATCTCCTCCAGCAAGTCGGCGAGGATTGCATCCAGCCTGACGAGGTTCTGCTGCATCGCCTGAATGCTCGATTCTGCGCCTGCAAGAGCCACCGTCGTCGTTCTGAGCTCTTCGAGCTCCCGAGCATTGGCCAATCGAGAGGCACCTACAGCATCGTCCTCTGCCAGGATCGAAGCGAAGGCATCCGCCGTCTCGGCCTCGAGACCCTCTCGGTGCGCTGCCCAGGCGCTGTTGCGAGCAGCCCTGGTCTTAGAGGCAACTTCGTCGTCTGGGACAGCAACCCTGGCCTTGAGGGCCTCGAGATGTTGGGCTGTGGCGTCTCGGGTGAGTCGATGCTCCTGCAAACCAGACTTGAGGCCGGATACCTCCGCCTCGTGCTTGCCCAGGAGGGCCCGCCATCCTGACACTTGGCGCGGAGACGGCACCTGCAATGCAGCCAAGGCTTCGCCCGTGCCCGACCAGGGATGCAGTCGCAGGACAGCGACCCGCAATAGCGCAGTGTTCTCCTCGAGGAGCTGAACTGCCCGGCGGCGCTCTTGCGCGATCCCGCTCTCCTGCGCCTTGGATCGGGCCGCCTCAAGTCGAGCCCTGCTAGAGGCGGGAACGGCTCTTTCCTCGCCCACGCGCTGGCGCGCAGCATCCAGGGCTTCCACCGCAGCGGCAAGCTCGTCCCTGGCCGTGCCAGTCGCCACCGCAAGGCCGGTGCGCTGGTCGAACATGCCCCGCACGATGCTCGTCGTCGCAGCTGGGAGCAGGAGGCTCCGGGGATCAGCGTGTCCAGTGCGTCCCAATGCGGCAAGGGCATCGGCAACGGCATTGTCGAGGATCCGCAACTCGGTGCGCCTTGCGGGCAGATCCAGACCAGCCGAGACATGCCGGGCTTTGCGATCGATCAGGCTGCGAGTCCTTTCGGACACCGCGAGGATCGCGTCATCGATCTGTATCTCCGCCTGCCGCTTCTCCAGCCTTTCCAGTTCCGCGGAGTTAGCGGCTATGCGAGCACTGATGCCGGCGTCGTCGACCATCATCTGCGCCACTGAGCCGGTCCATGTTCGTGGCGGGGAGGACATCGATGGCATGTCGGCGAGCCGGGCGCACTTTCGCCGATGCTCCGCGAGCATGGGAATGCCTCGTGAGAGCCGATCGATGGATTCAAGACGCGCCAGCATTATGGACCGATCTGCGACCGCTCGATCGTGTTTCTCGGTTGCGTCCTGACGTTCGGATTCGAGAGCTTCGAACTTCGAGGCTAGCGTGTCGACGGCTTCGCGTTCTGCCTTCAGGTCCATGAGGCGCTTCTTGAGCACGGCAAGCTCGGTGCTGTGCGAGTGCTTGCGATACAAGCCATCCGCCTCGGCTTCGAGCGCTAGGAGCGTCTCGCTGGCATTGGACAGGCCAGCACTGGCGGTGAATAGGAGCCGACCTAGATCGCCCTTGGACTGCAGGATGGCCTCACCGCCGTTCTCCAGCGTCTCGTCGTCCAAGGAGAACATGCTTCCGTAATCGCCGCGCCCTAGCCCTGCCAAGTGCGCGGAGATCACCAGCTCGCCAACCGGCTGGCCGTTCGCGTCCAGCAACGAGTTGGAGCGCTGCTTCGTCCGCGTGAATACATGTTCCTGGCCGTCGAGCTCCAGTACCCCACCCACCCGCATGGAGCCATACTCATGCAGGAAATTGTAGTGGCTTCGCTCCTCAATGCCGAAGAGCAGGTCAAGGAAGCCTGACAAGGCAGTTGATTTGCCAGCTTCGTTGAGGCCAAAGACGATGTGCAGGTCGGGGTTGTCCGATGGTGTCGAGCCGAAGTCGATGCTCTTGTCGGTGAACTTGCCGTAGCGGGTTAGATCGAGTCGGCGAAGTCTCATGGCGCGCCTCGATCCTTTAGGCGGGCGGCCACGAGATCGGCACCCGCCGACATCAACCGCTCCAGGAAATCATTCGCTGCGGCTTCGTTCGTGCCGGCGAAATCCCGCGCCTCGACGGGAAGTTCGTTGACCACCCGATCGATGATGTGGCGGGCCTGGGAGCGAAACGTCTCGGATCGCGCGCTCGAGCGCATCGTCTCGATGAGCTCGTGCACCGGGTCCACCCCGCCGACCTCCTCGATGGGCGGCGTCACGTCGAGCTCGAGCTTCTCGATCCACACCGAACCGGTCTGAGCCCCGGCCTGTTCGGCCTCAGTGAGCAACAGGTCTCGATCGCGGATCACTTGCCACGCCAGCGGGCTTGAACCCGTCGCGGTCAACCGAAGAACCAGGTGTGGCGCTTCGACGGAAGCCCTCAACTCCTCGATGCGAGCGCGGATCGACCGAACGATGTCCGGCCACTCGACCGAATCACCGATGTCGACGGTCGCTCGCTCGAACTGAGCGATGCTAGTGGCCCGGTGCTCGATCTCGATGCTGTGGTCGTCACGGACCGTCACCAAGGTGACTGACTTCTCGCCACCCTCGTTGATATCCCGGCCCTGCGGCATGCCAGGCATCACCACCGTTCGGGCGCCAGCATGCACGGTCTGTGAGTGGATATGGCCCAGCGCCCAATAGTCGAAGCCATGACCATGCAGGTCGGCAACGGTGCACGGCGCATAGATGTCATGGCCGGGCGCGCCGGCGAGGCTAGTGTGCATGATCCCAACGTTTACCGCGCCTGCCGTGGGTGACGCATACTTGGGCAGCAGACTTTCCGGCGCCTTCGGGTGCGAGAAGCTCAAGCCATGGAAGGCCACGTCTAGGCCGCCGGCGGCGCTATGCACGACCGTGCTGGGACGCCCGCCAAAGATCGTGACCGTGTCGGGGAAGACTAGCTGCTTGCTGATCCGCGACAATGCATCATGATTGCCGCGGATCTTGAGCACCTTGATGCCGGCTTCGTGCAATCGCGCCATCTGGGTGGCCAGGAACCGGGCCGTCTTCATCGAGGTCTGGTCGCCATCGTAGAGGTCGCCGGCGATGACCACAGCATCGACGCGTTCCAAAAGGCAAAGATCGACGATCGAGATGAAAGCCTTCCGACTGGCGTCGCCCACGATCTCGGCTAATTCGGGATTGCGCATCGCCAAGGACCGCAGAGGCGAGTCCAGATGGATGTCGGCGGTATGTACGAAGCGAAAGGCCATGGCAGTCTCCAAGGCTAAAGTAGACTGCTTGGATACCGGGGGCTATGGCGCCGCAGCCACGCTACGCCATGAACGTGCCGAGGAAGCGCGACATCGGCCAGCCCATAGCCCCGCGGAGACGCGCGGATTAATGACTGGTCTCGCTACCCTCGACGATAGTGGACGTCGGACTCATCGGTCAGCACCAGAACTCGCGGCCATTGGGCCATTTCCGCGCAAGCCCTTCACTGATCAAGATGTCGCCCACGTCCGTGCCGCCAATGCGGATCGTCGCCAGTGTGCGATCATAGCGATCGGTGCCGTGGGTCTCGACCGTAAACGGATTGCCGTTGAGCAGTTGCAGTAGCCGAGCGCTCGCCCGCTTCGCCAATTCGATCTCGGCCTGGCCGCCGCAGATGTCGGTGTAGGGCTCAGGCGTGTCGTAGCCTTCGAGCCGCAAGTTGACGCCCCGTAGCCAAATCGTGTCGCCATCCACCACGCATGTGTGCCGATCACGGCTACACATGCCAAAGCGGACATTCCATTCCTCGGACTGGGCAGGCAGCGAACTTAGACCGGTGACGAAGAGGACAACGATGGCGCAAGCGATACGGGTGCTGATCATGGAATGTAGGTAACATATTATTCCCGTCGCTTAGGCACAACGGTCGGAGACTCATCAACCTCCGCCGAGCGGCCAGAAGTAGGACAACACCGGCAGAATCCAGAGCAGCAGCGAGACCGCCAACAGCAGGATCAGCGAAAGCCGGTGCCGGAGCCTGTACCACGGCGACCGTGCGGCGCGCAGACGCGCTACTCTATTTGCTTCACGTATCCCATCCATTGCGGCAGCATATTAGGTTTGGAAGCACGACCGCTATCCGCACGTTCACCGACAGGTCTTGCTGTAAGAGGCCGGCAAGTCAGGCAATTCGCTCCACGGCCCTATTGGCAGCCTCTGCAGCCCCTTACATCGGAGTGCCGATAGAGGGCCGCTCGTCTCCAGCCTTCGCCAAAGCTATCGCCCTGTGGAAAGCAGAACTACTTGATGAGAGACGCCGAGGCGGCCTGTTATCGCGGCTGCGGATCATTGACGCGCCCCGCCGACCTGGCCAACGGCTGCTAGCGACAGCGCTATGAAGAAGTCAGCTGCGGTACCGCGATTGTTGGCGTCCTTGGCGCGCTAAGCCGCCTATCGGCCGCCGGTCACGAAGTGGTGTTCCCATGACGCGGATAGTCACCGCTTTTGCGCCTTCATGGTCGTCCTCGGGCTGCTGGTGCTGGTCTGAGTTCCGCTCGGGACGCCCTGAGGAGCCACTGGAACCTTGCCCGTGGCCGCGCGTGGGCAGGACCTGACCAAGGGAAGGTACTTCCGAGGGCCGGAGCGGGATCAGCCGGGGCCGATATAGCTCGCGTGTAGCCTCAGGGGTGCCTCTCCACTCCCTGACCTTGTGTAAGAGGGGAGAATGCCTATGCTCGTCCGTTCGCTAGGAAATCTCAGTGACACAGTGACAATCGACTTCAAGATATCGAAGGTCGTAATCCAGAACTTTAGGGGAATAGACGCCCTCGAGATCGAGTTGAAATTCGGCTATCCATCTGTCTTGATCGGATCGAACAATGCCGGCAAGACTGCGGTGCTTAACGCCATTGCGTTGGCCCTGAATGGCGGCGACTATTATAGGTACGAAGTCGACGAGAACGACTTCTACTGCAGCGACGCCGGAGTACGGTCCCGCAATTTCTTGGTTCAAGTCCACTTCCATTCAAACGATACCCTGGGATATCCCGCCGTCAAAGGTGTGGGGGCTGTCAGCATGGTCCATGGCGTTCAGGTGAAGGGCACAATGACCAAGGATGGCCGGATGAGCCATAGCCGCACTCTGTTCGACGAAACCGGCAAGCCGATCACCATTTTGCCCCGCACCCCTGTGGCCGCGGCGGACAAGGCGAAGTTCGCCGAGCACGATGTGGGCTTTAAGACCGTCAACGCGAAGCTGTCGGACGTCGCGACGCACACACCCGAAATTTGGTTCTTTCGGCCAC
This sequence comes from Devosiaceae bacterium, assembly GCA_035998685.1. Lineage (GTDB taxonomy): Bacteria > Pseudomonadota > Alphaproteobacteria > Rhizobiales > Devosiaceae > Devosia_A. The sequence goes on along the minus strand of DASYHK010000004.1, from coordinate 126,765 downwards.
AGAATATCGAGGCATCTCTCTACGTCTGGAAGACCGGACCGATTGCTAGGCTGTCGAAACTGCTGGCGGAACGTTATCTGCAGGACGAGTGGGATTACAAACTACCGGATGGTTCTACCCGCCCGATGCCGAAGGCCGTGACGGCGGCATACAAATTCTTCCAGCAGTCTACTTCTGAGCTACCGTTCTGGAAGGAAGACATGAAGCCCCGCCTGGAGCGGGTCATCGGCAAGTATGTCGGCACCCATGCGAAGATCGATCTTAGACCCGACACCCAGCTGATAGAGGACTGGCTGGCGCAGAAGCTAGCTGTGTCACTAGCGACGGACCCAGATAGTGTGGCGACGCCTTTGCGTAAGATGGGCGACGGTTGGCAGAGCGTGATCCGTCTAGCCGCGCTCGAGGCGCTGTGCGAATACGCAGACGTTGTTAAGGAACGCATCATCCTCCTCTTGGAGGAGCCCGAGACCCATCTGCATCCTCACCTGCGCCGCAAGGTCCGCAAGGTTTTGTCCGCGCTGGCTGCAAAGGGCTGGACGGTTGTTTACACCACCCATTCGGCCGAGCTTGTATCATTCCAGGAAAGGCAGGTGATCACGCGTCTAGTCCGAGTGCGCGGCAAGGTCATCAGCCGGAGCGTCAACACTGACGATATTGATGACCCCGCCAAGCTGCAGTCGAAACTTGACGACAACGGCTCGCACGACTTTTTGTTCGGCACCTGCGCGGTGTTTTGCGAGGGTCAGAACGACACGTTCGCTATTCGCCAAGGCTTCGATAAGTTGGACTTGGACTACGACGCCCGATCGGTCAGCATCATGCAGTGCGGCGGCGTTTCCGGCATTCCGGCTTTCGCTAGGATCGCTCGGACGTTGGGCATCCGCTGGTGCGCCCTGACTGACGAAGACATGTTGCCCACCGGTGAGATCAAGCCGGCGACGCAGCAGGCGCGCGATGCCCTTGACCGACTCAAGGACGATCCTGACATGCAAATCCAATGGACGATTGATCTCGAACACTGCCTGAGCGTGATTGAGGGCAAGGCAGCGCCCGAGGTGGTTGCCGAGATACTGGCGTCCCCGCAATGGCAGGCGAACCACCCCGAATTCAAGTCGACACTTGCCGCAATCGCCGCGTGGATCGACCCAGCTACAGTAGCATGAAATAAGGAGATATCCGCGCCAAGTCCTGGAGGGATTCCAGAGACGCTTTCAGCGTGTTTTCCTCAGTCCTGTCAACTCGATGGACAGGAGAACGACAATGAGGACCGAAGCGGAAAGTCCGAAGCCCGCCACCCGCCACAACCGCAAGAGCAAGGCAGCAAACGGCGGCGATATGGATGCCACCGAGGACCAGCCGGTTCTGGATGAAGTGGATCCGGGCGACGACGGCTTGGCAGTTCCGGGAGCACCCCCTGCCCGATCTGTTGTCAGCGCCGACTACAAGCGAGAACACAAGCCGGACGACTTGGGCCAGAGGCTTAGCAAGGCGGTCGCGGGCGCCGGGGGTAAGGTCGACCGAAATAAGCTCCGAGCGGTCGCTGTGGCAAACGGCGTGTGGAACCCAGCGTACGAAAACCTCAATCCGGGCCAGGCCCGCATGAACGTGGGGAACAGGCTGCGCGCGAAGGTGAAGCGGGGAGAGAGGGTGAAATGGCGATAGGAAGTGCCGGGAGTAAACCTATTCAGCCGCCTCTGCGTGGACGAACTCTTCCCAGTTAGCTTCGCTGCCTAGCGCTCGCCCAATTGCCTCAGCAAGTATCGGTGAGACGGCGTTTGCAATCTGCAGCCTCTGGCTCGTCACACCGGCGCTGAAATGGAAAGTATCAGGGAACCCCTGAAGGCGCGCACCTTCCCTAGCGGTAAGGCCGCGATCCTGAAAGGGGTGAACGCATCGGGTGCCCGACGGCTTCCCCATGTTCTGAGTGACCGCAACGGCCGGAGACGCGCTGTGCAAGCGCGAGTAGCTGTTGTGGAAGCCGCTCCGAGGCTGAAGGTGGGGCGGGATAGATCGCCGGTTGCCACCGTCTGGTATGTAAGAAATCGCCTCGACTAAGTGGGGCGGATGACTGCTGGCAACGTGGCCTTGCAACGACTTTGACCCCTTGCGCATCAACCGCTGATAGCGGGTTGTGGCTGGCTTATCGTAGATCATCGCTGCTTCGCCCGGTGCCAATGTCGGCAGGTCTCCAATGGCATCCCAAACGGTAACGTGTTGACCTATTGATCGCGACGGTACTGGCTTGGCGAACGAGCGCCCTTGGCGATCGCCGACGAAGAAAATCCGGTGCCGCAGTTGCGGTACCCCGTAATCCGCAGAGCGTAGAACCATCGTGGTCACGCGGTAACCAACTTCGTTGAACAACTGGCCTACAGCCTCAACAAAGTTCATGTCGCGAAGGCCGACGACATTCTCGACGACAAAGCCCTCCGGTCGAAGGATGCGCACTATCCGCGCGTACTCACGCACCAACTGATTTCTTGGGTCTTCACGATCGCGTCGCCCGACCGTGGAAAATCCTTGGCACGGGGGGCCGCCGACGATCCAGTCGGGCACCTCGTTCAAAGAGTCTCGCAGACTCCGTTCGTTGAGGCTTTCAATAGGCGCGAGGATAGCAGCATGGTCAAGGAAGTTGCTGCGGTACGTGGCTATGGCGTCGTTCCAACTATCCACAGCCAATAGCGGCCGCCAGCCGGCGTTGCAAAGCCCAAGGGTGAGACCGCCGGCACCCGAAAAGAGGTCGACAAAAGTGGTCAATTTTTCGACCTTTTGAATTCGACGTAAAACTCAGCGGCGCGCTTCAACTGCGACCTGACCGACATCGAACAGGATTGAAATTCTGACGACTGCAGCGTCATCAGTTGCACATCTTCTCGAGACTTCGCCTTGCTCAGATCAATGAGCCCCGAGATTCGCCGAGCGCGAGAAACTGTGTCAGATATGGTTCTGTGACCTAAGGTCGTTCGCTTGGAGAGCCATTCGCGAAACTCCTCTTTCCGCGATAGATCACTCATACGCCTTAACCTCTGGCAGCCTACGAATGGCGACTACAGCAAACAACGATTCGCAACTGACGTCAATAAATTGACGTCACCTTGCCTCTTGCACGGTAACTGAATGACACCAGATGAGATTTTCAGCGAGGTCCAGGCCGGGTTTGGTGTGCGAAAATACGCGGCCGGTCTGGCGGTAGCGTTCATCGATTTTCTAAACGAACTGGGCGTCCCTGCCAACGAGGGCATAACGGACTTTGACACGTTTCTGTCGTCGTTCCCTCGCCGCGAGTTCCGCTCTCCTGGCAAGCGCGCCAACACCCTAATCGTTGACCTGCCAACCGGCGGAACGCTGGGCCTGCGACCGTTCTACAATGGTATCGAGGCCTTCTTTCGCGCCAAGAACAACCGCTTCGATTACCCCAGCTGTCCCGGACACGCGACAGCCCAATGGCGGGACTATGCACATTGGCTCGATGCGATGTGCGGGTTCAGCGTGGAGGAACTGGAGACGCTCCGCGGGAAGATTTGCGACTTCGTCCTGACAATACTGCCCAGTCAGGCCTTCGACCCAGCCAGCCTAGTGCGGGAACCGCCTCTTTTCGAGATGGTGATAGAAGGCTTCAGCCTATCGAGGGAGAAGGGCGAAACGACTGGCGCCGCCTACCAGGGTTTGGTGTTCGGCTTTGTACGGGCTGACAATCCTCACCTACAGGTTGAGATTTCAAATGTAAGAACAGGAAGCAAACGCCTTCAAAGGGTGGGCGACATCGACGCATGGGAGGGTGCCCGCCTCGCGATCACTGCAGAAGTGAAGCAGTACGTATTAGCGGAGGGCGATGTCGAGCAGCTCGCAGCATTTGCTAACGAGGCCAACGTGCGCGGTGCGATCGGGATCGTCTTCTCGCTCGGCTTCGAAGATGGCGTTAGGGACCGCATCCAGGATCTCGGCGTCAGGGCGCTCGACACTGGCGACATGAGCAGCATCGTCTCCCTTTGGGACCCAATGAAGCAGCGAACAGCAATCGCGTCGCTGGAATACTATGTGAAGCACGTCGAGAAAAGCTCCGCACTCGCGACCCGGCTCGACGCTTTTATTGCCAGTTCGCTGGAGGCCTTTGCAGCGGGCGAGCCATCACCGCTCGAAGACGACAATCCGATAATTGCATAAATGCCCCGACGGCGCCCGGAGCTTGAGCCCCGAGCGCGCAGCCGAAGCGGCTGAAGTTGCCGAGCTTGCCTGCTCTAGTAGTTGTCGCGGAAATCGACCAGCGTCTTCATCGCCTTTGCGACTTCGCTCAACTGGCCGTCCTTGACGAAAACCTCGACTTCGAAGGCCCGCGCGCTGATGAAGCTGGCTGCTTCACCAACGCGATGTGCCATCTCCGTAGTTGCTGCCGAGAACGCTGGGTTTTCGGGGGCGAGGTCAGGGAGGTTGTCGAACAACATTCCAAGCCCCACCTCGATGGCCTCGGGACCCGAGGGCCGCTTCTCTTCAATATTAATCATCCGGTCCATTCCTTTCATGTTGACCGAACACGAACGGGCTTAACGCCCCGCACATCGCCGCCGGGGATGACAGCGACGGTGCAGGCCTAGGCAGGAAACTCAGCGAGCGATATTGGGCGCGGCGTGACGACTCGTGCCCACCCACAGTGTGAGAGCACCAGTGTCTGTGTGTCCCCCGTGTGTCCCCGAGGCGTTCTGCCGTCCCCTCGCATACGGCCCTGAACGGGCGTGCTCGCCGCATCAAGGCGCTAGAGCCCCCGGTTTCCGGGACCTTTCGGTCATGGGAGGATTGGTGGGCCCGGCAGGACTCGAACCTGCAACCAGACCGTTATGAGCGGTCGGCTCTAACCGTTGAGCTACAGGCCCACACCTGCCATCGGGCCACCGCCTTGCGGGCGGCCCCGACACGAGCCGGGATCGCGTCCGGCGCGGTTTCTCTAGCGCAGGCACCGGAAGGCATCAAGCGCGGTGGCGGCCGCTTTGTTGAACGGAGGGCGCGGAGCGGCTATCGCTTCCGCACCATCGGAGACGACTCATGCCTGCAATCAACGAGGCGGAACGCCTGCGCCGTGACGTCCAGTCATTGGTCGATGCCGTGGACCTCGGGCTGCGCCCGGGTTCGAAGAGCCCGATGACGGCCAAGGAACAGCGGGCGGTCCGCGCCGAGATCGAAGCCTGCATGCAGCGGCTCGACGAGCTGCGGGCCCGTCTGACGGGCTGAGCCGCCGCTAGCGGGCGGCGTCGGTGTCGGAGGTCGGCGCCGGGTCGGCCAAATCATCCTCGACGGAGGTTTCGGGGCGGTCGCCGGCATCGGAGATCTCCTGGTGCCACTTGTACGAAGGATCCTCGTACTCGATGACTCCCGTACGACCGGCGAGCTGCTGCCGCTCGGCCGCCGCTTCCGCCGCCGCATGGGCCTCCTGATGGGTCGGGAAAGTCTCGGAAAAGACGTCGTTCACCTTGTAGGCCCAGCCGCCATTGTGTTCGACCACCTGGTATTTGACCTGCACCATTTCGCTCGCTCCGGTTGACTGCCTGCAACGCCTGCATTCGGCTTCGGTTGCTTCTCGGACGCGCCGTCAGCCGTGCTTGCCGTAGATCCGGTCGAGCGCGGCGGCAACTGCTGTGAACTGCTCGGCAGCGGGGTCAAAGCCCGCACCCGCCGCCAGCCGCTCCGCCCAGTTGCACGCTGCCCGCCCGCCCCAGTCGTCCGGCGGCGTCGCCAGCGTTTCGCGTTGCGTGCCGCGGAAGCGTTCGGCCACGAAGTCGTAGAACGAGCCCTCGACGTTGCGCAGCATCGCCCCGCCCTCGGTCCCGTAGAACGCCGCTTCGATCACCGCGTCGCATCCCGCTTGCAGCCGCCACGAGCAGCCGAGACGCACCACCGGCCCGTCCGCGAGCTGCAGCGTGGCGACGGCATAATCCTCCACCTCGGCGCTTCCCGTTTGCAGCGGCCGGCCGCCTGCGAACAGCGAGGAGGAGACCGTGCTGACGGCCGGGAAGTCGAGCGCCCACAGCGCCAGATCCACCAGGTGGACGCCGAGATCGATGACGCAGCCGCCGCCGGCCAGCGCCCGGTCGTAGAACCAGGGCTTGTCCGGCCCATAGGCATTGTGGAAAGTGAGGTCGATCGCAAATATCTTGCCGAGTTCACCGCCTTCCAGCAGGTGCCGGATCTGCTGCATGCCGGCGGTATGGCGATAGGATAGATCGACGCCCAGCAGCCGGTCCGCAGCACGGGCGGCATCCACCACCCGCCGCACTTCCGCGGCATCCCGTCCGAGCGGCTTCTGGCAGAACACTGCTATTCCGCGCTCCAGTGCCTGCACCGCCTGCTCGGCGTGCAAGGCGCTCGGTGTCGCAATGACCACGCCGTCGAGCTCGGCCTCCAGCAATTCGTCGAGCCCCGCCATGACCTCGGCCTCTGGCGCCAGCGCCCTCGCCTCCTCGACCGTTGCAGGACTGGCGTCGGCAATCGCCGCCGCCTCCGCCAGGCCGCCGCCGAGCAGCGCCTGCATGCGGCTGCGGCCGATCCAGCCAACCCCGAGGAAGCCGAGCCGCAGCGCCGGCCGCGGCTGCATCATTGCCTGCGCCATCACAGGGTCACCAGTGCCTTGAGGAAGCCGTCCGGTCGGTCGCGCGTCGCGTCGAGCGCCGTGGCCAGTTCGTCCAGGCGATAGGTGTGGGTATAGAGCGATGCGGGCTGCAGCCGCCCTTCGACCACCGCCTTCACCGCCGCCCGTATGCCCGCGACATACACCTGCGGGTCCCGCTCATGCGCGTTGATCACGTCGAGCCCGCGCCAGTTCCAGAGCTGCATGTTCACCTGCCGCGGCCCGTCCTGATGGTATCCCGCGACGATGAGGCGGCCGCGCTCCCGCGTCAGTTCCCCCGCGAGATCCAGCGGCCACTGCTTGCCCACCGCTTCAATCACCCGTTCGCAGAACTGTCCCCCCGTCAGCGCCTTCACCTGCTCGATGATGGCGTAGTGATCGTCCATGGCGATGCATTCCGCGGCACCGATCTGCCGCGCCACCTCCAGGGAATAGCCGCGCCGGGAAATGGCGATCACCCGCGCACCGACGCCGGCGCAGAGCTGCGTCAGCAAGGCGCCGAGGAAGCCGATCCCGATGATGGCGACCGTCTGCCCGGCGTGCACCTCGGCGCGGCGAAAGATGTTCATGGCGCAGCCCAGCGGCTCTCCAGGGAACGGCTGCCCCGCCAGCGCCTCCGGTAGTTCCACCACTGCCCCTTCGTCCGCAATGTCGTAGCCGGCATAGGAGTGGTAGGAGAGTGCCGCCACTCGGGCGCCGGGTCTGACGCCCGTGACGCCCTCCCCGACGGCATCGACCGTGCCCCACCCTTCATGGCCGAGGCCGCCCGGCTCGGTCGGGAACTGCATCCACTCCGGACCCGCCCACGGCGTGAGGTTGGAGGCACAGACGCCGCAGCCTTCCAGCCGCACGCGCACCTGGCCAGGACCTGGCTCGGGAATCGCCACCTGGTCGATCTGCAGGCGGCCGGGGCCGGTAACGACGGCCGCCGGCATCAGGGTGGCAGCGCCTCGTCCGGCCGCTGCAGCGAAGTCGTCCGGGTTGCTGTGCCGCATCGGGTCAGTCGCGCTCGACGAACTTGTTGAAGCGGCTCGTGCCGCCGCTGCTGGTCTTCTCCTGGTAGAGGAATGCCAGCTTGTTCTCATCGAAGATTCGGAAGAACTCCTCCCACGCGATCGGCGTGAGATTCTCCTCGCGCTCGCCGAAATCGATCCTGAGGATGCCCCCCTCGCCGCTGGTGTCGACCTTTGCCGGCTTGCCGTCGCGCGCCTCCGCCCACTTGCGGATCTGCTGGTGGTCAGTGGTTGTGGTGGATTCGCTCATGTCGTCCTCCTTGCATTGCTGACTTGCTGCGGAACGCCGCCACAGCCTGCCTGTTCCGGCTGCCGCTTACGCCGGCGACGGCGAAGCTGCCGAGCGCCGCGCCGCCGGGGCCACCTCGAAGGGGATGCCCGGTTCTACGGCCCCATGGCCGTCTGCGCGCCCAAGACTGATGTGGCGCAGCCCATGCGCAGCCGGTTCCTCCTGCGGGAGCAGGTTGCGGTAGTCGATGACGGTACGACCGGCCATGGCATCGGCCAGGCGCCCGAGGTCGAGGTTCCGGTACTCCTGCCAGTCGGTAAGGATGACGACAGCCTCGGCGCCCGCTGCCGCCGCATAGGGGGATTCGTGCCACTCGACGCCTGCGAAGGCCGGGTCGTCGGCCTGGCGGGCCTGCGGGTCGTGCACCTGCACGGCGACCCCCGCATCCTGCAGCACCGGAATGATGGTCAGCGCGGCGGACTCCCGCACATCGTCGGTATCGGCCTTGAAAGCTACGCCCAGAACCGCCACCCGCTTCCCTTCCGGCTGCCCCGGCAGTTCCTTGAGGATGCGCCGGGCGAGCGCTTGCTTGCGCTCCTCGTTGCGCTCGATCAGTGTTTCGATCAGCCCCTGTGGTGCACCGAACTTGCGCCCCGTTGCAGCGAAAGCGCGGGTGTCCTTCGGAAAGCAGGAACCGCCGAATCCCGGACCCGCCGCCAGGAAGGCGGTGCCGATCCGCCGGTCCAGCCCGATCCCCTCGGCCACTGCGGTGACATCGCCGCCCGCCGCCTCGCAGAGATTGGCGACGTCGTTGATGAAGCCCACCTTGAGGGCGAGAAAGGCGTTCGCCGCATATTTTATGAGTTCGGCATTGGCCGTGCTGGTCTGCAGGTATGGCACGCCCTCGCGGCGCAGCGGCGCATAGAGCCGCTCCATCAGCAGCGCCGCCCGTCGGTCGTCGGTGCCGACGACGATGCGGTCGGGACAGAGGAAGTCGTCGATTGCCGACCCCTCCCTTAGGAATTCGGGGTTCGAGGCGACTGAGAAGTCGAGTCCCCCGCGCCGCTCGGCCACCACTTCGCGCACCCGCCTGCAGGTCCCGACGACCACGGTGGATTTCAGCACCACCACTGCATTCGGCTTGAGCGCGGGGGCGATCTGGCTGGCCGCCTGCTGCACGAAACTGAGGTCGATATCGCCCGCTGGCCCCGACGGCGTCCCCACGGCGAGGAAGACGGCATCGGCGTCGGCGACCGCCGCTTCGACATTCGTCGTGAAGCGCATCCGCCCGGCTTCCGTCTGCTCCCGAAGCAATGCCTCGAGCCCCGGCTCGTAGATCGGCACCTCGCCCCGCGAAAGCCGGGCAACCTTTGCGGCATCCACATCGACGCCCGTGACCGTGTGGCCGAGTTGGGCGAGGCAGGCACCGGTCGTAAGGCCGACATATCCTGCACCGATCATTGCTATTTTCATTATCTGCCTCTTCCTGGGCTGCCTGCGGTCACTGCACCGGCAACGACCGGGCCGCACCACCGGTTCCTGCAGAAGTCTTCGCTGAAGATGATGATGCTGGTCGCGGCTGCGGTTGCCGCGTCGGAACCATGGCCGCGCCGGGGGAATTGCTGACCAGCGACTGGTTGATGCAGCGATCGCCAAACTGCGCGGGCGGACCTGCCGGACCGACCTGTCGGGAACCATTTGCCAGTTAAGTCGGTTTCGCCGTTGCTTCATCTTTAGCATCTTCATTTTCTTCAGCCTGTGGGGACTGATTTGAAAAAAGTACTTGTTACAGGGGGTTGCGGCTTTATCGGGCGGGCACTCACGGACGAACTGTTGGCCCAGGGCTATGAGGTCCGCATCCTCGACGCTCTCATCGATCAGGTACACGGAGAGAGCCGCCCGGCGCTGCCGGAGGGTGTCGAACTGGTCCAGGGCGATATCCGCGACCGCGATGCCGTCAACGCCGCGTTGGAGGGCATCGATGGCGTCTTCCACCTCGCCGCCGAAGTGGGTGTCGGTCAGTCCATGTACGAGATCGCCCGCTATGTTGGCGTCAACGATCTGGGCACCGCCGTACTGCTCGAAGCGATGATCGACCGCTCGATCAAGCGCCTCGTGGTCGCGTCCTCGATGAGCGTCTATGGCGAAGGCCTCTACGAAACGCCCGACGGCACCCGCCTCGGCAATGTCCGCCGCAACCCGGCCGCTGTGCGCGAGGGGCGCTGGGATCCCGTCGGCAGGAACGGCGAACCGCTGACGCCGGTGCCAACCGACGAGGAGAAACCGGTCGACCTCGCCTCCATCTACGCCCTGACCAAATACCAGCAGGAACGCTCGGTGCTGATCTTCGGCAGCGCCTACGGGGTCGAGGCAGTCGCCCTGCGCCTCTTCAACGTCTTCGGGCCGGGCCAAGCCCTCTCCAACCCCTATACCGGCGTCCTCGCCAACTTCGCCTCGCGGCTGGCCAACGGCCAGGCGCCACTGGTGTTCGAGGATGGCGAGCAGCGCCGCGACTTCGTGCACGTCCGCGACGTCGCCCGCGGCTTCCGTCTCGCCATGGAACAGCCCCAGGCGCCCGGGCACGTCATCAACATCGGCAGCGGCTCCGCCTACACCATCAGCGAGGTTGCAACGCTCCTCGCCGACGCCATGAGCGTGCCGGAGATCAAGCCCCAGATCATGCGCAAGGCGCGCTCCGGCGACATCCGCAACTGCTTCTCCGACAACTCCAAGGCCCGCGAACTGCTCGGCTTCGAACCGCAGTTCCGCCTCGAGAACAGCCTCGGCGAGCTTGCCGCCTGGGTCCGCGAAGTGGAGGCGGTGGACCGCAGCGCCGAGATGCAGCAGCACCTCGAGGCCCGGGGTCTCGTATCATGAGTGAGGGTCGCCCAGTTCGTGGGGCCGGCAAGCCTTTCGGCTTCGTCGAGTGGTTCCGGCCGGGTGAATACCAGCGTGTCGAAACCATGCTCCCCGCCATCGTCGCCAGCGGCGCCAGCTTTCTGCGTACCCACCTCTCCTGGGCCGAGTATTTGGCGCCGGGCGGCGAGGAATGGTTCGACTGGCTGCTGCCGAAACTCGGGGGCGCTCTCGACCTGCTTCCATGCGTACACTACACGCCGCCCTCGCTCTCGCGCACCGGCCGAACCTCCGGCGCACCGCGCGACCTCAAGTCCTACGCCGATTTCATCGACCACGTGCTCAGCCGCTACGGCGAGCACTTTACCCACATCGAACTCTGGAACGAGCCGAACAACCTGCTCGACTGGGACTGGCGGGAGGACGCCGACTTCCAGATGTTCTGCGAGATGGTCGGCGGTGCGGCCTATTGGGCCGGACAGCGCGGCTGGAAGCCGGTGCTGGGCGGCCCCTCCCCCTTCGATCCCTACTGGCTCGACCTCATGGGCGAACGCGGCGTGCTGGGAGTCGTCTCCGCCGTCGGCTTCCACGGCTTTCCCGGCACCTGGGACAGCGAGGCCGGCTCCTGGGGCGGCTGGGACCTGCATCTCGGCGAGATGCGGAGCATCCTCGATCGCTACAACCGCGACGCCGAGATCTGGATCACCGAGACCGGGTACTCCACCTGGCGCAATAACGAGATCGAACAGGTCCGGCGCTTCCACAAGGCGCTCCACGTCCCCGCCGACCGCCTCTACTGGTACGGCTGGAGCGACGTGCCTCCGGATATCGCCGTGCAGGAAGGCCTGTGGTTCGACCCCCGGCACTACCACCTCGGCGCGGTGGATGCCCGGAACCAGCCCAAGCTCCTCGCCCGCCTGCTGGCCGAGGGCGGGCTGGAACGCGTCGAGGAGGTAGCCGGCCTCTCGGCGCCAGCCCGTATCGGTAAGGCGGCGCCCATCGTGGTCATCGGCGGCAGCGGCTTCATCGGCTCCAACCTCGCCGCCAGCTACCTCGCCGACGGCGAGGAGGTGGTGGTGATCGACAATCTCAGCCGCCCCGGTGTCGACGAGAACCTGAGCTGGCTGAAGGACAGCCATGGCGCGCGCGTCCACCCCTGCCTTGCCGACATCCGCGACACGTCGGCGATCCAACCGGCCCTTGCCGATGCCAAGGCGGTTTTCCACCTCGCCGCCCAGACGGCGGTGACCACCAGCCTGGTGCAGCCGGTCGACGATTTCGAGGTGAACGCCCGGGGCACGCTCAACGTGCTGGAGGCGGTGCGCCGCAGCGGCCGAACGACCCCGGTGATCTTCGCCAGCACCAACAAGGTCTATGGCGGCCTCGAGGACGTGGAGATGGTCGAGCTCGACGACCGCTACATTCCCGCCGATCCCGAACTGCGCGCCCACGGCGTCAGCGAGCAGCGGCCGCTGGATTTCTGCACGCCCTATGGCTGCTCCAAGGGTGTGGCCGACCAATACGTCCTCGACTACGCCAAGTCCTACGGCATCCCCACCGCCGTGCTGCGCATGAGCTGCATCTACGGACCGCGCCAGTTCGGGACGGAGGACCAGGGTTGGGTCGCACACTTCCTCATCCGCGCCCTCGGCGGCGAAGCGATCTCCATCTACGGCGACGGCAAGCAGGTGCGGGACATCCTGCATGTCGACGACGCGGTCGCCGCCTATCGCGGCGTCCTCGACGCCATCGACAGTGTCAGCGGCAGAGCCTTCAACTTGGGCGGTGGCCCGCACAATGCGGTCAGCCTGCTGGCCGTGCTGCGCGAGATCGAGCGCATGACCGGCCACGACACCTCTGTCTCGCACGGGGACTGGCGTCAGGGCGACCAGTACTACTTCGTTGCCGATACCCGGTCGCTTTCCGACGCGATCGGCTGGAAGGCTGGCGTGAGCTGGCGGGACGGACTGCGCGATCTCGCCACCTGGCTCGCCCGCAACCGCGTCACGGTGGCTGCACCGCCGGCCCAACGGCAGCGGGCACGGGCATGATGGCCCTCGATCCCTCCGCTGCGGCGACTCCCATCCTCGCCGACTGCCAAAGAACCCCCTGGATGGCGGCGCATCCCCGCCGCATCCTCATGACGCTCGACGCCATCGGCGGCGTCTGGCGCTACGCGATGGACCTCGGTGCTGCCCTCCGCGGGAAAGGCGTGGAGATCCTCTTCGTCGGGCTCGGGCCTCAACCGAGCGCCAGCCAGGCGCGGGAAGCCGGCAGTATCGGCCGGCTGGTGTGGTTGGACGCCCCGCTCGACTGGACCACCGACGACGAGCACGAGCTGGACGGCATCCCGGACCTGATTTCGAACCTGGTGCACGATTACGACGTCGACCTCGTGCACCTCAACCTGCCTTCCCAGGCCTGCGGCCTGCTACTCGACGTCCCGGTCATCGTCGTCTCGCACTCCTGCGTCGTGACCTGGTTCCACGCCGTGCGCGGCACGCCCCTGCCCGAGGCATGGCACTGGCAGCAACGGCGCAACCGGGCAGGTTTCGATGCCGCCGCCACCGTCCTCGCGCCCAGCAGCAGCCATGCTGACATGCTGGGCGCCTGCTACGGACCGATCACCGGGCTGGAGACCGTCTACAACGCCACCCGCGGCGACACCCGCTCGACGACCCGCAGCAACTATGTCTTCGCCGCCGGCCGCTGGTGGGACGAAGGTAAGAACGGTGCCGTCCTCGATCAGGCGGCGGCGTCCAGCGAGTGGCCCGTGGTCATGGCGGGTCCGACCACCGGGCCGGGCGGGCAGTCGCTCACGCTGCAGCATGCGGAAGCGCGGGGTGAAATCGACAATGCGGAGGTGCGCCGCCTGATGGCCGGTGCCGGCATCGTCGTCTCCCCCTCGATCTACGAGCCCTTCGGCCTCGCCGCGCTCGAGGCGGCACGGGCCGGCGCGGCCTTGGTCCTCGCCGACATCCCTACCTATCGCGAGCTCTGGGACGGTGCCGCCATGTTCGCCGATCCGCACAATCCTGCCGCATTGGCCGAAGCGATCAATGAGCTGGCGGGCGACCGCATTCTCCGTCGCCGTCTGGGCCAGGCCGCGCGACGGCGCTCCGAGCTGTTCACTCTCGACGCCCAGGCCGCGGCGATGCTCGGCGTCTATTCCGCCGCCATCGCCTCGGCGGCCCCCAGCCTTGCCGGAACCGGCTGACCATGCGCTTCCTGTTCTACACCCACTCCCTCGTTTCCGACTGGAACCACGGCAACGCGCACTTCTTGCGCGGGGTCATGCGCGACCTGCTGCGCCGCGGCCACGAAGCACTGGCGCTGGAGCCGGAAGACGGCTGGAGCCGTCAGAACCTGCTATCCGAACAGGGGACGGCGGCCCTTACGCGATTCGAATCGGATTTCCCGGGTCTCCGGTCCATCGTTTACGACGCGAGTTTCGACCATGAGGCCCAGCTTGCCGCCGCCGACGTCGTCATCGTCCATGAATGGACGGATCCGGATCTCGTCGCGCGTGTCGGCCGCGCCCGCCGCGACGGCGGCAGCTTCACCCTGCTCTTCCACGATACCCATCACCGCGCCATCTCGGCAGCGGAGGACATCGCTGGCCTGACGCTTGGCGACTATGACGCCATCCTCGCCTTCGGCGAGACGCTGCGGCAGCGCTACCTAAAGTCCGGTTGGGGCGACAGCGTCTTCACCTGGCACGAGGCCGCCGACGACGGGCTGTTCCGGCCGCTGCCCGAAATCCCGCATGAACGCGACCTCGTCTGGATCGGCAACTGGGGCGACGACGAGCGCAGCGCCGAGATCCAGCAGTTCCTTGTGGAACCGAGCCGCAATCTCGGACTGTCGGCGACGGTGCACGGCGTGCGTTACCCCGAGCCGGCGCTCGCAGCGCTGGCAGCAGCCGGCATCGACTATCGAGGCTGGCTCCCCAACGCCGAGGTGCCGAAGGCTTTCGCCCGCCACCGGATCACCATGCACATCCCCCGCCGCCCCTATGTCGAGGCGCTGCCCGGCATCCCGACTATCCGGATGTTCGAGGCCCTGGCCTGCGGCATCCCCCTGATCTCGGCACCCTGGGACGACGCGGAAAACCTGTTCCGGCCAGGAACGGACTTCCTGTTTGCGCGCGACGGCACGGAGATGACGAGGCTGCTCCGGGAGGTGCTCGCGGACGAGCAACTGGCGGCCACTCTCGCCACCGCCGGGCGCGAAACCATCACCGCGCGCCACACCTGCCGGCATCGCGTCGACGAACTGCTCGATATCCTCGCCACCCGCGGCACCGCCCGCGTCATCGAAGCCCTGGCCGTACGGGAGGCCGCCCAATGAAGATCGCTTTCTACGGTTCCAGCCTGCTGTCCTCCTACTGGAACGGCGCCGCCACCTACTATCGTGGCTTGCTCCGCGCCCTCGCCGCCCGTGGCTATGACATCACCTTTTACGAACCGGACGTCTACGACCGCCAGCAGCACCGCGACATCGATCCCCCCGACTGGTGCCGCGTCGTCGTCTATGACGGCACGGCCGACGCACTGCGGCGGGCGACGGCGGCCGCCGCCGAGGCCGATATCGTCGTCAAGGCCAGCGGCGTGGGCTTCGAGGACGACGAATTGCTGCGCCAGCTGCTGGACGCCGCGCGCCCGGGCGCACTGAAGGTCTTCTGGGACGTCGATGCGCCGGCAACGCTGGCAGACCTGCGCGCCGCCCCCGACCACCCGCTGCATGCGGCCCTGCGGCAGATCGACGTCGTCCTCACCTATGGCGGCGGCGAGCCGGTGATCGAAGCCTATCGCGCCGTCGGCGCCGCCGCCTGCATCCCCGTCTACAATGCCCTCGACCCCGAAACCCACCATCCCGTCGAGCCCGACGCCCGCTTCGATGCCGATCTCGGCTTCCTCGGTAACCGGCTCCCCGACCGTGAGGCGCGGGTGGAGCAGTTCTTCCTCGAGCCCGCCGCCCTGCTGCCGGAGCGGAGGTTCCTGCTCGGCGGCTCCGGCTGGCATGACAAACCGCTCCCACCGAGTGTCAACTCCATCGGCCACGTCCCGACGCGCGACCATAACGCCTTCAACGTGACGCCACTGGCGGTGCTCAACATCTCCCGGGCCAGCATGGCGGAGAACGGCTACTCGCCGGCCACGCGCGTCTTCGAAGCTGCAGGCGCCGGCGCCTGCCTCATCACCGATCACTGGGTGGGGGTCGAACTCTTCCTCACGCCTGGCGAGGAGGTACTGGTGGCACGCGACGGCAAGGACGTCGCCGACCTGTTGGCAGGCCTCGACCGGGCGCGCGCCCGCCAGATCGGCGACAATGCCCTGCAGCGGGTGCTGCGCGAGCACACCTATGACCACCGCGCCGCCCAGGCCGATGGCATCTTCCGCGAGTTCATGCATGGACGCACGGTGGAGGCGGCGGAATGAGCACCGGCCTCGACATCGTCGTCCTCGGGCTGTCCCTCTCCTCCTCCTGGGGCAACGGCCACGCCACCACCTTCCGCGGCCTGCTGCGCGGGCTCCATGCCGAGGGACACCGCACGCTGTTCCTCGAGCGCGATGTTCCCTGGTACGCGGGCAACCGCGACCTTGCCGACCCGGACTTCTGCCGCCTTGAATATTATGACAGCGTCGCGGACCTGCAGCGGTTCGCCGACGCCATCCGCACCGCCGATGCCGTCATCGTTGGATCCTATGTCCCCGACGGGGTGGCGGTGATCGACGTAGTTGCCGGGCTGCAGCCGCGGCGCTTCTGCTTCTACGACATCGATACGCCGGTAACGCTGGCCAAGCTCGACCGGCACGACGAGGAATACCTGGCCCGCCGTCAGATCCCGGTCTTCGATATCTATTTCTCCTTCGCCGGAGGACCCCTGCTGCAGCGGCTCGAGGACCGCTACGGCGCCCGCCGCGCCGCACCGCTCTACTGTTCGGTGGACGCCTCCCGCTACCGCAACACGGGTGAACCGCCCGTGTGGGATCTCGGCTATCTCGGCACCTACAGCCCCGACCGTCAGCCGACGCTGGAAAAGTTGCTTTTGGAACCGGCCCGCCGGCTCCCTGATCTTCATTTCGTCGTCGCCGGCCCCCAATACCCGGACGACATCGACTGGCCGGCGAATGTCGAACGCATCGACCACCTGCCGCCGGCCGAGCATCCACGCTTCTACAGCCGCCAGCGCTTTACCCTCAACGTCACCCGCGCCGACATGATCGCCGCCGGTTGGTCGCCCAGCGTCCGGCTGTTCGAGGCGGCTGCCTGCCACACCCCCATCATCAGCGACAGCTGGCCCGGCCTTGAAGAACTGCTGCCGCCGGACGAGGCGCTGCTGCTGGCAGAACGCAGCGAAGACGTCGTTGCTGCGTTGACCACTGTCGATGAAGCCCGGCGTCACGATCTCGCCGCTGCGGCGCATCGGCGTGTCATCCGCTCGCATACCGGCGTCGCCCGGGCGCGAGAAATGGTTGCGGAACTGCTCCGCCTGCCACCGCCCAACGACAGCCGACCGAAAGGAAGAAGCATGAGCAACGACCAGAACGGATCCGGCAGCCGCACCATCCTCGTCGCCGGCGGGGCGGGTTTCATCGGGTCGCACCTCTGCGACACGCTGCTCGCCGAGGGCCACGACGTCATCTGCGTCGACAGCTTCCTCACCGGCACCGAAGCCAATGTGCTGCCGCTGCAGAACCATCCGCGCTTCACGCTGATCGAGCAGGACATCTGCTCGCCGCTGCAGCTCGAGCGCCCGCTGCACCAGATCTACAACCTCGCCTGCCCCGCCTCGCCGCCGCACTATCAGGCGGACCCCGTGCACACCATGGTCACCAGCGTCGTCGGTACCGGCAACCTGCTCGCTCTCGCCGAACGGCATGGTGCGAGTTTTCTGCAGGCGTCGACCAGCGAGGTCTATGGCGACCCTGAGGAGCACCCGCAGCGCGAGGATTATTTCGGCCACGTGAACTGCACCGGCCCCCGCGCCTGCTACGACGAGGGCAAGCGCGCCGCTGAATCGCTCTGCTTCGACTATCTCCGCGCCGGACGCGTCGACGCCCGCATCGCCCGCATCTTCAACACCTACGGCCCGCGCATGCAGCCCGACGACGGCCGCATCGTCTCCAACCTGATCGTTCAGGCGCTGGAGAGCCGGCCGCTTACCATCTATGGCGACGGCCAGCAGACGCGCTCCTTCTGCTACGTCACCGACCTCGTCGCCGGCCTGATCGCGCTGATGAACGTCGACCCGAATCCCAAGCAGCCCGTCAACCTCGGCAATCCCGGCGAGTTTACCATCGCCGAGCTGGCCGAGCTGGTTCGGGAACTGGTCCCCGGCACCTCGAGGATCGTCCACCAGCCGCTGCCGGTGGACGATCCGAAGCGCCGGCGACCTGATATCACACGCGCCATGACCCTACTCGGGTGGCAGCCTCAGGTGTCGCTGGCCGAGGGCCTGCCGCTGACCGTTGACTGGTTCACCCAGGCGCTGAAGAAGGCCGCGAGGCAGCCGGCCTCCGTCGGCAGCTATCGCCAGCAGGTGCAACCCGCCGCCCGCCCGGAGGTGTGAGCATGGAGACGAGGCCAACCAGCCGCGACGATCTCGAACGCCGCATCGAGGAACTGGGTCCCTGGTTCCACAATCTCGACATCGACGGCGTGTCGACCGCGCCCGACCACTTCCTCGGCGACTATCCCGCCTTTAAATGGGCCGGGTTCAAGGATGCCGTCCCCGCCGATCTTGAGGGCCGCAGCGTCCTGGACATCGGCTGCAATGCCGGCTTCTACTCGCTCGAGATGAAGCGGCGCGGCGCCGGCCGCGTCGTCGGCATCGATTCCGACCCGCACTACCTGCGCCAGGCCGAATTCGCCGCCGAGCAGGCCGGTGCTGACATCGAGTTCCGCCAGCTCTCCGTCTATCAGGTGCCGCAGCTCGCCGAGAAATTCGACCTCGTCATCTTCATGGGCGTGCTCTACCACCTGCGCCACCCGCTGCTGGCACTGGACCTGATCCACGAGCATGTCGCCGGCGACATGTTGCTCTTCCAGTGCATGCAACGCGGCAGCGACCAGATCCCGCAGATCGACGAGAACTACGATTTCTCCGAGTGGTCGGTGTTCGATCAGCCGGACTACCCGAAGCTGCATTTCGTCGAGCAACGCTACGCCGACGATCCCACCAACTGGTTCATTCCCAACCGCGCGGCCGTCGAGGCCATGCTGCGCAGTGCGGGCTTCCGCATCGAGCAGCACCCCGAGCGCGAGGTCTATCTCTGCCGCCGCGACGCTCGCCCCTGGGGGGTCGAGCCGCCACCCTGCTGACGGCCACCCCCGGCTTTGAACCCGCGGAACGTCGCCGCGTTGCACTCAGGTGGTCGACAGAAAGGGTCCCTCATGTCGAAACGAAACATCTTTATCGCCGTCGCCGCCGTACTCGTGATCGCTGTGGCGATTCTGATGTACTTCTGGGTCCTCGAAGCCCCCACCGAGCGCAACCTCGAAGGCCTCGGCACCGAGCTCGACGACGCCGGCGAGCCGGTGATGGTACCGGGTCCCGATGACCCGCCGCCGCCCGAACTGACACCGACGCCGGATCCGCAGTAGCGGCCGCGACTCTACGCCACCGGCACCAGTCGCGACCGGTCCACCAGGTTCATCCCGAAACCGGGAGCGGCCGACACCCGTAGCCGGCCGTTTACCGGTAGGTCCTCGCCGCTGAAGAGATCTCCGAAGATCGGCAGGATGCTGCGCCCGTCGGGGCTTGCGGCCACGTATTCGCAGAAAGCCGGCCCGGTCTGGCTGGCGATGAAGTGGTACGAATAGGGTCCGCTGCCGTGCGGGATCACCGGAATGTCGTAGGCCGAGGCGTGGGCCGCGATCCGCAGCAGCTCGGTCAACCCGCCGACCCACATGACGTCCGGCTGCAGGATATCGAGCATCCGCTCCTCGATCAGCCGCCGGAAGCCGAAGCGGGAGTATTCGTGCTCCCCTGTCGTCCATTTCAGCCTCGGGTGCGCCTGCCGCAGCAGCCGGTAGCCCTCGATGTCATCCGGCGGCAGCACCTCCTCCCACCAATGGATGTCGAGGTGCTTGCACGCCTCCGCCAGCCGCACCGCATAGGGCACGCTCAGCGACATGTAGCAATCGACCATCAGCGGATAGCCGGGCCCCACCAGCTCGCGCTGCGCCGCAAGATAGGCAACGTTCTTCTCGAGCCCCTCCTCGCCGTCGAAGTGGCTGTGCGGCAGCGGCACCTTGGCCCCCCAGAACCCCAGCGCCTTCACCGCATCCGGTGCCGGTCCGGTGCAATAGAAGCTGATCTCGTCGCGGCTCAGCCCGCCGATCAAATTGTAGACCGGCTCCTGCCGCACCTTGCCGATGGTGTCCCAGAGCGCCAAGTCGACCGCACTGACCGCCATCATCGGCAGGCCCTTTCTCCCATAGGGCAGCGACGCCCGGAACAGCTGGTCCCAGATCCTGTTGACGTTGCGCGCATCGGCACCGATCAGGAAGCGCGCGAAATGGTGCTTGATCAGCCAGGCCGCCGGCGGCCCGCCGCTGCCGGTAGCGAGGCCAATGGTACCGCCGGCAGTCTCGATCTCGACTACCAGCGAACCCAGCACGCCGATGCCCCAGCTGCTGCGCTTCTCCCGGTACTCGGGATAGCCCGACATAGGGTTGGCGATCAGGCTGTCGACCAGCCAGTGCGCCTCCGCCTGCTGGAAATAGTCGCCGCCGGTGCTTTGCCGCGAGACCGTGTGGACCCGGATGTCGGTGATCTCGAACGGGTTGCTCACGGCAGGTAGAACACCCGCTTCAGCGGCACCTGAACCGGCGCGTTGTCCGGGTGCGTCTCCATGATGTCCGCCATGTGCTTCCACCAGCGCTTGGCGATCTCCGTGTCCGGCAGCGCGTCCATCGTGTGATCGTCGCTGCGGGTGAGGATGCCGAACAGGTGGTTGGTCTCGGGGTCAAGCCAGATCGAGTAGTCCGACACCCCCGCATCCTTGATGGCCTGCGCCAGCTCCGGGAAGATCTCGTCGTGCCGCTTCTCGTACTCGGCCGCCTGGCCGGGATTGAGATTCATGCGGAAGGCGATGCGCTCAGGCATGTCGGTCCTCACTGCTCGGGGTTGGTCATGGTTTCGATGGTGGTGTCGCGAACGTGCTCGAGGTGCCGGCGATAGGCCGCCGCCGCCGCCCCGGCATCGCCGGCCACCACCGCCGCCGCGATCTCGCAATGCTGGGAGACGCTCTTCTCGATCACGCCGGGCAGGCCGCTGGCGACGCGCCGGAGGTCCAGCCCCACATCGTAAAGCCCCTGTGCCAGCGCCGACAGCAGCCGGTTGTCGGCGCCGGTATAGAGCGCCTGGTGGAACTCGATGTCGAGCAGCCGGAAGGCCACCGGATCCTCGTGGAAGGCGCGGCCGTCAACCGCGAGCTTTTGGATGCGCTGCCGCACCTCGGTGCTGGCACGCTCCGTGCAGAGTCGCACCAGCTCGAGGTCGACGACCGAGCGGGCCTCGAACTGCTCGTTGACGTCGTAGTCGGCCACCGACAGCATGACGTTGAACGGCGCCACCAGCCGGCTTGGCGACAGGTCGGTGACGGTGTAGCGCCCGCCCTGCCGGCTCTCCAGCACCCCCATCAGCGTCAGCGCCTTCAGCGCCTCACGCAGCGGCGGCCGGCTGATGCCGAAGGCGATGCCCATCTGCTGCTCGGTCGGCAGCCGATCGCCGGATTTGAGGTTGCCGCTCTTGATCATCGCCATGATGCGGTTCGCCACCTGCTCCGCGATCGAGCGCCCCTCGAGGACCCCGCGCGACTGCCGCAGCGGCGCCGGCGCATTGGCCGCCGCGATCATGTCGGAGAAGGCGTCCGCCTTTGGCGCGGTGCTCACGGCATTCTCCGCTGCTCAGAGGCCGAGCCGGTAGAAGGCGTTGGCGTTGTCGCGGTAGATCTTGCGCGTCTCCGCCTCGCTCAGTCCGAGGTCGGCAAAGGCGTTGTCCAGCACCCGCACCCATTCCGGCAACGTCGTCGACTGCAGCAGAATGGGATAGTCGCCGGCATAGATGGTGCGGTCTGGTCCGAACGCCTCGAGCGTCGCCGCGATATAGGGCCGCAGTTCTTCCTCGGTCCAGTTCTCGCTCGCATAGGGCGGCAGGTCGGAAAGCTTCACCCACAAATTGGGGTGCTTGGCGAGGTCCTGCATGTCCTCGCGGAACTGCTCGATCCGCCCCTCGCGGATGCCGGGCTTGCCGCAGTGGTCGAGGATCATCGGCACGTCGTGGATCAGCTTCACCCACTCCCGGATGAAGTCCATCTGCGTATGGTTGGGATTGATGTCGAAGCTCCACCCGAACTCGGAGAGCAGGTTCACGCCCTCGATGAATCCTTCGCTCATCGTGAAGCCGCGCGGATCGGCTTCGAACTCCATGATGCGACGGATGCCGACGACGCTCGGATGCCTGTCGCGCATCTCTTCCAGCAGCGGGCGCACCCGTCGTCCCCGCTCCAGCGGCGCCATCGGCACGATCGCCTTGAGACGCGGATCGCGCTGCTGCTCGTCCTCGACGAACGCGATCTCCTCGAGGTACTGACCACCCTCCGGCGTGAAGTCGGCGTAGCACTCGAGGAACACCATGGCCTCGACCTCGACGCTGCCACAGTCCCGCGCATAGTCTTCGACATGGTAGTCGCGGGCGAACAGCGGGCGGCCTTCGAAGGCGCTGTACTTGAGGCGCGAGTGATCCCAGAGGTGCAGATGGGTGTCGACGATCGGAAAATCTGGCATGATCGGCCTCCTCAGCGCATTCCGCCGGCTCGCGGAATGCGATTGCACTCGTCCGGTGCCGCCGTCTGCTGCGGCAGTTCCTGATCCGGACGAACCAAGCTTGTTCAGCATACAAAACTTGTCAAACTAATTTTTGTCTGACAGGTTAGCGCGAATTGGAGCGACGGTCCAACCGTCGCCCGTGTCATGGGAGAGGCATCACGGTGAGCATCAGCATTTCCGAACGCCGCCGGGTCGGCGGCACCACCCTCGAACTCCCGGTTTTCGGCTTCGGCGGCGCCCATCTCGGCGAGCTCTATGCCAAGGTGGACGAGGCCGACGCCCGCGCCACCCTCGACGCCGCATGGACTGCCGGCGTCCGCTATTATGATACGGCCCCCTGGTACGGGCGCGGCCTTTCTGAGCACCGTCTCGGCGGCTTCCTGCGCACGAAGTCACGAGAGGAGTTCCTGATCACCACCAAGGTCGGCCGCACCCTGCACCGGCCGTCTGCTCCCCGCAGCTTCGACCGCGCCCCATGGACGGGTGGCCTGAACTTCGAAGTCCGCTTCGATTATTCCTATGATGGCATCATGCGGTCCTACGAGCAGGCGCTGCAGCGCCTCGCCCTCGATACCGTGGAGGCCCTGGTCATCCACGACCTCGACGCAGCCTATCATGAGCCCGAGCCTTTCGCGGCCCACCAGAAGGCCCTGCGCGAGACCGGCATGAAGGCGCTGCAGGAGCTGAAGTCGTCCGGCGACATCCAGGCCTACGGCATGGGCATCAACACCGCCGAGGCCCTCGAAACGGTGGCAACGCAGGTGGAGCTCGATTTCGCCCTCGTCGCCATGCCCTACACCCTGCTCGACCAGCAGAGCCTCCATACCGGCATGCAGACCTGCATCGACCGCAACGTCAGCGTCATTATCGGCGCCCCCTTTGCCTCCGGCATTCTTGTCACCGGCTCGGGCGGCAACGCTAAGTACGGCTACGGCGCCGCACCGCCTGAGGTGCAGGCAAAAGTTCGGGGCCTGGAAGCAGCCTGCGCTGCCCACGGCGTCAGCCTGCCGGCAGCCGCCCTGCAATTTCCGCTGGCCCACCCCGCCGTCGTCTCCATCATTCCCGGCGCCGCCCGCCCCTCCGAGGTGGAGCAGAACGTGGCCTCGGTGCAGACGCCAATCCCCGCCGCCTTCTGGTCCGACCTCAAGAGCGAGGGCCTCATCGACGCCCAGGCGCCGACACCGGCCGCTTAGGTCTCCGACCCCGATGGCAGCGACCTCCCCGCCCACCAACGCCGCGCCAGTCGTCGCCGCCCGCGGCATCAGCAAGCAGTTTGCCGGCGTCGAGGTGCTGAGCGACGTCGATCTCGACCTGATGCCCGGCGAGATCCACGCCTTGCTGGGCGAGAACGGCGCCGGGAAGTCGACCTTCGCCAAGATCCTCGCCGGCGTGCATCGTCCCACCCGCGGCACCCTGGCGCTCGGCGGCAGCCAGGTCGAAATTCCCAATCCGATCGCCGCCCAGCGGCTCGGCATCACCCTGATCCACCAGGAGCCGATCTCCTTCCCCGACCTGTCGGTCGCCGAGAACCTGGTGATGGGTCGCACCGCCGGGTCCCCGCTCGCGCGCGTGAACTGGGGCGAGATGACCCGGGACGCCAACCGCCTCATGGACATGCTCGGCGTCCGCATCGACGTCACGCGGCCGATGCGCGGCCTTTCCATCGCCGATCAGCAGATGGTCGAGATCGCCCGCGCCCTCGCCAGCGACAGCCGCCTCATCATCATGGACGAGCCGACGGCGCCGCTGACCCCCCGCGAGGTCGAGACGCTGTTCAAGATCGCGCGGCAGCTGCGCAACGACGGCCGCACCATCGTCTTCATCAGCCATCGCCTCGAGGAGGTCCGCGCCCTCTGCGACCGGGTCACCATCTTCCGCGACGGCAACAAGGTGGAGACGGCGCCGATCACCGATCTGAGCGACGCCGACATCATCCGCCTGATGATCGGCCGGCCGCTGAAGGAATACATGCACAAGCACCGGGCCGAGATCGGCGAGGTCAAGCTGGCCGTCGAGAACCTCTCCTTGCCCGGCTTCTTCGAGGACGTCAGTTTCGAGGTCCGCAAGGGCGAGATCGTGGGTCTCGGTGGTCTCGTCGGCGCCGGCCGCACCGACGTCGCCCGCGCCATCTTCGGCATCGCCCCGGCCGCCGGCGGACGGGTGCTGGTGGATGGCCAGCCCGTCACCATTTCCGAGCCCTCCGACGCCATCCGCCTCGGCCTCGCCTTCGTGCCGGAGGACCGCGCCGTCGCTGGCATCTTCGCCACGCTCCCGGTGGAACAGAACATCACCGCCGCGGTCCCCCGCCGCATCGCGCCCGGCGGCTTCATCCGGCGGCTGCTGGAAAAGACCTTGGCACAGGACGCCGTGAAGCGGCTCCGCATCCGCCTCGCCTCCATGCGCCAGCCGATCAGCGAACTCTCCGGCGGTAACCAGCAGAAGGCCATCCTCGCCCGCTGGCTGCTTACCGACCCCGGCATCCTCATCCTCGATGAACCGACCCGCGGCATCGACATCGGCGTCAAGGCCGAGTTCTACGAGATGATCGGCGAGATGGCCGAACAGGGCCGCGCCATCCTGCTGATCTCCTCCGAACTCCCCGAGCTGCTCGCCCTTTGCGACCGCGTGCTGGTGATGTCCGAGGGCCGGCTCACCGCCGAGATCCCGCGCGCCGAAGCCACCCAGGAGAAGATCATGAGCGCCGCCGTGCCCCGCGGCAGCCTCGAGGAGGTGGCAGCATGAGCGCCCTGCGCAGCATCCTGCTCCGGCGCGAGATGGGCATCCTCGTGATGATCGTGCTCTTCTGCCTCGCCGTCGGCGCCT
Organism: Devosiaceae bacterium; assembly: GCA_035998685.1. GTDB lineage: Bacteria > Pseudomonadota > Alphaproteobacteria > Rhizobiales > Devosiaceae > Devosia_A. The sequence continues at coordinate 101,387 of DASYHK010000004.1, read as the reverse complement.
ACAAGCCGCAGTTCCTGACGCTCGGCCAGTTGCGCATCATCCTGCTGCTGGTGCCGCTGATCATGATCGGTGCCATGGGCCAGATGCTGGTGCTCGTCGGCCGCCACGTCGATCTTTCCATCGGCTCGACCCTCGGCTTTGCAGCCATGGTGACCGGCATGATGTTCCGGGAGTTTCCGGAGGTCTGGTGGGTTCTGGGCTTCGGCGTCGCCATCGGCACCGGCGCGGCGCTGGGCCTGCTCAACGGCGTCCTCGTCACCCTGTTCCGGCTGCCCGCGATCATCGTCACCCTCGGCACCCTCAACCTCTATCGCGGCCTTACCTTCATCATCTCGGACGCCCGCCAGGTCGACCGGCAGTACATCCCCACCGAGCTGAAGGCGATGTCGCAGACCTCGCCGCTTTTTGGCGTCCCCTGGATCATCATCATCGCCTTCGGCGTCGCATTCCTCACCTGGCTGTTCGTCATGCACACCCGCATCGGCCGCCAGATCTTCGCCATCGGCTCCAACCCCGTGGCAGCCCCCCTGCGCGGCCTCAAGGTCAACCAGATCACGCTCTTGGTCTTCACCCTCTCCGGCGCCCTCGCTGGCCTCGCCGGCATCATGTACGCCAGCCGCTGGGGTTTCGTGAATCCGTCCAACACCGGTGCCGGCTTCGAATTCCAGGTGATCGCCGCAGTGGTGATCGGCGGCGTCTCCATCAACGGCGGCATCGGCACCGTGCCCGGTGTCGTCCTCGGCGTCCTCCTGCTCGGCTGCGTCAGCGCCGCCCTGCCCCTGCTCGGCATCCCGGGTTCGACCCAGAACGCCATCTATGGCGCGGTGATCCTGATCGCCCTGCTCATTGACCGCACGGTCCGCCAGCAGGGCATTGCCAGCCTGTCGCAGAGGGCGCGGACATGAGTGCCACGGAGAGCCCCGCAACCTTCTCCACCCGCGACGCCGCGCCGCCGCGGCCGCTCTGGCACGTCGTCCTGGTCCGCCCCGAAACGATGACGCTGGTGCTGCTCGTGGTCGCGGTGGTCGGTGCTAGCCTGCTGTCGCCCTTTTTCCTCGACGTCAGCTACATCCTCCGCAGCTTCACGCTCACGGCCGAACTGGCCATCGTCGCGCTGGTGCTGACCATGGTGATCATCGCCGGTGAGATCGATCTCTCCCCGGCCTCCAACATGGCGCTCTCGGCCTGCCTCTTCGCCTTCGTTCAGGAGGCCGGCCTGCCGATGCCGCTGGCCATCGCCGTCGGACTCGGCGCCGGCCTCGCCATGGGGGCTTTCAACGGGCTGATGGTCATCGTCTTCCAGCTGCCCTCGATCATCGTCACCATCGGCACCCTCATCCTCTACCGCGGTCTCGCCCAGGTGCTCGCCGGCGATCGCTCGATCCGGGTTCCCGACTGGTTCATCGGCATCAACAACCAGCTGGTGTTCGGCATCCCGGTGCCGGTCCTCGTCTTCCTGCTGCTCTCGATCGTCCTCGGCCTCGTGCTCGGCAGGACGATCTACGGCCGCCAGATCTACCAGATCGGCACCAACGAGATCGCCGCCCGCCATGCCGGCATACGCAGCCGCCAGATCAAGATGAGCCTGTTCCTGCTGATCGGCTTCACTTCTGCGGTAGCGGGCCTCATGACCGCCTCGCGCCTCGGCTCCGTGCGCTACGATATCGCGCTCGGCGGTGAGCTGCAGATGGTGCTGATGGCGATGCTGGGCGGCACCTACATCTTCGGCGGCCGTGGCACCATCGGCGGCACCTTTCTCGCCGCCTGGCTGCTGGTCATCGTCTCTACCGGCATGACCGTCGCCAACCTGCTGCCCGCCATCCAGCTGACGGTCCTGGGCATCCTGCTCATTGTTTCCATCATCGCGACCAACGCCATCTATTCCCGCACCCAACGGTAGCGGGCGAAGACCGGGACAACCGGAAACCGACTACGACGACCACTCAAGGAGGAAATGACGTGAAGAAACCACTGATCGCACTGACCGCCGGTCTGCTGCTCACCACCGCCACCGGCGCCGCCTTTGCCCAGGAGGAGACGGAGATCGTCTTCATCGGCAAGAACACCGGCAACCCCTACTTCGACTCCCTCACCCAGGGCTTCGTCGACGCCTGCGAGGAAATCGCCTGCAACTTCGAGTTCGTCGCCCCGGCGACTGCCGAAGCCACCTCGCAGATCCCGTTCATCGAGGCCCAGATCCAGCGCGGCGTGGATGTCATCGCCATCTCGCCCAACAGCCCCGACGCCCTCAACCAGGTGCTGCAGTCGGCCCAGGAGCAGGACATCCTGGTCCTCACCGTCAACGGCGACATCACCGGCAACGAGCAGTACCGTGACGCCACCATCCTGCCGACCGACTTCACCAAGGTGGGTGCGGACCAGGTCGAGATGCTGGGCTCGCTGATCGACTACGAGGGCCAGATCGCCATCCTCTCGGCCACCACCGAGGCCCCCGACCAGAACTTCTGGATCGAGGGCATGAAGGAGACGCTCGAGAACGATCCCAAGTACGAGAACATGGAACTGGTCGCTACCGTCTATGGCGATGATCAGCCCGAGAAGTCGACCACCGAGATGGAAGCCCTGCTCTCCAACTACCCCGACCTCAAGGGCGTCATCGCCCCGACCACTGTCGGCATCGCCGCGGCGGCACAGGTCGTGCAGTCACGCGGCATCGCCGACCAGGTCAAGGTCACCGGTCTCGGCCTGCCGAGCGAAATGCGCGACTTCATCAAGGACGGCACCGTCGAGGCCTTCCAGCTCTGGTCGCCCTACAATGAAGGCTGGCTGGCCGCCCACATGGCGGTCGGCGTCGAGAACGGCGAGATCACCATCGAGCCGGGCGAGACCTTCGAGGTGCCGAACCTCGGCACCATCACCATCAACGAGGGCAACTCCATCAACACCCAGTCCTCGCTGACCACCTTCGATGAATCCAACATCGACGAGTTCGAGTTCTAGGAGCCGTCCATCATCGAGCCTCAGGGGCGCCGGATTCGGTCCGGCGCCCTTTCCGTGTCAAATCGCTGAACCATACCGCCCGACGGTCGTTGCGCCATCAACGGACCGCATCGCGGCCCGGCCACGTCACTCCAATCGCGGCCCGGCCACGTCACTCCAAAGGAGGCGATGATGAGCGCGAACGGACTGGAAGTCTTCGACAAGACACTGCAGACCACCAATATCTGGCTCGACGAGATCATGGAGGACCACGGACCCGACCGGCAGGTCGCCTGGCACGTGCTGGGTGCCGTGCTGCGCGAGATCCGTGATCTGCTGCCCACCGAACTCGCCGCCCACCTGGCCGCCGAGCTACCGATGCTGGTGCGCGGCACCTACTACGAGCAGTATGCGCCCGAGAAGCAGCCGATCGATCCGCGCAACTTCGAGGCAGTGAGCGAGCGCCTGCACCAGCGCCTGCACGGCGTCCGTCCCGTAAACTCCGAGGATGCGCTGCGATCCGTATTCAAGGTGCTCTCGCATCACCTCGATCCTGGCCAGGTCAGCAAGGTGCGCGAAGCGCTGCCGGCCGATGTCCGCCGGTTCTGGCCCGACCCCGAAACCCGACACTAGGCGGCAGCCGCCGCCCCCTCAGGGGAGGTGGAAATGGAAGTCCTTGAACGTCGGTCAGGAGCTGCCTCGGTTGCGCGGGCCATTGCCCACGCCTGCCGACCGCTGCCTCCCTTGGAAGAGGTCGATGCCTTCGGCCGTTGCTTTGATCGCTACGCCGGCGCTCGCGTAGTGCTGCTCGGCGAGGCCTCCCACGGCACCTCCGAGTTCTACCGCGCCCGCGCCGCCATCACCCGGCGCCTGATCACCGAGCACGGTTTCAACATCGTCGCCGTCGAGGCCGACTGGCCCGACGCCGATCGCGTCGACCGTCATGTCCGCCACCGCGGCGGCGGCAGCTATGACGAGCACGCCTTCGCCCGCTTCCCCACCTGGATGTGGCGAAACCGCGAGGTCGCCGCCTTCGTAGACTGGCTGCATCACCACAACGCCGACCTCCCGGCCGACCGGCGCACCGAATTCCGCGGCCTCGACGTCTACTCGCTACGCGGCTCTATCGCCGCCGTCCTCGGCTATCTCGACCGCATCGATCCCGATGCCGCCGCGGACGCCCGGCAGCGCTATGGCTGCCTTTCGCCCTGGCAGGGCGAACCCGCCCGCTACGGCCGCGCCGTCGTTTACGGGGAGCGCGACCCCTGCGAGGACGAGGTTGTCGCCCAGCTCGGGGAACTGCTCGATCGCCAGCTCGACTATGCCGCAAAGGACGGCGACGATTTCGCCGACGCCGCTCAGAACGCCCGCATCGTGCGCGCCGCCGAGCAGTACTACCGGATCATGTACCGCGGCTCCAACGACAGCTGGAACCTGCGGGACCGCCACATGTTCGACACCCTGCAGCACCTGCTCGCCCGCCGCGGGCCGCAGGCCAAGGCCGTGATCTGGGCCCACAATTCCCATATCGGCGACGCCTCCGCCACCGCCATGGGCTGGCGCGGCCAGTTCAACATCGGCGAGCTCTGCCGCACCGCCTTCGGCGACGACGCCGCTCTCATCGGCTTCGGCACCGACCGCGGCGTGGTCGCGGCCGCAGATGACTGGGACGAGCCGATGCGGCGCAAGGACATCGTCCCCTCGCGTCCCGATTCCTACGAGCGGGTGTTCCGCGAGACCGGCAAGCCTCGCACCCTGACCGACCTGCGGGAGGACCGCGAGGTCCGGGAGGTGCTGTCGCAGCCGCGGCTGGAGCGTGCCATCGGCGTCGTCTACCGGCCCGACACCGAACTGCAGAGCCACTATTTCGAGGCCGTGCTGCCGGAACAGTTCGACGCCTGGGTCTGGTTCGAGGAGACCGGCGCCGTGACGCCGCTGCCGACGGACCCGCCGCACGGCGTCCCCGAAACCTGGCCCTTCGGACTGTGACCATGGCCGCCTCCCCCCAGCCGCCACGCGACGTGCGGGTCGAGCCCGAGGGCCTTGCCGGCCTGCTCGGCATTCCGGCTGGCGCCCGCGGCCTCGTCATCTTCGCCCATGGCAGCGGCAGCGGCCGCCTCAGCCCCCGCAACAACCACGTCGCCGACCAGCTGCGCGCTGCCGGCCTCGCCACCTTTCTGCTCGACCTGCTGCGGCCGGAGGAAGAGGCCGATCGTGCCAACGTCTTCGACATCGGTCTCCTCGCCTCCCGCCTTGCCGCCGCGACCCGGTGGGTGCGTGAACAGCCGGAGGCTTCGGACCTTGCCATTGGCTACTTCGGCGCCAGCACGGGCGCCGCCGCTGCCCTCACGGCGGCCGCCGGCGCCGAAACGGACATCGCCGCTGTTGTCTCCCGCGGCGGCCGTCCCGACCTCGCGATCGACCTGCTGCCCCGGGTCAGCGTCCCCACTCTGCTGCTCGTCGGCAGTCTCGACGGCCCCGTCATCGGCATGAACGAGAGCGCGTTTGCCGCCCTGGGGGGCGAGAAGCAGCTGCACATCGTCCCCGGCGCCGGCCACCTGTTCGAGGAACCGGGCACGCTCGACGAAGTGGTCCGGCACGCGCGCGACTGGTTCCTCCGCCATCTCGGCACCGCCGGGGAAAGCGCCTGATGTTCGGACAGCCGAAATTCGCCGATCGCCGCGACGCCGGCAGCCAGCTCGCCACCGCCTTGCTGCCGCTGCAGCTCGACGATCCCCTGGTGCTGGCATTGCCGCGTGGTGGCGTTCCCGTCGCCGTGGAAGTGGCGCGCGCCCTCCGCGCGCCGCTCGACCTGCTGCTCGTCCGCAAGCTGGGCGCCCCCGGCCACTCCGAATACGGCATCGGTGCCCTGGTCGATGGCGACGACCCGCAACTGGTCCTCAACGAGGAGGCCATGCGCATCGTCGCCCCCTCGCCCGAATATGTGGAAGCCGAAAAGCAGCGCCAGCTGGTCGAACTGGAGCGCCGCCGCACCCGCTATTTCGGCGACCGCGAGCCGCTGCCCGTGGGTGGACGCACCGTCGTCCTCGTCGATGACGGCATCGCCACCGGCGGCACCGTCAGGGTCGCGCTGCGGGCGCTGCGCGCCAGCGGCGCCGCGACGATCATCCTGGCCGTGCCCGTCGCCCCGGCCGATACGCTGGAAACGCTGCGGGCGGAAGCCGACCGCACCGTCTGCCTCGAAACCCCCGCCCCCTTCCTCTCCGTCGGCAACCACTACGCCGACTTCGCCCAGACGACCGACGAGGAGGTGGTCGCCCTGCTGCGCGACGCCTCCTGACCCCCCGCTACCGGTCGGCCATCTCCCGCCGCCCCATCCTTATGCTACCCGCGGCTGCAACCCTCGACCCCCGGCACCATCCACTCGCCGGCATCCCCGCCCCCGGGTATCCCACTCCCCGGTGTCATCCCGGACGCCGCGCAGCGGCGAGCCGGAACCCATCGCGCCTCACTCCCGGCCGTCGCTCGGATCCCACCCCACCGCCCCATCTGCCGTCATCACCCGACTTGTTCGGGTGACCCAGAGGCCCCTGTTCCTCCGGCAGGCCTTGCTTGTCCCAGCAGCTGGGGGGCCCGCATGAAGCGGGCAATGACGGCCGAGGCCAGTGGTCCCAACGCCACATGAAAAAAGCCCCGCGCAAGCGGGGCCGTGGTCTCTCATACTGCAGGGAGCTGCCCCCTCAGGCGGCGGTTTCTTCCGCCGGCTCCGCCGGGGCCGACGCCCTGGGCGTGCGGCGCAGGGGATAGCCGGGGCGCTGATAGAGCGCCGCAATCTCGTTCATCGTGAACCGCTGCTCATCAACTTCGAGTATCGTACCAATCGCCTGCGACGGCGGCATCTCCTCCACGGCATACTGGATGGCGCGGGCGGCGCGATCGAAACGGCGATAGCCGAGGCCCTTGCCGCGATGCTTGCCGCGCCCGGGATAGAGATCGGCCCGGCCATCGAAGTCGAACTTGCCGGTAGTCGTGGCTGCAGGTGTGGGCGAGGTGGTCATCTGGCGCTCCAGGGATGAGGCGTGACCGGCAGCTACCGCGCGGAACGCGGCGTCTCCATGACGCGGAAAAGGGTAAGATGGAGCGCCGGCCGTAGCCGGCGCTCACAGTCGTCGCGCGCCATCACATGGGTGGCGCTGCGGCTTATGCCAGCTGCAGGTTCACAGCCGAGGACTTGCCGTCACGGCCGCTCTCGAGGTCGTAGCTGACCTTCTGGCCTTCGACCAGGGTGCCGATGCCGGCCTGCTCGAGCGCCGTCACATGGACGAAGGCATCCTTGCTGCCGTCTTCCGGAGCAATGAAGCCGAAGCCCTTGGTGGAGTTGAAGAACTTTACGGTTCCGTTGATCATTTTTCTATCACTTTCGAAGTGAATGCGCGCTAGATGGCGCGTGTTTCCGCCACCGCGACATGCGGGAGCGGTCTATCGTTCACAATGCCAAGTGATAGCCAAATGGGGCCGGATGGAACCGGACCTGTTCAGGTAGCGCGAGATCGCTGCAAAACGTATCTACCTATATGGTGGAGGCCGTCCCGATTGCAAGGGCAGCCGTGGGGATGCGGATTATTCCCCACGCGCGGCAAGAGTCATTGCCGGAGGCGGCCACCCCCATTGGACGCTCACCGGCAACATATCTTGCGACGGCGAGGTGACCCGCAGGGGTTCGCACTGGAAGATCGTCGGCTAGCGTTGCGGGCTTGGGAAGTTCAGTCGTCCTGCGCAAAGCTGATCCCCACCACGCCCTTCTTGTGGCCTGCCTCGACATAGTGGTGCGCCGCCACCATCTGCTTCAGTGGATAGGTCCTGTCGATGACCACCTCTATCGTCCCCGCGGCAACAAGATCCGCAATGTACTCGAGGTCCTCGACCCGCTCCCCCGCCATAGACGACAGCACCCTCTTGCCGTTCCTCCTTGAGATCCAGGCGCCGCGCAGCATCTGCAGCAGCCGCGGGTTCCCGAGGAAAAGCCGTCCCTGTGCGGTGAGTGCCCCGACTTCCGCGTCCAGCGACCTGGTTCCGACGAGGTCGATGATGACGTCGTAGCGCTCACCCTGCGCCGCAAAATCTTGGCGCTGGTAGTCGATCACATAGTCCGCGCCGATGGCCCGCAGCATCGCCAGCTTGTCGCCGCGATCGACCCCGGTGACCTCGGCCCCGGCGAGCTTGGCCAGTTGCACCGTAAACATCCCGATGCTGCCGCCCGCGCCATTCACCAGCACCCGCTCGCCTGCTCGGATGCCGGCCTTTCGCACGAAGTGCAGGCCGTTCAGCCCGCCGGTCGGAATGCCGGCCGCTTGAGCGTGGTCCAATCCGGCAGGGATTTTCGCGAGCGGCGCCGTTGCGGGCAGGCAGACATAGTCCGCATGGGCCCCCAGGCGGAAGCTGGTGCTACCGAAGACCCGGTCCCCCGCCGAAAACTTCTGGACCCTGCTGCCGACAGAAACTATGTCGCCGGACACCTCAAGCCCCAGCACCGGCTGCCGCGGCCGCGTCACGCCGAACGCCAGGCGGATCGGCAGCCAGAGCCAGGCCGGAAACTTGAAGCCGCGCAGCTCGCAATCGCCGGCCGTCACGGTCGCCGCCCTGACGCGGATCAGGATCTCTTTGTCCTTCGGTACCGGCTTCGCAATGCGCCGGCATTCGAGCACCTCCGGGGGACCATAGCGCCCGCAGAGAACCGCCCGCATGGCCGCGCCGGTGGCCGTGTCCTCCGCGCCGATCACAACGGGGTTTCATCCTCGTCTGGCGTCGTCGCCCCGACCGGGGCACCCGCCGTACGAACGCTTTCACGGACCCACTGCGCGTACGGCTCGCTCGCCCATGACAGGGCCTGTGCAACGATCTCCGGTACCTCGTAGCTGTGCAGGGAGCGCACCAGCGCCTCGACATCCGGCAGCAGCGCGGCCGTGGTCTTCGCCGTCAGCATATGCTCGGCGGCACCCTCTATGGTCCCCTGCCAGCGGTACGTGCTGCGCATCGGCCAGGACTGGGCGCAGGCGACAAGCCGCTGCTCGACCAGCGCGGCCGCCAGTTGCCCCGCCGCCGCTTCGCTTTCGCAGGCGATGCTGACGGCGACGAGGCTTTCTTCGCTGGCGCCCGGGCCGTTCACCGGCTACCCCGCTGCGGTATAGGCGATCTTCACCTGGGTGTAGAACTCGGCCGCGTACCTGCCCTGCTCCTTCGGACCGTAGCTCGATCCCTTGGTCCCGCCGAACGGCACGTGGAAATCCACACCCGCCGTCGGCACATTCACCATCACCATGCCCGCCTCGGCGTTGCGCTTGAAGTGGGTGGCGTATTTCAGCGACGTGGTCACGATGCCGGCGGAAAGGCCGAATTCGGTGTCGTTGGCCGTCGCCAGCGCCTCCTCATAGTCCTTCACCCGGATCACCGAGGCCACCGGTCCGAAGATCTCCTCGCGGCTGATCCGCATCTGGTTTGTGGCGTTGGTGAACAGCGCTGGGCGCAGGAAGAAGCCCGGATTCTCGTGGTCCACCAGCTCGCCGCCGACCACCAGATTGGCACCTTCCTGCTTGCCGATCTCGATGTAGTCGACGTCCTGCTTCAGCTGACTGGCGTCCACCACCGGCCCGATATCGGTGCCCTTGGCGATGGCGTCGCCGACCTTGAGGCCGCGGATCCGCTCCGTCAGCGCCTCGACGAACCGGTCATGGATGCCGTCGGTGACGATGATGCGCGACGAGGCGGTGCAGCGCTGCCCGGTTGAGAAGAAGGCGCTCTGCGCCACGCTCTCCACCGCCACCTTGAGGTCGGCATCGTCCAGCACGATCGTTGGGTTCTTGCCGCCCATCTCCAGCTGGAACTTGCGCCCGACCTTTACACTGGCCTCGGCCACCCGCTTGCCGGTGCCGACCGAGCCGGTGAACGTCAGGGCGTTGACGTCCGCGCTGTCGAGGATCGCCTGCCCGACCACTGAACCTTTGCCCATGACAAGGTTCAGCACTCCCTTAGGCAACCCGTTGCGCTGCAGGATATCCACGATGGCCCATGAACAGCCCGGCACCAGGTCGGCAGGCTTGAACACCACCGTGTTGCCGTAGCAGATCGCCGGCGCGATCTTCCACGCCGGAATGGCGATCGGGAAGTTCCAGGGGGTGATGATGCCGACCACGCCCACCGCCTCGCGTGTGATCTCGACCCCGATGCCCGGACGGATGCTGGGGATTGTCTCGCCCGCCAGCCGCAGCGCCTCGCCGGCGAAGAACTCGAAGATCTGGCCCGCCCGCGTCACCTCGCCGATGCCCTCGGCCAACGTCTTGCCTTCCTCGCGGCTGAGCAATTCGCCCAGTTCCTCCTTGCGGGCGAAGATCTCGTGCGCCGTCTTGCTGAGCAGCCCCCAGCGCTCCATCAGCCCCGACCGCGACCAGCCGGGGAACGCCGCCTTGGCCGCTGCGATCGCCCGCTGCGTATCCTCCGCCGTGGCCCGGGCATAGACGCCAACCACCTCATTGGTATTCGAGGGATTGATGTTGTCGATCCCCTCACCATCGATCCATTCGCCGTCGATGAGGTTCTTGTGCAGTTCGGTCATGCTTAGGTCCTAACGTTCGATTTTGCGTCTACAATCCAGCCATTGCGGCGGGCATAAAGAATTTCCATTCGGCCAGTTATGGGATTGACCTTCTTTCCAGGCAATTCCACCGCCAGAGTTCCCACGTCTGCTAGGTATGCCTCATAGGAGCCATGGCGCAGCATAGCTTGATAAAAGGCTCTCCGCGGATCGTCCCGATTGGCCTGCTTCTCCAAGAAACCGACGTTTTTCCGAATGTACGGACCTCGTATGTCGGTACGAGCCCGAATAGTCACAGCAACCCCGCCTTGGCCAGATCGCGCAGCAGATGGCTCGTGCCGTACGTCCAGGGCGGGCATTCGGTGCTGAGCATCACCCGGTTGCTGAGCGTTCCCAGCGTCGGCGTCGAGATCGAGACGACGTCGCCGATCTTGTGGGTGAAACCCTTCCCGGCGCCGCCGCGATCCTTCACCGGAGCGAACATGGTACCGAGATAGAGCACGAATCCGTCCGGATACTGGTGGTGCCGCCCCACGGCGGACGCCACCAGCGACTCCGGAGAGCGCGAAATCTGGTTCATCGATGAACTGCCCTCGAGGACAAAACCGTCTTCGCCGGTGACATTGAGCGCGATCTCGGCCTGCTCTACCGCCTTCAGGGTGAAGCTGCCGTCGAACAGCCGGATGAACGGCCCGAGCGAGGCCGAGGCATTGTTGTCCTTGGCCTTGCCCAGCAGCAGCGCCGAGCGGCCCTCAACGTCGCGCAGGTTCACGTCATTGCCGAGGGTGGCACCGACGATCGTGCCGGCGCTCGACACCACCACCGCCACTTCCGGCTCCGGATTGTTCCATTCCGAGATCGGCAGGATCCCGACATCGGCGCCATAGCCGACGGCGGCCATCGGCTGGCACTTGGTGAACACCTCGGCATCCGGCCCGATGCCGACCTCGAGATACTGGCTCCAGACGCCGCGGGCGATCAGCGTCTCCTTGACCCGCATCGCCGTTTCCGATCCGGGCACCAACTGGCTGAGGTCGGTGCCGATCAGGTCGAGGATTTCCACGCGCAATGCCTCGGCCCGTTGCTTGTCGCCCCGCGCCTGCTCCTCGATCACCCGCTCCAACAACGAAACCACGAAGGTCACACCGGCGGCCTTCACCGCCTGCAGGTCGATCGGCGCCAACAGCCGCAGCCGCTGATAGTCGCCGTCGCTGCCCCAGCTGTGCGACAGCGCCTCCTGCAGCTCGCCGATCCGACGCCCCGGCGCGGCGGCCACATAGGCAGCGGGATCGTCCATCTCGCAGATGTCGCGCACGGTGGGCGCAGCGCGGCTGGTGATGTCGAACAGCGCCCCCTCGCGCACCGTCACGACCAGTGGATGCTGCACCCCCGGCAGTCCCGCCCGTCCAAGCAGGACACCCTCTTCTGGAACCACCGGATCGGCCACTGCACACCCCGCACAAGATTTGCCGCTACCTAACCCGCGACCTCCGGACCTGTCCAGCCGCGGTCGGGCATGCATCGTCCTCCCCGCAAAAAAGTCACCTTCTCGACCCAAGGATTCTTCCCCAGTCGCCGTCCTATGGGCACCGACGCCGAAACCGTTCAGCTTCCGTTCATCGGCGCGGCGACACCAAGGCGGCAACAGCCGCCTCAACAAGGAGAGACCTATGCGCGCCTTTGCCACGATCGTCCCGATCGTTCTCGCTGCCACCCTTGCCCTCCCCGCCCAGGCCGCCGACGATGGCAGCGGCACCATTGCCATCGAGGGCCGCGGCGAAGTCATGGCGGCGCCCGATACGGCGCTCATCACCTCCGGCGTCACCACCCAGGGGCCCACCGCCCGCGAAGCGCTCGACGCCAACTCCGCGGCGATGACGGAACTTCTGCAGACGCTCAAGGAGGCCGGCATCGAGTCGCGCGACATCCAGACGTCCGGCTTCTCGGTGCATCCGAATTACGTCTATACCGACGCCCGTGACGAGAACGGCTACACCCTGCCGCCCAAGATCGACGGCTACCAGGTCTCGAACACGGTCACCGTCCGGGTCCGGCAGCTGGATGCCCTGGGGGCCGTGCTCGATCAGGCGGTGACGGTCGGTGCCAACACCATCAACGGCATCAGCTTCTCCGTCGCCGACCCCGCCGCTCTCCTCGACGAGGCTCGCAGCAAGGCCTTCGAAGACGCCCGCCGCCGGGCCACCCTCTATGCCGAGCTGGCGGAAGTGGAGCTCGGGAACATTCACCGGATCGAAGAATCGCAGCTGCAGGGCGGACCGCAGCCCTACCAGATGCAGACAGCGATGTATGATCGGGCCGAAGCCGCATCGGTTCCGGTCGAGGCCGGGGAACTGACCTTCCCGGTCACCGTCACCGTGACCTGGGAACTCGAGGACTAGCCGGCGACCGCCTTCCAGATCATGTTCAGCCCAACCACCACCAGGAACACGGCGAAGACGCGCTTCAGCGTCTCCTGCCGCAGCCGGTGGGCCAGCGCCGCCCCGAGGGGCGCGGTGAGCGTCGCGGTGACGCCGATCAGCACCAGGGCGACCAGGTTGACATAGCCAAGGCTGAGCGGCGGCAATCCCGCCGCTCCCCAGCCCGAGACGATGAAGCCGACGGTGCCGCTGATGGCGATGACCACGCCAATGGCGGCACCGGTCCCGACGGCCTGGTGCATGGTGGCTCCAAATGCGGCCATGGTCGGTACGCTGAGCGAGCCGCCCCCCACCCCCATCAGCGCCGAGATGTACCCCACCACCGCCGCGAACAGCCGGTGGATGTTCGCCGAGCCGTGCAGGTGCCCGATCAGCCGCTGCTGGAACGGCAGCACGATGTTGGCGGCGATGAACAGCGCCATCACCCCGAAGACGATGCGTAGCACATCGCCCGAATAGAGCCCGGCCATCAGCCCGCCGGCGAGCGTCGCCACGAAGATGACCGGCGCCCAGAGCTTCAGCACCCTGACGTCGACGGCGCCGCGCCTGTAGTGCGAACGGGCGCTCGACAGACCGGTCGGGATGATGATCGCCAGCGACGTCCCGACCGCGACATGCTGCACCACGGCGAGGTCGAAGCCGAGCCACTGCAGCGCATAAGCCAGCGCCGGCACGATGATGGCCCCGCCCCCGATGCCGAGCAGCCCCGCAAAGACCCCCGACACTGCCCCCGTGACGAGCAGCCCGAGCACGAACGGCCAGTAGCTGATGATGGTGTCCACGTGCTCCCCCGCTGCAGCACGCAGAAGAGCATAATTCCATGGTCCAGCCCTAGTCGGACGGTGCTTCCTGCGTCCACTTCCGCAGCGATTTCTGCTACTCGCCCACCGCGTGCAGCACCACTTCCCGGCGGTGCGGCCGGCTCCGGTGCTCGAACAGGTAGAGCCCCTGCCACGTCCCGAGCAGCGGTTTTCCCTTGCTGAACGGGACACTTAGCGACGTCTGCGTCAGCGCCGCCTTGATATGCGCCGGCATGTCGTCCGGCCCCTCCGCCCGATGCGTGATCCAGTCCATCCCCTCCGGCACCAGCCGGCCGAAAAATTCCTGCAAATCAGCCCTTACGTCGGGATCGGCGTTCTCCTGCAGCAGCAGCGAACACGAGGTGTGGCGGCAGAACACCGTCAGCACACCCTCGGACAAGCCGCTCGCCGCGAGCATTTCCCGCACCGTCTCGGAAAGCTCATAGAGCCCCGCCCCGTGGGTCGTGATTTCGATCCGATGCTGAAGCTGCCGCATTGGCCAACTATAGCAGCCGCGCCGACCCTGTCACGGTCGGTGGAACGCAACGACGCCCGCCGCGTTGCTGGCTTCAAGAGGGGTATGTCCGCCGCTCGCACACAGTTCTGTTCAGGCTCCGTTCAGCGTGGCTGCGCCACTTGTCAAACGGCTGACTCCAATCAAAGGAATTCGACATGCGTTTACGAAACTGGCTCCTGACCGGCACCAGTGTGGCTGTGCTCGCCCTGTTGCCGGCTACGAGCGCCCACGCCCAGACCGATGAACTGAGGGCCGCCTACCAGACCTATGTGGACGCGCAGGCGAACGGCGACGCCGCCGCAGCCGAAACCGCTCTTGGCACGGTCACCGAACTCTGCATTGTCGAAGGCTTTGCTTCTGTTGAGGAATGCCTCGCCGCCCTGGAAGCCGACGCGCAAGCAACAGAACCTGAGCGTGAGCCAGAACCCGAGGCTGAGCCAGAACCCGAGCCTGAGCCTGAGCCTGAGCCAGAACCCGAGCCCGAGCCTGAGCCCGAACCCGAGCCAGAACCCGAGCCGCAGCCAGAGCCTGAACCCGAACCTGAGCCGCAGCCAGAACCTGAGCCTGAGCCTGAGCCTGAGCCTGAGCCGGAACCTGAGCCGCAGCCAGAGCCGGAACCCCAGCCGGAGCCACAGCCCCAGCCGGAATCCGATCCTGCCCCAGAACCTGAGCCTGAAGCCGCATCGGAGCCGGCACCCGTCCAGGAGACAGCTCCCTCGGAACCAGAGGAGCCGAGCGAGGCTGACCTGCAGGCGCAGTTCGAAGCGGACCTAAACGCGGCGATCGCTCAGTATCAGGAGGCCCTGAACCTCGCCGCAGCCGGGGACCTTGCCAGCGCCGAACCACTCGCCGCCGAAGCCGAAGCACGGATGCAACAACTCTGCACCGACAACGGCTATCCTGACATCGAGAGCTGCATCGGGCAGACACTGCCGCCGCTGCCGCAGCCACAGGAGCCGGCGGACGAGCCAGTCCTCGACGAAGCACCGGCAGAGCAGCCGGGCGCTGAAGAGGAGGCACCAGCGCCCGCCGCCGAGGAGACCGACGAAGCGGCTCCGCCTGCGACAACGACGGAAACCGAGGGCGACGCTGAGGCGCCGGCAGCCGACACCGCTGTCGATCCCGAGGCCAGCGACCCGGTTGTCGATGCTACTGTGCAGTCCGAGGCAAACCTGATCGTTGCGGTTGACCTCTTCAGCGTCGGCGTCGAACAGCTGCAGGCTGGCGACCCGGACGGCCAGGTCACCATCGACACTGCCCGTGAGCGGATTGCCGCGATCTGCGCCGAACTTGGACTGCCGGACGACGTCGAGTCCTGCCTCGCCCAGTACGGCCTGAGCCTGCCCGAGGTGCCGGAGGTACAGCCGGAGCCCGCTCCGGAGGAAGCGCCGGCGGAGACGGTGGGCGACGACGCGCCGGTGACACCGGAGGCAGAGGAAGCCGTGCCGGAAAGTGTCTCCGAGGAGGAGGCCGCCCCCGTGCTCGACAGCGCCAAGGAAGATGACGTTGCCGAGGATCCGGCGGAGCAGCCGGTCGATGAACCCGCGGCCGTCGCCGAAGAGGAGCCGGCATCCGACGAACCGGCACCGACCAGTGATGCTGATGCCCAGTCCCAGCTTGCCGTGATGGCAGTCGAGCCGCCGGAGGAAGGCCAGCGAATCGCCGCTGAGGAGTTGCCGGCGCTCGACGTGCCGGAGAACGTCACGGTGATCAACAACATTACCAACAACGTCACCAACACCAACATCACGACCAACGTTACCAACAATACCGAAACGACGAACAACAACTTCACCAACAGCGGCTTCATCTTCCAGGCCGGCGTCAACTTGGTGATCAACAACCCCGCTCAGGATCGCGATCGCATCTTTGACGAGGAAGAGGACGAGGTTTACTACGAGCAGTTGCGGAACGGCCGCATTCGCGAGACCATCGTCCGGCCGAACGGCGTCCAGATCGTCACCATCCGCAACCGCTACGGGGAGATTCTGAGGCGCTCGCGCATCATGCCCGATGGCCGTGAATACGTCCTCGCGACGTATCGCGAGGACGACGATGCGGATTCCTTCGAGTGGGAGGATCCGGGCCGCCAGCTGCCGCCGTTGCGGCTGAACATCTCCGTGCGCGACTACGTGCTCGACGCCGATGAAGCCGACGAGGAGGAAGTCGCTTTCTTCCTCAGCCAGCCGCCGGTCGAACGGGTGCGTCAGATCTACTCGATCGAGGACGTCAAACGCTCGGCTCGTATCCGCGACACCGTGCGGCGCCTGGAGGTCGGTGGCCTCACCTTCGACTCCGGAGCGGCAACCATCGCTCGCAGCCAGGTCGGCCAGCTCAGCAAGGTCGCGAACGCCATGCTGGATCTGCTCGAAGATAACCCCGGGGAGGTCTTCCTTATCGAAGGCCATACCGACGCCGTCGGCTCGGATCTCTTCAACCTGCAGCTGTCCGACCTTCGGGCCGCCACGGTTGCCCGCATCCTCACCGACTTCTACGGCATCCCGCCGGAGAACCTGGTCACCCAGGGCTATGGCGAGCGCTACCTGAAAGTCCGGACGCAGGAGGACGAGCGCCTCAACCGTCGCGTTACCATCAAGCGGATCACGCCGCTGGTCACTGTCGCCAGCAACTGACCCACCGGTTACGAAATGCAGGGGCCGGGATCGTTTCGATCCCGGCCCTTGGTTTTTCCCGCGCCGGCCTCGGCTATGACCCCGCCTCGGCCTCCGCCGCCAGCAAGGCATCAAGAGGCACTGCGTCGAACTGTTTCAGCCAGCGCATGGCTACGGCGTTGATCGGAACCGGGTTCAGGAAATGGAGGCGCTCCCGGCCTCGCCGCACGACCAACACCAGATTTGCTTCCTCCAGCACCTTGAGATGCTTGGTCACCGCCTGCCGGCTGATCGGCTGCCCGTCGCAAAGCTCACTGAGCCGCTGGCCGTTGCGAAGACGCAGCCGGTCGAGCAGTTCCCGCCGGCTGCTGTCGCCCAGCGCCGCGAACACGACGTCTCTTTTCATGCGCCCCATGTTGCAACGTCGTGGTTGGCGGTCAATCTCGTTCTTTGCACGGCTTTGGCGTCTATCCCGGATCGATGCTCGTTGCCGAATGCCGCGAGTACAACGTGATGAGGGAGAGGAGCTTGCGGGTGACGCGGCAGCGACTGTCGCACGCCCCGGCAGGCGGCGCCCGTCGGCCGTGCCTGGTCCTCGAGGGGTCGCTTGTTAGCGGCGGCATACCGCGAACAAAGACGCGCTCCGCCATCAGCTCGCGGTGAAGCAACTCGCAAATGGTGCCCGACCCCACCGCTCGCGACGGTCACTTGACAGACACCTTTCTGCTTACTGCGCGAAAATGTGAAATTGGGGCGACATGAAGGCAGGAAACGACCCCTGGTCGCCGGGTAAGGGGATGCCCACCCGAAGTAAAAATGCAACGAGATCAATAACTAGGCGCACCAAGACAGCTTCATCTTCAACCGATCACCGTTTCGGGAACGATTCAAATCAGCCCACGTTCTTAGCCCGACGGTACTCAAACATAGGAGCTTCACATGGCTATCCCCGAACGCGATACCGTATATACAAACGACGGCACCAACCGGACTACTTACACCCGCGAGTCCAACTCGACTGGCTGGTTCGTCGGCATCATCGTCGCCTTGGCCTTGCTGGCCATCGGTTATCTGGTGTTCTCGGCAAATACCGGCCCAGCGACGACTACCGTTGACGTCAACAGCACACCCGCAGTCGAGGCTCCGGTGACTGATCCGGCCGTCACTCCGGCACCCATGACCGAGGCTCCGGCCGCAACCGGCACGGAAGCCGCGCCGATGGTCGAGGCACCGGCTGCTGGCGCCGAGACCGCTCCCGCCGCTGACGACACGGTCGTCGTCGCGCCGGTTGAGGATGTCGCACCGGCCGCCGAACCGGTCGCCGAGCCGGTCCAGTAAGCAGTTCTCCCCTCGCTTCAGTCCTCCCTCTGAAGCGCGCGAAGCCCCGGCCTCTAGGTCGGGGCTTTGCGTTTGGTGGTCCAGCCGGTCAGCGCTTGCTGCCGCTGCGCTTGATTGACTTGATCGGTAGTGGCGGGATCCCCGACTTCTCACCGATCGCCTGGTCCTGCTCCATAATGGCGGTAAGCGCCGGCGCATCACCATCCAGTCCGCCAAGCAACTCAGCCGGTACCTTCCGGTTCGAGCGCTGGCTGCCATCCTCGTAGGTGACGTCGAAATTCACGAATTCCGCGCGTGCGGTGGGCTTTCTTGCCATCATTGTTCAGGGCGGGACGCCCAGCCTTGTCAGGTTGAAAAAAGGAGGCGGTCCGGTGCCGAGCCAGCACCGGAAATGGCGTTAGAGGCGGAATGGAGGGCTAGTTCGGCTGCGACGGCCAGGTCTGCTTGAAGAGACCCTCGCCCTGCTCGTCGACGATCTGACGCCCCTTGGCCAAGGTGAAGCTGGCAGCGTCGTCCCTCGACGAAAAGCGATCGGCACGCACGAAATCGTGCCGCTTCACCTCGCCCTCGATCTCCTTCTCGATGCTGCCGGCAAGTTGATACTCGTTGCCTGCACGCTGCAGTGCCGCCCGGATCACGAAGCCCTTGTACTCCTCCCGGGCCATCTCGGCCGTGTCACCGGCTGCCGCCTCGGAGCCTCCCGAGCCGAAGATCTTCTTCCAGAACGACATAATCTCTCCTGTTCGGGCTGCGGGAGCTAGTTGTCGAGGAAGCTGCGGAGCTTCCGCGAGCGGCTTGGGTGCTTGAGCTTGCGCAGCGCCTTCGCCTCGATCTGCCGGATGCGCTCGCGCGTCACCGAGAACTGCTGGCCCACTTCTTCCAGCGTATGGTCGGTGTTCATGCCGATGCCGAACCGCATTCGCAACACGCGCTCCTCGCGCGGCGTCAGCGACGCCAGCACGCGGGTTGTTGTCTCCCGCAAGTTCGACTGGATCGCCGCATCGATCGGCTGCACGGCATTGGCGTCCGGGATGAAGTCCCCGAGGTTGGAATCCTCCTCGTCACCGATCGGCGTCTCGAGGCTGATCGGCTCCTTGGCGATCTTCAGCACCTTCCGCACCTTGTCGAGCGGCATCTGCAGCTTTTCGCTGAGCTCTTCCGGCGTCGGCTCCCGGCCGATCTCGTGCAGCATCTGGCGCGACGTCCGCACGATCTTGTTGATGGTCTCGATCATGTGCACCGGAATACGGATGGTGCGTGCTTGGTCGGCGATCGAACGGGTGATCGCCTGCCGGATCCACCATGTGGCATAGGTCGAGAACTTGTAGCCGCGGCGATACTCGAACTTGTCTACCGCCTTCATCAGGCCGATATTGCCTTCCTGAATGAGATCAAGGAACTGCAGCCCGCGGTTTGTGTACTTCTTCGCAATGGAGATGACGAGCCGGAGGTTGGCCTCGACCATTTCCTTCTTGGCGATAGCCGCCTCGCGCTCGCCCTTCTGCACCTTCTGGACGATCCGCCGGTATTCGGTGATGTCGAGGCCGGTCTCGGTGGCCAGCGTCTGGATCTCGCCCCGGAGCTCGCGGATGGTGTCGATCTCGCGCTTGACGAACTCGCTCCAGCCCTTGTCGCCACGGCTGGCCACCGTCTCCGGCCAACTCTGGTCCAGTTCGCTGCCGAAATACGCCTCGAGAAAGGCTTCGCGCTTGATCCCGTAGCTCTCGGCGAGGCGCAGCAGCCGGCCCTCGAGCCGCACCAGGCGCTTGTTGATGTCGTAGAGCTGCTCGACCAGGCTCTCGATGCGAGAGGTATTGAGCGACAGCGACTTCACGTCGCTGATCACTTCACTACGGAACGCCTCCAGCTTCTTCAGATCCGAAGCGCTGGCCTCGCGCGACGCCAGCTGCGCCTCAGCATGCTGGTCCTGAATCTTGCGCATCTTGCCATAGGCTTCGGCGATGCGGTCGAAGGTCTCCACCACCTGCGGCTTGAGCTCCGCCTCCATAGCGCTGAGCGACAAAGAGTTCTCGAAATCGTCATCGTCGTCCTCGACCGGATCCTGCGGCGCCTGCGGCTCCTCCGGCACATACTCGTCGCCATCGGTGCTGGCGCTGGATCTCGCACGCTCCGGCTTGGGCGACTCGGGCGCTGCCTTCACATCCGTGAGGTCGGGGGAGACGACGGGGGCCGCCTGCTTGGCGTCCGGTCCGGCATAGGTTGCTTCAAGATCGATAATGTCGCGCAGCAGGATCTCGGCCGCCGCCAGCTGGTCGCGCCAGATGATAATGGCCTGGAAGGTGAGCGGGCTCTCGCAGAGGCCCTCGATCATGGTCTCCCGCCCGGCCTCGATGCGCTTCGCAATGGCGATCTCGCCTTCGCGGCTGAGCAGCTCTACCGAGCCCATCTCGCGCAGATACATGCGCACGGGATCGTCGGTGCGGTCGGAGCCCTCACGCGCATTGGACTTGCTGGCGACAGCGGTGCCGGTCTTCTCGGCGAGCTCGGTGCTTTCTTCTTCCGCCGTGTCGGGCTCGGCCTCTTCGACCTCGTCCTCGTCCACCACGTTGATGCCCATGTCGGAGAACATCGCCATGATGTCCTCGATCTGCTCGGAGGTCACTTCCTCCGAAGGCATCACCGCATTGAGCTCTTCATAGGTGACGTAGCCGCGCTTCTTGGCGACCTTGATCAGCTTCTTGACAGCGGCATCGGAGAGATCGAGTAGCGGGCTGTCCTGGCCATCGGCGCCAGCGCCGGCTTCCGGCTTCTCGGTATCCTTGGACTTCTGGGTAGCTGCCTTGGTGGCCATCTAGCTTTCTGCTCCACGGGGCCCCTGAGATTCGGTGGGCGCCATATTCAATAAGTGGGCATGGCTCAAGACTAGGTAAAGGGAACTGCGGCGGCGCAATCCGGTTGACGCCGTCACGTGTCCGTCATCGTGCGCATGGTATGATTCGCCCATGTGCAAATTGGCGCGTACCCGCTGCCTCCTCAAAAGCTGCGTGTCGCGCGACCCGATAACGAACCGTACCCTTCGATCAATGCCTCTGTGCCATCGACGGTGGTGATCTGGTTCTGGATGTCCCGAAGCCGCTCGAAAGTTTCTTCGCTCGGGTCCATGCCCAGCGCCTTTTCGGCTTCTCTGAGGTCCCTATTTAGCTGAACTTTCTTGTTATGCAAGGCCAGCGCGTGCTTTAGGCCGGTTTCTGCGTCGGCTTCCGCGATTTCCGCGCCGATCTGCCACACCCCCAGCCGCCCGAGCTGCGCGCGCATCCGTTCCAGCACCTCACCGAAGCCGCGGGCGCCGAGGGCCGCCGCAAGGTCTGGCGCGGTGATGTCGTGGTCGCGGACCACCAGATCCAGCAGCGTCGTCATCAAGCTCCGCACCGGCGGACTGGAGAACTCCAGTGCCGCCAGCGCCTCGATCCGATCATCTGCCAGCGACGGGTGGTTGACCAAGGTCAGGATGATGGCCGCTTCCCGCGGCGTCGCTTCGGGGACCCGGCCGGGCTTCAGAAGCCGCGAGTTGCGCAGTGTATCCGAGACCACCAGCCGCGGTGTGCCCCGCGTCCGCGGACCGTAAGGATTGCGTCCCCCCTCTCGCCGCCCTTCGAAACGCTTCTGCCGCACCGGCGCAAAGAACGCCTGCAGCTTCTCGTCGAAGGCCTGCAGGTAGTGGCGCCGCACCGAGGCATCCGCGATGGCATTGGCCCGCGCCCGCAGCTTCGCTTCGAGCGCAGCACGCGCTTCGGGCGTTTCCGGCACCATCCCGCCGGTCTCGAGGCTCCAGATCAGGTCCGAAAGCGAGCTCCCGCGCTCGATGACGTCGGCAAAGGCCTTACCGCCCTGTTCGCGGATCAGATCGTCGGGATCGACGCCCTCCGGCAGCGTCGCCACTCGGATGCTGCGTCCCGGCTGCAGCAGCGGCAGTGCCGTGTCCACCGTTCGCGCCGCCGCCCGCTGCCCGGCGCTGTCGCCGTCAAAGCAGAGCACCGGCACCTCGCACATCCGCCACAGCAGCTGCAGATGCTCCTCCGTGAGCGCCGTCCCCAGCGGCGCCACGGTGCCGGCAAAGCCTGCGGTCACGGCGGCAATAACGTCGAGATAACCTTCAACCACGATCACCGGTTGCCCGTCGCGGGCCGCAGCGCGCGCCGCCTGCCCGTTATAGAGCGTCATCCGCTTCTTGAAGAGTTCGGTCTCGGGCGAGTTAAGGTACTTCGCCGGGACGTCCGGGCTGAGCGCCCGACCGCCGAAGGCGATGACCCGGCCGCGGAAATCGAGAATCGGGAACATCACCCGGTTGCGGAATCGGTCGTAGGTAAGCGGATCGTCGTCGCGCTGCGCCACCAGGCCGGTGTCGATCATCTCCTGCGCCGACACGCCATTCGCCGCCAGATGCTCCTTGAGTCCGTTGCGGCTGTCCGGCGCGAAGCCCAGTCGAAACCGTGCCTGGGCCAGCGCCCCGACTCCGCGCTCGTGCAGATAACCACGCGCCCTTGCGCCGATATTGTGGGCCAGCGCCGCTTCGAAATACGCGGTAGCCACCTCCATCACATCATAGAGTGAGCGTCGCGCCTGGTCCCGTCGCTCCTCCCGCTCGTCACGTGCCGGCATCGGTACGCCCGCCTGCCCGGCGAGCTTTTCCACTGCCTCAGGAAAGCTCATCCCGGCCCTCTCGGTCAGGAACCGGAAGTGGTCTCCGGTTACCCCGCAGCCAAAGCAATGGTAGATGCCCTTGCGGTCATCGGCATGGAAGCTGGGAGTCTTCTCCCCGTGGAACGGGCAGCAGGCCCAGTAGTCCCCCCGCCCCGGCTGGCTCTTGCGCTTGTCCCAGATGACGTGTTCGCCTACCACCTGCGAGATGGGCAGGCGCTGCCGTATTTCGTCCAGGAAACTATCGGTGAACCGCATGAGCGATAGCTATGCCGTCGCCGGCGAGATGTCACGGCTTTCGGGTTTTCCACAGCCGCTCCCAATGCCGCAGCCGCGGCAACTCGCGCCGCCGAAGCGACGTTTGCACCGGAGCACGGAGGGATCGTTTTGACCAGCACGGACCGCGATCACAGCCGCGCCCCCGAAACGGGGTGGTGGCAACGCGCTCGGGAAGCAGTCTGGGGCACCATCCTCGTCTTCCTCGAGCCGGACACATCCCCCCGTTGCGCAGCCGCCGCCTTCTTCGGTTTCCTGTCGCTGTTCCCCGCCGCCGGCATCATCGTCTTCGTCTATGGCCTCGTCGCCGACCGCGCCGTCCTGTCCGACACGCTGGGCAACCTCAGCTACGTCATGCCGGACATCGCCCTCGACATTCTCCAGAACCGCCTCACGCTGCTGGTCGGTCAGCCGCCGGCGACGCTCGGCATCGGCCTTCTCGTCTCCGTGCTGGTTGGGCTCTGGACCGGTTCGCGCGGCATCGACGCCTTGCTGTTTGCAATGTCGCGCGTGCGCAGCAAGCGCCTTGAACGGGGCATCGTGAAGACAGTCCTGGTATCCGTCGCCCTGACCATCTTCGGGTCAATCTTTCTGGCGGTGGCCCTCCTGACCGTCGCCGGCCTCCCGGCGCTCATCCCCTTCCCCACGGGCGAGGAAATCCTCGTCCTCGTCCTGCGCTGGCCGTTCCTGTTCATGATCACCGTCGCCGTGCTGTCTGCACTCTACCGGTTCGGGCCAGACCGGCGACCGCGCCGCTGGCGCTTCATCTGGCCGGGCGCACTCGTAGCATCGCTCCTGTGGCTGCTGGTCGGCGCGATCTTCTCCATCTACGTCGAGAACTTCGGCAACTTCGAAGCCACCTTCGGCTCCGTCACGGCCACCGTGGTGCTGATGCTCTGGATGTACAACTCGGCCCAGATCTTCGTGCTCGGCGCCGCCCTCAACACCCAGCTTGAATTTGCCGTCGACACCGATGCAAAGGTGAACGCCGAAGCCCCGCAATTGGGCTAGATGACGCTACGGCCGAGGTGTATGAGACGCCGTCCAGACGTCGCGGCGAGTCCTCCCAAATGCCCCTGGCAATCTACGCAATGGCGCTCGCCGCCTTCGCCATTGGCTCGGCCGAGTTCATCGTCTCGGGGATCCTACCACCCCTGGCGACGGACCTTGCGGTCAGCATTCCCGCTGCCGGCATGCTGGTGACTGTCTATGCCATCGGCGTCGCCATCGGCGGACCGGTGCTCACCGTGATGGCGGCCCGCTACTCTCCGCGCTCGATCATCATCGCGGCTTTGATCTTGTTCGCACTCGCCCAAGTTCTCTGCGCAGTCGCTCCGGGCTACCAGCTGCTGCTCGTGGCGCGGCTGATTGCGGCTTGCGGCCACGGCGTCTTTTTCGGCGCCGGCAATGTCGTGGTGGCGCGACTTGTGCCGCTGGAACGCCGCGGCAGTGCCTTCGCCCTGTTCATCGGCGGCATAACCGTCGCCAATCTGCTCGGCCTGCCCGGCGGGGCTGCCATCGGCAATGCCTTCGGCTGGCGCGCCGCCTTCGTTGCGGTCGCCGTCCTTGGCGCCATCGCCACCATCGTCATCCTCACAAGGGTGCCCAGGGAGTCGCCCGACGCCCATCCCCGAACCTCGCTCCGCAACCAGTTGCAGGCCCTGCGGCACCAGGAAGTCTTCCTCTCCTTCCTGACCATCATCATCATCATGACGGCCATCCTCACTTTCGGCACCTATCAGGTCCCGCTGCTGATGGAGGTTACCGGCGTCCAGCAGGATCTCGTGCCGCTCTACCTGCTGCTTGGCGGCGTCGGCTCCGTCATCGGCATCTACTCGGGCGGCCGCCTGGCCGACTGGCGGCCCATGCCGTCCCTGATCGCAGTGCTGCTGCTGCTGTCGCTCTCCTTTGGCGCGATGCTGTTCACGATGCATCACCCGCTGCTGATGGCGATCAACCTGCTCCTCGGCAATCTTTTCGGCTTTGCCTTCAGCACCCCCCTGCAGCTCCGCATCATGCAGGCGGCCCGCGCCGCCCCCAACCTCGCCTCCTCGCTCATCTCGACCTCGTTCAATATCGGCATCGCCAGCGGCGCGACCCTCGGCGCCCTCCTGCTCAGCAGCGGCTTTCGCTACGAGCACCTGCCCTGGGTCGGAGTATTCAGCGGCGTCGCAGCCGCCATGGTCGCGGCCTTCTCCTGGGGGCTGGAACGGCGCCACCATCGCCTCGCCGCCTGATCGCCAGCTGCGCACCGGCGCGTCTGCGGTTGCGCTTCCCGATACCGCACCCATATAGCGCGATAAGCGTCCAGTGCCACTTGCGCTCGATACCTGCGGCTTCTAATGAGAAGCCCTAATCGACAGCGCCCGAACTTCTGGAGACCCACCGTGACCGGCTGGCAGCAATCCCCCGCGACCGCACTGCTCATTCTTGCAGATGGCACGCGCCTCGAGGGCCGCGGCATCGGTGCCGTCGGCCATGCGGCCGGCGAGGTCTGCTTCAATACGGCGATGACCGGCTACCAGGAGATCCTCACCGATCCTTCCTATGCTGGCCAGATCATCACCTTCACCTTCCCCCATATCGGCAACGTTGGCGCCAACGACGAAGACATAGAGACCGTCAACATGGCCGCCCTTTCGGGCGTCCGGGGCTGCGTGCTGCGTGCCGATATCACCAATCCCTCGAACTACCGGGCGGCCCACCGTCTCGACGCCTGGCTGAAGGCCCGCAACATTATCGGCATCGCCGGCATCGACACCCGGGCGCTGACCGGGCGCATCCGCGAGACCGGCATGCTCGACGGTGTCATCGGCCACGCCCCGGACGGCTGGTTCGACGAGCCCTCGATGCTTGCCGAACTCAGGGCTTTCCCGGGTCTGGAGGGCCTCGATCTGGCGCGCGAGGTGACCACCGCCCAGACCTATCACTGGGACCAGACCGGCTGGCAGTGGGACAAGGGCTATGGCCGGCTCGAGGATCCGAAGTTCCACATCGTTGCCGTCGACTATGGCGCCAAGCGCAATATTCTGCGCTGCCTCGCCGACCAGGGCGCCAAGGTCACCGTTGTGCCGGCAACGGCCAGCGCCAGCGACATTCTCTCGCATAATCCCGACGGCATCTTCCTCTCCAACGGCCCCGGCGACCCGGCTGCCACCGGCAAGTACGCCGTGCCCACCATCAGGAAGCTGATGGAGACCGGCAAGCCGATGTTCGGCATCTGCCTCGGTCATCAGCTGCTCGGCCTCGCCCTTGGCGCCACCACCACCAAAATGCATCAGGGCCACCACGGCGCCAATCACCCGGTCAAGGACCTCACCACGGGCAAAGTCGAGATCACCTCGATGAACCACGGCTTCGCCGTCGATGCCGGCACCCTGCCCGGTGGCGTGACCCAGACCCACATCTCGCTGTTCGACGGCTCCAATGCCGGACTTTCGGTCGACGGCAAACCCATTTTTTCGGTGCAGTACCACCCCGAAGCCTCCCCCGGCCCCCGCGACAGCCATTACCTCTTCACCCGCTTCCTGAATCAGGTGCGCGTGCAGAAGGGCGTGCCGGAGAACGCAGAGTACGTGGCTCCAAGTCCCGTGGAGTAGCGCAGCCGCATCAGGTCCAGTGCTCGAGCAGGGGGGGCTCACTTCCGGTGACCGGATCAGACGGCGGTAGCGGCACCCGCGCGATGTTCTCGTCCGCCTGCGGCCGGTCACCCGGCTCGCCGCGGAACTGGTCCGGTCGCTGACCCGGAGGATAGCCGCCGACGACGAGGAAGTCCTCGCTCTTGGAAAGTTGCTTGTGAACGACGCCGGCTGGAATGACGATCACGTCGCCCGCCGCCACCTCGAAGGTCTGCCCTTTAGGTCCCCCGAGCTGTAGCCGCGCCGAGCCTGACGCAATGCCGAGCACCTCGTGCGCCGTCGAGTGGTAGTGGTGATACGGATAGACGGTGTAGCGCCATGCTGGAACCCACCCGGCCTCCGCGAACAGCGTCTCCATCGCCTCGGCGGACACCTCCGCCGGCGGCAGGGCCGCGGCATAGAGCAGGAGCGGCAATCGGCTGTTCGGAAACGTGCCGTCATCGCCAAAGGTGACGGCCGTCAAACCCGCGTCTGAACCCATGTTTCCCATCTCCTACACGGGGCCGCTGAAGGTGTCGCACTGGCCGACGTCGCCCGTGGTATATCCGCGCTCGAACCACGCCCGTCGCTGCGCGGAGGTGCCGTGGTTGAAGGTCTTGGGCACGGCATAGCCCTGCGTACGCTCCTGCAAGGTGTCGTCGCCGATCTGCACCGCCGCATTGACGGCCTCGGCGATGTCGCCGTCCTCGAGCAGGTTCTGCCGTCCGGCATAGTTGGCCCAGATGCCGGCATAGCAGTCGGCCTGCAGCTCCACGCGGACAGAATACTGGTTCGCCTCCTCCTGGCTCATGCTGGCCCGCGCCCGGTTGAACTCCGGCAGCACCCCAGTCACCTGCTGCACATGATGCCCCACCTCGTGTGCCAGCACATAGGCCTGGGCGAAGTCACCGGGGGCCCCGAACTGATCGCGCAGCTCGTCGTAGAAGCTGAGATCGATATAGATGCGCTCGTCCAGCGGGCAGTAGAAGGGGCCGGTGCGGGCGTCGGCGAGACCGCAACCGGAATCGGTTTGCCCGCTGAACAGCACCACGTTCGGCGGCGTATAGCTAATGTCATTCTGTGCGAAGACCTCGGTCCAGAGGTCCTCGTTCTCCTTGATGACCACGCCGACAAAGTCCGCCAACTCGTCCTGCCCCGCCTGCGGCAGCGGCCGCGACTGCGTCGACGGCGCGATGCCGCTCGAGCCGCCGGTCAGCATGTCGATCGGATTGTCGCCAGTGACCAGCCAGAACACACCGAGCAGGACCACCACCCCGATCAGGCCGCCAACGCCGCCGCCACGCCCTATCGGTATGCGCATGCCGCCGCCGCGGCCGAGCCCACCTGCCCGGCGAAATCCGCCGCCCCTGCCCCTGCGGTCTTCGATCCGCGAACTCCGTTCGCGTCCACGCCACTTCATTCGCCCGACTCCTTGGAAGCTGATGCTTCCCGCACAAGCCGCCTGATCCGTCTCGGTTCCGGCGCTTGTCCGGGAACGCGAACAGAAATTGACCAGTCGATCAAATATTCATAGCCTCGCTTGCCCGCCGTCATCACACTGTCAGCAGACCGCGGCAAGAGGTGCTGCCATGTCGTCGCCGCTACCCAGTGCCCGCACGGCCAGCCCCCATTCCCAAGGGAGAACCGAAATGAACTACACGATCTCGCGCCGTGCCTTCCTCGCCGGCACGGCCAGCGCCGGCGCGCTGGTCGTCATGCATCCATATGCCGTGCTCGCGGCGGCCGGCCAGGCGCATCTGCGCATCATGGAGACCACCGACCTGCACGTCGCCGTCTTCCCCTATGACTACTATGCCGATGCGCCCAACGACACGCTCGGCCTCGCCCGCACCGCGGCCATCATCGAGGAGATCCGCGCCGAGGCCGGCAACGCCATCCTCGTCGACAATGGCGATATCATCCAGGGCAATCCCATGGGCGACTACATGGCCTATGAGAAGGGTCTCGACGATGGCGAGGTGCACCCGATCATCGCGGCGATGAATACCCTCGGCTACGAGATGGCAACGCTCGGGAACCACGAGTTCAACTACGGCCTCGAATACCTCGAGGCGGCGCTAGCCGGCGCCGAGTTCCCCTTCGTGTCTGCCAACCTCGTCCGCGGCGAGCTGGCCGCCGATCCGCTTTCCGACGACACCTGGATCGAGCCCTACCGCATCGTCGAAAAGGAGCTGACCGACGGCGAGGGCAACACCCATACCATCCGCATCGGCTTCATCGGTTTCCTGCCGCCTCAGATCATGACCTGGGACTCCACCCACCTCGCCGGCAAGGTCGATACCCGCGACATCGTCGAGACCGCCCGCGCCTACGTCCCGAAGATGAAGGAGGAAGGCGCCGATATCGTCATCGCCCTCTCCCATTCCGGCATCAGTGACGAGGCGGAGGCCGGAACCAGGGCCGAGAACGCCTCGCTGCAGCTGGCGGGCGTAGAAGGCGTGGACGTGGTGCTGACCGGTCACCAGCACCTGGTGTTTCCCGGCCCCGACTACGCGGAGGTCGCCGGTGCCGACATCGAAGCCGGAACGCTCAACGGCAAGCCGGCAGTGATGGCCGGCTTCTGGGGCTCGCATATGGGCCTCATCGACCTGCTGCTCGAGCGGTCCGAGGACGGAGCCTGGAGCATCGTCTCCCACACATCCGAGGCACGCCCGATCTTCGAGCGGGTGGACGGCAAGGTGCAGCCGCTGGTCGAGAGCGAGCCGGAAGTGCTGGCCGCGGCTGAGGAGGAGCACGAGGAGACCCTCGCCTATGTCCGCCGTGCCGTCGGCGAGACGGCGGCGCCCCTGCACTCCTATTTCGCCCTGGTGGCTGACGACCCTTCGGTGCAGATCGTGAACATCGCCCAGGCCTCATACGTCCACCAGATGATGCAGGGAACCGAATATGAGGACCTTCCGGTTCTTTCCGCCGCAGCGCCGTTCAAGGCTGGCGGTCGCGGAGGTCCCGACTATTACACCGATGTCCCGGTGGGCCCGGTGGCGATCAAGAATGTCGCCGACCTCTACCTCTACCCCAACACGATCCAGGCCGTGGTCATCACCGGAGAGGACGTCAAGAACTGGCTGGAGCGTTCCGCCGGCATCTTCAATCAGGTCGAGCCGGGCGCCGAGGACCAGCCGCTGATCAATCCCGAATTCCCCTCCTACAACTTCGACGTCATCGACGGGGTGACCTACAAGATCGACGTCACACAGCCCTCCAAGTACAGCGCCGATGGCAAGGAGGTGCTGAACCCCGATGCAAACCGCATCGTCGACCTTCAGTACAATGGCGAGCCGATCGATCCGGAGCAGCGCTTCGTCGTCGCCACCAACAACTACCGCGCCGGCGGTGGCGGCAACTTCCCCGGCATCGGCCCTGACAAAGTGGTGTTTGTCGGTCCCGACACCAATCGCGACCTGATCGTGCGCTACATCATCGAGAACGGCACCATCGATCCGAAGGCCGACAACAACTGGTCGCTGGCGCCAATCGACGGCTCGGTGCTGTTCGCCACCGGACCGAAGGCGGCGGCATTGATCGAGGACGTCTCTGCCGTCACCGTCGAGCCCACCGGCGAGACCGACGAGAACGGCTTCTCGATCTACCGCATCACGCTCTGACGACAAGGCCGCGGGCCGCTGTTACGGTCCGCGGCCTGCTCCTCCACACTTGAAATTCAAGGATAAACTTGCTCTCCTTCGACTTCAGGGTCATCCGTCGGACGACCTGCCAGCGTCAAGGCGAGAGCCATGGATCAGCAATCAGCTCTAGTTCCTCTGCTCGAGCAGGTGGGCGTCACCGTCAACGGCCCCAATCCCTGGGACCCGCAAATCCACAACCCGCAACTCTGGAATCGCCTGCTGGCGCAAGGGACGCTGGGCCTCGGCGAGGCCTATATGGATGGGTGGTGGGATGCTGAAGACCTCGCGGAATTCTTCAGCCGCGTCCTGAGCGGACACCTCGAGCGCGCCTTCAAACCGACCGCCAACTTCATCTGGCAGGTGATGCAGGCCCGCTTCCTCAACATGCAGACGGTCGCCCGTTCGCAGCGGGTCGCAAAGATGCATTACAACCAGACCGACGCCTATAAGGCCTCGCTCGATGCCCGCATGACCGGCAGCTGCGGCTACTGGACCGACGGCGTCACCAACATCGACGAGGCCCAGGAGGCCAAGCTTGATCTGGTCTGCCGCAAGATCGGGCTGCAGCCGGGCCAGAAAGTCTGGGACATTGGCTGCGGCTGGGGTGCCTTCATGGGGTTCGCCGCCGAGAAATACGGTGCCGAATGCGTCGGCGTGACCGTGTCTCCCGATCAGGCGGCCTACGGCCGCGAGCGCTACGCCCACCTGCCGGTCGAGTTCCAGGTCAAGGACTACCGCGAGTTCACCGGCAAGGTCGACCACGTCGTGTCCATGGGCATGTTCGAGCATGTAGGGCACAAGAACTACCGCGCCTATTTCGAAGCGGCCCGCCGCGCTATCAGCGACGACGGCCTCTTCATGCTCCATACCATCGGTGCCCAGGATACCACGGAGACCATCGAACCCTGGCTGGAGAAGTATATCTTCCCCGGCGGCGTGATCCCGTCCATGGCGCAGATCGGGGTTGCCATCGACAGCCTGTTCACTGTCGTCGACGTTCACAATATCGGCCCGCACTACGACAAGACGCTGGTCGCCTGGTACGAGAACTTCGAGGCCAACTGGCCGCGGCCCAACGACCCGGAAGGCGAGCGCTTCTACCGCATGTGGAAGTACTATCTCCTCTGCTGCGCCGGCGCCTTCCGTGCCCGCACGCTGCAGGTCTGGCAGTTCGTTTTCTCCACCGTGGGCGTTCCCCACGGCTATCGCACGGCGCGCTGACAGGACGGGCGGCACCACTAACCGCCCGCCACTGCATTCTGGCGCTACTGCCCGTCCGGTGCCACGTCCACGCTGACGGCGGGAACGTCGACATCCACCGTGCTGCTGCCACCCGTGCCATTGTTGAAGAACACGAAGAAGGCGACGACGAGCAACGCCACGACGACGATTCCGGCGATGATGCCGGCACCGCTGTCACTGCGGGTTTCGATGATGGTTTCACGATCAGCCATAAAGCGCTCCACTGATTCAACTTTCCGCACCCCTTGCAGAACGAGCAGCAGACACAACAGGTTCCCCGCGGGCAGCTTGGTCCGCCGCCTTCAGAGCTTGTTTACCGAACCCGTTCAGCAGCCCTCAACGGCCCGACATTATTGTGCCGGCAACGGCTGCGAGCCTCGGCAGGCGCCAGGAGTCCACCCATGCCAGCACCAGCCCTCGCCATCTCTGGCCTCGCCAAGAGCTTTACCCGCCCGGTGGTGAGGGATTTCGAGCTCAACGTCCGCCAGGGGGAGTTCTATGCTCTGCTCGGCCCCAACGGCGCCGGCAAGACGACCATCCTGCGCCTCGTCGCCGGCCTGCTGCAGCCGGACGCCGGCAGCATCGCCATCTTCGGCACCGACACTGCCACTGACCCGCTCGCTGCCAAGCGCGTCACCGCCTGGGTCTCCGATGAACCCATGGTCTATGATCGCCTCACGCCCCTTGAATATCTGGAGTTCGTCGCCGGACTCTGGCACATCGACGCCGCCACCGCAGAAGCCCGCTCGCGCGAACTGCTTGAGTGGCTGGGGCTCACCCCCCATGCCGACGAACGCTGCGGCGGCTTCTCGAAGGGCATGCTCCAGAAGGTGGCACTTGCCGGCGCCCTGGTCCACGAACCGCGCCTCATCATCCTCGATGAGCCGCTGACCGGGCTCGACGCCGGCTCTGCCCGTCAGGTCAAGGATGTACTTCGCCAGCGCGTGGCCGATGGGGCCACCGTCATCATGACCACCCACATTCTCGAAGTGGCCGAGCGCATGGCCGAGCGCATCGGCGTCCTCAACCACGGCCGGCTGGTCGCCGAGGGCACGCTGGAGGAACTCCGCACCCGCATCGGCCGCGGCAACACCACGCTCGAAGAGATCTTCCTCGACCTCGTGGCTGACGAGACCGCCGCCGCATGAGTTTTGCACCCGCCTCCCTGCCCTGGCTCGCCCGGCATGAACTGCGCCTCGCCTGGCGCGACTGGATCGCCATGGCGACCGGAGGCCAGCACCGGCGCAGCATCTTCCTGCTGCTCGCAGTGTTGGCCCTTGCGGCGGGGCTGCACTGGCTTACAGACGCCCTGCTCCGGCCCTGGGCGACAGCCGGCCTTTATCCCGACAGGCCGACACTGCTGCTGGTCACCGGCTCCGGGGTCCTGTTCTTCACGGCCATGTTGAGCCAGGCGCTGGAATCGGTGACGCGCGCCTACTATGCCCGTTCGGACCTCGAACTCATCCTGTCGTCCCCGGCCTCGGCGCGACGCCTCTTCGCCGTTCGTACCACCGCCACCGCCCTGCTCACCCTCGCCCTCGCCTGTCTGCTCGCGAGCCCGGTGATCAACGTGCTGGCGTGGCACGACGGCCCGCACTGGCTGGCCGCCTATGCCGTCCTTGCCGCCCTCAGTGCCGTCTCCACCGCTGTCGCCGTACTCATCGCCATCGGCCTCTTCAACCTCGTCGGACCGCAGCGCACGCGACTGCTCGCCCAGATCGTCGCCGGCATTGTCGGCGCCGGTTTCGTCATCGGCGTCCAGGCGATCGCCATCCTCGCCTACGGCGACTACTCGCGCTTCGCCATCCTGCAGTCGGACGAACTTCTAACAGCCGCACCGTCGGCCGGTCACCTCCTCTGGCTGCCGGCACGTGCCGCCATGGGCGACCTCACTGCCCTGTCACTCATGCTGCCGCTGGCCTTCGCCATCCTGGCCATCGTGATCGTAATTACCTCCCGGAGCTTTGCCCGCCATGCCGTCGCCGCCGGCGGCATCTCCCGCGCCCCTGCCGCTCGCCAGCGGTCGCGGTCCTTCCGCTCGGGCGACCCGCGGCAGGCGCTGCGGCGCAAGGAATGGCGGTTGCTGCGGCGCGATCCCTGGCTGCTGTCGCAGACACTGACGCAGCTGCTCTACCTGGTGCCGCCGGCTTTGCTGCTATGGGTGAATTTCGGCAGCGCCGCGGGCGTCGGGATCATCGTGGTGCCGGTGCTGGTGATGGCCTCGGGCCAGCTCGCCGGCGGACTTGCCTGGCTCGCCATCTCCGGCGAAGACGCCCATGACCTGGTCGCTACCGCGCCCGTGCCACCGCGGCTGGTTCTCCGCGCCAAGATCGAGGCTGTGGTCGCCGTCATCGCGGTTGTATTGGCGCCGCTGTTGGTGCTGCTGTCCCTTGCCTCGCCGCTAAGTGCTCTTGTCGTCGCCCTTGGCGCCGCCCTCGCTGCCGGTTCGGCGACAGCCATCCAGCTCTGGTTCCGCATGCCGATGCGTCGAGCCATGTTCCGCCGACGGCAGGTCGCCTCCCGTCTCGCCACCTTGTCCGAAGCCTTCGTCTCGATTATGTGGGCGGGAACCGCCGCGTTGCTCGCGGCCGGATCTTGGATGGCCATCATGGCAGTGGTGCCGGCCATCCTGGCCTTCGCAATGCTCGGGTTCGCCTGGCTGCTCAGTCCCAAAGGTCGTCCCACATGACCCGCCTCGCCTATCGCAGCGCTACCCTTCCGGACCTGCCTTTGATCCTTGGCCTGATCGTCGACGATACCGTCGAACCCTCGATTGACGATCCCGCGGCCGCACATCCCGGTTACGCCGCCGCCCTTGCCGCCATCGATGCCGATCCCAATCAGGAGATGCTGGTCGCCGAGTTCGAGGGCGAACCCATTGGCTGCTTCCAGCTCAGCTACATTCCCGGGCTCATGCGCCAGGGGATGTGGCGCGGCCTGATCGAAGCCGTCCACGTTCGCAGCGACCGGCGCAACTCCGGCTATGGATCGGAGATGATGCGCTGGGCCATCCAGCGCTGCCGGGAGCGGGGCTGTGGCCTCGTGCAGCTTACCTCCAACAAGGCACGCCACGACGCCCACCGCTTCTACGTCCGCTTGGGCTTCGCGCAGTCGCACGAGGGCTTCAAGCTGCTGCTCTAGGACTTCTCGATCGCTCCCAGCCGCACCAGCACCTCCTGCGGAATATCATAGAACCGGACCACCTCCCGCTGGTCCCGCAGTCCGCAGAGCTCGCGCTGCACGAAGAATGCCCACACTTCCTGGGCCGCCTTGGCCCTGAGCGCCGGCCGCTCCGCCGCCTCCGCCGGGCAGGCCCGCAACGCCGCCAGCGCCTTCTCGACCAGCCGGCCGTGGTGGCCGAGCGCCGACGCCTTCTCCGCTAGCATTTCGCTGTCGAGCACGTTGCCGAGGGCATCCGGCTGCTGCTTGGGAGCAAGAATGGAGGGCGGACGGACGGACATGGCGGGCTCCGGCTTAGAATGGCGCCGCCTGATCTAGGCAGCCCTGCCGGCGATCGCAACACCATCGCCGCACTGGCCGCGGGCCCGGCGCCACGCTATAGCATTGCCTTCGAAATCGGTATCGCCATGACCCTCCCTCTCAGCCGCCGCACCGCCACTCTCGTCGGCTTCTGCGCCGTCCTGCTCTGGTCGCTGCTGGCGCTCTTCACCGCCGCCAGCGGCACCATGCCGCCGTTCCAGCTCACCGCCATCAGCTTCGGCATCGGCGGCCTCGCCGGCATGGCACTCTGGACTGTACGGCCGCGGGCCATGCAGGCGCTGCGACAGCCCTGGCGTGTCTGGCTGCTGGGTGTCGGCGGCCTCTTCGGTTACCACTTCTTCTACTTCACCTCGCTGCGCAACGCGCCGCCGGTAGAGGCCGGGCTGATCAACTATTTCTGGCCGCTACTGATCGTGCTGTTCTCCGCATTGTTGCCCGGCGAGCGGCTGCGCTCGCACCACATCGGCGGCGCCTTGCTGGCGCTTGTGGGGGCGGCGTTGATTGTCACCGGCGGCAGCGGCTTCGCCTTCAAGTCCGAGTACGCCTTCGGCTACGGCGCTGCCACGCTGGGGGCGCTCACCTGGTCCTCCTATTCCGTGCTGTCGCGGCGCTTTGCCCATGTTTCGAGCGATGCCAT
Organism: Devosiaceae bacterium; assembly: GCA_035998685.1. Lineage (GTDB taxonomy): Bacteria > Pseudomonadota > Alphaproteobacteria > Rhizobiales > Devosiaceae > Devosia_A. The sequence continues at coordinate 65,614 of DASYHK010000004.1, read as the reverse complement.
CACCGGCTTCTGCCTCGCCACCGCCGTCCTCGCCGGCATCTGCCATCTGCTGCTCGAGGCGACCGTATGGCCGGTCGACCCCTGGCAATGGGCCGCCATCGTCGGCCTGGGGCTCGGACCGGTTGGTCTCGCCTTCTACGTCTGGGACGTCGGCGTCAAGCATGGCGACATCCAGGTGCTCGGCGCCGCCGCCTATGCCGCACCGCTCCTCTCAACCGCCATCCTCGTCGCCACCGGCTATGCCGCCTACAGCCACGCCATACTCCTGGCCTGCCTGCTGATCACCGCCGGCGCCGTGCTCGCCGCCCGCGACATGCTGTTCCGCCGCCGCGCCCTCGCCTGAGCCCCGCTACTGGAAGTTGGCCTGTGCCGGATCGGGTCCGATGCGGCCGCTCGCCGGGTCATCGAGGCTGGCGATACGCTGCATGTCCTCGGCGTCCAGCTCGAAGTCGAACACCGAAATGTTCTCCTCCATGCGCGCCCGATGTGTCGTCTTCGGGATCACGATCAGCCCCTCCTGCAGGTGCCAGCGGATGATCGTCTGCGCCACGGTCTTGGCGTACTTCTCCCCGATCTCCACCAGCACGGGATTGTCGAGCGCCCGGCCGCTGCCGAGCGGGCTCCAGCTTTCGATCCTGATGTCGTGCTGCTTGAGGAAGCTCCGTTTGTCGCGCTGCTGGAAGGTCGGGTGCAACTCGATCTGGTTGAGGACCGGCGTCACCCCGGTTTCGCCGATGATCCGCTCCAGATGGTCGGGGTTGAAATTCGAGACGCCGATCGAGCGGATGCGGCCCTCCTGCTGCAGTTGCACCAGCGCTTTCCAGGCCTCGACATATTTGCCCTTGCTCGGTTGCGGCCAGTGGATCAGGAACAGGTCGAGCTGTTCCAGCCGCAGCTTGCGCATCGTCTCGTCGAAACTGCGCATCGCATCGTCATAGGCGTGGCCACCGTTGCGCAGCTTCGAGGTGATGAACAGCTCGCTACGCGGCACGTCGGCTTCCGCAATTGCCTGCCCCACCCCCTCCTCGTTGTTGTAACCCTCGGCCGTGTCGATCGAGCGATAGCCCACGCTGATCCCATCGAGGACCACCCGCGCCGTGCTCTCCGGTGGCACCTGCCACACACCCAGCCCCAATTGCGGAATGGAGTTGCCATCGCGAAGTGCGATCATCGGCTGCTTGGCCATGAGTATCTCCTATGGTCGTTGCATTGGGGTCAGACAGCTTGTGGCCGAATGCCCTCGGCAAGGTCAACCGTCTGCGGCCACTCCCGCCGCGGCTGGCATCGTTGCCGCACCCCCGGCTTGTGACTTTCCGACGGTTCAATATGTGCTATGACGGCGGCAACATCAGTAGGACGGCAGCAGATGAGTGCGGGTGACGACGTCGAAGAATTGCTGGAGTCGCCCAGCCTCGCGGATGCACTCGAGAGCAACAGATTCAGGCAGTTCCTTGACCACGTTCCCTTTGCGGTGGTGGTCGCGGAACTGCACCCGGAAGAGCGGATTACCTACGCCAACCCAGAGTACGAGCGCCTGACGGGGCAGACTACGACGGAGATCGACGGACGGAATTGGCAGGCACTTGCCGGCGACACCATCGTCGCCACCGACGGCCGCCGGCTCAGCGAGGCAGTGCTGCATGAGGAGGATTATCTCGGGATCTTCATCGTCCCCAGCAGCACGCCGCTGTCCATCGACGCCTGGTGCCACATCATCCTCGACAATGATGGCAAAGCGGTATTCCGCCTCGTTGCCCTCGCGCGCACCAATGCCGGCGGCGGCGCCAGCGGCGATCTGATGCAACAGCTCCGCGAGAAGGACACCCTGCTGCGGGAGCTGCAACATCGGGTGAAGAACAACCTGCAGATGATTACGGCGCTGATCCGGCTGGAAGCCCGCAATCGATCCGATGAGGAAAGTGAACTTGCCTTCGAGCGGCTGGCTGGGCGGATAAACGCCCTCGCCCTGCTCTACAACGCGCTGGCCGGGGAAGACCATGGGGACAGCGTCGATCTCGGTGCCTACTTGTCGCAAGTCGCCTCAGCGGTCATGCAGGCGCATGCGGTGGAGGGCATAAGGCTCGACCTCATGGTGGACGCGTGGCCGGTCTCCATCAACGTCGCGATGCCGGCCGGCCTGGTCGTCAACGAGCTGCTGACAAACGCTCTCAAGCACGCCTTCCCGGGCCGCGAGCATGGTACCATCACGCTGCACAGTCTCGTCGACGCGACGGGATGCCGCGTGCTCGTGGCCGATGATGGCGTCGGTCTTCCCGCCGGGACGACATGGCCTCAGCCCGGCAAGATGAGCGCATTGATCGTGCAGTCGCTCGAACAGAACGCCGATGCACGCGTTGCCGTCGATCCCGGCACCGGCTCGGGCGTACGAGTCTCGATCTTCTTTGCCCGCGCCAAGGCTGCCCCCGAAGCCGCCTGATCGGGAACAGACGTCAGACCCGGCTCTGCGGCCCCGGCAACTCGTCATAGGGCAAGTCAAGGTCGTCCATGATGCGCCGCACCTCTTCGTCCTCCAGGTCCTTGCGGGAGGAGGCATTGGGCAGTTCGCTCCGGCGCGATCCGCACCGCACGATCACCGAAGCGACGCCTTGGCCCCGCTGCCTCTCGGTCTGCTCGAAGGTGCAGCCGCGCTCGGCCAGCCAGTTGCGGAATGTCTCGGGGGTCATCGCCTGCATCTCCCTGTTGCTGGGAAATCAACGGCGGGGGAATCCATCGGTTCCGCTCCGGAGATCCGATCCGCAGGCTCAGCTATACCGCAGTCTGGCCCGCTCCCTCGCCCGCTCCGCTGCCACTTCGCGGTCGCGCGGCGGCGCCGAGGTCTCCAGCGACGCGAGGAGCTTCCGCGCCGCCACGGTCACCTCGTCGACAGCGTGCTCGAACGCCGCCTCGTTCTTCTTCGAGGGGTGCGTATAGCCGCTCAGCTTGCGTACGAACTGCAGTGCCGCGGCACGGATCTCGTCGGGGCTGGCCGGCGGCTCATAGTTGAACAGCGTCTTGATGTTGCGGCACATCATCGCCTCCTCTGCTGGCACAACTGAAACACCGAGACTCGCACCGGCGCGGCGCCGGAACAAGAACCGATGCTGGGCCGCCGCCGGAAAATTTGTTAGATTGGCAGCAGTCAGCCTTGGAGGTGAATCCAATGTCCGGGACCACCGACACCAAGCCACGGACGAGGACGCTGCGGAAGACGGCGCGTCCACCCCTGCACAAGGTCATCCTCGTCAACGATGACTTCACTCCGCGCGAGTTCGTCGTCCGGGTGCTGAAGGCCGAATTCGGCATGGGCGAGGACACGGCGCTCAAGGTCATGCTGACTGCCCACCAGAAGGGCAGCTGCGTCGTTGCCGTCTTCACCCGCGAGGTCGCCGAGACCAAGGCCACCCGCGCCACCGACATGGCACGGTCGCAGGGCTTTCCACTGCTCTTCACGACCGAGCCAGAGGAGTGACCGCTAATTGGTGACGACGGCGCTCTGGGTGATGATCATATCGATGATGCGGCTGTCGGGCGATTGCCCGCAGGCCGCCAGCACCGCCTCGACCGGCACCGTCGGCAGGATCGCCGCCGGTGGCCCGCCGGTAGGGCCCGCGTCCGTGAACTGCTCGTCCTCTTCCGGCGTCAGCGCAGGCGCGTCAGGTTGCTGAACGCCGGCGTCGTTCGCCCCGCTGCCTTCCTCCGGCGTGTCGATGCCCAAGGTGTCGGTTGGACCGACCGTGGCGAAGGCAGTGGCGTCACGCTCTCCGCTGGCGTAGCCCGCAAGGAAATAGATTGCCGCCGGCCGCTCCGCCTCGTTCAGCTCCGCCAATGCTGAACAGCGCAGCGCCGACGGGCTGTTTCGGCTGTCGATAGTGGCGCCGACCTGGGCGGCGGCGGGGCCGGCCGCGAGCAGGCCGGCGACGATGGCAAGGGCCGAGGCAGGTGAAGTCATCCGGCAATCTCCTGTAACGCTTTCCGAAGCAGAAATTCCTGCCCGCCGCGATCGTTCCTTGACCGCCACGTAGCCGCCGGCGCCGGAGGTGCCGTCCTGTGGTTGGAGCACGATCGTGCCACGTCTCCGATGCCACACCCTCCCCCTTGCGGGGATGGATCGGGAGGGGGTAGCGGCAAGCCGATTGGAACGTTCCTAGGGCAACAGAGCATCTCCACCACGCCCCACACCCTTGCGAGCGCCCGCCCTGCCCCCTACCTTTGAGGCAAGCACCACACGCCCGCCAATGGCGCCACACCGGATCAAGGCAAGGCATGGATATCGATCCCACACTCCGCTCCGTACTGGCCGTCCGCGCCACCATCCCGGATGATGCCTTCACAGCATCGACCCTCGGCACCCTCCGGGAGGGCAGCGGCGTGCTGATCCGCGAGGATGGCCTCGTTCTCACCATCGGCTATCTGATCACCGAGGCCGAGGAGGTCTGGCTCACCACCCATGACGGCCGCGTCGTCGCCGCCCACGCCCTCGCCTACGACCAGCAGACCGGCTTTGGACTGGTGCAGGCCCTCGGTTCGCTGGACCTGCCGGCGCTGGAGATGGGTTCGACCAAAGGCGCACGGCTCGGCGACGCCGTCATCCTCGCCGATGGCGTCGGCAATTCCATCCGCACCAGCATCGTCGCCAAGCAGGAATTCGCCGGCTACTGGGAGTACCTGCTCGACGAAGCGATCTTTACCGCCCCCGCCCACCCCTCCTGGGGCGGCGCCGCGCTGATCGGCGCCGACGGCGCCCTGCTCGGCATCGGTTCGCTGCGCCTGCAGATGATCGCCGACGGCGAGGTCGCCGACATCAACATGAGCGTGCCGATCGACCTGCTGCCGCCCATCCTCGACGACCTCCTGACCCGCGGCCAGGCGGACCGTCCCCCGCGCCCCTGGCTCGGCGTCTTCTCCGCCGAGAGCGACGGCCAGGTGGTGGTGATGAGCGTCGCCGACGGCGGCCCGGCCGCCCAGGCCGGCCTGCAGCGCGGCGACATCATCTCCGACATCCGCGACAGCGAGGTCGAAGGCCTCGCCGACTTCTACCGCAAGCTCTGGGACACCGGCCCCGCCGGCGCGGAACTGCCCATGCGCATCGTCCGCGACGGCCGCGAGAGCTGGATCCGCCTGAAGTCTGCCGATCGCAACAACTTCCTCAAGAAGCCGCTGCTGCAGTAGCACCTCGCCGGATGAGACCGGATGAGAGCTGTCAGCAGCCTCCCTGTCAGACGGCAGGCCGCTGGCGGACCGGCGCGCCGGCATGGGAAGCCGCCGATGCGGTGATAGCAGGGCTCAGCGCTCCCTCGCTATCCGCTCTGCATATCGCTGCAGATAGAGCGGCCAGCCTTGGTCTGCGGCAACGCCGTCACGAGCGCCCTCCCAGCCCTCGCCATGGCGTTCGAGCTTGCGGTGCTCGATCTCGACCCGCGTGCGTTGCGGAGACTCCGCGATGAAGCGGACTTCCCACTCGCTGGCCTTCTGCGGATCGACCTCGAGCTGCCACCGGGGACTGATATCCCAGCTCAGCAGGACCCGGTCGGGCGGGTCGTAGGCGAGCACCCGCGCCCAGCGGCAGACACTCCCGTCGACCCCGCGGTCATAGAGGAAGCCGCCGACCTTCGGTTCGAACACGGTCTCCGCGATGTCCACCTTGAGCAGGTTGTGCTCGCGCGGCTTGAAGCTGCCGAAACCCTCGGTGAAAACCTTGAAAGCCCGCAGGATCGGCGCGTCGACGACGATTGACGCCCGCACGGAAGTGTCTGGTGAGAGGGTATTCATGGTGTCGGATCTCCTTTTGTCGGGTGCTCGACGGCTGTCTTGTAGGCCGCGAGTGTCTTGCTCCAGAAGCGGTCGAGTTCGGCCCGCAGCGCGGCCAGCCCCTCGGGCTCGACCTGATAGATGCGCTGCTTGCCGGCTCGCTTATCGACGACCAGACCGGCATCCTTCAGCACCTTCAGATGCTGCGAAACCGCCGGGCGGCTGACGGGCAGGTCGCGGGCCAGGTCATTGACCGCGCTGGGGTGCTCGATCAGCTGCTCGAAGATCGCCCGCCGGGTCGGATCGGCCAGCGCCGTCCATCCACTCGTTGTACTGGTCATCGCTTTTCCGTAAGTCATCACTTACACGTAAGTAATGACTTACGCGTTTGGAGAAGTCAACAGGTAGGGCTGCCCTGCCCCATCGCCACCCGAAGCCCACGGTGGCGCCGGATGCCCGTGCGCATCCACCCTCCGCGACTGTCGCAAAGGCTGCATCCCGCCGAAGGTCCCAGATCAAGTTGAGCTGCCTGCCAATGCCGCACCTGCAGCAGTGCCCTCCTACGCCGGCGGCCGCTCCTGCGCGGTCAGCGTCGAGACGAACTGCTTCGTCCGGTTCCGCTGCGGCGCGCCGAAGAGCTGGGTCGCCGGCCCCGACTCGACGACCACGCCGCCGTCGAGGAACACCACCTCGCTGGCAATGCTGGCCGCGAGGCGGAGGTCGTGGGTGGCCATCAGCATGGTGGTACCCTCGCGCGCGAGTTGCGCCAGCACCTCGACCACCTCCACCGCCAGCTCCGGGTCGAGCGCCGAGGTCGGCTCGTCGCAAAGCAACACCTTGGGTGAGGGGGCCAGCGCCCGGGCAATGGCGACCCGCTGCTGCTGGCCACCCGAAAGGCTGGATGGCCAGGCATCGGCCTTCTCGGACATGCCCACCTTCTCCAGCAGGTCCTCGGCCCGCTGTCGGGCCCTGCCGCGGTCCCACCGCAGAACCGTCAGCAGCCCCTCCATGACGTTCTCGAGCGCCGTGAGGTGAGGAAACAGCTGGAAGTTCTGGAACACCATGCCGGTCTTCCGCCGCAGCGCCAGCACCGCCTTGCGGTCGACCTTGCCGCCGGGCGTGAACGCGATCATCGCGTCATCGATGCGCACGCGGCCGGATTGCGGGATCTCCAGCAGGTTGACGCAGCGCAGCAGCGTCGACTTGCCGCTGCCGGAAGGACCAATGAGAGCGGTCACGCCGCCCTCCCGCACCGTGAGGCTCGTCCCCTTGAGGACGTGCAAGTCGTCGAAGCTCTTGTCGATCTCCTCGAGCGCGATCATGAGGCCGCTTCGAGATAGCCGCCATAGCGGGAGAGACGCTTCTCGAGCCGCCCCTGGAGACCTGAGAGCACCGAACTCACCACGAGGTAGATCAGCGCCACCTCTACATAGAGGATCAGCGGCTCATAGGTCGTGGCGACGATCCGCTGCCCGGCCCGGAACAGTTCCGGCACGGTAATTGCGGCGGCGAGCGAGGTGTCCTTGACCAGCGAGATGAAGGTGTTGGAGAGCGGCGGCACGGCGATGCGCCCAGCCTGCGGCAGGATGGTGCGCCGCATCGCCTGCGACCACGTCATGCCGATCGAATAGGCCGCCTCCCACTGCCCCTTGGGTACCGAGGACAGCACGGCCCGGATGATCTCGGATGAATAGGCGCCGACATTGAGCGTAAAGCCGATTACGGCGGCGGGGAAGGCATCCAGCACGATGCCGACGCTCGGCAGGCCGTAGAAGATGAGGAACAGCTGCACCAGCAGCGGCGTGCCCCGGAACACCCAGACGTAGAAGTGGACGATCAGCGCCAGTGGCGCCGGCGCGAACAGCCGCACCAGTGCCGCGACGAAGCCGACGCCCAGGCCCAGCGCAAAGGACAGCAGCGTCAGCGGGATGGTGAAGAGCAGGCACGCCCAGAGCAGCGACGGGAGCGATTCCAGCATCAGGGACAGCCAGGGGGGCATCGGCGCTTCCGTCAGCTCATGAAAAAGGACCGGCCGAGAGCATCGGCCGATCCGCAGGATTGCGCAATCGCCGGCTGGCTACTGCGAAACGTCCTCGCCGAAATACTTCTCGGAGATCTCGGAATAGGTGCCGTCCTCCTTGATTTCCGCCAGCGCCTCGTTGATCGCCTGCAGCAGGTCCGGCTTGCCTTTGGCCAGCAGCACGCCCGAGAAATCGGCGTCGGCCTGCGTCGCCGCGATCTTCAGCTCGGCGTCGGGTTGCTGCTTGCGGAAGTCGTAGAACGACAGGCTGTCATTGATCGTGGCGTCGGCACGCCCCTGCAACACCAGCGCGATCGACTGATCGAAACCCTCCGTCGGCACGACTTCGGCACCATATTCCTGGGCCATCTTGCCGTAATTGCTGGTCAGCGTCTGCGCCGCCCGCTTGCCCTCCAGATCCTCGAAGCTCTGGATGTCCTCGTTGTCCTCCCGCACCACCAGCGCCGCCTTGGAGGCGATATAGGGTTCGGAGAAGTCGTACTTCGCCTGGCGCTCCGGATTGATGCCGACCTGGTTGATCACCACGTCGTAGCGGTTGGCGTCGATGCCGGCGATCAGCCCGTCCCAGGGTCCCTCAACGAACTCCGCCTCGACCCCGAGGCGTTCCGCGATCTCGCGCCCGATCTCCACATCGAACCCGACGAGGGCGCCGGTGCTGTCGTGGTAGGTGAAGGGGGCATAGGTCCCTTCGGTGCCGATCCGCAAGGCGCCGGCCTCTTCGATCTGCTCGAGCGCCGACTGCGCGAGCACGGGCGCTGCCAGCGCCAGCTGTGCAAGTCCGATAGCGAGAAGAAAGTTGATGCGCTTCATGTTGTTCTCCTTTGCGCGCCGGCACGGCCTCGCCGTGCCGGTATCGAACCCCGAAACTGCGCCTCCGATGCTGCGGTTTCAATGACTTGGGCGATTGTTTCTACCTGCCGGATGCGCCGCCAATCCGATGCCCTTTCCGGCTGTCTTCGCAGCAGCGCTTTCCGCGAAAGGCCGGTTCCATAGTCGGCAGGCAGGCGTGCCGCACCCGAGAGGGCACGTCGCTGAATGACCTGACTGGTCCCTGCTGCGGAACCTCGCTGGTGTAAAGGGGGTTCTGCGGGCAAGGGGTGGCAATCACGGAGGAGCCTGACATGCGACCCATCACGGCCCGAGCGCTGGCGCTCGCAATATTCATCTCGAGTGGATTTAGTCTCGGCGGGGCTCTCCCCGCGACCGCCCAATCCTCCTGCGGGACCTCGGTCACCGTCGGCTTCGGCGACACGCTCAACCGCATCGCCAACCGCTGCGGCGTGACCATCTCCGGCCTGCTGCGCGCCAACCCGCAGATCACCAACCCCAACATCATCGAGCGCGGCACCCGGCTGCGCCTCCCCGGCGGCAGCGGCGGTGCGCCGTCCACCCCCACCGGACCTTCCGGCGCCTGCGGCGACAGCGTCGTCGTCCGCGCCGGCGACACCCTGAACCGGATCGCGGCGCGATGCGGGACCAGTATCGGCCGGTTGATGTCCGCTAACCCCCAGCTCGACAACCCCAACCAGATCTATGTCGGCATGCGGCTAAACCTCTCCGGCGCCGGTGCGCCGCCGGCCGAGCCTCCCGCAGGGGATCGGATCGGTCAGTACCGGGTCCGCCCCGGCGATACGCTGTCATCCATCGCCCGCCGCCACGGCATCGCCTTGTCCGACCTGCGCGCCGCCAACCGCGACGTCGATCCGCGCAGCCTGCGCGTCGGCACCATCCTCCGCCTCCCGGGCAGTGATGGCGGCGACGGCAGTGGTGACGGCGGCAACGGCGGCGGCGACGACGGCAACACCCGGCGACTGACGGTGACCGGCACCATCACCAACGAAGGCGTGGAATGCCCTGCCCTCCGCGGCGACGACGGCCGGCTCTATACCCTTGCCGGCGATCTCGACGGCTTCGGGCGCGGCGACCGCGTGCAGGTCCAAGGGGTGCGCGCGGAAATGTCCATCTGCCAGCAGGGCACCACCATCGACGTGCGCCGCATCCGTTCCGCCGAGCCGGAGGATGACGATTCCGTGCGGGTGACCGGCACGCTGACCAGCGAGGGCGTTGAATGCCCGGCGCTGCGCGGCGACAACGGCCGGCTTTACACGCTGGCGGCGGACGACGACCTCGGCTTCGACCCAGGCGACCGCGTCACCGTCGAGGGCACGCTGGCGGAAGTCTCGTTCTGCATGCAGGGGCGGACGATCGACGTCGACCGCATCCGCGCCGCCCGCTGACAGTGCCCGATTGAGCACCACGAATTGCAGGGCCGCCGCCGCAAGAGCCGGCGGCCCTTTCTCGTCGGGTCGCTGGGGAAGGCTCCGCGCCCCCTTCCCTTCCCGCGCCGCTTCGTCTAGAGAGCGCCCTTAACCTGCAGAGTCCATGACTGACCAGCGCCGCCGCGCCGCCATTCCGCATGCGCGCCCCGACGAGAGAGCCAAGATGCCCAAACGCACCGACATCAAATCCATCCTCATCATCGGTGCGGGGCCGATCATCATCGGCCAGGCTTGCGAATTCGACTATTCCGGCACCCAGGCCTGCAAGGCGTTGCGCGAGGAGGGCTACCGGATCATCCTCGTCAACTCCAACCCGGCGACGATCATGACCGATCCGGAGCTGGCCGACGCCACCTATATGGAACCGATCACCCCCGAGGTCGTCGCTAAGATTATCGAGAAGGAACGGCCCGACGCCCTACTCCCCACCATGGGCGGGCAGACGGCGCTCAACTGCGCGCTCAGCCTGCGCAAGATGGGCGTGCTGGAGAAGTTCGGGGTGGAGATGATCGGCGCCACCGCCGAGGCCATCGACATGGCCGAGGACCGCGAGCTGTTCCGCGACGCCATGAAGCGCATCGGCCTCGAGACGCCCCGCTCCATGCTCGCGCACAACACCATAGAAGCCCTGCAGGCGCTTGAGGTCATTGGTCTTCCGGCGATCATCCGGCCCTCCTTCACGCTCGGCGGCACCGGCGGCGGCATCGCCTACAACCGCGAGGAATATCTCGCCATCTGCGAGAGCGGCATCGACGCCTCCCCCACGAATGAGGTGCTGGTCGAGGAGAGCGTGCTTGGCTGGAAGGAATACGAGATGGAGGTCGTCCGCGACAAGGCGGACAACTGCATCATCATCTGCTCGATCGAAAATCTCGACCCGATGGGCGTCCACACCGGCGATTCCATCACCGTCGCGCCGGCGCTGACGCTGACCGATAAGGAATACCAGATCATGCGCGACGCCTCGATCGCGGTGCTGCGCGAGATCGGGGTGGAGACCGGCGGCTCCAACGTGCAGTTCGCCATCAACCCCGCCGACGGCCGGATGATCGTCATCGAGATGAACCCGCGCGTCTCGCGCTCCTCGGCGCTGGCATCCAAGGCCACCGGCTTCCCCATCGCCAAGGTCGCTGCCCGCCTCGCCGTCGGCTATACCCTCGACGAACTCGAGAACGACATCACCGGCGGCGCCACCCCAGCGAGCTTCGAGCCCTCCATCGACTACGTCGTCACCAAGATCCCGCGCTTCGCCTTCGAGAAGTTTCCCGGCGCCGACAACCGCCTGACCACGGCCATGAAGTCGGTGGGCGAGGCCATGGCCATCGGCCGCACCTTTCAGGAAAGCCTGCAGAAGGCGCTGCGCTCGCTCGAGACCGGCCTCACCGGCCTCAACGAGGTGGGCATTCCCGGCTACGTCGTGGGGGCCGCCGCCGACGACAACAACAATGCCGTACGCGCCGCCATCTCGGTGGCCACGCCGCAGCGCCTGCTCTACGTCGCCGAAGCCATGCGGCTCGGCATGTCGCTCGAGGACGTCCACGACGCCTGCAAGATCGACCCCTGGTTCCTCGAGCAGATGCAGGGGCTGCTGGAGACCGAGGCAAAGCTGCGCGAATATGGACTGCCCGACGATGCCCAGACGCTGCGCCGCATCAAGGCCATGGGCTTTTCCGACAACCGCCTCGCCGAACTCACCGGCAAGCGCCCGCGCGACGTGCTGGCGCTGCGCCGCAGCCTCGGCGTGCGCCCCGTCTACAAGCGCATCGACACCTCAGCGGCCGAGTTCGCCTCGCCCACCGCCTACATGTACTCGACATACGAGGCGCCGTTCGCCGGCGCCCCCGCCGACGAGGCGCAGCCGTCCGAGCGCACCAAGGTCGTCATCCTCGGCGGCGGCCCCAACCGCATCGGCCAGGGCATCGAGTTCGACTATTGCTGCTGCCACGCCGCCTTCGCGCTCAGCGAGGCCGGCTACGAGACCATCATGGTCAACTGCAACCCCGAGACGGTCTCAACCGACTACGACACCTCCGACCGGCTCTACTTCGAGCCGCTGACCGAGGAGGACGTGATCGAGATCCTCGAAACAGAGAAGTCGGCCGGCACCCTGCACGGCGTCATCGTGCAGTTCGGCGGCCAGACGCCGCTCAACCTGGCCGAAGCGGTCGAGAAGGCCGGCGTGCCGATCCTCGGGACCCAGCCTTCCTCGATCGATCTCGCCGAGGACCGCGACCTGTTTTCCAAGTTGATCTCGCGGCTCGAGCTCACCCAGCCGCGCAACGGCATCGCCTATTCCCTGGAGCAGGCCCGCATCGTCGCCGAGCGCCTCGGCTACCCGCTGGTCATTCGCCCTTCCTACGTGCTCGGCGGCCGCGCCATGCAGATCGTGCACGCCCCTTCCGAGTTCGAGCGCTACGTGCAGGACACGCTGACCAGTCTCGTCCCGCCCGACATCCTGATGCGCTACCCGAACGACAAGACCGGGCAGATCAACTCGGTGCTCTCCGACAACCCGCTGCTCTTCGACGGCTACCTCTCCCGCGCCATCGAGATCGACGTCGACTGCCTCAGTGATGGCAAGGACGTCTTCGTCTGCGGCATCATGGAGCACATCGAGGAAGCCGGCATCCATTCCGGCGACAGCGCCTGCTCGCTCCCGCCCCAGCATCTTTCCGAAGACGTCATCACCGAGCTGAAGCGCCAGACCCGCGAACTGGCGCTCGAGCTCAAGGTGGGCGGGCTGATGAACGTGCAGTATGCGCTCAAGGACGGCATCGTGCACATCCTCGAGGTCAATCCGCGCGCCTCCCGCACCGTGCCCTTCGTCGCCAAGGTCATCGGCCTCCCCATCGCCAAGATCGCCTCCCGCATCATGGCCGGCGAGAGCCTTGAGAGCTTCAATCTCGTCGAGCGCAAGCTCGACCATGTGGGCGTCAAGGAAGCGGTGTTTCCCTTCAACCGCTTCCCCGGCGTCGACACCGTCCTCGGTCCGGAGATGAAATCCACCGGCGAGGTCATCGGCCTCGACACCAGCTACCCCATCGCCTTCGCCAAGAGTCAGCTCGGCGCCGGCAACAAGGTACCACGCGACGGTACCGTCTTCGTCTCCGTCCGCGACGACGACAAGCCGCTGATCCTCGAAGCCATGCGCCATCTCGAGGCGCACGGCTTCAAGATCGTCGCCACCTCCGGCACCCACCGCTATCTCGCCGAGAACGGCCTCGTCTCGACCAAGGTCAACAAGGTGCTGGAGGGCCGCCCGCATATCGTCGATGCGATGAAGAACGGCGGCGTGCAGCTCGTCATCAACACCACCGACGGCGCCAAGTCGATCTCCGACAGCCGCGACATCCGCCGCTCCGCCCTGATGGGCCGCATCCCCTACTACACCACCATCCCCGGCGCCATCGCCGCTGTGGAAGGCATCATCGCCTACCGCGAGGGCAACCTGACGGTCCGCCCGCTCCAGGATTACTTCACCGACTAGCCCGAGGACATGCCTACCGTAGTCGGGCAGGTCCCGGCGGCGGTTTCAGAGCGTCTCGATCCAGGACTGCAGCCGTCGCCCCTCGCGCTCCAGCAGGCTCGGGTCGTGAAAGCTCTGCGTCATCAGCGACGCGCCCTGCAGCGACGACTGCAGCTGCAGGGCGAGATCGGAGGCGGCCTCAGCACGGCCAAGAGCCGAGAACTGCAGCTCCATCCAGGCCATCGGCTTCGCCATGAGCATGTTCGAGCGCTCCGCCAGTTGCCCGCCCTCCTTGAGCAGCTCCGCGCACAGCGAGCCCATCGGGCAGCCGCGCTCGGCCACATTTGCCGCGTTGCGAACTGTCATGTCGATGAAAGCCAGGAGTCGAGCCCTCGGCGTCGGCAGGTCGTCGAGACGGGTGCGCAGCGCCTCGAACTCGCCCTCCCGGTGCCCGAGGATGGCATCGCCGATATCGTCCTTGGTTTTGTAGTAGTAGTAAAGGTTGCCAAGCGGCACCCCCGACTCCGCTGCAATATCGGCAAGCGTCGTCCGCCGGTACCCCTGCCGATAGGCAAGATCAACCGCCGCCTTCGCCAGCCGCACGCGCTTGTCGGCGCTCTGCTTGCCTCTTGCCATTTGCAGTCTCAGGTTACGAAGTTGGTGCTCTTGCGCATCATATTGGCCGTCATCCGGCGGGCCAAGCCACGCGGCATCAATGGCACCATGAGGCTGTAGAACAGGCCGGGGACGACCATCAGCCGGTTTCCCTGCAGCCCCTTGAGCCCCGCCCGCACGCACTGCGCCACCGGCATCGGCTTCATCGGCATGTCCGCGAGCCGCAACCCCATCTTCTCGATGATCGGCGTTTGGGTCGGGGTGACCACCAGCACAGACACGTCGATGCCCAGCGGCTTGAACTCATAATGCAGCCCGCGCCCCAGCGTCGAGACCATCGCCTTGGACGCCGCCTCCTTCGTATTGAACGGCACGCCCGTGTCGGCGCCGAGGGCCGAGACCAGCAGGATTCCGCCCCTCCCCCGCTTCGCGAAGCGCCCCCCAAAGGCATGCGCCAGGTACATGTACGAAACGCCGTTAAGCTGCGCGACCCGCCTCAGATCGCTTTCGTCGAAAGCCAGGAAGTTTCCCGGCTGGCCCATGCCGGCGTTCGACACCAGCAGGCCGACATCGAGATCGGCGGTGCCGTCGACAACGCGTCGCTGGCCGGCTTCCTCCGAAAGGTCCGCTTCGATCACCCGGTAGGCGATGCCATGGCCTTGCCTGAGTTCCTGCCCGACTCGCTCGAGAGCCGCCTCCCGCCGCGATACCAGGACGAGGTTGAGGCCATTGGCGGCGAGCTGCCGGGCGAACTCCTGCCCGATCCCGGAGGACGCACCCGTTACCACCGCCCAGGGCCCGAACCGGCCGCCGTCGACCTTCTCGTACGTCATCTTCCGGCCTTCTTGCATCTCGTCCTCCTGATTTAGTTAGTTAACTAACTTACCAGACGGCATTCGTCAACGGGTCCCCTCGACGGGGCCCTCCCCGCCCCAGCTGCTACTAGACGGACCGCCTGGGACCATCACTGCGTCGCCACAGTTCGGGGAACCTCGTGCACATCGTCCGCTGACCGCAGAGCGCTTCCCGGTCGGCTGGACGTCCTGGTGATCGCCGGAGATCCGGCGATGCTCCTGCCGCAACTCGAGGACATCGGCTTGCCGGACGTCGAGTTGCTGCAGCCCCTCCCGATGAGACGGTGGACGGCCAGCGCGGCGCAGCGGCCGGGTCAGTTGCAGGCGGGCGCATCCTCGGCGGATCCGGCCGGCGCCGCAGCGACCCCGTGTCCCAGCGCCTGCGGACGTGCCGCCAGCACGAACAGGCCGGCCACCGGCCGTCCGCGGTCGCTGCGCAGCACCCCCTCCTCCCAGGCCAGCACCTCGAGCCCCGCCGCCGCGAGAGCCGCCCGCGCCGCCCCCGGCTCGTGCGCGAAGCGCAGCGACTCGCGCACCACCATCGGCTCCGTTCCGTCGTGGCGTTCGCAGGAGAAGGCGAACAGCCCGCCCGGCGCCAGCCGCGCCGCCACCCCAGCGAACACCGGCGCCAGCGCGCCGCAATAGACCAGCACGTCCGCTGCCGCCACCAGATCGGCCGGCGCCCCCGGCCGCACCAGGAAACCCACCAGCTCATCCTGCGACACCCGGTCATAGATGCCCTTGGCAGCCGCCGCCGCCACCATGCCCGCCGAAAGATCGACGCCCTCGAGGTAGGAGACATGACGGCGGAGCCGCTCCCCCATGAGCCCGGTGCCGCAGCCGGCGTCCACCGCATGCCCCAGCCGCTCGGTGCCGCGCCGCTGCATCTCGGCCGCGACCAGCCCCGCCAGCCTTTCCGGCACGACGTAATCGAGCCGCTGCAGCAGGACCGCCTCGAAGTCCCGCGCATAGGCATCGAAAAGGGCGGCGACATAGCCCTCGGCGGTGTGCTCGACGGCCAGCCCGGCGCCGGCCGCCGCCAGCTTCAGCGCTGCCCCGAAGATGCCGGCGCCATCGAGGCGGTCGAGCTGCCGCCAGGCGGCCACCGCACCGTCCGGGTCGCCCGCAGCCTTGCGGAAGTCCCCCAGCAGGCTCCAGCCGGCGGCCCAGCCGGGCGCGAGTTCGAGCGCTTGCGCCATGACCTCGGCGGCAGCGGCAGCATCGCCGGCCTCGGCGAGCAGGCGTGCATAGCCGGCGCGCCGGTCAGCGACGAGGTCGCCGGACGACTGGAATGTGGAAAGCAAGGCGGAGTGTCTCGCGGGAGGACCGGCGGCGCGCCGGCGCCGCGGCTCTTGCCCCAGCCCCCGGAAAAACGCAAGAGGCTACATCGGTCCTCTGCCGCAGGAAGCCGGCGACACCTACGCCGGCAATTCGTACCGCAACTGCACCGCCCGTTCCTGCTCGCTGAACCGCCGTGAAACTTCCCGGAACCCGCGCCGTTCGTAGAACTGCCGCGCCGGATGGTTCTCCTCGAACACATCGAGCGTGAGCGGGCGCAGGCCACGGGCAAGCGCCGCCGCGAACAGCGCCGCGCCATGACCCCGGCCCTGCCAGTTCGGATCGACGAAGAACTGGTCGACATGGGCGCCCGTCATGGCGATGTAGCCGACGACCGCCCCCTCGGCCTCGGCCACCCGTATCCAGTCCCACCCGGCTGACTTGGCCTCGCACCACTCCCGCATTGCGCCGAGCGGATAGTTCCAGTCCATGAACTGGTAGGCCAGCCGACAGGCCGCCACGTGAACCCGGCTGATGGCGTCGAGATCGCTGCCCTGCAGCGGCCGCAGGGTCGTTCGGTAAGTGCTGCCTTTGCTTTCGCCCATTCCCGAGGATAGTCCGCCCGGCGCGGTCGCCGCCATCCCTCCGTTGCGCAGCATCGGAAATCCGTGGCATTGCAGGCCGCTCCTGCCAGCTGCCGCAAACTGGCGCCGCCGGCGGGCGCCGCCCCGCGACACTCTGTCGGACAATAACCACGGCCCCGCCCTTCCATCCTGCGGCGAACCGGCCTAGGATGCCGATGGGAACGTTGCCATCAAGGCTTGGCGCACCGTTCCCGGTCTTGGGCAACTGCCCGAAACCACTGCCGCGGCCATCTCCGGCCCGGCGACTATCGGTCCAGATGCCGCTACACCCGGTGCGCCCCTTCGCCACCCGGGTGCGAAGCCATGTGCAATCCAGTATTGATGCCGACTTGGATTCTCGCTAAAAAGCGGGGTCGAATATTGCGGCCGACTGTTCGTGCATGCCGGTTACATACGTGCCTGCTGACGTCATCACCAAAGATTCGATTGGCAAAGGTCAAACCGATTGGGGTGTTGATCGCCACAGCAGACTGCATGAGGGACAATATGGCTACCGGCACTGTGAAATGGTTCAACGGTCAAAAGGGTTACGGATTCATCCAGCCCGACGAGGGCGGGGCGGACGTGTTCGTGCACATCTCGGCCGTACAGCGCTCGGGCCTCAATGGCCTCGACGAGGGCCAGAAGGTCAACTACGAGATCGTCAAGGACAAGCGGACCGGCAAGTCCGCTGCCGACAATCTCGCACCTTCTGCCTGACGCTTCGACAGCTATAGAACTGCCGAACCTCGAGGCGCGGCCCCTGCGGGCTGCGCCTTCTGAATTTGCGGCCTATCAGGACTGGCCAGGCGCGCTGCCCGCCGCTAGCTTCGGCGCGTTCGGGGGCGTCCATGCTGAACATCCACTGCCTGCATTCCGCCAACAGCAACATCGCCGTCTTCGAAGCCGCGCGGCGGCGCCTCGGTGAGCCCCGGCTCATGCTCAAGCACCGCGTCCGCAGCGACCTTCTGGCCGCTGCCGAGGCAGCCGGCGCTCCTACCCCCGAGATCCTCGAAAAGACGGCGGCCGAGCTGCGCCTGCTGGCCCGCGGCGGCGACGCCGTGCTGCTCACATGCTCGACCCTCGGCCAGGCCATCGGTATCGCGTCTCGGGAGCTGCCGATGCCGGTGCTGCGCGTCGATGAGGCACTGGCAGCCGCCGCGGTCGCCGCCGGCGGATCGGTCATCGTCCTCTGCGCCGCCGGGTCCACCACCGCGCCGACCCGGCTGCTGTTCGAGCAACTGGCGATGGCCACCGGTGCCTCGGTGGAGGTGCGGCTGGTTCCGGACGCCTGGCAGGCGTTCCGCGCCGGTGACGTGGACCGCTATCTCGCGCTGGTCGCCGAGGCCGCCGACGGCGCCGCCGCCGAGGGCGCGACCGTCGCGCTGGCGCAAGCCTCGATGGCTGGCGCCGTGCCGCTGGTGCGGCGGCAGCCGCCGCCCCTGACCAGCCCCGATGCCGGTCTGGCCGCCGCGCTCGCCGCTGCCAGGGACTATGCCGTCAGTGGCGCCACGCAGTCGTAGTTCTGCTGTTCGACAACCAACCCGTCCCGAAACCGGAAGTGCACCGCAGATTCCGCCTGCAGCTCCGCGCCTGGCTGCATTCCCCCAAGCGGCACCGCCAGCACGCCCTTCCAGGAGAGCAGTGCCACTACCGAATCGTCCTCGGTCAGCAGCGCCCTTGCCTCGTAGCTTTGCCGCTGCAGCAGGCCCCTTCCCCGTTCCAGATCGCGAAGCATCTGCTGCAGCCCCCGCCGGTCGCCGCCGGGCTTGAGCTGATTGGGATGCTCGATCTGCACCACATCCTCGGCGTAGAACGCCGCCACCGCCGCACTGTCCCAGACCTCCAGCGCCTTCAGATAGGCCCGCACCCGCTCCTTCAGCCCACTCTTCATCTCCAAGCTCCTTGCCATGGACTAGAACATCGTTCTAGCTCAAACTGAAACGACGTTCTAGAGGGTTGTTCGATGGCGGAGACGAAGGCAGGAGCGGCACGGCGCAACGCCATTCTGGGGGCGGCGCTGGACTGCTTCCTCGACCGCGGCTATGCAGCGACCAGCATCGACGACATCCGCCAGGCCAGTGGCGCCAGCACCGGCAGCATCTACCACTTCTTTCCCGGCAAGCCGGCGATCGCCGAGGCGCTGCTGCAGCGCGCCGTCGCCGGCTGGGCCGGCGCCGATCCGGTCGCTTCGGATGGCGACGCATCGTTCGAAAGCGCCACGCGTGCGTCGGTGCGGGGGCTGGTACTCTGGGGCTCCGCCAACCCCGGCCTCTTCCGCTTCATGGACGAGATCCGCACCCTCGCCGCTCGCGATCCGGCCTTTGCCGGCATCCGGGACGCGTTGGCCGCAGGACGGTCCGCGGCCGCCGCCCGTTATGCGGCGGCAGCGAGCGCCGGCCTTGTTCGCCCCCTGCCCTGGCCGGTCGCGCATGCGCTGCTGCTCGGGCCGGCTTACGACTACCTGCGCGAGGCCCCACCGGCCGATGGCGCGGAAGCGACCGCCGACATTCTCGCCGATGCCGCCTGGGAGGCAGTGTCCGTCCGCGGCGTGAAGAGCACTTGACACCGTGCTTGCCGACACCAACTCTGCACCTGCGATGCGCAGGCTGCCGCTTGACCGCAGCCCCCTGCGCAGGCAATTTGGTGGCTGGAATTTCCCGATATGTCGCCGACTGCTTGAGCCGAAACGTGTTTGGCGGGTGGTCGGTATTCGACTGGAGACGACTATGGACAAGATCCCGATGACCCCGAGCGGCCATACGGCCCTGACGGAGGAATATCGCCGTCGCACCTCCGAGGATCGTCCGGCGATCATCGCGGCCATCTCCGAGGCCCGCTCACACGGCGATCTCTCCGAGAATGCGGAGTACCACGCCGCCAAGGAACAGCAGAGCCTCAACGAGGGCCGCATTCAGGAGCTGGAGTCGCTGCTGGCGCTGGCCGAGGTGATCGACGTCTCCAAACTCTCCGGCTCGACCGTCAAGTTCGGCGCCACCGTGCGCATGGTCGACGAGGAGACCGAGGAGGAAAAGGAGTACATGATCGTCGGCGACGCCGAGGCCGATGCGAGCCATGGCCGCATCTCCATTTCATCGCCCATTGCCCGTGCCCTCATCGGCAAGTCGGTCGGCGATTCGGTAGAAGTGACGGCGCCCGGCGGCGCCCGCGCCTTCGAGGTTCTCGAAATCCGCTACGTCTGAACCCCGGCGGGCCGCCGCGGCGCCGGCCGGTGTGACTTTTCGGTGAGTCCGGATCGATCTTGCGTCGCCCGGGCTCCCCTCCGGGTTGAAACCATGGGCGTGAACCTCCTATTTTAGCTCCGGACATCGCAGGAGCGTCGGCATGCACGCCAAGGTCATCATCATCGGTTCGGGCCCGGCGGGCTATACGGCTGCGATCTATGCCGCGCGGGCAATGCTCGAGCCGCTGATGATCCAGGGCATCCAGCCCGGTGGTCAGCTGACCATCACCACCGATGTCGAGAACTATCCCGGCTTCGCCGACGTCATCCAGGGTCCCTGGCTGATGGAGCAGATGAAGGCGCAGGCCGAGCATGTCGGCACGCGCATCGTCAGCGACATCATCGTCGAGGTCGATTTCGACCAGCGCCCCTTCGTTCTGACCGGCGACAGCGGCACCCGCTACACGGCCGACAGCGTCATCATCGCCACCGGCGCCCAGGCCCGCTGGCTCGGGCTGCCGTCGGAGGAGAAGTTCCAGGGCTTCGGCGTCTCCGCCTGCGCGACCTGCGACGGCTTCTTCTACCGCGGCAAGGAGGTCGTGGTGGTCGGCGGCGGCAACACCGCCGTCGAGGAGGCGCTGTTCCTCACCAACTTCGCCAGCAAGGTCACCGTCATCCACCGTCGCGGCGAGTTCCGTGCCGAGCGCATCCTGCAGGAGCGGCTCTTCAAGAACCCCAAGATCGAGGTGATCTGGAACGCCGAGCTGTTGGAGATCGGCGGCACCCAGATGCCCCCTTCCGTCACCGGCGTCACCATCCGCGACACCGCCACCGGCGCCACCCGGCAGCTGGCGGTGGACGGCGTCTTCGTCGCCATCGGCCATTCCCCGGCCACGGCCATCTTCGCCGGCAAGCTGGACATGAAGCCCGGCGGCTACCTCAAGGTCATTCCCGGCACCACCGAGACCAACATCCCCGGCGTTTTCGCCGCCGGCGACGTCACTGACGACGTCTACCGCCAGGCCGTCACCGCGGCCGGCATGGGCTGCATGGCCGCGCTCGAGGCCGAGAAGTACCTCGCGGAGCACGAACTGGCCGAGGCGGCGGAGTAGATGCTGGATTGGGATAAGCTTCGCATCTTCCACACCGCCGCCGAATCCGGAAGCTTCACCCACGCCGCCGAAAAGCTCGGCATGAGCCAGTCCGCCGTGTCGCGGCAGATTTCCGCCCTCGAGGAAGACCTCGGCCTCAAGCTCTTCATCCGCCACGCCCGCGGCCTGGTGCTGACGGAGGTCGGCGAGCAGCTGTTCCGCACCGCCCACCGCATGCACTGGGAGCTGCAGCAGGTCGAGACGCAGATGTCGGAGAGCCATGACGAGCCGAGCGGGCCGCTGCTCGTCACCACCACCGTCGGCATCGGCTCGACCTGGCTCAGCTCCCGCATCCACGAGTTCCTGAAGCTCTATCCGGACATCCAGATCGAGATCAAACTCAACGACTCCGAACTCGATCTCGCGATGCGGGAGGCCGATGTCGCCATCCGCCTGCACCGGCCCAGCCAGTCGGAGATGATCCAGCGCAAGCTGTTCACGGTGCACAACCACTTCTACGCCTCGCGAACCTATCTCGGCGAGTTCGGCGAGCCACGTACCGTCGAGGACCTCGACCAGCACCGCATCATCTCTTTCGGGGAGCCGGTGCCCTCCTATCTCGGCGACATCAACCATCTCGAGCGCCTCGGCCGGCCCGACTCCTCCCCGCGCCGCGCCGCCATGAAGGTCAACGCCATCTACGGCATGATGCAGGCCGCCCGCGCCGGCATCGGCATCGCCATGCTCCCCGACTACGTCACCGAGAGCGAGCAGCAGCTGGTCCGTGTGCTCGAGGGCATCGAATTGCCCGCCTACGAATCCTATTTCGTCTACCCGCCGGCCCTGAAGAACTCCAAGCGCGTCGGCGTCTTCCGCGATTTCATCGTCGGCAAGGCGCGGGAGTGGAGCTTCTAGCCCCGCCAGGCTTCGTTCGCCATTTCCTGCAGATCGTCTATCAGACCGCTCGGCGTTTCGGCGGCGGGAATCGCCTCGACTTGCCTCAACCATGCCCACATGATCATGCGGTGCAGGAGCGTGTAGTACCAAAGCGCACCCTCGGGGTCGGGATGATCTATCGCCCCGTAGCCCTCCAGCATGGGCGCCCGACAGTTCGGGGCTTGATGCATTGAGCAGAACAGGGCTTTCGCAAGGTCGAATACTGCGTCTGCCGCATGGGCATTTCCGAAGTCGATGACCCCGCTGAGTACAAGGCTGCCATCCGCAGTCTGTGTGACCAGGACGTTGCCCGGATGCAGGTCGTTGTGAGCAAAGACCGGACCGGCGGTATGCATAGCGATCTCATCGAACCGCCCTGCGACAACAGCACGCAGCCGCTCGGCAAGTGCCGCATCGCCGCCGAAATGCTGAAATCTCTCGAAGGCGTCTCCGATGATCCTGCGCAGGAAGTCGACGTTCGTATGGGCCGGTGCCACTATGCCACTGTCATCCATGCAGCCATAGCCAGGCATCCGAACGGCGTGTAGCTTTCTGAGGAGTGCGCCCATCTGGCGATAGACATCGGCGATCTTGGAATGATCCTTCAGTGTGTCCGCGCTAACTCCTGGCAGGTGGCTGGTGATGGCAAAGCAAAAGGGCAGCCATTTTCTTGTTCCGTCCAGAACCAGGTACTGCGTTACTGGCAACCCCAAGGTGGCCAGGTACGAAATTGCATACGCTTCCTTGCGAGGAGCTCCCAGTCCGTAGGAATACGTCTTTAAGTTTAGCCGCTTCCCGTCGGCAAGATCGATCCGGAACACTGGGGAACTGCCGCCGGGCAACTGGGTGACAGCCGTCGCGACTTCCAAGTTTAGTTCACGCAGGAGCGGCTGCAATTCCCGGACGTCTAGGACGACATTCATTTTCTTCCAGTTCCTGCCCAGAAAGCTGAACGCTCTGCATGGACTGCTTCACGAGTAATATCCGAAAAGCAACTGCTGCCTTCGGGCACTTGTAGCTTCAGAGATGCGCCGAAGCTGCACCTGGGCAGGTTGACGATCTGACCCCCGGTCCCCTTGCACGGCCGCGACACCCGCCGTCTGTTCGAACAACTGGCCCGAAAGCCTTCCATGCGCTGACTGCATGGCTGGCATGCAGACGGGCGGGTTGATGGCATGGCCCCTCCACCATACATCCCCCTCGACGGCGCTGGTCTTCTCCTCCTCCTCCCTTGGACCGGCGTCTGTTCCTCCCGCAGGCGGCTCGCCGTCTGCGACTTGGCCCCGCTCTCCCCTCGAGCGGGGCCAAATTTTTTGGCCGGTCGGAAGACGGCAGATTCAGGGCAGCAAGACTGACCCTTCCCTGCACCCAGCGCATAGCTGGCATTCCGCCGCCCGCCTTGCTGCGGAACGGTGCGACATCCATATTCGTTTGGTCGATGTGACCTACGCCGTATCCTCCTCCCTCGGTGTTTGGTCTGCGACAACGGGTTCTGGCCTTATCCTCCTCCCGAGGTCCGGACCCACCGGCAGATGACGTATCCTCCTCCCTCGTCGTCTGCCCTACTTTGGATTTGGACTTCGGTCCGATCTTTTAGGCTCCATCTTCGGATGGAGCCTTTTTTTTGCTGTCTGCCCGTCCCTGCGGCCAATGCATGGCTGGGTTTCCGAGTTCGCGTTTGTGGTAGGCGCCGCCAGCGCCGATAGTGCCATTACGAGATTGCGGCCTCCTCCTCCTCCCTGGCCGCGTTCTCAGGCCGGCCGCTTCGGCGGCCGCCGCGAAGGCCCCGCTCGCCCCTCGAGCGGGGCCTTTTCCGTACCGTGGCCCCTCAGCTGACCCTCGAACAGAAGTCTTGGATCCGCCCCACGGCGTCCTCGAGCTGGGCGTTGGCAGCGGCGTAGCTCAGCCGCAGATGGCCGGGCAGCCCGAAGGCCGAGCCATGCACCAGCGCCACCCCGGTCTCCTCGAGCAGCGCCATCACCACGTCCTCGTCCGTCGCCAGTTCCCGGCCGCCACCCGAGCGGCGCCCCAGCAGCCCTTGCACCGACGGAAACGCGTAGAAGGCGCCCTCCGGCGTCAGGCACTCCACCCCCGCGGCACCATTCAGCCCGGCCACCACCAGGTCGCGACGGCCCTGGAAAACCGCGCGCCACTCGCTGAGAAATTCCTGCGGCCCGTCCAGCGCCGCAACCGCCGCCCATTGGGAAATCGAAGACGGATTGGTCGTCGACTGGCTCTGCAGCTTCAGCATGCCCCCCAGCAGCTCTCGCGGCCCGGTGCAGTAGCCGATGCGCCAGCCGGTCATGGCGTGCGATTTCGACACTCCGTTCATGGTCAGCGTCCGCGGCAGCAGCGCTGGCTCCACCCCCGCAATGGTGGCGAACTCCCCGCCGTCATAGACCAGCACTTCGTAGATGTCGTCGGTCAGGATGTGCACCTGCGGGTGTCGCATCAGTACCGCCGCCAGCGCCCGCAGTTCGCCGGCGCTGTACGCGGCGCCGCTGGGATTGGATGGCGTATTGAGGATCACCCACTTGCTGCGTGGCGTGATCGCCCGTTCCAGCGCCTCCGGCGTCAGCTTGAAGCCGGTCGTGGCATCGGCCTGTGCGAACACCGGCTCCGCATCGCAGAGCCGCACGATCTCCGGATAGCTCACCCAGTACGGTACTGGGATCACCACCTCGTCCCCAGGATCGAGTGTCGCCAGCAGCGCATTGAAGATGATTTGCTTGCCACCGGCGGCGACGAAGCAGTCCGCCGCCGCGACCGCGAGCCCGTTGTCGCGATGGAACTTGCGCGCCACCGCCTCCTTCAGTTCCGGAATGCCGTCGACATTGGTGTAGCGCGTCTTGCCGTCGTTGATCGCCGCGATGGCGGCGTCGCGCACATGCCGCGGGGTGTCGAAATCCGGCTCTCCCGCAGCCAGCGAGATGACATCGCGGCCGGCCCGCTGCATGTCCGCTGCCTTGCGGCTGACGGCGACCGTCGCCGAGGGTTGGATGCGCCCCAGCGCTTCGGACAGGAACCCCACTGCACGTCTCCCTGCTTGCACCGCACCGACTGATAGGCGGTGCGATGCCGGGAAACAAGCGCGGCAGGCGCGTTGTTCAGGTCGCCATCCCCTGCTGCCGGTACAGCTGCACGCCCTGCACGCGCCAGCCCTCGGGCTCCTCGATCAGCTGGTAGATGGCGCCGTAGAGCTGCAGGTCGCTGCCCACCAGCGTCACCTGCTGCAGCACCACCATCGTCCCCACCTGCTCATAGGTGCCGAAACTGTGCGACCGTGAGTCCACGATCGGCTCATAGCCCGACTGCATGATCGTCTCGAAGAAGATCTCGGCGTTTTGGAAGCTGACCTTGAACGCGGCGCCGGCGTAGTCGAATGCGGCTGGAGCGTCGCGCTCGCGGAAGGCCTGGATCTGCCCGCTTATCACCTCCTGCCAGGCCGCCGCCGCAGGAATGTCCTCTTCCGCCGACGCCGGCACCACGACCGCGACGGCAATCGCGACGGCGGCAAGCGCCCTTCGGCAGGCTCTGTAGATTGACCGCATCGGCCTTCTCCCTTGCTGTCCGCGCGCCGGCAACGGGCGGCTGCCACGGAATTGCCTTCAAAAAATACGCGCTTCACCACACCAGCAACGATCCATTTCCGTAAACTGGTGGCCTCCTCACTCCATTGTGAATTCCAGCGCGTGAGATCATGGAACCGATGCAGTCATCCCCCTCCACCCTCCCGACCGGACGCGACAGGGCCACCGGCCTTGCCTCCGTCACCGCCATCTCCTTCTCGCTCACCTTTGTCGGGGTCAGCCTGGCGCTGCTCGCCGGGCTGCTGCCGGAGCGGGTGGCCAATATCGGTGCCAGTATCGATGTCGGCGTGCTGCTGCTGTTCCTGCCGCTCTGCGCCCTTGCCTTCGCAATCAGCGTCGAGGTCGTCCGCGCTGCCCGGAAGGGGCCGCTGCGCTACAGCGCGCCGCCGCGTGCGCGACCGCTCAGCGGCTGGCGTCCCGAGGGCGACCGGGGCTAGTCCTCCTCCTGCCCGCTCGATAACCGGCCGGGCCCTGCCCGGCCCTTTTTTTTGACCGAGCCCGCCGCCCCGACTGGCACCCGCCGGGCACAACGCCTATTAAAGGGCAGTGGTAACTTGAGGACCTTGCTTATGCGCCTGCACCCGCGCCTGAAGAACCGGCTGCCGCTGGCCACGCTCACCGCGACCCTGCTCGCCGCTACGGCCGGAGCAGCGACCGCCGAGACGCTTGTGGTGAATGACATCTCGCTGACCGGCGAGGGCGGCTTCACTCTCACCATTCCCACCATCGAGGCCGTCGACGCCAACCTCAGCGAAGCCGAGATCCGTGCCATCTTCGCCGGCGACTTCGCCAGCGCCGACCTTGCCGGGCTCGACGCCGCGAGGATCAGCATCCCGGAAATCGTCTTCACCACCGAATACGAGGACGCGGAGGGCGAGACGCAGCGCTCCGAGATCACCTATCGCGGCATCGAACTCACCGACATCGATGACGGCGTCGCTGCTTCCTCGGTCATTGCCGGCGCCGAGATCGGCGGCATCGAGGGCGCCGAACTGACCCTCGGCCGCATGTCCACCGGCCTCTTCGACATTGGCGGCATCGTCGGCTTCTACGGCCTCGGCGAGCAGACCGGCGACGACACCATGACGCCGCTCTACCAGGACTTCGTGTTCGAAGGCGCGACCTTCACCGCACCCGACGTAACCTGCGAACTCGGATCGGCCACCATTGCGGAGTTCCGGGCTCGGCCGCTCAAGGGCAATCTCGCCGACATGATGGCGCTCACCCAGCAGCTGGAAGCCGCCGAGAACGCGGAGGAACCGCCCCCGCCGGAAGCCGTGGCCGGCATCATCGAGTACTATGCCGACTTCCTGACGGCCTTTGCCAGTTCGCCCTTTGAACTCGAGGGCGTCAGCTGCACCGGCGAGGACGATCACGGGGAACCGATCAGCATCAACCTCGGGCCGGTGACCGTTGGCGGCTTCGAGCCCGGCATCTACCCGCCGCTGGAACTGACGGAGTTCCGCCTCGAGAGCCCGAAGAAGGGCTGGATGGAACTCGAGAACTTCACCTGGAAGCGCTCCGACCTCACCGGCGCCATTGCCGCCCTCACCGCAGCCGGCGAAGACATCGACGAGGCGTGGTTCGAGGCCAACTGGCGCCGCATCATCCCCGCCTTCGAAGGCTTTTCGCTGCGCGGCTTCGACATGGACTTCGCAAACCCGGAGACTTCTGGGGAACGCCTTGTCGCCAGCGTTGGCGCCCTGGACGTCACCCTCGAGGACTATGTCAGCGGCATCCCCAGCGCCTTCTCGACCACCATCGACCATCTCGAGTTCGAGCTGCCGGCAACCGGCGATACCGCCGACCTGGTGGCCGCGGGCATCGAGCGGCTTGATCTCAGTTCCGCCATCGCCGCCCGCTGGGACGAGGCCAGCGAAACCATCGCCCTCGAGGACCTCGTCATCGAGGCGCATGGCCTCGGTCGCGTCGGCGTCAGCGGCACCATCATCAACGCCACCGCCGACCTGTTCTCGGAGAACCACGACCTCGCGACCCAGGCGCTGACCCGGCTGGCCGTCACCGACCTGACGATCGAGCTCGAGAACAATGGCTTCCTGCCGGTGCTCGTTGCCTTCGCTGCCCGTGACGAAGGCCAGGATCCGCAGGCCCTGCATGCCGTTCTCGTCGGCATGGGCACTGCGCTTCCGATCAGCCTGCTGGGAGCAACGCCCGATTCCGTTGCGGTGGGCACCAGCGTGGCCGCCTTCCTCAGCGGCACGCCGCAGCTGACGCTCAACGTGGTGGCCAAGGATGCGGCAGGCGTGGGTCTTGCCGAGCTGATGGCCGCCGAGTCCGACCCCTCGGCCCTCACCGAGAAGATCACCGTCACCGCCACCACCGCCGGCGAGCAGCAGGCCCTCGAATTCCCCTCCCTCCCCCCGAAGGCCGAGGAGTCGGAGAGCGAGGACGATGCGGAGAGCTCCGCCGAATAGCTGCAACCAGGGTGTGGCGGCACGCCGCCGCACCTCCACTGCCCTTGTCGCCTCCCGGGGATTGGTCCAGAATACCTCCCCGAGAGGAGGGTCCGCGATGCAGGTCGACAATATCCTTCAATCCAAGGGCATGACCGTCCATACGGTCACCACCCACGCTCCCATCTCCGAGGCCATTCGCGTCCTCAGCGCCAACCGCATCGGCGCGGTCGTCGTGATCAACGACAGCGGCAAGGTCGCCGGCATCCTCAGCGAACGCGACATCGTCCGCCACCTCGATGACGACGCGGGCAAGCTGCTGAAGCGGTCGGTCCGCGAGGTCATGACCGCGGAAGTGATTACCTGCGGCCGCGATGCCAGCGTCTCCGAACTCATGGAGCAGATGACCCGCCACCGCATCCGCCACATCCCCGTGGTCGAGGACGACGAACTCGTCGGCATCGTCTCCATCGGCGACGTGGTCAAGCGCAAGATCGAGGAGGCCGAGCAGGAGGCGATCGCCCTCAAGGAGTACATCGCCTCCTGATCCCGGCCGTCTGCGGCCACCCGACCACCCGCATGGGCGCTTTTGTCGATGGCCGCTGTTGCTCGCGCCGGGGTGAACGGCTACCTATGCGGCACCCTCAGAGTGTTCCTGCTGAAGCCCCCATGCCGCAATCTCCGCTGCCGCTCGACACTGCTCGCATCCGCGCCGAATTTCCCGCGTTCCGGCAGCCCAATCTTAAAGACATGGCGTTCTTCGAGAACGCCGGCGGCTCCTACACCGCGGCCCCGGTGCTCAACCGCATGAAGCACTATTACTGGGCCACCAAGGTGCAGCCCTACGGCTTCTATCCGGCCTCGCGCGAGGCCGGCCAGGCCATGGACCTCGCCCACCGGCGCATCGCGCAGGCGCTCAACGTCACCGTCGACTGGATTCATTTCGGCCCCTCGACCTCGGCCAATACCTACGCCCTCGGCCATGCTTTCGCCGGCTGGCTGAAGCCGGGCGACGCCATAGTCGTGACCAACCAGGACCACGAGGCCAATACCGGCGCCTGGCGCAAGCTGAGTGCCCATGGCATCGACGTACGCGAGTGGCGGGTGGAGAAGGAAAGCGGCAGCCTGCATCTCGCCGAACTCGACAAGCTCTTGGACAGCAAGGTCCGCGCCGTGTGCCTGCCGCATGCCTCCAACATCGTCGGCGAGATCAACCCGGTACACGACGTCGCGGCCCGCGCCCGCTCCTTCGGCGCCGTCACCATCGTCGACGGCGTGTCCTACGCCCCGCACGGCCTGCCCGACCTGCTGGCGCTGGGCGCCGACATCTATTTCTTCTCCGCCTACAAGGTCTACGGGCCGCACCAGGGGGTGATGGCGGTCCGGCCCTCGCTGGCCGCCGAACTGCCCAACCAGGGCCACTTCTTCAACGACGCCCAGCCGCGGAAGCGTCTGGTCCCCGCCGGCCCCGACCACGCGCAGATCGCCGCCAGCGCCGGCATCGCCGACTATCTGGAGACGGTGGCCGGGATCGCCGGCGACGCCGTGGCCGGCGACAATCCCTTCCGCCGCGCCCATGATGCCATGCGGGCGCAGGAGACGGCGCTGCTCGGCCCCTTGCTGGATTTCCTTCGCGGCAACCCCAAGGCGCGCCTGCTCGGCCCCGTCGACGCGGACCGCCGGGCCCCCACCCTGTCGCTGCTGCTCAAGGAGCAGAGCGTCACCGTCGCCGAACGCCTCGCCCGCCACGGCATCATGGCCGCCGGCGGGCATTTCTACGCCTGGCGCCTGCTCGAGGCCTTGGGCATCAACCCCGGCCACGGCGTGCTCCGCCTCTCCTTCACCCACTACACCGCCCCCGAGGACATCCAGCGCCTGATTACCGCGCTGGATGTGGAGCTGTAGGAGATACAGTCAGACATCCGCCAGGAGCCACCAGTAACTTTTCCTCCGAACTCTCAGTCGTCTCCCTCCCCCTTGTGGGGAGGGATCAAGGGTGGGGGTGGCGAGGTGCTCGGAACAAGCGGCTCCCCCCCACCCTGGCTACGCTACGGACCTGGGAAGGTCCGAGCTGCGCTACCCTCCCCACGAGGGGGAGGGAGACGACTGCACATCAACGCACTCCAACGTCATCCCGGCCCCCATGTCCCGCCCCCTCGCCGTCCTCATGCTGCTCGGCTGCACCATGTTCTGGGGCTTCGCCTTCGTTGCCCAGAAATCGGCGATGGACAGCATGGGGCCGCTCAGCTTCACGGGCGTGCGCTATCTCCTCGGCGGTCTCGTCATCCTGCCCATCGCGCTCTGGGAGTACCGCCGCCACCACCGAAGGACCGGCGCCGGTCTCGCCCCGCGCCACTGGTTGCTGCTGCTCGCCATGAGCACTGTCTTCTTCCTCGGCTCCTGGCTGCAGCAGGCGGGTCTCGCCTACACCACCGTGACCAATGGCGGCTTCCTGACTTCGCTCTACGTGCTGTTCGTGCCGCTGATCGCTTTCCTCGCGCTGCGCCTGCGCCCGCACCCGGTGATCTATGTGGGTGTGCCGCTCGCCCTTATCGGCATCTACTACCTCAATGGCGGCCATCTCGACCGCTTCAACACCGGCGACCTGCTGATCGTCATCTGCGCCGTGTTCTGGGCCCTGCACGTGCTGCTGCTCGGTTACCTCGCCCGCCTCACCGGGTTGCCGATCTTCATCTCCGGCCTCAGCTTCCTGATAGCCGGGACAATGGCCTCGGTCCTCGCCTTCGGCCTCGAGACGCCGAGTCTCGCCGGCATCGCCGGTGGCTGGATCGAGATCCTCTATGCCGGCGTGCTCTCGACCGCCGTCGCCTTCACCCTGCAGGCCGTGGGCCAGCAATACGTGCCCTCGGCCAACGCGGCCATCATCCTCTCGGCCGAGAGCCTGTTCGCCGCCCTCGGCGGGGCCGTCGTGCTGGGCGAGCGCCTGACGCCCATTGGCTATGCCGGCGCCTTCCTCATCTTCTGTGCCATCCTGCTGGTCGAGACGGTCCCGGCCCTGCAGCAGCGCCGCGCGACCGCCGCCGCCATCCGCTGACTCACCGTCATCGGCCTGTCACGAGGCGGGCATAGCGTGAACCTGCACCGGGAGGGTCCCCAATCCCGCCGGCGCCGCCGCCGCTGTTCCCGCCCCACCGGCAGCCGCGGCGACTGGCCGAGGGCGCGCGCCGCCAACCCGCGCGCCGAAGCCGGCCACCACTGCCCTTGCGGCCGCCCCGGACGGGCGGCCGTCTTTTTGCCGGGCGTCGGGGACGCGTCAGTCGACGCGGTAGAGGTTGAACTCGCCGCAGATGATCAGCGCCACGCAGCCATCGAACTCCAGCCGGTCGCGCTTGGCGAGCCGCATGGTCCCGTGCATGCGGTGTCCAGAGAGCACGAAGTCGCCCTTCCACTGGCGTTTCCCGACCCGCTCGGCGCGCTCCATCACCATCTTGTTCATGTATCGCTGCACCCGCGGGCTCTGGTCCCGCGAATAGCGCAGCCAGCCGCAGAGTTCCTCGTTGTTCTTGCCGCAGTACTCAAACTCGATCTTCACGTCGCCGGGGCCGGTCTGCCACACCCCGACGGGCGAGCCCTCCTGCGCCGCCGCCGGCGCCACCAGCATCATTGCCGCCGCAACCGCCGCGGCCAACCCCTTGATCACATGCTTCATTCGTTGATCCTCCAACGCCCGGCCCGCATCCGCCGATTATGCCAACATCGTGTCGCAAGTGCGACGCAAAGCTGTGGAGCGGGCGGCGATTTCCCTTTCCCCCGCACCGACGGCGCGGGCACAACAGCGCCATGGCGAAGCTCTATTTCTCGTACTCGACCATGAATGCCGGCAAGTCGACCATGCTGCTGCAGGCGTCGCACAACTACATCGAACGCGGCATGCGCAGCCTGCTCTTCACCTCCGCCCTCTATGCCGAGGACGGAGTGGGCGTGATCTCCTCCCGTCTCGGCATCTCCGCTCCGGCCGAACTCTATGCCGCGGGCGACGACCTCTTCGACCGCATCCGCACCCATATGGACGAGTCCAAGGTCGACTGCGTCTTCGTCGACGAGGCCCAGTTCCTCTCCCCCGAACAGGTCTGGCAACTGGCTCGCGTTGCCGACCGACTGCGCATCCCCGTCATGTGCTTCGGGCTCCGCACCGATTTCCAGGGCAAGCTCTTCCCCGGCTCCTCCGAACTCCTCGCCATCGCCGATGTACTGCGCGAGATCCGCACCATCTGCTTCTGCGGCGCCAAGGCCACCATGGTCGTGCGCCGCACCGCCGACGGCCGCGTGCTCACGCACGGCGAGCAGGTCTCGATCGAGAAATCGGTCTATATCTCCCTCTGCCGCCGCCACTGGGAAGAAGAGACCGGCCGCTGGCCGACGAAAGGACCGCTGCCATGACCACGATCGCCGCCGAGCCCCATGGCACCCTGACCATCCGCACCCTCGCAATGCCCGCCGACACCAACCCCGCCGGCGACATCTTCGGCGGCTGGGTGATGAGCCAGATGGACATTGCCGGCGCCATCGCCGCCGTCGAGCGGGTGAGCGGCCGCGTCGTCACCGTTGCCGTCGAGGCCATGACCTTCATCGCCCCGGTCAAGGTCGGGGACATCCTCTGCGTCTACACCGCCATTGATCGCGTCGGCACCACCTCGATCACCGTCGCCGTTGAGGCCTGGGCCCGCCGCAACCGCATCGACGACCGCGTCAAGGTCACCGCCGGCCACTTCGTCTACGTCGCCCTTGGCGAGGACGGCCGCAAACGGGTCATTCCGCAAGAGTAGCGGCCCGCTTGCAGTCGAAAGGGTCGTGACGCCGAGCATTGCGCCACCCCCTCCCATCCTCCCCCGCAAAGCCTGCGCCCGGCAGCGCGCAGCGCTACCCGGGTGGAGGAGGTGCCGCTCCGTGGCTGGAACCAGATCGTGCCACCACCGCGATCGAACACCCTCCCCCTTGCGGGGAGGGCTGGGGAGGGGGTGGCAGCGAACCGGGACCTCGATGGCGCTCACCCTCGCCCCACCGTACCACAGCTCCTTACGCGACACCCCCGCCCGTGGCACCCACCATTTCCCCCGCATTGTGCTCTCCCGGCCCTTGGAACCGCCATCCCTTGCGGCTATTCTCTGCCATCGCCTCCGGGGATCACGACATGCCGACCGCACCGCGCCTTCTCCCGCTGCTCGCCATCCTCGCCGCCATCTGCGCGCTGGCTTTGCCCTCCGCCGCCAGCGCCATCGAGACGGGGACCCCGGCATGGCTGATCAACGGCCAGGTGCTGCGGGCCGGACCCGGCGCCGCCTACGACGTCACTGGCGAACTGGGAGAAGAGACCCGCATTCAGGTCGACCGCTGCACCTATCGCTGGTGCCAGATCCACGCCGACGGCGCCCGTGGCTGGGTCTCCCGCGACAATGTCAGCTTCGGTCAGCATCCGCGCGGCCCGCTGACCGGCCCGCGCCTCAACTATCCCTCCGGCGGCACCGTCTGCTTCTACACCGGGCCCGACTTCACCGGCGACCACCTGTGCCAGCCGCCGGGCACCGTCGTCCACGACCTGCAGCTGTTCGGCATCGACGACCGCTTCGCCTCCCTGCTCATCCCCGAGTCCGGCTCGGTCACCGTCTGTCGTGACCGCGACTTTTCGAGCTACTGCGAGCGCATCATCGCAAGCCAACCGCTGCTGCCCCGCCTCCTCGTGAACGCCGTCTCCTCCTATCGCGTGCACTGAGGCCCCGGCGGCTGCAGCAGCAGCCGGGCAATAGGGAAACTTTTCCGGAACCTTGAATGCCGCGGGTGGTTTTGCCCCCGCGGGAAGGCAAAAATTCAAGGAGTCCGAACATGACCCGAAGCAAGACATTCGTTGCCCTGGCGGCACTCGTTGGCGGCCTGGTGATGGGCCCCGCGGCCGCCTCGGCCGCAGAAGCCACAAACCCCCTCAACGTCCGCTCCGGCCCCGGCGTGAACTATGGCGTCGTTGACGTGATCCACCCCGGCCAGTATGTCGAGGTGACGCGCACCTCCGGTGGCTGGTGCTACCTTCAGAAGAGCGGTCCGGATGGCTGGGCCTCCTGCCGATATCTCACCGATACCCCCGCCCGCCCGGGCCGTCCCGGCCGCCCTGATCGCGACCGCGGCCAGCCCGATGTCGGCATCGAATTCTCCATCCCCGGATTCAGCTTCTCCTTCGGCGATGGCGACTTCCGTCGTCCCGATCGCCGTCCCGACCGCGGTGGCCGCGTGTGCTTCTACGAGCACGTGAATTACGAGGGTGACCAGTTCTGCATGCGTCCCGGCCAGAGCCGGTCTTCGCTGGGCGACTGGAATGACACCATCTCCTCGATCCGCGTCCGCGGTGGTGCCGAAGCTCGCGTCTGTGAGCACAACGGCTTCGAAGGCCGCTGCGCGACCATCGACCGCAATGTCCGCAATCTGGGCAGCCGCGGCAACGACCAGATCTCCTCGATCCGCGTGCGATAGTCGAAGCTCCGCATGCGTAGCAGGTGCCGCCCGTCCCCCCACGGGCGGCACCTCGCTTATCTCCCCCGCTCGTACCCGCCCTTGCGCGGTCGAGGCTCGCGCTGTCTGTACGTCGTTTCGCCGCCCCGGCGGCGCCGAGACTTACTCCGGACGCCGAATGAACCGCCGGACGAGTACTATGCCCCACACGAGATGCACCAGGACAGCTGCGGCCACCAGCACCGGCAGCGGCAGCACGCGTCCCTCCGCCAGCCCCAGCGCCTCCCCGATCCAGTAGCTCGGCACCACCCCGCCCAGCAGCCGCCACGGTGACGGCATGATCGCCAGCAGCGGCGCGAACATGCCGAGATTGATGAGCTTGGTGAGCGCCAGCCCCTCCACCTTGTTGCGGGCAACCGCCGGCAACATGACCGCCGCGATCACCGCCCCAGCGGGTACCAGCAACAGCACCAGCACCGCCTCTGCCGCTCCGATCTCCGGCACCATCAAGCGCAGCCCGAGCAGCGTCACCGCCGCCGTCACCAGCGCCGTGACGGTCGCCCGGTAGGCGAAGAATCCCCCCTTGCCCATCGGCGTGACGGCGATGGCCGCCAGCGGCCCGTCGTCGCGGTCCTCGAGCAGCAGGAAGCCGGTGACCCAGCCGATGAGGTAGGCCGGCACCAGCAGCGCGACCGGCGCCACGTAGCGCGAGAGCTGCTCCACTCCGAAAGCCGCCAGCGCCGCCCCGTCCATCTGCTGCTGCGTGAGGTGAAAGCCGATCGCCGGCAGGACCGACAGCACGATGGCAAACAACAGCATCGGATCGCGTCCGATGCTCATCGCGTCCGACAGCAGCAGTCGCCCGACCCGTTTCGGCGCCAGCGCCGCGACCGCGCTCACCGGCCGAACTCGCGGCGCAGCGCGCGCAGCGCCACCCAGCAGCCGCCGGCAGCGGCGGCGGCGCAGACCGCCAGCATCAGCGCCAGCTCTCCCGCCGAGGCCGCTGCCGCTCCGGTGGCCACCAGCAGCAACCGCAGCTGACTGACCGCCGGGATCAGCGCCAGCCACAGCGGCATGTCCTCGAGCAGCGCCAGGAAGCCCGGCCCGATCAGCGGCAACAGGAAGCCGGCCGAGCCGATGAGATAGCCGTTGACGGTGCGGAAGCGGAGGCCGATCGGCATCCCGATCCCGATATACTGGATGGCCGTCAGCGCCACGGTGAGCAACAGCAGCAGCGGGTCCGCCGGCCGGTGCAGGACCGCCACCAGCACTGCCGCGGCGACGACCGAGACCGTCGTCAGC
Source organism: Devosiaceae bacterium (assembly GCA_035998685.1). GTDB lineage: Bacteria > Pseudomonadota > Alphaproteobacteria > Rhizobiales > Devosiaceae > Devosia_A. The sequence continues at coordinate 29,734 of DASYHK010000004.1, read as the reverse complement.
GTCGCCAGCTTGCCGAGGAGATACTCGGCCGGCGACACCGGCGACACCGCCAGCGCCGGGCGTACGCCCTCCGATCGCTCCAGCATCAGCAGCGCCCCGAGGAAGAAGAAGCCGAGCGCCGCCGGATCCGTGAAGATGACCACCGCCGGCGCCCAGGCCGGCAGCCACGGTGCCGTCCACACCAGTACCGCCACATAGAAGACGACGACGACACCATAGGCGGCGTAGATGCCGTAGCGGAACTGCAGCCGCGCATCGTGCACCAGCAGCGTTTGCAGCCGGCTGCTCATGCCGCCGCCTCGGGATCGCCGGTCGCCCGGATGAACACCTCGTCGAGGCTCGCCTCCAGCGTGTGCAGCGACGTCACCTGCCCGCTCGCCAGCAGCTCGAGGAAGCTGGCATTGCCGCCGATCCCCTCCATCGGGAACGTCATCAGCCGCGATTCCGGCCCTGTACCCACCCGCGCCTCCAGCAGCCGCTGGCCGTAGCGGCGCTTGAGTTCCTCCGGCGTCCCCGTCACCGGGATGCTCCCCCGCACGAGGAACCCGACGCGATCGCAGATCTCTTCGGCTTCCGCCATATTGTGGGTGGTGAGGAAGATGGTCTTGCCCGCCGCCCGCAGCCTGCGGATCAGGTCGCGCGTCACCCGCGCCCGGGCCGGATCCTGCCCCGTGGTCGGCTCGTCGAGGAACAAGAGGTCGGGGTCGTGCAGCAGCGCCCGCGCCAGGTTGAGGCGCATCTTCATGCCCTTGGAGAACTGCTCGACCCGCTGTTCCGCGGCATCGCCGAGGTCGACCTCCGCCAGCACCTCGCGCGGCTCGCGCGTCGGCTTGTCGTAGAGCGCCGCGAACAGCCGGAGGTTCTCGAGCGCCGTCAGCCGCAGATACAGCGCCGGCAGCTCGAAGCTGACCCCGATCCGCTCGTACAGCCCCCGCCCGAGGGTCTCGACGGGCTGCCCGAACAGCTCGGCCCGGCCGGAAAACCCCCGCAGCATCCCCATCAGGATCCGCTGCGTCGTCGACTTCCCCGCCCCCGACGGCCCCAGCAGCCCGTACACCTCGCCCTCGGCAACCGCAAAGTTCAGTCCCGCCAGCACCGGCGCCGCCGCCCCCGGATACCGGTACTGCAGGTTCTCTACCGCGATCACCATGCCCCCATCAGCTGCCTTCGGCTGCCTCAGACCGGCGCGACGCTAGCCCGCCCCATGCCGCCGCGTCCAGCCTGCGCACGCACTCGGGAGGCCCGCGCCGTGCGGCTGCCCCGCCCCCACCGCTCCCCTCGGGAGAGAGCCTGCCCTCGGGCTACGAGCCGAGGGTCGGCGCGTCAGCGCCGGGTGGGAAGCCTTGGCGAAACCGGCGCAGTCCAGGAATCCAGCCGACCACCCCGTTCCCTTTCCGTTCCATCCGTGCTACAGAATCTGCACTCACCCTCCTGACAGCTTCTGACGCGCGCCCTATCTATGCCGGACGCGTGGCGGGGCGACCGCCGCCCGCATCGACAGGGATCGCACATGGCCACCGAACGTCCCGGGAAATCCGAGTTCTCCATCGACGAGTTCATCGGCGAGATCGAGAAGGCTGAGGCCGAGACGCTGAACAAGCGGCTGCCGCAGGAGCGGCTGCGCAACAAGCGCGCCCTGGACAACGCTGCCCGCAAGGCCGCCGAAGAACAGGCGCTGGTACGCAAGGCCGAAGGGCCGCTGGCGACGCCGAAGCCGAAGAAGTCCACTCGCAGCGCAGCGACGGGCATGCAGCTCAAGGCGCCCAAGTCCAAGGCCAACTCCGTCGACCGCCCGACCAACCTCCCCGGCTTCGAGGAAGCGCCGCAGGCCGGCTTCGGCCATATGCCCTCGGCAGCGGCGCGTGGCGCGCAGGATCGCGAGTCTGCGCGGCTCAATGCCCGCGACATCAGCCGCGCCGCCGCCAAGGACCCCGAGACCGTGGCGCAGCTCCGCGGCGCCCTCGCCAGCGCCCGCAGCAATATCGGCGTCACCGGCACCCCTGCCGGCACCCAGCAGCCGGCGCAGATCGGCACCGAGGTCGGCCATGTCGGCATCTCGGCGACCGTCAAGGCGCTGGAAGACATCATCATGCACGGCCGCAAGGAGGTCGAGGGCAACAAGGCCTGGAAGCCCCACCGCCCGGTGCGGCCGCAGAAATCCGAGGGCGGCATCCCCTTCCGCCTCGCCACCGACTACGTCCCCGCCGGCGACCAGCCGACAGCCATCGCCGACCTCGTCGAGGGCGTCGAGAACGGCGAGACCGACCAGGTGCTCCTGGGTGTGACGGGATCGGGAAAAACCTTCACCGCCGCCCAGGTGATCGCCCGCACCCAGCGCCCGGCCCTCATCCTCGCCCCCAACAAGACGCTGGCCGCCCAGCTCTATGGCGAGTTCAAGCAGTTCTTCCCGGACAACGCGGTGGAGTACTTCGTCTCCTACTACGACTACTACCAGCCCGAGGCCTACGTCCCGCGCACCGACACCTATATCGAGAAGGAATCCACCATCAACGAGCAGATCGACCGCATGCGCCACTCGGCGACGCGGGCCCTGCTCGAGCGCGACGACGTCATCATCGTCGCCTCCGTCTCCTGCATCTACGGCATCGGCTCGGTGGAAGACTACACCGCCATGACCATCGACCTCCGCAAGGGCCAGAAGGTCGACCAGCGCGAGCTGCTGCGCTCGCTCACCCAGCTGCAGTACAAGCGCGGCGATGCCGGCTTCGTCCGCGGCACCTTCCGCGTCCGCGGCGACACCGTCGAGCTGTTCCCCGCCCACTACGAGGACGCCGCCTGGCGCATCACCCTCTTCGGCAACGAGATCGAGGCCATCGCCGAGATCGACCCGCTGACCGGCAAGAAGACCGCGGACCTGCTCTCGGTCCGCGTCTTCGCCAATTCCCACTTCGTCACGCCGCGCGCCACCCTCACCGGCTCCATCCGCGAGATCCGCAAGGAGCTCGCCGCCCGCCTGCAGGAGCTCAACGGCGCCGGCCGCTTCCTCGAGGCGCAGCGGCTCGAGCAGCGCACCCTGTTCGACCTCGAGATGATGGAAGCCACCGGCTCCTGCGCCGGCATCGAGAACTATTCCCGCTACTTCACCGGCCGCAAGCCCGGAGAGCCGCCGCCGACGCTGTTCGAATACCTCCCCGACAACGCCCTCGTCTTCGTCGACGAGAGCCACGTCACCGTCGGCCAGCTCGGCGCCATGTACCGCGGCGACCTCCGCCGCAAGGCCACCCTCGCCGAGTACGGCTTCCGCCTGCCCTCCTGCATGGACAACCGCCCGCTCCGCTTCGAGGAGTGGAACGCCATGCGCCCGCAGACCGTCTACGTCTCCGCCACCCCCGGCGGCTGGGAGATGGAGCAGGCCGGCGGCGTCTTCGCCGAGCAGGTGATCCGCCCCACCGGCCTCACCGACCCCCCGGTCGAGATCCGTCCCGCCAAGACCCAGGTCGACGACGTCGTCGACGAGATCCGCCAGGTCACGGCCCAGGGCTACCGCAGCCTCGTCACCGTGCTCACCAAGCGCATGGCCGAGGACCTCACCGAATACATGCACGAGCAGGGCATCCGCGTCCGCTACATGCATTCCGACATCGACACCATCGAGCGCATCGAGATCATCCGCGACCTCCGCCTCGGCGCCTTCGACGTCCTCGTCGGCATCAACCTCCTGCGCGAGGGCCTCGACATCCCCGAATGCGCGCTGGTCGCCATCCTCGACGCCGACAAGGAAGGGTTCCTCCGCTCCGAAACCTCCCTCATCCAGACCATCGGCCGCGCCGCCCGTAACGTCGACGGCCGCGTCGTCCTCTACGCCGACACCGTCACCGGCTCCATGGAGCGCGCCCTCGCCGAGACCAACCGCCGCCGCGAAAAGCAGATCGCCTACAACGAGGCCAACGGCATCACCCCGCAGTCGATCAAGACCCGCATCCACGACATCGTCGATAGCGTCTACGAGCGCGACCACGTCACCGTCTCCATCGGCAAGGACAGCAAGGGCCGCGAAAAGATCCAGCCCGGCGCCAACCTCGCCGCCGTCATCAAGGACCTCGAGCGCGAGATGCGCGACGCCGCCACCAACCTCGAATTCGAAAAAGCCGCCCGCCTCCGCGACGAAATCAAACGCCTCCGCGAGATGGAACTCGACACCCTCGAAGGCGAAGTGAAGTAGGCGTCGGGATTCCTCTCCCGCTCGCGGGAGAGGGGGACCATGCGAAGCATGGTGGAGAGGGCGGCGGCAGGCGGAATCGCGAGACTGCCCCCCCTCCCCCCTCGCGGGGGAGGCAAGCGCAGCTTGTGAGCGCTAGCGAACTAGCGCAGCTCGGAGGGGGGCGGCCGCCGCCACCACGCCCCCGCGCCGCCCGCGTCCCCCACCACGCACTCCCTGCCACTCCCCCCGTCGAAATCCTCCCGCCCCGCGCGACATCTTGTTATCCTCCCCCGTCCCCGGAGCCCCCATGTCCGCCACCCTCCCCGTCACCTTCACCGCCGAAATCCTCAAATCCCCCGCCAAGGGCGGCTGGACCTACCTGATCTGGCCCGCCTCCGCCGCCTTCTTCGCCACCCGCGCCCGCGTCAGGATCGCCGGCACCGTCGACACCCACCCCCTCCGCACCGCCTTCATGCCCCTCGGCACCGGCCACCACAAACTCCCCCTCACCGCCAAAACCCTCGCCGCCATCGGCAAGAGCGTCGGCGACACCGTGACCGTGGTGGTGGAACAGCGGCTGGAGTAGCGGGCCCAACCTCCTGCTGGTCACGCGCCCCACCCCACCCCCGGACCGTCATCCTCGGACTTGTTCCGAGGACCCAGCCGCGCCGCAGCGGCGGCGCGAGAAAACCCTGCTATTTAGTGCCTCGAGCCCTGGGTCCTCGCGACAAGCGCGAGAATGACGAGCGGTGGGGAGGATGGAACGGAGATAGACCAGCGCCCGCCGCACCCACCGGACCCTCCCTCCCCCTTGTGGGGAGGGTAGCGCAGCTCGGAGCGCAGCGACGTAGCGGAGCTAGGGTGGGGGGCGCGGCAGGCGCCGGACCTTGCCCTTCATACCCCATCTCTCGGCCGTCATCGCCCGGCTCGTCCGGGCGACCCAGCCGCGCCGCGTCGGCGGCGCGAGAAACCCTGCGATCGGTGCCCCAAACCCTGGGTCCTCGCGAGAAGCGCGAGGATGACGCGCGGTGGGGAGGATGGTCCGAAGACAGATCAGCGCGGCAATCCCCTCGACCAGCGCAACGCCACCCACCGGCTCACCCCGCGCCACCCACCGCTTTCTCTCCCGCCCGCGGGAGAGAAAGCGGGTCCGGGCGAAGCGACAGCCGAGACGTTTGGACCCGCCAGCGAAGGCGGCCCCACCCACAGACGGTTAGACCGGGAGCGGCGACCTCAGCCCCTACCCCGCTTGAACCGTATCCCCCAGTTCTTCTGGATACTCGCCTGCTAGATTCGACTTCATGCCCCGGCACCGGCGACCACGAAACTCCCCCTCACCGCCGCCACCCTCGCCGCCATGGCAAGTCCGTCGGCGACACGGTGACCGCGTTGGTAGAACAGCGGCTGGAGTGATCGGCGCCGCGACCGAAGCTGCAACGTTGAGCATTGTCTCTGAGAGACTTGACCGGCGGGCGCCGGCAGGACAACTCTGCCGACAGAACCTTCTGGATTGACAAGTGCCTGAACAGATTCCCCGCGCGACCACTTCATTCAGCCGCGAAGATTTTCAGCAGCTAGTTGAACTAACCACACCTCGGCAGTGGCTGCGGCGGAAAAGCACGGCGCTGTTTGATCTCTGGAGCCTTCTTGATTGCGAAGAGAAAAAGTCGCTCATCGTGGAGCTTATTCAGCGGTTCAGGGTACTCGACATACCGGAAGTTGAAGACCTCTGCGAGCACATTCGTGACCATCTGATTTCACTTCGAAACTCGCGCGGCAAGACAACAATCATCGTTGCTTCTAGCGACGATGCAGAGGCCGACGGCTCCCAGATGGCGCTTCAGCTTCTTAAAGGCCACTTCGCCGGAGTAGCCGGTTGGTCAGAACGCAACTTCAGAAATTCGATGAAGGGGTACGACGATTATCTTCTACCTAACAGGTCATTCGTACTATTCGACGACTTTATCGGTACTGGAAGCAAAATTGTACGTAAATTCCGCTCTTTCGCTTCGGCCATAGCCTCTAGAAATTTAACCTCGTGTGACATTTCTGTTATTTCTATTGCTGCTATGACCCATTCAAGAAAACTACTCGACGCCGAAGGTATTTCCTACTACTCACCTCTTTGGACCGAAAAGGGGATAGACGCTTTCAACGAAAAGTCCATCGCGGAGTCCAAGCGATCAATGATGCGCTCAATCGAGACAAATCTGGCTGCGAGAGTTGATGGTCAATATCTTCCTGGCCTAGGATACAAGGGGAGCCAAGCGCTCTTTTCTATAGGCGGGGTGAATTGCCCAAATAATGTGTTTCCGGTGTTTTGGTGGACAAAGCATAAAGACAGATCTGCGCGAGAGACAATAATGAAGCGCTTGAGATGAAGTATCCATCTTACTATCTCGAAGTCGTTCGGGTGCTGTACGAGGCCGACGGGTGGATAGACCCGTATGTATTCCACGAATCTGCCAGCCTCTCCCCGACTCAAGTTGCCGAAACCATTGCCGACCTGCTAGCTCGAGAGCTGATCAATACTACATCCTCCTTCTCAAAAATTAGGATGGCGCCATTGGGATACGTGTGGACTGACCTCCACGCAAAGGACCTTTTCCTGCGCCCGAGAGCAGCTGGAGAGTGGCGATCAGCACCCATGACGGTTTCTGAAAATTCTTACGTTCCGAGCCCGAGCGCATTAGAGATCGATTTCTTGACAAGCTTGGGCCGTTGGGCGATGTCGGAATAGGTGTGGTTCCGTCAGCGCAACGAGGTGCAGTCGCCTCGGCGAGTAAGGCTAGCGTTAATGCCATCAGTTCATCAAGATGAACTGGCCCTTCTACGAAGTGCCGAACGTGCAATAAATTGACGTTCTATGAAGAACTTTTAGTAACGAATGTTCACTGAGGTGACGGATCCACACCGTGACCTATACTGAACTTATTTCTTCTCGAATGCGTTACTGGCGCCTATCTCCAGACGCTAAGTCCGGTCTTATTTTCTATTGCCAACGGCTAGAAAGGTCCGGCTATCCAGTTTTGCTGACACTGAGCCACATCGCATTTTTATGTGGGGTTCCTAGCTCCTTAGTTGGCGGCGTTGTGGACAGACCTCAAAGATACTATCGGGTTTTTGAGGTTCCGAAGCGCAGAGGTGGCGTAAGGTCTCTGTCTGCGCCCACGCCATTTCTTGCTCATGTTCAACGGTGGATTTTGACGTCGATCCTCGCGCGCATGCCGGTGCACAGCGCCGCGCACGGATTCGTGCCTCGCCGCGGAATCATCTCAAACGCGGAAGCGCACCGGAATAGCCCCGCCATCCTTAAAATGGATATCGCAGATTTCTTTGGCTCCATAACGCGCCAGGACGTGGAGAAAGTATTCGCCAACGCCGGCTACACCCCTAAGTTGACGTATTACCTCAGCAGGATAACTACCCTCTATGGCAGACTTCCCCAAGGCGCTCCTTCCAGCCCCGCAATCTCCAATATTTTAATGAATGACTTCGATGTAGCGGTCTCAGCCTTCTGTGAAAGTAGAGGTCTGATATACACTCGGTACGCGGACGATATAACGATTTCTGGTGACAACATTGGGAGCACCGAGATCAACAGAGTACAGTTTGAGCTGGGGGAGCGAGGTCTTCAGGTGGCGTCTGAGAAGACCCGTCTCTCAACAAAGAGCCAGAAGCAAATAGTTACGGGAATTTCGGTGTCCAGTGGGTGCTTGAAGCTTCCGCGGGATCGGCGACGAAAACTACGGCAGATCGTTCATTACATCGAGACATATGGTATTCAGGAGCACATAAAGAGGGAAGGGATACGAGACCCGATCTATAGATATCGTCTCGCAGGAGAGCTTAATTACTGGCTACAGATCGAGCCTGAGAACAAGACCGCTAAGCGGGGCCTGTTGTTGATTGCTCCAAAGTCGTTAGGCGGGAGAAATTGAGCGGTATGGCGCTCGCGGTCGAGCCATAGCCTTCGCCAGGCTCCAAGTGGCAGTCACCCCCTCACTCCCCCAACCGCACCGTCCGCCACTTCTGCACCCGCACCACCCCCGCCGGCCGGCGCACGGTGAGCTGCCCGTAATCCCCCGCCTCCGGCAACACCAGCTTCACCGACAGATACTCCCCCAACCCGCACCGCGAACACGGAAACGGCGGCAGGAGCGCGTCGCGGCGCGGGTCGAACAGCGTCACCAGAGCCCGCCCCGGCGGAGGCCGGGGTCCGTCGCCAGGAACCGCATCAGCCGCCGGCAATGGCTGCAGCGCAGCACCACCAGCTGGCCGCGGGCGGCGGCTCCGCGTCTGGCCCCAGCCCCTCCACCCCTCCACCCCTCCGCCCCTCCGCCCCTCCGCCCCACCCCCATCTCCTCCCCACCCCCCACACCAACACCCCCTGCCGCCACGCCAGCTGCAAATCGGTCCCATTTGCATCCCGCTACTCGACTGCCGATTGCCGACTGCCGATTACCGCCCCGACTGCCCCGCCCCCCAATTGCCCACCGCCACCCCCGCATGCCACAACATCCACCACACCCCTCCCGGAGCCACCCGTGCGCCTGCTGCCCGCCGCCCTCCTCGCCCTCTGCCTCGCAACCCCCGCCGCCGCCGAAACCGACTGGGCCGCCTATGGCAGCTTTTCGGGCACGCGCTGCGAGGACGAAAAGACCATCGCTGACATCCGGGAATCCCTGAAGGGCCTCACCTTCAACGAGGGCGGCGGCCGGGCCTTCGCGCTCGCCACCTCCATCGCCATCACCCGCTCCCGCACCGTCAGCGCCACGCCGACACGCTGGTCTGCGAACTCCGCTTCCGCACCGTCGAGGCCGGCGACACCTACAATTACGACGCCCGCCACACCGTGCGCCTCGGCCCCGGCGGCGCCTGGCGCACCGACTTCCAGCCCAATTACTGAGCCGACGCCCCCCGATGCCGCACCCCTCCCGCCACAATAACGGCCCGCCCCTCGAGAGCCCTCACCCCTGGGGCGAGGGCCCGGTCGGCCGCTACTATGACTGGCAGGCCGCGGTCGACGCCGCCTGGAAGTCCATCCCGCCCGAGATCGCCGTCCGCCGCGCCCGCAGGGCCGAGGCCCTCGGCCTCACCTACCGCGAGTACACGCTCGAGATCCTCGAGCGCGGCCGCTACCTCTCCGAAGCCGATGCCGAGCGCATCATGGAGATCCGCCTCCGCCGCCCGCTCCGCGACTGAACCCCACCCCGGCCCCCCCTCATGCTCCCCCGCCTCCTCCCCTCCTCGCCCTCCTCCCGCTCCCTGCCTTCGCCGCCCCCTTCGAGCTCTCCGACAGCTACGTCCCGCGCGCCGACCTCGTGCCCGGCACCTATGCCTGCCGCAGCGGCCTCGACACGGACAGCTTCACCTGGACCTTCGACATCGCCGACGGCGCCTACACGGTGCAGGGCGACTACCCCGCGGGCGCCTATGCGCTCGACGGAGAGGGCACGCTCAGCTTCCGGTCCGGCCCCTTCGCCCCCGACGACACCGCCGAGATGGTCGGCCGCAGCGCCAGCCGCGCCTCCGACAGCAACCCCACCATCGTCCTCGGCTATCTCTTCGCCGACGGCGACACCGCCTGGGATTTCTGCGCCCGCCTCGACTGACGCGCCGCGCCCGTCGCCATCCGCGCCGCCCCCGCCGCGCCCGCCACCCCCACCGATCATGTCGAGTGGTCGGTGCGCCGGCCGATCCTCGCCGCGGGGCCGCTTCCCCTGGAGGACAGCAGCAGAACGGCGCCGGCAGCCGGCCAATCCCTGAAACCGGAGGCCGAGCGGCCGGCCGGCGCCTGGTCACGCCCGCAATCCCTCGTCTTTGCCTCAAATGCCGGGGGACCCGCGGCGCCGTCCGCACGTTCCCCTTCCGTCGGGGGAGAACAAGGAGATCGACATGACCACCAGTTGCCGTGCCCCGCTCGCCCTCGCCGCCCTCGCCCTTCTCGCCCCTGCCACCCAGGCCGCCGACGCGCCCGGCTCCGCGGCCCTGGTGGAGCCGCTGGTGACCGTCCAGCCGGTCCCCGGCGCCACCGTCGAGCCCGTCGCGGCGCCCGTCGCCGAGGACGACACCGCCCTCGCGCCCCCGGAGCTCGAGGAGGCGGCGTCCACCGCCATCTACGTCTATCCCACCAGCCCCTCGACCTTCGTGCCGGTCGTCGGCCTGCCCTCCTTCGTCATCCAGCCGGGCGCCCCGGTGCCGGAGGTCGCGACCCACGTCGTCCATTCCGTGCCGCTGCCGGCCTGGCCCGCCGGCCGCGCGCTCGGCGACCTCGACTGCAGCAATTTCGAGGGCACGGTCCGCGTGGTGCGGCCCGACGTCAACTTCCTCGACCCTGACGGCGACGGCATCGGCTGTGAGCCGCACGAGCGCTGAGCCGGCCCGGCACGAAATGGGGCGGCGCCTCCCGGCACCGCCCCGCGTCGACCCGTTGGGGAAGGCGGCTACTGGCTGCTGCCCGCGCCCTCTTCTTCCATGCCCTCCTCGACGGCCTCCTCCATCGATTCGGCCATCGCCTCGTTCTCGACGTCCTCGTCGGTCGCCCCCTCCGGCGTCTGGCCGCCATACTCCGCACCCGCCATCGGCGCGAGGAAGATGTCGGTGCTGCCGTCGACGAGATTGATGCGGTAGCCGATGACGCCGAGGCTGCGATAGCCCTGGCTGTCGAGGAAGCCGCTGAGCTCCTCATCCGCCTCGACGGCCGCCTGCAGGTCGCCGGTGACCGCAGCATTGGCCTCGGCCGATGCCTCGAGGCCCTCGGCCACGAAGTCCTGGCCCCAGACCTCCTCGACATTGACGGCCCGGATCTCGCCACCCGGCTGGCGCTGGGCCAGCTCGCCCTGATAGTCGCGCGGCGGCCCGATCATGCAGGACAGCATGCGCCGGCGCTCGGTCAGGTCCTCGATCTGGCGCAGCGCTTCGGCACTGAGGTCGGGCCCGATGTCGCAGGCCTCTGGCTGGCTGGCAGTGGCGGCATTGTCCTGCGCCACGGCGGCAGGAAGCCCGAGGGGTGCGGCCAGTGCCGCGAGCAGTGCGATAGTGGATAGCTTCGATAGCATGCGCATGATGGTCTCCACTTGTTCTCGTTGGGGTTGCGCCGGGCGGCTCCTCCGCCGGCCCGGTCTGCCTCCGCAACGCCCTGCCGCGCCGATGGTTCGGAACCGCACCCCCCATGGCCGGCGTTCCTCCGGCAACCGAGCACAGGAGCCCCGCCATGGCGCACGAACAGCACACCGACAAATCCCCCGCAGAACTCGCCGACAAGGTCTGGGAGCTGGCAAAGAAGATCCGCTTCTGCATGTTCGTCACCTGGGACGGCGAGCGTCAGCAGCAGCGGCCGCTGACCTCGGTGCCTGACCGCGAAGCCGGCGTCATCCGCTTCCTCGTCTCCGCCGAAGGGTCGAAGAGCTGGCAGGTCGAGCAGTATCCCGAGGTCAGCCTCGGCTATGCCGACAATTCGGCCAGCAACTACGTCGCCATCGCCGGCACCGCCACCCTCAGCCACGACCAGGCGCAGATCGAGGAACTGTGGAGCCCCTTCGCCAAGGCCTGGTGGGAATCCCCCGAGGACCCGGACATCCGCGTCCTCACCGTGGTGCCGGAGCGCGCCGAGCTCTGGGACGGCCCGGGCAAGCTGGCCGCCGCCGCCGTCATGCTGGCCTCCGCCGTCACCGGCGGCCAGCCCGATATGGGCGAGCACGGCAGCGTCCGCATGTAATTCTGTCCCCGGAGGTGGAGGCGATGCTATGATGGAGACCATGAAAGCCCCGGCCGCCGCCCTCGCTGCCCTCCTCCTCGCCGCCGCCCCCGCGGCGGCCGCCGAGGCGCGGGCCTCCGGCAATGCCCCGGTGCGCCTCCACCCCCACCCCTCCGCCCCCGTTATCGACCGGCTGCAGGACGGCGTCTATTACGAGCTCGAGGACTGCACGCGGCAGGCCCGCTGGTGCCTCGTCAGCGACCGGGGCTACGAGCTCGGCTGGGTGCGCGGCAGCCAGCTGGTCGGTGCCGCCGCCAAGATCCCCGTCACCCCCTTCGAGTTCCTCGTCACCCCCGACTTCCGCGACCGCGACTGAGCGGCCGCGATTTCATGAACGACGCAGCATGGATTGGTTCAGCGGCCACCTTCTAGAAGCCGGGACAAGGCAGCAACGCCTCATCCCAACCTGGAAGGAACAGAGACATGACCATTTCCAAGATCATCAAGAGCTCGGCCATCGCCGCCATCCTCGTCGTCGCCACCGCCGGCGCCTCCCTTGCCGCCATCGGCTGGATCGACCACGACAGCGTCGTCCGCAACAAGCCCGCCCACGTCTCCAAGAAGGTGAACTGGGTACATGACGGCCAGAAGGTCGAGGTCGTTGCGGCCTACAAGAGCTGGTACCGCGTCAAGATCCCGGGCCAGGACGGCTGGGTGAAGAAGGGCGTCGTCAACTTCCACAAGCCCGGCCACGGCTGGGGCAAGGGCTGGAGCAATGGCTGGGGCGGCGGTTCCGGCGCCTCCTTCTGCGTCAGCGGCGAGGTGGCCCAGTTCTGCATCAGCGGCGGTCACTGACCGCTTCGGCCCTCTGAAGCTTCGGCGTGCCTCCCCGCCTCCCGGGGCGGCGCGCCGTCGCCGTTCATGCTGCGTTCAGGCAACCGGTTGCAACCTCTTCCAAGCTGGCAACGTTTCCAGCGCCAGGAACCGGAAGTGGAGACAACCATGTCCATCAAGCAGAGACTCGCCGGCCTCGGCCTCGCGGCCGCCCTCGTCTTCGGCGGCGCGGCTGCCGCCCTCGCCGCCCCCGCCGTCGTCGACAGCCCCCTCAACGTCCGCAGCGGCCCCGGCACCCAGTACCACGCCGTCGACGTGGCGCAGCGCGGCGAGGTCGTCGATGTCGACTACTGCCGCGGCAGCTGGTGCCGCATTGAGCGTCGCGGCCCCGACGGCTGGGTTTCGGCCAACTATCTGAGCCGCGGCGGCGGCTACTACGACGACGACTATTACGATGAGCCGATCTACATCGAGCGCCCGCGTCGTCGCTACGTCCGGCCGCCCTACTACCCGCGCTATCCGCGCTATCATGGTCCGGACTTCAGCGCCTGCATCGGCGGCAAGAACGCCCGCTTCTGCGTCTATGACTGATCCGGCCGCCCCGTGCTGAAGCACTGGGGACGCACCATGTTGCTGGGCGGCGTCATCGCCGCCCTCGCTTCCCTCGCCCCCGCCGCCCTGATCTGGGTGCTGCCGGGGCTCGACCAGGGGTTCTTCGGCCTTGTCGCCGTGCTGCTGACCCTCACCGTCGCGCCGCTCGCCGTGCTCTTCGCTAGTGCGGGGGCGATTCTTCTGCTGGTTGCGGCGCTGCGCCGCGGCCCCGCCGCCTGAGCTGTCGCTCTCGGGCCATCACCACCAGCCCTGCTCCCACCACCACCATGCCGCCGAGCAGCGACACCGTGTCGATCAGGTGGCCGAAGAACAGATAGCTGAGCACGATCCCCCAGGGCAGCGCGAAATAGTTGAAGGGCTGGACCACGCTCGCCGGCGCCCGCGACAGCGCCACCATCATCAGCCCGTGCGACAGCGTCGAGATGACCATCACGAGGCCCATCAGCGCCAGTGCCCACGGCTCCATCGGCTCCCAGAAGAACACGCCGACCGCGGTGGTCATGACTAGGCCCACCACGCCCACATAGACCATGCTGGTGGCCGTCGAGTCTTTCGCTGACACCTTCCGTGTCAGCGCGATGTAGAGGGCGTAGAAGACGGTCGAGGCGACCGCATAGGCAACCCCGAGGTCGAGCGGCAATCCGCCGGGCCGCACGATCACCAGCGCGCCAACGAACCCGACGCTCACCGCGGCGAAGCGGAACAACCCCACCTTCTCCCCGAGGATGGGGATGGCGACCAGGGTCACCAGCAGCGGGTAGATCAGGATGATCGCCTGCAGCTCCGCCAGCGGCACCGTTTTCAGCGCCGCAGCGAAGAACCAGATATCGATGACCAGCAACGCCGCCCGCAGCACCTGCAGCATCGGCATGCTGGAACGGAAAGCCTGCCGCAGGGGCGCCTGCCGCATCACCAGGAGCAGCGAGAAGCCGGCAAAGGCCCAGTAGCGCATCATCGCCACCTGGAACGGCGAATACTCCTGCACCAGCGCCTTGGCGAGCGCATCCTGCACCCCGAAGATGACGATCGCCACCAGCGTCAGCCCGATGCCGAGGCCAACATTGTCAGCGCGGAGGCGGGGCGGCGCCGCGGCCGGGCTCGGGTGGTCTGGCAATTGCTGACAATCTCGGGCAGTTGGGGGTGGCAGTCCAACCACAAGCTAGGCCGGTTGCCGCCGAGTCGGTAGCCGTTCCGGCAATGCCGCCCGCCTTCTTGAGCAAGCGGCCGATTGAAGCCGTGTCCGTGAAGCCTTATCTTGCCGGTCCGCCCATGACCAACATCCCCGCCAGCACCCGCCAACTCGCCCCTCCGGTTGCCCTCGTCACCGGGGCTGCCGACCGCATTGGCGCTGCCATCGCGCGCCGCCTCGCCGCCGCCGGGTGGAGCGTCCTCGTGCACTACCGCAGTTCCGCAGGAAAAGCCGATGCAACCGTCGCCACCATTCTGGAGGCGGGCGGAATGGCCGCCGTGGTGGCGGCCGACCTCGCCGACCGCCGCCAGCGCGCCGGACTGATCGCCGCCGCTGCTGCACCTTTCGGTCCGTTGACCCTGCTCGTCAACAACGCCTCGAGCTTCGCGCGCGACAGCGTCGGCGACCTCGACGAGGCGCTTTGGGACGCCCATTTTACCGTGCACGCCGAGGCCCCGGCCTTCCTCGCCCGCGACTTCGCGGCGCAGCTGCCCGACGGCGCAGCGGGCAATATCGTCAACATCATCGACGAGCGCGTCCTCCACCTCTCGCCGGCATATTTCAGCTACACCCTCAGCAAATCCGTGCTCTGGACCATGACGCGCACCCTGGCGCAGTCGCTGGCCCCGCGCATCCGCGTCAACGCCATCGCCCCCGGGGTGGCGGTACCGCCGCCGCATGTGACCGGGGAGAGCCACGAGCGCCGCCTCGCCGAACTGCCGCTCCGGCGTGCCGCCGACCCCGAAGGCATCGCCGAAGGGGTGATGGCGATCCTTGCTCTCGACAGCATGACCGGCCAGATGCTCGCCCTCGACGGCGGCGAACACCTCGAATGGCCCGCCCGCCGCGGCCCCACGGCACGCACGTCATGACCGGCGCCGATATCATCCGCAGCTTCGTGCGCACGCTTCCGGCCTCGCCCGGCGTCTATCGCATGCTCGATGAGGCCGGCGAGGTCATCTATGTCGGCAAGGCCCGCAGCCTCAAGGCCCGGGTCACCAGCTACACGCGCCCCGAGGGCCTGCCGGTCCGCACCCAGCGCATGATCGCCGCCACCCGCTCGATGGAGTTCGTCCGCACCGGCACCGAAAGCGAGGCGCTGCTGCTCGAGGCAAACCTCATCAAGCGGCTGCGCCCGCGCTTCAACGTGCTGCTGCGCGACGACAAGAGCTTTCCCTTCATCCTCATCGCTACCGATCACGAAGCCCCGGAACTGATGAAGCACCGCGGCAGCCGCCGCCGTCCGGGGCACTATTTCGGCCCCTTCGCCTCCGCCGTCGCCGTCAAGCGCACCATCACCTCGCTGCAGAAGGCATTCCTCCTCCGCACCTGCTCCGACAGCTTCTACAGGGCGCGGACCCGGCCCTGCATGCTGCACCAGATCAAGCGCTGCTCGGCCCCCTGCACCGGCGAGATTTCGATCCCCGACTACCAGGGGCTGGTCGAGGAGGCGCGGCAGTTCCTGTCCGGCAAGACCAAATCGGTGCAGGACCGGCTCGCCGCCGACATGAACCAGGCTGCCGAGGCACTGGACTTCGAACGCGCCGCCATGATGCGCGACCGCCTGAGCGCCCTCGCCCTCGTCCAGAGCCAGGGCGGCGTCACCGCCCGCAGCATCGTCGAGGCCGATGTCTTCGCCATCCATCACGAGGCCGGCCAGTTCTGCGTCCAGGTCTTCTTCTTCCGCGGCCACCAGAACTGGGGCAACCACGCCTACCGACCGCGTGCCGACGCCAGCCTCGAGGACGCCGAGGTGCTCGAGGCTTTCATCTCCCAGTTCTATGAGGATCGAACGCCACCCCGCCTGGTGCTGCTCAGCCACGCTCCGTCGGAGCAGGCGCTGCTGGAGGAAGCCCTTTCCAGCCGCGCCGGCGCCCGCGTCACCGTGCAGGCGCCGCAACGCGGCGAGAAGCGGGAGCTGGTGCTGCACGCCCTCAACAATGCCCGCGAGGCACTGGGCCGGCAGCTGGCAGAGGGGGCGACGCAGAAGACGCTGCTCGAGGGTGTCGCCAACTGCTTCGGCCTCGACGAGCCGCCGCGGCGCATCGAGGTCTACGACAACTCGCACATTTCCGGCACCAACGCCGTCGGCGCCATGATTGTCGCCGGTCCCGAGGGGCTATCGAAGAAGCACTATCGCACCTTCAACATCAGGGATACCGAGCTAACCCCCGGCGACGACTTCGGAATGATGCGCGAGGTGCTGACCCGGCGCTTCAGCCGCCTCGCCGCCGAGAGAGACACCGACGCCGAGGATCAGGCGACCGGCATGCCGGAATGGCCGGACGTCGTCTTCATCGACGGCGGCCAGGGCCAGCTCAACGCCGTCCGCGAGGTCATCGCCGACCTCAACCTGCCGCGCGAGGTGATCTTCATCGGCATCGCCAAGGGCGAGGAGCGTGACGCTGGCCGCGAGAGGTTCTTCATGGAGGGCCGCGCGCCCTTCATGCTGCCGCATCGCGACCCGGTGCTCTACTACGTGCAGCGGCTGCGCGACGAAGCCCACCGCTTTGCCATCGGCACCCACCGGGCGCGGCGCAAGAAGGAAGCGGTGCGCAACCCGCTCGACGAGATCGCTGGCATCGGCCCCGCCCGCAAGCGGGCGCTGCTGCAGCACTTCGGCTCGGCCAAGGCGGTCGGTCGCGCCACGGTGGCCGACCTGGCGCAGATTCCCGGGGTGTCGGGGCAGATGGCGCAGCTCATCTACGACCACTTCAACCGCGCCAGCTAGCCACACTCACCCTGCCAAAAACAAAAGGCGCCTCGAGAGGCGCCTTCGTTCGGACAGTTTCGGCGAAGGCTGGTTAGAGTAGTTCGCCGCGCGCGATCGTGCGGATGTCGCCACGGGTGATCCCGAGGTCCCGCAGCTGCGCGTTGTCGAGAGCCGAGAGCTCCCGCAGCGTGCGGCGGTAGGCGACGAATTTTGCGATTTTCTGGCGGATGGCCATTTCAGTACCCCTTGGTTTACGCGGCGGATATAGTTCCGAAATCAGCGGCCGAGCAGGGGTAGAAAACGCAATGGACCCATGCGTTTGCGTCAGATCTTGCTGCCAGCGGTGTCCTGCGACTATGGGATGAGCCGCAAGGCCGGTGACAGCCGCCTCCGCCTCGGCTATAACAGCGGCCATGTCCGACGTCCGCAGCACCTTTTCGTTCTGGTATTTTAGCTATCCGAGCCGCTGGCGGACGGAGGGACGCGCTTGATCTGACACCAGAAAAGCCAAGTTACCCGACCAGCCGCCAGCCCACCTGGCGGCTTTTTTGTCGCCGGCGGGCCTCCAGACGAGGACCTGAAATGCTCAAATCCACCGACGACCTGCGTATCTCCGCCTTGCGCGAGCTGCGAACCCCGGCCGACCTGATGCGGGAGCTGCCCCGCACCGATGCCGCCACCCGCACCGTGCTCAGTACCCGCCACGCCCTGCACAACATCCTGCATGGCAGCGACGACCGCCTCGCGGTCGTCGTCGGTCCCTGCTCCATTCACGATCCGGCGGCCGCCCTCGACTATGCCGGCCGCCTCGTGGCGCTGCGTCGGGAGCTGGCGCCCTCCCTCGAGATCGTCATGCGCGTCTACTTCGAGAAGCCGCGCACCACCGTCGGCTGGAAGGGCCTGATCAACGACCCCGCCCTCGACGGCAGCTTCGATATCGACGAGGGCCTGCGGCTGGCCCGCAGCCTGCTGCGCGACATCAACGACCTCGGCCTCCCCGCTGGCTGCGAGTTCCTCGACATGACCACGCCGCAATACTTCGCCGACCTCGTCTCCTGGGGCGCCATCGGTGCCCGCACCACCGAAAGCCAGGTGCACCGCGAACTCGCCTCCGGCCTGTCCTGCCCCGTCGGTTTCAAGAACGGCACCGACGGCAACGTGCGCATCGCTCTCGACGCGGTAAAATCGGCCAGCCAGCCCCACCATTTCCTCGCCGTGACCAAGTCCGGCCGCGGCGCCGTCGCCGCCACCACCGGCAATGATGACTGCCACGTGATCCTGCGCGGCGGCGCCACCCCCAACTACGAAGCCGACAGCGTCGAGGCCGCATGCGCGGCGGCGGCGGCCTGCGGCGTGCGGCCCGCAGTGATGATCGATGCCAGCCACGCCAACAGCGGCAAGAACCCGGACAACCAGCCGCTGGTGATCGACTCGATCGCCGCCCAGCTGGCCTCGGGCGAAACCCGCGTCGTCGGCGCCATGCTCGAGAGCAACCTCGTCGCCGGCCGCCAGGACCTGGTGCCCGGGCAGCCCCTCACCTACGGCCAGTCCATCACCGATGGCTGCATCGGCTGGGAGACGACGGTCGAGGTCCTGCACCGCCTTGCCGAAGCGGCTGAGGAACGGCGCCGGGTCCGCTCACGGCTGGTGGCGTGACCGAGCGGGGGCGGCAGGCGTCGTGCGCACTTGACCGCCCCCTGCGCTTGCTGTTGGGTCCTGCCATGCAGCTTCCCGCGCAACTGACCACCCTTCCCAATCTGCTCACCCTTGGCCGCATCGCGGCCATCCCGGTGATCTGCGCCTTTGTCATCATCGGCTCGCCCGTCCTGCAATGGCTCGCTTTGCTGCTTTACATTGCCGCCGCCGTCACCGACTGGATCGACGGCTATCTGGCACGCCGCATGAACCTGAATTCCGCCATCGGTCGCATGCTCGACCCCATCGCCGACAAGCTGCTGGTCGGCGCGCTGCTGGTCACCCTCGCCTGGACCCGGCAGTTCTCCGCCCTCGACCTGATCCCCGCCATCGCCATCCTCATGCGCGAGATCTTCGTCGCCGGGCTTCGCGAGTACCTCGGCGGCGCCGGCATCACCGTCCCGGTGACCGGCCTCGCCAAGTGGAAGACCACCGTGCAACTGGTGGCGCTGACCTTGCTGCTGGCGGCGCCGGTGCTGCTCGGCCTCGCACTGCCGGCACAGCTGGCACTCTGGCTCGCGGCCATCCTCACCGTCTGGACCGGCTGGGAGTATCTCCGCTCCTCCTGGCCGCACCTCAGTGGGCCGCCGCTATGAAGCTCCTCTACTTCGCCTGGCTGCGCGAGCGCCTCAACCGCGACGAGGAGGAGATCGATCCCCCCGCCGAAGTGGTGACCGTGGGCGACCTCATCCAGTGGCTCCGGGGCCGCGACGAGGCCGCCGATCTCGCCCTGCAGAAGCCGGAACTGGTGAAGGCCGCGCTCGACGCCAAGATCGTCCGCCACGACGCGCCGCTCGGCGACGCCAAGGTCGTTGCCCTCTTCCCCCCGATGACCGGCGGCTGAGGTGCAGACCGTCCGGCTGCAGCAGGCGCCCTTCGATCCCGGTGCCGAGACCAACGCCTTCCTCGCCGAAAGCGCCGGCGCCGGCGCTGCGGTGACCTTCACCGGCCTCGTCCGCACCTCCCCTGGCGATCCCGTGCAGACCTTGACCCTCGAATGCTATCGCGAACTGGCCGAAAACCAGATCGGCGCCATGGTCGCCGAAGCCATGACCCGCTTCTCCCTGCTCCGCGCCACCGTCATCCACCGCTACGGCACGCTGCGGCCGGGCGAGCCGATCGTGCAGGTGATGGCGATGGCGCCCCACCGCGGCGACGCCTTCGCCGGTGCGGAGTTCCTCATGGACTACCTGAAGACCGACGCCCCGTTCTGGAAGCAGGAGCAGACGCCGGACGGTCCCCGCTGGGTCGACGCCCGCGAGGAGGACTCGGCAGCTCGCGACCGCTGGAGCAGCGATGGCTGACAGCCCGCCCCCCTTCTCCCTCGTTGGCATCGACCACGTCGTCTTCCTCGTCGACGACATGCAGAAGGCGCTGAAATTCTACCACGACGTCCTGGGCTGCCAGCCGGGCTATTCCTACCCGAACATCGGCATGGAGCAGGTCTGGTGCGGCAGCGCGCTGATCGTCCTCTGGGACACCACCCATCCCGGCGCCGCCGCTGCCGTGCCGCCCGTCGCCGGCGGCCGCAACGTCGACCACGTCTGCATCGCCCTCAGCCCCTTCGACCCCGAGGCCATGCGCCGCCACCTCGAGGTCCACGGCGTGCAACTCGACCGCGAAGCCTTCCACGGCGGCGCCCGTGGCATGGGCAACTCGTTCTACGTCTTCGACCCGTTCGGCAACAAACTTGAGCTCAAGGGCCCGCCGGTCTATCCGGACGGTCGGGAATAGCGCCAAACCTCGTGCGCGTGGCCCACCCCCTCCCCAACCCTCCCCACAAGGGGGAGGCTGGGAGGGGGGACGCGGAGCCCTGATGCTCCGATCCCTATTCCGCCGCCGCCTGCTTCGGCAGCACCGCCGCCGAATAGGCCTCGATCAGCGTCTGGCACGCCTTACCGGGCTTGAACCGGAACTCGCCGATCTCCGAGACCGGCGTGACCTCCGCCGCCGTGCCGGTAAGGAAGCATTCCTCGAAGCCCGACAGCTCTTCGGGCTGGATGTGGCGTTCGACCACCTTGTACCCGTTCTCCTTGGCGAGGCCGATCAGCGTCCGCCGGGTGATGCCATCGAGGAAGCAGTCCGGCGTCGGCGTGTGGATCTCGTCGCCCTTGACGAAAAACACGTTGGCTCCGGTCGCCTCGGCCACGTAGCCGCGATAGTCGAGCATCAGCGCGTCGGAATAGCCATTGGCCATCGCCGCGTCCTTGCTCAGCGTGCAGATCATGTAGAGCCCCGCGGCTTTGGCCTTGCAGGGGATGGTCTCGGGCGACGGCCGCTTCCACTTGCTCCATTCCAGCCGGATGCCCTTGAGTTTCTCCTCGACGGAGAAATAGCTCGGCCACACCCAGGAAGCGATGGCGAGGTGCACCGTGTTGTTGCGGGCGGGCACGCTCAGTTCCTCGGAGCCGCGCCAGGCGACCGGCCGCATATAGGCGTCGACCAGATTGTTCTTGCTCAGCACCAGCCGGCACGCATCGTCGATCTCGTCCGCCGACCAGGGGATGGTGAAATCCAGCGTCTTGCCTGAGGCGATCAGCCGCTCCGTGTGCTCGCGCAGCTTGAACACTTCGCCGCCATAGGCCCGCTGCCCTTCGAACACGCAGCTCGCATAGTGCAGCCCGTGCGTCAGCACATGCACCTTCGCGTCCTTCCACGGCACGAGTTCTCCGTCGAACCAGATCCAGCCGTCACGCTGGTCCATTGGCAGCGCCGCCATTTGTCTCTCCCGCTCGCTTTGCCGCGGCCCTGCAAGGCCGCCGTTTCCCGGCGCCGATCTTGCCTCAGCCGCTTTCCCTTGGCAAACCGCGAGGGCTTTGGGATAAGGCTGAACTTGGCGCTCCTGATGGGGAAACAATGGCATCGGACAAAATAAATGTCAACATAGCTGACATAAATTCGGATGCCCTCGACCGCGCCGGCATGCCGCTCGACCTGATGGGCCTGTTCTTCTTCGCCTATCGTGACTTCGTCGGTGACGCCGACGCCCTGCTCGAACGCCAGGGCTTCGGCCGCGCCCATCACCGGGTGCTCTATTTCGTCAACCTCAAGCCCGGCATGCCGGTAGCCGACCTGCTCCACATCCTCAAGATCACCAAGCAGAGCCTCGCCCGCGTCCTCCGCCAGCTCATCGACAACGGCTATGTCGAGCAGAAGACCGGCGACACCGACCGCCGGCAGCGCCTGCTCTACGCCACCGCCCGGGGGCGGGAGTTCTTCGAAACCCTCTCCGCCACCCAGACCAGCCGTATCGACGCCGCCATCGCCGCCCTCCCCCCAGGCGGCCGCAGCACCGTGGTCAGGTTCTTCGTCGGCATGGTCGACCCCGCCGACCGCACCCTGCTCGACCGGCTGAAGCTGACAGGCGGGCTTTGAGCGCTTCCGACTGAGCTGCGAGTTTTCGGCTCCTTGGCCTTCTCCCCTCCGTGGGAGAAGGTGTCCGAAGGGCGGATGAGGGCGACTTTCGGCTTGCCCCGACCTACATCAGCCGCTGCCCATTTGGCACCGGCCGCTCCACCGCAGCGAGCACGATCGCTCCCTCGGCATCCTCGAACCCCAGCGTCAGCACTTCCGAGCGCACCGGCCCGATCTGCCGCGGCGGAAAATTCAGCACCGCCATCACCTGCCGTCCCACCAGCGTCTCCGGCGTGTAATGGACGGTGATCTGCGCCGAGCTCTTGCGGGTCCCGATCTCCGGCCCGAAATCGATGATGAGGATGTAGGCAGGTTTCCGCGCCTCCGGGAACGGCCGCGCCTCGACGATGGTCCCGACCCGGATGTCGACGGCAAGAAAGTCGTCGAAACTGATGGTTTCCGCCACCTCGTCAGCCCCGTCCCAGTTCCTCGCTGCGCTTGCGCGCCGCCCGCACCGTCCGGTCCATCAGGTCCTCCAGCCCGTCCGGCGCCATCAGCACCTTCAGCGCCGCCGCCGTCGTGCCCTTGGGCGAGGTGACGTTCTCCCTGAGCACCGATACCGGCTGCGGGTCCGCCTCCATCAGCGCTGCCGCGCCGATCACCGTCTGCCGCGCCAGTTGCATCGCCTGTGCCGGCTCCAGCCCCTGTCGCATTCCGGCCACGGCCAGAGCCTCCACCATGTAGAACACGTAGGCCGGTCCGGAGCCGGAAACCGCAGTCACCGCGTCCAGCCTCGCCTCGCTGTCCACCCAGACCACCTGCCCCGCGGCCTGCAGCAGTGCCTCGGCCGTCTGGCGGTCGGAGGCGCTCGCCCCCGGCCCGACAGCGCCGCTGATCCCCTTGCCCACCTGTGCCGGCGTATTCGGCATGGCTCGCACGATCCGCTCCGTGCCGAGCCCAGCCTTGATCGTCTCGATCAGCACCCCGGCGGCGATCGACAGCACCAGCGTGTGCTTGCCCACCACCGGGGCGATCTCCGCCATCACCGTCTTCATCACCTGCGGCTTGACCGCCAGCACCAGCACATGGGTGAGGACGCCGGCGGGACTATCTAGCAGCCGCACCCCCGTCTTGCTGGCGTAGTCCACCACCGCCGGCGCCGGCTGCGGATCGACCAGCACCAGTTGCCCCGGCGGCAGCCCGGCGGCGACCCAGCCGCGGGCCATCGCAAAACCCATCTTGCCGGCGCCGACAAGGACGACCGGTCCGACCTCCGAAAGGCTCAAGCTTCGCCCACCGTCTCGAACATCACTTCGCTCAGCGCCGAGGCGGCACTCTTGCCGGCCCAGACCACGAACTGGAACGCCTGATAGTAGAGATCGCAGCTGTCGGTGGCCGAGCGCAGCAGCGCCTCGCATTGCTGCGGGCTGACTTCGGCACCCCCCGAGAGCAGGTGCGAGTTGCGGAAGATCACCACGCCCTCGTGATTCCACATGTCGAAATGGCCGATCCACATCTGCTCGTTGATCAGCGCGATCAGCTGCTTGACCTCTGCCCGCCGCGCCAGCGGCACCTTCAGGTCGAAGGCGCTGGCGATGTGGAGAGATTCGAGGTCCCCCATCCAGTTGAACGACACGTGATAGTCGCTCCAGGCGCCGCGCACCGAGATCGAGATCTCGTCATCGTCCTGCCGCTCGAAGTTCCAGTCGTTGATCGAGGCGATGTGCTCGATGATGTCGACCGGATGCACCGTGCGATCGGGCTCTAGCTCTATCAGTCTCATGGGCGTTGGTCCCGGTTTGGCGGTGAGTGGGATGGCTGGCGAAGTGGTTGCCACCGGATGATCGAAGGCAAATCGCTGCCGACACTCGTCGCCCGTGAATCGTCCCTGTGAAGCGACCCTATACCGGACCACCGATTCCGGCACCGCCGGCACCACAGGCTTTCCAAGGCTTTATCTTGTGGATGATCGAGCCGGTATGCTTAACAAGTTCTTAACCGGGCGACTCTCTTCCCGGCTTTTCTTGCCGAAACGGGACAATCAGGCGGAGAGCGGTTCGCCTCCGAACAGGCCTTCCGGGCCCGCCCAGCCCGTCGCCAGTGCCTCCGCCCATCGCGGAAAGCCGTTGGCAATGGCCTGCCGCGCGGCACCGTGGTGGTCATAGGGTACCGACCGCAGCCCCACGAACCAGTCGGCGCCGCGGCGCTCGAGCAGCGCATAGCGCGCATCCGGCGAACCATGGTTGAGCTGCAGCCCCACACTGCCGGGATTGACGATCAGGCGTCCATCCCGCAACCGCACTGCCCGCGCCAGATGCGTGTGCCCGCACAGCATCACCGGACACGCGACGCCGAACGCCTTGGCGGTCACCTCGTCCTCGTCCGGCATCGTCGTCTCTCGGCCATTCCACCAGTCGTCCAGCCAGGGCTCGATGTCGCTCGCCGGCGTGCCATGGCAGAGGAAGATCTCGTCCTCGACCACCAGCGTCGCCGGCAGCGCCCTCAGCCAGTCCAGCTGCCGTGGTGAAAGTGCCGCGCGGGCGAAATCATCGACGGGGTCAGGCGCCCCCTTCGCGACCTCGTTCAGCCCGCGCTCGTGATTGCCCCGCACGGTCGGCATCGCCGCCGCCATCAGCAGCTCCGCCGCCGCCGCCGGCTCCAGCGGTCCGCTCACCAGGTCCCCGAGATTGACGGTAAGGTCCACGCCCTGCCGCGCGATATCCGCCAGCACCGCCTCGAGCGCGAGACGGTTTCCGTGTACGTCGGAGATGACGGCGAGCCGCATCCGCGACTAGGGTGTGGTCTTCTTCTTCGGCGTCGTCTGCATCGCCGCCAATTCCTTGCGCAACTGGGCGATCTCTTCGCCCTGGCTCAGCACCAGCTCGCGCAGCGCATCATGGTCCTCGCGCTTCACGAGATCCATGTCGGCGACGAACCGCTCGACCTGCGTCTTCACCACCGTCTCGACTTCGCGCCGGACGCCGTCGGCAACGCCGGCCGCTTCGTTCAGCAACCGCCCCACATCGTCGAATATCCTGCTGCTCGTGGTCATCGGGCTTGTCCTTTCGATTGGGCGTTGGCGGCCGCTTCGCGGCGACCTACGGATATTTAGGAGCTTGGGGGCCGCTTGACCAGAGCACCCGCTGGCTTACAAGGGCTGCAGTCCCGACCGGAGGCGCGGCTCTTGCCCTTTCCCGAAATCGATCCCGTCGCCTTCGCCATCGGCCCGTTCGCCGTCCGCTGGTACGCCCTCGCCTATCTCGGCGGCATTCTCTTGGGTGCCCTCTATGGCCAGCGCCTGCTGGCCCGCCCGTCGCTGTGGCACGGCAGCCGGCCGCCCTTCCCGGCGCCCTCGATCTGGGATTTTGCCTTCTGGGCGATGATCGGCATCGTCATCGGCGGCCGCCTTGGCTACGTGCTCTTCTACAACCTGCCGTACTACCTCGCCAATCCGCTCGAAGCATTCGCCGTCTGGGACGGCGGCATGAGCTTTCACGGCGGCATGGTCGGCATTACCGTCGCCGTCGCCCTCTTCACCCGCGCCCATGGCGGCAACATCCTCTCCGCCTTCGACCTCCTCGGCGCCGTCGCCACCATCGGCGTGTTCCTCGGCCGCCTCTCCAACTTCATCAACGGCGAGCTCTACGGCGCCCCTACGAACTTGCCTTGGGGCGTGGTCTTCCCCACCGACCCCGAGCAGCTGCCGCGCCATCCGAGCCAGCTCTACGAGGCGCTGCTCGAGGGCCTGCTGCTGTTCCTCGTCATCCGCTACCTCACCCACGTCGTCTACGCGCTGCGCCGCCCCGGCCTCGTCGCCGGCGTCTTCTGCATCGGCTACGCGCTCTCCCGCATCGCCGTCGAATTCGTGCGCCTGCCCGACGTCCAGCTCGGCTATCTCTATGGCGGCTGGCTGACCATGGGCATGCTGCTCAGCCTGCCCATCCTGCTGGTGGGCATCGGCCTCGTCCTCTACTCCGGGAGGCGGCGCAGTGCCTGAGGGCCCCTCTCTCTCCGAACTGATCGACATGCAGATCCGCGCCGACGGTCCGATGTCGGTCGCCCAGTACATGGCCCTCTGCCTCACCCATCCCCGGCGCGGCTACTACAGTGCGGCCGATCCGCTCGGCGCCGCCGGTGACTTCATCACCGCGCCCGAGATCAGCCAGATGTTCGGCGAGCTTGTCGGCTTCTTCATCGTCAACCTCTGGCAGCAGATGCAGGAACCGAAGAGCTTCACCCTGCTCGAACTTGGTCCCGGCCGCGGCACCCTGATGCAGGACGCCCTGCGCGCCGCCACCCGCGCCCCCGGCTTCGCCGACGCCCTCCACCTGCAGCTCTTTGAATCCAACCCGGACCTGCGCGCCCAGCAGACCGCCCGGCTCGCCCCCTACGATCCCTACTGGGCCCCCGAGATCGACGCCGTCAGCGACGATCCGCTCTTCGTCGTCGCCAACGAGTTCTTCGATGCCCTGCCGATCCACCAGTTCGTGCGCGGTGCCGAAGGCTGGCACGAACGCCAGGTCGGTTTGCGCGACGACCGCCGCGTGTTCGGCCTCTCTCCGGCCCTGATTCCTGATCACGTCCTTCCGGAGGCGGTTCGCGACGCCGGGCCCGGCGCCGTCTACGAGGCGGGCCTCGCCCATGCCGATGCGATGGGCCGCCTCGCCCGCCGCGTCGCCGCCCTCGGCGGCGCCATTCTCGCCATCGACTACGGCTATGGCGAGACCCGCACCGGCGAGACGCTGCAGGCCGTCTCCCGCCACGCCTTCGCCGACCCGCTGGAGTCCCCCGGGACCGCCGACCTCTCCGCCCATGTCGACTTCGCCGCCCTCGGCCGGGTGGCTGCGACCGCCGGGCTGACGGTCCAGCCGCTCACCCCCCAGGGCACCTTCCTCCGCCGCCTCGGCATCGCCGAGCGCGCCGCCATGCTGGCCCGCGCCAACCCGGGCGAGGCCGAGAACATTGCCGCGGCGCTGCACCGCCTCACCGATCCTGGTGCCATGGGCGAGCTGTTCAAGGTATTCTGCGCCCATCGTCCCGGTATCACGCCACCCGGTTTTGCCCCATGAGCCTCCCCTTCGACACGAACCCTGCCCTCACCGCCCTGCGTGGGATCCGCCACGGCTTCTTCGGCCGCCGCGGCGGCGTCTCGACGGGCGACTTCGCCTCCCTCAACGCGTCCGACGCCGGCGGCGACCGGCCGGACGACGTCCGCCGCAACCGGGAGGCGGCCGTGGGAGCGCTCGGCTTTGCCGCCGACCGCCTGGTCCTGCTCCGCCAGGTGCATTCCGCCACCGTGCTCGACGTCACGACACCTTTCCCGGCGGAGGCCCGCCCCGAGGCCGATGCCCTGGTGACCGCAACGCCGGGGCTGGTTCTCGGCATCCTCACCGCCGACTGCGCGCCGGTGCTGCTCGCGGACGTCGAAGCCGGCGTCATCGGCGCCCTCCATGCCGGCTGGAAAGGCGCCATCGCCGGCATCGCCGGTGCCACCGTCGAGCGCATGGTGGCCCTCGGCGCGACCCCCGCGCGCATCACCGCCGCCATCGGCCCCACCATCTCGGCCGCAAGTTACGAGGTCGGCCCGGAGTTCATCGCCGAACTGCTGCGCCTCCATCCCGATGCCGGCGCCCGCGTCCTCCGCCCCGCGGGCGGCCGCGAACATTTCGACCTCCCCGGCTTCGTCGCCGACCGCCTCCGCGACTGCGGCGTTGCCACCGTCGACGACCTCGGCCTCTGCACCTACGCTGCCCCCGACCGCTATTTTTCGCACCGCTACGCCACCCACCAGGGCACCGTCACCGGCCGTCAGCTGGCCCTGATCGGGCTGTCATGAATCCTTCACGCTGCGCCCTTTGGCGCATTGCACCGTCCCGGCCTGCACGCTAAACGTGCCCCGCAGGTTGCCTGGTCCGGGCGCCGTCCAAGCGGGATGACGACATGAAGCTGGTCACCGGGAACTCCAACCGCGCCCTGGCCGATGCCGTCGCCGGCTACCTCGAGCTCCCAGTCACCGACTGCACCGTCAAGCGCTTCGCCGATCATGAAATCTTCGTCGAGGTGCACGAGAACGTCCGCGGCGAGGACGTCTTCATCCTGCAGTCGACCTCGTTCCCGGCCAACGACCACCTGATGGAGCTCTTGATCCTATCAGACGCCTTGCGCCGCTCCTCGGCCCGCCGCATCACCGCCGTCATCCCCTATTTTGGCTACGCCCGCCAGGACCGCCGCTCCGCCGGCCGCACTCCGATCTCGGCCAAGCTGGTCGCCAACCTCATCACCACCGCCGGCGTCAACCGCGTCATCACGCTCGACCTGCACGCCGCCCAGATCCAGGGCTTCTTCGACATCCCCACCGACAACCTCTACGGCGCCCCCGTCATCACCCGCGACATCCGCGAGCACTATGACAACGGCAAGCTGATGATCGTCTCGCCCGACGTCGGCGGCGTCACCCGTGCCCGCGCCATCGCCCAGCGCATCGGCGCCGACCTCGCCATCGTCGACAAGCGCCGGCCGCGCGCCGGCGTCTCGGAAGTCATGAACATCATCGGCGACGTCGAAGGCCATGCCTGCATCCTCATCGACGACATCGTCGATTCCGGCGGTACCCTGGTCAATGCCGCGGAGGCATTGCTCAAGGCGGGCGCCACCGAGGTCTCCGCCTATATCACCCACGGCGTCCTCTCCGCCGGCGCCGCCGAACGCGTCGCCGCCAGCAAACTCAAGGAACTGGTGGTTACCGACTCCATCGCCGAGACCGACGACGTCGCTGCCGCCCACAACATCCGCACCATCACCATCGCCCCCCTGATCGGCGAAGCCATCGCCCGCACCGCCAGCGAACAAAGCGTCTCCAGCCTGTTCGACTGACGCATCCCTCCACCCCCGCCGTGGGACTTGCCACGCACACACCCCCGCCGCCGTCATCGATCACTTGCCCACGCCACTCTCACTCCCATCCCACCACCCCCACCGGCCGTCATCCCCCCCACCGGCCGTCATACCCCCACCGGCCGTCATCCCCCCACCGGCCGTCATCTCCCCCACCGGCCGTCATCCCGACGAAAGTCGGGACCCAGTAAACACCAGCCATTCGGCTGTACGAATACGCGCAGCGGGCTCGGACCCACCACGGCAAAACCTGACACCCTGTGAGTACTGGGTCCCGTTTTGCAACGGGATGACTGCCGGTGGGGGTGGGGCGTTTGGTGCAGGCGCCCCCTAACTTCACCTGATCTATCCCCACCCGCGCGAGCTGCGTTAAAATCACCCCATTCCCCCGCGATTGCGCGGTCGCGACGAACGGTCGGCGGGGGAGGACGGGAGTGCCCCTGGAGTCGTCCGGGGGCGGGACCGGACGGACCGGCGGGGAGCCACGAGCGAGGATCCGCAACTTCGTCCGCAGCACCAACCCGCCGCACCGGCGAGGCCAAGCCTCACCTTTTTGCGGACTACCCGCTTCGAGGCGAAAGC
>DASYHK010000018.1:0-44332 GCA_035998685.1 Devosiaceae bacterium | reverse complement strand
GGGGGTGGGCCGCCATCCCCTGGGTCGCCAGTGCGGGGCCAGTGATGCTGGCTGAAGAGGATCAGGACGGGCGTGGGCAGCCGCTGTACGGCGAGCCCCATCGCCCCGGAGGCCGGCAGCGGCCGAAGGGGCGTCGCCCGGTCCCGGGTGATTGCCTCCCGCAACCCCCCGGCTGGCCGGCCTAAAACCGTTCGCGACGGGCGGGGCGAGAGTCCCACCACTACTTTTTGCCGGACCACCGGCACCGGGACGAAGTCCCGCCCGCGCCGCATCCTCGGAAGCGGCACCAGAGCAACCTGCAACCGATAGGCGGCAGCCGAGGCGGGGTTTTGGCGCGCCTACTCCGGCGCCAGGTCCTTGCCGGTGTAGATCTCGTCCACCCAGTACTGGTCGCGCCGGTCGAAGCCGTTGAAAGGCGTCAGCGAGGCCTGGGTATAAGCCCCCATCAGCCCGAACTCGATCCAGTCGTCCTCGTCGATGTCCGAGGGCAGGGTGAAGGTCTGGGGCAGCACGTCATAGCTGTCGCAGGTCGGCCCGAAGATGGTGAAACCCTCGAACTGGCCGTCATTGTCGTGCACCCGGGCGCCGCGCCACACCCGCACCGGCGGCGTGAAGCTCATGAACTTCACCTCCATCAGCGAACCATAGGCGCCGTCGTTGAGATAGACCGAGAGCCCGCCACGCTGGTGCTTGACCCGCAGCAGCAGTGAGGTGGAGGAGGTCGCCAGCGCCCGCCCGGGCTCGATGATGAGCTCGGGCTTGGAGCTGCCGAAATGCTCCTCCACCGCATCGCCGATGGTCTCGAAATAGACGTCCATCGGCGGCGCGACGCTGGTCGGGTAGGGGGCTGGGAAGCCGCCGCCGAGGTTGAGCCGCTTCAGCGTGATCCCGGACTCGCTGGCGATCCGCGCCGCCGCCGCGATGTGCCGCTCATAGGCGTAGGCCTCCTCGCACTGCGAGCCGACATGGAAGCAGAGACTGGGCGTATAGCCCATCTGCGCCACCATCTGCGCAATCTCCACCGCACCCTGTTCCATGACGCCGAACTTGGTGCCGAAATCATAGGAGATCAGCGCCTTGCCGGCCTTGAACCGGGTGGTCACCTCGACGTCCGGTGACGGGGACACCACCGCCTGCAGCTGGTCGAGCTGCTGGGGATGGTCGATGGTGAAGGAGCGGACGCCGAACTCATCATAGGCCCGCTCGATCTCGCGCTTGTTCTTGATCGGGTTGTTGTAATGCATGGCCGCCCCCGGCGCGTGCTCCTGCACCAGCGCCATCTCGGTGTTGGAGGCAACGTCGAAGGCCTTGACCCCCTCCTTGTGCAACTGCGCGATGATGTGCGGCGAGGGGTTGCACTTGACGGCATAGGTCAGCAATCCGCCAAAGCCCTTGCGGAACGTCTTGGCAGCCCGCCGCAGCTCCCGTTCCGAGAACAGGAAGCTCGGGAAGTCCGGTGCTTCCGCGGCGATCAGGGCCGACGTGTTCGGATAGACCGTGTTCGGGTCGGACATGCGGCGCGCACCTTTCTGGAAAGCGGGGCAAACGATGGCTGCATATAGGGACCGGGGCGGGCCCCTGCAAACGGTAATTGTTGCGGCGCCGGCAATGTTCCCTATCTCACCTTGACGGCGCCAGATTCGGGGCGTCACTCAGGTCAGTGCGCATGGAAGGAAGTAGCGGCGACATGATTTCGAAACGGCTGATCACGGTAGGGCTGGGCTCCGCCATCAGCGGCCTCCTGCTGGGCTATCTGGTGCTGCCGCCGCTGGCCCAGCAGGACGCGCCGCAGCCACCCGTGCCGGTGGAGGCACAGGCGCCGCTGCAGACCCGCGAACTGCCCGAGAGCGAGGCGCAGATCCAGTTGAGCTTCGCCCCGGTGGTTAGCCATGCAGCCCCCTCCGTCGTCAATGTCTATGCCACCACCGTGACCGAAGAGACCGTATCGCCCTTCGCCACCGATCCCTTCTTCCGCCGGTTCTTCGGCGGGGGGGACATGCTGCGGCCACGCCCGCGGCAGTCCCAGTCGCTCGGTTCCGGCGTCGTCGTCGATGCGGCCGGCGTCGTTCTCACCAACAGCCATGTGGTCGGCGGTGCCACCGACATCCGCATCTCGACCGCCGACGGCCGGGAATTCGCAGTCGATCTCGTACTCGACGATCCCGAGACGGACCTCGCGGTGCTGCGGGTCCGCGAACCTGGAAATCAGGCGTTCGCCGCGCTGCCCTTCGCCGATTCAGACCGGCTGGCGGTCGGCGATCTGGTGCTCGCCATCGGCAACCCCTTCGGTGTCGGCCAGACGGTCACCAGCGGCATCGTTTCGGCGCTGGCACGCACGGGTGTCGAGAGCTCGAACTACGAGTTCTTCATCCAGACCGATGCCGCCATCAATCCGGGCAACTCCGGTGGCGCACTGATCGATCTCGACGGGCGGCTGGTCGGCATCAACACCGCCATCTTCACCCGTACCGGCGGCTCCATCGGCATCGGCTTTGCCATTCCCGCCAATATGGCGAAGGTCGTCGCCGAGGCCGGCATCGCCGGCGGCATCCTCGTTCGGCCATGGTTCGGCGCCCGTCTGCAGGAAGTGACTCCCGACATTGCCGATAGCCTCGGGCTCGACCGCGCGCGCGGCGCCCTCATCACCGAGATCGCACCCGGCGGATCGGCCGAGGCGGCGGGCTTCCGATCCGGGGATGTCATCCTGACCGTCGATGGGTTTCCGGTCCACCAGCCCAACGCCTTCGACTTCCGCCTCGCCACCAAGCCGATTGGCACCGCCGTCGAGATCGGGTACTTCCGCGACGGGCGCGAAGCCAGCGTCACCGTCGAGCTACAGGCAGCGCCGGGCAGCGGCGAATTGGTCGAGGTCTCGGGCAATACCCGCTTCCGGGGTGTCACCGTCGCGACCCTCACCCCGGCCATCGCCCAGGAGCTTGGTCTCCCCTATTCCGCAGAGGGAGTCGTCGTCCGCTCGGTCGCTCCGGGCTCGCCAGCCGACGTCATGGGTTTGCAGACGGGGGACATCATTCTCAACCTCAATGGCCGTGACACCACCGATGCTGAAACCTTCCGCGCCCTTGTCGAGGCCCGTCCGCAGGCCTGGCAGATCGTCCTGCAGCGCGGCGGCCGGGTGTTCCGGTCAGTGGTGAGCGGCTGATGACGGATCTCTTCGCCAACCCGGCGGCCGCGACCGACGATACGGACCGCCCGCTCGCGGATCGGCTGCGCCCGCGCTCACTGGACGACGTCATCGGCCAGTCCCATCTGCTCGGTCCCGACGGCACGCTGCGCCGCATGCTGGCCTCGGGCCGCCTCGGCTCGCTCATCCTCTGGGGTCCCCCCGGAACCGGCAAGACCACCGTGGCGCGGCTGCTCGCTGCCGAGGTCGGCTACACCTTCGAACAGATCTCTGCCGTCTTCTCCGGCGTCGCCGACCTCAAGAAGGTGTTCGAGAAGGCGCGCTTCGAGCGCCTCAGTGGCCACCGCACGCTGCTCTTCGTCGACGAGATTCACCGCTTCAACCGCGCCCAACAGGACGGCTTCCTGCCGGTGATGGAAGACGGTACCGTGGTGCTGGTCGGCGCCACCACCGAAAATCCGAGCTTCGAGCTCAATGCCGCGCTCCTCTCCCGCAGCCAGGTGCTGCGCTTCGAATCTCTCGGCCATGCCGACCTCGCAGCGCTCGCCGCCCGCGCCGAGGACTTGCTGAGGCGTGAACTGCCGCTCGACGAAGAGGCCCGCGCCACCCTCTACGAACTCGCCGACGGCGACGGCCGAGCGCTGCTCGGACTGATCGAGGAAGTCTTCGCCTCCGCCCGGCCGGACGAGGTGCTCGACAAACCGGCTCTGCTGACCGTGGTGCAGCGCCGCGCCCCGATCTACGACAAGGCCCAGGACGGCCACTACAACCTGATCTCGGCCCTCCACAAGACGGTCCGCGGCTCCGACCCCGACGCCGCCCTCTACTATTTCGCCCGCATGCTCGACGCTGGCGAGGACCCGCTGTTCCTCGCCCGCCGGTTGATCCGCATGGCCGTTGAGGACATCGGCATGGCCGACCCGCAGGCCCTGCCGCAGGCCATCGCTGCCCGCGACGCCTACCAGATGCTGGGATCGCCGGAAGGCGAACTGGCTCTGGCGCAACTGGTCGTCTATCTCGCCGCCGCCCCCAAATCCAACGCCGTCTACACCGCCTTCAAGGAAGCCTCGGCGCTGGCCAAGTCCACCGGCTCGCCGATGCCGCCAAAGGTCATCCTCAACGCCCCGACCAGGCTGATGAAGGGCGAGGGCTATGGCGAGGGCTACATCTACGACCACGACACCCCCGAGGGCTTCTCCGGCCAGCAGTACTTCCCCGAAAAGCTCGGCCGCCACGAATTCTATCGCCCCGTCGAACGGGGCAATGAGCGCGAGGTGAAGAAGCGGCTTGAATACTTCGCCCGCCTGCGGTCAAAGAAGGCCGCGGACAGGGCCTGAGCCGGGCCGGAGCAAGTCGATGTCATCATTCCTGCTGGTTGGACTGGGCGGCGCCGTTGGTGCCATGGCCCGTCACGGCGCCAACATCGCCATCGGCAGCCTGCCCAACGGCTTTCCCGCCGCCACCTTCCTCGTCAACGTCACGGGCTCCCTCGCCATGGGGCTGCTGATTGGCTGGCTGGCACAGGCCACGCCCCAGCATCAGCAGGAGATTCGGCTGTTCTTCGCCGTCGGCGTCTTCGGTGGCTTCACCACCTTCTCGAGCTTCTCGCTGGACACCATCAGCCTCATCGAGCGCGGCGATTACCTCCTCGCCGCCGCCTATGTCGCCGGTTCTGTCCTCCTCGCCGTGACCGGCCTTATAATGGGGCTCTGGGCAATTCGGGTGCTTGCATGAGCGGCGTTCGACAGCAGGTGGTGGCACGGGACGAGGATGGCATGCGACTCGACCGCTGGTTCGCCACGCATTTTCCTCAGGTCACCTTCGGGCACCTGCAGAAGCTGCTGCGCAGCGGGCAGGTGCGGGTCGACAGCGGTCGCGTCAAGACCAACATGCGGCTTGCTGCCGGGCAGGTGGTGCGGGTGCCGCCCATCGAAGCGGCGCCCGAACGGGCCGTTCCCACGGCCAGTTCGAAGGACGCCGCATTCCTGCGTGAGCTGATCCTCTACGAGGACGATGACATCTACGTCTTCAACAAGCCGCATGGCCTCGCTGCTCAGGGCGGCACCGGCACCAAGCGGCATATGGACGGCCTGCTCCGCAGTCTCCCCAACAAGAAGGGCGAGCCGCCGCGCCTCGTGCACCGCCTCGACCGCGACACCTCCGGTTGCCTGCTGGTCGCCAAGACCAAGGCCGCCGCCAGCCATTTCGGCGCCGTCTTCCGCTCCCGCTCGGCCCGCAAGATCTACTGGGCGCTGGTCGCCGGCAACCCGCTCCCCAAGCAGGGGAGCATCTCCTGCTTTCTGGCCAAGCAGCCGACCACCGACGGCGAGCAGATGGTGGTGGTCGAGAGGAGCGCTCCCGGCGCGCAGCACTCGATGACCTACTATTCCACCACCGACATCGCCAGCCGGCGTTTCGCCTGGCTGACACTGAAGCCGGTGACCGGCCGCACCCATCAGTTGCGCGTCCACATGGCCCAACTCGGAACCCCCATCATCGGCGATCCGCGCTATTTTAACATCGAGAACTGGGAAGGGGCGCCCGGCCTGGCCGAGGGCCTGCATCTGCACGCCCGCCGCATCGCGGTGCCGTTGCGCGGCGGCGGCCGTCTCGACATTTCCGCGCCGCTGCCGCCGCACATGCAGGCCAGTTTCGAAGCCCTCGGCTTCGACCCCGATCGCTATGACGTCCAGCAGGAGGATCCGGAGGAGCAATGAAGCTTATCGTCTTCGACGTCGACGGCACCCTGATCGACTCCGTGGCGCTTATCGTTCAGACGGTCACCAACGCCTTCGAAGCCATCGACGAGCCGGTACCGAGCGAGACCGCGATCCGCTCCATCTCCGGAATCACCGCGCGGGATGCCATGGCGCTGCTGGCGCCGGCAGCCCCTCCGGAGCGGGTGGACCAAATTCTCGAGAGCTACCGGACCCACTACCGCCGGGGCGCTGGGGTTACGACTGAGCCGCTTTTTGCCGGGGCGCTGGCGGCCCTCGACCGCCTGCAGCAGCGGCCCGACACCATCCTCGCGGTGGCGACGGGCAAGGGCTATCGCGGTGCCGTCACCCTGCTTGAACGACATGCCATCCTCGATCGTTTCCACTCCATTGAAACGCCCGACCACAACCGTGGGAAGCCGGATCCGCAGATGATCGAGACCGCGATGACGAAGGCGGGTGCCAGCAAGTCGGAGACCGTGATGATCGGCGACACCATCCACGACATGCGCATGGCGAGGGCTGCCGGCGTGCACGCGATCGGCGTGGCCTGGGGTTATCACGAGGTGACCGAGCTAGTGGCGGCGGGCGCCGACACCATCGTCGAATCCTTCGCCGAACTCGACGGTGCAATCGACGGCTTACTGGCGGAGGTCCACTGATGCGCGATTTCCTGGAGGACGCCGACCAGCACCGCGAAGACGGCTATGGCCGCGCCCAGGCCCACGTCAGGCGGCAGCTGCCAAAGCGCTTCTACAAATCTGCAGCGGTCGAGCCCGTGGATGGAGGCTTTGCCGTCACACTCGACGGGCGCCCCACCAAGACCCCCGGCGGCAAGAAGATCGTGGTACCCGCCGCGCCGCTGGCGACGGCAATGGCGGCCGAGTGGAATGGGCAGGGGGAGGAGATCGATCCGCTAACCATGCCGCTGGTGAGGCTAGTGAATTCGGCGCTCGAAGTGGGTCCGGAGCGACAGCAGGGACTTCGCGATGAAGTGATCTCATATGCCGGCAGCGACCTTCTGCTCTATCGTGCGGATACGCCACGCGAACTGGTGGCCGAGCAGGAGCGGCTTTGGGACGACGCGCTGGTGCGGCTGGCGCGGCATTTCGGCATCGCCTTCCAGCCCACCGTGGGCATCGTCCATCAGCCGCAGCCTGACATCACTCTGGCGAAGTTGTCGGAGACCCTGCAGGAGGAGGGCCTGCTGGCGCTTGCCGCCATGGTCGTGATCACCGGCATTACCGGCTCCGGCCTGCTCGCCATCGCACTCCGTCAGCGTCTGCTGACCGCCGATGAGGTCTGGGCCGCGGCCCATGTCGACGAAGACCACAACATCCGCCTTTGGGGCGAGGTGGAAGAGGCGGCAGCCCGTCGCGAGAAGCGTCGCCGCGACTTCGACGCCGCCGTCCAGATGCTGGACCTACAGCAGGAATGATGCAGATCCGCGACTGCGCACCCGCCGATCTTCCGGCCGTCATCAACATGCTCGAGCGAAAGCGCGACCTCCTCGCGACCTTCGAGCCACGGCTCTGGAAGCGCGCCGCCGGCTCCGCGGAGTCGACCCACTCCTACCTCTCCGGCCTGCTCACTGCCGACGACAATGTGTTCCTCGTCACCGACGATGGCGACCGCATCTTGGGCTTCCTCCTCGCGACGCCGATACGCGTGCCGCCGGTCTACGACGCCGGGCCAACGGCAATGATCGACGATTTCGAGGTGGCCGCACCTGAACTGTGGCCGACGGTCGGCGCCGCGCTGATGACGGCGGCGCGGCAGCGCCTGGCGCAGCGTGGAATCGTGCAGTTCATGTGCATCAGCGTGCAACGGGACAGCGGCAAGCTGCAGATGCTCGCCGACGCGGGCCTCTCCCAGCACGTCGCCATCTTCAATGGACCGACCTAGGCGAGGGCGGCAGCTGTTTCGTCGGCTGGATGCCTTGCGGCGGCGACGGTGCCGAACAGGTCGTACTCATCGGAACCCGTGACCATCACCTGGATCATGTCGCCCGGCTTGATCCCGGCAGCACCGCCGACGATCACCTGGCCGTCGATATCCGGAGCATCCCACTTCGAGCGCCCAATCACCCGCTGCTGTTCCGGCTGCACGTCCTCGACCAGCACGTCGATCGTGCGGCCGACCTTCTTGGCCAGTTGGCCGGTGGAGACACCCTGTGCCACCTCCATCAGCCGCTCGAAGCGCTCGCGCTTCAGCTCGGCCGGCACCTCGTTCTCCAGTTCGTTGGCGGGCGCGCCGGTGACGGGCTCGTATTCGAAGCAGCCGGCCCGGTCGATCTCGGCCTCCTCCAGCCAGTCGAGCAGGAACTCGAAGTCCTCCTCGGTCTCGCCCGGGAAGCCGACGATGAAGTTGGAGCGGATGGTGAGATCGGGACAGATGGCGCGCCAGGCCTTGATCCGGTCCAGCGTCTTCACCTGGTTGGCCGGGCGCCGCATCGCCTTCAATACGCTCGGCGAGGCGTGCTGGAACGGGATGTCGAGATAGGGAAGGATCTTGCCCTCCGCCATCAGCGGGATCACGCCGTCGACGTGGGGATAGGGATAGACGTAGTGCAGACGTGTCCAAACGTCGAGCCTGCCCATCTCTTCGGCCAGCGTCTGGAAGCGTGCCGCGACGTCTCGCCCGCGATACTTGGATGGCGCGTACTTGATGTCGACCCCGTAGGCGCTGGTATCCTGCGAGATCACCATGATCTCCTTCACCCCGGACGCCACCAGCCGCTCCGCCTCGTACAGCACCGATGCGATCGGTCGTGAAGCGAGATCTCCCCGAATCTGAGGAATGATGCAGAACGAGCAGCGATTGTTGCAGCCCTCGGAGATCTTGAGATAGGCATAATGCTTCGGCGTCAGGCGCAGCCCGTTCTCCGGCACCAGGTCGACGAAGCGGTTTGGCACCGGCGGCACGTGAGCATGCACCGCCTCGACCACGGCTTCGTACTGGTGCGGCCCGGTAACGGCGAGCACGCTCGGGTGGTTCTGCCGGATCAGGCCTTCCTCGACGCCGAGGCAGCCGGTGACGATGACCTTGCCGTTCTCGTTCAGCGCCTCGCCGATGGCGTCGAGGCTCTCGGCCTTGGCGCTGTCGAGGAAGCCGCAGGTATTGACGATGACGATGTCGGAACCTTCGTAGTCGCGCGAGAACGCATAGCCCTGCGCGCGCAGCGTCGTCAGGATGCGTTCGGAGTCGACGAGTGCCTTCGGGCAGCCGAGGCTGACGAGGCCGATCTTGGGTGCTTGGGTCATTGGCCGCGTGTCATACTCCAAAAGCGGCGAAATGCAATGCAAGGCGCCGTGCGTACTGCGTGAGCCAGCCTTGCATCCGCCGGCCACCTCCTCGCGCAATCGTGTACGCGCGGTGCTTTCCGTTGAGGTTCAATGGCTTCGGCGTCACGGTTGACGTCCTTGATTCGTGTCCGCAGGGGCGCTCACTCTGGAGATCGACGATGAACCTCGACCGGTTATCGGCCTACGCGCCACAGGCGCTCGCCATTCTTCGCATTGTCACCGCACTGCTGTTCATGGCGCATGGGACGCAGAAGCTCTTCAACTTCCCGCCCGGCCAGATGGGCGGCGTCGAACTGGTGTCATTGTTCGGTCTTGCGGCGATACTGGAAACCGTGGGCGGGCTGGCGATCCTGCTCGGCGTCTTCACGCGCCCGGTGGCCTTCATCCTCTCCGGAGAGATGGCGGTGGCCTATTGGATGGCGCATGCCCCGAGGGATTTCTTCCCGGTGAACAACGGGGGCGATGCTGCCATCCTGTTCTGCTTCGTGTTTCTCTACTTGTTCTTCGCCGGTCCCGGAGCGTGGAGCATCGACCGCCGGCGCACCACCACCTGATCCGGCCTAGGCGCCGTCCTTCCGGGGCGGCGCCGGCTTTGCTGGCGGCGACCGCCGCGCCGTGCGCTTCACTTTCGGCCTGCTCCTGGTGGACTTGGCTGGCGCATCGACGGCGGACGGCGCGCTACGGGAAGGCGGTGCCGCATCCTCGTCCGCGATATCGCTGATCGCATCCCTGACTTCCTCCAGCAGCGATGCGGAACTGCGGCTGAGGCCGACCGCCCGGACCTCTGCCTCGTGCGCCTTGAAGAAGACCAGCAGCACCTCGCAGATGATCCTCAGCGCGATCAGCCACAGCAGCCCGAAAACGAAGATCTCCAGCAGGCCCCATAATCCGTCGCCGAAGCTGCGGCCAAACCTCGCGAACAGGAGCGTCACTGCCCACAGCAGCAGCCCCGCGAGGCCGGTGACATAAAGGATAGGTACCAGTCGCGGCGCGAGGATGGCATCGAGGCGGAACAGTGTCTGCCCGAGGAAGAGTTTCTTCAGGTCTTCGGAGGTCATAGGCAATTCCTTCGCCGGGTCTGAGGAAGGCAGGATGCGTCGGTCACGCCGCCGAAACAAGAGGCGGCGCAGCTACCGTCTCGACTGCTCCGAAACGTTGCTCGAACGCCGCTCGCAGCGCCAGGTCGACCTCCGCCATGGCCGTGAGGTGACCCAGGTCCTCAAGACTGGTGACGCCCTGGTCGCTGATCCCGCAAGGAACGATGCCGGTGAAGTGAGTGAGGTCGGGGGCGATGTTGAGCGCGATGCCATGAAACGTCACCCATTTCGACACCCGCACCCCGATGGCCGCGATCTTGTCCTCGCGCCCTCTGCCCTTCTCGGGGCGCCTGACCCAGATGCCGATGCGACCGTCGCGCCGCTCGCCGCGGATATTGAAGGCTGCCAGCGTGTCGATCAGCCAGCCCTCGAGACCCTGCACGAGGCACCGCACGTCGCGCCCGCGCTCCCGGAGGTCCAGCATCACATAGGCCACCCGCTGTCCCGGGCCATGATAGGTGTATTGGCCACCGCGGCCCGCTTCGAACACTGGGAAGCGGTCAGGGGCCAGCAGGTCCCTCGCCGTGGCGGAGGTGCCGGCGGTGTAAAGCGGCGGGTGCTCCAGCAGCCATACCGCCTCGCGCGCCGTCCCCTCGGCAATGGCCGCCGCTCGCATCCGCATCGCCGCCAGCGCATCCGGGTAGGGCGTGTAGCCCTCGATCACCGTCCAATCCACCATCGCACTGTCCCTCCTGCGGAGCCGGTCGCCGGTGTCGCAGGAGGAGAATGTCGGAGATGTTAACGCTTCGGTAAGCATGGGTGGCAAATGCTCGGCGCGCGAGTTCCGGGATGATTCACCCGGTGCAACGGGGTCCCGGGCGATATATGAACACTCTAGACGGAATTGAAGTCGATATCACCGTTGAACTGGGTGCGACTTCGATGCCGATCCACCACCTGCTGCGCATGGGCCGCGGTGCGGTCATCGAGCTCGAGAGCACCGAGAACGATCCGCTGCGCGTCTATGCCAACAACACCCTGATTGCGCATGGCGAGGTCAAGGTCGACGATGGCCGCCTGGCGGTGGAGATCACCGAGAAGGTCCGCAGACGCGGCTGAGCGGTGGCGCGCCTGACATCCCATTATATTGCTTGAGCCCCCCGGAATCATTTGCTACACGCAGCCTCGCTTCGCCCCTCGGGCGCAGCTCCTACCTCGGCGTGCGGTCGTGGCGGAATTGGTAGACGCGCAGCGTTGAGGTCGCTGTGTCGAAAGACGTGGAAGTTCGAGTCTTCTCGACCGCACCATCTCCCTGACCATTAATGGGTCTCTAACGTCAGCGGTCCGGCGCCTGCCGTGCGGCTGCAAGGCGCTTGGGTGCCTTGTGCTGCCAGGCCTCGGCGAGGCGCTGTCCGAGCTCGGCATCGTCAATCTCCATGAGCCGAACCAGCACTGCCGGCCAGCCGCGGTAGTGGTCGGTCTCGAAGTAGGTGTCTGGCGACATCTCCATCAGCAGATCCTTCAGTTCCATCGGGAGTAGCAGCACCAGCGTCTGCGGGTCTTTGAGACGGGCAAAGCTCTTGCCGCGGACCTTGAACGCCGGGGTGCCGTAGCTGGTGCCCTCGTCGACCTCGGGCAGGCCAAGTCGCTCCGCGATTCCGGCGATGCGTCCTGCCGCTGACGTCCAGTCGTCCATCTGCGCCTCCTCTCCACAAATCTTCCGGCACGCCCGGACGGAGTCTGGTGCATCGCGTGGCGATTGGCTACACCTGCGTCGAACCCGCACCGCCGACCTCCGGGGCCTCCATGACCGACGAGACCAACTTCGCCGAGGGCGGCGATCCGCACTGGGAAGCGGAGCCATTCCGCACTGCCGACGGCCACCTCGATCGCGAGTGGCTGGACGTTCTGCGCCGCCACCTCGCGGATGAGAACGCGGCAGATGTCACCGAACTGATGATGCCGCTGCATGCCGCCGATACCGGCGACGTGCTGGAGGAACTGACGCACGAGGAGCGCGTCCGGCTGGTCACGCTGCTGGGGCCGCACTTCGACTATACGGCATTGACCGAGGTCGACGACGTGGTTCGCGCCGAGCTGATGGAGGTGTTGCCGAACGCCGACATCGCCCGCGGTGTCGCCGCCATCGACAGCGACGACGCGGTCTATATTCTCGAGGACATCGATGCCCCGGACCGCGAGGAAATCCTCGCGCAAATGCCGGCCTTCGAGCGCCTCAGCCTCCGCCGCAGTCTCGACTTCCCCGAGGACTCCGCCGGCCGGCGGATGCAGACGGAGTTCATCGCCATTCCGCCCTTCTGGACCGTCGGCCAGACCATCGACTACATGCGCAGCGAGCAGGAGCTGCCCGACGACTTCTTCCAGATTTACGTCGTCGACCCCGGCTACAACGTGCTCGGCACGATTGCGCTCGATAAGTTTCTGCGCGCCAAGCGTCATGTGCGCATCGAAGACCTGATGAATCGCAACCTCATCACCGTCGACGCCGGGCAGGATCAGGAGGAGGCCGCGCGCGTCTTCGAGCGCTACGACCTCGTCGAGGTGGCCGTCACCGACGAGAACCACCGGCTCGTCGGCGTGCTCACCGTCGATGACATGGTCGACGTCATCCACGAGGAGGCGAGCGAGGACATCCGGCTGCTCGCCGGCGTCGGCAACGAGGAGATTTCCGACAATGTCTGGGGTGCGGTACGCAGCCGCGCCTCCTGGCTGACGGTGAACCTCGCCACCGCAGTGCTCGCCTCGCTGGTCATCGGCCTCTTCGATGCCACTATCGAGCAGATGGTCGCGCTTGCCGTACTGATGCCGATCGTCGCCTCCATGGGCGGTAATGCCGGCACGCAGACCATGACAGTGACCGTCCGGGCGCTGGCGCTCCGCGAACTCGACCGCCGCCGCATTCTTCGTCTGATTCTTCGCGAGATCACCGTCGGCGTCGTCCATGGCGGCATCTTCGCGACGATGATCGGCGTGGTGACCGCGCTGTGGTTCGGCAGCGTCAGCCTCGGAGTCGTCATCGCCATTGCCATGGTCATCAACATGTTCGCCGCGGGTACCGCGGGGGTGCTCATCCCGTTGGTGCTGGACCGGCTCAAGATCGATCCGGCTGTTGCCTCCTCGACCTTCGTCACCACCGTCACCGATGTTGTCGGCTTCTTCGCCTTCCTCGGCCTTGCCGGCCTCTGGTTCGGCATCCTCTGAACGGATGTTTTGCACTGTGTCATTTGTGCACCTTGCGCCGGCTATCGACAGCGGTTAACGATTCCTTGCTGGGGCGGGTTTGCGGCAAGCACCGCTCCGGCGCTTAACGGCAAGAA
The DNA here is from genome assembly GCA_035998685.1 of Devosiaceae bacterium. Lineage (GTDB taxonomy): Bacteria > Pseudomonadota > Alphaproteobacteria > Rhizobiales > Devosiaceae > Devosia_A. The sequence goes on along the minus strand of DASYHK010000018.1, from coordinate 30,793 downwards.
GGAGCATCTATGCGGAACCAGCAAAAGGCCGCATGGTGGCGATCCACGGTGCCGACAGTGTCCTGGACACTCGTCTGCCTGCTGGCAATGTCGCTCGTATTTTCTGTCGTTGCCGGCACCTGATCGAAGCAGGTGCACGGACCGGGAAGTCCGGCGACAGAACTGGGATTGGGGAAGGGCGCCGCGCCACACGGCGCCCTTCTCTTTGTAGTCACGCCAAGTCCGGAAGAGACGCATGAAGCTCATCATCGCCAACCGCAACTACTCAACCTGGTCGCTGCGGCCGTGGCTTGTACTCACCCATTTCGGCATCCCCTTCGAGGAGGAACTGGCACTGCTGAACGGCGAGGGATGGAAGGAAAACCTGGAGCGCGTTTCGCCGACCGGCCGGGTGCCGGTGCTGGTAGACGGCGATCTCGTGTTGCCGGAGACCATCGCCATCATCGAGTATCTGGCGGAGAAACATCCGGACAAGGGTATCTGGCCGGCCGACCCGGCGGAGCGGGCCCTGGCGCGGGCCGCGAGTGCCGAGATGCATGCCGGCTTCTCGGCGCTGCGGCAGGCCGCACCGATGAACCTCCGCGCTTCGCATCCCGGGCGCGTCGACCCAGACTTCGTTGCAGCCGACCTCAAGCGGCTGGAGGCACTCTGGGGCGGGCTGCTGGAGCGCTCCGGTGGTCCTTATCTGTTCGGAGCGTTCACGGCAGCCGACGCCATGTTCGCGCCCGTCGCTGCCCGCATCCGCACCTACGACCTGCCGGCCTCGGATACTGCGGCTGGCTATGTCGACCTCATCTACGCGCTGCCAGCCTTCCAGAGCTGGCTGGCCGAGGCCATCAAGGAACCGTGGATCGTCGATGAGGACGAGATCGACTACATCCAGGCGCGCGCAGCGGGGACGCCCGGTTCCGCATGATGCATATGATAAAGCTCTGTGTTGGCGTGGCGACACTGGAGGAACTGGAAAGCTACAGGAGCGAGCGTGCACATTGGTGGGGCGCTGACTATGGCGAGGACGTGCATGTCCACCGCACCCGCATGCGGCCGAAGCGTGCAAACGAGATCGAGGCGCAGGGCTCCATTTACTGGGTCATCTCGGGCGTCATCAGGGCGCGGCAGAAAGTCCTGCGTCTCGCCGAGGCCACCGACAGCGAGGGGCGGGGGTGCTGCGACATCATCATGGCGCCCGATCTGATCCGGGTGGCGCCGCGGCCAAAGCGCCCGTTCCAGGGCTGGCGCTACCTCAAACCCACAGAGGCGCCGGCCGACATCAGCAGCGACGGCTTTGCCGACGGGGGGTCGATGGAGCTGGCAGAGGAACTGGCGCGGCTGGGACTCCTCTAGTCCCGGCCGCGCCCGCACCCTAGAGTCAGCGGTTGTCGACCTCGCTCCGCACCAGCTCCAGCCCGCGCCGGGTAATTCGGTAGGGCGCACCGTCTGCCGAGGCGATAGCCTTCTTGCGCCGCAGCTTGCGGAATATGTGGAGCGTGCATTGTACCAGCAGCCAACCGTCGCGGTTGAAGCACTCGACGCTGAGGATTCGGCCGTTGGGGTTCTTGAGGGTATGGATGCAACCGCCCTGGGCAAGGGCGTGCAGCACCCGCTGTTCTTCGCGGGAAATGTCCATCGATATGAAAGCCTTGGAGGCGCCGATAGGCGCACGTCATCGTCTCCCGCGGCCGGCATCACGCTCGGCGGCGGGGTTCTTGACGATCCCCATCCTCGAAAGGATGGGGGTTAGACGGTCTCCGGCAGGCTGGACACGTACGATCCTCTGGTCCGGCGCCACGATAAGGCGGCGACGATGAGCGGAAGCTGCATAGGACAAAAGCCCTGAAAGAGCTAGCTTCCTCCCGTTCGGCGGTTGAAATACGGCCTCTGGCGGTGCAAACCAGCGACAGCGACTTGCTTGCGAGAGAACCCCCGTGGCCACCGACCCCGCCGACTGCGCGACCAAGGATGACGTCCGTGCCGAGATCGACCGCATTGACAGGGCGTTGCTTGCCCTGTTCGCCGAGCGGCACCGCTACGTTACCCGAATGGCACAGATCAAGACCGATCCTCACGAGGCATACGACCCCAAGCGGATCGAGGCTGTGATCGGGCGGCAGCGTCAGCGCGCCGCGGAACTCGACCTCGACGAGGACCAGGCGGAGTTGATCTGGAGGACACTGATCGACTGGAACATCAACTACGAAAAGGGCATTATCGTCGCGCGCAAGCGCTTGGAGTGAGCCACATGTCGCGAGACATCATCATCCGCAAGGCGGTGGCCAGTGAGGTCGAGACTCTCGCCGACATCGGCTTCGTCGCGTGGGAGCGCGACCTGATGCCATTTCTGTCCGGCGCCGCCGCCAATCGCCAGAACGAGCGACGGCGGCTGTCACAGGCGTTGCACGAGCTGCTGGATCGCACAATCGTAGCTGAAGTGGACAACATCGCTGCGGGCTGGTGCACCAGGGCGCGGGGCCGCGCCTATATCCCGTTCCTGTTCGTGACCCCGCTGCTACAGAACCATGGCATCGGCACGCTGCTGCTGCGCCGCATGGAGTCGATGCTGGAGCTGGAGGGGGCCGACCGCGTGCATCTCGACACCCTCGCCGATAACGTCCGGGCCGTGAATTTCTACCAGCACCAAGGCTACCAGATCCTGGCGCTGAAGACTGCCGGCCAGCCAGGCTCTCTCGGCTCCATGAGCATCCGTCTCGAGAAACGCCTCGCGCCATATCGTGGCACCATCAGCGACCCCGAAGAATAGTGCCAGCAGCGGTAACGATTCGCCCCGCGCGGCCGGACGAGAGCAATGTGCTGGGCGAACTGGGCTTTGCCGCCTGGACGACTGGGGAGATCAGCAGCGCGGCTGCGCGGGTGGATCGAGAGCATGTGCGGCGGCACTTCCTCGCCTTCTGCACCACCGGCTGGGAGACGATCCGGGTCGCGGAAATGGATGGCCGGTCGGTCGGCTGGGGTTCTCGCGAGCATCGCGACAATGTCGTGACCGACCTTTGGGTAGCGCCGCGGTCGCAGGGACAGGGCGTTGGCAAAGCCTTGCTGGATGCCCTTGAAAGCGATATCGCCAGAGCCGGATACAAAACGGTCGAGCTGGAAACAGCCGCCATCAACGCCGGCGGCATCCGCTTCTACGAACGGGGCGGCTATGTGCAGGTGTGGCGGAAGGTGAAGTTCTCGCACGGGCTCGGCCAGGATGTAGAGAAGGTCCGGCTAGTGAAGCCGCTCGGGCCAGTTGAGGACTGCATATAGCGATGACCATAGTCGATACACGTACGCCCAACCCCAAGAACTTCATCAAGGGAGCGACGGGAGACTGGGAGGTGATCATCGGCATGGAGGTCCACGCCCAGGTGACCTCCGAGAGCAAGCTGTTCTCCGGCTCCTCGACGGAATTCGGTCGCCCGCCCAACTCCAATGTCAGCTTCGTCGACGCCGCCATGCCGGGCATGTTGCCGGTTATCAACGACGAATGTGTGCGCCAGGCCGTGCGGACGGGGCTCGGGCTGAAGGCCCAGATCAACAAGCGCTCGCTGTTCGACCGCAAGAACTATTTCTATCCTGACCTGCCGCAGGGCTACCAGATCAGCCAGTACAAGGATCCCATCGTCGGGGAGGGCAAGGTGCTGCTCGACATGGGCGAGGAGCAGATCGAGATTGGCATTGAGCGGCTGCATCTCGAGCAGGATGCGGGCAAGTCCATTCACGACCAGCACCCGAACATGAGCTTCGTCGACCTCAATCGCTCCGGCGTGGCGCTGATGGAGATCGTTTCGAAGCCGGACCTGCGGTCCTCCGACGAGGCCAAGGCCTATCTCAGCAAACTGCGGGCCATCCTTCGCTACCTCGGAACCTGTGACGGCAACATGGAGCAGGGATCGATGCGGGCCGATGTCAACGTCTCCGTTCGCCGTCCCGGCGGCGCATTCGGCACACGCTGCGAGATCAAGAACGTCAACTCCATGCGCTTTGCTGCGCAGGCGATCGAGTACGAGGCGCGGCGCCAGATCGAGATCCTCGAGGACGGCGGCAGCATCGATCAGGAGACGCGCCTGTTCGACCCGCGACTCGGCGAGACCAGGTCCATGCGCTCGAAGGAGGAGGCGCATGACTACCGCTACTTCCCAGACCCGGATCTGCTGCCGCTGGAGTTCGACGACGACTTCATCGAAGAGCTGCGCGCCGGGCTGACGGAACTGCCCGACGACCGGAAGGCCCGGTTGATTGCCGACTACGGACTGACCCCTTACGACGCGGGCGTCCTCATTCTGGAGCGGGAGACGGCGGAGTATTACGAAGCCGCGGTCGCTCACGGCGCTCGCAAGCGTGACGGCAAGGCGGTTGCCAATCTCGTCATGGGCGACGTCTCGGCCTATGCCAACAGCCAGGGTCTGTCGGTCCACGAGACGCACATCACACCCGCCCAGATCGCCGGCATCGTCGATCTCGTCGCCGGCGGCACCATCTCCAGCAAGATTGCTAAGGACCTGCTGCAGATCATCATCCACGAGGAAAAGTCGGCCGATCCCGCCGAGTTGGTGGAACGCCGGGGGATGAAGCAGGTCACCGACCTCGGTGCCATCGAGAAGGTGGTGGACGAGATCATCGCGGCCAATCCCGACCAGGTCGCCAAGGTGCAGCAGAAGCCGACGCTGATCGGCTGGTTCGTCGGACAGGCCATGAAGGCATCCGGGGGCAAGGCGAACCCACAGGCCCTGAACGAGATCCTGAAGAAGAAGCTCGGGCTCGAATAGGTGTAGCGGCAGCAGATGTATCGCTAGTCAACGACCGACCAGCGCGACCGCTCGGTTCGCGGGGTAGGGCGGTATCGGGAACGGCAGACCACGAGGGTCAGAATGCCATCAATGTCGGTCAGTCTTCACAGTGTTCCTGGTACCGGCGCCGCGCTCGGCTGGGCCGACGGTCATACCATCGTGGTCGACCGGCCCGAAGGGCGTGCAGGGGGCACCGGCCTCGGCTTCAACGGCGGCCAGCTCATTGCCTTTGCCATCGGCGGATGTCTCTGCAACGACCTCCGCTATACCGCCGAAAAGATGCAGATTGCGATCGGGAGCCTGGCCGTCCATGTCAATGTCCAGCTCGACGGTGAGCCACTGATGGTCCGAACGGCGGAAGTTACGGTGCACCTCGAAGGCGACACCCCAGTGTCGGATTTCGACCAACTGCTGCGTCAGGCGGTGCAGGTCTCGGCCGTGCGCAACTCCGTGGTAGCGGGGTTTCCGGTCACAGTGAAGGGCCATTGGGAGGAGGGCGAGAAGGCCCCCTAAATAGGCGTCGCCGGAACCTGTGTTGCGAGCCCACCGTTGAGCAGGGACCTGCACGAAGGAGTCCGACCATGCAGCCCAAACTCAACCGCGTCCTGTTCAACGTCCTCGTCAAGGATATGGCCGCCAGTGTCGACTTCTACCGTCGGATCGTTGACCTGCAGCCCATCTATGAAAGCGACTGGTTCGTGGTGCTGACACCCCAAGGGCAGCCCAATGTCCAGATCGGGCTCATCGACCAGGTGAGCGAGTTTGCCCCCCGCCATGCTTGGGGCAACCATGAGGGGGCCTACATGACCTTCGTCGTCGACGACGTCTTCGGCGCCCTGCAGGCCGCCCGTGAGTTGGGCGTGGAGGTCATCGAGGAGCCAGTGGCACTGGAGTACGGCCAGACGCGGCTGCTGGTCCGCGACCCGAACGGCATGATACTCGACCTGTCCACCCCGACGGCCGAGCTGGCCGACCGCGAAGACGTCGATTTCGTCGGGACGTCGAAATCCACCGCGATCGACCAGCGCCAGCCCGAGGAACGGGACAGCCGCGCCACCCACTAGACGGCGCTGCTCAGGGGCTGACGGGGCGGGGGCGCCGCCAGCGGCGGACGATCCGGCCATCGATCAGCAGCAGTCCGAGAAAGATTGCGGCCATGCCGAGGAAATGACTCGGTAAGATCGTCTCCCCAAGCAGCGTTACGCCGAAGATGATGGCGGAAACCGGAGCGATGAACGTCACCGAGGTGAAGTTGGTGGCGCCGATGCGCGGCAGGAGGCGGTACATCACGAGGAAGGCGAAGGTGGTTGCGAGGAGCCCGATGCCGAGCGCCGCGCCCCACGTCTCCGGGCGCGCGATCGTAGGCACGCCGTGGAAGGCGAAAGCGCTCGGAACGACGACCAGCGTCGCTCCTGTCAAGGCGATGGTGGCGATGGTAGTAGGATCCATCTTCGAGAAACACCGGGTGTAGTTGAGCGAGACCGCGTAGCAGAGCGTTGCCAGCAGGCACGCACCGATGGCCCAGAGCTGACTGGTGCCACCGGACTGTAGTGCAGGCAGGGCGAGTATCGCTGCGCCGCCGAACCCTGCGATGACGCCGGCGGACTTCAACCAAGTGGCCCGCTCACCTCCCGGCCAGAACTGCGAGACGATCACCGTCGTGATCGGCGTGAGGGCATTGATGATGGCCGCAACGCCGCTCGCGAGGTGCAGCTGGCTGAGCGGGAACAGCGCAAAAGGGATGGCGTAGCCGAGGACGCCAAGGAACATCAGCTGTAGATAGAGCACGGGTTCGCGGGGCAGCGGCTTGCGCATCGCGAAGAATACCGCCCAGCAGCCGAGCATGCCGATGCCGACGCGTGCCGCCGAAACCCAGAGCGGCCCCAGTTCCCTGATCAGTATCGCGTTGAAAAGGAAGGAGCAGCCCCAGATCGCGCCCAGCAGAATTACCCAGCACCAGTCACGTAGCGCCATGGAGGATGACTCCGAAAAACCGGACGCTTACTCCCTCGGCATATGCCAGTCGATCCGTTTCTTGCGATGGGATCGATCAATCCCTGTGATGTGCCGTCCCGGGGAAGACCGCTTCGCCGCGCGCCACCATGGCCAGGGCCTGTGGGTACAGCCGATGTTCCTCGATGAGTACCCGGGCAGCCAGGCGCTCGGGGCTATCGCCTTCCAGGACCGGCACCTTGGCCTGCAGGATCACCGGTCCCTCATCCATCCCGTGGGTGACGAAGTGCACGGAGCAGCCGTGTTCGGTGGCGCCGGCGGCCAGCGCCTGTCCGTGCGGGTCGAGCCCCTTGAACAGCGGCAGCAGGGACGGGTGGATGTTGATCATCCGCCCCAGCCAGCGGTCGACGAACGCCGGCGTCAGGATGCGCATGAATCCGGCAAGGCAGATGATCTCCACGTTCCACGCTTCGAGTTGCGCGGTGATTGCCGCGTCCATGGTCGGGCGGTCCGGAAAGCGGCTCTGCGCCAGTGAGCAGGTCGGAACACCGGCGCTCTCGGCGATGCGTAGTCCCTCGGCTGCGGCGCGGTTCGAGAGGACGCCGACAATCTCTGCCGGGTAGTCAGCGGCGCGCGCTGCCCCGATCAGGGCCGACATGTTGGAGCCACGCCCCGAGATCAGGATCGCGACCCGTTTCCTTGGCGTCACAGTGCCAGCCGGCCGCTGAAAACAACGGGTTCACCGCTTCGCGCCGCCAGCTTTCCGACCATCGCGGCCTGTTCGCCTGCACCGGCGAGCTGCGCCACCAGAGCCTCTGCTTCCTCGCTCGCGACCACGGCCAGCATGCCGACGCCGCAGTTGAAGGTGCGCAGCATCTCGCGCTCATCGACGCCACCGACACGGCTGAGCCACGAAAACACCGACGGCACGGCGATGGCCGAGAGATCGATCTCGGCGGCCAGTCCCTCGGGCAGCACCCGCGGAATGTTGTCGATGAAGCCGCCGCCGGTGATGTGAGCGAGGGCCTTGATGCCGATACCTGACCGAAGCGCCGAGAGCAGCGGCTTCACATAGATGCGGGTCGGGGTCAGCAGGGCCTCCGACAGACTGAGGCTCTCGTCGAACGGCGCGGGCAGGTCCCAGTCGATACCCGACATGTCGACGATCCGCCGTACCAGCGAGAACCCGTTGGAATGCACGCCCGAGGACGCAATGGCAACCAGCGCGTCGCCTTCGGCCAGGTCCGTCCGCGGCAGCAGCGCGCCGCGCTCCACCGCCCCCACGGCAAATCCCGCGAGATCGTAATCCTTGCCATGATACATGCCCGGCATCTCGGCGGTCTCGCCGCCGATCAGCGCGCAGCCGGCACGCCGGCACCCCTCGGCGATGCTGTCGACGACGGCCGTTGCGCTGACAACGTCCAACCTGGCAGTGGCGAGGTAATCGAGGAAGAACAGCGGTTCGGCGCCCTGCACGATGATGTCGTTGACGCACATGGCGACAAGGTCGATACCGATCCCGGCGTGGTTGCCCGTATCGATGGCGATCCGCAGTTTGGTGCCGACGCCGTCATTGGCCGCCACCAGCACCGGATCCCTGAAGCCGGCTGCCTTCAGGTCGAAGACGCCGCCGAAGCCGCCGATCTCGGCATCGGCACCAGCCCGGCGGGTGGACCGGACAGCCGGCTTGATGGCCTCCACAAGGGCGTTCCCAGCGTCTATATCGACGCCCGAGTGCTTGTATGAGAGCCCGTTTGATGGCAGGTTTTGCGCGTCGGACATGAACCCTACTGCCGTAAGAAGCGGGCAAGAACGTCCTGCGCTGATAGCTGCTCCACCATAGAGACGCAAGGGTTCCTCCGAGCCATGACGCTGCGAAATCAAGTGCTGGTGTGGGTGGGTTTCTTCCTCATCCTCATCCTGTTGCTATGGGTGTTCAGCTCCATCCTGCTGCCGTTTGTGGTGGGGTTGGCGCTCGCCTATCTGCTCAATCCGCTGGTCAACCTGCTGGTCCGCATCGGCATCGGCCGCGCCTTCGCCTCGGTGCTGGTGCTCTTTCTCGTGCTCGGGATCATTGTCGGCCTGCTGCTGATGCTGGTGCCCCTGGTCAGTCAGCAGGTCCTCGGCCTCGTCGCCAACCTGCCGCGGTACATCAGTGACCTGCAACTGCTGGTCCAGGGGCTGGCGCCGCAGCTGGCGGAATGGCTTGGTCCGGAACAGGCGGCCCAGCTGCAGGAGTCCCTGTCTGATCTGCTGGGGCGCGGCGTTGAGATCGCGGGTGGGTTTACGGCTCAGCTTGCCCAGAGCGGGCTCACCGTCATCAACACGATCGCCATCTTGTTCATTACGCCGGTCGTCGCCTTCTACCTCCTGCTCGACTGGGAAGGTATGATCAAGCGCGCCGACGACCTGCTGCCGCTGAGATATCGTGAGGAAATTCGCGGTCTAGCCAAGCAGATTGATAGGTCCATGGCCGGTGTGCTGCGCGGAGTCGGCGGCGTCGTGCTGGTCCTCTCGGTATTCTATGCCAGCGCACTATGGATGGTCGGCCTCGACTTCGGCCTCGCCATCGGCGTCATCGGCGGGGTGATGAGCTTCATCCCCTATGTCGGCTTCCTCATCGGCTTCACGCTGTCCCTGACGGTTGCCGCGGTGCAGTTCTGGCCCGACGAGTGGCTGCGCCTGGTCATCGTGCTCGTCATCTACATCGTCGGACAGTTCCTCGAAGGCAACATCCTCTATCCGAAACTGGTGGGCCAGAGCATCAACATCAATCCCGTCTGGCTGATGTTCGCGCTCTTCGCCTTCGGCTTGTTGTTCGGTTTCGTGGGGCTGTTGCTCGCCGTGCCGTTGGCAGCCATGGTCGGCGTGCTCACCCGTTACGCTCTCGGCAAGTATCAGGCCAGCAGCCTCTATACGGGTGACATCACGGTGGTCGAAGAATCTGCGCCGGCGTCTCCGGCACCGCCAGCCAAGACGGTCGTCAAGCGCCGTCCGGCCCGATGATGCCTGACGTACAACCACCGGAGGAGCGGGGCCAGTTGCCCCTCGATCTGGGACACAAGGCATCGCACGCCGAGGCCGACTATATTGTCGGCGATGGCAACCGGCTCGCCTATGCCCATGTCATGGCCTACCCCAATTGGTCCGGACCTCTGTCGCTGATCACGGGGGCAGCCAAGTCCGGCAAGTCCCATCTGGCACGCATCTGGGCCGAGCGCTCCGGCGCCGAGACCCCTGCGGTCGACGCCGCCGAGGATTTGGCGCGACTCGGCGGCACCACCCCGCTGGTACTGGAGGACGTCGATCGCCTCCCCTACGAGGAGGCTGCACTTTTCCATCTTCTCAACCAGGCGATCCGGGACCACCGGCCGCTGCTGTTGACGGCTCGTGATCCGGTCGGCAACTGGCCGTTCCAGACGGACGACCTGAAATCGCGCGCCCGGCTCGCTGCCCACTTTGCCGTAACCATCAGCGACGACATCCAATTGTCACAGATGTTCGTGAAGTTGTTTGATGACCGTCAGGTGACGGTAGACCCCAAGGTCGTCGCCTATCTGGTTGCGCGCATGGAACGTTCGGCCGAGGAAGCCGTCGTGCTGGCAGGCATGATGGATCGGTTGGCGCTCGCTCGGGGGACTGCGATAACGCGCGCAATTGCCGCCGAGGCGCTCGCAATTCGCGGCGCTGCCCATGACGAGGGGCAACTGGCGCTCGACCTGGAGGCTGATGATGAATGAAGTGAGCGACATCTCCGAACAGCAGGTTTCCGCCCCTGAGGCTGAGCGGCTGCGCCAGAGCCCCGCGCGCTTCGTCAATCGGGAGGTCAGCTGGCTGTTGTTTAACACGAGGGTGCTGGAGGAGGCGGGCAACGCCAATCATCCGCTGCTCGAGCGCCTGCGCTTCGTCTCCATCTCCGCCAACAATCTCGATGAATTCTTTATGGTGCGCGTGGCCGGCCTGAAGGGGCAGCAGCGGGCTGGCATGACCAAGCTCAGCGCCGACGGCCTCACGCCGGGCGAGCAACTGGAAGAGATCGCCACGCTGGCCCAGCATCTGCACCTCGAGCAGCAGGATCACTGGCAGTCGCTGCGCGATGACCTTTTCGACGCCAATGTGGTGATCCACGAGGCGAACGATCTGGGGGCGGAGCAACTACAGTATCTGGAGCGGCTGTTCCGGGACGAGATCTTTCCGGTGCTGACGCCAATCGCGGTGGATCCTGCGCACCCGTTCCCGTTCATTCCCAATCTCGGCCTGACTCTCGCCTTTGAACTCGTGCGCCCGGGCAGCGTGACGACGCTCACGGCGCTAGTGCGCGTTCCTTCCAATCTCGATCGCTTCATCACCTTGCCGGCTGGTCTGTCGGAGGGCGGGCGGGTCGAGGTGGTTACCGTGGATACACTGATCAACCTCTTCTTCCACCGCATGTTTCCAGGCTACGAGGTTGCCGGTTCCGGCGCCTTCCGGGTCATCCGTGACAGCGAGATCGAGATCGACGACGAGGCCGCGGACCTGGTGGTGGAATTCGAGTCGGCGCTTCGCCAGCGCCGCCGGGGGCAGGTGATCCGCCTCGAGATCGAGAAGTCGATGCCGCGGGCGCTACGCCGCCAGGTGTCGGAGCGGCTCGGAGCAACGGCGAGTGATACCTTCGAGGTGGAGGGATTCCTCGGCCTCGCCGACGCCGTCCACATCTGCGACATCGACAGGCCGGACCTGAAGTTCCCGCCATATCTGCCTCGCTTTCCCGAGCGGGTCCGGGACTACAACGGGGACATCTTTGCGGCCGTGCGCGCCAAGGACCTCCTTGTACACCACCCCTTCGAGAGCTTCGACGTGGTGGCGCAGTTCCTGATGCAGGCGGCCCGTGACCCGGACGTCGTGGCGATCAAGCAGACGCTCTACCGCACCTCGCACGATAGCCCCATCGTCAAGGCCCTGGTGTCGGCCGCCGAGTCGGGCAAGTCGGTGACGGCGCTGGTCGAGTTGAAGGCACGGTTCGACGAGGAGGCCAACATCCGCTGGGCCCGCGATCTTGAGCGTGCGGGGGCCCAGGTCGTGTTTGGTTTTATCGAGCTCAAGACTCACGCCAAGATGAGCCAGGTCGTGCGACGGGAGGAAAACAAGCTCGTCTCCTACTGCCACCTCGGGACCGGAAACTACCATCCGATCACGGCCAAGATCTATACCGACCTCAGCTACTTCACGACCGACCCCAGGATCACCCGCGACGTCGCTCGGGTCTTCAACTTTATTACCGGTTATGCGCGCCCCACTGAACTCGAGGCCATCGCTGCCTCGCCGGTCAATCTCCGGGCGACGCTGCTCGACCATATCGCGGGAGAAACCGCGCTGGCCGAGCGGGGCATGCCTGCCTCCATCTGGCTGAAGATGAATGCGCTGGTCGATCCCGAGATCATCGACGCCCTTTACGATGCCAGCCAGCGAGGCGTGAAGGTCGAGCTGATCGTCCGCGGCATCTGCTGCCTGCGGCCCGGCATTCCGGGCTTCTCGGACAACATTCGCGTCAAGTCCGTCGTCGGGCGCTTCCTTGAGCATTCCCGCATCTTCTGCTTCGGCAACGGCGAGCCAATGCCGTCGCGCAAGGCCAGGGTTTACATTTCCTCTGCTGACCTGATGCAGCGCAATCTGGACTGGCGGGTGGAGGTGATGGTGCCGATCGTCAACGAGACCGTGCACAAGCAGATCCTCGACCGCATGCTCGTCGCCTATCTCAAGGACAACCAGCAAAGCTGGGAAGTCCTTCCAGATGGCAGCACCCACCGCATCCGACTGGAGGAGGGGCAGGAGCCATACAACGCCCATGACTACTTCATGAACAACGCCAGCCTGTCGGGCCGCGGCAGCGCCCTCGCGCGCGCCAGCGACGAGATCATCGAGTGAATGATCACTGGGGGGCGGACGCCGACCCCACCGCCCAAGGCCGGATCAAGGGCGCGCGTCCGGTTGCCGTACTCGACATCGGTTCGAACTCCGTGCGGCTTGTGGTTTATGAGCGCCATGCGCGGGCGCTGACTCCGCTCTACAACGAGAAGACCGCCTGCGCCCTCGGCCAAGGCGTCGCCAGCGACGGGCGGCTGGACTACCACAACATCGACCGGGCCCTGACCGCGATCCAGCGCTTTGCCCTCGTCACGCGGCTGATGCGCGTCGGCACGACGCATATCATCGCCACGGCTGCCGTCCGCGAGGCGAGCAACTCCTCTGCCTTCGTGGCGGCCGTCGAGGAGATCATGGGCGGTTCCGTCGCCGTCCTAAGCGGCACGGAGGAGGCGCATTTCGCCGCGCTCGGCGTAACCGCCGGCATTCCGGGGTTCACGGGCGTCATTGGCGACCTTGGTGGCGGTAGTCTCGAACTGTCCGCAATGGAAACGGGGCAGGACGAAAGCGGCGAGACGCACGAACTGGGTGTGATACGTCTCCGGAGCGATGCCGATGGCGACGCCGCGGCGGCGGCTCGGCTGGCGCGAGACCGGCTGCTGGCATCCCGTATCATCGCTTCTCAACCCGGGGGCACCTTCTGCGCCATCGGTGGCAGTTGGCGCGCTCTGGCCAAGGTGCATCAGGCGCTCCGCCGCTACCCCCTGCGCATGGTCCAGAACTACGAAGTGCCGGCCGAAGATCTGCTCCAGCTTTGTGACGAGATCACCGACGCCATGGTAGCCGGAGAACCCATCCCTGGTGGCGAGAGAGTGAGTTCGGCACGGCGTGATCTGCTGCCGTTCGGTGCCGCGGTGATGGCAGAGGTGCTGCGGGCGGGCAACTTCGAAACCGTTGTGTTTTCGGCGCTGGGTGTGCGGGAGGGCTACCTCTATGAGCGCCTCGACCCGGAGGAAAAGGCGATAGATCCGCTGCTCCAGGCGTCCGAGGAGATGTCGGTTCTTCGCTCCCGATCGCCCGGACACGCCGCCGATCTGATTGCCTTCACCGATGGGCTGCTAGGGGCGTTGGGAGTCAGCGAAACTCCGGCGGAGCGGCGGCTGCGCCGGGTGGCCTGCAACCTCGCCGACATCAGCTGGCGGGGCCACCCGGATTATCGCGGTGAACAGAGCATCGACCTCATCGCCTACGGATCCTTTACCGGACTCGATCACCCCGGGCGCGCTTTTCTGGCCGAGGTCCTGGCTGTGCGGTACATGGGTCTGAAGTTCAAGAGCGTGAGCAAGCCGCTGCTCGAACTGTCCGGTGCCGCCGGTCACGCCCGCGCCCGGCTGCTCGGAGCGGCGTTCCGCGTCGCCTACCCAATGTCGGCGGCGATGCCGGGCGTCCTGCCGCGAACCGGCTTCACCATGGAAGCGGAGAAGCTGATCCTGCAACTGCCGGAGGATCTCGCCTTCCTCGACGGCGAGCACTTGAGAAGCCGCCTCGACCAGTTGGCCGGCGTCGCGGGGATAAAGACGACGGAAGTGCGAACGGGACAGTAGCCGGGGCGGCGTTCACCTATTGAGGAATGTTGAATTCCACCACGCCCTTACGAGTTGCCGCCAAACCTATCCTGCCGTGCTTGATGGCGAGAGCTTTCTCACCGAACAGCTTGCGACGCCAGCCCTTGAGCGCCGGCACGTCGGCCTCGTCATCCAGCACCAGTGCATCGATATCGTCCGATGTAGCGAGAATCCGGGCGGCTACACCGTGCTCTTCGGCGACAGCCTTCAGCAGCACGCGGACCAGGTCTCCAACGGCGCCCTTGGGCGAGGGCCCGCGGTAGCGATCGGGGGCAGGCGGGAGCGCGGACTTCGGGAGCGCCTCGACCTCCTTTATCATATTGATGATCTCCGCCGCGGCGCCGCTGCGGCCAAAGCCGCGCTGCACTGCGCGAAGCTTGTCGAAGCCCTCCGGCGCGGCGGGGCGCTGCATGGCCAGTTCGATCAGCGCGTCGTCCTTGAGAACCCGGCTGCGCGGCTGGTCGGTGTCCTGAGCGCGCCGTTCGCGCCACGCTGCAAGTCGCTGTAGCGCAGCAATGTCGCGGGGGCGATGCAGCTTCGTCTTCAGGCGCTCCCAGGCCTGTTCGGGTTGCACCACATAGGTGTCGATGCTGCGCAGCACCGCCAGCTCATCGTCCACCCAGTCGCCTCTGCGCGTCTCCTTTACCCGCTCCTGCAGGACACGGTAGATGTCGCGAAGGTGGGTAACGTCGGCAAGGGCGTAGACCCGCTGCTTCTCGCTGAGGGGCCGAGCGGACCAGTCGGTGAAGCGCGACGACTTGTCCAGCTCCACATTGACGATCGAGCGCACGAGGTTGTCGTAGGAAACGCTGTCGCCATAGCCACAGACGCTGGCTGCGATCTGGGTATCGAAGATGTTCTTGGGCACGCTGCCCGTCAACTTGACGAAGATCTCGATGTCCTGCCGGGCAGCATGGAAGACCTTGGTGACCTTTTCGTTCTCGAGCAGGGCAAAGAATGGCTTCAGGCTCAACCCGTCGGCAAGTGGATCGATCAGGACAGCTTCATCGACGGTGGCTGCCTGCAACAGGCACAGTTTGGGCCAATAAGTGGTTTCGCGGAGGAATTCGGTGTCAACCGTAACGAAATCATGTTTGGCGGCGCGCTCGCAGAAGGCCGCGAGCACAGGGGTGGAGGTAATGAGCTCCATGAACCTGCTTCTCAAATAACGACAGGAACGCTCATAACAGGGGATTCACCTTCACTCCAGCATCGATTTCGCGCCACCCCGGAATCACGCTTCCAGGACCCGTTTGGGCCCGGCTGGTCAGCTTGACAAAGCGCCACTCTCATGCGCTTTTCCGGCACAAACTCGACACCTCTCCCCCACGGAAGTCTCCGAAGATGCACCGCTACCGCTCCCACACTTGCGACGCTCTTAGGACCGCCGACGTCGGCAGCACCGTGCGCCTCAGCGGCTGGGTGCACCGGGTGCGCGACCACGGCGGGCTGCTGTTCATCGACCTGCGCGATCATTACGGGCTCACGCAACTCGTCGTCGACCCGGATTCGTCCGCTTTTGGCGCTGCCGAGAAGGTGCGGGCGGAGTGGGTGATCCGAGTAGACGGTGAGGTGAAGGCAAGGACGCCCGAGACGGTCAACCCGAACGTGCCGACAGGGGAGATCGAGGTATTCATCCGTGACCTCGAAGTACTAGGGGAGTCCCGCGAACTGCCCATGCCGGTGTTCGGTGAGGCCGACTATCCCGAAGAGACCCGGCTGCGCTATCGCTTCCTCGACCTGCGGCGGGACGGGCTCCACAGTCGCATCATGCTGCGCTCCCGCGTGATCGCCTCGATCCGCCGCCGGATGATGGAGATGGGCTTCAACGAGTTTCAGACGCCGATCTTGACCGCATCGAGCCCTGAGGGCGCCCGCGACTTCCTCGTCCCGGCGCGGCTGCACCCCGGCAAGTTCTATGCCCTGCCGCAGGCGCCGCAGCAGTTCAAGCAACTGCTGATGATCGCCGGCTTCGACCGGTATTTCCAGATTGCCCAGTGCTTCCGTGACGAAGATCCGCGCCACGACCGGGCCTCCGAATTTACGCAGCTCGACATCGAGATGAGCTTCGTCGAGCAGGAAGACGTGTTCAATGCCGTCGAGCCCCTGCTGCGCGGTATCTTCGAGGAGTTCGGCAACGGCTGGCGGGTGACGCAGCAGTTCCCGCGCATCCCCTATGCCGAGGCGATCCGAAAGTACGGCAGTGACAAGCCGGACCTCCGCAATCCGATCGAGATGCAGGCGGTGACGGAGCATTTCCGCGGCTCCGGCTTCAAGGTCTTCGCTGGCCAGATCGAAGCCGACCCCAAGGTCGAAGTCTGGGCGATCCCGGCCCCCGGCGGCGGCAGCCGCGCCTTCTGCGACCGCATGAATGCATGGGCCCAGGGAGAAGGTCAGCCTGGGCTGGGCTATATCTTCTTCAAGGACGGCGAGGGGTCGGGCCCGGTGGCCAAGAACATCGGCCCGGAGCGCACCGCTGCGCTTCGTGCGCAGCTCGGTCTCGGGGATGGCGACGCCGTGTTCTTCGTGCTCGGCCTGCCGCAAAAGTTCTACAAGTTCGCCGGTGATGCGCGGACCAAGATTGGCACCGACCTGGAGCTGCTCGACAAGGAGCAGTACGCCTTCTGCTGGATCGTCGACTTCCCGATGTTCGAGTGGAGCGAGGAGGAGAAGCGCGTCGACTTCTCCCACAACCCGTTTTCCATGCCGCAGGGCGGTCTCGAAGCGCTCGAAAGCCAGGACCCGCTGACTATTAACGCCTTCCAGTACGACTCGGTCTGCAACGGCTACGAGCTGAGCTCCGGAGCCATCCGGAACCACCGGCCCGACATCATGCGCAAGGCGTTTGCCATAGCCGGGTACGACGAGACCGTGCTTGAGGAGCAGTTCGGTGGGATGTACCGGGCACTGCAGTACGGCGCACCGCCCCATGGCGGCATCGCTCCCGGCATCGACCGCATCATCATGCTGCTCTGCCAGGAGAGCAACCTGAGGGAAGTTACCGCCTTCCCGATGAACCAGCAGGGGGAAGACCTGCTGATGGGTGCTCCCTCGGCCGTGTCGGACCGGCAGTTGCGCGAGCTGGGCATCCGCATCAGCCCCAGGGCGTAGATGCCTCATTATGGGACGCGCCCGGGGCGACCGTTAACACTCCGTTAAAGGCTGCGCTGCTATCGCTTGAGACGAGGGATTCCGTCGTGGGCAGGCGTGGTGAAGTCGAAATACTCCCATGTGATCATGCTGTTGGCCGCTATCGCGGCCTTCCTGCCCGTCATGGCTGTCGATGTCCTTCTCGACAACTACGTCCGCGTGCGTGAGCGAGCGCAGCTTCAGCGCACGGTTGACGGTATCGCTGAGCGCATGCAGGCGGCTGCATACTCCGCCATCACCTCACTGCGTAGCATTCTCGCCGACAGCCCGTCGCTCTGCACACCGACCTTTATCGCGAGCGTCCACGAGCAGATGAGCGAGAGTCTCCATCTGAAGCAGGTGCTGGTGGAGAATGGGGATGGGGTGCAGTACTGCGATGGCATCGGCCATCAGGTGCAGTACGCGCCGCTGTCGGAAGAGCTGCCCATCCCCGGGCATACGGAGACGCTTTCCGTCGTGCAGTATGGCGGCATGGTCATGCCGGTCCTCAAGGTGACGCAGAGGTTCTCTGCGTCGCGGGTGGTCTCGACGTTCGTGCCGCTGCTCGGCAGCGCCGCCGACGGGCTGGCCGCTGATCTGAAGCCCGCCTCGACCGTTGAGCTGTCGCTGACGAGCGGCACTCCCATTCTGACGATCGGCGATCCCGCCGGAATCGGCCGCCGCAGCGACACCGAGTTCATCGCGGGCGAAGCGCTCGCCGGCGAGATCCCCATCCGCACCCGTGCTGCCGTACCCTTCGCCATGGTGCGGGCGGACTATGCAGATCTCGACGCCAGTTTCACCATCATCGCCTGCCTGATGTGCGGTGGCTTCCTGGTGCTAGCCCTCCAGTATGTGCGGCGCTCGCAGCTGCCGGCATTCGATCTTGAACGAGCCATCGAGGCCGGTGAACTGAAGCCCTACTATCAGCCTGTCATCAATCTCCGCACCGGGACACTCGCCGGCTGCGAAGTGCTGTGCCGTTGGGAGAAGAAGAGCGGTGAAACCGTGCCGCCCAATGCCTTCATCGATTATGCGGAGGTGACCGGGCTGGCCATTCCCATGACGCTGAGCCTGATGCAGCAGGTGAAGAACGACCTCTCCGAACTGTGCCGGGACATGCCGGAGCTGAAGATATCGATCAACCTGTTCGAGGGGCACTTTCGAGACGGCAGCCTAGTCGAGGACGTAAAGGCTATCTTTGGCGGCTCGCCAATCTCGTTTCGGCAACTGGTGTTCGAGATCACCGAGCGCCGACCGCTGCAGAACAACGAGCAGACGATTGCCGTCATCGGCGGACTGCATGCCCTCGGGGCGCGTCTGGCCATGGACGACGCCGGCACCGGCCACTCCAACCTCGCCTATCTTCAGACGCTGGGCATAGATGTGATCAAGATCGACCAGGTATTCGTCGGCATGATCAGGGGCGGCGTCACTCAGGTGCCGGTACTTGACGGGCTGATCGCCATGGCCCGGGATCTCGGCACGGAGATCGTGGCCGAAGGTGTGGAGACCGAGGACCAGGCGCTCTACTTGCGGGCCCGTGGTGTCGTCATGGCTCAGGGCTATCTGTTTGCACCTGCCATCCGCATCGGTCCCTTCAAGGAGCTTGCCCGGGCGCTGAACTCCGGCAAGCCTTCGCCGCTACGCGCCAGCGCTCCTGCCGCCGCCTGAAGCAGCGTTGCAGGTCTTCCCATCGTCCCGAATAAGTGCGACCAAGCACCCAAAGACACGCATTCGAGGGGGAGTTCATGTCGTCCGACATGGCTGACGAGAACCGGGCGCTGCGCGATGCAGCGCTGCACTTCCACGAGTACCCCCGGCCGGGCAAGCTCGAGATCCAGCCAACCAAGGCGCTGGGGAACCAGCGCGACCTCGCCCTGGCCTACTCCCCCGGCGTGGCGGCTCCTTGCGAGGAGATCGCCGCCGATCCGGATGCGGTGACGCGCTACACGTCACGTGGCAATTTGGTGGCCGTGATCTCCAACGGCACCGCCGTTCTCGGGCTCGGCAATATTGGCGCCCTCGCCAGCAAGCCGGTGATGGAGGGAAAGGCCGTCCTGTTCAAGAAGTTCGCCGGCATCGATGTCTTCGACATCGAGATCGATGAACTGGATCCCAGGAAGCTGATTGAGGTGATCGCGCCCCTGGAGCCCACCTTTGGAGGCATCAATCTCGAAGACATCCGGGCGCCCGACTGTTTCGAGATCGAGGAGGCGTTGCGGGCGCGGATGAACATCCCGGTCTTCCACGACGACCAGCACGGAACCGCGATCATTGTCGGCGCCGCCGTCCTCAACGGAATGGAGCTCGCGGGCAAGAAGATCGGCGACGTCAAGATCTGTACCTCAGGGGCGGGAGCTGCCGCCATCGCCTGCCTCAACCTCCTGGTGTCGCTGGGTGCGAATCCCGAGAACATCTGGGTCGCCGACAAGGATGGCCTCGTCACCCACAAGCGCAACGACGTCAACGACAAGTGGCGTGACCGATTCCGGCGCGAAAGCGACGCGACGACCTTGGCCGAGGTCTTTGACGGTGCTGATATTTTTCTCGGCCTCTCTGCTGCCGGAGCGCTGAAGCCGGAGATGCTGGAGCGGATGGCGCCGAACCCGCTGATCCTGGCGCTCGCCAATCCTGTGCCCGAGATCATGCCGGAGGTGGCGAAGCGGCTGCGGCCGGACGCCATGGTCTGCACCGGCCGCTCTGACTACCCCAACCAAGTCAACAACGTCCTCTGCTTTCCGTTCATCTTCCGTGGCGCCCTCGATGTGGGCGCGACCGCAATAAACGAGGAGATGAAGCTGGCGGCGGTGCGGGCGATCGCGGCGCTCGCCCACGTGCCGGGCCTTGAGGTGTCGCCGACGGGGCAGCCGGCCGTGTTCGGCGCCGACCACATCATTCCCAATCCCTTCGACCAGCGGCTGATTCTCAAGATCGCACCAGCCGTCGCGCGCGCCGCGATCGACAGTGGCGTCGCCAAGCGTCCGATCTCCGACTTCGATGCTTATCTCGACAACCTCAACCGCTTCGTCTTCCGCTCTGGGCTAGTGATGAAGCCCATCATCGACCGGACACAGGGGCAGGGGAAGCGCGTCGCTTTCGCCGATGGCGAAGACGAGCGGGTGCTACGGGCCACTCAGGTGCTGCTGGAGGACCGGATCGCGCGTCCGATCCTGATCGGCCGCCCCTCCGTGATCGAAGCGCGGCTCGAGCGCTTCGGACTCGACCTGAAGCCCGGCCGCGACTTCGAGGTGGTGAACCCGGAAGACGACCCCCGGTACCGCGACTACGTGGCGCTGTTCCACTCGTTGGTTGGGCGGAGCGGCGTCACGCCCGACACCGCCCGCACCATCGTCCGTACCAACACCACCGTCATCGCGGCGCTGGCGGTGAAGCGGGGCGAAGCCGACGCCATGCTCTGCGGACTTGAAGGGCGCTACATCAAGCACGTGCGCGACATTCGCTCGATCCTCGGCTTGCTGGACGGGGTACACGACGCTTCGGCGCTGTCGATGCTGATCATGCCGCGCGGTGCCTTCTTTCTTGCCGATACCTACGTCAACGTCGATCCGACACCCGACGAGATCGTCGGCATCGCCCTGCAGGCCCGTGATCACCTGAAGCGCTTCAATATTGAGGCAAGGGCCGCATTGCTGAGCTACTCCAATTTCGGCTCCCGCGACGGCGACAGCGCCTTCAAGATGCGCGAGGCCTATCGGCTGCTGAAGGCCGCCGCCCCGGACATGATCGTCGAAGGCGAGATGCAAGGCGACCTCGCCCTCAGCCAGGACCTGCGCGAGCGCTACATCCCCGACTCCGTTCTTACGGGGGAGGCTAACCTGCTGCTGTTTCCCAACCTCGACTCGGCGAATCTGTCGATGACCTTGCTGAAGGAAATGAACAACGCCTTGGCAGTCGGGCCCATTCTCATGGGGCCGCAGGCGCCGGCGCATATCCTTGCCCCCTCGACCACCAGTCGGGGAATTGTCAACATGGCGGCAATAGCGGCCAGTGAGGCCGTGACGTTGGAGGAAACCGTCGCATGATCCGGCATACCGTCGTCTTCAAGCTCAAGCATGCTCAGGGCTCGCTGCAGGAGAAGTCCTTCCTGCGCGACGCGGCCCTGCTTGGCGACATTCCGGGCGTGCAGAAGTTCGAGCGCCTGAAGCAGGTCAGCCCGAAGACCGACTACGACTTCGGCTTCTCCATGGAATTCCGCGATCAGGCGGCCTATACCGCCTACAACGAGCATCCGAAGCACGCGGCTTTTGTGCGAGATCGCTGGCAACGCGAAGTCGAGAAGTTTCTCGAGATCGACTACCAGCCACTCTGAAGCTTCAGGAGCCCGGCGGCTCCCGCCGCGTTGAACAGCGCCGCTGCCGCCAGCACCAGCGCCTGGGCGATCCCGAGGCTGCCTGATTATTGGAACGCGGTCTCGGCGAAGCTTCGGAGCTTGCGCGAATGGAGGCGTTCCGGTGGTTGCTTGCGGAGGATCTCCATGGCCCGTAGCCCGATCAGCAGGTGCCTGCTGACCTGCGTGCGGTAGAAGTCGGAGGCCATCCCGGGCAGCTTCAACTCGCCGTGCAGGGGCTTGTCCGAGACGCAGAGCAGGGTGCCGTAGGGCACGCGGAAGCGGAAGCCGTTGGCGGCAATGGTGGCACTTTCCATGTCCAGCGCCACCGCCCTGGACTGGCTCAGCCGCTCGACGATCTCCTTCTGCTCCCGCAACTCCCAGTTGCGATTGTCGAAGGTTGCTACAGTGCCGGTGCGCATGACGCGCTTGGTCTCCAGGCCCTCCAGCTCGGTGATCTCCCCCACCGCCTGCTGCAGGGCGACCTGCACCTCTGCCAGGGCCGGAATGGGGACCGATACCGGCAGGTCGGCGTCGAGAACGTGGTCCTCCCGGACATAGGCGTGGGCCAGCACGTAGTCGCCGAGCTCCTGGGAGTTCCTGAGGCCGGCACAATGTCCGAGCATGATCCAGGCGTGGGGTCGCAGCACCGCGATATGGTCGGTGATGGTCTTGGCGTTCGAGGGTCCAACGCCGATATTCACCATGGTGATGCCGCGGCCGCCGCTCATCGCGAGATGGTAGGCCGGCATCTGCGGCGCGCGGGTCGCACGTTCGCCGCTGGTCCCGCCGCCCAGCCGCTGGCTGCGGGTGATGTGGCCACCGGGCTCGATGAAGGAATCGTACTCGGGATGGCCGTCAGCCATGTGCTGCAGGCCGATGCGGCAGAACTCGTCCAGATAGAAGGCATAGTTCGTAAAGATCACGAAGTTCTGGAAGTGCTCCGCCTCGGTGCCGGTGTAGTGCGACAGCCGGTGCAGCGAATAGTCCACGCGCGGCGCAGTGAATGCGGCGAGAGGGTAGGGGCCGCCGACCGGCGGGATGAAAGTGCCGTTGGCGATCTCGTCATCGGTATCCTGGAGATCGGGAACGTCAAACAGGTCGCGC
Source organism: Devosiaceae bacterium (assembly GCA_035998685.1). Taxonomy (GTDB): domain Bacteria; phylum Pseudomonadota; class Alphaproteobacteria; order Rhizobiales; family Devosiaceae; genus Devosia_A. The sequence continues at coordinate 8,003 of DASYHK010000018.1, read as the reverse complement.
AGCGGAATCGGCAGGGCGTTGATGGCTTCGCCGTCGATCCGCTCCGTGGTCGGGATCGCAAAGTGTAGGGGGATACGAATATCCGACTCCCCAACCTCGATGAAACCGCCGTGGTTTGCGAGGATCACAGTGAACTGCTCGATGAGATACTTGCGGAACAGGTCGGGCGCCGTGATGGTCGTTCGATAGATGCCGGGGGTATGCAGGTAGCCGTAGGCCAGCGTGGAGTCGGTCTTGCCATAGCTGCGCGAGGTGACCTGCACCTCCGGGTAACATGCCTGGACGCGCCCGCCCGGTACGATGCCCTTGGTCAGGCCGAGGAGGTGATCGCGGATGAAGCCGGTGTTGCGGTGGTAGATCTCGGCGATGTAGGCCCAGGCGGCCTGCGGGTCGGTGAAGGACTTCTGAGGCAGCGGCTCGGGGGTGATCGTTTCCATTTTCTTCTCTTGGCTCGTCAGGCCGGCCGGCGACCCGCTTGCGGGAGACCCTTAGGGATTTCCTTGCAGCTCGGCAACCATGTGAAGCAGAACGGCCCAATATTCACCTTTCGGTGAGAGGACTTTTTTCGCCGCATCGCACCACCATTTATCGGACAGTTCGCCGGAATACTGCAAACGACCCATGCACTGGTGAACGCGAGGAGTTGTCCGCCGCTGCCCCCAAGCCCTCAACAGTGCGGTGGGCGCTTCTCAGGACCGCAGTGCTGCCCCCAGCGCTGCGGTCCAACTGTTTCTGCAGCTCCCTCAGGAGTGTGGATAGCGCTTTCGCAACGCTCCCACCGATCGCTCGATCAGCTGGGTCAGCACGTCTCGGTCGATATCCTCGAGCCGCCATACGTACAGGCAGGCCTTGCCCATGCTATGCTTCCCCAACTGTGCAAGCAGGGTCTCGCGGTGCTGTTCTTCGTCGGGCAGGTAGCTGCCCATCAGATAGATGCTGAGCTTGCCCTTGCGTGAGGCGAAGCCGGCGAGGAAGCTGTCGCCCTCGTGGCCGGACTCGTACTGGTAGTGATAGCGTCCGAAGCCGATGATGTTGCCCCAGAGACGCGGCTGTTCGCCGGTAGCGCGCGACATCAGCGCGATGAGGTCTCGCGCGTCAGCTCGCCGCTTGTCCCCATCGATGGCATCGATGATGGCGTCCACGCCTGCTTCGGCCTGCACCGAGTCGTCCCCCGCTCCGCACGTTCAGCTCTTGTTGTAGAACTCGTTCCCCCCGGCCTCCAGCACGTAGTGCATGTTTTTGTATGGGAAGCGCAGCCCTGCCTGATGGAAATGCTTGGCATGGGGAATGGCCGGATGACGCGCGCCTTTCAGGACGGCGTCCGCCATCCGGGCGGCGCGCTGCTGTGAGCGCTGCTCCTTCATCGGCTTGTGCAGAACCCCCGGTGCGAACTGATTCTTCTGGCCGACCACCGCACAGACGGTTTTGGGGTATCGGGGGTCGGCCATACGGTTCATTACCACGGTTCCGACCGCCAGCATCCCTTCATCGCTGGAGCGATTGGATTCGAAGTACATCACCCGCGTCATACACTCGCGTGGCGAGAGCGACGCGAACGGCGACAGGACCGCGCAGCCCGGCAATGCCACGGCGAGGAGGGGCAGCGCCAACAACAGTTTTCCGGAAAACACCGCATGCTCCAGTACAGGATACGACAAGGGAGCCCGAGGTCGAGCACCGCTAGCATGCGAGGTTTCGGGTTAAAAGCTCGTTTACTCTTTGCGTCCGAGCAACAGGCTGAGAACGAGCGCCAGGCCGGCTACAGCCACGATAGCCGGCAGTGGGTCCTTGCGAACCGCCTTGCTGACGTGCCTTGCCTGCTTGCGGAAATCGCGTGCGAGGACTTCGCCGTGATGCAGCGCTTCGCCGATGAGGTCAGAAGCGGTGCCGCCCGCCTCAGCCCCGATTTCGGCCCCCATTCTTTGCACGGTCCGGGACATGGCGTTCACTTCCCGTGCCAGCCGCGACACCTGCTGCGCCAGTTGCTCTTGTGTCTGCGGCCATTTTTGCTCGTGCAGCATAATCCGCCCTCCATGGTGCTCGTTGAGCAACGCCGCGATCGACGCATGGTTCCTGAGGAGGCGCCGCTGCAGGCAGGTGAAGAAATGGATGGCGACAGCAGCGATGGCATATTGCGGCGCAGGCACGGGCTCGCCATATAGAGGACGGCTGTAGGAGGGATCATGGCCGGTAAGGAAAGTGCGCGCCTGCAGAGACAGTTCGACCGGTTGTCCCGGCGCGTTCCGTTTTCGGCCGGATTTCTGGGCTGGATCCGACGGCCCTCATCGCGGCTCGTGCGCTTCCCACTCGGTATCCTGCTGATTCTCGGCGGGATCTTCAGCTTTTTGCCTGTCCTCGGCATCTGGATGCTGCCGCTCGGGCTGCTGCTACTCGCCTTGGACCTGCCGTTCCTGCAAGGGCCGATCAATGCCCTCAGCCTGCGTATTCAGCGACGGTGGACCAACTGGCGCCGTAGCCGCAAGGCCAGGTAGGGAACTAGTCGCACCGGACGAGGGTGGTCTCCGGCTCGTCCCGCGCTACCCAGGTCAGGGTCATCGTGTCGCCGTCCGGCGTGAACTTCAGCAACTCCGCCTCGGTGCCGCCCCCGCGGTCGCAGCTCATGCTGGCGGTGAAGCCGTCGCCGCTGTCGACGAGTTCGTTGATCTCGCATGTGCCGGCCGCGTCTGCGAAACGGGTGTCACTGACGATGATCCGCTGGCCCGTAGCCAGCTCACATTCGGCCCGCTCGGCCGCCCAACTCCCGAAGATGTCCGCCGGTGCGACCTCTGCTCGATCGCGCTCCGGTATCTCGGAAACAACAATGGCATCGACCTCACCATCGTCGGTATCGCTGCCCGCCAGCACCGGAGCCTGTCGCTCCGCGCCGGGCTGGCGCTGGACGTCGACACCGCGGTCGGATCGCGGCGTCAGGAGATCCTGCTGACGTCCGGCCACGTCATCGCCCGGTTGCGCCGAGTCACCGCCGCAGGCCGAGAGGAGGGGGAGGACCGCCAGCAGGAGAATTGGCAAACGCTGCATGTTGCTGCTCCGAGTTATGCTTCTCGACGGACTTCAGACTGGCGGGGCACCGCCCGCTAGTCGTCGGCCCGCTCCTTGTGGTGCTCCGTCTCCTGATTCGCCCCGTGCTTTATGCTGCGGTCACCCGTGCGGTTGTCGTAGGCGGCAGGCGGCCCCGGATTGCGGCGCCTGGCCTCCTCGATCGTCTCATTGACCGGGGTTTCGACGCCCTTGGTCTTCTCGCGCTTGTTGATAATGCGCTGCTGCTGCTCATGCGTCTTATCGCCAGCCATCTTCGTCTCCTCTTGGTTCAAGGAGTCCAACGCAGCGCCCGGCGATCTGTTGCGCCGCCTAGCTGCAACGCAGCAAGGTCGTCGAGGCCTCGCCGCGATCGGTATAGGTGATGCGCAGCCCCTCGCCGCTGGGGGCAAAGATCGGGACCAGTTCCAGCCGCTCGTCCACGGTCTGCCCTTCACCCGTGCAGGTGAGGCTGGCCTCGTAGCGGCCGTCCCCCAGATCGGTGATGCCGTTGATAGCGCAGACATTCTCGCGGCCCCGGAACTCGGTCGGAGTGATGGTGACGGGGAACCCGTCGCCACCCGCCTCTCCGTCGCACCAGCTGAGATCGGCGGCGAAGGTGCCGACAAGGGGCGCCAGGGCAGCATCGCTCACGGGGGCAGCTGACGGTGTGGTCGCAGCTGTCTCCACCGCCGGTACGGCCACGGCATCGGCTTCCGAGGTGGCAGGGGGTGCGCTGCCCTCGCAGGCGGCGAGCAGCGGCAGGGAAAGAAGAAGCAGAACGGCCTTGGGCAGGGGCATGGGGATCCTGTCGATGTTGGAGGAATCGGAAGCCTGGCGCGAGGCTCCGCGGCCAATGCGGCGGCAGTTTGCTCTCGAACGGAGCTCTGCACCAGATGCGCCCGGCTTGCCAGCAGTTCCGACGGGTGCACACTGATATCGAATGATTCTGCGGGGGCGCGGGTGAAGCTACAGCTGATCGAGGGTGGGCGAACGGCAACGGACGAGTATGCAAGCGAGCGGCCGGACGCCGCGGCAGTGCGGGCGGAAGCGGCGCGGCGGCTGCGCGAGAGTGGCTCCGAGGCGGCCCGCGTCAAGGAACTGCTGACGGCGCGGCCGGTGCCACCGGAGATCCAGTACCTGCGGTTGCAGGTCGAATATGCCGCCGCCGCGCTTTCTACCCTCGCCGTCATTCCCGCCGACTTCCGCGACGATCGCTACTGGCCCTCGCCGCAAGCGGCCGCCGTCGGCTGACGGCAATGGCCGGCTTCGCTGGTCTCAGTAGGCGAGATTGGCGCAGGTCTCCCAGTCATAGGCGAGCTCTTCGCCGGCGTAGATCGTCTCGCCCACCTGCTGCCCGTACTGCTTGCTCAGCTCGAAGCGGGCCTCCTCTCCCATCCCGGCGTCGATCATCAGCTGATCGGCGCGCCCGATCAGTGTCTCCGCCAAGGCACCGAGGTTGCGGGCGGTGTCTTCGTCACCCTCTTCCTTGGACGCCTCGGCCGTTACGTAGAATCCGGCACCACAGGTCATAAGCTTGTCGATCTCTTCCGACGTCCCCACCTCCGGCGCCTTGGATTCGGCCGGCTCAGCTGCCGCCGCCTCGAGGAGAGCGGTACATTGCGAGGTCTCGAACCCGGGATCCGTTTTCGCCTCGAGGGCCGTCGCCACCTCGGTGGCAAGCCGCTCCCCGGCCGCTTCGCGCGCGTCGCCATCGAGACCCTGCTCGATCAGCATCGAATCGGCCTGCTGCAGCAGCATCAGGCCCATGGAACGCAGGTTCTCGGCGTCCGCCTCCGAATCCATGAGTTCGTCGTCTTCGGCGACGATCATATAGCCGGCGCCGCAACGGATCAGCAGTTCGGTTTCGGCATCGAATTCTGCCGCAGGGGTTGCGACGGGATAGAAGGCGCAACTGGCGAGCAGGAGCGCCGGGAGAAGTTTACGCATTTCGAGCGGGTGTCCCTCGTGTTCGGTAGTCGGGCGGATGCCCTTCCGAATCTCTTACCCGCTGTGGCGCACATTGCCAGCAGATTTGCCGGCATTGGCGTCGCTACTCGGCGGCGGCGCGCTTCGGCAGCACCCAGTTGGGACGGACGAAGTGGCAGGTGTAGCCGCCCGGGTGCTTGATCAGGTAGTCCTGATGCTCGGGCTCGGCTTCCCAGAACGGACCTGCTGGCGCCACCTCCGTCACCACTTTGCCCGGCCACAGGCCGGAGGCGTCGACATCGGCTATGGTGTCCTCGGCGACCCGCTTCTGCTCCTCTGAGGTATAGAAGATCGCTGAGCGGTAGCTCATGCCGACATCATTGCCTTGGCGGTTCTTTGTCGTCGGGTCGTGGATCTGGAAGAAAAACTCAAGCAGCTTCCGGAAGCTGGTCTGTTCCGGATCGAAGACGATTTCCACCGCTTCGGCATGCGTGCCGTGGTTGCGGTAGGTGGCGTTGGGGACGTCGCCGCCGGAATAGCCGACCCGGGTCGAGATGACGCCGGGCTGGCGCCGGATCAGGTCCTGGGCGCCCCAGAAGCAGCCGCCGGCGAGGATCGCGGTTTCAGTCGCAGCCATCATGTCCTCCGATGTTGTGATCTGGAGGAGATATAGGGCGCGGGCGGCGGCTTTTCCATGACCTCACGCCGCCGCAGCGAAGCGCAGTCTCCGGATCTCTTCGGCGACCATGGCCTGCAGGGCCCAGAGATTGCGATCGCGGATACCGTGCTCCTCGAGCTTCAGCACGGTGTTGTAGAGATAGGCTGCGGTCGAGCCCCAGTGGCCCGCGGCCCGCGCCAGAGTTCGTGCCACCTCCTGCAGGGGAAGCCGCCCCGCATAGCGCGGCCCCCCGGGCGCGGCGACGAAGGTCAGCGCCGTCACCGGCCCATCCGGGCTCGCCACCTCAATCCACCGGGGCACGTTGGTTGCGGGGTTGCCGTCGAGCTCCCGCCGCAGCAGGCGCACGATCTGGCCGTGGTGGTCCTCGTCGGGCAGCCGATAGGCGACGCCAGCGCAGGAACCGCCGCGATCGAGCTGCATCATCAGCCCCGGCACCTCCAGGGTGCCGCGCCAGCGCGTGATCTGCATGCAGAACCGCCGGTGCCAGCCATGGGCCGTCGCCGGCACGTGCGACAGATGCTCGACCTCGGGCTTCCAGATCAGCGAGCCATAGGCGAACAGCCAGAGCGGTGCCGGCCGGTGTTGGGCGAGCAGCGTCGCTGCGGTGTTGAGGTAATCGTCCTCCGTCGGATCGGCGATGCCGGGAAGGGGACCCGGATCCGGCTCGATCCGCTCCACCAGGGCTACCAGTTCCTCGGTGAGGTCCATGCGGTTGCGCGTCGGCATGTCAAGTCTCCTGCCATCTGCGCCCCCCGGCGAGGTGCGGCTTATCGCGGATGCGGGACCCTCGTGGCAAGTGTACTTTGGGTACGGTTTCACCGTTTGCAGCGCCGCCGGAATGCGCTAGGCATGCCGCCCCGATGGGAGTCGCGCGTCATGAACACCGCCTTCTACCAGATCCTCGCCAACAACCTCGTCGCCAACGTCACCAACTATACTGTCTGGTTCGCCGTGACTTTCTGGGTTTATCTAGAAACCCAGTCCGTGTTTGCGACCGGCATGATCGCCGGCATCTACCTCGTCTTCACCGCCGGCTGCGGTTTCTGGTTCGGCAGCATCGTCGACCACAACGCCAAGAAGCTGGCGATGCTCGGCTCCAGCGTGGTGTCCCTTGGCCTTTATGCTCTTGGCACCGCGGTGCTGCTGCTGGCGCCGGAGGGGACGCTCCGCGACGTTGCCAGCCCTTGGCTCTGGGCCTTCGTACTCATCGTCATGCTCGGCGTCATCGCCGGCAATATCCGCTCCATTGCGCTGCCGACGCTGGTCACCATCCTTATCCCGGTGGAGATACGCGACAGGGCTAACGGGCTGGTCGGCATGGTGACCGGAATCGGTTTCCTCACCACCTCCGTGATCTCGGGCTTCCTCGTCGCCTATGGCGGCATGTTCGGGGCCATGGTCTTTGCGTTGCTGTTCACGGTGCTGGTGCTGCTGCACCTCGGCGCGGTGCAGGTGGACGAGAAGCGGGCGCCACCGACGCCGGAGACGCCGGCCGAGCCGAAGCGCGTCGATATCCGTGGCACCATTCTTGTCATCGCCGGCGTGCCCGGGCTTTTCGCACTCATCTTCTTTGCGACCTTCAACAACTTTCTCGGCGGCATCTTCATGGCGTTGCTCGACGCCTACGGCCTGTCGCTGGTGGCCGTTGAGGTCTGGGGCCTGCTGTTCGGCGTGCTTTCGACCGCCTTCATCATCGGCGGCATCGTCATCTCGCGCACCGGGCTCGGGCGCAATCCGCTTAAGACGCTACTGTGGGTCAACGTCGCCACCTGGACCGTCTGCATCTTCTTCACCATCCAGCCATCGATCTGGCTGCTGGGCTTCGGCATGTTCGTCTGGATGCTCCTTGCGCCGGTGGCCGAGGCGGCCGAGCACACGACGCTGCAAAAGGTGGTGCCGCTCGAGCGCCAGGGTCGGGTCTTCGGGTTCGCGCAGTCGGTCGAGCAGGCGGCCTCGCCGCTTACGGCTTTCCTGATAGGACCGCTGACTGAATTCGTGGTCATTCCGTTCATGACCGACGGCGCCGGTGCCCGCATGATCGGCGGCTGGTTCGGCACCGGCCACGACCGCGGCATCGCCCTAGTCTTCACCGTCGCCGGCCTGGTCGGCCTGCTGGTCACCATCATCGCCTTCAACTCAAGATACTACCGGCAGCTATCGGCGACCTATCTCCGCAACCCCGACCCGCCGCCCGAGGCCACGCCCGCCTGATGCACGTGCCGAAGCGCCGCCCCGGCTTCCGCCGTGCGGTGCTGCTGGTGGTCTCATCGCAGCTCGTGCCTGCGACACGGGACGAAGTCCGCCTCGAGATGCCGGTAGACCGGCGGGGTAGTCGGGTGAGGCAGACCTCGCCCCGTGT
>DASYHK010000017.1:0-359973 GCA_035998685.1 Devosiaceae bacterium | reverse complement strand
AGCGGCTGCCCACGCCCGTCCTGATCCTCTTCAGCCAGCATCACTGGCCCCGCACTGGCGACCCAGGGGATGGCGGCCCACCCCCTGCCCGAACCCTCCCCGCGATGCCCCGTCGGCACCTCGCATCGGAGAGGTAGGGGGAATCTACCATAGCTGGTGGAGGCGGGGATAAGTATGCCGGTGAGAGGGGGCGAAGAGCGGCGGTCTCGCACCGAGCGCCCCTCCCCACCGGCCGTCATCCCGTTGCCAAACGGGACCCAGTACCTACCGCACATCCGGTTCCTGCCGCGGCGATGCGGCGCGTTCAGGCCCCTGCACCACCGGCAGGCTGGTCCATACTGGGTCCCGGCTTTCGCCGGGATGACGGCCGGAGGTGGTGGTCGGTCCTAAGCACTGGTTCCCGGCTCGCCGCCAACGCGGCGTCCGGGATGATGCCGGTGGGTGGGAGAGCGCGGAGGGGAAGGAGGAGGAGGCGGGACAGAAGGTTGGCACCGTCTCGGAGCACATTCCCCGCCCCACCCGCCGCGTCATCCCCGCGGACGCGGGGACCCAGGGCACCGGCCGTGCGGCGCTCGCCGCTCTTGCCGATCCTGCACCACGGCAGGACCCGATGGCGCCATGCAGGTGGCCGGGATCGAGCACTGGTTCCCGGCTCGCCGCTGCGCGGCGTCCGGGATGACGCCGGTGGGTGGGGAGAGCGCGGAAGGGGGAGGCGGGACAGAAGGTTTGGGTCCGGCTCGCCGCAAGGGCGCCTCGCCCGGGGATGACGGTTCAGGGAATACGGCGAGCAAACCATGCAAATCGGGTCGATAGCGAAGCGCCACCAGAGGCTGGCGCCACTCCGAGATTGCGATGCAGTCGTTATAGAAGAGTGAGGACGGCCGCCTCCATTACACGGGTTGTTGATCGCCAAGGCCGCGAATCCGGCTGTATCCGGACAATCTGCATGCCAGAAGTCACACCCTGTTCAGCTTTCCGACGCAGGAATGGCTGAAACCTCCAGGAGACCTACGTGGCCGCTATCGCTTCCGTCACCCCCAGCTCGGATTCCTACGTCAGCGGGCTGCTGGGGAACTACAAATGGGCTTCGGGGAACCTGACCTACAGCTTTCCGACCACGAGTTCAGAATATTCGGTCGGCTACGGCTCCGACGAGCCGCTGAACAATTTCGAGGCGCTGAACGCCACGCAGCAGGGGGTGGCGCGCGCCGCCTTCGCCAATTTCGCCGCGGTGGCCAACGTCACCTTCACCGAACTCACCGGCTCCAACGCCGCCAACGCCACGCTCCGGCTGGCGGAGTCGGATGCGCCGGGCACCGCCTGGGCCTACATGCCGCACACTGCGGCCGAGGGGGGCGACACCTGGTTCAACAATTCGGACGGCTATTACGATAATCCCCGGCAGGGCAACTACGCCTACACCACCTTCCTCCATGAGATCGGCCACTCGCTGGGGCTCGAGCACCCGCACGAGAACGGCATGCCCGCCGACGGCGACTCCATGGAATATTCGGTGATGAGCTACCGCCCCTATGTCGGGGCGCCGCTGATCGGCTACACCAACGAGAGCTGGGGCTTCGCCCAGTCGCTGATGATGTACGACATCGCCGCGATACAGCACCTCTACGGCGCCAACTTCACGACCAATAGCGGTAACACCTCCTATTCCTGGAGCCCGACCACCGGCCAGATGTCGATCAACGGCGTCGGCCAGGGCGTCCCGGGCGGCAACAAGATCTTCCAGACCGTCTGGGACGGCGGCGGCACCGACACCTACGATTTCTCCAGCTACACCACCGACCTCAGCATCGACCTGCGCCCTGGCCAGTGGTCGACGACATCGAGCGCGCAGCTCGCGCGGCTGCACTGGGACGGCAGCCAGATCGCCGAGGGCAACATCGCCAATGCGCTGCAGTATAATGGGGATGTGCGGAGCCTGATCGAGAATGCGCTGGGCGGGAGCGGGGCTGATACGATTACCGGGAATACGGCGAACAACACCCTCTACGGTAAGGGCGGCAACGACCGGCTGTATGGTGGGACTGGCAATGATAAGCTGCTTGGGGGCATCGGCGCCGACCGGCTCTATGGCGACGCCGGTACCGACGGCGCCTACTACTCGCAGGCGGCGGCAACAACCACCACCGGCACGGGGCTCATCGCCGATCTGCTCTCGCCGACCGTGAACACCGGTGAGGCGGCTGGGGACAGCTACTATTCGATCGAGAGCCTCGTCGGCTCGAAGCACCACGACAGCCTGCGCGGCGACAACGGCGCCAACACCCTACAAGGCATCGCCGGCAACGACATCCTCCATGGCCGGGGCGGCAACGACCGACTATTTGGCGGTGATGGCCATGACCGGCTCTATGGCGGCACCGGCGCCGACCACCTGGACGGTGGGAGCGGGGGCGATACTGCCTACTATACGGGGGCAGCGGCTACCAACACTGCCAATGGCGCTGGCCTGATTGTCGACCTGCTTTCAGCAAGCGCAAACACTGGCGAGGCGGCGGGGGACACCTATTCCTCCATCGAGAACCTGCTCGGCTCCAGATACCACGACAGCCTGCGCGGCGACAACGGCGGCAACTCGATCAATGGCTGGGGCGGCAACGACATCCTCCATGGCCGGGGCGGCAACGACCGGCTCTATGGCGGCGATGGCCATGACCGGCTCTATGGCGGCACCGGCGCCGACCACCTGGACGGTGGGAACGGGGGCGACACTGCCTACTATACGGGGGCAGCGGCTACCAACACTTCCACTGGCGCTGGCCTGATTGTCGACCTGCTTTCAGCAAGCGCAAACACTGGCGAAGCGGCGGGAGACACCTATTCCTCCATCGAGAACCTGCTCGGCTCCAGATACCTCGACAGCCTGCGGGGCGACAACGAGGGCAACTCGATCAATGGCTGGGGCGGCAACGACATCCTCCATGGCCGGGGCGGCAACGACCGGCTCTACGGTGGCGACGGCAACGACAAGCTGCTTGGGGGCACCGGCGCTGACCGGCTCTATGGCAATGCCGGCAACGACCTCTTCATCTTCCGGTCCGCGGGCGACTCGCTGCCCACGGCCCGCGACATCGTCTGCGATTTCACGCCCGGCAGCGACAGGATCGACCTGCGGTCGATCGACGCCAATACCGGGCTCTCCGGCGATCAGGCCTTCAGCTATATCGGCGGCAAGGCCCTCTCCGGCACGGCCTGCCAGCTCAGTTTCCGCGACGGCATCCTCTCCGGCGACGTCAACGGCAACGGCGCCGCCGATTTCCAGATCCAGATCCTCAGCGTGTCTTCACTGAGCGGCAGCGACTTCCTGCTCTGATCAAGATCGTCGTGCAATCGGATGAGCCGACAGCCGCGGCAGTGCGGCACGCTGCTGCCTCACCGGCCGCCCAGTTCGGAAAGAGCCATTGCGCTGAGGTCGGCCTCTTCGGACGGCACCGGCTGCCAGCCGATTGCAGATAGAGCATCGGCGTCGACCAGGAGGTCGTCGAACAGCAGCGTGGCAAGGTAGCCGCGTCCTGCGAGCGCGAGGCCCGTCTTCATCGGCGCCACCGGAACCGACACCAGCCGCGGTGGCAAGGAGGCGGCCCGACGTATGGTGAGCGCGAGCTCGCGAAGCGAAAGCGGGCGGGCATCCGCGACGTGGAACACCTTCCTGTCAACGCTGGCGGACGGTGCCTCGGCAAGAAAGAGGAGAGCACTCTCGAGATTGGTGATGCTGACCATGCTGCGCCGGTTCTCGACACGGCCGAAGGGCAAAGGCAGCCCTGTGAGGCAGAGCCGTGTCAGGCGCTCGAGGTTTCCCTTCGCACCTGGTCCGTAGACGAGAGGCGGGCGGACCACCACCATCTCGATCCCCGGCAGGGACAACAGGGCCGCTTCGGCCCTGGCCTTCGTAGCCCCATAATCGCTTTTGGGGTTGATCGGATCGTCGGGGCTCAGCACGCCGCGGTTGCCGGCCACGACATTGATGGTCGACACGAAGAGGAACCGCGGGACATGAGCATCGCGGGCCGCTTCTGCGGCCGCCAGGGTAAGGCCGAAGTTCGTCGCTTCCAACTCGTGAACTGACGGTGCACCGACATGGGTCAGGCCGGCAAGATGAATGAAGGCTTCGCACTCGAGCAACTTCTCCCGCAATGCGCTGGTGAAGTCGCGGCGTCCGATGGTGACGACGGTATGCCCGCGCGCCTGCAGGTATGGTACGAGGTGGGTTCCGATAAACCCCGTTGCACCCGATACCGCAATTTTCATCGTCGTCGCCCTCAGAACCTAGGGCCGGGCTCTCGCCAGACCGCGGGTCGTTGTCTAGCACCTCGACAGCAGGTGATGTTAGCGCAATCGGGGCGGATGAAGACCCGGCTCAAGAATCCACCCTCTTCGGTTAGCGTCGGCCCTTCTGCGCTATACTTTCGATGACCCGAACATAGTTCCCGTAGACGATCCGGGCGTCGTAGCGGCTCATGAACAGCTCCTCTATCTTTCTGCGGAGCATAGGGTCGCGAGACCTTTCCACGGCGGTTTCGATCGCCCGGGCGATGGCGCCGGCATCGCCGCTGGGGCAAGTGATCCCGGCGTCGCAGGCGGCCAGCATCTCGGCCGCCTCTCCGGCCAGCGTCGAGACCTGGAACACGCCATAGGCCATGTATTCGAAGATCTTGTTCGGCAGCCCCTGCGGTGCGGCAGCGTCATAGGGCATGAGCCCGACCTCCGCCCGGCGCAACAGCCAACGGACCTGGTCGCTGTCGATCCAGCCCGGAAGGATGATGGAGTCGACGCCGCCCACCCGCCTGGCGATCCTCGCATGGCTTTCACCATCGCCGGCGAAGACGAAGCGCAGGCCCAGCCTGTCTCGGAGCAGAAGCGCCGCCTCGACCGCCGTATCGAGATCGTAGGTACGTCCCCAGGAACCGACGAAGCAGACCAGCCGGTCCGTCGGCGACACGCCCAGTTCCCGGCAGTAGCGCTCGGCCTTTTCCTCGTCTCCCGGTTCCGAGGCTGGCGCCGGATAACCCAGTGGAATGACGGCGTCCTCGGCGCCGCGTTCCCTGCCGGCCTTGCCGAGCCCCCATTCCAGATACGCTTCAGAGATACCGACAATGGCGGACGCACCGCGACAGGCCCGCCGCGCCTGCCGGTCGAGCACGCCGATGGCGGGTCGTGCCAACCACCTCGACCAGGCTGGCAGATAGGAGACGAAGAAATCGGGCCACCGGTCCCGGACCGACACGATGGAGGGGATGCCCCACTCCCGCGCCAGCGCCACCGCGGCAGCGGCACTTTCGGTGGTCGGCAGGTCGGCAAGGATGATGTCCGGCCGTTCACCCAGCTCGCCTGCCGCGCCAAGAAACGCGCGGGCAAAGGAGCGGTTGTGCAGGATACGGCGGAGGCTGAGGCTCCGCCGATAGCCGAGCCCAGGAAGGATCTCGACGACGAGGTTCGAGCCGACGCCCCGGCTCTGGCGTCCGCCGGGCCGGTGCCGGGCGGCATAGTGGTCGAAAGTGGAGGTGAACCAGCGTACCTGGTGCCCATGTCCCACCAGGGCCTCGCACAACATGCCGGCGCGCAGAAGTCGGCCCTTGCCCGCGTCGCCCGGCACCGGCTCCGTATCGCGCACAAGCCAGACCTTCATGACGCCTCCAACTCCTTAACTTCTTGGAGTCGCCCTTGAGGACCGTAGTCCTCGATTTGAGTTGCTCTGCTCAGCACCACAAACGGCGATCCTACAGTCGCCGGGTCCCCCCGTCACTTTCGATATGTTTCAAGGAGATGTTGCAATCGTCGCAGAAGCACCTTCACTCTCCGGCGGAACGATATGGGCAGTCGCGAAACCACTGCCCGTCTCCAAATCGTCGGAAGCTTGGGGGCATGCCTCTCTACAACCAGAGAATAATTCGGAAAAACTTCATCGATCTGCAGTCCAGACCTCTCAACCGCCTTGAGGACCTCTCTAGGAAGGTGACGGGGGTGCTCAACGTAGGGCGCAAATATGAAGACAATGCGCCGGATACACTCGCCCTTCTCAGATTGCTCAAGGGTTTCGTCCTCGCGAACCACCCGAAGGAGCTGGTTGCGCAAGGAAACCAAATACGTTGCGTCGATCGGGTACATCGTGCGCAGCGCTTCGAAGCGGGCCGCTCTCGTTTCCACCTCGTGCCAGTTTATACTGGCTGCGCGCACAGACTTTCTAGCTTCGCGAATGCGATAAAAGCATGGCCCGGCAACATGCCAGAGCTTGCGCGGCGAAGCGGCGATAATGCGCATGTTCATTCGAACATCATCACTGCGCCCCCTGACGGGATCCGGGCCGAACTCGCGAAGTAATGCAGTTTTGTAGGCCTTTCCGCCGACCCCCGCTAAGACGCGGGAAACGGTGATGGCGTTGACATCGAACGGCCCTCCCTCACCGGGCAAGCTTATGGTGCGACCTTGGTATTGGTAGCTGGACAGAATAAGATCCTGACCCGTCGGGGCTACCTCCGCAAAACGTAGGAAATGATCGACATCTAGGATGTCGTCGCCGTCGAACAAGACAACGTACTCGCTGTGCGCGTGCTCCCCGAAATACGTGCGGCCAACCGACGGGGTACCGTGATTTATCTTGGATAGGTGCGCCCTAAAGTTGGGCTGCGTAGAGATCGGGTGCTGGATAATGACGTCGGGCGTTCCGTCTGTGCTGCCGTCGTCGAACACAATGATATCTACCACCTCGGGGGGAAGGGTGGTTAGCCTGTCAAGTTGCTCGCCGATCGTGAGGGCCTCGTTGTGCGTAGTGATACCGATGGTGAACTTCTTCATTGGGTGGCGTTGCGTGCCCGCTTCCACGCCCGAAGCGACGGCCACTTATCCTCGTTATCCCTTTCATACACTTGTATCAGACGGCGGGAATCCGACAAAACCTCGCGAATGATGTAGGAGAAGTTCGCCGGCCTTCGGAACCAGGAGCGCATCTTCCCTTCTTCGACCGGATCGTGCACATGTGAGGCGTTTGAACCAGCTCTCCACTTGTACGGAACGGAGACTACGACGGTACGGCCAACCTCCATTAGCTTCTGTGCGAATCTCCCCGCATCGGGCACATGCTCCATCACCTGAAGGCACGTAACGATGTCATAGGTTTGATCGGGCTGCCACTCTAGGAAATCTGCGACAATTCCTCGGATCTCGGGCGATCGGTAAGGGTTACGCAAATCGATCGATGTCCGGGTCGGAATCCACGGGTACCACTCAAGATAAGGGCAGGCCGCCGAGCCGACGTCGAGAATGGAACCGGCATTCTCGCCCAAATGAGATGTTAGCACCCGAACAGCTTGATAGTATAGCTGGTCCTTTCGGTCCTCCCAGTACTTTTCAATTTCAGATCGCGGCATGCTCTTCTCCTGAATTGCGGGTTCCAGAGCGTGCGCAGCCGGTGCCGCAGCCGGTGCCCGTGATTGGTTATAGGATGTATCCCATTCCCTAAGCGCCGCATCAAGATTACCCTCGGCGCCAATGGCTCTCCAAAAGTTCCGGAAATCGTCCTTTGCGTTCTCCAGCCGAACGTGGATCTGGTTGGGCTTGTTGCGCAGGAACGCGGAAATGTTCGAGTTAACGGTGTCCACATAGTCTAGGCATACTTGCACAGGATCAGCTGACTTGGGGCGGGTGAGGATCGAGTTATAGTATCCAAATGCGACTCCCTGGGGGTTCCCGATACGTTTCGCGTAACTCTTTGCGACTTCTTCTGGGTCCCGCGTGAGATGAACATAGAAGGCGTCGTTGCCATAGCGCCTGTCGAGACGGCCCAGAAACCACGAAATGCGGTTATCCGTCTCGATATGGTTATGCGGAAAGGCCAGACGCTCTTCGTTGAGGAACTTGATTCTGGTTTCGTGGCCAGAAGTATAGTTGGTCATGTGCTCGCAAGCGCGGCTAAAGGTAACCGAGCCGCATCGCCCTGTGCAAAGCACAAATACGTTGCGGTTTCCGGCCAAGAACTTCTGTTGCTCCAAAAGTTTAGCCACCAGCCACCTCGCTCATGATACTGTCATCTCCACAATCCTCCTGCTGGATCAAGCCGCAGCCTTGCTCTTGCCCACGTCCCGCAATTTCTTAATGCCGAAAAGAGATGGAAGCGGCAAGGGTGTGCGTTGCCGCGCTGTCGAGGCGCTCACTGAGCCCTCCTGCATCTGCTCGTAAGGCGCGACTGGCGAGGCGCGTGAGGTCATCGCCCTACCGCCCAGCACCGAAAAAGCGCCGCCTTCTGTCCAGTGCGTTTAGCTTTGAAGTCGAACACTAGTGCACTGGCGGCGCAGGCCTTGACTCGGCCGCATTCGCGCGGCAACGAACTGACGAGGCAATGGAGATTCCATCCACCTCGTGACCCCCGAACGTTCAGTCAAATCCGAGATTCAGGGCCTGCGCGCGATTGCGGTTGGCCTTGTGCTAATTTTCCATGTCTGGCCCTGGGCCTTGCCGGGGGGCTATGTCGGCGTCGACGTCTTCTTCGTCATTTCAGGCTACCTTATCACCGGGCTCCTGGTGCGCGACGCGATGCGCGACGGGCGCATCTCGCTGCTCGATTTCTATTCGCGCCGCGCGCGCCGGCTGCTGCCGGCCGCGACGGCCGTCCTATTCGCTACCTTTGCCGGCATGCTGGTCTTCCTGCCAAAGGCGCGTTGGGAGGAAACAGCCATCCAGATAGCCGCCAGCGCCCTCTATGTGCAGAACTGGGTGCTAGCATGGCTCTCCGGGGATTATCTGGGTGCGGAAAACGCCGCCAGTCCAGTGCAGCACTACTGGTCGCTCTCTATCGAGGAGCAGTTCTACGTGGTCTGGCCACTGGTGATGATCGCCGCCATCGCTGCCTCCAGGCGGCTCGGCCTGCCGATGCGGCGGGTGTTCCTGGCCGCCCTGGCCACAATCTTCGCCTCCTCCTTCGCCCTTTCTCTCGCCCTAACCGCCCAGGACGCGGCGCAGGCCTATTATGTTACCCACACCCGGATGTGGGAGCTTGCAATGGGCGGAATGCTGGCGCTCACCATTCACCGTTGGCGCGCCGGCATGGCAGTGCGATGCGCTATGCTCGTCTTCGGCCTGGGAGCAATCGCTTGGTCGGCCTTCGCCTATTCCAGGACCACCGCATTCCCCGGCTATGCCGCCCTGCTGCCAACGCTCGGTTCAGTGCTGGTCATCATGGCGGGAGAGGTCAGGGCAGGTCGGTTTCATGGGCTGGATGCGGGCTGGCTGTCCTGGGTGGGCGACCGCTCTTACTCCATCTATCTCTGGCACTGGCCGCTGATTGTCTTCTATGTAGCCGGTGCCGGGCAAATCGGCCTGGTGGAGGGTATTGGACTGGTGGCGCTGACGCTGGCCATCTCTCACCTGTCGTATCATTACATCGAACAACCTTGGCGCCATGCGAAGGGACGGGGTGAATGGCGACCACTGGCCTACGGCGCAACCTCCATCGCAGCCTGCGTGCTCATTTCCGTCACCATCAGCTACGGCATTTCCAGCAAGATCCAACCTGCGATCGCGGCAAGCGATCCCGACTACCCTGGACCGGCGGCTCTGCTAACGGGCGCGGCGGTGCCGGAAGGGGTAGAGCCACTGCCTTCGCTAGCGGCGCTCCGGCGGGACCTGCCGGTGGTTTATCAGGGAGAAGCGTGCCACCAGAACCAGCGTGACAGTGACCCGAAGCATTGTGTTCTCGGCGACCCCATGGGCGAGAAGACAGTTGCAATCACCGGCGATTCTCATGCGGCGCAGTGGGTGCCAGGTCTGGAGCGCCTTGCGATCGCGAATGGCTGGCGCCTGGTGACGCTGACGAAGTCAGCATGTGCCCTCGCACGGGTGGAGTTGAGGATCTCGGGCGGCCCTTACCCGTCCTGCGCAAAGTGGCGCGAGAACGCGATTGACTGGATCAAGCAGAACGGGGTGGACATCGTATTCACCAGCCAGTCCCGCTATGAGTACATCGACGCGGTAGATATGTCAGAAGGCCTTCGCAGCGTGTGGATGGAACTGATGGATGCAGGCGTACAAGTTGTTCCAATCCACGACACGCCGTGGATGCCGTTCGAACCCGGCGACTGCCTGGCAGGGGACATAAGACTTTGTGCGGCGCCGCGAGCCGAAGTCGAAGCCAGCCGGGTCATGCACACGGCAGCGGAAGCGCTGCCGGAGATCGAGGTTCTCGATCTGACGAACGCCATCTGCGGACCCGAAAGCTGCGAGGCTGTAGTTGGAAATCTCATCGTTTGGCGCGATCGTCACCACTTGACCGCCACCTATGCTACGGCACTCGCACCTTATATCGCAACGAAACTGGGCGTACCTTTCCAAGTGTCCGCGGTCGCTGCCGGGCACGGGCCGCAGGTCGTCGCGACGCTCAGTTGCGCGGCACTGGGAACCGGGGCGCCTTTGGCGCGAAGAATCACCCTTGAAGTGAAAGATGGCGCGATAACGCATCGCTTCGGAAACTGGCGCGATCAGAAGGTACGCTTTGATCTTTGGGCCGGCAGGATCGACGGGGAGAGGGTCACCGTCAGCGGACACTACACCGAAGGTGCAGGCGGCGTGAAGGGGGTGGCCTTCAGCGGCACCATCACCAATGGGCGGCTGCGGCTGGAAGGAACGAGGGGACCGCGCGACTGCATCCTGATCGCAGATTTGCGGCCAGCTCGCTCGACTTGAGGTTGAACGTTAAGCGTTGCCGCCGGCGGCAGTTTGCTTGCATTAGAGAAAGCGCCCGGCTATTGCGCTCACGACACCGGCAATGACCAAGAGATTGCGACATGCAGCAGCGCCACCAAGTCGCCGCCGACCGGGCAAAAGAAAGTACTTTCGAGACGCTGCAGGATGCCATCGTCTCGCGTCGTGCCAAGGTCGGCATTGTCGGGCTGGGATATGTAGGATTGCCGCTGGCGCTGGCGGCCAACCAGGCGAAATTCACTGTCGTCGGGTTCGATATCGACGCCGAGCGCGTCGCGCGCCTCAATGCGGGCGAAACAATCATCAAGCACATCGACGGTGCGCTGCTGAAGTCCCAGGTGGATCGTGGCGCCTTCGAGGCCACCGCAGACTTCGATCGGCTCGCCGAGGTCGATGCCATCCTGATCTGCGTGCCCACACCGCTGTCGCGCTATCGTGAACCCGACCTCTCCTATGTCGTGGCGACGGCCGAAGCGGTGGCCAAGCGGCTGCGGCCGGGCCACTTCATCGTGCTCGAATCGACGACCTATCCCGGGACGACGGACGAGGTGCTGCGCCCGATCCTCGAAGCCGGCGGTCTCAAGAGCGGTAAGGACTTCTTTCTCGCCTTTTCGCCGGAGCGCGAGGATCCGGGCAATCCCGACTTCGGCACCACGACGATACCGAAGGTGATCGGCGGCGACGGGCCGCAGGCGCTGCTGCTGGCGCAGAGCCTCTATGGAACGCTCGTTACGTCGACGGTGACCGTATCTTCAACGGCGACCGCCGAGGCCGTGAAGCTGACGGAGAACATCTTCCGCGCGGTGAACATCGCCCTCGTCAACGAGCTGAAGGTCGTTTACGAGGCCATGGGCATCGACGTCTGGGAGGTCATCGACGCAGCCAAGACCAAGCCCTTCGGCTTCATGCCCTTCTATCCCGGGCCGGGCCTCGGCGGACACTGCATCCCGATCGACCCCTTCTACCTCACCTGGAAGGCGCGGGAGTACGAGATTTCCACGCGCTTCATCGAGTTGGCGGGCGAGATCAACACGGCCATGCCGCGCCGCGTCGTCGACCAGCTGGGCAAGGCGCTCGATGCGCGGCTCAACCGGGGCCTGAACGGTGCCAAAATCCTGCTCCTCGGGATGGCCTACAAGAAGAACGTCGACGACATGCGCGAGAGCCCGACCCTGCGCCTGATCGAGCTTCTGGAAGAGCGCGGCGCAGAATGTTCCTACCATGACCCTTTCATCCCGCAGATCGCCATGACGCGAGAGCACGGCGCGCTGGCCGGAAGGCGATCCGTCGAGTGGACCGCCGAGCAGATCGCAAGCGTCGACGCGGTGCTGATCGCCACCGAGCACGATGGCGTGGATTATTCGCTGCTTTCGGAGCATGCCAGGCTGGTGGTCGACACCCGAAACGCCTGCGCAAAACACGGGCTGCCACTCCACAACGTGGTCAAGGCCTAGCGAATGACACCCGGCGAGGTGATGCCGGGCGCCTCCAGCGAGGACAAGCGCGCCGTGGCGGGCGAGCAGGACCTGTATCTCTCCGTCATCGTGCCGGTCTACAACCAATGGCATCTGCTGCCCGATCTGGTGGCGCATATCAGGGAACAGAGCTGCCCCAAGGAGCGGTTCGAACTGATCGTCGTCGACAATGGCTCGAGCGAGAGATCGGGGGGCGAGCTGAACCTGCCCAATGCCCGAGTGGTCGAATGCCTGATCCCGGGATCCTATGCGGCGCGGAACCACGGAGCGAGTCTAGCTCGCGGCGACTGGCTCGTGTTCACCGACGCCGATTGCCTGCCCGACCGGGATTGGCTTGCCTCCATCCATAGCGAGATCGGGAGAATCGGCGATACGCCCACGCTGCTGGCCGGCGCCGTGGAGATGCGCGCGAGCTCCGCTGATCCCGGTCTGTTCGAGATTTACGACCTGGTGAAGGGGATTCCGCAGGCCCGCTACGTGAAAAGAGGCTATGCCGCTACCGCCAACCTGTCGGTACCGCGGGCGGTGTTTGAACGGCTGGGTGGTTTCGACGCCGCGCGCTTCTCCGGAGGCGACGCCGACTTCTGCCGGCGTGCGGGCGCTGCCGGATGCCCCATTCGCTATCTCGGGGCGGCCAGGGTCGGGCACCCGGCGCGCAGCAGCTGGACCGAGGTCGTGACCAAGGCGCGCCGGGTCAAGGGCGGCCAGTTGCGGGCCGGCTCGCCGCGGCGGCGCCTTGCCTGGGCCGCACGAACGATGATGCCGCCCCTGCGCGGCGCTTGGCACTTTCTTCGCGCCGATCAACCGATGAGCTTCCGGCTTCGCGCCATATTCGTGCTCTGCTTGATCTGGCTGGTGGAGATGGGGGAACTGGTTCGCCTTGTCGGAGGCGCAAGGCCCGAACGGCGGTAAGGCCGCCTCCCCCGCTTGTAGTTTTGGCCGCGGCGCCTCATGAAGCACTAGAAGCTTCCAGACGTAGTTTTCGGGCAGCGCATTGAAACCTCTGAAGACTAGCAGACTGCTGACTGTCAGTGTTGCCAAGGGCGTGGAGCTCGCCCGGGAGGCAGTTCCAGCCGGCATGCGCCTCCGTGTGCCGCTCCCCATCAAGCAGGCGATCAAGTCGCTGCTGCGAGCGGAGCAGTCCGCGGTGCAGTCACTGGACGAGAAACTGTGGGGCGGCTTCTCGAGTTCGGCGCTCGACGATCTGCTCATCCTGGCCGACGACCCTGAAGAGCGTCCTGTGCGTCGCGCCGAAGCCTGCCTCAGCATCGCCCGATGGACGGGGGCGGCAGGCCGGTACCAGGAGGCATTGGCTTTCTTGCAGCGCACAATAGATCTGGATCCGGTGCGATACCGCCGCAAGAGCCACGCGATGCTGGCGGCCCAGTTTCTTTGTCGACTGGGCGAAACCGCAAGGGCTCGCCAATGCCTCGAGGCCCACGCGTGGCGTGGCTTCCACGCATCGCGGGAGCTCTATCTCGCGAATACCTGGAACCCCGAAGTGGGCATTCAGATCGACCCCGACGCGAGGTCGCGCGTCCTGCGGCACATCAACAATGTCTACCGCCACTTCGGGCTATGCGACGTCGTTCTGCGCGATAACGCCCTGCCATTGTCGCTCGACAACATCAAGGGCGACACATGTCGCGGCGTAACCGAAGCAGGTCATTCCGTCACGGTGATCCTCCCCCTTTTCAATGCCGAAGCAACAATCGTAACGGCGCTGCAGTCGCTTGCCGAGCAGAGCTGGCGCGCGTTGAAGGTCATCGTCGTCGACGACTGCAGCACCGACGCCAGCTGCCAAAGGGTGGAGGCCTTCTGCCGCCTGGACTCGCGGTTTTCCCTGATCCGCAAGACCGAAAACAGCGGCAGCTACGTCTCTCGAAACATGGCGCTGGAGCAGGTCGAGACCCCCTACGTGACGGTGCATGATGCCGACGACTGGTCGCATCCGCAGAAGCTCGAGATGCAGGTCAAGGAGCTCCGGAGCAGCTCCGCTCCGTACAACTACACCATGCTCTGTCGCGCCACTCCGGGCCTGCACTTTGTCGGCGGCACCAGACCGTTCCCGCAACTCGTCGGGCCGAACCATTCCTCGGGGCTTTTTCGCACCGATGAGGTGCGCCGAGCCGGCGGATGGGACACCGTCCGCATTTCCGGCGACACCGAGCTGTTCTGGCGCATGGAGGCCCTGTCGGGAAACAGCCCCGATCACAGCAGATCGAGACGCATCATGGCCAGTTGCCCCCTGTCCTTCAGTCGCCACCTCGAGGGCTCGCTCACCCAGGCCGGCCCGACGCACGGAGTGACGCTCTATCACGGCGTACGCCGGGAGTATCGCGAGGCCGCTGCCTTCTGGCACACGAGCCTTAAACCCGGCATGCAGCCCGGACCCGGACCCTATTTCCCCGCACCGGCCCTGATCCGGGTCGGTGCGCCGCCGGAACGCCAGCACGACCTCGTGGTCGTCGGCGATTTCAACCACCCCGGCCCCGCCACGAGGAACGCAATGGCCATCTGGGAACTCGGTGCCGAAGACGCTCTGGATATCGCCATCCTCCACTACCCCGGCTACCATCGCGATGTCACGAGGCCGCTTTCCCATGAGGTTCGCGCTTTCGCCGGCCGGCACGATATCCGCATCCTGGCGCCGGGTGAGCGCGCTTCTGCGCGGCTGACGCTGGTGGCTGAAAGCGAGTTGCTGCACCACCGGATGGACCGCTTCCCCGAACTGGAGAGCGAAAACAGCGTCGTCCTCATCGACTCCCTGCCGATGCCGTCCGAAGCTCCACGCGCCGATCCTGCCGCTCCCGCGGCACTGAACGAGTCCGCGAGGACGCTGCTGGGGAGCAACGTACGCTTGGCACCCAATTGCGGGCTTGCGGCAGCAGCACTCAAGGCCGTCTTCCCGCAGGGCCTGGAGGCGCCGATCAAGCCGGCGATCGACCGGATGTTCAAGGGCAGCACGACAGCCGGACCGAACGGGGCGGCCGCCGACCGGCGGCCGGTTCTTGGCGGTTTCGTTCCCGACACCGAGACGCTACGCCTCTGGGACCCGGAAACGCTTCTCGCGGCCTATTGCGCCGACACTGCCAGCGAGGTCCTTTTTCTGGGGTCGCTGAAGGAGACGAAGCGCCATCTTGGGCGATTGCCGCGAAACTGGCGCGGCATAGATGCCATGACCACTTCGCCCGCAAGCTTCTTTTCCATGCTGGACATCTTCCTGCACTTTCCGCACCCCCAGTCTCGCGACATGCTGGGTTATCCGGCCCTCTTCGCCATGGCCGCAGGGTTGCCGGTGGTGACTGAAAAGCGCTTCACGGCAAATTTCGACGAGGCGGCCTTGCACGTCGATGCGAAGGAGGTGTGGGGAACCGTGCAGGCATTGTGGGGAGACCCTGGCGCCCTGAGGTCATGCGCTGCCGCAGGCGAGGCCCTCGTTCGTGAGGAATACAGCTCCGCGGCCCTCAGCAGGAGACTGGGAGACTACGGCCTTCGCTTCGCCGGCTTCCGTGCGTCCATCCAAGGCTGATACTCCGCATACACCTCTTCCACCTTGCCCTGGGCGCGAATTTCCCCCTGATCGAGCCAGACCAGCGTGTCCACCCACTCCTCGAGCACGCGGCGCGAGTGGCTGGCCAGCAGCAGGATCTTCGATTTCTCAATGAGCTGCGCCTGCAGCCCCCCCACTGCGGCACTGAGGGTGGGGTCGGCGGCATTGATCCATTCGTCCATGATGAGGATTTCGCCACGCACCAGGCGCAGCAGGCTGATCACCAGCCTCGACCTCATGCCGGCCGAGTAGCTTTGCATCGGGAGCTCGAAATAGCCGCCGAGCCCCGACATCTCCTTCACCTCCTCGACGTGGCGGGCGATCGCCCCCTGCGGCACGCCGAGGTAGAGGCATTTCAGTTCCGTGTTCTGCCGTCCCGACAGGCTCGGCTTCAGCCCGGAGCCGAGGGCGAATTGCGGGCTCGCCCGCCCCTCGATGCGAACGGTGCCGGTCTGGGCGCTGAGGGCCCCGGCGCAGAGCTTGAGCAGCGTCGATTTTCCGGAGCCGTTGATGCCGACGAGGCCCACCCGGTCGCCGTCCCTGAGCGACAGCGTAATGTTCCGCAGCGCCGCGATCTCGAGATAGCGCCGGCCGATGGCGATGGCCGCGCCGACGGCGCCGCGCTCCATGCTTTTCGCCGTGGCGCCCTTCTTGCGCAGGAAATAGCTGACGCTGGCGTTGTCGATGCCGATGCTGGCCATCTATTTCAAGTTCCTGACGAAGGCCTGCGAGCGCTGGTAGGCCAGATATCCGGCGAGGCAGAGTATCGCCGAAACGACGGCGGCCACCAGCCAGGGCCTCGGATCGAGGGGTTCGATGCCGAAGACCTGTCGCGGCAGCGACAGGAAGTAGGCAATGGGATTGTACTGCACGAGCAGGGCCCGCGGGCCGCTGGTGGTGTCGGCGGCGCTCCAGAACACCGGCGAGACGAAGAACATGAAGCGCGTGCCCATCTTCAGCGCATTCTTCAAATCGGGAAAGAAGACCGTGAGCATGTTGACGAGGTAGGCGGTGCCGAGCGAGGTCAGCACGATGAGGGCGAGGAAGGGGAAAAACAACGCGAGGGCCGGGCTGCTCAGCCTCCCCGGCGCGAGGAGGAGCAGCAGGATCAGGAGCGGGGAAAGGTTCAGGAAGAAGAGGAACAGCCGGTCGATCAGCAGCTTGCCGAACAGGCCCGGAAGCGAAAGGTTGTTGTGCACGGCGAACTCGAAGCGGCTCTGGACGACGTCGGTACTGCCGCTAATCGAGTCCGCAATGAAGCCCCAGAACACGTAGCCGATAAAGACATAGAGGAAGAAATCGGCGAGCGGCATCGTTTCGGATTGCCGGAAGACCAGCGCCAGCATCGCCGCGAAGAGGAGGGACGAGAGGGGCAGCCAGAGGATGCCGAGATAGGTGCCCTGCTGCTCGGCCTTCGCCTCGATATAGCTGATGTGGAAGAAGCGGACGAGGCCGGAGAGAGATGCCCGGATGCTTTTCCAGATTGCCATGAGACTCGCCAGTGGGAACAGCCGTCGCCGCGTCGTCGATGGTCACCTACAATGTGCCGCCCCCGCCTGCAACAGGCCATTTGGCCGCTCCAAGCGGCATAAGGGCGGGTTGCGGTGCTCACCGCCCCATCCTTCACCCGACCGGCGTCTCCGGGCAAGGTCGGCAGGTCACCCCGCCCGAGCCGCCCGCTGTCCGGCGCCGGAGTTGTGCTCCGCGCCTGCCAGTCTCGCACTAAGCCGCTGCGCCGGAACAACAATCCAAAAAGTTATCCCCGCCGGCCCGCCATGCCTCAGAATCTTCGCGTTCAACCAACGTGAAGGTCCACATGATGGAACACGATTCTGAATTGGCGATTCCCTTCGAAACCAAGGCCCACCAGGTGGAGGGCGCGACGGTCGAGGAGTTCTTCGCCGCTCTCGAAAGCTTCAAGGAAACCAACGACCGGCGGCTAGCCGAGCTCGAGGCCCGCGGCAGCGTCGACCCGCTGACCGAGGAGAAACTGCGGCGGGTCGAGCGGTTCATCGAGGCCCAGGAAAGGCGGGCGGTGGACGCGGCGCGGCCCATGCTCGAGCTCAGCGATCGCGCCGGGGAGGAGGCCCTGCAGGCAAAGTCCGCGATGATGGCCTATGTCCGCAAGGGCAGGACGGACGGCTACGAGGACCTCGAGCGCAAGGGCATGAGCGTCGGCTCCGAGGCCGATGGCGGCTATCTGGTGCCCGATGAGACGGAGAGCTCGATCCTCAAGGCGATGCAGTCGGAGTCGCCCCTGCGCCAGCTCGCTTCCACCCTGACGATCTCGTCGAGCGGGTACAAGCGGCCCTTCGCCGTTTCGGGCGCGGGAGCAGGCTGGGTGGCCGAGACCGGCGCCCGGACGGAGACGACAAGCCCCCAGCTTGCCGAGATCTCGTACCCGGCGATGGAGCTCTATGCCTCGCCGGCGGCGACCAAGCAGCTCCTCGACGATGCGGTGGTGGACGTCGAGGCGTGGATCGTCGACGAGATCCGGAGCGCCTTCTCCGAGCAGGAGAGCGACGCCTTCATCAACGGCGACGGCGTGGTGAAGCCGAAGGGCATCCTCAGCTACCCGCGGCAGCCTGCCTTGAGTGCGAGCTTCGGCGCCATCGGCACGGTCGCGACCGGCACCGCGGGTGATTTCGACGCCGAGGAGCCCGCCGATGCGCTCATCGACCTCGTGCACTCGATCGGTGCCAAGTACCGGCGCCAAGGCACCTTCCTCATGAACCGGTCCACCATGAGCAGGGTGCGCCGGCTGAAGGACGGCAACGGCGACTATCTGTGGCAGATCAAGCTGGCGGCCGGGCTCGAAACCATGCTGCTCGGCTTCCCGGTGGCCGAGTGCGAGGACATGCCCGATATCGCCGCCGGGGCGGCCGCCATCGCCTTCGGCGACTTCAAGCGCGGCTATCTGATCGTCGACCGGCAGGGCGTGCAGATCCTGCGCGATCCCTATTCGGCCAAGCCCTATGTGCTGTTCTACGCCACCAAGCGGGTCGGCGGCGGCGTCCTCGACTTCAACGCCCTGCGGCTGCTGACCTTCTCCGCCACGTGAGCGAGGGGGGCGGTCGCAAGGCCGCCCCCGCGCCGTCATCCTCGGTGTCGCTCCGTGGGCCGAGGATAACGGGTCGTGGATGCGGCGATGGCAGGTCGACTTTCGCAAAGGGGGCAGCGGCACCTGGAACATGGGGGATCCGATCGCAAGGCGCGGCGGATGCCGCCGGTGGCAACTTGGCAACTGGCCGGCCGGCCGGCTTCGCGCTAGATTGGCGGGGTTGAATGTCAGCGGGGGACCGTCGGGTGAAGAGACTGCTCATCGTCTTCATGGCGCTGTTCGCGACCGAGGCCGCGGCGCAGTTCAATCTCGGAGCCGCGACGTCGCGGCCGGTGCCGCGGGCAACGCAGCTGGCCACGCATGAGGCGATGATCCATCTGCGGCTCGAGGCGGCCTGCCGCGACTATTTCTCGCCGGAGCAGCGGGCGAAGCTGCGGAACGCGGCCGGGACGGCGTTCATCGCGGCCGGGTACGAGCAGCGGGGCGCCATTGCGGCCCTTGGCGAGCTCGATGAGATCATGGCGGGGCAAAGCCGCTGGACGGCGGAGAGGTGCCAAACGGGGTTTGCCAGTTTCCGCGAGGGCCGGCGGGCGCCTGGTAGCGGGTTGCTCCGCTAGTCTCCATCGTTGCCGGTGGGGCTGGAAGCGGCTATTGCGCGGTCCAGCCGCCGTCGACCTTCAGGACTTCGCCATTGACCATGGCGCCGGCGGCAGAGGCGAGGTAGATGACGGCACCGGCCACGTCTTCGATGGTGCCGACGCGGCCGATGGGGATGCGGTCGAGCACCGATTTCAGATAGTCGGGCCGATCGAGCCGCTCCGCCGTGCCGGGAGTGCGGATGAAGGTCGGGGCAACGGCGTTGACGGTGACGCCGCGATGCCCCCATTCGAGCGCCAGCACCCGGGTGAACTGCTCGACGCCGCCCTTGGTCGCGCAATAGACGGCGTGGTCGCGGATGCCGACGGAACCGGCCTGGGAGCTCATGTTGACGATGCGGCCTGCACCCTGGGCCAGCATGATGCGGCCGGCGGCCTGGGCGGCAAAGAAGGCCCCCTTCAGATTGACGTCCATCATCTCGTCCCAGGCTGCCTCGGTCACCTCTTCGGCCGGGTGGTTGTCGCCGAGGCCGGCATTGTTGACGAGGATGTCGATGCGGCCGAAGCGGGTGCGGATCGTCTCGAAGACATCGCCGATGCGCCCGACGTCGCGGACATCGAGGCTGAAGGCGGCGGCATCCCCACCGGTGGCGGTGATCTCCGCCGCCAGATCCTCGAGTTCCGCCGCATGGCGCGAGACCAGCGCTACCCTGGCGCCGGCGCCGGCCAGCAGCCGGGCCAGCCCCTGCCCGATGCCCTTGCTGGCGCCGGTGACGATGGCGACCTTGTCGTCGAGGCGGAAATCGGGCGTGGTCATGGGGATGCTCCGGAGCGTGTGGTCATGGTGGATCGACGATGGATCAGTTCCGATGGCAGCCGCACCTCGCGCAGGCCGACTGCCGGGTCCTCGATGAAGGCCAGCATCATTTCGACGCCGGTTTCGACGATCCGGGCGACGGGCTGGCGGACGGTGGTGAGGTCGTAGGCGGGGTAGCCGGCGACCTGGATGTCGTCGAAACCGACGATGGCGAGATCCCGCGGCACCTCGAGGCCGAACTCGCTGCGGGCGACATCCATCGCCGCCATCGCCATGAGGTCATTGCCGCAATAGAGCGCATCGGGACGGCCGTCCAGGGCGAGCAGGGCGCGCGCCGCGTCCCTGCCCCCCTCATAGCTGAAATGGCCGGTCTCGACGGCCGCCAGCGCCCTGCCCTGCGCCGCGAGCCCTTCCGCGAAGCCCCGTTGCCGCTCGCGGCTGGTGGCGGCGTTGGGCAGGCCGGCGACATAGGCGAAGCGGCGGCAGCCGAGCGCCACGAGGAGGTCTGCGACCTGGCGGGAGATTTCCACGTTGTCGACATCGACGACCCCGACCGGGACTTCGTCGCTGTGATCCGAGATGCCCTCCATGTCGGAATTGAACATCACGAGCAGCGGGATATCGAGGCGGGTATAGAGGGCCGCAGCCTTGGGCGAGAGATCGTTGCTGAGGATGAAGCAGCCGTCGACGCGGTACTCGACCATCGAGGGCAGCGCCACCTTGAGGTCGCTCTCGGCGTCGCCGGAGTAGATGAGGGTCTTCAGCCCCTGCTGCTGCAGGCGATGCGAAAGCTGCTCGAGCCCGAGCGCGATGAACGGGTTGTCGAGGCGGCCAGTGACGACACCGATGATGCCCGAGCGCTGCCTGACCATGCCCCTGACGAGGGCGTTGCGATGATAGCCGAGTTCTGCTGCGGCAAGCAGGACCTTTTCCCGCGTCGCCGGGGAGACGCTCGCCCCTTCGGTCAGCGTCCGCGACACGGCGGAGCGCGAGACACCGGCGAGCTGGGCGACATCGAGGGCGGTGACCCGCCGGGGCCGGGCCGGCGGACGCGGCGCCCGGCTCATGCCGCCTCGATGGCTCCGGTAATCAGCCCGGTGGCTTCCTCGGGGGAGCTGTCGACGATGGCCTTGTCGGCGACCTTGCGGCCGCGCCGCAGCACCACGAGCCGATCGGCGACGGTGAAGACGTCGGGCATGCGGTGGCTGATAAGGATGACGGTGACGCCGCTGTCGCGCAGGCGCTTGATGAGGTCGAGCACCTGGGCGACCTGGCGCACGCTGATCGCGGCGGTCGGCTCGTCCATGAGAACGATGCCGGCATTGGAGAGCCGGGTGCGGGCGATGGCGACGGCCTGGCGCTGCCCACCCGACATCATGCTGACGACGTCGCGGGGCCGGGTCTCGGACTGCAGCTCGGCGAAGAGCTCGGCCGAGCGCTTCGCCATGGCCCTGAAATCGAGGAATCGGAAGGGGCCGATGCGCCGTTTGATCTCGCGGCCGAGAAAGACGTTGTCGGCGGCGGTCAGGTTGTCGCAGAGCGCGAGGTCCTGGTAGACGACCTCGATGCCGCGGCTGCGCGCATCGACGCTGTTGGCGAAGCGCACGGGCTCGCCGTCGAGCCGGATGTCGCCCTCCGAAGGCTGGAAGTTGCCGGCGATGATCTTGACCATGGTCGACTTGCCGGCGCCGTTGTCGCCCATCAGCCCCACCACCTCGCCGCGGCCGAGCGAGAGATCGACGCCTTCGAGGGCGTGGATGGCGCCGAAACGCTTGTGGATGTTGCGCAGTTCGAGCAGCGGCCCGCTCATTGCGCCTGCCTCCGCTGGGCGGCGAACTGGTCGAGGGCGACCGCCGCAACGAGAATGACGCCGATGACGATCTGCTGGACGAAGGACGAGACGTTGAGCAACACGAGGCCGTTGGTCAGCACCCCGATCAGCAGGGCGCCGACGACGGTACCGAAAATGGTGCCGATGCCGCCAAAGAGACTGGTGCCGCCGATGACCACCGCTGCGATCACCGTCAGCTCGAGGCTCAGCCCGGCGACGGCCTCGGCAGAATTGAGCCGTGCCGACAAGAGGAAGGCGGCGAGGCCGCAGAAGAAGCCGCTGATGACATAGACGGAGACGACGATCCGCCTGGTCGGCACCCCGTTCACTGCCGCGGCGCGTTCGTTGCCGCCGGTCGCATAGACGTGCTTGCCGAAGGCCGTGTACTTGAGGACCACATGCGCCAGCACGGCGGCGAGGATGAAGATGATGACCGGCACCGGCACCATGCCGATGCGGCCCTGCCCCCACCAGGCATAGTCGGCCGAGAACCCCGAGATCGGCCCACCCCCCGAGAACAGGAGCGCGGCGCCACGAAAGGCCGTGAGCCCGCCGAGAGTGACGACGAAGGGCGGCACCTTGAGCCGGGTGATGGCGAGACCCTGGATGGCGCCACCGGCAATGCCAACGGCGATCGCCGCGGCGACCGCAAGGATCACCGGCCCCCCGGCGGCGGCACTGGCCCCGATGGCGAAGCGGTCATCGAGACCGCCCTTGGCCACATAGGCGCCGACCAGCCCGGCGAGTGCCAGCAAGGATCCCACCGAAAGGTCGATGCCCGCGGTGAGGATGACGAAGGTCATGCCGATGGCGATCAACCCCGAGATCGACACCTGGCGGAGAATGTTGAACTGGTTGAGGGGGTGCAGGAAGCGCGGCTCGAGCAGCGCGAAGACGGCGATCAGCAGCAGCAGGAAAAGCGGCGCCGCATAGCGTGCGAGGAACAGGACGAGGTCGAACCGCCGCGGCTCCTCGGGGGCGGTGGGCGTCGTATCGCTCATTGAAACTTTCCCCCGGCCCCCAGGCGAGGCGGGGGACCGGCTTACCGGCCCCCTGCCCCGATCGATCCGACTACTGGATCTCGCTCAGGCGCTCGGCCTGGTCGATATTGTCGGCAGTGATGGCGATCGGCTCCAGCAGGATCAGCTCCTCGGGCTCGGTGCCGTTGCGCAGATACTCTACGAGCGTCTCGACGGCGGTGCTGCTCTGGCCGCCCGGGAACTGTTCGATGGTGGCGTGAAGCCCGCCGTCCCTGACGGAGGCCAGCGCCTCCGGCAAGGCGTCGAAGCCAATGATCGGGATGTCGAGCCCCTGCTCCTCGGTCACCTGCAGGGCACCGAGGGCCATGTCGTCATTGGCGGCGACGATGACGTCGGGCGGGGAGTCGAGGCCGGCGAGGATGGCCTCGGTGACGGAGGCGCCCTCCTCGCGGGCGAAGTTGGCGGTCTGTTCGGCGACGAATTCGTACTTGTCGGAGACCGGGTCGAGCACGTTGTGCAGGCCCTTGTTGCGGTCGATGGCGGGGCTGGCGCCCGGCTGGCCCTGCAGGTTGACGATGCGGGCCCCGTCAGGGAACAGCTCCATGATCAGGTTGCCCTGCGCCTCGCCGCCGATCACGTTGTCGGCGCCGACATGGGCGAGGATGCCGGGAACGTCTTCGACGCGGCGGTCGATGGTGACTACGGGAATCTCGGCATCCACGGCCTGCTGCAGCGCCGGCGCCATGGCCACCGCATCAATCGGGCTGATGATGATGCCGTCGACGCCGCGGATGATGGCAGCCTCGACGTCGCCGGTCTGCTTGGTCGCCTGGTTCTGGCCATCGGTCTCGAGCAGCTCGATGCCCCCGATCGCTTCCGCCTCGGCCGCCAACGCGCTCTGCATGTGCACGAAGAAGGGGAACTCCAGCGCCGGCATGGACGAGGCGATGGTCAGATCCTGGGCCTGTACCGACCCGACGGCGCCGAAAAGCGACGTCGCCACCAATGCCGGAACGAGAAATTTCGAATGCAGTCTGTTCATGACGTCCTCCTCGGTCTGCCCCTCCGGCCCGATGCCGTGGACAGCCATTCTCATTGCGCCGAACGGGAGCTCCTCCCCGCTGCACATGTGTGCAACAAACCCTAGCCGGTGCGCCGCCGGCGGTCAACACTGGTATCATCTCCGGCCGGGCAAGCTGCAGGCGCGGGAAGCCAGGCGGGTGCGCTAGGCCTCGGCTTCCGCCTCCCTTGCAGGCAGACGGCGGCGGCGCCCGGCCACACTGCGCCCCGCGGCCACGGCGAGCACCAGGATCACCACCACGCCCTGCACCATATCCTGAGTGCCGCGCGGCAGTCCCATGATCTGCATCACGGTCACCACCAGCACCAGCAGGATGCTGGCGAACAGCGTTCCGAAAGCGGTCGCGGAGCCGCCGAAGATCAGGGTGCCGCCCACCACCACGGCAGCGATGGACTGCAGCAGGTAGGGCTGGCCCATCTCGAGGAAGGCGCCGCCGATATAGGCGCCCAGCAGCAGACCGGTGAAGGCGGCCAGGGTCGAGCTGACGACGAAGGCGACGGCGATCACCCGGTTGACCGGCACGCCAGCCAGCCGGGCCGCCGCCCGGTTCTGCCCGACGGCGGAGAGCTGCTGTCCGAACACCGTGTGCCGCAGCACCAGCCCCAGGCAGACTACGGCGCCGACGGCAAGCAGCGCCATGATCGGGACCCCGAAGAAGCGGCCGCTGGCGATGGTCTTGAGGAACGGGCTGACGGCGAAGCCATCGAGGGAACGGTTGGCGAGCAGCGTCGCCGTCGCGAGGATGTAGCCGGTGGCGAGGGTCGCGATGATGGCGGGAATACGGATGGCGATGACGAGAAAGGCGTTGACGAGCCCGATGCCGACGCCGAGTGCGAGGGTGACGACAAGGCCCAGGCCGACCATGTGGTCCTCACCTCCGATCACCAGCAGCGCCAGATAGGCGCTGAGCGTCATCACGGCGGCGACCGAGAGGTCGATATTGCCGCGCCCCGTGGTAACGACCACCATCTGGCCGAGGCCGACGACCGCGAGGAAGGACGCCGAGAGGATGATGCCCGACAGGCTGGAAAGGCTCCACCGGCCGGTGACGAGGGCCAGTGCCAGCCAGAGCAGGACCACGCCGATCGCCGCCCACACCCAGCGGTTGGAGCGCAGGAAGTGCTCGAGCCGCTCCATCTACCCGTCCTCCGAACCGCGTGCGGCGAGGCTCCGCACCGCGAGGATCGCCAGCAGCACCAGCCCCTGCGTCGCGGCGTTGAAATCGCTGGAGACGTTGAGCATGCCGAGCAGCGCGCCGATCAGCGACAGCGTCACCGCCCCGACGACGACGCCGAGGGGGGAGATGACGCCGCCAAGCAGCGCGCAGCCTCCCATCACCACGGCGGCGACGCTCAGCAGGGTGTAGGAGTTGCCCGAATTGATGTCGCTGGCGGTGTTGAGGGCGGTGAGGAGCAGTCCCGCCGCGCCCGCGAACAGTGCGGCGACGAAGTAGCGGACCACGCCATAGCGGACGGGCGACCAGCCGCTCAGAGCCATGGCCGCGGGATTGTTGCCGAAGCCACGGAGGACGACGCCGAGCGGCGTGCGGTCGATACCGAAGGCGATGGCGGCGATGAGCACGATCATGATGATAGCGGTCGGAAAGCCGGCGATCGACCAGCCGACCAGCGCCGAGAGCCAGGCGGGAC
The DNA here is from genome assembly GCA_035998685.1 of Devosiaceae bacterium. GTDB lineage: Bacteria > Pseudomonadota > Alphaproteobacteria > Rhizobiales > Devosiaceae > Devosia_A. The sequence continues at coordinate 334,223 of DASYHK010000017.1, read as the reverse complement.
TGCTGCCCCCGGGCGTCGGCTGCAGGGAAAGCCCGATGCCGAGCCAGATGAAGGAGGCGCCGAGCGTGACGACGATGGCGGGAATCCGCCTGGCCTGGATCAGCCCACCGAGCGAAGAATAGGCGGTTACGGCAAGGATGATGGCGAGGACACCCAGCCAGGGTTGTCCGACGAGCAGCGTGGCGGCGAGGACGCTGATCAGCCCGGCGAAGGCGCCGGCGCCGAGGTCGATCTCACTGCCACCGACGATGAACATCTGCGCCAGCGCCACGAGCACCAGCGCCACCGCTGGCATCAGCAGCAGGTCGAGGCCAAAGGACGAGGCGACGATCGGGTTAGCCTGGATCATGAGGGCGAACACTACGGCAAGGCTGGCATAGGGCATGGCGGTGACCGCGAGGCGCTTCCAGTTGTTTGCCGGGCCGCTCGAAGCCGTCCTAGTCGGGCCGCCATGGCCGGCGGTGAAGGAGGCCTCGACGATCGCCGCCTCGCTGATCTCCGCCCCCTTCAGTTCCTTGACGATGCGGCCGCCCGAGAACACCAGGACGCGATCGGCGGCAAGCAGTTCGCTGTCCTCGGTGGTGTGCCAGATGAGCGTGCGGCCCGACGCGGCGATCTGCTCGATCAGCCGGTAGAAATCCTGCTTGGTGGCGACGTCCACGCCGCGCGTCGGATCGTCGAGCAGGATGATCGGCGCATCGGCAACCAGCGACCGGGCCACCAGCGCCTTCTGCTGATTGCCGCCGCTGAGTTCGGTGATGCCCGAGTTCAGGCGCTGCGGGTCCAGGCGCAGGCGCCCGGCCGCGCCCGTCGCCTGCTCGCGTTCGTCCGTGCGGGAGATGCGGCCAAAGCCGCGCCGCCGGGCGATCCTGCCGATGCTGATGTTGGACAGCACGTCCCAGAGCGGAAAGATACCCTCCTTCTGCCGGTCACCGGCAACGAAGCCGGCCGCGGCGAGGCGCTGGATTCCGGGAACGTGCCCCTTGAAGATCGCGTGCAGCAGTTCCTGCTGGCCGCTGCCTTCCAGACCCGCGAGGCCGATGATCTCCCCTCGCCCGATGGCGACATTCTCGCCCCCCTCGGCAAGCCAGGGGCCATCGATGGTGACCATCTGCTCGCCGGCGCTGCTCCGGCGGCCGGCATCGCCGGCCCCGCCCTCACCGCCCATCAGCTCGACCAACCGTTCTATCGAGGCTTCGGCTGCGGCGCCGCGCCAAACCAGCCGGCCATTGCGCAGTACTGCAACGCTGCTCGCGATGTCGATGATTTCATGCAGCTTATGGCTGATGAAGATGAAGGCGATGCCGCTTCTCGCACGGGCGTGGATGTAGGCGCGCAGCTGGCGTGATCGCTCGAGCCCGAGCGAGGAGGTCGGCTCGTCTAGGATGATAAGCCGGACGCCGGGGGTCGCGGCAGCGCGCGCGATCTCCACCATCTGCCGCTCGCCGATGCCCAACTGGGCGATCGGGGTATCGACGTCGATCCCATTGTCCGGAAACACCTCGTCGAGGGCCGCCCGCGCGCGCTGGCGGAAGCGGTGGCGCCATCCGGGCTGCGGGCGGGTCCCGTCCGGCGCCTCGATGAAGAAGTTCTCGGCTACGGAAAGGTTGGTGCAGAGCGACAGCTCCTGATGCACCATCCGGATGCCGTGGCGCTGGGCCGCGGTGGCATCATAGCTGCCCGCGGCGATCGTCTCGCCGGCGATGGCGATCGTGCCGAGGGTGGGCGGCACGACGCCACAGAGAATCCGCATGAGGGTCGACTTGCCGGCACCGTTCCCGCCGACCAGGCCCAGGATCTCGCCAGCGGCCACGGTGAGGTCGATGTCGGCATTCGCCAAGGTCGGCCCGAAGCTCTTGGTGATGCCGGAAAGGGAGATGAATGTTGCTGGGGCCGCACCGGTTGCCGTCTCGGCGGCCGGAGAAGCGGAAAGGTCTGCGAAGGTCATTCACCCTCCCTTGGATATTCCCGGTCGACTGCCGGGCACCCGATGGGCGCCCGGCAGTCGGTTCCGCGGGAGGAACAGCGGATCAGTCGGTCAGCAGGTTTTCCTGGACCCATTCCAGCGAATAGGACGGACTGATGATTCTGCCAGCCGGCAGATCGGCATACTGCTCGAGATTGTCGGCATCGACGGTTGCCACCGGCATGATCATCTTCTTGGGCGCTTCCGCGCCCTGGAGCAGCGAGAGGCCGAGCCAGAACACGGCGCCCCCGATGCCGGGCGTGGTGTTCATCGAAATGGTCTGGTAGCCGTTCTTTTCGTTGGCCTCAGCCCACCACTTGACGAAGTCGGTGCCACCACCGCCCTCGATAATGGGCATATCGTTCTCGTACTCGCCGCCATATTGCACGAAGGCCTGGGCAATGCCGACATCGTCGCTGCCGCCCTGGGCAAGCACGGCGTCCACGTGCGGGAGGCTCGGCAGGACGTTGGTGATAGCGGCCTGGGCCACGGAAGCCGTCGCCTGGCCATAGACCGTCGCCACCACGTTGACGTCAGGATACTTCTCAAGCACCGACTGCTGGGCGCTGTACATGGCCTCGTCGGGCGCCGATCCGGCAACGCCTCGCACCACGATGACATTGCCTTCTCCGCCGATCATTTCCATCACGGCCTCGGCCTGCTCGGCCTTGTAGCCGAGGAAGTCGAAGTTCAGCTGGTAGTTGCACGGCGCGGAGGCTACCGAATCGAAGCTGATGACGATGATCCCGGCGTCGCAGGCCTTCTCGATCATGCCGTTCACGGCCGTCTCCGAGGCGGCGTTAATGGCGATGACATCGACGCCCTTGAGGATCAGCTCGGCGAGCTGGGTGTTCTGCTGCACCACGCTGCCGTCACCGTTGAGGACGATGTAGTCGGCGATCTGGCCAGCAGCCTTGGCCTCCTCCGCGGCCTCCTCGAAAGCCTCCACCATCTGGTGGCGCCAGGTGTTGCCGTAGAACGAATTGGAAAGGGCAATGACCGGTGCCTCCGGCGAGGCGAGCACTGGTGATGCTCCGAAAGTGGCTGCTACCAGAGCGGTGGTCAGCATGGTCGCGGTGATGAACGTCCTCATAGTCTGCTCCTCCTTGTCGGGCTTGCGGCAGCGTCCGCGCGCTGCCGCGTGATCTTTATCTCATTATACCAGTGCGGATCGACATTACTAGGGTCCGAATCGTCATGGTCGCGGGCCGCCGCCATCGCGAATCCAGCCAAAATAATCAGGTGTGCCCATCTGACCCCCCTTGAGTGCGAGCTCCAGGGGCGGTCTCCCCGCCCGGTGCGCCGTGCAGAGGGCGGCACCGGAGATGGTCGGCGCCAGCGCGGTCAGCGCTTCGACGCCGAGTTGCAGGGCCGCGTGGCCGGATGTGTCGCCACCCGAGATCACCGCGCGCCCGATCCCCGTTTCCGACAGCAGGCGGTCTAGGATGCGGCCGAGCGCCTGACCAATGCGGGCGTTGGCTTCGGCGAGTTCGAAGCCCGAGGCCGAGATGGCGGCGCGGTACTCGGCAACGGCGGGATCTTCAGGCCCCCGGGCGCTGTGGACGAGGACGCTCTGGCCGCTGTCGAGCGTCGCCTTGGCTTGCTGTACGGCGCTGTCGATGGCAGCGGCCATCGCCGGATCCGAAGCGACGGCGGCGGCATCGAAGGCTACCAGCCCAAAGCCGTGCCGCGCAGACCACTCGATCTGCGCCGCCGTGGTCGCCGAGACCGAGCCGGAGACCGCGACGATCTGGGAAACGGATCCGGCGCTCGCGAGCGGAACCGGCGGCGGCACGGCGCCGACCTGCTGCCAATACGTGAGCAGCGCGTATTCCACCCCCTGCGAACCCACTGCCAGGACGCGCTCGCCGCGCTGTTCCCAGATCAGCCGGCCGACAGCCGCGAGATCGCTGTAGTCGATGGTGTCGAAGGTGACGATCCGCGTTCCGGCGGCGCGGAGGCTTCTGAGTGCAGCCGCTCCGCCATCGGGGCTGCGCAACGCCAGCAGGTCGAGGCATGCCCCGGGCAACGCCGTCTGCAACGCAAGATGGCGGGCCACGTCGCTCTCATGCATCGGGGTCACCGGGTGGCGGCTCATCACCGGATGGCGGTCGATGCGGTGCACCGTGCCCTCCGCGGCGGCGAACAGCTGGCCGAACGCCTGGTAGCGTCCTATGGGCGGCGCAGCGATCAGGGTTGGTATCCAGGTGCTGCCGAAAACGGTTTCGGCGAGGTCAAGGGCATGGCCGATGGAGCCGATGGCAGGCGAGGAATCGAGGGTCGAGCAGACCTTGTAGTGGACGAGTGGCGCCTGCATGTCCGCCAGCGCCGCAAAGACGGGCGGCAGATGGACGTCCATCCAGGAAGGCGGCTGCGAGCGCGCGACACCGGCGATGCCGACGGCGCGTGCCTTGGGGAAGGCGGCAAGCTGCTCCGGCGTCGGCACGTCGAGGAACAGCACCGCCTCAAGGCCGCCGAAGCTCAGCACCTCCATCACCGCCGCCGAGCCGGTGAAGTCATCGCCGTACCAGGCGAGCAGGCGGCCATCGGGCAGCGCCGGCCCCGTCATCTGCGGTAGGCCGAAAGGGCTTTCGCCAGCGCCGGGCGGCTCTCGGCGTAGCTGGCGAGCGGCACTCCCGCCACAGTCGCTTCCCAGCTCTCGCGCAAGCTCTGCACACCGGCGGCTGGGCCATCCGGGTGGGCCATGATACCGCCGCCCGCAGCGTAGATCAGGTCGAGGGATCCAAGCTGCGCGAAGGTGTCGGGCGGCTGGTTGACGGTCTGTCCGGACGAGAAGACCGGCATGGCAATGCACGGCTTCTCGGGAGACATCGGGGCCAGGCAGGCGCGGGCCGAGGCGATGACGCTGTCGTCCGGCTCGGCGAACTTGTTGCTGAGGCCGTTGACGTGCATGTGGTCGGCGCCCGCCAGCCGCCAGAGCTTCTGCCAGGCGACGTAGGACCAGCCGAGCTGCGGGTGGCGCGAGAGATAGCCCCAGCCATTGCGATGGGCGTGGATTGGGAGTTGCGCGTGACGCCGCAGCTCGATCATCCCTACCAAGCCAACGGAGTTGAGGCTCGCCATGATACAGGTGCCGCCGGCCGCGAGCACGAGGTCGTGGTGGCGCCGCATCTCGTCGAGGTCGCCGGTGACGTTGAAGGCGAACATCACCTTCTTGCCGGTGCGTTCGGCGTGATCGTTGATGACCGCCATCACCGCGTCCACGCGCTCAGCGAACGGACAGTGCGGGCCATTGGCCTGCAGTTCGTCGTCCTTGATGAAGTCGATGCCCGCCTCGCAGAGCGTTCGCACCAGCGCTGCGGTTTCCGCCGGTCCGAAGCCGACGCTCGGCTTGACGATGGTTCCGATCAGCGGCCCTTCCGCCACCCCGCTCAGTTTCCGGGTACCGGGGATACCGAACTGCGGACCGGCATAGGCCGAGAAAAACGGCGTCGGAAGCTCGATGTCGAGGAGGCGTAGCCCAGAGAACTGCTGCAGCTCGAAGAGGTTGCCGGCAACGGTGGCAACCAGGTTGGGGAGCGACGGGCCCATGTTTCCGAGCGGCCACGACAGGGTGACGTTGGCGCGCTGGTAGGGCTTGCCGGCGACCGCCCGCGCTCCCGGCAGCGACGGCTCAGGCACGCTCTCCAGCAACTCGATGCGTTCGACTCTTGCCCCGGCGCGCTCCGTCAGCTCCGGCGTCTCGCCGGGAATGGCGACGAAGGTGCCGGAGGACTGCTCACCGGCCATGATCTCGGCGGCTTTGGCAACGTCGGTAGCGGTTTCTATGCGGTAATGGGCGATGATTCGATCGCTCACGACATCTCCTTCCACTGTCGCAGGTCGATAACGCTGTCGGAGGCAGCGGCCTCATAGGCGGCGAGCGCCATGGCGAGGGTCTTGAGGTTGTCTTCACCAGATGGCTGCGGCGGAGCCTTGCCCTCGAGGACCTCCACCACGTGACGCTCGAAGGCGACGACGCTGTCCTGGATGATGTGCCAGGGCTGCTCACCCCATGCCGGCACCTCCGGCTCGACATCGAAGGTCTGGCGGCCATCGGGACCATGCACGGTCATCCGGTAGTCCTCATCGAGCTCGATGGTGCCGCGGTCGCCTTCGATCCAGGCGGTGGTCTGCGGAAAGCGATGGGGCGAGAGCTTCGAAAAGAACGAGCAGTCGATCGCCGAGGTGGCGCCGCTCTCATGACCGATCAGTGCCGTGAAGGCGTCCTCCCCCCTCACCTTCGGATTGAGACGCTGGGTGCGGCAGGACAGGGTTGTTGCTTCACCGACAAAGTGCCGGCTGAGATCGAACAGGTGCAGCCCGACATCCATGATCGTGAAACGCTCGATCTCGGCGAGATAGGGCTGGTTCACATAGTTGTCGTAGCCGTGACGGAAGGAGAAGCGGGCAAAGTGGATCGTCCCGAGATCGCCCTCGGCGACGCGCCGGGCGATCTCGCGGAACGGCCGCTGCCACCGGAAATTCTCATGGATCACGAGAGGGATGCCCGCCCCGCCGGCGGCAGCGACCATTGCCGCGCCATCGGCCAGGCTGTCGGCCATGGGCTTCTGGCAGATCACCAGCCGGACATGGGGCGCCGCCAGTTCAACAAGAGTGCGGTGCGATCCCGAGGTCGTCGCGATGTCGACGAAGTCCAGCTGCTCGCGCGCCAGCATCTCCGCTGCGTCGGTATAGGTCGCCGGGATTCCGAAGCGCTCCGCCATAGCCTGCGCCCTGCCCGCATCGCGGTCGCAGACGGCGATGATTTCGGCGTCGCCGATCTCGGCCCAGCCGTGCATGTGGTTGGCGGCGAAGAAGCCGCAACCGATGAGCGCGCCGCGATGGGTCATCGCCCCCCTCCGAAGCAGTCCTGCGGACCGATGCTGGCGAAGGCGACCGCGTGCGGGGCAAGGGTCAATGCCCTGCCCTGCACCCGGGGCGCCGTCTGCAGCCAGCGTGGATCCTGCTGTGCCGCCTCCAGGATGACGAAACGAGCTGCCTCAGGAAGCGCGACCTCTTGCGCCTCTGGCTTCATGTTGGCGACAATGACGGCGGTTCCCTCGGGGGTGTCGACCGCCACCGCGGCGAGGCCGGCAGGTGTTGCAACGGCAAGGCGCTCGCGCCCCTGCAGACGGGAGAGGCCGAGGAAAGCATGATAGAGGGGCCGAAGGCGCTCGCCCTCGACGAGACCGAACGGTCCTGCCGGGGCAGCCAGCGCCAGCCGCTCGACCGCGCTCGCCTCCGTGGCGGCAACGGCGCCCACCATCCAGGCCGCGCCGAAGAGGCCGTTCTGCCGCGGGTCTTGTCCGGCCATCGGCCGCCGCACACGTGCGGGGTTGTCGGCCAGGGCGGCGCCATAGGGATTGGAGCGCATGCCGATGGCGACGAGGCCCAGCCGGTAGGATTTGCCCGGTGCCAGTGCTTCGGCACTCTCGAAGATCTGCGGCATCGCCTCCAGCGTCTGCAGCACAGACTTGTCGTCGGCCGCGTGCACGATGGCGGTGAGGCCGTGGGTGAGGAAGTCGCCGGCCGCGGCGGCCTCCCGGTAGCGGTTGAGTTCGGTGAAGTTGGTGAGCATGCCGCCGCCGATAACCAGTGCGGGAAAGGCGAGGCGCGCCAGCGCTGCGGCACGCTCCGGCGTCACGCCCGCCGGCCAGACGGCGTCGGGCTGATAGCTCTTGAGGTAAGCCCGGGGCAGCGCGATGACGCTGCGGGGGACGATATCCTGCTTCTCGAGAAGATCTCGAAGGGCGTTCAGGGACGAAGCGGCCTCGGCCTCGGTGTCGGCAACGACGAGTTCGAGGTCCAATTCAGCGCTTACCGCCTTCAGCAGCGCCGGCAGCTGTCCCTGCCAGGCAGGATCGGTGAGGTCGATGCGAAGCAGCGTGGGTGTCGACAGCAGCCGGAGGGCCCTAGAATCGCTCACCCACCCGGCTTCGAGGGCGAGCGCCAGCTCCGGGAACCGGCGGCCGGTGGGCGGTGCCAGCGCGATGCCGTCGGCACGAGCGGCGGCGGTTGCGGCACCCCGCCCGGAGAGCGAAATGGCGATCCGCTGCTCGATCACTGCGCCGGCTGCCAGTGCATAGGGCGCCGGCAGCGCGAGCGGCCGGCAATAGGTCTTGTAGGAGGCATCGGACCAGTTCCTCTGGTCCTCCATCTCGAATACGTCGCCGGCGAAGGCGATGTCGGCGGTGACGCCGCAGGCGCTCTGGCGCAAAGCGACGATGTCGAAGACGGGCTGGCTCGGAGCGATGGCCTGAGGAAAGCTGGTTTCCTCGGTGCGGCCGTCGCTGTGGGTGACGAGCAGCGGCGAGCCGGCGACGCCGGCCACCGGATGCAGGACAACAAACCCGGCGCGGTTGACCTCGGTGTGTTCATTGGCGGTGAGCCGCAGCTCGAGGGTTAGCGCCCCCTCAACCGTGCCAAGGCAGGAGAAGCTGCCGGTGAAGCGATCGCCGCCGCTGCGGAATTGGCGATTGTAGGCAAACCGATCGCCATGCTCGGCGAAATCTTCGCTGAGGGTCTCGGTGGGAAAGGTGCCCCAGTTGGCGTCGCGTAGCGGGTAGTCCACCCCGCGGAAAACTTCGACGCCGTGCCAGCAAACGGCACGCACTGCGCCATCGGCGATGTCGACCGTCAAGGCGCCGGCGGCAAGTCGGCGCGGCGTGGCCGGCTGCTCGTCGGTGCCGAAGATTTCGATGAGGCCAGGCTGATGCACGCAGTATATCCTCAGGGTCGACGTTCAACCGGACGATTCCGGCGTCGGCGATGCCGAGAGGCCTCAGGCGGCGGTCTTCGGCGGGTTGCAAATCTCCCGGACGGAGGCCAGCACGGCCTCAGGCGCAAAGATCGCATCCAGCCAGCCTTCCTTGAAGATCTGCGGCCGGGCGGCTTCGATGGCATAGAGCGCCCCATCCGAGAATTTTCCCTCTGGAAAGGCCCCGAAGGCGATGCTCAGTTCGATGTTGAGGTGCCCGAGCATGAAGTCGCGCGCGGCTTCCTCGGGTACGCCCCGCCGCACCGCCTCGTCGGTCGCTTCGCGCAGCGCCAGCGCAAGGGTGGCGCCGATGGTTTCGGACAGCGCGGGCTCGAGGATGGCGATCGCTTCGACGCTGCAGCGATGCGCGCGCATGACCGGCTTGTAGATGGTGCGGGCTACTTCCTCGCCCAGCGCATAGTGCTCCTCGGGGCCCTGCATGAGGGCGCAGACGATGTTCTGCTTGGCCGCGACGCCGCCGAAGAAGTCGTTCTTGGCCGCCATGTCGGTCTCATCGTTGAAGATGGGCGGATGGCATGGATGGGTGATGAAGTAGCTTACGTCGCGGCGCTCCGGCAGTTCGCCGGCATGGGGCGCCGCCGCATCGAGCATGATGACGACGGCACCGGACGGGATGTCGCCGATGATGGTGTGGAGGATCTTGCCGATCAGCCGGTCCGGCACGGCGAGGACCACGACGTCGGCACCGGCAAGAGCGGCTGCTCCCTCGACGCAGTCGAAACCCGTCTCCCGCTTCAGACGCTCGCGCCCCTCGGGCGACACCTCGACATGTGCCACATCGAAGCGTGACCCCTGCAGGTTCTTGGCGAGCCGCACGCCCATCTTTCCGCCGGCACCCAAAAGGGCAATCTTCGTCATCGTCTCTCTCCGTTCAGGGGCTGCGCCCCGGCTGTCTGGTTAGCCGCCGCGAACTCACACGCCGCTTGTTCATCACATAGTAGGTCATTATATCAGTTGACCAGATAGCGCAACACGATGGCGGCACCGCAGCATCGCGTTGCGGGGTTTCCGCCGCTGGTATAATGGGACCATCAGCCCTCCGGTGCCGGATTGCTTTGCACCGCGGCGGCAGCTTCGGGTATCGCTTGGCGGCTGACTACAGCCGGGGTGTATCACTGATCGTCGGCGGAGCAGTTCAGGAACAAAGATGACAGATAGACCGACCGAGCCGATCGCCCGCCGCAAGCTGTCCCATCAGATCGAAGAGCGGCTGCTGGCGCAGATCCAGGACGGCGACGTCATGCCGGGAGACCTGCTGCCCTCCGAGCGGGAACTGATGGCGCTCTACCAGGTCGGCAGGCCGGCTATCCGCGAAGCGATGCAAAACCTGCAGCGCATGGGCCTCATCGAGATCCGGCACGGCGAGCGTCCGCGGGTGGCCCAGCCGTCGCTGGAACGGGCCATCGAGCAGATGGGCGAGACCATGCGCCATGTGCTGACCCACTCGGAAAGCAGCCTCGAACACCTCAAGCAGGCGCGTGTCACCTTCGAGATGGAGATGGCACGCATTGCCGCCCGCACCCGAACCCCCGAGCAGGTGCAGCAAGTGCATGAACTGGTGGAAGCGCAGAAGAAAACCAAACGCTCCTCGCCCGACTTTCTGGCCCTTGATGGGCGTTTTCATCTCGAGATCGCCCGCATCAGCGGCAATCCGATCTTCGTGGCACTCAGCGAGGCGCTGTTTTCCTGGCTGGCGAACTTCCATGCGCACCTCGTGCGTAGCCCCGGGCACGAAGATCTGACGCTAGCGGAACACGCAGCGATCCTCGCCGCCATCGAGGCGGGCGACGAGGCCAGGGCCGCCAGGGAAATGGCCGATCACCTGAATCGTGCAAATGCCCTCTACAGCGTGCGCAACAACCAGCGCCCAGGAAAGTAGCGGTGTCGCGGTTCAGTTGCCGCGCGTGGTCAGAGGGCGGATGATGCGGCGCCGCATCGTTTCCATGCGCAGCTGCCGGAAACCGTCGAGAAACACCGCGAGGAAGATGATCAGCCCCTGCAGCACCGGCTGCAGGTAGAGGTTGACGCCCGTGTAGACCAGCCCCGCGGATACCACCTGGATGGTGGTGGCACCGATGACCGCACTCAGGGCGGATCCGGTGCCGCCGAACAGGCTGGCGCCGCCGAGCACCGCAGCTGCGATGACGCTGAACTCGCGCCCCTCGCCAAAGCCCGCATCGAGACGGCCGATCTGCGACACCAGCACGAAGCCGGCGAGCGCCGCGCAGACGCCGCTGATCACATAGACGGACGCCTGCAGCCGCCGGACAGGCAGGCCCGCTTTGCGCGCCCCCTCGGGATTGTTTCCAAGGGCGTAGATCTGGCGTCCGAACACGGTGCTGCGAAGGCAGAAGTGGCAGACGATGGCGACGATGGCAAAGATGATGACCGGCAACGGGATCCCGAGGACCTGGGACAGGCCGAACTGGCGCATCGAGTCGGGGAAATCCAGCTGCCGCGAAGAGGTAAGAAAGGCGCCGAAGCCTCGGAAAAGGAATAGCGTTGCCAGCGTAGCGATGAACGGGATGATGCGGAGCCCGACGATCAGAAAGGCGTTGATTCCGCCCATCAGCGCGCCGGCGCCCACCGCGATCACCATGGCACCGACAACGCCGACCTGATGGTCCCGCATGGCGAGACCTGCAATCAGCGGCGCCAGATACATGATCGAGCCAACCGAAAGATCGATGCCGGCGGTCAGGAGGACGAACGTTATCCCCACGGCAGCAATGCCGATGAACGATGCCTGCTTGATGGTGTTGGAAAGGCTGTCGACGCTGAAGAAGGCGGGGGCCGCCAGGCCGAAAATGATCACGATGGCGATCAGGATGACGATGGCGCTGTGCCGCGTCAGCAGCGACATCAGGTCCTGGTTCTGCCCGATCAATTCACGGTCTCCCGGAAGGCCGCCGCGAGAATGGCGGTCCCGTTAAAGGCCGCCCGCTCGAACTCGCCGGTGATCTCGCCGTGGTTCATCACCGCGATGCGATCGCAAATGCCCATGAGTTCCTCGAGTTCGGAGGAGATCAGCAGCACTCCGTTCCCCTCGGCGGCGAGGCGGTCGATGATGGCGTAGATCTCATGCTTGGCGCCGACATCGACGCCGCGCGTCGGCTCGTCGAGCAGGAACAGGCGCGGCTTGTTCATCAACCACTTGCCTATGACCACCTTCTGCTGGTTGCCGCCGGAAAGGGCGCGAACGGGCTGTGTCGCGATGTCGGCTGCCTTGATGCGGACCTCGTCGCGCATCGCCTGCGTTGCCGAGTGCAGACGATCGTGGTCGAGCAGGGCCAGGGGCGCGCGCCCGAAATCCTCGATGGCGGCGAGGACCAGATTGTCCGCGATGGTTGCGTCCATCATCAAGCCCTCCTCCCGACGGTTCTCGGTGACGAAGGCCAGTCCGGCACCGATGCGGGAGCGGGCGTTGCCCTCCAGCGGCAGGCCATTCAGGGACACGGTGCCCGAGGCGGTCGTGTCGAGCCCGAAGATCATTCGCGCGAGTTCCGTCCGCCCGGAGCCCATCAGCCCGAAGAGGCCAAAAATCTCGCCCGCATGCACCTTCAGGGAGACGTTTTCGACAACGCCGGCCTGGCTGAGCCCCTCGACACGGAGGACGATCTCGGGCGAAGGAGCGGCGGTACGCGGCGGATAGATGTTGCTGAGTTCGCGCCCGATCATGGTCTGGATCATGGTCGGAACATCGAATGCGGCGACCGCCCCCTCCCCCACCAGCCTCCCGTCCCGCAACACCGCGATGCGATCGGAAAGGCGCTGCACATCCGAGAGGATGTGCGAGATGTAGATGACCGTGGTGCCCGCCGCCTTTAGCCCCGCGATGGTGTCGAACAGCCGCTCCGTCTCGCGCGCGGTCAAGGAGGTCGTCGGTTCGTCGAAGATGATCAGTTGTGCTTCGCGGTGCAGTGCCTTGGCGATCTCAACCAGTTGCCGCTCCCCCGGCGCGAGATTGCCGACTGGGGTGTCGGGCGTTGCATGGAGGTTGAGCCGGTCCAGCAGCGTCGCCGTGCGCTGGCGCATGGTGCCGGTGTCGATCACTCCCAGGCGGCGCGGAAAGGAGTCGATGAAGATGTTCTCCGCGATGCTGAGGTTCGTGAAGAGATTGAGCTCTTGATGGATGAAGGCAATGCCGCGGGCGGTGGCATCGGCGGCGCTCGCCGGTTGGTAAAGGTCGCCGCGCCATCGCATCTCGCCGGAGGTCGGAGGCACGACGCCGCCAATGACGTTCATCAACGTGGATTTGCCGGCACCGTTCTCGCCGATGATGCCAAGCACCACACCTTCAGGAACTGCAAGATCGAGATCGGAGACGGCCGGCACGCCGAACCAGGCTTTTCCGATGCCCTCGAGCGCCAGCAACGGCGTCATGACGACACCTCGCGGGAGAGCCGCGTCCGTGCCACGTCCAGCAAGGCGGCGCCGAGGATGACGGCCCCCTTCATCATGTCGATGTGGAAGGAAGAGAGGTTCATCAGATTGAGGCTGTTAGAGAGCAGGACGAAGAAGATGACACCGAACACGGTCCAGATGATCTTGCCCTTGCCGCCGAACAGGCTGGTGCCGCCGATGACGGTGGCTCCGATCACGTCGAGGAGGAAGGTGCCCTCGCCCAGCGTCGGTCGCCCCGCTTCGAGCCGGGCGGAGTAGAGAATTGCCCCGACCGTCGCGCAGAAGGCGGCGATGCCATACACCGCCACCAGTACGCGCCGCACCGGAACGCCGGAGATCTCGGCGGCCTGGCGGTTGGCGCCGATGGCGAAAACCTGACGGCCGAACACGGTGCGGTTCAGCAGGAAGTGGGCGCCAACGGCAAGTATGATGGTGATCACCGCCGGGTAACCGATCAGAGACATGATCTCGCGGCGTGGGATCTGAGACCGGTCCTGCGGGCCAATGTAGAGGGAAACGATGTCGCCCTTGCCGAGCATCACGTAACCCTCGGGCAGGTTGCGAATGTTCTCCGACTGCGTCAGCCAGATGGCGAGCGCGGAGACGACGATCATGGTCACCAGCGTCATCATGAAGGGAGGCATGCGGAAGTAGGCGACGCCGACGCCGTTCAGCATGCCGATGGCAATCCCCGTCGCCAGCATGATCGCGAGGCCGATCAGTAGCGATCCCGCCTGCCCCGATAGGATGCCTCCCGACTCGGTGATCAGCACGCCCCAGATCGGCGCTTTCGACAGAACCTCCGGCGCACCCGCCGTGGCGAGCAGTGCCGCCACCAGGGCGCTGGTGAAGCCGATGATCGCGCCCTGCGACAGGTCGATGCCGCCGGTCGTCATCACGAAGGTCTGGCCCAATGCCACGGCAAGCAGCGGCCACGTGTTTGAAAGAAGGTTGGCGAGGTTGGCCGGGTTCGCGAGGGTCGGAAAGAACGGAACCAGGGCGGCGAAATATGCCACGGACAGCCAGAGCACGAAGTAGTCGGACAGGATCAAGCGCTTCAGGCGGTCAGTAATGTCGGGTCGGGTTCTGCCGGCTCCGGCCGCAGTCGAGACGCTCATGGCTTGCCTGATCTCTGTCGCTATGAAAGGGGCGGCGGCTCGAGCCGCCGCCGCGAAACATGCCGGTCAGCTGGCCGATTCCTGGGCGAGGACGCAGCCCCACATGTCCATCTCGCGCTCCGCAAGGTTGGCGGAGGTCAGCGCGAAGCCCGGGTCTTCAATCACTTCGTTCGGCTGGCTTTCGCCACTTTCGATGGCGGCGAGGATTGCCTCCAGTGCGGCTTCCGCCTCGAAATAAAGATCCTGCACGCCGGTCGCGTCCACATAGCCTTCCTTGATCAGGCGGCAAGCGGTGACGTCGCCGTCGAGCCCTGCCATCGGCACATGACCCTCCTCGCCGATCTTCTTCCACATGCCGCGCGGCTCAAGGACCGAACGGATGGTGGGGAAAAGGAAGTCCGAGGAGGTGAACAGCAGGTCGATGTCCGGGTTGGCCGTTACCGCCGCCTCGAGATTGGCGAGGGCCGTTGCCGCATCCCACTCCGACGCCACTTCGATGGGGGTGTTGAAGGCGTCGGGGTGAGCATTGATGGCGGCATAGAAGCCATCCCTGCGACCGACGGCGTTAGGATCGCCAAGATCGCCGACGACGATCAAGGGCGTCAGCTTTTCCCCCGGGTTGGCTTCAATCGCCTGGGTGGCGATGAAGTCCACCGCCTGCTGGGCGATTTGCGCGTTGTCGGCGACCACAATGATGCCCTTGGACAAATCCGAAGGCGGGCGATTAAAGACCGCGATCGGGACATCATTGTCCTGCGCCTCGCCGACGATGGTGACAGCGCTCTCGCCGTCCTGGGGAATGAGAATGATCCCGTCGACGCCCTGCGCGATGCAGTCACGGACCTGCTCGAGCTGCCGATTGGCATCCTCGTTGGCGTTCCGCTCCAGCACCGTGTGCCCGGCTTCGGCCAGCGTCGTGGTGATCGCCTGATGCCCCGCCACCCAGAATTCGGTTTCCAAATCCTGGAAGGCGAAGCAGATGGTCGCTGCCATCGCGCCGCTGCTCCACATCATCCCTGCAGCGGCGACCGCCGCGATCGCCACCTTGTTAGCTACATGCTTCCTCATCATTCTCTCCCTGTTGATCATGCTGTCGTCGGGCTGCACCGTCGGCCTCGGCCCTGTGGTATCGCGTGCTGGAGTTGGCGACTGCGTTCGCCGAGCCACCAGACGCTGCTGCCGGTTGCGCCGCGCCTACACCAATTGCGGTATCGTCTCCCCCTTGATGTGAGCTCATTATACCAGCAGCCCGCTGCGCTGCAACTGGTATAATGATCACCGCTGGGGCCGCGGCCGTGCTGAACGGTGCCGTTGCCGTCGAGCCGGGTGGCGTCGCAGCCTAGCGGAGGGCGTCAGGAAGCCAGGTAGCAATCTGCGGGAACAGAATGACCAGCAGCAGCGCCACCAGGTTGGCGATCAGGAACGGCGCGATGCCCCTGAAGATGGTGCGCAGCGGGATGTCGGGGCGCAGCCCCTTGATGACGAAGACGTTGATGCCGATTGGCGGTGTGATCATGCCGATCTCGATCACCATGACATTGACGATCCCCCACCAGACCAGGTCGTAGCCGAGTTCGGCGACAATCGGCACGACGAAGGGCAGGGTGAGAACCATGCCGGCGAGGGCATCGAAGACGCAGCCAAGCAGGATGTACATCAGCACCAGGGAGAAGATCACCACCAGTGGTGGCAGGCCCTGCCCCTCGATCCAGCCGGCTATTTCCGAAGGCATGTGCGACAGGGTCAGGAAGTAGCCGAAGATGTTGGCGCCGATGACGATCAGGTAGAGCATGGCGATAGAGCCTGCCGACTCGTAGAGCGTCTCGAGAAAGGTCGCGCCGGTCATGGTGCGCCGCAGCAGGGCGAAGATCAGGGTCAGCACCAGGCCGACCCCCGCCCCCTCGTTGACGGTGAAGAAGCCGGAATAGATGCCGCCCATGACGATGACGATGATGAGGATCGGGCCGAGCCCGCGCCGCGTCTCCCGGAGACGCTCTGGGAAGCCGCGGCGCGGCTCACTGCCGGCAGCGGCCGGATCGAGTAGCAGCTGGAGGCGGATGGCCGCGATGAACAGCACTACGGACAGGATGCCGGGCAGGATCGCCGCGAGGAAGAGGTCGATGACGAACTGCTCGACCTGCACGGCGTAGATGACCATGATGATCGAGGGTGGATTTAGAGATCCGAGGGTGCCGCCGGCGGCCAGCGTCCCCGCACAGAGTGAGAGGCTGTAGCGGCGCTTCTCCATTTCGGGGAGTGCGATCTTCGCCATCGTGGCCGCAGTGGCTATGGATGAGCCGGCAATTGCGCCGAAACCTGCGCAGCCGAGAATGGTCGCCATGGCGAGGCCACCCTTGAAGTGGCCGATCCAGGCGTTGGCGACCCTGTAGATGTCGGCCGAGAGGCCCGCTATCCCGGCGAACCCACCCATGAGCAGGAACAGCATCACGACGGCGAAATCGCGGTTGGTGAGCATGTTGACGGTCTCGGTCCCGAAGAGCGAGAGCATGCTCGACAGGCTGCCGGTGAGGATGAAGTAGCCGGCGGCACCGACGACGATCATGGCAATGCCGACGGGGACGTGCAGCAAAATTGCTATCACCAGGCAGAGGAGCCCGAGGATGCCGGTTTCGATCGAGCCCAAAGTCACGCCTCGACCGCCGGGGGGCTGCTGTCGGCCGCCGCATCGTCAAGCGGCTGCGGCGAAAGGAAGCGCCGGAGGATAGCGACCACCTGGGCAAGCTGCACCGGCACGCAAACGGCGAGAAGCACGGTCGCTGTGCCCCAGACTGGCCATACCGGCACCCGCAGGAGCCACGTCGTCTGGCCGCTGCTGAAGACATCCAGCGTGTAGAGGCCAAGCTGCCAGGCGATCACCACGAAGACCAGAAGCATGAACAGGTGACCGAGGAGGTCGAGGCCCTCCCGCAGGCGCCAGTGCAGCATGCCGGCAAAGCGGACCGCGATGTGCTGCCGGTTGGCCAACGAGGCGGGGAAGCAGGCAGCAGCAGCCACAATGATGATGAGGTCGGTGGCGTCGCTGAAGCCGCTAATGGGCCGCCCGAACAGCTCACGGCCGGAGATATCGGCGATCATCAGCACCGACAGCACGAGCAATGCGGCGAGGCCGAGAATGGCGAGCCAGCGTGACGCTCGTCGGACAGCCTGCAGCACGTGGGGGTCCTTGCGTTATGGCAGCCGATCAGGCGCGGCCGCCGAGGGGGCGGCGCCCGCCTCGATCACTCGGCGGCACGGACTGCGTCGCGGGCGGCAATCATCTCCTCGTAGAGGTCGACTCCATCGCGGGCCGTCCGGAAGGGCTCGGCAAGCGGAGCCAGCGTCGCTTCCATGGCCACGACATCGGCTTCCGAAAACTCCACCAGTTCGTGCTCGCCATCCTCGCGTAGCGCCGCGAGCGACTGCTCGTTCTGCTTGTCGAGGTTCTCCGCCAGTACCCTGGTGAACCACTCGCCGCTGAACTGGTCGAAAGCAGCCTTGGCCTCCGGCGGCAGGCTGTCGTACTTCGCCTTGTTCATCGGGAACAGCACGGCGACGTTGCCGAGCGGAACGTTGATGACATGGTATTTCGCTGTATCGGCGATACGGAAGTTGTAGACGTTGCCGAGATCCATCGGGCTGCCGTCGACGACGCCGCGGGAGATGTTCTCGGCGATCTGCGGCGCCGGGATGCCGCCCACCGCGACAGCACCCAACGCCTCTGCCGTCGCACCCTGCACCGGCCCGCCGACGCGGAGCTTCAACCCCGAGATATCCGCCGGCGAACGCACCGGATCGCTGGTGTGGAGATAGTATGGCCCCACTTCGGCAATGCCCACCAGTTCCAGATCGTCGAATCCCGAGAGCAGGCCGGCTTCATACATCTCCAGCGCCGTCAGGCTTGCCTCGAGTGTAGAGTCAAACACGAAGGGAAGCTCGAACACCTCCAACTCTGGAAAGCGCCCCGGCGTGTAGGCGGCAACGACTTCGGCGATATCCACCACCCCGTCCTCGACGAGCTTGAGCTGCGCCGTCGGGTTGGGGCCAAGCGTACCGCCGGGATAGTGTTCGATCTTGATGGTGCCCCCAGCGGCCTCTTCGACAGCCTTGATGAAGGCCGGAATCGTCTCCTGGTTGTTAATACTGGCGGGCGCGAAGGCGCTGGCGAATTTGATCGTCACCGGCTCCTGCGCCAGGGCGGAACTCCCCGCCACGGCTACCGTAGCCATCGCGGCCACCAGACATATCGTCGCGTTCATCCCAATGCTCCACTTCCTGTTGCGCCGTGGCTGTCGACAAGACGCAGCCACTTGGTCGCAGACTAAACCTGGAAGTGGTGGGCGGGAAATAGGCCTTCCGGAGCATGTCTGGGTCGGCCGACGACTAATGTCGTCGACCTGAAAGCTTGGCTGTGAGGCATTCGACCGACAAGGACGGACTGGCGACCACAGGGAGAGGGTCCCGCTGATGCCGCAGTTACTTGTCCTTGCCTTTACTCTTGCCTTCACCGCCGCCGCCGGAGTTCCCGCCGCTGCCGCCGGAGCTCCCGCCGCTGCCGCCGGAGTTCCCACCGCCGCCGCCGGAGTTCCCGCCGCCGCCGCCGGAGTTCCCGCCGCTGCCGCCGGAGCTTCCGCCGCCGCCGCCGGAGCTTCCACCGCCGCCGCCGGAGCTTCCACCGCTGCCGCCGGAGGAGCCGCTGCTGCCACCGGAGCCGCCGCCGTTATTGCCGGACGAGCTGCCACTGTTGCCAGGCGAATTGCCACTGTTGCCGCTGTTGCCGGAGGAGTTGCCACCCTTTCCAGACCCATGGCCGCTGTTGCCCGGCGAGTCCCCGCTGTGTCCGGAAGAGTTGCCACTGTTGCCGGGGGAGCCGCCAGTCCGTCCGGGGGCGTTGCCGCTGTTGCCGGGAGAACCGTCGCTCTTCCCGGCCTGCTTCGCCGCGCCGCGAGCCGGCGGGGCCGGCATGTCGGGCGATACCGGCACGATGTCGCTGACGGTAATCGGCCCGGCCTTGGTGCTGGACACCTCCTCGCCCGCAGAGAGGCTGACGGAGCTCTGGTAGCGGGCGTCGTTGACTTCCACCCTGCCCCGCGCCACCGCCACGGTGGCATGGTCAGCTCCGGCCCTCACGGTGAAGGCGGTACCCTTGACCACGGCTGCCAGGTAATGGGTCTGGACGGCGAAGTGCTGGACGTTGCGTACCTCGGCGTCGATGCCCACGGTGCCTTCGTGGTTGTAGACGGTGGTGAAGCCGCTGCTGCCGTCGGCGATCTGGATGGTGGTATCGGCACCGATCTCGACGGTTTCCGCACCCCGTACGAAACTGGCCCGGCTCCCGGGCGCGCTCTTGATGACGCTGTCGTCGGAAACAACGCTGCCGCGCTGCAGTTGCACCCACTGGCCCGCATTGAGCACGAACACGCCGCCGCGAAGGCGGGAGGCGGTCCAGTCGTCTGCCTGCACGGTCGTCACAAATAGTGCGGCCAGAGCCGCGATGGATATCGTCCGCATTCTGCGGTCCCCCCATTCTGGTCGATACAGTGACGCTGGGGGAAGTCTGCGCTCCAATACCTACAAAGAGTTAAACTATGCCGTTCGTATTGCTGGCATCGTTATCATTCTGCCGGCTAGAACCGCGTGATCATTCCGGCCAGCAGCAAATGAGCATGGGGATCGCCGGAGAGGTCATGCGCATAACGGTACTGGGCGCGGAGGTCCCAACCCTGCCCGATGCTCATCTCGACCGCGGCGCCGGTCGTGACGAAGGGGCCGGTGTGCGAACTGATCCCGAGGCCGAGGCTGCCGAAGACACCGATGCCATCGCTGAACTCCACTCCGACGCGGGCAGCCGCTTCCGCCGAAGCCATGCCCGCGGTCGTGGCGAGAGCCATGGCCTCGATGCCGTAGAGCAGCTGATCGCCGAAGTTGTGGCCAAGGACGACGCCGAGAGCGCCGTGTAGCTCCGGGTCCCAGTGCCCGCCGACGACGATGCCGGCATAACTGCCGCCAAGGCCGGTGCCGAGGTCATAGTCCGATACCGGAACGTAGTCGGTCGGGAGAGGGGGCAATTCCGGAAGTTCGGGCATCGAGCCGGCCAGCGCTGTCGACACCGACAGGCATGAAGCGGCGGCGAGTGACAGCAGAAGTGTGCGCATGGAAGGCTCCGAGTATGGTCCTTCGAGACTGCGCGATTATGGTTACCGATTGCTTAACGCGATAGCCTGCTCCCCTGCCATCACCGTTGTTCAGGTGGTGTCCCGCAGCTTCCGCTCCGCCTCGCGGAGCCCTTCGAGCAAAGCACCCAGACGGTCGCGTATTCCCCGGATCTGTTGTGCCGTCTCGTCATCGACGCCTGCCCCGAGGCCGTCGAGCATCCGCATCTCGGCTTCGATGGCAGCGGCCATCTCCGCCGCCCGCTGCAGGTGATCCCTGTCGACGAAGCCGCTTAATGCAGACCGGTCGGTGATGCGGCGCAGGTCCGCGGACTCCTTCTCCCAATCGGCATAGGCGAGCCCCGTCAGCTCGAGCTGCTGCCTCACGTCATCGGTGGTCGGGTCATCGTTCATGTACCCAGCCTCCACCTTCCGGCGAGCCTGGTCAATCACTTCGGGGAACGGGTCTACGCCATCGTAAAGCCACTTGAGGGAGGCGGCCCAGAAGTCGTCGCGGTGACGGTCGTGGAAAAGTCCGAAGTGACCGACGCGCTGATGGCCGAGGTCGCTCGGGTCGAGCAGGACACGGGTCCGGGGGGCCGCTCTATAGTAGGAAAGCCCGCGATCAATGGCGGCGGGCGTTCCTAGCTCGTCGTCGGTGAGGCCGATGGCGAGGATCGGCGCATGAATCGTTGCGTAGCTCGCCAACAGGTCGCGGCGCTCCGCCGCCGAATAGTTCATCTCCATGTGACGGCGCCGGAAGCTCCATTCGAGCGCCACGTCGCGTGGCAGATCCTCGAGCCACCCCAACCGGCGCCCCGGAAAATAACCAAAGGTGAGAGCCAGGGCCGGCATGGCCAAGTGCCACTTGCAAAAGAGCCGCAGCCGGCTCCCTGCGGCGTAGTCGCCCCACCAGGCGTATTGGGCGCCGACGGTGAGCAGGCGGTCGATGCGACAGGCATTGGCCGCCGCCCCCGGCAGGAAGCCGCCGATGCTGTGTCCGACCACCGATACCGGCTGCTCCGGCCAGCGCTGCGTCGCAAGTTCCAGAACCGCCGCGAAGTCCAGGCGCCCCCAGTCCACCCATCTGTAGCCGCACCCTCTCAGACTGTTCGGGCGGGAACCACCGATGCCGCGGTAGTCATAGGTTAGGACGACAAAGCCGGCTCCGGCGAGGTAGCGTGCATAGCGGTGATAGTAGCGGGCAAGAACGCCGGTCGCAGGATTGACGATGACCGTACCGGCGATGGCGCCCGGCCGCGGCTGCCACACGTGGCCGGCAAGGTGCACCCCGTCGATGCAGGAGATCGTGAAGGGTTCGCACAGGGAGCCCTCTTCAGAGGCTGCGCCAGGCGTTGCGCGGCCTCTCAATCGTAGGCCGCAGCGGTCCAAATGCCGCCGCCCGTCGCGGACTCCACTGCAGCGGCCACGAACTTGACGCCGCGTGCACCGGCGATGACATCAGGAACGGCGGCGGCGACAGCCGGGTCAATCGGCGTGCCGCTGCGGTGCGCCCGGATCACGGCGGCGGCGTCGCGATAGTAGTTGGCGAAAGCTTCGATATAGCCTTCGGGATGGGCCGCGGGCATGCGCGACACCCGACGAGCCGAGTCGGTGGCGCCATGGCCACCGCGGATGAGGGTCCGCGTCTCCTCGCCGTAGCGCGTGAACCGCAGTTCCTCCGGCCGTGTGCCGGTCCACTCCAGCCCCGCCGCCTCGCCATAGAGGCGTAAGGTGAGGTCGTTGTAGTGGCCGGGTGAGGTCTGGCTGGCGATGATCGTACCGCGGGCGCCGCCCGCCCAGCGTACCAGCACGTGGGCATTGTCGTCGAGCCGCCGCCCCGGCACCGCGGTGAAGAGATCGGCGGCCACCTCGGCGGCCTGCCCGCCGCTGACGAAGCAGGCGAGGTTGTAGGCGTGGACGCCGATATCGGCGAGAACCGCCGACTGGCCGGCACGCTCGGGATCGGTCCGCCATTCCGCCTGCTTGTTGCCTTCGGCGTCGATGGGGAGCGTCAGCCAGTCCTGGATGTAGCTTGCATGCACTGCGACGAGCCGCCCGAGCTCGCCCGCCGCCACCATCTCGCGCGCCTGCCGGACCATGGCGTAGCCGGTATTGTTCAGGGTCACCAGGAGCTTGCGCCCGACCCGCCCCGCGAGCGCCACCAATGCCTCCGCCTCCGGCAGCGACGTCGCCAGCGGCTTGTCGCAGATGACGTCGATACCGGCTTCGAGAAAGGCCGTGGCGATCGGAGCGTGCAAATGGTTTGGGGTGACGATCACCACCGCCTCAATGCCATCGGAACGGGCCGCTTCGGCCGCGGCCATGGACGTGTAGTCGGCATAGCTGCGGTCCGCGGGGAGGCCCAGTTCGGCTGCCGAGGCAGCGGCATTGGCGGGGTCGGAGGACAGCGCTCCCGCCACCAGTTCAATCTCGTCATCGAGACGCATGGCGAAGCGGTGCACCGCGCCAATGAAGGCGTTGCGGCCGCCGCCGACCATGCCCACGCGCAGCTTCTCTCCCCGGCGCCCATCGGCGGTTGCGTAGACCATTGCTGTCTCCGAAGCTTTCTAGCGATCCTCGACGATGCGAATATAGGCGGCGGTGACGAAGAGCACGATCAGCCCGAACAGGATGCGGCGAGCGCCCTCGGGCATCTGCAGGATGGTCAGCATGGTGGTCATCACCGTGAGGATCAGGGCGCCGATGATGCTGCCGGTATAGCCGCCGCGTCCGCCGAAGATCGAGGTGCCGCCGATCACCGCCGCGGCCACCGAGGGCAGCAGCAGCGGCTCGACGAGGGTCAGGGACGGCGCCTTGATGAGTCCCACATAGAGCAGGCCGGTGATGCCCGCGAGAACCGCCGATGCAACATAGAGGGTGACGATCACCTTCCAGTAGGAGACGCCGGACAGCTTGGCCGCGCGCTCGTTGTCGCCCACCGCATAGAGCAGGCGACCGAAGCCCGTATATTTCAAGGTGAAGATGATGAGCGCAGCGATCGGCACGAACAGCAGCAGCGCGTTGGGCACGCCGTAGGTGAGGCCGGTGCCGAGCCACGCCAGGAAGTCGGGGATGTCGGAGCCGGTGGCGATCACGGTACGCTGGTAGACCTGCAGGACGCCGAAGCCGACGAGCCCGGTGCCGAGCGTCATCACCAGCGGGTGCACACGAAAGATGCCGACGCCGATACCGTTGACCGCCCCGATGATCACGGCGGGCACCAATGAGAGCAGGATGGCCGAGGCGGGATCGATGCTCACCACCTGCGTCGCCATGACGAAGGCGCTGATGGTGGCGACGGTGCCGACCGACATGTCGATCCCGCCGGTCAGCATCGCCATGGTCTGGCAACCGGCCAGCAGCGCCAGCGGGATCGCGAACTTGATGGTGTTGGCGATCCAGCGCTCGTTGACGATGCCGGGGCGGATGAGCTGCAGGATGACGACCAGCACCACGAGCAGCACGATGAGCGGGATCACCGGATAGTCGCTCATGAAGCGCTTGACGCGGCGGCCGAGCGGCACTGGAGGATTGGCGGAAGCGGAAGCCATGGTCATCGCGAACGCGCCCTCAACGCGAGATAGGCACCGAGCATGACGACGACGACCATTATGGTGCCTTCGATGATCGTCGTGGCGTTGGGGTCGACCGAGAGCAGCGTCAGGTCCGTGCGCACGAGGCGCAGGATGAAGACTGCCACGATCGGGCCGACAATGCCGCCACGGCCGCCGCCGAGGATGACGCCGCCTAGCACCGCGGCGGCGACGCTCGCCATCAGGTAGGGGCCGGGGATGGGGGCGCCAATGCCGGTGCTCATGGTGAGCGAGAGGCCGCCCATGGCTGCGAAGAGCCCCGCCAGCGCATAGGCAAGGATCTTGGTGCGGGAGACCGGCACGCCGCTACGGAAGGCGGCGAGCTGGCTGCTGCCGATGGCGTAGATGGAGAGTCCGAGCCGCGAGCGCTTGAGCGGGATCCAGACCAGCGCGACGCTGACCAGCAGCACGATGAGGGCGTTGGGGATCCACGCGGTGATGGCGGCCAGCACACCCGGGATGGCCACGGTGCCGACGATCATGACCTTCAGCCAGTTGGCGGCCGCACCACCCGGAGAGCCGAGGATGAGCAGCGCCACCCCCTCGAGCACGAACAGCATGGCGAGCGTGACGACGATGTCGGGCACACGGGTAACGACGATGAGGATGCCGTTTACGGCGCCGAGGCAAAAGCCCATGGCGAGTACCAGCGGCACCGCGACCAGCGCGAACTCCTCGCTGGCCCCGTTCATCAACACCGCGGCGGTGACGCTGGTGACCGCCATCATCGACGCCACCGAGAGGTCAATGCCACCGGCGATGATGACGATGGACTGGGCGGCGACGGCGAAGGCAAAGGGGAGCGCTGCCCTGACCAGGGACCCGAAATCGCCGGCGTCGTAATCGGGCTGGATGATCTTGGTGAAGACCAGGAGTGTCACGAACAGCGCGAAGAGGCCGATGACCCAGCTGTTGCGGCGGATATAGGCGGTCATGGCGACGCCCCCGCCGTGCCAGGGTGCTGGGCGAGGACGCCGACGTCGGCCTCGGCATCGCGGGCAAGGCCGTAGGCGGCCCTGGTCAGCGCGGCCTCGTCGGCGATTTCGGCCGGCAGCACGTCCACCACCCTGCCGCCGAAGATGACGATGGCGCGGTCGCAGGCCAGCTGCACCTCCTCGAGTTCGGAGGTGTAAAAGAGGATGGACTTGCCCTGGGCGGCGAGTTCGCGCAGCAACCGGTAGATCTCCTGCTTGGTGCGCACGTCGATGCCGCGCGTCGGGTCGAAGCACAGGATGGTGCGGGCGTCGGCGGCGATCCAGCGGGCGATCGTCACCTTCTGCTGGTTGCCGCCGGAAAGCCGCTGCACCTCGCCCTGGGCGCGGGTATCGATCTGCAGCCGCTCGATGGCGCCGAGCACCTTCTCGCTCTCGCGGCGCATGTCGATCGGCCCCCAGCGGCGCAACGGCGCGCTGAACGGCAGGGCGATATTTTCGCGCACCGGGCGCTGCATCAGCAGCGCCTCGGCGCGGTCCCCGGGCACCAGCGCAATGCCCTTGTCAATTGCGTGCCGCGGATGCGACATCGTCAGCGTCTCGCCATCGACCTCGATGGTACCGCCGGAGAGGCGGGCGGCGCCGGCCAGTGCCGCGAACAGCTCATCCTGCCCCTGCCCTTCCAGTGCGACGACGCCCGCCACCTCGCCGTCATGCAGATCGAAGGAGACGTCGTGCAGCTTGGTGCCGACGCTGATGTTGCGGACGCTGATCCGGGGGCGCGCGTCCGACGGACGTGCAGCATCGGAAACCGGTCCGGTGGTGCGACGCCGGCGCTCAATCTTCTCGCCCAGCATCAGTTCGACGATCTGCTCCTCGACGCCCGGCACGATGTCCACGACGCCCACGGTCTCGCCGTCGCGCAGCACCGTCGCCCGGTCGCAGATCGCGGAAATTTCGACGAAGCGGTGCGAGATGAAAATCACCGAGCGCCCGCTGCGGCCCTGCTGGCGCACTACGTCGAGCACCCGCTCGGCAAGGTCGGCCGGCAGGGCGGCGGTCATCTCGTCGAGAATGACGATCTCGGGCTCGACGGCAAGCGCCCGGGCCAGATCGAGCACGCGCTGGATGGCGAGCGGCACATCGCGCGCCAGGTCCTTGAGATCGAGCGCCGGCACGCCGAGTTCGCGCACCCAGTCGCGGAATGGCTCGACGGGCGTTTGTGTCAGCCGGAGGTTCTGGAGGACATCAAGATCGGGAATCAGGGAGGGTTCCTGGTAGACCGGCAGCAGTCCGGCGCGCCGCGCCTCGCCGGGGGAACCGACGCTCCGCTGTTCGCCGCGGATCAGGATGCGGCCGGCAGTGGGTTGCACCGCACCAGTGAGGATTTTCACCAGAGTCGACTTGCCGGCGCCGTTCGCACCCATCAGCGCGTGCACTTCGCCCGGCCGCACCGAAAGCGAGGCGTTTCGCAGGGCGGCGACGGCTCCGTAGGACTTGGCGACGCCGGAGGCGTCGAGCAGCGCGTTCATCGCGGGGACCACCGGCAATCGAGCAGTTGGAAAGGAAGGGCGCCAGGCGAATGCCCGGCGCCCCGGTCCGTTACTGGTTCCGGCCGCTTACTCGCCCGGGCCCACGCAAGCGACGATCTGCTCCTTGGAGTATGTCGTCCAGTCGGGGATCGAGATGCTCACCGGCCATTCCTGGCTGAGCGAGGGATCGGCAGCGGCTTCGAGCTGTGCCCGGCCCTCCTCGGTCACATTCTCCCAAAGCTCGGGTTCGACCAGCACCGTCTGCTGCTCGGGCTCGTCGCCTTCGAGGATCTGCAACGCCAGCGTTACGCCGGCGCCACCGATGGAACCCGGATTGGTCACCGCGGCCCCGACCAGGCCGTCAACATTGAGCAATTGGTTGACGAAGCCGGCATTGTCCGCGCCGACCACGGGGACGAGCGGGGTGCCGGACTCGATCAGGGCATCGACGATGACGTTGTCGATGCCGGAGGTCCAGATGCCGTCGAAGGGAATGCCGGTGGCAATGAAATCGAGGATCTGCTGCTTGCCCTGATCCTGCTGCCAGCCGGTATAGGTTTCCTGAACGACGTTGACGTCCGGGTACTCCTCAAGCGCGCGCTTGAAGCCGCGATCGCGATCGCTGTCGGCGGAAGCGCCGGCGGCGCCACGCATATAAACGACGTCACCCTCACCGCCGATCTGCTCGAACAGCCACTTGGCGCCGAGATAGGCATACTGCTCCTGGTCGTTCTGCAGGATCCAGGCGCTGGGCTCGGTGACGTTCTGGTCGACGACGACCACGACGATGTCTTCGGCGCTGGCTTCGGCGAGTGCTGACTGGATGCCGGCCGGATCAGAGGGGTTGACGATGATGGCGTCGACGCCGGCACTGATCAGATTGCGGATGTCCTCCAGTTGGCCGGCGGCATCGGTGTTGCGATGGGCGATGTTCAGCGAGTCGACCTTGCCAGAGTCCAAGGCCTGGGCCTTGATCGAGCAGATCATCTCTTCGCGCCAGCCATTGCCCTGCACCGTGTTGGAAACACCGATGGTATAGCCGTCCTGGGCGAATACCGGTCCGGTGCCCATGAGGGCGGTGCCGGCGAGCAGGCCGACAAGGGCCCTGCGGGTTAGGTTATGCATTTGGACTTCCTCTCCTTCTGTTTCTTCATTGTTGGGGGCCGGAACGGCCCCGCTTGCTACTTCACGAAGGGTTGCAACACGTCGCGGGCCAGAAGAAAGCCCCGCTTCACCTTCTCGTCGCTTCCTTCGAATTGCCGATCCTCATGTTCGATGATCACCGGCCCGTCATAGCCCACCCGATACAGCCCTGAAAAGAAGCTGCCCCAGTTGACCTCGCCCAGCCCCGGCATGCGCGGAATCTGCCAGCCGATGCCGACGGACATTATACCGTGCTCATAGAGCCCGTCACGATCGATCATCAGGTCCTTGGCGTGGACGTGCAGCATGTGCGGGCCGAACTCGCGGATGAAGCGATCCTGATCGATCATCTGCCAGACGAGATGCGAGGGATCGTAGTTCATCCCGACATCGCCGCCCCAGGCCTCAAGGATTCGCCGCCAGATGCGCGGCGCATAGGCAATGTTGTGGCCCCCCGGCCATTCGTCCCGGCTGAAGATCATCGGGCAGTTCTCGAAGGCAAGCTTCACGCCGGCGCCGCGAGCATGGGCAATAATGTCCGGCCAGACCTGCTGTGCCTCGGCCCAGTTGTCGTCCGCCGACAGGGCGGCGTTGCCGCCGATGAAGGTATTGACGAGGCCGACGCCCATGCGGCTTGCCGCTGTGATCACCTGCTTAAGATGCGCCGCAACCTCGTCGCGGTGTCCCGCATCGGGATGGAGCGGGTTCGGGTAGTACGCCAGGGCCGAGATGGCGATGCCCTTCGCCGCCAATTGCGCAGGAAGCTCCTGCAGTTCCGAAGGCGATAGCCCCACGACGTCGATATGGCTGGTGCCGGCATAGCGCCGCGTCGGACCCGTCGACTTCGGCCAGCAGGCGACTTCGAGCGCCTGAAATCCTGCGGAAGCAGCCCAGTCTGCGACTTCGGCGAGGGGGGTGTCCGGGAACGGCGCTGTCAGAAAACCCAGCTGCATGCGCTTCTCCTCATCTGATCGTCCGGCGTTTGGGAATGACATTTCCCTTTTGGCAATTATGGAAGCCAATTTCCATGACGTCAATCAGGTGCTAACCTGTGGGGGCACGGAAGGACGGGATCATGAACTACGAAAGACTCGGTGCCCGCAACAGTGATGCTCTGCCGCGAGAGATCCGCCGGCCGGCCTACGACCGCGCGCAGCTGCGGCCCGGCATCCTGCATCTCGGCGCCGGCGCCTTCCATCGCTGCCATCAGGCGGAGTGGACGGACGATGCGCTGGAAGCGCAGTTCGGCGACTGGGGCATCGTCGCAGCAAACCTTCGGCCGCCGGACCTCAAGCTGCTGCTGGGTGAGCAACAGGGGCTGTTCTGCCGCGAGCTACGGGACAGCGGCACGCGCGAGCGTCGGCTCGTCGGTGCGATCATCGATACGGTGTCGGTGCTCGATGCAGCCTATGATCCGCACCGCCTTTCGCTGCGGCGCGCTCTCCATACGGCGGCTGCGCCGCATATCCGCGTCATTACATTGACCGTCACCGAAAAGGGCTATTGCCACACGCCGGCCACGGGGGAGCTGGATCCGGACCACCCCGACATCCGCCATGACGCTGCCAATCCGCACGCGCCGGTATCGGTACCGGGCTTCATCCTGCGGGGCCTGGCGCTGCGGCGGGAGGCCGGCGTTGCCTTCCCCACCATCATCAGCTGCGACAACGTCCCCGACAACGGCGCCACGCTCCGCCGCTGCGTCCTCGGGCTGGCGCGGATGACGGATCCGAAACTGGCGGATATGACTGAGGAGACTGGCTTTTTCCTCAACACGATGGTCGATCGGATCGTGCCGGCGACCCGTCCGGAGGACATCGAAGGCTTCGCCGCCGAGTCCGGGTTCCGGGACTATGGCCTCGTGGTCGGGGAGCCGTTCCGGATGTGGGTGATCGAGGATCCGCATGGTTGCGAGCTGCCCGCGTGGGACCGGGCCGGCGCGATGATCGTTGATGACGTGGTGCCGTACGAGCTGCTGAAGATGCGGGTGCTGAACGGCATCCAGACCAATGTCAGCGCGCTGGGGCTGATCGAGGGCCACGAGTTCATGTCCGAAGTAATGGCATTGGAGCGTTACCGCGCGTGTGCCCGGCACACCATGGTCCATGAAATTCTGCCAAGTCTGCCGCCGGTGCCGGGGATCGACCCCGAACGCTATGTCGAGCAGTCGATCGAGCGGCTGCGCAATCCCGAACTGCGGCACAGCACCGCGCAGATCGTCACCGACGGCTCGCAGAAGATCCGGCAGCGGCTGCTGGAGCCGATCCGCGCCTGCCTCGCCGCCGGCCGTCCCTGCGAGGGACTGCTGATGGGCCTCGCGGCATGGATGCAGAGCGCGACCGGCGTCGACCTCGCCGGCAAACCGCACCGGGCCACGGACCCGCTGCATCCGGTGACCACAGCCATCGCTCGGCAGGCGGGGAGCGATGCACGGGCGCTGGTGCGAGGGCTGCTCGCCCTGGGGGCCGTGTTCGGCGACGACCTTGCCGGGCGCGAGGACTTGGAAGCAGCCCTCGTCCGCTATTTGGAGGACTTCCGAACCCGGGGCGTCGCTCCGGTGATGGAGAGCGCAGCCCGTGCCTGAGGCGGGCCCCATCGAGGACTATGCCGGGCTGATCGCTGTGCTGCAGCAACGCCAGCCGACGCTGGGGCGGCGCATGCAGCAGGTGGCGCAGTTCGTGATGAACAATCCCGAGGACGTCGCCATCCACAACATTGTGGAGCTCGCCCGCCAGGCCGGTGTCCATCCCTCCGCCATCAGCCGCTTTGCCAAGGAACTCGGCTTCGGTGGGTTCGCGGACCTGCAGAAGGTGTTCCTGCAACGGCTGGTCGGCCCCAAGATGAACTACCTCGACCGGATGCAGGCGCTGGCGGGGACGGCCGAGCGGCCATCGGGGGAACTGGATCTCGCGGAGCCGGCGCTGGTCTTCGACATTTTTATCCGGGCGGCGATGGACACGCTGCTGCGGCTCCGCGACGACATGGACCGCACGGCGCTCGAGGGTTTTGTCGACGTGCTGCTCGAGGCCGCGGCGGTGCATGTGGTGGCGGCACGCGGCGCCTATGGCGTCGGCGCCTATTGCTATTACAGCCTGTCGCGGGTGGGGAAGCGGGCGTTTCTCGTCGACAATCAAGGGTCGATGCGCAAGCAGCAGCTCGCTTCCGTCGGCGACGGCGACGTGCTCCTCGTCCTCACCTTCGACGACTATACGGCCGAGACCATCGAGATCGCCAAAGCCGCCCATCGGCAGCAGAAGACGCTGCTGGTGATCACCGACAACGAGCTCAGCCCGGTGGCGGCGCTCGGCCGCCACACCCTCTTTGTCAAGGAGGCGCGGCTCGGACACTTCCGGTCGCAGGTGCCGGCGATGGTGCTTTGCCAGTCCATCATCGTCAGCGTCGGCCGGCTGATCAGCCGCCGCTGATTAAGGCAGCAGCCTGAGCGTCCGCTTGGCCTTGGCCGATGCCAGCGCCGTGTCGAGCATGCGCTGACCGATCAGCGACAGCTCCGGCGCCAGCGGACCGTCAATCGGCAGGTCACGCTGGATGCGGTCGACCATGTAGTCGATGGCGCCGCGGCGGCCCCGGGGCAGCACGTCGACAGGGACCTCCTCCGGTGCCCCGCCCCGCCGCTGCAGCGCGACATTGTCCTCGTAGTCGTAGCTCGAAATGGCGCCTTCGGTGCCGACGAGGACGAAGCCGCATTTCGGCAGGGGCTGCTGCGTCCATGGATCGGAGATGGTGCCCCAGCGAGTCTCGAACTTCGAGAGTCCCTGAGCGTAGCGGGCCACGCTCACCGAGTGCTGATCGACCTCGATGCCCGGCGTCTCGTCGACCATGGCCGTGATCTCGATCGGCTCGGCGCCGCCGTGATACCAGGTTCCGAGCGTCGTGCCGTAGCCGAGATAGTCGATCAGGCTGCCGCCGCCATGGGCCTCCTTGTAGAACCAGCTGTGCGGCTTCTGGCGCTCGACCTCCTCCTCGCTGACCTCAACCTTGTCGGCCGTATGGTAGAGCGGCCCCCGATTACCGCCATAGTAGTGGACCTCGAGGAGCCTGCCGATGCGGCCTTCGTCCAGCAGGCGCTTAGCGGTGTTGTGACCGGGGCTCCAGGCCGATGGCCAGTTGATGGCCAGCTTCCAGCCGGGGCGCATCGCCGCCATCATCCGGCGGGCGTCGGCGGCCGAGGCAGCGAACGGCTTCTCCACCAGGATATGGGTGTCGAACGGCGCCACCATCTCGACGTACCGGGCGTGCTCGGCCGGTGCCGGGCAGAGGATCACCAGGTCCGGTTCGGTGGCGGCGAGGCAGGCCTCGACATCGGTGAACACCCGGTTCGAGGGGATCGCCAGCGCCTCGATCGCCCCTGCCATCCGACGCGAATCGCTGTCGCAGATGCCTACGATCTCGGCACCCGAATGCTCATGCACTTCGCGCAGCAGGTCGCCCATGTGCATGTGGTCGAAATTGATGCCGACGA
This sequence comes from Devosiaceae bacterium, assembly GCA_035998685.1. Classification (GTDB taxonomy): domain Bacteria; phylum Pseudomonadota; class Alphaproteobacteria; order Rhizobiales; family Devosiaceae; genus Devosia_A. The sequence continues at coordinate 302,122 of DASYHK010000017.1, read as the reverse complement.
CCCGCAGTGCTGACAATGGTGTCTCCTCGAAATTCAACCAGACGGCGGAACCCTATAGCGCCGCGCTGCAAGTCCTGACGCTGCCGTCGATGCAGCTCTGCCGCAACTCCTTGCGTGGAACTTTGCCCATGTCATTGCGCGGGATCGACTCAGCTGAACGACCACATCGAGGGCGCTCTGGCAGGGGAATAGCAGCGGCGACTGTGACGGCTGCCACATCCACCCACTGCTCCGACACCGACGAAGAGTGTCGGCAGAAACTGTTCCGTTGACATCCGATGTTGCGGTTGATGGTATCCGGCAGCCGGTTCTGTCGACAGTTCCAGAATCCGCCTGGCGGCGAAGCGGCTCACAACGCGGACCCGCGCCGGTAACCCGGCAACACAGACGCCGCCGGCTCACCGGACAGCAAGCGCGGGCGCACAAGGAGGAGACGAGGAAGATGAAGAAGATTCTGATGGCAACAGCCGTCGCTGCGGCGATGGCAAGTGGTGCGGCGCAGGCGCAGGTCAATGTCATGTTGCCTGCGGGCCCCGGCGGAGGCTGGGATACCACCGGGCGCCAGGCCTTCCAGGCGCTGAACGACGCCGGCATCTACACCGGCGGCGTGAACTTCACCAATACCGGCGGCGCCGGCGGCACGATCGGACTGGCCGAGTTTGCCAGCAACTACTCGGGGCAGCCCGACGCGCTCGCGGTCTTCGGTGCCATCACGGTGGGTGCCATCGAACTCAACGACTCCCCCATCGACCTGTCGGAGTTCCGTCCGGTGGCAAGGCTGACCGCCGAATATCTGGTGCTTGCAGTGGCGGGTGATTCCGAGATCGATTCCCTAGAGGAGTTTGTCGCCGCCCTCCGCGAGGATCCCGGCGGCACGCCGGTGGGCGGCGGATCGGCGGGCGGCGTCGACCACATCGCTCTGGCCCTGCTGGCGCAGGAGGCCGATGTTGCGGTGTCCGACATCAACTACATCCCGCAGACCTCGGGCGCCGAGACGGTGACGGCCATCGTCAACGGCACGCTCGCCGCCGGCATCTCCGGCACATCCGAATTTGCCCAGTTCGCCGACCAGGGCCGGATAAAGATCCTCGGCGTCACCTCGGCCGAGCGCCGGCCGGGACTGGACGACGTGCCGACCTTTACCGAGTCCGGCTATGATGTAGAGCTCGCCAACTGGCGCGGTATCCTCGCTGCGCCGGGCGCTCCCGATGAGAATTACCAGATGTGGGTGGAGAACTTCCGCCAGCTTTCGACCACCGACGCCTGGCAGCAGGTGCTGGAGACGCAAGGCTGGGATGACTATTTCCTCGCCGGCGACGAGTTCGGTGAGTTCATCGAGCAGGAAACGGAGCGCCAGGGCCAGATCTTGAGGGACGCCGGTCTTGTCGACTGACGAGGAGCGCACAGCTCCCGAAGCCACGGAGGGAGACGGCCAGACGGTCGCCTCCCGACCTCCCCGGCCCTATTGGATCGGCATCCTGATCATCGCCATGGGTGCAGTCTGGCTCTATGGCGGCATGGGGTTGCCGCAGGGCGCGCGGTACGCCGCCGTCGGCCCAGGCCTCTTCGTCACCATCGCGGGCGCCGGCCTCGTCATGCTCGGTATCATGCTCATCGTCCAGATCGCCCGTGGCGAGAGCTTCGATCCGCAGGATGCCGAGGACGCGGCGGCCAACGCCGCGATGGACAAGCGAGCCTTCCTCACGGCGCTGCTCGCGGCCTTCCTGCCGGTGCTGCTGATGCGGCCGATGGGGCTGCCATTCACTGCCATGGTCTCGTTCACGCTCGTCGCGCGCGCCTTCGGCTCACGACGGCTGGTCATCGACATCGCCACCGGCGCCATCCTCGGCAGCCTCGCCTGGTACCTGTTCTCGCAACTCGGCCTGCAGCTCGGCCGCTTCTTCCCGCCGCTGGGGTTGTAGGCAATGCAAACCTTCGAGTTGCTGCTCCAGGGCTTTGGCGTCGCCCTGCAGCCCACAAACCTGATGTGGGCCCTCATCGGCTCGATGCTCGGTACCGCGATTGGCATCCTACCCGGCATCGGCCCGGCGCTCACCATCGCACTGTTGCTGCCGGTGACCATCACGCTGGCCCCGACCTCGGCCTTCATCATGTTCGCCGGCGTGCTCTACGGCGCCATGTATGGCGGCTCGACGACCTCCATCCTGCTGAACACGCCCGGAGAATCCGGTTCGATGATGACGGCGCTCGAAGGCAACCGCATGGCCCGCGCCGGCCGCGGCGCTGCAGCGCTGGCCACCGCCGCCATCGGTTCCTTCGTCGCCGGCACCTTCGCGACGCTGCTGCTGACCTTCGCCGCGCCGGCCATCGCCGAACTCGCCTTCTACTTCCGGCCCGCCGACTATTTCGCGCTCACCGTGCTGGCCTTCTCCTCGGTGGCGGTGGTGATGGGGCGCTCGCGGGTGCGGGGTTTCATCTCGCTGTTCATCGGCATCGCGCTCGGCGTCGTCGGCATCGACGCCATGGCCGGGCAGCCGCGCCTCACCTTCGGGGTCATGCAGTTGCTCAAGGGCATCGAGCTGACGGTGGTGCTGGTGTCGTTGTTCGCCGTCGGGGAGATCCTCTACGTCGCCAGCCGCTACCGCAAGATCCCCGCCAAGCTGGTGCCGATCAAGGGGCGGGCCTGGATGACGGGCGAGGACTTCGCGCGCTCCTGGAAACCCTGGCTGCGCGGCACCGCGCTCGGCTTCCCGATCGGCGCCCTGCCCGGCGGCGGCTCGGAAATCCCGACCATGCTGTCCTATACGCTCGAACGGAAGCTCGCGAGGCACGACGAGTTCGGCAAGGGTGCCATCGAGGGCGTCGCCGGACCGGAAGCCGCCAACAACGCCTCTGCGGCCGGGGTGCTGGTGCCGCTGCTGACACTCGGCCTGCCGACCTCCGCCACCGCCGCCGTTCTCCTCGCCGCCTTCCAGAATTACGGGCTGCAGCCCGGGCCGTTCCTGTTCACGTCCAACCCGGCGCTGGTCTGGGGACTGATCGCCTCGCTCTATGTCGGCAACGTGATGCTGCTGGTGCTCAACCTGCCGCTGGTGGGGATCTGGGTGCAGCTGCTGCGCATCCCGCGGCCGCAGCTCTACGCCGGCATCTTGGTGTTCGCCATGATCGGCATCTGGGGGTTATCCGGCTCCTGGATCGACCTCCTGATCATGGTGGTCGTGGGACTGATGGGCTACGTGATGCGGGTCTACGACTTCCCGATTGCGCCGGTGCTGATCGGCCTCATCCTCGGGCCGATGGCCGAGGGCCATTTACGCACCTCGCTGGCGGCGGGACAGGGCAACCCCATCGTGCTGGTGTCGCAGCCGCTGGCGGCCACCTTCCTTACCCTCGCCCTGCTGTTCCTGCTGCTGCCGCCGCTGCTGCGGCGCCTGCGGGCCAGCGCCTGATACTTCTCCAGCTGCCGAAGACCACGCCCATGATCCGATACGAAGTCAAAGTCCATCCCTCCGCCGAAAACCTGCCGCGCGAACGCCAGCTCGCGTGGCACATCGCCCGCTTCGCGACCAGTTGCGGCCCGATCGATGAGGAGGTCGCGGAGATGATCGCCTGCCGCATCGTCGACAACGCCAGTGTCGCGCTCGCTGCCATCAACCGCAAGCCGGTGGCGGCGGCGCGGGCAATGGCGCTGGCGCATCCGCGGCCGGGCGGCGCGAGCCTCTACGGACTGCCGCCCGCGACGCGCGTCGATGCCGAGTGGGCGGCCTGGGCCAACGCCACGGCGGTGCGCGAACTCGATTTCCACGACACCTTCCTCGCGGCCGACTATGCCCATCCCGGCGACACCATCGCCCCGCTGCTGGCGGTGGCCCAGCAGATGGGGCTCGATGGCGCGGCACTGAGCCGCGGAATCGCCGTTGCCTACGAGGTGCACGTGGCACTGGTGAAGGCGGTTTCGCTGCACCGCTACAAGAAGGACCACATTGCGCATCTGGCCCCGGCCACCACCGCAGGACTGGGAGCGATGCTGGGGCTGCCCGCCGGGGTGATCTTCCAGGCGATCAACCAGACCGTGCACCTCGCCTTCTCCACGCGCCAGTCGCGAAAGGGCGAGATCAGCTCCTGGAAGGCTTTCGTGCCGGGCCATTCAGGCAAGCTGGCGATCGAGGCCGTGGACCGGGCGATGCGCGGCGAGGCCTCGCCCTCGCCGATCTACGAGGGCGAGGAGTCGGTGATCGCCTGGATGCTCGGCGGCCCCGACAGCGTCTACGAGGTGTTCCTGCCGGCCGACGGCGAAAGCCCGCGCGGCATCCTCGAGACCTATACCAAGGCGCATTCGGCGGAGTACCAGGCGCAGGCGCTTATCGACCTGGCCATCTACCTCGGCGGACGCATCCCCGACCTCGGCGCCGTCCGCGACATCCTGCTGGAGACCAGCCACCACACCCACAACGTCATCGGCACCGGCGCCAACGACCCGCAGAAGCTCGACCCGGATGCCAGCCGCGAGACCCTCGACCACTCGATCATGTATATCCTCGCGGTGGCGCTCGAGGACCGGCGGTGGCACCATGTCGAGAGTTACACGAGGGAGCGGGCCCACCGCCCCTCGACGGTGGCGCTCTGGCACAAGATCCGGACGGTCGAGGACGCGCCGTGGACCGAGCGCTACCACGCCACCGATCCGGCCGAGCGTGCCTTTGGCGGCCGCCTCGTGATCACTTTGCAGGACGGCAGCGTCGTCACCGGCGAGCGCGCCGTGGCGGACGCCCACCCCAATGGCGCCCACCCGTGGCTCTGGCCGGATTATGTGCGGAAGTTCGAGACGCTAACGGGAGATGGCCTCCGGGGAGAGGCAAAGGCATCATTCCTTGCAGCGGCCAATGGCGTCCGCACGTTGGGGAGCAAGGAGCTCGGGGCACTGCTGCCGAGCCTCGCCGAGGGGGCGGTGGTGCCGGCGACGCCGACTGGAGAGGGCATCTTCGACCACGGAGTGGAGTAGCTACGATGCTCAACCACGAGATCAACAAGGGTTTTCGCGAGCGGCTGCGGCGCGGCGGGGCGATGCTGCTGCCCGGCGCGGCAAATGCGCTGGCGGCGCGGATCATTGCCGACCTCGACTTCGAGGCGGTCTATCTGTCAGGCGCCGGTCTCACCAACACCTATCTGGGGCTGCCGGATCTCGCCTTCATCAGCCTGCCGGAGATCGTCCAGCACACCGCGACCATCCGCGATGCCGTCGAGCTGCCGATCATCGTCGATGCCGATACCGGTTTCGGCAACGCCATCAACGTGCGGCATACGGTTCGGGCGCTGGAGCGGGCCGGTGCCAGCGCCATTCAGCTCGAGGACCAGGTGACGCCGAAGCGCTGCGGGCATTTCGCCGGCAAGGAGGTGGTCGATCTCGGGGAGGCGCGCAGCCGCATACGGGCGGCGGTGGACGCCCGCCAGGATCCGAACCTGCTGATCATCGCCCGCACCGACGCCCGCGCCACGCTCGGTTTCGGGGCAGCCATCGACCGGGCGCAGGCGTTTGTCGAGGACGGCGCCGACATCACCTTCGTCGAGGCGCCGGAGAGCCGCGAGGAGATCGAGGCCATCCCGCAGCGACTCGCCGGGACGCCGCAATTGGTCAACCTGGTGGTCGGCGGCCGCACGCCGATCATCGCAGTCGAGGAGCTCGACCGGATGGGCTTTTCGCTGGTGCTCTACGCCAATGTTGCGCTGCAGGGAGCGATCCACGGCATGCAGTCGGCACTCGGACGACTGCGCCAGGACGGCCAGCTCGGGGAGGATGGGCCGGTGGCAAGCTTCAAGGAGCGCCAACGCCTGGTGCAAAAGCCGTATTTCGATGCGCTCGAACGCCACTACGCCGATCCGGACGACGAAGAATGAATCTCCGCCTCGACGAGAGCACCGCGACGCCGGCGGAGGATGGGCAGCCGCTGGTCGACATGCTGTTCGAGCGGCTGAGCGAGGCGATCGTGACGGGGGAACTGGCACCGGGGAGCAAGCTGAGCGAGCCCCGGCTGGCGGTGCGCCACGGCGTCAGCCGGGCGCCGCTGCGTGAGGCCATTCGACGGCTCGAGGAGCGCAAGCTGGTGGTCCGCACCCCGCGCCAGGGAGTACGGGTGGTGATCCCGTCACTGGCGACGGCGGTGGAACTGTTCAAGATCCGCGAGGTGCTGGAGGGCCTCGCGGCCCGCGAGGCGGCGCGGCTGGCCCAGCCCGACGAGGTGCGCCGGCTGCGGGAGATGCTGGCGGGGCACCGTCTCGCGCTCGAGCAGCCGGATGCGATGGTCTATTGGCAAGCCACCGCCAATTCCGACTTCCATTTCACAATCGCCCGGATGGCCCGGAGCGGACACCTCTTCGACCTGCTGTGCAACGAGTACTACACCTTGTTCCGTCTTTACCGGATGCAGCACCGCATGTTGCCAGGGCGGGCGCAGCGGGCGCTGCTCGAGCACGAGCGGGTGGTGGATGCGATCGCGGAGGGCGACGGCGAACTGGCGGAACTGCTGATGCGACGCCACGTCGCCGCTGCCCGGCTCGGGCTCGAGACCGCCACTGCCGTGCCCGGCGAGGCCGCGCGCCTCTAGGCCTGTCGTCGCAGCGGGCTGACGCCGAGACAGATCCCTTTATCTGGACGGACGGTCATGGCCATGGTCGGGGTGGGCAGGCGAGCCGTATCGGTGGTGAAGCGGAACGCGGCGAGGAGGGTTGCGAGGATGATGCCGGCCTGCAGCATGGCGAAGTTGGCGCCGACGCAGACGCGGGGGCCGGCGCCGAAGGGGAGGTACTGGTAGCGGTCGCGGCCGGCCTTGGCTGCGGACGAGAAGCGGTCGGGATCAAAGGCGTGCGGGTCGTTCCACCAGAGCGAATGGCGATGCAGCGCATAGAAGGGGAGGAAAAGCACGTCGCCGGGCCGCAGCTGACGACCGGCCAGCTCGTCGGATTCCCGTACGTCTCGTGCCACGAGGCCGACCGGCGGGTAGAGCCGCATCGCCTCCTCGAGGACCTGCGTGACAAGGGGCAGCTGTTCGAGGTCGGCGGCGGTGGCAGCGCGGTCGCCCAGCATCCCTACCGCCTGCTCGCGGGCTTCTTGCTGCAGGTCCGGATGGAGGGCCAGCAGCAGCTGTGACCAGGACAGCGCCAGCGCGGTGGTCTCGTGCCCGGCGACGATGAAGAACTGCATGTTGTGCAGGAGGTCGGTCGGGCTCATGCGGCGCCCGCTCTCCGGATCCTCGGCGGCGAGCATGCGGTCGAGCAGGTCATCGGCCTGCCCCGTCGCCTCGCGGCGCCTTGCCTCGATGGCGGCAGTGACCATCCGGTGCATGGTGTGCACCGCCCCCTGCCCCAGCAGCTCACCGGGCCGGGGTATCCAGTGCGGCACCCGCAGGAAATCGAGCAGCGACGCTTTCCCCGCCGTCTCGAAATAGCGGAGCACGGCAGCGCTGTAGGCGCCGGCGTCGAAATGCTCACGCCCCGAGAGTGCGACCTCGCAGATGACGTCGAAGGTCGCCGACAGCATCTCGGAGACGATCTCGACCTCGCCGGACGCCGCCAGCAGCCGCTCACGCGCCCGTTCGGCGGTTGCCGTCATGGCCGGAGCGAGCGCCACCACATTGCGCTGGGCAAAGACCGGGGCCACCGAACGGCGTTGCCAGCGCCAGTCCGCGCCCTCGGAGGTGAAGAGGCTCGACCCCACGGCGGGACGCAGCATCCGCACCATCACCTCGGATTTCGGATAGTTCTCGACGTTGTCGAGGAAGATCCGGCGGAGCGCTGCCGGGTCCTGAACCATGTGCCAGCGCGAGCCGCCCATGCGGCCCGAGACGATGGGCTGACGGTAGGCGATCTCGGGAATTATCTCGAGCACGTTCCGGCGGGCCGCCCGCAGCGACTGCAGGATGGAGAGCGGCTGCCGGTGCGGCTCGACATGGGGCAGAACAGCGGTAGCCAGGGGAGAGGTCACGGAAGCGCCGGTGCTGGTGTCCGGCGAAACTGGACGGCCAAAGCGGCGACAGTTTGACCCGGCGCCCGCCGGCGTGCGGATGGATGTCTAGGGAGCCTCGGCCGCGACGGTGGAGACATAGTGGGCTACCGCCTCGATCTGCGCCTCGCTCAGCTGGTCGCCATAGGCTGGCATGATGCCGACGCCGCCGGCAACCGCCTGGCGCACCAGCTCGGGGCTGGGCTGCAACTGATCGAGGTTGGGACCGACCTGTCCGGATGCCCCGGCGTCGGCGAGGGTGTGGCAGACGGTGCAGGGGGGGGTGGCTTCCTCGGTGAACACCTGCCGGCCGGTTTCGAGCATGGCTTCGTCCGCCGCACCGCCCGAGGATGCCGCCTCGGTTGTCGCCGTTGTGGCGGCATTGTCATCCGCGGCACCCGCTTCGCCCAGCGCGGTCGGCGCGGCAAGCAGCAGCAGGGCAAGGAACGGAGCGCCGGCGGCGAGCCGGCGCATGAGCAGCGACATCATAATTTGCCTCATGGAATGAAGAGAACGGCGGCCCCGCCGGCCGGCGGGGCCGCTGCAACACAAGATGTCAGACGACGGTCACGTCGACGGCGAGCTTGCGCCAGCCGCTATAGTCGTAGCCACGATGGTTGGGCTCGGTAACCTCCTCCTGCACCCGCCCGGCGGCATCGGTCGCCCGGCTGGTGATGGTGTAGGTGCCCGGCTCCAACTCCGTCGACAGGACGAAGGGTCGCCAGGCATAGCGGCCGAAGTCGGGACCCACGAACTCGGCCGGCTGCCAGGTCTCGCCGCCGTCGATCGAGACCTCGACACTCTCAACGGCATTGATGCCGCCGAAGGCGACGCCATGAATCTGCACCTTGCCGGTTTCAGTGTCGGCCAGCGGGTGCGTCACCCAGGACTTCACCTTCATTTCCCACATGGTGGGCTGGTCGGGGGCACCGTCGACGCCGACCGGGCGGACGCGGTAGCCGGAAGCCTGAATCTTGGCGTCCGTCTCGTCCTCGGTCAGGGCAACGCGCTTCACGTACTTGATGTTGTTGATGCCGTAGTAGCCGGGCACAATGACGCGCAGCGGCCCGCCATGAGCCAGCGGGATCGGCTGGCCGTTCATTTCCCAGGCGAGGATGGCATTCTCCATTGCCGCCTCGAGAGGTACGGAACGCTCCACGACCACGCTCTTCGGCTCGACCCCCTCGGGGAGGTTCTCGCCGCCGGTGCTGGTCATGTAGTTCATGCCGTCGGCGGCACCACCCAGTGCCTCGATCACGGTGCGGACGGGGACGCCGCTCCACAGCACGTTGCCGGCGGCACCGGTCAACCACTGGCTGCCACTGGTCTCATGCTCGAAAAAGCCGCGGCCGTTGCCGGAGCACTGCAGCACGGTTGCGACAGTCGCGATCCCGAGTTCCTTGATTTCCCCCACCGTGAGGGTGCGCGGTTCGCCGACGCCTTCGAAGGTAACCTCCCAGTCGTCGCCGGCGGCGATGGCCTCCTCCGGGGGCGGCAGGTTGTTGCGGACGTAGAGTTCTTCGCTGGCGGTGATGCCGCTGGTACCGATGAAGCCGCGTCGGGTCTCCATCGTGTTCTGGCTGTGAACGATCAGCGCTTCGGGATTCTTCCAGTCAGCGTATTCCGGTAGCGGGCCGGCCTCCTGGCCCCGCGCCACGGCGGCTGAGCCGGCGACGCCGACCCCGACCAGCGTGCCGACACTGCCGACGAGGAATGAGCGGCGGCGCATCTCGAACTCGGTCATGCGTTCCTCCTTCTTCTTGGAACGAGGAGGTTAGACCGGGAAGCCGCCGGGGTGAAGACCCTGTGGCTTCACAATCGCCGCGACGCCGTAACGCCCTCTCCCGATTGCATAGTTTTTGGAGCCGGACTAACCTCGGAGCAGCGGCGGGACCGGAGGGAGGTTTGCGCCGCCCATACCATGAGGGAGGAGCAATCATGGGCAAGGTCTCACTGAAGGCACTGGCGCTGGCGGTTGTCACGGTCGCATTCGGCGCCGGGAGTGCATCCGCCGTCGACATCAAGGTCGGCTTCCTGCCGGGGGTCGTCGACCCGTTCTATCAGGTCATGGAGACGGGCGTGAACGCGGCCGCCGAGGACCTCGGCATCGAAGTGGTGACGCAGATTCCGCCGACCTGGGGCGTCGAGGCGCAGACGCCGATTCTCGATGCGATGATCGCCCGCGGCGATCTCGATTACATCATCATCGCGCCGGTGGAGAAGGACCAGATGGTGGCGCCGCTGCAGGCGGCCGTCGATGCCGGCATCAAGATCATCACCGTCGACACCTTCCTCGGCGACGGCGACTATGTGGACGGGCCGATCACCTTCCCCATCGCCTATATCGGCTCGGACAATGTCGAGGGCGGACGGATTGCGGCGCGTGGCCTCGCCGAGGCCATCGGCGGCGAGGGCAAGGTCTACATCAACTCGACCAACCCCAACGTCTCGTCGGTGGAAGGCCGCGAGCAGGGCTTCGCCGAGGTGATGGCCGAGGAGTATCCCGACATCACGGTTCTCGGCCCGGACTACAACCTCGACGATCAGGCCCGGGCCGCGCAGCAGACCTCGGCCATGCTCGAGACCAACCCCGACCTCGCCGGCGTCTTCGGGACCAACGTTTTCTCGGCCGGCGGCGCCGGCAATGCGGTGGTGAATGCCGGCCTCGGCGGCGAGGTGCAGGTGGTGGCCTATGATGCCACCCAGGAGGCCATCGAACTGATGGGCGACGGGGTGGTCTCGCTGGTGCTGGCCCAGAAGCCCTTCGACATGGGCTACATGGCCGTGCAGTTCGCCGCCGCCGACGCACGCGGCGTCACCAGCCTGCCGCGCCGGGTGGAAACCGGGTTCGCCATCATCGACACCGAGAACGTCGACGATCCGGAATATTCGCGGTTCATCTATCAGGTGCAGTAGACCCCCGCTCAGACCGGCCGGGCGTCCACGGCGCCCGGCCGCCCACCATCGACCAGCCCCCGGATGGATCCGTGACCGACGTTCCCGCCGTGACGCCGGGCCTGCCGCCCGCCAAGCGCTTCGTGCTGCTGGCCAGCCGCCTCTGGGCCTGGGTCTTCCTCGGCGCCCTGGTGCTGTTCTTCGTGGTCGCTGTGCCCGCGGTCTCGGGCGCCACCTTCCTCTCCGTCCGCAATTTCCAGAACATCCTGGTCGCGATCGTGCCGGTGCTGCTGCTGGGGCTCGGGCAGACCTTCGTCATCATCTCGGCCGGCATCGATCTCTCGGTCGGCTGGGTGATGAGCCTCTGCTCGGTGGTTTCGGCCCACGCCATCCGCGCCTCGTTCAACGCCGGGGCGCCGCTGCCGCTGGCGGTCACCCTGGGGCTGGTGGCGACGATCGCGACGGGCGCAACCGTCGGATTCGTGAACGGCACGATCATCTCGAGGCTGAAGGTCCCGGCCTTCATCGTCACTCTCGGCTCGTCGTTCATCGTGCGCGGCACGGGGTTGCTGCTGAGCGAGAACACCACGGTGATCGGCCTGCCCTCCGGCATGCGCGACTACGGCAACGAGTCCATGTTCTACTGGGTGCGCGGGGAAGGCGGCGGCTTCTATTTCCTGCAGCGCCCGGATGTGAGCGGGGACCTGCTGCGCTCGATGGACCGGATCCTCGCCTGGCCGGTGGTGATGACGGCAGTCGTGGTTCTCCTCTGTATGTTCCTCTTGCATAAGACGCAGTTCGGGCGCCACACCTACGCCATCGGCGGCAGTCTGCAGGCGGCGCTGCGCACCGGCATCCCGGTCGAACGCCATATCACCAAGGTCTACATGCTGTCCTCGATCACCGCCGGAATTGCGGGGTTCCTGTCGACGCTCCGCTTCAATGCCGGCTCGGCAGTCATCGGCGACCCGCTGCTGCTGTCCTCGATCGCCGCGGTCATCATCGGCGGCGTCAGCCTGTTCGGCGGCGCCGGCTCCGTGATCGGCACCGTCATCGGCTCGCTGATCATCGCCGTGCTCACGACCGGGCTGGTGATGCTCAACGTGCAGGCGTTCTGGCAATTCATCGTCGTCGGCATCGTCGTCATCGTCGCCGTCCTCATCGACCAGTCCCGCGACCTGATCGTCGGCCGCGTCGGGCGGAGCGAGCGATGAGCGACCCCATCCTTTCCATCCGCAACCTGGTGAAGCGGTTCGGCGGCCTCGTCGCCGTCGACCATGTCGATCTCGACGTCCACCCGGGGGAAGTCGTGGCGCTGCTCGGCGACAACGGTGCCGGCAAATCGACGCTCATCAAATGCGTCTCGGGCGTGCACCTCGCCGACGAGGGCGAAATCCTGTTCGAGGGCAAGCCGCGCCGCTTCCCGCGCCCCATCGACGCTCGCCGCGAGGGCATCGAGACGATCTATCAGGACCTGGCGCTGGCCAACAATCTCGACGTGCCCGCGAACATTTTCCTCGGTCGTGAACTCAAGCACCGATACCTCGGCGGGCTGGTGAAGACGCTCGACGAGAAGTCGATGCGACGCGAGGCTGCCGCGGGGCTCGAGGCACTGGACATCCAGTTCCCGACACTCACGCAGCCGATCGAGAGCCTCTCGGGCGGGCAGCGGCAGGCGGTGGCGATCGCCCGCGCCATCTACTGGAACGCGCGGTTGATGATCATGGACGAGCCGACGAACAATCTCGGCGTACCGGAACAGCACAAGGTGCTCGAACTGATCGGCAAGCTGCGCGGCCAGGGCGTGCCGGTGATCCTGATCACCCACACGCTGCCCGACGTGTTCGCCATCGCCGACCGAATCGTGGTGATGCACCGCGGGCGCAAGGTCACCGAGAAGCGCACCACCGAGACGGATGCTGCCGAACTGGTGCAGTACATGGTCGGCGCGCTCGACGACACCCGGGCTGCCTGACGCAGCTCGCTTTCTGCTCGAGTGACGGTCCCGCTGCTGCGTCGTCTAAACACGCGGCCTTTTAGTGCACCAAGCTTTTACGCGATCCTGCAAGTCTGGGGTAGCGGAACGACGTCTCGTCTCGCCGGACCCTCCTGCGGTCGGAGCCGCTTCTCCCCGCCGCATGGAGACCGGTCAGTTGGGCGCAGCGCCGACCGGCACCTTGAGAAGTCGAACTGATGAGCTCTGCAGGACTGGCCTCCCCACCTCCCGCCCCCGCCGTCTCCGGTGAGGTGCTCGCGCGTATCCTGGGCGGCATACCCCAGCCGATCATCGTCAAGGACCGATCTCACAGGTTCAGGTATCTCAACGACGCTGCCTGCGCCTTGCTCGGACGCCGGCGCGAGGAGCTGCTCGGCCGCAGCGACTACGACTTTGTGCCCAGGGAGCAGGCCAACGGCTTCTGTGCCACCGACCTGCAGGTTTTCGAGACCGGGGAGGATCGTGAAACCGAGGAGCACATCACCGGCGCCGACGGCGAGGTCCGCACACTCTCCACGTTGAAGCGGCTCATCTCGCTCCCCGGCGCGGCCGGCGAAGAGCCAATGGTCCTCGCCGTGATCCACGACATAACCGAGCTCCGACGGTCTCTTGATGCGTTGCGGGAGAGCGAGCAGCGTTTCCGCACCATTGCGGACAATGCCCCGGTGATGATCTGGGTGGCCGATGCCAGCGGTGCCAGCACCATGTTCAACCGGCTGTGGACCGAGACGACGGGGCAGTCGGAAGCGGGGGCACTGGGCTTCGGGTGGCTGGAAATGGTCCACCCGGACGACCGCCAGCGGCTGCAGGAGGGCTTCGCCGCCGCCTGCGAACAGCGGGCGCCGGCCCGCTTCGAATACCGGTTGCGCCGGGCGGATGGCAGTTGGGGCTGGGTCATCGACGTCAGCCATCCGCGCCTTGCCCCCGACGGAACAGTGATCGGCCATGTCGGCTCGGTGCTTGATATCAACGAGCGGCGGGAGATGGAGACGGCGCTCAAGGAGAGTGAGGGACGCCTCGCCACAGTCTTCGGGCAAGCCGTGATCGGCATCCTGCACCGCGACCTCGATAACCATTTGCTGATGGTCAATCAGCGGTTCTGCGACATCGTCGGGCGCAGTCGAGAGCAACTGGACGGGCTGCCGATGCAGGCTTTCACCCATCCCGACGACTACCCCGGGAATGCCGCGGTCTGGCAGCGGCACTTGCGGACGGGGCAGCCGTTTCAGCTTGAGAAGCGATATCTTCGTCCCGATGGCACGTCCCTCTGGTGCGCCGTGAGCGTGTCGTTCCTGCTGGACGAGCATGGTCAGCCCAAATCCACCATCGTCGTCGTACAGGACATCGATCAGCGGCGGACGGCGGAGGAGGATCGTCTCCTCGCCGAACGGCAGATCGCGCACATGGCCCGCCATGACATGCTGACGGGGCTGCCGAACCGTGCGTGGTTCCGGGAACGGGTCGACGCCGCCCTGTCCGTTGGCGGGCTGCAGGCGCAGCTTGGGCTTCTCTGCCTCGACCTCGACGGCTTCAAGGCCGTCAATGATACCCTCGGACACCCGGCCGGCGACGCCCTGCTGCGCATGGTGGCCGAGCGTCTGCAGGAGTGCATGCGCGGGAGCGATATCATTGCGCGGCTGGGCGGCGACGAATTCGCCATCGCCGTGACCGCCGTCAGCGGCAGGGAGGAGGTTGTGCACCTGGCGCAGTGGGTTGTCGACGCCTTGGCCGAACCGTTCGATCTGAACGGCAACAACCTGATCATCGGCACCAGCGTCGGCGTGGCCCTGGCACCTGTGGATGGAAAGACTACGGATGACCTGGTAAAGGCGGCGGATACGGCACTCTACGATGCCAAAGCGCGAGGGCGCGGCACGTTCAGCGTCTTTGAGCCTGGCATGCAGGACCACCTGCAGTCTCGTCAGGCGACGAGGGTGGCGCTGGGCGGAGCGATAGCCCGCGGTGAGCTGGAGCTACACTACCAACCACTCATAGACATCAGTTCTGGGGTGACAAACGCCTGCGAGGCGCTGCTGCGATGGCGGCATTCCGAACGCGGCATGATCTCCCCCGCGGAGTTCATACCGCTGGCCGAGGAGACCGGGCTGATCGTGCCGATCGGGGAATGGGTCCTCGAGGAAGCCTGTCGGCAGGCGGCAACGTGGCCCGAGCATATCGGCATCGCCGTCAATCTGTCGCCGGTGCAGTTCAGAAGCAAAGGCTTGGTTGAGGCCGTGGCGAGGGCGCTGTCGGCCACCCGCCTCGAGCCCCGGCGCCTGCAGCTGGAGATCACGGAATCGGTGCTGCTGGATGACAACAAGGGCAATTTGGCGGTGCTGGAGGAGCTCCACCAGTTGGGAGTGCTGATCGCGATGGACGACTTCGGCACCGGTTATTCTTCGCTCGGCTACGTGCGAAGCTTCCGTTTCGACAAGATCAAGGTGGATCGCGAGTTCATCAAGGACCTGCCACATAGCCGAGAGTCGCTGGCTGTGCTGCGCGCGGTTGCGGGACTGGCAAAGAGTCTACGCATCATGACCACCGTCGAGGGGGTCGAAACCGACGAGCAGTTGGCTTCGGTGCGTGCCGAAGGCTTCCAGGAGGCGCAGGGCTTCCTGTTCAGCCGACCGCTTGCAGCCTGCGATCTCCGGCAACTGCTCGGGATGCCCGCCTCGGAGAGTGGCAAGCCTGCGGGCGCCGCCGCGCCAGCCCGCAGCCGCCGGCAGGGACGCTAGCGCTTCCACATATCCAGGCTCGGACCAGGCAGATGCGGGAGGGAACGCTCCCTCACGATCGGCGCCCTTGACGACTACGCACCTGCCCCTTGAGCCGGGGTAGTACGGCTCAGTTCTGATTGCCGGCACCAATCCGCAGCTGGCCGTGGGCATCGAGCGAGAGCTGCGTGGCCAGGTCCGCCTCGGGCAGCGGGCGGGACAGCAGGAAGCCCTGCAGCTGGTTGCAGCCCATGCCGACGAGCAGTTGCTGCTGGGCGACCGTCTCGACCCCCTCCGCCGTCACCTGCATGCGCATGGACCGGGCCAAATCGATGATGGACTTGACGATGCTGTCGATGTCCTTGCCCTGCCCCAGCTGCTCGACAAAGGAGCGGTCAATCTTGAGCTTGTCGACACCGTAGGTGCGCAGGTAGCTGATCGAGGAATAGCCGGTGCCGAAATCGTCGAGCGCGATGCGCACCCCCGCAGCCCGCAGCTTACGAAGCGTTTCCTGCACCACGGGCGAGTTCTGCAGCAGCAGCCCCTCGGTGATCTCGATCTCGAGGCGCCGCGGCGGCAGCCCGCTTTGAGCAACCACGTCCAGCACCCGGGCCGCCAGGTTCTCATCGCTGAACTGCATCGGCGAAACGTTGACGGCGATCCAGGGGATGTTGGAGGTGACGGCAAACCGGCACGCCGTGCGCAGGACCCACAGGCCGAGGGGCTCGATGAGCCCCCGCTCCTCGGCAATGGAGATGAACTGGTCGGGCGCCAGCAGGCCCAACTCCTTGTGCTCCCACCGCACCAGTGCTTCGGCACCGAGGAGCGCACCCGACATGGCACCGTAGATCGGCTGATAGACGAGCTGCAGGCCGGTGCCCTCCCGGAGCGCGGCGCGGAGTTCCCGCTCCAGCGCCCGCCTTCCGCGCACCGTCTCGTCCATCTCGCCGGCAAAGAGCCGATAGCGGCCACGCCCGGCGGCCTTGGCCTCGTAGAGCGCGATGTCGGCCTGCCGCATCATGTCCCGCGGCGTGACACTGGGATCGTCGGCGATGACGACGCCGATGCTCGCGCCAACCCGGGCGACGTCACCGCCGAGGTCGAACTGCTCGTCGATGGCGCGCAGCAGCCGCTCGCATTGTGCCTCGACACCGAGATGGTCGGCCGGATCGACCTGGATGATCGCGAACTCGTCGCCGCCGAGCCTGGCGATGGTATCGGCCTCGCGCAGCATCTCCGAAAGGCGGGTGGCCGCCTGCCGGATGAGCTCGTCGCCCGCTGGATGGCCGAGGGTGTCGTTGACGTGCTTGAAACGGTCGAGATCGATGTAGTGGAGCGCGATCTTGCCGCCGGTGCGGCGCATGGTGGCCAGCGCCCGTTCCAGCCGGTCCTCGAACAGGGCGCGATTGGGCACCCCGGTCAGCGGATCGTGAAAGGCAAGGAACTGGGCATGAGCCTCGCTCACTTCGAGCTTGCTTGAGGTGCGCCGCAGCCGCAGCAGCAGCAGCGCGAGGGCAATCAGGCCCGCGAGAATGCCGAGGACGACAACTGGGGCGGTCTGCGATACCAGTTCGAGAGCCGGCCGGTCGGGCAACCAGTTGAAGAAACCGACGATCCGTCCGGACGTGTTGAACAGTGGCTGGCTGGCATAGCCAGGGGTTTCCGTAGGCGTCAGGGAGAAGCCGAGGGCCTGCAGCGAGAACTTTTGCGAAATCTGCCGGATGACCGGCTCATTCAGGCGCAACAGCGAGACATGCAGGAACTCCGTCCCCGGCTCCTGGGTGACGGCAGCACTGCTGGGCACCACCGGGCGGATGCTGATAATTGCCGCCCCACCGTCGAAGGCCACGGCATCGATCTCGCCGAGCCCGGTAATCGCTTCTGTGGAGTCCTCCATTCCGGCAGAGGCCGCCTGCATCGCCGCCCGCAGCCTTGCCACCAGAGGCTGCACCAGATCGCGTACCTCCTCATAGATTGTTGGATCGACGTTGGAGCCGTCCTTGGCCGCCCGGACAGGTTCGTTGCGGGGATCAAGGAGGAAGACCTGATCGTGATCGTAATACGCTCCCATCCATTCAACGAGGTTCTCGTCCAGCCATGCTCCGTCATTGGCTCTGGAACTCAGCACCGCCTCGTCCCAGATGGCGGAGCTGTCCTGCTCCTTGGGCAGACGCTCGAACACCTCCTCGAGTCCCACCTGCACGAACCGGTTCTCGCGCTCCAGCGCCCGCTCGTCGATCCGCATCACCGCCCATGAGGCGAGCATGACGACGACCGCGAGCAGCGCCGTGGCAGCTGCTATGGCGAGATAGGTGATCTGGGTAGACAGCGAGCGCTTGCTCGGACCGGCTCTCGGTACCACTGGCAGATACTCCTCGTCCACCAAGAGGATAAGCGGCGAAAGCTAAACAAATGGTGGTGCCAGGTGCGGATGGACGAGCCAGAGAGGATCCTCAGATGCGGGGGTGCTGCGGTGCCGGCCAGCAGTCGTGCCGCAACTTCCAGCGACGCGACCCGTTGAGCAATGGGACGGAAGCAGCAAATGGGCAGGACACGCCGGGATGAAGACGTGCTGGTTCGTCGTCATATTCAGCAATGACGCCTGGTGGATCGATTGCGAAGGCAAGTCCTACGGTCCGTTCGAAGACCAGAAAGCGGCCGAAGGGAATGCGGTGAGACTCGCCGAGACCTTCGGGGATGCAGCGCGGCGATCTCTCGTCTACTCGCCCGACCATCTTGGACGGCTGCGCCTCCTGTGGTCGGAGGCGAAGCCACAGGACTAGGTGTGGCGGCGCATTCCGTGATCCGCCGCCACTGCAGCCTACCGGTGGAAGGGATGCACGTAGATCGTACCCTTGTCCTCGCCGGTCATCCGCACGCCGACCACGTCTTCGGGACGAAAGTCCTTAGCGGCGAGGGCGTACTGGATCGCCGGATTGGCGGCGATGGCTGCACGCAGGGAGCCCGCATTGCCGTCGGTACGGAAGACGCTGTCAAGATTCACGCAGATCGGCGTCACCCAGACCTTGTTGGGATGATCGATGGCGGCCAGTTCGGTCGCGTAGACGCGGCGGAGATGGCCGAGTTCCTCGGTGCAGGAATAGGTGGTTGCCGGCGCAGGATCGGGGTCAGGGGTAGGAATTCGGTGGGTGGGCGGCTGCTGTTGTGCCTGCACGCTGGTGGCGGTGGCGATGGGGGCGAGGGCGAGAACCGCCAGGGCGGTCGCGGCGATAATCGAAGTATTCATGGTCCGTCTCCTCTGGTCGTGGACGGCCTCGGGCCGTCGGTTGCTGTTCGACACTGGGAGAAGGCTGGTACGAGAGGACTGAACCAGCGCTGAGACGCAGGTTCAGAGAAAGTTCACCATTGCGGCTGGGTGGCAGCAGGCGCAGGAACGGGTTGAAACCCCTTCCTTCGGTTAACGACGGCGAAAGACGGCGGGGCGTTTTTCCTTGAAGGCCGCCCTGCCCTCCCTGGCGTCCTCGGTCGCAAAGCAGATGGTCTGCAGGTCACGCTCGTAGGTGATGGCGTCGGCGATCGACATCTCCCAGGCCGCCCGCAGGTTGACCTTGGCGGTCTCGGCGGCGATCGGCGCACGCGATGCAATGGTGGCGGCGAGTTGCTTCGCCTCGTCCAGCAAGCGGGTCTGTGGCACCACCTTCGAGACCAGCCCCCAGCGTTCGGCAGTCTGGGCATCAATCGGATCGCCGGTCATGATCATCAGCGCGGCGTTTGAAGGTCCGACTGCGTGGGCAAGGTTCACCGCCATGCCGCCGCCGCCGATCCAGCCGAGCTTGATCTCGGGCGCCGCAAAGCTGGCGTTCTCCGAAGCGATGCGGATGTCGCAGGTCATTGCGGTCTCGAGGCCGCCGCCGAAGGCATAACCGTTCACAGCCGCGATCGAAGGCTTGAGCAGCGCCCGGATGGCGTCGCAATAGTCGGGGCGGTTGCGGAACTCCCACGGCGTTTCGTAATCGTCGAGGGTGCGAATGTCCGAGCCGGCGCAGAACGCACGGTCGCCGGCGCCGGTGAGGACGACGCAGCGGATGCCGTCATCGGTATTGAAACCCGTGACGGCGGCGACCAAGGCATCCGCCATCTCCGGCGTCACCGCGTTCAGCTTTTCGGGGCGGTCGATGGTGATGATACCAACGAAACCGTCGCGCTCGACCCTGATATTCTCGCTCATCGTACGCGTCCTCCAATGGCTGTGGCATGCTCCGAGGCACGGTCGCTCATTTTCCTGCAATGGCTCCGGACGCGAGCAGCCCCTCGATCGCCGCATCGTCGTATCCGGCCTCGCGCAGCACCTCGCGGCTGTGCTCGCCGGCCAGCGGCGCACCCCGCTCCACCACCGATGGAGTCTTCGAGAACTTGATGGCGAAGCCCGGTGTCTTCACGTGCCCCTCCGTCGGATGGTCGTACTCAACGAAAGTGCCGTTGTGCTTGATCTGGGCGTCCTCGACGAGATCGGCGTAGCCATAGACCGGCCCGCACCAGATGTCGGCCGCCCGCAGCAGCTCCAGCCACTCGGCCGACGTCCTGGTCTTCAGCCGCTCGCGGGTCTTGGCGAAGATCTCGTCGCGCCTGGTCCAGGTGTCGGTCTCGTCGTCCATCTCGAGAAACGACGGCTCGCCGATCACCTCGCCGAGGTTCTTGAGTGAGGGAAAGGACACGATAATGTAGCCGTCGGAGGTGGCAAAGGCGCCGTAGGGCGCGCGGATATAGACATGGGCATGCGGCTCGGCCGAACGCTGCTGCGGCTTGCCGGCGACGGTGAAGACCGAGAGCTCCTGCATCTGCAGGGTGGTGATGGCGTCGAGCATGTTGACCTGCACCAACTGCCCCTCGCCCGTCCGCTCGCGGTGCAGCAGCGCCGCCAACGCCCCCTCGAAGGCGGTGTAGGCGGTTACCGCGTCGACCAGGTACTGGCCAGCGGGGGTCGGGGGCTCACCCTCGCGGCCAGCCGAAAGCATCGCGCCGGACATGCCCTGCAGCACCAGGTCCTGCCCCGGACGGTCGAGATAGGGTCCGTCTTCGCCGTAGCCGGAGATGGAGACGTAGATCAGCCGCGGATTGATCTTGGAAAGCGTCTCGTAGTCGACGCCGAGGCGCTTGGCGACGCCCGGGCGGTAGTTCTGCAGGAAGACGTCGGCGGTCTTCACGAGCTCGAGCAGGACGTCCTTGCCGTCGGGAGACTTGAGGTCAATGGCGAGGGAGCGTTTGTTGCGGTTGAGCGACAGGAACGAGACGTTGACCTTGTTTCCGCGGGCGCCACCGGCCGAGACGTGGCGCTGCCACTCGCCTTTAGGCGGCTCCACCTTGACGACGTCGGCCCCCAGATCCCCCAGCCGCTGGGCCGCAAACGGTCCCGCCATGGCGATGGAGCAATCGAGGACGCGATAACCGCTGAGAATACCCATGTGATCGACTTTCAGGTCAGTGCATGATCCAGCCGCCATCGACATTGATGGTCTGGCCGGTGATGAAGGAGGCGGCGTCCGAGGCAAGGAACATCAGCGCATTGGCGATGTCCCCGGGGGCGCCGCGGCGCTGGATTGCCTGATGGTCGTAGATCCGCCGCTCATAGGCTTCAAGGTCGGGATGGATTTTCTCGGCATCGGTCGGAAAGGCACCGGGTGAAACCGCGTTGACGGTGATGCCATACTTCCCGAATTCACGGGCCCATGCCCTCGCGAGGCCGATCAGCGCACCCTTGGACTGCACATAGGGGGTGAGGTCGGACCAGCCGCCGGAGAATGTCACGGAGGCGATGTTGATGATCCGGCCCCAGCCCTTCTGCTTCATCCCGGGCAGCGCCACCTGCACGCAGACGATGCCGGCCTCGACGTTCACCCGCTGCACCAGCTGGATCTCAGCTAGCGTGAACTCCTCAAAGGGCTTGCTGGGATAGATGGCGGCGTTGTTGATGACGACGTCGAAGCCGCCGCAATCTTCGGCGATCTTCTCGAGGCCGCTGCGCAGCCCCTCGAGGTCGGAGAGGTCGAGCCGATGGATCGCGAGGCCGTCTAGGCCACGCTGCTGCGCCGCCGCCTCGAGGGACGCGATCTTCTTCTCGTCGATGTCGATGACGACGACGCGGGCGCCGGTCGCCAGCATCTCCAGCGTCGTGTCGTGGCCGAGCCCACCGGCGGCCCCGGTATAGAGGATGGTCTTGCCGGCGAGGGATCCGAAACGATCGCCGGCGGCAGCAGCGGTGGTCACGAGCGGCCTCCGATTGGCAGGTGGTTGTTGGACGGCGCCGGATAGTCCTCGTCCGGCTGACGAGCCGCCGCGGTGATACGCGCTTCGGCCGCCTCGATTTCCCCCTCGCCATCAAGGATACGGAATACGCTGTCGTAAGTCCTTTCCTCCTCGTGGTGCAACCAGATCATCTCGCCGCGCTCGCGCGCCGCGAGGTTGCCGAGCACGTGGTTGGTCGAGGGTTCGATCCCGAAGGCGTACTGGCCGGCCTGCAGGTTCTGCCACTCGTAGAGGCAGGGGAACTGGTCCTTGCGGGTCACGACCTCGAAGCCGAGCCCGATGCGGTCATTGACCAGGGCCACGGACTGCCGACCCTCGGCATCGGGGGCCAGTTCGTGCTGCCAGACCTGCTCGTGAAAATCCTGCTGGGGGGCTGGCATGGTGCGATAGCCGACGCCCTGCCGACGGTAGTCATCGCCCGCATGGGCGGCCCACACGACGTCGGCGATGGGGGCGAGGTAGCGGGAGCCTTCGTCGAGCACCGGATGGCCGACATTGATGTGGTAGCAGTACATGTGCGGGGTCTTGTAGAAGCCGTGGTTGACCACCCGGTCGCTCAGCCGGATCTCGTTGCCCCCGACATCGGCCTCGATGCGGCGGATAAGGTGCAGATCCTCGCCGAACACCGCCGCTTGCTGCACCACGCCCTCGGCCCAGAGCACGCAGCGGTCACGCTCCCAGCGCTCGCCATAGCCGGTGAGGCGCCCCGGAATGGTGGAAATCCGTCCGTGCAGCGAATGCGTCACCGTCGGCTTCGGGCCGTAGTGGTAGGTGTCGGCCGGCACCTCGTTCATGAAGAGGATGTGGTCCAGCCCGCAGGTGACCATGAGGCCCGAGAAGGAGCGGGCCCAGGCGAGCCCCCCTTCCCCCTCGTATTCGTGGAGCCCCGGATGGCGGAAGCCGGCGGGCGAGTGCCAGCCGATGGCCTGCCCCCGATACTCGCAGTCGGCAATATCCATCGCCCGGTCAACCAGCACGGTGAATCTCAGCCCCGACCCCGTCCGGAACTCCAGCATCCGGATGCCGCGCTCCACGCCATCGCCTAGCGTCATCAACCGGACCCCGGCGAACTGGGAAAGCATGCCTGCGCGCTCGGCCAGTTGACGCTTGCCCAAGGTGCTGCCGTAGAGTTCTACCATCACATCTGCCTTTCCTGTGAGAACGGGGCGGCCGATTCGGCCGGCCGCCCCGAGCTCCTATTTTACACGCCGTGGGCCTTCAGCTTGTCGTCGAGGAACTTCTTCGCGCGCGGCACGTCGGCCTCCTCCAGATGCTCGATGATCATCGGGATGTTGGGGTGCTTCTCGGACAGCCGCTGCAGGTAGAGGTCGTAGTTCAGCGAGCCCATGCCCGGGGCCGGCAACACGATTTCGCCGACGCCGCGGAAGGTATGCGAGGCGAGCGCATCATCGTCGCCGATGTCGGCGTGCTTCTCGGACTTGTCCTCGCCGGACTTGGCGACGTCCTTGGCGTGGGCGATCTTGATCTTGTCCGAAAGCGTGTCGAAGACCTGGTGCAGGATCTTGTCCATGTCATCGATGTTGTGGATCTCGAAGTAGTTGGTCGGATCCATCAGCAGGCCGAGGCCCGGGTGGTCGACCTGGGCGAACATCTTCACCGTCTCCTCGACCGAGCCGACGACGTTGTTCACATAGGTCTCGAGCAGGAACATGGAGCCGTGGTCATAGGCTTCCTGGGCCAGCTCGGCGATCACCTTGCGGCAGGTCTCGAACCCCTCCTCGGTCTTGTTCTTGGGGTCGTGCATCCACTCGCTCTCGGTGTTGTAGGTCCCGGTCTCCGAAATGACGTAGGGGGAGCCGAGGGCGCGGGCGTTGCGGATGATCTCCTTCAGCCGGTCGATGTTGGCCTTCCGGTGGTCGAGGTCCGGATGAATGATGTTGGTGTAGCCGGAGATGCAGCAGATCGGCAGGTCGTGGTCGCGGAAGGTGTCGCGCACCTTCTTCGCCTTGTCGGCGGTGATCTGGCCGGGGCCGAGGTCGATGTCCTTGAAGTGCAGGTCGAGCTGCACGGTGTTGAAGCCAAGCCCCTTGATCTTGCGGGCGGTCTCCTCCAGCCCGTAGGGGAAGTAGCCGGTGAAAATGCCAGTTTGCATCATGATTCATGTTCTCCCGTTAGTTGGTTGATATCTCGGAAAGCTTTATCGTCCGACCCTCGGCGATCGAGCGGTAGCCCGCCTCCACCAGGGCCATGGTCTTGACGTTGTCGGCGACGTTCAGCACCGGTTCGGTGCCGCTCTTGAGGGCGTATTGAAGCTGCTCCATGACGCCGATGAAGGCGTGCGGGAACCAGGTGGTGCTCCAGGTCGGGGTGACCCAGTCGCCGCCGGTGGTCTTCCTGGAGTTGTAGGTGAGGGTCGAGGGCTTGCCGTCGGGCCAGCCGATGGTGCCCTTGGCGACACCCTCGGTGCCCTCGACCCGCCAGGCGATGAAGATGTCGTCGTCATAACCCTCCTCGCGCGGGCCGCTCCACACGTCCTCGAGGGAGAGCGCCATGACGCCGCTGCCGAATTTGAGCGTCGAGACGACGATGCCATCCTCGTGCTCGAACTTCGTGCGCGGGTCCTTGCGGCAGAGCGAGGTGATCTCCTCGGGTTCTCCGAACAGGAAGCGCAGCACGTCGAGGTGGTGGACGCTCATGTTGGAGAGGGTCAGCCGGTCGTACTGCTCGAGGAAGGTCTGCCAGTGCGGGATGGCGTGCATGTCGATCTGGGCGAAGACGATCTCTCCCAACTCGCCCCCATCGATGATCTGCTTGAGGACGCGCATCGACTGGTCGTAGCGCATGTTCTGGTTGACCGAGAGAACCTTGCCGGCGGCCCTGGCCTCCTCGCGCAGCCTGATCGCCTCCTCGAGCGACAGCGCCAGCGGCTTCTGGGCGAGGATGCCCTTGATGTGGTCCTGCTTCAGCGCCTCGCGGATGAGGGCGGGCTGCAGGTCGGGCGGATAAGCGATGTCAAGGATCTCGACGGCGGGGTCCGCGATCAGCGCCTCCGGCGTCTGGTGCACCTTCCCGATGCCGTAGCGCTCGGCGATCTTCTGGGTCTTGTCGAGCGTACGCGAGGCGATGGCGGCGACCTTGAAGCCGGCCTCCCTGTAGGCTGCCAGATGCACCTCGGAGACGATCATGCCGCCGCCGATGACGCCAATGCCGTAGCCGCGCTCACGGACCTCGACGTCGGGTTTGAAATCGGTTCCCATACTGTCCTCCTCAGACACTGGCCGCGGACAGCGCCCGGCCGTCCGCAGCAAAGAAATGAACTGCCGCCGGATTTACGGCGAGGGCGACCCGGCTGTCCGTCTCGACCTTTGGCTGCCCCCGGAGCAGCGCCCGCACCCGGTCCTCGCCGGCGCTCAGCGTCACCACGGTGAAGCCGCCTAGGGGTTCCACCTCAAAGACGGTGGCGCCTGCTCCGGAAGCGGGCGGGGCGAGGCTGAGGTTTTCGGGGCGGATGCCGACCGTCACGGTTCCCTCGGGTACGCCTGAAAGTGGCAGCGCGATGGCGCCGTCGGCAAGGCGGAACTCGCCGTCAACCGCCGAACCCTGCAGCAGATTCATCGGGGGAGCCCCCAGCAGCCGGGCGACATAGTCGCTGGCCGGACGGTCATAGGCGTCGGTGGGGCTGCCGATCTGTCGGATGGCGCCGGCTTCAAGGATGGCCATGCGGTCGGCGATCGACATCGCCTCCTCCTGGTCGTGGGTGACGTAGACCAGGGTGCGGCCGAGTTCCGACTGGATCCGCTTGAGTTCCACCCGCATCTCCTCGCGCAGGCGGGCGTCGAGGGCGGAGATCGGGTCGTCCATAAGGTAGGCGACGGGATCGCGGACGAGGGCGCGGGCGATGGCGACGCGCTGGCGTTCGCCGCCGGACAGGTGGGCGGGGAGCTTGTGCAGGATGTGGCCGATATGGAGCTTCTCGGCGACTTCGGCGACGCGCCGCGCGATGGACCCTGCTTCGACCTTCCGTTCGAGGAGCGGGAAGCGGATGTTGCCTTCCGCGGAAAGATGGGGAAAAAGCGCGAGGTTCTGGAAGACCATGGCGACGTTGCGGGCGGCGGGTCCGACTTCGGTCACCGGCCGACCGTCGAAGAGTATTTCGCCGCTGTCGGGCCGCTCGAGCCCGAGGATCATCCGGAGGATCGTCGACTTGCCGGCGAGGGGCGGGCCGAAGAAGCAGAAGAACTCGCCGTCCTCGATCCGGAAGCTCATGTCGTCGACGGCGAGGGTGTCGCCGAAGCGCTTGGTGACCGAGCGGAACTCAATGGAGGCCATGGGTGCTCCCCCCGATCGCATTGCCGCTCTGGCGGTCGAAGAGGCGGACGGCGTCCGGCCCGGGTGCGAGCCGGGCGGCACTGCCCTCCTGCAGCGCCACGTCGTTCTCGAACACGCCCTTGGCCGGCTCCCCGGCGATGTCGAAATGGACGACGGTGCGGGAGCCGATGCGCTCAACGAAGGTGACGCCGGCGGCAAGGCCAGCGTCGCCCGAGGCAACGGAGAGTTCCTCCGGGCGGAAGCCGTACCAGACTTCCCCTGCCCCGGCGGTGCGCGCCGCCGCGGCCAGCTCCGGTGCGAGCGGTGCAGAGATGCCGGCGGCGCCGAGGTCGGCCCGCAGCTGCCCGTCACGCTCCACCAGCGTCGCCGGCACGAGGTTCATGCCGGGGGAGCCGATGAACCTCGCGACGAAGACGTTGGCAGGGTTGTTGTAGACCTCGAGGGGCGTGCCGACCTGCTGCAGCACGCCGTGATCCATCACGGCGATGCGGTCGGCCATGGTCATCGCCTCCAGCTGGTCGTGGGTGACGTAGACCATGGTCTGCTTGAACTGGCGCTGCAGGTGCTTGAGCTCGGTGCGCATCACCGCGCGGAAGGCGGCGTCGACATTGCTGAGCGGCTCGTCGAGCAGGAAGATCGCCGGTTCGACAATGGCGGAGCGGCCGATGGCGAGGCGCTGCAGGATGTTGACCGAGAGCTTGGCCGAGGGCTGATCAAGGAACTGGGTCAGTTGCAGGAACTCGGCGATGGTCGTCACCCGCCGGTTGATCTCCGGCTGCGGCGTGCCGCGGACCTTGAGGCCGTAGGCGAGGTTCTGGCGCACGTTCATGTGGGTGAAGATGGCGTAGTTCTGGAAGACGAAGCCGACGCCCCGCTTGGGCATCGGCACGCCCGACATGTCGCGGTCCCCGAACAGCACGCGGCCGGTCGACGGGCCTTCCATGCCCGCGATGATGTTCATGGTGGTCGACTTGCCGCAGCCCGACGGACCGAGCAGCGCCATGAACTCGCCGTCGCGGATCTCCATGTCCATGGTCTTGAGGGCGGCGAAGCTGCCGAACTTCTTGGTCAGGTGGTCGAGGCGGATGGAGGTCATGGCTGCGTCGCCCTGCTGCGCCCCATGCGCGCGATGGCGATGCCCAGCACCACCGAGAGCGAGATGAGGATGACCAGCGCGATGGCGGCGACGTAGCCCCAGGTGAGGTCGTTGGTCGTGAGCTTGTAGATGTAGACGGAGATGGTCTCGGTGGCGACGCCGGGGCCGCCGCCGGTCATGATGTAGAGGGTGTCGAAGATCTTGAAGTTCTCGATCGCCCGGATGGCCAGCGCAATGATGATGATGGTCTTCATGCGGGGCAGCATGATGGTGGTGAAGCGCTGCCACCAGTTGGCGCCGAGGAGCGTTGCCGCCTTCAGCTGGTCCTCCGGCACGCCGACGAGGCCGGCGAGCAGGATCAGGAACATCAGGGGCGTCCACTGCCAGATGTCGGCCACCATGACGGCGAACATCGCCAGGTCGGGGCTGCTGAGCCAGGCAATGGCGACGTTCTGTCCGGAGAGGGTGGAGAGAATGTCATTCAACGGGCCGCCCGACTGGAACAGCATGAAGAACATGTAGCCGGCGACGGCGGGCACCACCATCATCGGCATCAGCAGGATTGAGTAGAAGACGCGCCGGCCGCGGAAATTGTCGACGAAGAGGATGGCGAGGCCAAGCCCGAGCAGGAATTCAGCCGGCACGCAGACCGCCATGACCAGGGCGGTGCGCCAGAGGGCGCCCCACCACCGCGGGTCCTCGGCAAGGTCGATGTAGTTGTAGAAATCGTTCCAGAGCTCATAAGCCTGCCACCAGGGGATGCCCTCGAGCGGCGACCAGTCGGTGAGGCTGATATAGAGCTGCATCAGCAGCGGGAAGACCGCGATGAACAGCACCAGGAGCTGCGCCGGAAGCGTCAGGAACAGGCCGAGCCGCTTTTCTTCCTGAGCTTCGGTCCGCGCCGGCGCAGCAGTGTCGGTCATCGGGACGGCGGTCATTGCTTGAGCGCTCCGAAAGTGAGCCCGCGGACCAGGTGCTTCTGGATGACGATGCCGGCGACAATCGGGGGAACGGCGGCGATCAGCCCCAGCGCCGCCTTGGCGCCATAGAGCTGGCCCGTCATCGAGGAGGAGAGCGAGGCCATGTAGACCGGGATGGTCACCCATTCCCGCGTCGTCAGCAGCAGGGCGATCAAATAGTCCGACCAGTTGAGGATGAAGACGAAGAGCGCCGAGCTCGCCAGCGGCGCCGCCATCATCGGCAGCGTCACCTTGAGGAAGACGCGGAAGCGCGAGCAGCCCTCGACCAGCGCCGCCTCCTCGATCTCGCGCGGCATCTCGTCGAAGAAGGTCTTCATCAGCCAGAAGGCGAAGGGCAAGGTGACGATGCCGTAGATGAGGGCGAGGCCCCACCAGGTGTCGTTGAGCTGCAGGAAGGCCCACATGATCATCACCGGGATCATCACCGCCATCGGCGGGAACAGCCGCAGCTGGATGAGGGCCAGCGGCAGGTTGCCGCCGGCCTTGAAGCGCGAGAGGCCATAGGCGGCGGCCGAACCTGCGACCATGGCGATGAGCGTGCCGAAGACGGACGACAGCAGGGAGGCGAGGATCGGCTTGGTGGCGGTGCGCTCCAGCGACGAGATCAGCTCGTTCGTGCTCTCGCCGAAGATGTAGCGGAAATTGTCGAGCGTCGGGTTCCGCGGCCACCAGGTGAGCTGGTCGCCCGTCGCCTGCCACTCGGACACCGGCTTAAAGGCCATCGACGCCATCCACAGGATCGGGATCAGCGTGATGGCCAAGGCCAGCGCGATGGCGGCATAGCGGAAGATTTCGAAGACGGGCGAGCGGCGCATTCAGATCACTTGGTTGGATAGGCCGAGTGAGGGCCGATGGACCCCCACCCTCGGTCCCTCCCCACAAGGGGGAGGGAGGCGACTGGCCGATGACGTCCAGGCGGCGCCCCTCCTCTTGCACGGGGAGGGACTCCAGGGTCGTTCAGGCGCCCGGCGGAACCGGATCGATGATGGTCGGCCAGGCAGCCTTATTGGCCTCGATGGCCTCCAGCAGCTTCTCCTCGCCGATGCGGCGGGCGATGCGCCGCCATTCGCGCTCGGTGTCGGCCATGGCGGATTCCGCGGTCTTGGCCCCGGTCAGCGCGCCCATGAGGTTCTCGTCGAGGGCGTTGTGGAAGGCCGTGGCGCCGGGATAGTTGATGGTCGGCACCGTCCGCTGGACGGTCTCGAGGACCATGTCCATATGGTAGTCGTGGTAGGTCTGGCGCACCAGCGGATCCGAGAAATCGGAGATGCGGAAGGGGTCGAAGTAGCCGCCCGGATTGGCCGTCATCCAGGCGTAGATGCGCGAGGAGCCGAGCCACTGCAGCAGCAGGTAGGCGGCTTCCGGGTGCTGCGACTGCGCCGACACCGAGGCCGAGAGGTTCAGCCACAGCACCGAGCGGCTCACGAGGCCGTCGTCATGCACCCGACCGGGCGGCAGCATGGTACCCATCTTGCCGGTGATCACCGAGCCCTCATTCGCCGGGTTGTCCAGGAACTTGGCGATGTTGGAGAAGGCGCAGGTCATGGCGGCGCCGCCGGCGGCGAAGTTGCCGTACTGCTCCGGCCAGCCCCAGGAGATAGCGTCGGCCGACTTGTAGGCCAGCGACTTGACGTATTCCTCGGTCGCCGCGATGCCCTCGGGCGAGTTGATGAGCGGCGTACCGTCATCGGCGAAGAGGTAGCGATTGGGCGAGCCCATGGTCACGTAGCGCTGGTACCAGTTGGTATAGCCCCAGCCCTGGTTGCGCAGATCGGTCGAGCCGAGAAGGTTCTCGTCCGGGCGGTAGAAGAACAGCGAGATCTCGTCGAGCTGCTTGTAGGTGCTCGGCGGCGCGAGGTCGTAGCCGTATTGCTCCTTGAAGGCGGCCTGCTCCGCCGGGTCGTTGAAGAGGTCGGTGCGGTAGACCCAGGTCTGGAAGTCGCCGTCGAGGGAGACGCCGTAGGTCTGGCCGCGATACTGGTTGAGCAGCGAGACGCCCTGCTCGCCATTGACGTAGCCGCGCTCCGGATCGTCCCACTCCGGCCGGTACTCGGCGACGTAGTCGTCGAGGGCAACGATGCCGCCGCTCTCGGCGAGGTCGCCAAGCCGGTTCCATTCAACGGCGTAGATGTCGAACTGGCCGGCATTGGTCGAGATGTCCTGCATGGTCTTGGTGAATTCCTGACCATTGGGAACGCCGACGATGTCGAGGGTGATGCCGGTTTCCTTCTCGAACAGCTCCTTGATCGAGGGCGCGCCTGCCGGGAAGGGCTGGGTCAGCTGCCCGATGGAGCCGTCGGAGAGGCCGAGGACGATGCGTTCCGGCGCCGTGCCGGCACCCTTCATCTCCTTGAGCGCCTCAATGGCGCGGCCTTCCGGGGTGTCGGGACCGTACTGGTAGCGCTCGGCCCCCTCGAAGCCGGTGGGACCGCCGATCATGCCCTCCGCCAGCGCGTCCTGGGCCAGCGCCCGGCCGGGGCGGATGAACTGTGGGGCAATGCCGACGGCCGCGGCGAGCAGGGCGCCCTTGCTGCCGGTCGCCAGCAGCTGTCGCCGCGAAATACGGTTCTCAGTGGTCATAGGTAACTCCTCCCTTGCGATGACCGTTTCCTCGGCGTGGCCATCTGGCGTGCCGGATAGTGATTTTTCCTGATGCTCAAGTCAATGCAGAAATCATCATTTTCCATCATGCCTTGCCATCGCTGTTGAATATGGAGGTCGCCGCGCCGACGAAAACTGCCAAGCCTTTACAATCCCCTCAAAATACCTCAAGAACCATCAAGCTGAAGGAGCCGCCGCGCGCCTCGGCAGGCGGCACGCGCGAGAATCGCCTAGTGTGATGCCCGCCAGCCCCATGGAGCTTCCTACGTCAATGCGTTCGACCCTCACCGACATCGCCAGGGAAGCGGGCGTCTCGAGCGCCACCGTTGATCGCGTCCTCAACAACCGGCCGGGGGTAAAGACGCGGACCCGCGAGGTGGTGACCGAGGTGGCGCGACGCATGGGGTATATCGCGTCGAACGGCGGCCCTGCGCCTGACGAGCCGACGCGCCTCGCCTTCGACTTCGTGCTGCCGGCCGGCACCAACAGCTTCATCGAGGAGTTGCGCCAGCAACTTCACCAGCAGGGCAACGCCCTGCGCGACATTTCCGCCACCGTGCATTCGATCGAGGGCTTCAACCCCTTCACCCTCGCCGAGAAGCTGAAGGAGCTGGAAGGGCGCAGCAGCGGCGTCGGCGTCGTGGGTATCGACCATCCGGCGGTGCGCGAGGCGATGCGGTCGCTGGCCCGGTCGGGAACGCCGGTCATCACGCTCATCTCGGACATCCACCACGTGCCACGCGCCGGCTATGTCGGCATCGACAATCGCAGCGCCGGCCGGCTGGCGGGCTACCTGATGGGACGCCTGCTGGGGCCTGGCAAGCACAAGGTGGCACTGTTTGCGGGATCGCTCTCCTATCGCGGCCATGAGGAGCGCGAGATGGGCTTCCGCCACATCCTCGCCGAGGAGTTTCCCAATCTCGAGGTGATCGACCTCACCGAGGTGCGCGACGACAACGAGCGCGCCTACGAGGCGGCGAAGACGCATCTCGAGGAGCATCCCTCGATCGGGGCCATCTACAATATCGGCGCCGGAAACCGGGGCATCGCACGAGCGCTGGAGGAAAAGGGCCTTGCCCGCTCCGTGATCTTCGTCGGCCACGAGATCACCCCGCACACCAAGCGGCTGCTGCTCGAGGGCACCATGGACGTCGCCATCGACCAGAATGCCCGGGTGGAGGCGCGGGAGGCGCTGGCCCAGCTCAGCCTGATCGCCCGGGGCGAGGGCTGGAGCATGCACCCGCTGCGGATCGCCGTGCTGTTCAAGGAGAACATTCCGGAGGATTAGCCTGTTTCGGCGGCCCAGCCGCCATGCAAAAGCCGTCTCGCGATTGAGTTCCGCGCGTAACCTTGCGATGCTCGAAGATGGCAGGAACACGGTCCGCAGGGTTCGCGACGGATCGGGAGCAACGACAGCGGACGCAAAACGGAGGAATGCATGATCAAGAAACTTGGAGTACTGGCGGCCGGCGTGATGCTGGCGACCGCCATGCCGGTGGCCTCGGCGCAGGCCGAGACCTTCTACTGGGTCTCGCACGGCTCGCCGGCGGATCCGGTCTGGACCTACTTCCTCGATGGCGCGAACCAGTGGGCCGAAGATACGGGCAACACGGTCAACACCTCCTTCCACAGCGGCGACGTGCCCTCGCACCAGGAGGCAATCCGCGCCGCCATCGCGTCGAATGCCGACGGCATCGTCACCAGCAGCCCCGACCCGGGGAGCCTGGTCGAGGTGGTCGAGGAGGCCAAAGCGGCCGGCATCCCGATCATCAACATCAACACGCCCGATCCGTCGGCCAATTTCGATGCCTATGTCGGCGGCGACAACGTCGTCTTCGGCCGGGCCTGGGCGCAGTACCTCGTCGACAACGAGCTCGTCGAGGAGGGCGATTTCGTCTGGATGCCGGTCGAGGTTCCGGGCGCCACCTATGGCGTGCAGGAAGAAGAGGGCATCGCCAGCGTGTTCGAGCCGCTCGGCATCACCTGGGAAGTCACCGACGCGACGCTCGACCAGGGCGAGATCATCACCCGGATGAGCGACTATCTGACCGCCAACCGCGACAATATCGATGCCATCATCGGTCTCGGCGACCTCGTCACCGGCAGCATCAAGCGGGTGTTCGACCAGGTCGGCGTCGCACCGGGCGACATTCCGGTGGTCGGCTGGGGCAACTCGCTCGACACCACCCAGGCGGTGCTCGAGGGCTACGTGAACGCCGCTCAGTGGCAGGACCCGCAGGCGACGAGCTATGTTGGCCTGTCGCTTGCCGCGATGGCCGCGAGCGGCATCCCGCCGGGGTTCGACGTCATCACCGGAGCGCTCTACGAAGCCGACACCGCCCAGGTCTACGACGACATCCTGAGCGGCAACTGAGCCGTTCGGATCCCTTCACCCGCAGCTTCGGCTGCGGGTGATCCCCTGCCCCACGGCTTCCCCGACGGCTTCTGGCTCGATCCGGGGTGTCCGCTGCACAAGGTTCCCGCACCGTGGATCTCAGACTGTCGCTCAAGCAACTCGTTGCCAGGCCCGAGTTCGGCCCATTGGTGCTGCTCATCGGGGAGATCGCCGTGTTCACGGCCATCAACCCCAATTTCCTTTCCATCCTCAACATCAGCAACACCCTCGCCTTCACGGTCGAGCTCGGCATGATCGCACTGGCGATGACGCTGCTGATGACTTCGGGTGAGTTCGACCTCTCGGTCGGCTCGGTGTTCGGGCTCACCCCCGTCATCATGTGGACGCTCGCCAATACCGCCGGGGTGCCGCTGGTGCTGGCCTTCCTGATCGCGCTGGGGGTCGCGGCCTTCATCGGGCTGACCAATGGCTGGTTCGTAACCTTCCTCAAGATCCCCTCCTTCCTCGTCACCCTTGGCATGCTGCTGGTGGCGCGCGGCACCGCCCTGTTCATCACCGACGGCTTCCCGCAGCGCACCTGGAGCGCCGCCGGCGATCCGCTGGCGCTGCTGCTGGTGGGGGACTTCTACATCGGGCCGCTGCGCATCTACATGTCGCTGCTGTGGTTCATCGCGCTGGCGGTGGCGCTCGGCTACATCCTGACCCAGACCAAGGCGGGCAACTGGATCCAGGCATCCGGCGGCAATCCCGGTGCGGCCAAGGCGCGCGGCGTCAGGGTCAATGCCGTGAAGGTGCGGCTGTTCATCCTCAGCTCGGTGCTGGCCGGATTCGCCGGCGTCATCAGCTCCATTCGCACCTCGGCGGCCAATCCGAACAGCGGCATGGGCTACGAACTCGAGGTGATCGCCATGGTGGTGATCGGCGGCACCGCGCTGATGGGCGGCCGCGGCACCATCATCGGCACCGTGCTCGGCATCTTCATCCTCAGGCTGATGCGCAACGGCATCGTCATGATCGGGGTGCCGGGGCTCGCCTACAACATCTTCATCGGCGCCATCATCCTCGGCATGATGGCCTTGCACTCATGGCTCGAGCGCCGCCACAACGCAGGAGTGTGAGATGGACGAAGAACTGATCCGCATGCGGAACGTGAGCAAGTTCTACGGTTCCGTGCAGGCGCTCAAGGATGTGAGCCTGACGGTGCGGCGCGGCGAGGTGGTCGGACTGCTGGGCGACAACGGAGCGGGCAAGTCGACCCTGATCAAGGTGCTCTCGGGGGCGGTGCCCTCGACCGGCGGCGACATCTTCATCCGCGGCGAGAAGGTCGAGATGAAGAGCACGACGGATGCCATCGACCATGGCATCGAGACGATCTACCAGGATTCGGCGCTGGTCCCGCAGCTCTCCATCGCCCGCAACCTGTTTCTCGGGCGCGAGCCGATCAAGGGGCCGCGCTTCCTCGGGCGGCTGGACAAAGAGAAGATGGAGCAGGTGGTGGGGGAATTGCTGCGCGAGGTCGGCATCACCAAGTCCATTCCCGGCACGACGCCCATCAGCTCGCTGTCGGGCGGCGAGCGCCAGGCGGTGGCGATCGCCCGCGCCATGCACTTCGACAGCGACCTCATCATCCTCGACGAGCCGACAAACAATCTCGGGGTCGCGGAGACGCAGGGGGTGCTGAGCTTCGTGCGGCGGGCCCGCGACAGCGGCCATTCCTGCATCTTCATCGCCCACAACATCCACCACGTGTTCCAGGTGGTGGACCGCATCGTGGTGATGCGTCACGGCACGGTGGTCGCCGACGACATCGATCCGAAGACGACGACGGTGCAGGAGGTGGAACTGATCATCACCGGCGAAGAGCTGGTGGCGGGAGCGGATAGGGCCCCATAAGGCCCACCCACGGGCCGTCATCGCGACGAAGGTCGGGACCCGGTAAACACGGGCTTTCCGGCATTGCGCTGGCCGGTACTGGCACCGCGTTGCTCCGAACACACCGCGCGCCCAGAGTGTACTAGGTTCCGTTTTGCAACGGGATGACGGTCGGGGGGATTTGAACGAGTGGCGCCAGAAGCGCGCGTTCCGCTCTCGAGCCACCTCCGAATGAGTTCTTAGCGCAGCCGCTGCCCGTCCTCGCCGAACAGCCGGACCTTTGCGGGGTCGAAGCGCAGCTCGATGGTCTCGCCCGGGCGGGGGCGGTCGCGGCGGCGCTCGGCCACCAGCGTTTCGCCGGTGGCGAGCGTGCCGTGGACATAGGCAGTGGAACCGAGCTGCTCGACCACCTCGACCTTGAGCGGCAGAGTCACGCCCGTTTCCTCGTCGAGGTGCTCGGGCCGGATGCCGAACTGTAGTGGCGTGCCGGTGTCGAAGGTTACCGGGGTCTCGACCTCGGTGCCGCCGATGGCGAGCCGGTTGCCACTGCTGGCGCTGGCCGCGAGGAAGTTCATTCGCGGCGAGCCGATGAAGCCGGCGACAAAGGCGTTGTCGGGATCGTCGTAGAGCTCGAGCGGGGTGCCGACCTGCTCGATGCGCCCGGCCCGCAGCACGACAATGCGGTCGGCGAGGGTCAGCGCCTCGGTCTGGTCGTGGGTGACGTAGATCATGGTGTTGCCGAGGGTCTGGTGGAGCTTGGCGATCTCCACCCGCATCTGCACGCGCAGCTCGGCATCGAGGTTGGAAAGCGGCTCGTCGAAAAGGAAGACCTGGGGGTCGCGGACGATGGCGCGGCCGATGGCGACGCGCTGGCGCTGGCCGCCCGAGAGCTGCCCCGGCTTGCGGTCGAGCAGCTCCTCGAGTTGCAGGATGCGCGCCGCCTTGCCGACCTTGTCGGCGATCTCGGCCTTGGGGCGGTGCGCCATGCGCAGCCCGAAGCTCATATTGTCGGCGACGGTCATGTGCGGATAGAGCGCATAGGACTGGAAGACCATGGCGACACCGCGGTCCGAGGGCTCCTCGTCGGTAACGTCCTTGCCCCCGATATGGATCTCCCCGTCCGTCACCTCCTCGAGGCCGGCGATCATGCGCAGCAGGGTCGACTTTCCGCAGCCCGACGGACCGACGAAGACGGTGAACTCCCCCTGCTCGATGGCGAGCGAGACGCCGTGGATGACGTCGGCGTTGCCGAAGGACTTGCGGACGTTGCGGAGTTCAATCTGGGACATTGCTAACCTTTGACGGCGCCGACGGCGATGCCGGAGACGATCTGGCGCTGGAAGATGACGTAGATGATGACGATGGGGGCGGCGGCGAGGACGATGCCGGCCGACAGCAGCGGGACGTTGGTGGTGTATTCGCCGCGCAGCGCGGCGATGCCGACCATGAGGGTGCGATCGCTCTGCAGCACCAGCAGCGAGATCAGCACGTCGTTCCAGCAATAGAGGGTGTTGAGGATGCCGAGCGTGATCAGCGCCGGCTTTCCCATCGGCAGCATGACGTGCCACCAGACCTGCAGGAGCTTGGCGCCGTCGATGCGCGCGGCCTCGATCAGCTCGCGCGGCAGGCCGGAGTAGAAGGCGGTCATCAGGTAAACGCTGAAAGGCAGGAAGAAGGCGGTGTAGGAGATGATCAGGCCGGCATGGGTGTTGAGCAGCCCGAGGTTGATGATGGTCTGGTAGAACGGCACCAGCACCACCTGCACCGGGATCATCAGCGAGGCGAGGATGACGACGAAGATGAACTTGCGGTAGGGGAAGCGGAGCGACGCCAGCGCGAAGCCGGCGAGAGAGGACACCACCAGCAGCAGGGTCACGGCGCCGACGGTGACGATCACCGAGTTGAAGAAGTACTCGCTGAGGTGGGAGCGGGTCCAGGCCTGAACGAAGTTGTCGAGGGTCGGCTCGGTCACAACCCCAAAGCGATCGAGGATATAGCCGCGGTTGGACTTCAACGCGTTGTTGACGGCGAAGAATACCGGATAGACGCAGCTCAACGCGAGGATCGCCATCGGAATGGCGATGACCCAGAGGGCGCGTTTCTCTTTCCTGCCGGCTGCAGCCATGGTCGCCTCAGAGGTTCGCGTTGCGCTGCATGATGCGGATCTGCAGCCAGGCGATGCCGCCCATCAGGACGAACAGCACCATGGAAAGGGCGGCAGCGTAGCCGGGGCGGTTCATCTTGCCCTGCTCGAGCCAGATCAGGAACTCGGGCAGCGTGGTCGCCGTGCCCGGACCGCCGGCGGTGAGGACGTAGATCAGCCCGAACATCGAGGTGAGGACGCCGATGGTGGTGACGACGGCCACGAACTCGATGATCGGTCGCAGCGAGGGGATGACGATGTACCACCAGCTCTGCCAGAGCTTCGCGCCATCGAGCCGCGCCGCCTCCAGCATGTCCTTGGGCACGGTCGAGAGGCCGGCGAGGAAGATCAGCAGGCTCATGCCGAACGTCGCCCAGAGCTGGACGCCGATCAGCGTGCCGAGGGCCGTCGAGGAGGAGCCGAGCCAGTCGACGGCGGAGAAGCCGAAGCTCTTGAGGAAGGCGTTGACGCTGCCGTCGTAGCGCAGCAGCACGTTGAAGATGGAGCCGACGATGACGCTCGAAAGTACCGCCGGGAAGAAGTAGACGGCGCGGAACAGCTTGCCGCCCGGCACGCCCTGGTGGATGAGGATGGCCAGCAGCATCGGGACCATGATCCAGATCGGCAGGCTGGCCAGCAGCAGCAGCGTGTTGACCATCGAATCCCGGAACACGGGGTCGCTGGCCATGGCGACGTAGTTGTCGGCGCCGATGAACTCGGGGGGGGTGATGCCGTCTGCATCGGTCAGGGACAGCAGGAAGCCCCAGAACAGCGGGATGATGCGAAAAACCAGCACCAGCAGCAGCGCCGGCAGCACGAACAGATAGGCGAAGCGCCGCTCGGTGCGGCTGCCCCGGCGGGCGCGGCGTTTGCGGGCCCGAACGCCTGCTGTTGCCGAAACGACCATCTTGCTCCTCTTAGGCCCCCTCACCCGACGCTTCGCGTCGACCTCTCCCCAAAGGGAGAGGTGGGGGCTGTGGCACCATTGGGCGCACGCGCTACCTCTCCCTTTGGGGGAGAGGTCGGTCCGGAGGACCGGGTGAGGGGGCCTGCCACTTGGCGACCCCCTCAGCAGGCCCCTGGTCCTACCCCTTCGCCTGGGCCTGGACGTCGTCCAGCCGGGCAGCAGCTTCGTCGACGGTGACTTCGCCGTTGAGCAGCAGCTGGCTCTGGCGGTGCCATTCCTCGAGTTCGGCGGTCGACATGTTGGTGTGGGCCATGGGCGCGCCCGAGTCCGACAGCCAGCCGATGATAGCGGTCGCCGAAGGGCTTTCGAGGTTGGTGACATCGACCGCCGAGTTGGCCGAGATGGCGCCGGCGTCCTGGAAGAACAGCTGCATCGGCTCGGGCGAGCCCAGCACCTTCACGAACTCGACGGCGAGATCGACATGTTCGGACGCCTTGTTGACGCCGTAGCCGATGCCGCCGGAGAAGGGCATCTTGGGCTCCTCACCCTGCTTGTCCGCGGCCATTTCCGGCGCCGGGTGCTTGAAGGCGCCGACATTCTCAGGCCCGAGGAACTCGTCGAACTGCTTCCAGTGGGCGACGTCGGAGATCAGGCCGATGGTGTTGGCCGCCTCGCCGCGCATGAACATCTCGTACTCGTCCATGAACTTGGCGGTCGAATTAGCCCCTTCGGGATACCAGCCCCATTCCTCGGTATCGACCCAGGCCTGCAGGATCGCCTTGACCTCGGGGCTCGACCACTTCAGCGACCCCTCCTGCCACGCCGCGTGCTGTTCGGCGGTCAGCGAGTTGGCGGCAATGGCGGAGAAGAAGAACTCGGCGGCGAAACCCTCCTTGTTGCCCAACGCAAAGCAGGGCACGTCGCCCTGGGCGATGATCGCCTCGCAGGCAGCCTTCAGCTCTTCCCACGTCTGGGGCGGCGATTCCGGATCGAGCCCGGCATCGGCGTAGCGGGCCTTGTTGTAGTAGACGACGAAGCCCTGGATGGAGAGCGGGACGGCATAGACCCCACCGTCCTCGCCGGTGAACTCCTCCCAGCCGACGATGGTGTCGCGCACATCGGCGACGGCGTCATCGAGCTGCACCAGCGCGCCGGTCCGTTCCTTGGCCTGGGCGCCGCCATGCAGCAGGATGACGTCCGGACCAGCGTTCGAGGAGAGCGCGGTGCCGAGCAGCGTGTAATACTGGTCGTGCGGCTGCATCACGTAGTTGATGGTGACGCCGGGATTGGCGGCCTCGAAATCGGCCTTGGCCTTTTCGTAGTAGCTGGCGGTCGCCGGGTCGCCCGACTTCCAGTCCCAGACCGTCAGTTCCTGGGCAAGGGTGGTGCTGGCGGCGAACATCGCCGACAGGGCCACCAGAGTGCGCATGGTGTTCATGGATTTCCTCCGTAAATCATAATTCATTCATCAAGGGGGCGGCTTTCAGGCCGTCTTTTGCGGCGGGTTCGTCGGCGTGGGATACGCGGGGGTTGAAGGGTGCTGCGCCCAGTTCGCTTCGCGGCAGCACGTGGGGCCGGGCCCAGTCGCGGCGGGCGCTCTCGCTCAGCACCAGGCCGTGCCCGGGACGGTCCGGCGCAAAGGCGTAGCCGTCACGAATTTCGATCGCTTGTTCAACGAGATGATCGAGGTTCTGGAATGAGTACTCCATCCAGCCCACCTCCGGCAGGGCGACGGCCATGTGCACCCCGACCTCGAGGAAGGTGTTGCCGAGGGTCACCGGAACGCCCTTCTCCGCAGCCAGCCAGCCGATCTGCATGACCTCCGTCACCTGGCCATGGACGTTGATGATGTCGGTTGCCCCCGCCTCCAGCAGCAACCGCTTGCCGCTGGCATTGAGGTATTCTCCGGAGTTGATCAGCGTCCACCGAGCGCCGTTGCGCAGCAGCTGCAGACCGTTGAAGTCATGGCGCAGTATTGGATCCTCGACCCAGAGGAGGTCGTGGCCGGCGGCGCGGATCGTCTCGAGATTGACGAGTGCCTCCTTGGCACCCCAGGCCTCGTTGGCGTCGATCATGATCCGGCTGCCGGGCCGCACGGTCTTTTTCAGCAGGTCGAGCCGGTGCAGGTCGCGCTCGAAATCAGCGTGCCCGACCTTGATCTTGAAGGCGGTATAGCCCAGTGCGTCGGCATGGCCGAAGAGTTCGACGAAGGCCGCGTCGTCGAGGTGGAAATCAAGGCCGCTGGCGTAGGCCCTCACCCGGTCCCTGGTGCCGCCGAGATAGCGCCAGAGCGGCAGCCCGACCTCCTTGGCGGCGAGATCCCAGAGCGCCACCTGCAGCGCCTCATGGAAGGGCAGCCCATAGGGCCGCTGGTTGCCGCCGCGCGGCCGGCTCACCCGGTGTACGAGCCCAGCCGGATGCCGGCCCTCTAGTTCCGGCCAGACCTCGGCACTGAACACCCGCTCGATCTCGGCCTCGTCGGGCAGGGAGGTGAACAGGCTCTGGACGAAGCCGAGCCCGGTCATGCCGTTGTCCGCGACGAGTTCCAGTGCGGCTATGTTGACATCGTCGGCGCGAACCTGGCTGTCGCCGATGACGCGGTCGCGGGCAAACTGGTAACGAGTGATGCGGTATGAAACCAAACGCACGGTCTGTTAACTCTGATCGACTAGGGGCTGGCGGTGATATATCAGTGGTCTCATCTAATAGTCCATCACGGGAGCCGGCACAAGTGGCGCTAGAGAAGGCAGCAGGCGAATCGCTGGGCGACCTGCCCCCCGGGGGCCGGCTGAGCGACCTCGCCTACAACCGCATCCTCGAGGGACTTTTCGACCGGCGCCTGCCGGCCGGCGCCTTCGTTTCGCAGAACGAACTGGTGCAGCTCGTCGGCGTTCCGGTGGCGCCGCTGCGCGACGCGCTGCGGGTGCTGGAGGCGGAAGGAGTCCTGCGGATCCATCCCCGCTCGGGCATCCAGTTCGTCAAGCCGGGGTTGGAGCTGACACGCTCAACTTACCAGTTCCGGTCGATCCTCGAGCGGGCTGCCGTGGCCGTCTATGCCGAGACCGCAGACGAAACCGAACTGGCCGAGACGGCGCGGCGGCACCGCGCGCTGATCTCGGAACTGGAAGCCGGCGGTCTCACCGACGGCGCCAGGACGGAGATCGAGGCGCTCGAACTGCTGCTCCACAACGCCATCATCGGCAGCCTCAACAACCCGCTGATCGAGACCAGCTACAAGCGCATGCACAATTACCTGCGGCTGGTGCGGCTCGACCGCCGGATCACCGTGCCGATCGTGCTCCGCTCGCTGCGTGAGCACATGGAGATCATCGCCGCCTGCGAGGCGCGGGACCCGGAGCGGGCGGTGAAGGCGCTCGACGCACATTTCACCCTGGCGCTGCAGCGCCATATGGGAATGTTCTAGCGGCGCCGCGGTCACCACCATCTCCCACCGCCGCCGGCGTCATCCCGACGAAAGTCGGGACCCAGTAGACGGCGACCTTGGAGAGTTTCGCCGCAGTTGCGACCGGCACCGCAGCACCGCGGAACGACCGCGTGTTCGGCGTGTACCGGGTCCCGGCCTCCGCCGGGATGACGGCCGGTGGGGGCGATGACGGCGGGGCGAGTCCGGAGCGCTGGGTTTTCGCGGTCGCGGGAATGACGGCCGGTGAGGGCCCGACTGCGGCGCCCCTCGGCTACTCCGCGGCCCGCCGGCCCCCCTGCCCCGCCGGCCGGACCGGCTTGCCGATGCATTCATAGGCAAAGCCGTGACCCTCGACCTCATGGCGGCGATAGACGTTGCGGAGGTCGATCAGCACCGGCGCCGCCATC
The DNA here is from genome assembly GCA_035998685.1 of Devosiaceae bacterium. Classification (GTDB taxonomy): domain Bacteria; phylum Pseudomonadota; class Alphaproteobacteria; order Rhizobiales; family Devosiaceae; genus Devosia_A. The sequence goes on along the minus strand of DASYHK010000017.1, from coordinate 260,220 downwards.
TCACCGCGGAGTCTTGCGAAATCGAGGGAGCGGAACTCGTTCCATTCTGTCACCAGCACCAGGGCATCGGCGCCGGCCGCTGCCGCGTAGGGGCCGTCGGCGTAATCGATCGGCGCCAGCACCTCGCGGGCGGCGGCCATGCCTTCGGGGTCGTAGCCCCGTACCTTCGCCCCGGCGTCGACCAGCGCCTGGATGATGGCGATGGCGGGGGAATCGCGCATGTCGTCGGTGTTGGGCTTGAAGGTGAGGCCGAGCACGCCGATGGTCCGGCCGCGGACATTGCCGCCGCAGGCAGCGATAACCTTGCGGCCCATGGCGCGTTTGCGCTGCTCGTTGATGGCGACAGTGGTCTCGACCAGCCGCATGGGGCTGTCATATTCCTGCCCCGTCTTGACCAGAGCCAGCGTGTCCTTGGGGAAGCAGGAGCCGCCATAGCCGGGGCCGGCATTGAGAAACTTCTGCCCGATGCGATTGTCGAGGCCCATGCCGCGGGCGACGTCCTGGACGTCGGCACCGGTCTTTTCGCAGAGATCGGCGAGTTCGTTGATGAAGGCGACCTTCATCGCAAGGAAGGCGTTGGCGGCGTATTTGGTGAGCTCGGCGGTGCGGCGGTCGGTGAACATGAGCGGCGCCTGGTTGAGATAGAGCGGGCGATAGACCTCGCTCATCACCTCGCGCGCGCGCTCGTCCTCGATGCCGACGACGATGCGGTCGGGGCGCTTGAAATCCTCGATCGCCGAGCCCTCGCGCAGGAACTCAGGGTTGGAAACGACGGCGACATCGGCGTCTGGCCGCGCTTCGCGGATGATGCGCTCGACGGCGTCGCCGGTCCCGACCGGCACGGTGGACTTGGTGACGACAACGGTGAAGCCGGTGAGCGCGGCGGCGATCGAGGCGGCGGCAGCGTGGACGTAGCTCAGATCGGCATGGCCGTCGCCGCGGCGCGACGGGGTGCCGACGGCGACGAAGACGACCTCGGCATCCGTGACGGCCGCCTTGAGATCCGTCGTGAAGGCGAGGCGGCCATCGGCGACGTTGCCCGCGACCAGCGCCTCGAGCCCCGGCTCGAAGATCGGCATGCGTCCCGCCCGTAGGGCCGCGACCTTCTGCTCGTCGAGATCGACGCAGGTGACGGTGTGCCCGAAATCGGCAAGACAGGCGCCGCTGACGAGGCCGACATAGCCCGAACCGATGATGGCGATGCGCATGTGGGGCTCCCTGATGCTGTGCCGGGGGCTATAACGGATATCGGCGGCGGGGGCGAGTTACGAACATTGCCGAAGCCTTTCTGGCAGGTGAAGGTGAGGCAGGATGCAGCTGCAGCGTTGTGTCAGAGCCTCAGGGTGCCGATATCTGTGTCCTCTACCGTAGATGGCTTTTTGGCGACTGCCTCTCAGTGGCAGCGGTCGCGTAAAGCCGCACCACATGTATTTGCTGCGCACTGGCTTGTTTTGCCGCCGAACGAATTGTAGTCGACGCCTGTCCGGAGGGTGATCTGAAGGTAGAGATGGCCGATTTGTCTACGCTTGCGCTCCGGCGGGCGCTGCTACCGTTCCTGGTCATCGGCACCCTCGTCTTTCCCTATGTCGGCGGCGCGCTCTGGGCGTATACCCTGATCCTGATCTCGCTTGCCGCGACACTGGTGCACCTTCTTCCGCCACGAGCCTTCCGCCTGAGGGCCGGCGACCTGCTGTTCATCGGCGCCTTCCTGCTCATCCTCTGCGCCTACGCCATCACCGGCCGACCCGGAACCAATGACGTGCTGTACGCCGTCAATTTTGCAGTGTTCTTGTTCTTTGCGCCGCTGCGCTCGCTGTTCACGCGCTTCGCCGGCCCTCGCAACAGCCTTCAAGTTGCAAGCCTCGCCCTGTTGGGCAGCACGGTGGCCGCCGTCATCGCGCTGTTCCAAGTCCTCGTCCAAGGTCTTGGCCGAGCCGAAGGTTTCGGCTCCAACCCCATCCCCTCGAGCACCGCGGCACTGTTGCTGGGGTTTATCGCGCTGATGGGATTCCTTTCGGAAAGCAGCAGGCGGCGCTATATTTATCTGTTAGGTCCGGTACTTGGCCTGTTTGTGGTGTATCTCGGCGGCTCCCGCGGACCCATGCTCGGAGGCGCGGCGCTTCTGGTCCTTACGCTGCTGACTGTTCCCCGGCGGCGCTGGGTCGGCGCCGCCACGCTAGTCGCCATAGCGGCAGTCGGACTTGCGGCGATCCTAGCCTTTCCGGAGCGTTTCGAGCGGGTCCTCAGCCTGCCGGCGATGCTTGCCGAGATCGCCGTGGGTGAGGAGACCATGACTGACGAGAGCGCCGACATCCGTTATCGGATCCTTCGGGGTTCTATCCGCGCCTTCGCCGACGCGCCCATTTTTGGTCACGGCTGGGCAGCCAAAACCGCCGTTGTCGATAGCCATCTGCAAGAAGGAGTTTTTGACGATAGTCCGCAGTATCATCTCCATAGCGATGTGTTGAACCTTGCGGTGTCGGCCGGCCTGTTGGGGCTCCTAGCCTATGTGCTGGTGCTGGTGGCTCCGGCGCTTGCGGTCCACAACTCTCCCCGGGATGGCCAACTGCAAGCCCGGCGTTTTGGTGTATCCGTGCTCATCGTGGGCTACGGGGTCTGCGGGGCTGTGAACCTGCTGTTCGGCTTCGAGTTCATGACGACATTCTATGTCCTGATCTCGGCGTTGCTTGCCGGTTACTGCCAAGATGCAGCGACCACAGTCGCGACTGTACCCGAAGTTAGGACGTAAGCCTTCGCATCTGCGTGAGATGATCAAAGGCAGCTTCAACCCGTGTACAGCGGCGAGTAACTTGTGCGCGAGGGCGCGTCGGACTATCCGAACAGCCGCTCATAGAGCTGGTCGGCAAGCTCCGGTGGCTCGAACTCCGCGCCGTGCAGCACTACGTCGGCGTGCTCGGGCGGCTCGAAGGGGCTGGAGATGCCGGTGAAGTTCTTGATCTCGCCGCGCCGCGCCCGGGCGTAGCGACCCTTTGGATCGCGCGCCTCGCAGAGCAGCCAGTATGGACGCCTCGGCTGCCAGATCGGCTGCGGTCAGTGGCGATCAATCGGCTTTCGTCTGCACCGCGAAATCGGTCGCATATACTTTAAGTATCTCCTCTCCCGCCGCCCGTGCAATCTGAACCAGGCGTGTCAGGACAGTCGATTTCTCCATGCGGCTGCTCGCTGCAGAGGTGCAAGCTCGAAGCAGCCGATTGATCCTGCGTGCGACGACGCCGTCAATCCCGCCAAGCCTTGTTCCCTGGCGCAATGCCCTGCAGTAGTTCGCCGTAGATGGCAAGCGTCTGCTCCCCCACCCTGGTCGCCGAGAGCTCGCGCTCCACCAGTTGGCGGGCCGCTAGGCCGTATCGCCGGCGCAGGCCGGGATTGTTCGCAAGGGCAAGGAGGGCTTCGGCCCAGGCGGCGACGTCCCCAGGTGGTACCAACAGACCCGTGAGACCCTGGCGGACAATCTCGCGGCTGCCGGGGACGTCGGCCGCAACAAGCGGGCGTCCGCATGCCGCGGCTTCCAGCAGGCTCTTGGGCAGGCCTTCGCGGAGCGAGGGCAAGAGACCGATGTGAGCGCTGCGCCACACCTCACGTACATCCTCCACATGGCCAAACCAGGTGATGCCGTGCTCCGTATCCCAGGCCCGCAACTGGGCGACTGAGATACTGGCAGGGTTGGCCGGATCGGGGTCTCCGGCCAAATGCAGGCATATGTCATGGCCACGACTGCGCAGTAGCCGGACCGCCGCTACGGCGGTCTCGATGCCCTTGCTGGAGAGCATGCGGGAGACCAAAGCGCAGACCACCGGCCCCGTTGGCTCTGGAAGCGGCCGAAAAAACTCTGTATCGACTCCGGATCCGGGAATGAGGCGGGTGCGGCTGCGGGGTGCGATCCCACTGCTCACGACCAACTCGACGTCATCTGGATTCTGAAGGAGAACCACGTCCTGGGGCCGCCGGAGCAGCACCCTCAGCGTCGCAGTAACACCGGTACGAATCCCTCGGGTCCCCGGCGACTCGTCGACGAAGGCATGACCAAGTCCGGTAATGGCGCTTACCATGGCCGGAGTCCCTGACATACGCGCGGCGGCGGCGCCGTACAACACCGGTTTCAGCGCAACATGGTGGACGATGTCCGGTCGCTCCCTCCGATAAAGCGCAGCGATCTGCCATATCGCCTGCAGGTCCGCCAGCCCTGCCCCGCGCCGGCGCCAGTTGATCGCGTGGACGCGAAAGCCCTCGGCTGCTATGCGCTCACCGTGCGCGTCAACCCGCGTCGCCACCGCAACGTCGAAGCCTGCGTCACGCGCCGCGCGCGCGACCGGCAGCCGGTGCGACCAGAAGTACCAGTCCTCTGTCACGAGATAGATGATCCTCGGGCGCCGGCCCCGAAATGAGCTGCCAGCGGCGCCAACATTCATGTCGATGGCCATTCAGGCGGCACCCAGGACTTCGCCGGGCGCAAGCCGGCCCGCCGAGGTCGCATCCTTCCATGCCTGGAACATCAGCACGCTCCATAGCTGGTGATGCCAGCGGCGGCGACCGCTCAGATGCTGCTCCCACATGATGCGAAGCGGCCGTGGATCAAATACCCCCTCGTCGCGCAGCCGTCGTTCGTCAAGAAGGCCCTCGGTCCAGCTCCGCAGTGGGCCGCGCAGCCATTCGTCGATCGGCACGGCGAAACCGGTCTTCGGCCGATCGATCAGTGCCGGCGGGACGTACCTGTGGAGCACCTGGCGGAGCAGCCACTTGCCCCGCCCATCGCGGTATTTGAGCCCCATCGGCAGGGCGCGGGCAAATTCCACAACGCGATGGTCGAGAAGCGGCACGCGCGCCTCGAGGCCAACCGCCATGCTGGCCCGATCAACCTTGGTGAGGATGTCATCGGGAAGATAGGTGAGGGTGTCGAGATAGCTCAGGGTCTCGCGCAGGTCGGAGTTGTGCGGCCACTCCTCGGGTCGGCTCGCAATCGTGCCCGGCTCGTTGCCCCCTAGAACGACGGCGGAAGGGTCTGCCCATGTGGAAACAGCCTGCAGATAATAGCCCTCGGGTGTACCGGGCGCGAGAACCGCCGCCAGTTTGGCCAGCCGGTCCGACAGGAGCGGGCCTGGACTGCGACGCAGCAGCTGGGCGGCGCGGTCCGCAAGGGTATCCGGAACGGCCGATAGCGCATGCACGACGGTGGCGCGGAAAGGCGCCGGAAGTGCCTGCAGCTGGCGCCACACCTGGTAGCCGCGGGTGTAGCGATTATAGCCGCAGAAGAGCTCGTCTCCGCCATCCCCCGACAGACTGACCTTCACCTGTTCGCGGGCGAGGCGGCTAACCAGGAAGGTCGCGATCTGGGAAGAATCGGCAAACGGCTCGTCCCAGATGGCCGGCAATTGCGGGATCACCGCCAGGGCCTCCTGGGGCGTGACCACGAGCTCGGTATGATCCGTGCCGAGGTGGTCGGCGACCGCCCGGGCAAACGGCGCCTCGTCATAAGCGCTGCTCGCGAACCCAATGGAAAAGCTCTTCACCCGTCGCGACGACTGGGCCTGCATGAGCGCCGTGACGGTCGAGGAATCAACGCCACCCGACAGGAAGGTCCCGACAGGGACGTCGGCGACCATGCGCCGGCCCACCGCATCGCGCAGCAGGGCGTCCAGCTGCTCCGTGGCGTCGGTCGGGTCGCGTGACGTCGTCTCTTGCGGTTCAGAGCCCTCGGGAAGGCTCCAGTAGGCACGTGGCGCGCCATCGGCCTGGCCGTTCGCACCGACCATGAGATAGTGCGCGGGAGGAAGCTTGCTGATGCCCCGGTAGATGCTCCTAGGGGCCGGAACGCAGCTGTGGCGAAGATACAGTGTCAGTGCTTCCCGATCGAGCTCTCCCTGCCAGTGAGGATGTGTGGCAAGGCTCTTCAGTTCGGAGCCGAAGAGAAAGCTCGCACCGCTGCGTCCGTAGTACAGCGGCTTCTCCCCGAGGCGATCCCGCGCCAGGCAAAGCGTTCGCAGGCTCCGATCCCAGAGTGCGAAGGCGAACATGCCGTTGAGCTTGCGCAGTGCCGTCTCGACACCCCAGTGACGGAGCGCTGCCAGCAGGATCTCCGTATCCGAGTGGCCGCGCCAGTCGAAGTGACCGCCCTCGCTCTCGAGCTCGGCGCGTAAATCCAGATGATTGTAGATCTCGCCGTTGTAGGCGAGCACGTAGCGGCCGCAGGGTGACTGCATCGGCTGCCCGCCGGCCGGCGAAAGATCGACAATGGCTAGCCGGCGGTGCCCCAGTGCGATCCCCACGGCCTCGTCGATCCAAACACCCGCTGCATCAGGTCCGCGGTGCGCGACCGCATCCGCCATGCGCGAAGCGACAGCGGCGGCTTCGTGCGGCCGGAGGTCGCCGGGGCGCTGGAGAAAACCGGCGATTCCACACATCTCGTCTGCTCCATCCGTCTGCCTGGCTGCGCCGCCGCACCTGCTTGACAACAAGCCTATAATGGCCCAGCGATGCCGAAACCAGTGCGGATTGCCCACACGCGGGCCGACTACACCTCACCTGCAATTGCTATGCTTGGAAGACTGACGTGACGGCGGTACCCGACGAACTTCCCTGGCTCCTGCTTCCCATCGAAACCAAGGCCCGGGAGTTGGACGCGAAGGTCTATCTCGCGTGCGCGGCGGCCGAGGCCGGCTTTCGGGTGCTCATCGGAGACCAGAACGCCCTGCTCCGCCGGCTGGCGATCCTGCCGCGCGGCATCTATTTCGATAAGAGTGTCGCGCGGCCCAAGGTGAAACCGTTCCGACGGCTGCACAGGCTAGGCTACCGCATCGTCGCCGGCTGTGAAGAGGGCCTCGTCTACCTTCGGGAGGCATATCTTAACGAGCGCATCGCCCCCGACGCGCTGGGGATGGTCGACGGTTTCTTCGCCTGGGGCGGACACCAGCACACCGATGTTCGCGCAATGTTGCCGCACCTCGACCAGAAAATCCATGAGACGGGCAACCCGCGCTTCGATCTGCTACGCCCCGATCTCCGGGAATTGTATCGCCCGGAAGCGGAGCGGCTCCGCGCGCGCTTCGGCGACTTCATCCTGGTGAACACCAATTTCGGCAGGTTCAATCACTTCTTTGGCAAAGAGAAGGTTCTGGACATTATCCGCAAACGCGGATCCATCAGAACGGCGGAGGACGAGATCTTCTTCCGAAACTGGATCCAATTCTTGGGAACAGTCTTTCGCTCGTTCGCGGACATGCTGCCCATGCTGGCGGAGGCGTTTCCTGAGAGAACGATCATCCTCCGACCGCACCCGTCCGAGAACCACGAGACGTGGCGGCGGCTCGCCTCGGACCTCCCGAACGTGCAGGTCATCAGCGAGGGGGCGGCGATCCCTTGGCTGCTTTCGGCAGCCGCCGTCATCCACAACAGCTGCACCACCGGACTGGAGGCGGCACTCCTCGATCGGCCGGTCTTTGCCTACCGATCGGTCCGGTCCGAAATCTATGACAGTTTCTTGCCCAATCGAGTCAGCGTCAATGCCGAATCCGTCGAGCAGCTGATTGCCTCCATAGGGAGGGCGCTACATGGGGACTATGTGGCGCCACTGCAGCACGACGCAAATGCCCGCGCCGACCTCGCTCGCTACGTCGTCTCGGCGGAGGACGTCACGGCCACGACGCGGATAGTCGACCGATTGCGGGATATTGCGAAGCAGCAAAAGCCGTCCGAAATGGGTGGGGCTGCAAGCCTCATCGACCACGCAGAGCAGCTTGCTCGCGGCCTAGCAAGGACGGTGCTGGCGCCCATGCGTCCGACCTCCTCCTACGCGCGACAGAAGTTTCCCGGACTGTCGTCAGCAGAAGTCCGCAACCTGATGGACCGATACCGTGACCTCAGCGGCCGCTTCGGCAGCCTTCAAATTGACCAGCGCCATCCTGCCATTTTTTCCATCATCGCCCGCAATGCTGCATAGTTGCGGGGATCTGGCGGTTTCCTCCGATCACCGGCTTGGCGGATGACTAGAGACACTTTGATTTACCTCGTTGGCACATCGCGTGGCGGAACAACTGTTCTGCAGGCCGCCCTTGCATCGTTCGAGAACGTTGCAGCCGTCGGCGAACTTAAGCGCCTGCACGCTCTGGCCGCGAACAGTGCCCAGTGCGGATGCGGACTTTCAGTACCTCAATGCCCGGTGTGGTCGAAACTGCTGGCGCTGCCGCCTGTCGCCTCGCTGACCAAAGCCGAGACCATCCTCGCCAGCCTCAGGCTCGCGAGTCGTCTATCGCTCGGTGGGAGGGCCGGACACTCCGTGAGAAGCGCGGCGAACGCAACGAAGGCGCTTGCCTCGGCGCTTGGTCACCAGATTCTCGTCGATTCAAGCAAGGATATCGACCGGCTGGTCCTCCACGCGCGAAACGACGACCTGAACTTAGTGCCCGTTCATGTCATTCGGGATCCACGGGGCGTGCTGCAGTCGGGCATCAGACGGACACATTTCTCTCCCGATCGCATTGCCAGAAACTGGTTCCGCGTCAATGCCGCCATCGTGGCGTTGAGGCTCGGGACCCGCCACCTGCGTTGGCAGACGGTCCGATACGAGGACTTCTGCGCCAACCCCCTGGGGGTCTGCCGGGCCATCTTGGCGGCGGCGGGCACCGAGCATTCGCTGCGAACGGATACAGAGGTGCAGCACGCGCTTGGGGGCAGCCCCGGATTTCGCTTCGATGGGGCGGACGGGATTACGCTTCAGGAACCGTGGCGCGAGGAACTCTCATCCGAACTCCAGCAGGTGGCTCTGAGGAGGGGTGGGTACATTGCTAAGCGCTTCGGCTACAGGGAGGAATGAGCCTTGCGGCTGTCGCCGTCCGCTGTCTCCAAAGCGGCCAGAATGGCTCGTCCTGCTCGAGCCCCTGACTTCCCATCCACGTTGCCTGTCCAGTGCTGAAGAAGCGCCGCTTGGGACGCCGCCAAGTCCTCGGCCACCGGCATCGGGTCGTCCGCCAATGTAGCGAGGATGCGAATCAGGTCGTCGCCGCTTTGCGCCACTTGAGTTGCTGGACGCAGGTCGATCACGAAAGGCGCAACTGCGTCACTCTCGGCCTCCGCAAACCATGGCATCACGACCGGCTTGCCAGCCGCGATCGCTTCCAGCAGGGCGGTGGTATTGAATCCACAGACGGCCGAGGCCCCCGAGAGCAACGGCAGGATGTCCCCGCCGTGCACGAGGGCGAGGTTTGGCGGCAGTTCGGCAGCGGAACCGACGCCAAAATTCTGGAGCACCTCAGTCAAGTCGCGCTGCCTACCCTTGGTCTTCACCTGGACCGAGATATCCGGACGCTGCCGCGCGAGCGCGAGGATGGCAGCGCAGGTCTCTTGGCACAACTGGGCCAGTGAGATCTGGGTTTCGCCGGGGACCTCCTCCAGGCGCACCACACCGCGCCTGGAGGTCTTGCGGGGAATGCCGGGCATGCCCGAAACCGCCGAGAACATGAAGAACAGGATTCTCTTGGAGACCACCTCTCCCCCGTGCCGGCGGCGCCAGTCGTGGATCGCATCCAGCCGGGGCATGCCGACGACTTCAATGGCGGCCGGCTCCGCGACACCTGACCGTTCCTGCAGCGCCTTCTCGACAGCGTTGTAAACGAGGATCTTCTTGCCACCAAAGCGCCCGCGTCGCTCCCTGTACACGCGCTCGAACATTGCGACACGGCCCGGCGTCTTCAGGTTCTCCTTGTGCAGCGCGATGAACGGAATCCCGAGACCGCTGGCCGCAGCGGCGAGTTCCCGTTCGCGCGCATAGCCGAAATTGCCGGTCAGAATCCCCTCGAACGGAACTTGCTTCTGAAGTTCCTGAAGCATGATTGCGAGGAACTCTTTGTAACGCCTCTTCGAACCCTCAAACTCGAGCCCGCATGACGCATAATTGTTGTCATCAATGAAGAAGGGCAGGAAGGCTGCCGACGCTTCCCTCAAGATGATCCGGGGCAGTCCGAGCACGGTCATGTCGGGGAGGGTCGCCAGCACCGACATGACGTCCTGCGTAAATCCGTCCTTCGGCAGGACTATAACGGTCCGCCTACCTTGCCCTCGCTTACCGTGCAGTTGCTGCAGCACCGGTACTGCCAAAGCAGCTGCCAGCTTAGGGCGGCCCAGCTTAGCGCAGAGCCAGAACAGCTTGGCGTACACGTCGCCGGGACTAACCACCTGCTTCAGCTACCTGTGCAAGTACCATGTCGACCTCGTTGGTGTTGATGCGATCGACGGCATATGGCCTGTGCTCGGGCCGCACCCAATCGCCCGTTAGGGTGATGCCGATTTGGAAGCCGTAGCGCCTACAGAACGCTGCAGGGTCGGGCTGTAGCGCCCAGTCGCGGCCATAGGGGAAGGAAATCCAAGTTGGCCGACGGCCCAGCACCTGCGTGAGTACATCGACGTTGCGGGTCATCAGCTCGCTCTCATCGGGGCCAAGCGTCGTCACCGGCCGATGGTCGTGGGTGTGGGCTTCGACGCGATGGCCCGAAGCCTCGAGGGCGCGAAGGGCGTTGGCATCCATGTAGGTGCGCCGACAGAATTCCGCTTCATCAATCTCGTGTCCCTCGAACATCCCCGTCGTGACCGCATCGACGACGTGTTCGGGGAGGACGAAGTTGATCAGATACTTGAGGTCGCCGTGCTCGGGCCGGTCGTAAATATACGTCCGGCGCGCGGCCTCACGCTGCTCGCTCGACAGCTCGCTGCCCTGCCATTCGCCGGGAAGAAGCTCCAGGAACTCGCGACGAAACTGTTCCGGCTCGGTCGTCGCCCTCAGGTAGTGCACCTTATGGACGACAAGAGCCCGCTCCTCGACCAGGGGGCGGGTGCAGACGAAGAACACCGCCTTGATATGCAGCGGGTCAAGGATCTCCCGCGCTGCCCATGCATGATCCACGAGGCCGTCATCGAAAGTGAGCAAGGCGCTCGGCCGGTCGAGCGGCCGCCTCCCGAGCAAATAGGCCTCGGCTTCGCCCGGCGTCAGCAGCTCAAGGGTGCTTCCGAGCTTCCCTACCTGGCGGCGCAGCTGTTCCGGTGAAAGCGGGTGAATGCCCGGGTAGGCATAGACCTTCGGATCGCGCACATAATGATAGTTGACCAGGAGGAGCCGCCCCTGCATCGCCAGCATCCCTGTTTTCCGGATCAGAACCCGGCCGGAGCAGCGCCCCGCGTGATCTGCTCATACAGATCGCCGAAGCCCCGGGACGCCACCGCCGCCCGAATATCCTCCACCTGGGACTCACTGAGCACCCGTTCCCAGATGCCGACGCGCTCCCCGCCAAGCGGCTGCCTGAGACGGGCGAGGGTGGTCGACTCCTTGCCGGTGGCGTCGCGGACCTTCTGGAAGTCCTCCGCGCGTCCCTCGAATTTCGCAGCGGCAGGCTCCCATGTCTCTCCCAGAAAGCTGACCACCGTACGCATCGTGTTCTCCGGCGAACCGATAAGCTCCTCGTAGCGAATGGCGAGATAGCGGTCGGAGGACGGCTGAAGCCGAACGCGAAGCCGTTCACCCTGGCCGACGATGTCGCACCAGCGGCTGGCGAAGTCCTCCGCCGTGTCCCACTTCCTCGCTTCCACGAGCGAGGCGAAGATGTCTCGGGGATCGCGAATGATGTGCACCACCTGCGCATCCTGCCAGTGCGCCCAGATGCGGTCCACATGCGCGACGTTCCCCGGTGTCTTCTCGGCCCACCGGGGCTTGCCGTCACGCTCGGCAACCATGCGCATCATGCGGTCGAGGAAGTCCTCGGAAGTTGGCGCGGCCTGGGCCAAGGCGATCAGCGCCTCACGGTCGAGATCGAAGAAGGTCGACAGACGATCCAGCGCTTCCTGGAACTGCGGACCCTGCCGCTGCTCCCAATTCCAGCTGAACCAGTAGGTCTCGAGGCCACTGGCAATGGCACTGTGCTGCGACAGCATGGCCCGGAGCAGCGTCGTGCCCGACTTGAACATGCCGCCGACGAAGACCGGTGCCCTCGACATATCAGTACCCCCTATCGAGAAGCCATTCGGCCAGCTCAAGCTCAAACGGATCGTCGATGTTGACGACGTGACGATCGACGATGATGGCAAGGGCATCCCGATCGATGATCATCCCCTGCTCCACCAGGTGCCGGCGGGTCACCGCATAACATAGGCCATTGCGGTGATAAAGGGCGGGGATCCCCTGCCGCAGGCTGTGGCGGGCGCCCCCCTCAAGGTAAAAACCGATGCGACCGTCAGCAGACACGGTAAGGGTTTTGTGCGGGGTATAGTGGGCAGGCGTTCGCGACACGGTTGCCGCCGCGTGAGCACCCGCGTCGAGCATCCCGGCGACAGTACGCTCGACGTCCTCGAGGCGGCGCAGGGGGCTGGTTGGCTCTAGCAAGATGGAAAGTTCGAAGCGGCGGCCGTAATGGGCCTCGGAACTGAGCCAGGCGTGCCGCCAGGCGTCCACCGAGTTCGCAGTGTCACCCGAGAGTTCCGGTGGCCTGAGGAACGGCGCGTCGAGGCCATGTCGGACCGCCTCCGCCGCGATCTCCTGATCGTCGGTGGAGATAACTGCGGCATCGATCCACGGCACCGATTTCGCCACCTGGGCCGCGCGACCCACCAGGGAGACACCACCGACCTGCTTCAGGTTCTTGCGGGGGATCGACTTCGAGCCGCCGCGGGCCGGCACCACCGCCAGCACGTCATGACCGCGGATCGTCATGATCCGGATTGTCCGATCGTTACCGTCCGTCCTTCCGCGTGGCTCACGCGAATAGCCTCGACCAGCTCCATCACCCGCAGGCCGTCCTCCTGCGTGCAGGAGGGTCTGGCCCGGCGGGCGATCACCTCGAGATATTCGCGGGCCACCGCCATGAACATCTCGTTGCGCTCGCAGTCAAACGGCTCCGTCTCCCAAGTCTGATCCATACCGCGGCCGATCGCGATCTGGTTCGGCTCGGCCGACCAGACCATTGTCCCGTTTTCGCCGACGAAGCGGATATACTTCTCGTGCGGCCGCCCATAGAGATCAAGGTGCTGGGACACGCGGAGCCCGTGCGGGTAGACGATCAGGGCGTCGACGTTGTCGTCCGTCTCGATGTCGAGATCGGAAATCCGCTCGACGCGAGCGGAGAGGCTCTCGGGGGTTCCGAAGAGCCATATCATCAGGTCGATCCAGTGGCTTTCATCGAGTAGCGCCCCGCCGCCTTCCGCGGCGCTTGCCATGAAGAAGGATTGGTAGGGCTCCCACGGATGCCAGTCGGCCAGTTGGGCGGACATGTAGAACTGGACGTGGCGAAGCGGGCCGATGGCACCGGCGGCCAATTGGCTGCGAACCCTCGCAAGCGGCGGCCACCACCGCCAGGTGTAGCCAAGGAGAACCGGAACTTCGGTACGCCGTTCGGCGGCCAGCATGTCGCGCGCCTCGGCTGCGGTCCGTGCCATCGGCTTTTCCAGCAGTACCGGCAAGCCGGCTTCCAGTGCCGCGACGGTTGCATGCGGATGATGGGCCGTTGGCGCCGCCACCACGACGCCGTCGAACCGGCCTTGCGCAAGCGCGGCGTCCAGTGAAATGAAGTCGCCGGCGAGCGGTGTCTCGGCGGCCATCTCCCACCGCCTGTCCTCGCGCGGATCGACACAGGAAATGCGACATCCCAGAGCCGACAAATTGCGGGCATGACGCTTGCCGACGCTGCCGGCACCGACGATCAGCAGATGGGTCAAATCCATTCCGCTTACCTTATCCCGGTGACCATTGCTTCATATTCGTCGGGTGCGAAGGGGACTTCCAGGAACGCCGGTCCGTCCAGGGGCGTCCAGGCCGCAAGTGCGTCCTCCACCTCCCGCAAAGAGCCGGCGCGCGTGCCCGGAACGCCGAGGGCGTCGAAGGCCCCGACCCAACTCCTGCCATCCATCAGCAACGGACGCTCGGTCAGGTGATCGCGCATCGCGCGTGTGCGGATGGAGGCAAAGGCGTTGTCCGTCATGAGCACGGTAAGAAGCGGCAGCCTGTGTCGTGCGGCAAGCGTGATCTCGGCGAGATACATGCCAATGCCGCCGTCGCCGAGCACGGCAATGGTCGGCGTCGTGCGGTCATGCATAGCCGCACCTAGCGCCATCGGCAAGGCAGCTCCCATATAGCGCCCCTGCCCCGACATCAGGCAAAGATCCGTGTCTCGGGCGTGGACTGCGTGCTCTCCGATAGTGCAGAAGTAGCCGGTATCGAGGACCAGCCGGGCCCGCCGGTCGAAACGTCGCTCAATCGCGTGGAATACGGAACCCGGCAGCATCCCCTCGTCCATTCGGGACTGCAGCCGAGTCATGACCTCGGAAAGCACATCAAGGCCCCACTGCTTGTGGGCCACCGCCTCAAGCACGCTTTCTGCGTCGCTGATGGCGACCCGCGTTGCCGGCTCAAATGCCGCAGTTCCTGGGGTGTCCACAGCCTCGATCGCCAGCAGAGGTGCAGCGAAGGGCTTGGTCGCCAGGCACTCCCGAGCGGTGAGGCCGATGCCGATCACCAGATCGCAGCGCTCCAGCAGCAGGTGTTCGGGCGTGAGTTCGAGACCAACGCCGGTGAAGGGACCCGCGGCGTTGGGCGCCGCCTCGTCCACGATTCCCTTGGCAGCGGCAGTCGAGAACACCGGGCATTCCAGCTTTGCGAGCATGGCGCCGAGGCCCCTGCGCCTCGCCAGCGAACCGGCAATTACCAGCGGCCGCTCCGAGCGACGCACCGCGGCGACCGCGGCAGCCAGGTCACCGACCACCTTTTCGGCCGGCGCCGTCGGCGCCACTGCGTCGACAGGCGCGGCGGGCAGCTCCATGAGCACCGGCCCCGGCTCCTCGGCACATGACAGGCTGGCGAGATCTGCAAAGCACGAGGACGATCTGGACCAGTAGCCGTGCCCCTTGCTGACCGGCCCGACCAGCGCCCCCTGATTCATTCGTTTGTGCGCCTGCGCGGCGGGCGCGCCGGGAGCATACGCCTCAGCGACATGGACCAGCGGGAAGCCCTCGAACCACGCTGCCGCAATGCCCGGAATGGCATTGGTCAGGCCTGGCCCCTTGATCGAAACCGACAACCCCGTCCGGCCCGCCAGTCGCCCCACCGTTGCCGCCATCAGGGCTCCGGCTCCCTCGAAACGCGTGAGGTGAAAGGGGACGTTCCGGCGCTCCAGGGCATCAATGAGCGTCAGGGAAGCACCGCCGCCCGGAATCCCGAAGGCCTGCGTCACGCCGTGGCTGACGATCTCGTCGGCAAGTTCCCCGAACCCGCTCACGCCTCGCGCTCTTCAAGCACGTCGCGAATCTTTTCGGCGGCGCGGGCACAGACGATGCGGACGGCATCGGGACTGAACCCGCCGCAATGCGGCGTGATCAGCACATTGTCGTGGGTGCGGCCGAGCTTCACCAGTGGATGCTCTGCGGTCTCGGGTTCACCGTCGAGCACGTCCAGCCCCGCTCCGCCGAGATGACGGGAGCGCAGTGCCTCCGCCAGCGCGGTTTCGTCGACGATGGCGCCGCGGGAGGTGTTGATCAGCACGGCGCCGCGCTTCATCCCCGCAATGAGTTCGGCCGAAACGAGCCCCGATGTCTCCGGCGACAGGTGGACGTGGACGGAGACGAAATCCGCCTCGGCAAACACCTGCGCCAGCGGCACCCGCCTGATGGAGTCGGGAAAGGTCTGCAGATGCGGATCGTAACCGATGACGTCCATGCCGAAGGCAGCGCCATATCGCGCCATCCAACCGCCGATGCGGCCGCAGCCGACGAGGCCCAGGCGCTTGCCGTTGAGCATGGTTCCGGGAAATGCCTCGCGGGTCCAGCCGCCTGCGGAGACGTGAGCCACGGCGGCTGGCAGGCGCCGCGCGCACGCCATCAGCAGCGCCCAGGAAAGCTCCGCGGCCGGTGTGATGTTGCGCAGAAGATCGGGGTCCTCGCGCAGCGTGCGGACTGGCACCCCACGACGATCAAGGCCAACTCGTGCGATGTGGTCGGATCCGGTTGTGGCACAGGAGATGATCCGAAGGCCCGAAGCCGCCTCCAGCATCGTTTCGCTCAGGGGCACCTTCATGGAAGCGTCGAGCAGGGCGTCGGCCACGGACATGGCCGAAGCCACGGCCCCTGGCTCCGCCGGCACGTGCGTCACCTCGGCGACGCCTGCCAGCGTCGCCGACGCAGCCTCGAACCCCTCCGTCGCCCCGAGATAGATAACGGTTGTCATGCAGCGGCGCCGCGCCGGGTTCGACGTGACCAATTAGTCCTGTTCATGGACATAGGAAAGCGTCTTCTGGATCTGGAACTTGGCGGTGGCAAGAATCTCGGCAATCTGAACGCCCGCGGTACCGTCTCCGAACACGGGGGAGGGTGGATAGTGCCCATGCGACAGCTGGCGGCGCACGGCGGCTTCGATGGCCGAAGCATCGTAGCCCACGTCCATGACGTTCTCGCCGCGTTCCCGGCCCTGCTGGCGGGTACCGATGTTCACGCAGGGCACTCCCATGAAGCTGCCTTCTCGCAGGCCGGAAGAGGAGTTGCCCACAATACAGGCACTGTTCTTGATCAGCCTGAGGTAGTCCTCCGGGGTGAAGTTTCGGAAAAAATGCAGATAGTCTGGCTGCTGGCGCTCGCGAAACACCCTGAGGCCCTTCGAGACGTCGTCGGATCCGGCGTCGACGTTGGGCCAGAGCCAGACCGTTTGCATGCGGATGCGCGAGATGGCCTCGAGCGTTTCACTGATCTGGGCGATCCCCTGCCCGTACTCGGTGGTAACGGGGTGCTGCAGCACCACGAGATACGGCTGCTCCGGGTCTAGGTCGGCACCGACGCCGGCGTAACGCTTGAACATGTCCAGTGGGAGGGCCAGGTCGAGGTCGGGAATAAGATCCATTGCCGGGCAACCGGTCATGTGCACGCGCGCCGCTTCCTCACCCATCCGCAGCAGGTAATCATAGGCACGCTGCGTCGCCGGGAAATGGATGTGCGAGAGTTTGGTCACTGCATGGCGTACCGTCTCGTCGATGGAGCCCGTAATCTCGCCGCCCTGCGTGTGGGCCACAGGGATGTTCATGTAGCTGGCGGCAATTGCGGTGGCGATGGTCTCGAAACGGTCGGCCACCGTCAGCACCACGTCGGGTTTGATGTTCTCGAACTGCGAGGCCAGCTCAAGAATGCCGAGCCCAGTGGATTTGGCCATTGTCGTCGGCGTTTCGCCCTCGACAATTGAGTAAATCACGGCCGTCGGTTCGAAGCCATCGGCGCGCATGATGTCGACGACGCTGCCGAAGCGGTGCAGGAGCGCCGAGGCGCCGACAACGAGTTGGAGCTCCAGGTCTGGATGGTTCTGCACAGCCCGCATGACCGTCTTGA
The DNA here is from genome assembly GCA_035998685.1 of Devosiaceae bacterium. Taxonomy (GTDB): domain Bacteria; phylum Pseudomonadota; class Alphaproteobacteria; order Rhizobiales; family Devosiaceae; genus Devosia_A. Next base: position 242,871 of record DASYHK010000017.1, on the reverse strand, counting down.
TCCGACCGTAGTTGGCGCGGCTGTTTACCACAACGCATACCTTGCGGCGAGTTTCAGGCATCAATGTCTTCCCAAGTAAGCAGACGGCGCGCCTCAACGCGGCGCGCCAGACGACGACCAACAAGGTGTTCAAGGTCCTTGGCAGGGATGCCCGTACCAGGCTTCTTCATTGTCAGCAGTTCGGCGGTAAGGATGGTGCCGGCCTCCAGGTCGGCGACGGTCGCGACACTCTTTCCAAATATTGTTCGCATCGGGGCAGACGCCGCCGCGACGGCGTCCTTGTCGACGGGGTTCGCCTGCAACAACGAGAATGCGTCACGTGCCTCGGCGAGAAAGCGGAACTGCTCGACCGTCAGTGATGCCGGTGTGTCGGGACCATACATCCGCCTATCGAACACGATGTGAGCCTCGATCATGTCGGCGCCGGCTGCCATCGCGGCCAGGGTTGGAAACACCGTGCCGGAATGATCGGACAACCCTACCGGGCAGGCGAAGCGCTGACGCAGTTCCCCGATCACGTTGATTCCCACGGCGTCGAGGGCGACGGGATATTGCGAAGTACACTGAAACAATCCAACCTCGGCGCCGCGGTTCCGGAGACGCGTCACCGCCTCGCCGATCTCGTCAAAGCTGCTCATCCCCGAGCTCAGCAGCACCGGACCGCCTGCCTCGGCCATCGCATCCAGCAGCTCGCGAGACCGCACTTCACCAGAACCCACTTTCCAGGCCGGCATCCCAAGCCGCTTCAGCAGAACGACAGCAGCTACCGAGAAAGCCGAACTCAGGAAGACGATCTTGCGCTCAGCAGCATGCCGGACCAGACCCTCCCACTGCTCGGGCGTGAATTCCATGCGCTTCCAGTAGTCGTAACGGGTGTCGTCCTGCGGCGAGAACCGCACCCGGAACGGCTCGTCGAGAGTCGACTCCGCCTCCGCGATATGGGTCTGGAACTTGATGGCGTCCACACCGGCATCCGCGGCTGCGTCGATGTAGGAGTGGGCAGTTCCGAGCGAGCCGTCATGGGCCTGCGCCACTTCTGCGATGAGAAATGACGGGCTGCCCGGACCGATGCTCCGCCCTGCGATCGCAATCGTCTGACTCATCAAGTACGACCGATCATCTCATTGCGTACCGACTCCGTCACCGGCGAAGCGACCGATGCATCGAGGGTCACCGGTAACGCCTTGCCATCGCTCAGCCGGTAGACGGAACTGGCTCCGGAAATGATGTCCAGGTCGTGGGCGATGACGATCACGCAGTGGTCCTCGGCAAGCTCGAACAGCAGTCTCTTGACTACGGCCGCCGCTACCTCGTCAAGGGCGCTGGAAGGCTCGTCGAAGATGTAGATCACCGGATTGCGCACCAGTTCGCGCGCCAGCGCGAGGCGCTGTCGCTGCCCGCCGGAGAGGCTGACCCCTCCCCTGCCAACGGCCGTGTCGTAGCCGTGCGGCATGGCCATCACGAACTCATCCGCACCAACCCGTGCCGCGGCCGCCCGTATTTCCTCAAGGGTTGCCGTGGGGCGCCCGAGCGCCAGGTTCTCGCCGATGGTACCGTTGAAGAGTTGCGGATCTTGACCAAGGTAACCGACGCGTTCGCGGATGGAACGGACATCAAAGCGGCGAAGGTCGCTTCCGTTGATCATGATACGGCCATCGTCAGGCTCCCGTAACCGGACGAGTAGGTCAACGAGCGTCGTTTTGCCGCTCCCGGAGGGCCCGACGATGCCGGTAAGGCCCGTTGCAGGGATACTCAGGTTCAAATCGTGAAGAACCGGCCCCCGCCCCTCCGGCGTCAGCGACACATCTTCGAAGACAATGGCGTCCACCAGATCCGGAAACGGCTCGCCGCCGGGCTCCTGCTCCGGTGGCGCCTCTAACATCTCATGCACGGTTCGAAGCGACGGGATTGCCGTGATGACGCCCATGCGACGCGAGAAGACGTAACCCAAGGCGCTGGTAATCCTCATGAATACCACCCCGAAAAGTGCCGTCATCGGCAGCACCGAGTCCATTTGGAACCCCAGCACCGACGTGGCGAAAAGAATCACGATGGTGCCCATGATGACGGCAGCAAGATCTATGACGTTGCTCGGGAGGCTCTTCACCAGTTCGAATACCGTGTCGACTCGACGGTAGACGCGCAGTCTCTTCGCCAGTAGCCGAGTCCTAACGTCGGCAAGGCCCAGGAGCTTGACGCTGCGCAGGCGATCGACGCTTTCGCTCACAATGTCGGTCGCTGATTGTCTGATCTCCAGCCGCTCCACGCCGGACTGCAGGGAGAGACGTCGGGTACGGCCCCAGATCAAGGAAAAGGCGAAGACTGTGAGTGCGCCGATAAGAAGCGTCATTCTCCAGTCTGCCAGGAGGAGCAGGCCCACGAGCACCACAATCTGTAGCGTTCGCGCAAGTAGCTCAATTAGCAGGATAATGGCGCGGGCAGCACTATCGGTTTCGCCAATGATGTTTTGCACCACTTGCCCCTGAGGCTGCCCCGCTACGCGCGTATAGGGCGCTCCCATGTGGGACTCGAAGGCAAAGGTCACCCACCGCAGCCGCAAGGTGTTGCTAAACCACCGGCTCATCCCGGACACCGCAACGAGCGCAGCACCCTTGATGAAGAACATTGTCACCAGAAGCCCGAGCAGCCCTATCAGACGCCATTCCGGCGGAAACTGCACCCCGAGAACCATGATGGTTTCCAGTACCATTCCAGCGCCGGCGTCGGGTTCACCAGCAACCATCCCCTGCAGTAGCGGAACAATGAGGGAGAAACCAACACCCTCAGCAACAGATGCAATCACAATCACGACCACAAGCGCTGCAGCGAACTTCAAGTTGTCGCCAATCAGCGCTGCCAACAACTTAATCAGCCCCCGCAGGCCGTCGGCCTGCGCAGGTGCACTCCCTGCCGATTCGCTGCGACCGGTGTTCCTCGGTCTCTGGGCCGCGGGGCCTAGCATCAGAACCTGCTCCTAATCTTGTTCGATTCCAGGCGACAGTGCCTCGCCGGTATCGGCGGAGATCCACGGGCTTACGGATCAGGGACTCGTAAGTGGGCATCGCGATCATGTCGAGTTGAATACGTGGCCATCGCCAAGACCCAAAATGTCCATCCGATCGTCTCGATTGCAGCGGGGGAAGCGCTCGATGCGCTGGCCACCGAGACCGGTCCCGATCATGCTTGGCGCAACACGTCGGCATACCGGCGCCAGCATTCGTCCTCGGAGAACTCGCTCTCCACACGGGCGCGTGCGGCATTTCCCAGCATCCGGCGGCCCCCTTCGTCAAGTGCAAGAATGTCACTGATTGCCTGCGCAAGAGCGAGCGGCGAAGCTTTCGGCACGACCCGGCCACTATCGCCAACGATCACGGCAGAGTCGCCGACATCGGTCACCACGCAAGGCACGCCGCAAGCCATTGCCTCGGCGACGACGTTCGGAAAACCCTCTGAAAGCGACGCGGAAACGGCCACATCGAGTCCGGGCAGCAGGTGCTCCAGATCGGAACGTTCGCCTGTCCGGACCAGGAGCCTCGGCGCAAGCCCCATCTCCTCCGCCAGTTGCGTTATTTGTTCGTCCTCAGTCTGCCGGCCGATCAGCACAAAGCGTGCCGACGGGTGTCGAGGCGCCAAGCCTGCGGCTGCCGCGAGGAAATCGGCATGCCCTTTCATGGGATCTACCCGTGCTACCAGACCAACAAGGAGATGATCGTCGCCGGTACCAAACTCCTTGCGCGCGCGCGCGCGCGCCTCCGGATCTGGCCGAAACCGCGTCGCGTCCACACCGTTTCGAAGCACTTCCCACCGCCGCGGCCGATAGCCGTAGGCGGCATGAGCGCGTCGGCCGGCCTCCGAGTTGGCCAGGACGCGCTCGGGGAATCCGGAAAGCGGTGCGAGGATGTGCGGCAGCGTCCGGGTCAGGCGACTATAGCGTCTCAGATCCATGTCGGCGCAGCGAATGTTCCAGATCAGGCGGGTGGGTGGCGCCAGCCTTGTCGCCAGCGTAGCCACGAGGTCTGCGTGGTAGAGCCAGCTCATCACCACTGTCGGACGCTTGCGGTGGAGCAGCATCGCGAGCTTCACCACCGCCGCGGCCATCCCGGACAGCGTGCGCGTGTCAAAGCAGGAGACGTCAACAGACGCCGAGCGGAACTTCTCTTCCAGCGCCCCGCCGCCGCGGAGGGATACGACATGATGGCGCAGCGAGGGCGGAGAAGCGGAGACAAGCCTGAGGAGGGTCAACTCGGCGCCGCCCACGTCCAGGTCGGTAATCAGATGTACCACGTCCAATGGCGCCGCCGTTGCTGCCGCCCCCATCTCGGTTTCCTCGCGCGATACGGACAGCAGCCGGGCGACTCCAGGACGTGCCGGCTCAGAGCCTGAGATCTGAATCCCCGATGCCGAACACGTACTTGAGATCGTAAAGGACATGGTTGGGCTTGCCCAGAGCGCGGACCGCCGCCGGCCCCATCTCACGGAACTCGTCGTGGCCAACGGCGAGAATTATGCCGTCATATGCACCATTCGTGGGATGAGGGCTGAGGTCGATGCCATACTCGGCTTTTGCCTCCTCCGGACTCGCCCACGGATCGTACACGCTGGCCGCAATGTTGTACTCCTGCAGTTCCCTCACGATGTCCACGACCCGGGTATTGCGCAGGTCTGGGCAGTTCTCCTTGAAGGAGAGGCCTAAAACCAGGACACGGGCACCATTTACCTCGATCTTCTTGCGGGTCATCGCCTTGACAAGCTGCGACACGACGTAGCCGCCCATCCCATCGTTCAGGCGGCGCCCGGCGAGGATGATCTCCGGATGATAGCCAAGCGACTGGGCCTTGTGCGTCAGGTAATAGGGGTCGACGCCGATGCAGTGGCCGCCAACCAGCCCTGGCCGAAAGGGAAGGAAGTTCCACTTCGTCCCGGCGGCCAGCAGAACCTCCTCGGTATCGATGCCCATGCGATTGAAGATCAGGGCCAGCTCGTTGACCAAGGCGATATTGAGGTCGCGCTGCGTGTTCTCGATGACCTTGGCCGCCTCGGCTACGCGAATGGATGGCGCCTTGTAGGTTCCGGCGGTGATGATCTGTTGGTAGAGCGCGTCGATAGCTTCCGCAATCTCGGGCGTCGAGCCGGAGGTGACCTTGCGGATGCTCGGCAAGCGATGCTGCTTGTCGCCGGGATTGATGCGCTCGGGAGAGTACCCCGCGAAAAAATCGACGTTCAGTTGCAGGCCGGAAATCTTCTCCAATACAGGTACGCAATCTTCCTCTGTTGCACCCGGGTAGACCGTCGACTCGTAAATTACTACGTCCCCTTTCTTCAGTACCTTTCCAATAGTTTCGCTGGCCCTAAGGAGCGGCCGGAGATCCGGGCGATTGAAGTTATCAATCGGCGTTGGAACAGTCACAATGAAGCAGTTGCAAGACCGCAATGCTTCGGGGTCACTCGAAAAGGAGAGCCGGCTGGCCGCCGCGAGTTCTTCCGCGCTCACCTCCAGCGTGTGATCTTGCCCCGCTGCGAGTTCGGCTATGCGCGTCGCATTGATATCAAAGCCTATCACGTCGCGCTTCTTGGCGAATTCTGCAGCCAGCGGCAACCCTACATAGCCAAGCCCGATCACAGCAACATTGAAACCGCTGACGTCAACCACACCTTGCTCCCGCACTGCTGTCTGTTCCACGTGCCGCATCACCACGTCGTCTTGAAGCTAACATGGGTTGCACGTCGTGGGTTACACATCGACAGCCGCGGAGCAAGGTCCAGTCGGATAGCCGGATGAGAGATCTCGACCGGCTTTACCAGGTTCTTCCTTTGCCACGTTGGTCGCAGCGATCGGGCACCTTGTTGGCCCCATGCTGTTCCATCGCACTCGCGGTGGCTAAGGCGCCGGCAACCTGCACTTTTCCCGGCCCCCGAACCAAACCCGGTTGCCGACCGTTATGAATGAGCCGCCTCGGCGACCCGCCAACCCAAGAGCACCCGCCCCGATGCCGGAACACGACTATCACGTGGTGATGAACCCCAATTCAGGGACGGCGCTGGCGATGGGGCTGACGCCGGAGGTGCTGGCGGAGCGCTTCGCGGCTTTCGGGATGACAGCGCATATCGATGCCGATGCGCGGGTGCCGCTCGACGAGCGTATTGCCAAGGCGCTGGCGAGCGAGTCGGACGTGGTGGTCGCTGCGGGCGGCGACGGCACCGCGACGGCGCTGGCCGGGAGCCTTGTCGGGAGCAACAAGAGCCTCGCCATCCTGCCGCTCGGGACGGCGAATCTGATGGCGCGCGACCTTGCGGTGCCGCTCGAGCTCGATGAGGCACTGGCGGCGCTGGCGACGATGGAACCGCGTTCGATCGACGTCGGCGAAGTAAATGGACGGATCTTCCTGCACAAGGTGGTGGTCGGCTTCGTGCCCGCCATCGCGGCGGGGCGGGAGCATATCAGGGGCAAGAGTGGGCTGGGCGCGCAGATCGGCTTCCTACGCTATTTCATCCGGAGGATCGCGCGGGCAAAGCGGCTGGCGCTGGAGATCTCGCCCGCGGAGGGCGAGACACGGATCGAGCGGGTGCAGGCGGTGGCGGTGGCCAACAACAGCTATGACGAAGGGTTCGGGCACGTGTTCTCGCGGCCGTGCCTCGATGCCGGCCAGCTGACCCTCTATGTGATGAGGCGGATCACGCTCAGCGATGTCCTCCGCCTCACCATCGAGATGATGCTCGGGCGCTGGCAGGAGGACGAAGCCCTGCACATCGAAACGGTGCACGACGTTACGCTCAGGACCAGCCGGCGGATGATCATGGCGATGATCGACGGCGAGGTCGAGCGGATGAGTGTGCCGCTGCGTTTCCGCATCCGGCCGCGGGCGCTTTCGGTGCTGGCGCCGGTCCCGGTCGCGGCGGCGGTGGACGGGGGCGAAATCCAGCCAACGCCTGCGGGAGCCTGAGCCGATGCGCATCATTCACCTCTCGGACCTGCATTTCGGCCACCACGACGAGGACCTCGCCGCCGGGCTGGCCGCCGACATCGCCAGCCAGCATCCGGACCTGGTGGTGGTGAGCGGCGACTTCACGCAGATCGGCAGCCGCGGCGAGTTCGAGGCGGCGCGGGCCTTCCTCGATACGCTGGAGGCGCCGGTGTTCGCGGTGCCCGGCAACCACGACATCCCCGAGCGCGAGCTGTTCGTCCGCTTTTTCGACCCCTATCGCTACTACCGGCAATTCATCGCTGAGGAACTCGAACCCTTCCTCGAAATCGGCGGTGTGGCGCTGGCCGGGCTCCGCACCTCGCGCCGCATGCGCGCCGAACTCAACTGGTCGCATGGCTCCATCAGCCGCAGCCAGCTGACGCGGCTCGGGCAGCGCTTTGCCGCCGCGGCGCCGGACGCCGTCCGTGTCGTCGTTGCCCATCACCCGCTGCTGCAGCCGCAGGCGGTAATGGAGACGCCGATGCGGCTGGTGCGCCGGGCCGACCTCGCGCTCAAGACCTTTGCCGAGGCGGGGGTGCGGCTGGTCCTGTCGGGCCATTTCCACCTGTCCTACGTGCGCCGGCACGAGCATCTTGGCGAGATCGGCGAAGGCGATCTCAGCGGCCCGCGGGAGGCGGCGGCGGCACCCGTGCTCGTCGCCCAGGCCTCCTCGACGATCTCTACCCGGCTGCGTGGCGATCCCAACGCCTACAACCTCATCGACATCGACAGCGACACCATCACCATTACCGTGCGGGAATGGCAGGAGGGCGGCTGGGTGACCCGGGAGAAGGCCACCGAGCCGGCCTGAGGCAGGGAAGAGAATCGCTACCCCGCCCCCGACCGGCTGCCGCCGTGATCATGCACCCTCCGGTCATCTCCGAACGTCAGCCGTAGAGGCGGACCGATGGTGCTGCAATGTCTAAACCACCCACCCACGGACCGTCATCCCGTTGCGAAAACTGGACTCGGTACACCACCGGAGATGCGGATCGTGCGGCGATGGTCCGGCAGGCGTCGCACGCATCTTCGAAACCGACACACCGGCGTCTACTGGGTCCCGACCTTCGTCGGGATGACGGCCAGTTGGGGGAGCGATCATCCCTCCCACAAAAGGCGTGAGTGCGGACCGCGGGTCCGGCGGCAGCGGCAGCGGCACCGCTTCCATGCTGGCGGCAGCCGTTTACCCTCCCGGTACGAGCTGCAGGATCCTGCCTTCGGCCAGGGTGACGAAGAGCTCTTCTGCTGCGTCGGTGCCGAAGGAGGTGACACCGCCGATGCTGCCGACGCTTTCGGTCCAGTTCGTGAGGTCGGTGGCCACGCCGTCCACGTACTGGAACGAGAACAGGACGCCGGAGCAGTAGTCGCCGAAGAAGTAGTGGCCGTCGAGCGCCGGGATGGCGGTGCCGCGGTAGACGTAGCCGCCGGTGATCGAGCAGCCTAGATCGTGGGAATAGCTGTGGACGGGGAGGACGAGACCGGCAGTGTCGCAGTTCGGCGCGTCGAAGCAGTCGGGGCCTTCCATGATGTTCCAGCCAAGGTTGGCGCCGGCGTCGGCGGTGGTGATGACGTTGACCTCCTCCCACTGGTTCTGCCCGACATCGGCGATGTAGAGATCGTCACCATCGAAGCTGGCGCGCCACGGGTTGCGCGCCCCGATGGCGAAGATTTCCGGGGCGCCGCCACCCTCGGCATAGGGGTTGCCGGGTGGGATGGCGTAGGGCGTGCCGCCGTCCACGTCGATCCGCAGGATGGTGCCGAGCAGGGAATTCCGGTTCTGGCCGTTGCCATAGGTGTCCCCGCCGCCGCCGCCGTCCCCCATGCCGATATAGAGCAGCCCCTCCGGGCCAAAGCCGAGCCAGCCGCCATTGTGGTTGCCGGCCGGCTGCGGCACGGAGAGGACGAGTTCGGCGGAAGCGGGATCGGCGAGATCGGGATCATCGGAGACCCGGTAGCCGACGATGCGGGTGTCGCCCGAGCGGTCGGTGTAGTTGACGAAGAAGCGGCCGTTCTCCGCATAGTCGGGGTGGAAGGCAAGGCCGAGAAGGCCGCGTTCACCGCCAGCCGCGACCTCCTCGCGGAGATCGAGGAAGGGCTGTTCTCGGAGCTCGCCCTCGGCGGCCACCCTGATGCGCCCGGTCTGCTCGAGGATGAAATGGCGCGGGTCGTCGGGGGGACTGGTGAGGAAGACCGGCTGGTCGAGGTTTTCGTAGACGGTCCGGAGCTCGATCGCCGGCTGGGCCAGCGTAATTCCGGAGGTGGCGAGGACGGCTGCCAGGGCAAGGAAGATCGCGCGCATCTCTATCTCCTCTATGGGTGGACATCATTGCAACGCCGATGGCGCGAAAAGGTCCACATGCCGCCGGGAGGATCCGGTCACGCGGGCTGCGCGGCTTCTTCAACTGCTGGCACAAGCACCGCCAGCGGGAGCGATCCCAACAGCTCCCCCACCGGTATGGATGCAGGCAACTCGAGCACCTCGTCGGTAAGGGCATTGCGGCAACGGCGCCCCACTATGGCGGAGGGAACGGCGATTGCGGTGTCGGTCCAGACTTCCGGCGGCAGGGCGATGTCGTCCCCCTCGCCCAGCAGCCCCATTGTCAGCCGCGGAACCACGACCAGCGCGAAGCCGCTGCCGTTGCTGCGGCAGAAGGCGATGAGGTGCCGCCCCCGGGTACCGGCAACCGGAAGCTCGCTGTAGGTGCCAGTGGTCAGGAGCTGCGGGTGCTGCGACCGCAATGCCAGACCGCGGCGGATCAGGTGCTGCTTGATGCGCCCGCTCCGCCAGTCGGCCAGCAACTCGGCGGCCGAGGCCGCGCCCGAGCCGCCCAGCTTGGCTGCGAGACCGGTGAAATCCACCGGCCGGCGGTTGTCCGGATCGACGAGGCTGAAGTCCCAGCCCTCCGTCCCCTGGTAGATGTCGGGAATGCCGGGCGCCGTCAGCTTCAGCACGGTCTGGGTGAGGCTGTTGAGCGCGCCGGCGCGGCAGAAGGGCCGCAGGGTGCGGGTGAAGTCGTCCAGGAAGGCCCCCTTGCCCGGTGCCAGCAGATTGCTCGCATAGTCCTGCACCGCCCGCTCGTAGCCTTCATTGACATCGGTCCAGTCGGTCCCGGTCTTGGCTTCGCGCATCGCCTTCTCCAGGTACCCGGCAAAGCGCTCCCGGAGGTCCTCTAGGGAGGCACTGTCCGGGCGTAGCGGCCAGACCCCGGCAAGTGCCTGAAAGACCATCCACTCGGTCTCGGCATCAGGCACCAGGCCACGCTCCAGCTCGCGCCGCAGCGGCGCCTGCATGGCGCGCCAGCGGGCGACGCTCTCGCCCCACAGCTCGGGGGCTTCGCTGATGGCATAGAGCCGCGCCCGGGCATCCTCGCCCCGTTTGGTGTCATGGGTGGCCGTGGCCAGCAGCCCCTCAGGCTGACGCTCCACCCGTGCCGCCATCTTCTCGTGAAAGGCCTCAAGCGAGCCATCACGGTTCTCCGGGTCGCCGCCGACCTCGTTGAGGGCCAACAGCCGGTTGCGGCGATAGAACAGAGTGTCCTCCAGCGCCTTCGCCATGACCGGACCGGAGGTCTGCTGCAGGCGACGCTGGAACTCGCGCGCCACATCCGCCGCCGCCCCGACCTCCTGCTTCAGCATCCGCACTACCAGCTCCAGCGCCGACGGATCGAGGTCAGGAGCGTCGCTTCGTACGGCCGCCAGGACCGACTCCAGGAGGCGCTGGTCGCTCTCGGGCAAGCCGTTTTCCTCGCCATAGAGGCGGTAGACCGGCAAGGCGACGATCAGTTCGACGATGGCCCCGCGCAACTGGTCGGGGGACGCCGTGACATTTTCGGCGGCAGCCACCTTACCGGCAAGCTGGACCAGGCCGGTCAGTTCCGTCTCGAGGTTGTGGCAGAGGATCTGCAGCTTGGCGCTGCGGCGCTCCGCCTCGAATTCGGCCGCGGGCTGCGCCGTCGCGGCATAGACGTCCTCAAGGGCGTCGGCCTTGTCCGCGTCAACGAGTACGGCGGCGATTGCCGCGATGAACTCGTAGCCGGTGGTGCCGGCGACCGGCCAGTCCGCTGGCAGCGTCTCCTCCGCCTCGAGGATCTTTTCGACAACCAGCCATGTCTCGTCTCCCGCTGCCCGCCGCAGGCGATCGAGATACTGACGAGGATTGGCTAGGCCATCGACGTGGTCGACCCGGAGGCCGTCGGCGATGCCGTCGGCAACCAGCCTCAGCGTCAGCCGGTGGACGTCTTCGAAGACATGCTCGTCCTCGACCCGTACGCCGGCGAGCCCGGTCACCTCGAAGAAGCGGCGATAGCTGAGATGGCGGCGGGCGTCGCGCCAGAAGGTCAGCTGCCAGGCCTGCGCGGCATGGACCGTCTCGACCAGCGCGCGGTCCTCGGCCAGCCTGTCGAGTTCAGCCTCGAAGGTGTCCCTCCCTTCCTTTCCGAAGAGCGAGCGAACCCTGTCATGCAGCTCCTCAGCCGACGCTGGCGTCGCTTCTGCTGCAAGCTCGGCGATAGCATCGGCAAGCGGATGCTCCAGCGGCGCCAGCACCTCGCGGTAGGTCGCCGGCGCGATCGGCATGACCGCACCCCCGGCCGAGAGGCCGAGGAAGCCGGCATCGTCGATGCCGAGGCCGATGGCGCCGTCGGCCAGGCACTGTTCCAGCGGCTGCCCCAGCACCGGAAGCGTCAGCTTCTCCTGCCAATTGATGTCGAAGTGCCGGGCGTAGGGACTCGCCTCGCCCCACTCCAGCACGCTGCGCCACCACGGGTTGTCGGGATTGGCCCCCATGTGGTTGGGGACGATGTCGAGAACGAGGCCGAGGCCGGCACTGCGCAAAGCTTCAGCCAGTCGGGCGAAACCCTCCTCCCCTCCGAGAGCGGGGTCGAGGCGATTGTGATCGACGACGTCGTAGCCGTGGGTTGAGCCGGTGGTGGCAGCGAAGATCGGCGAGGCATAGAGATGGCTCGCCCCCAGCTGGTGCAAATAGGGAACGAGTTCGGCTGCACGCTCGAAGGTCATGCCGTTCCGGAACTGCAGGCGGTAAGTCGCGGTGGGCGTTGTCATTCCTGCTGCGGACGCTCCATGGCCAAGGCCTCCGTCACCGCCGAAAAGAGCGGCTGGCCCGCCATCTCCTCGAGAGTCAGGGAGAGCTTGCGCTGCCAGTTGGGGTAGCTGTCGACGGTCCCCGGAAGATTCACGGGCTCCCGCTCACCGCAGAGATCCTCGATGCGCACCGCCAGCAGGCGCGATGGCGTGCGGGCGAGGTGACGATGGATTGCCACCAGCAGCGTCTCGGGCAGCCTACCGGCACCCGCCGTGGCGGCCGCCAGTGCGATCTCGGCGTCGGCTTCCGCCAGCAAATCCTCTTCCTGCAGCATGGTGCAGAGCTGGTTGCGGTCGAGGGTCCGCTGCGCCAGCTGTTCCTCCATGGCCGCGGCCTCGATCAGTTCGTGCTCGTGGCGCAACCGGACGTCGTCACCCCGCCACCAGCCCTCGAAGGTGGGGAGGTCATGGGTAGAGAGGCAGGCAAGTGCGTCGCGGGGGTAGCGGCCAGGCGGTGCGAAGGCGTCATCCTGCCGCTCGAAATAGAGGATGCGGTAGGAGAGGATGCCGGCTGCCGCCATGACGTCGCGGAAGCCGCGGGGAACGTTGCCGAGATCCTCTCCCACCACCACCGTCCGATAGCGATGCGACATCTCGGCGAGGTCGTCGACCAGCCGCCCGATCGGGAAGCGGACATAGGTTCCGGCGGCCGGGGACTCGCCCTCCGGGACCAGGAAGAGGTGCTGTATGCCCATGACGTGATCGATGCGGAGCGCGCCGGCATAGCGCATGGAGTCGCCGATGAGGTCGCGATAATAGGTGCTGGTGCCACCGCTCAGTGCCACGGGTGAAAGCGGCGCCAGCGCCCAGTCCTGGCCGTTGGTGGAGAAATAATCGGGTGGCGCCCCGACATGGACGCCACGCATCGTGAAGTCGGGTTCTCCCCAGGTGGCGGAGCCATCGGGCGCTTCGCCGACAGCGAAATCGAGGTAGAGCCCGATCTGCATGCCGTGACGGCGCGCCGCCTCCCCTGCTGCCGCGAGCTGGACGCTCGCCAGCCATTGCAGCCACTGATGGAAGGCGACCTCCTCGGCGTGCGCTTCGGCAAAATCACTAACGGCGGCGCCCGTCGCCGAGCGGAACTGGTGCGGCCAGTCCTCCCAGCCGCTGCCGCCGGTTCCGGTGTCGACCATGAACTGCGAAACGGCCTCGAACAGGGCGTGACGTCGCAGCGCCTCGCCGCGCTCCTCGCGGAAGCGGTCGAAGGCATCGTGATCCCAGGGAGCGGACAGATCCCCGTTCGCCTTCCACGCGGGCCATAGCTGGCGTAACGCCGCGAGCTTGATCGCGGTCACGGCGGGATAATCCACCAGCGGCGTATCCCGCACCGCCTCGACTTGCTGGCGGTCCACCATAGAGGAGTCGAAGCCAGGAACGCGGTCGACCGCGATGTAGAGCGGGTTGAGGAAGCGTCGGCTCGACGGGAAGAAGGGGCTACGCCGGTTTGAAGCCGCGAGAAACCCCGCATGGAGCGGGTTGGTGCCGACGAAGTCGGCGCCGGCTCGGGCAGCGATCTCGGTGAATGCCGCGAGGTCGACGAAATCCCCGATCCCCCAGTTCCGGCTCGAACGCAGCGCGTAGAGCTGCAGCGCGACGCCCCAGCACCGCTCGGGCCGCTCCGGCAGGTAGCAGCGGGTGCCGGCAGCGACCTCCAGGTCGGGCTGCTTCGGCGCAGGCACCGACTGCAACTGCGCCCGCAGCTCGTCTTCGGTGCCGGCGGCCATGCCCAGGGCGTCGAGGATGGCGCGCTTCGTCGTATCCGGTACATCGTGGAAGGTGCCGTCGAGCCCTTCGTAGCGACGGGCGATGCCAAGTCTCTCGGCCAGTTGATCCAGCAGTTCACTCATCTGAGGCAACGAGCTCCTGGCGCTCGCTGCCGACGGCGACGACGATCGAGTGGGCGGGGAGGACTTCTTCTTCGATGAGGCTGCGGGCTACCTCCTCGGAGGTGGCATGGATAATCTCCCCAGCGATTGGGCGCGCGATGCGCTGGCCGCCGTCGAAGTTGGCGATCATGTGCAGCATCGCGCCGTCGAGGCGCCACGACACCGAGACGATGCCATCGTCCGCCGCCTCGATCTTGCCGGCATACGGGCCGGCGCCCGCCAGCAACGGCACGATCCGCTCTTGACGCAGACGCAGCAGCCGCCGCGTGAACGTGAGCCACTCCTTGCCTTCCGTGCTGGTGAGGCAGTCCCAGTTGATCCTTGAGGCTTCGAAGGTCTTGGGATCGTTGGGATCAGGGACCCGCTTGAGGCTGGACTCGTCGCCATGGAAGGATTGGAAGCCGGCGAATTCCTTGCGCCGCCCCTCGCGCACGGCGTCCGCCAGTTCCCCCTGGTAGTCGGTGAAGAAGGCGAAGGGGCGGGTCTCCCCCCACTCCTCGCCCATGAACATCAGCGGGATGTGTGGCGACAGCAGCAGCATGGCCATCAGGGCCTGAACGGATTCGCGGCTGGTGAGGTCGATGAGCCGCTCGCCGAAGGCGCGGTTGCCGATCTGGTCGTGGTTCTGGATGAAGTCGACGAAGGCCGTGGGCGGCAGGTGGGCGCTGGGTTCTCCGCGCGCCTCCCCGCCATGGGCTGACACCTCCCCCTGATAGGCGAAGCCCTCGGCAAGGCTGCGGGCGAGGCGCCACCAGTGCCGCTCAACGAAATCGGCGTAGTAGCCCTCGGTCTCGCCGGTGGCGACGGCATGGGCGACATTGTGAAAGTCGTCGTTCCATTCGCCGCTGATGAGCACTATCTCCCCGGCCTCGCCACGCTCCACCAGCCCGGTGATGTTGCGGTTGTCTTCGGTTGTCAGGTGGATGTGGCGCTCCGGGTGGCGGGCGCGAATGGTCCGGGCGATCTCGACCAGGATCTCCGTCTCCGACTCATCGTCGCGGATGTGATCGATGGCGTCGAAGCGCAGCCCGTCGAAGCGATAGACCTCGAGCCAATAGAGGGCGTTGTCGATGAAGAACTGGCGGACCGCCTGCTTCTCATAGGCGATGGCGCCCCCCCAGGGTGTCTGGCGCTCGGGGTGGAAGAATTCGGGCGCATAGAGAGAGAGGTAGTTCCCCTCCGGCCCGAAGTGGTTGTAGACGACGTCGAGGACGACGCTGAGGCCGAGCCCGTGGGCGGCGTCGATGAAGGCCTTCAACGCGTTCGGCGTTCCGTAGGTGGGGTGCGGGGCATAGATCAGGATCGGATCGTAGCCCCAGCCGCGAGTACCGGGAAAGTGCCCGACCGGCATCAGTTCGATCGTGGTGATGCCAAGGTCCCTCAGGTGCTCGAGCCGGCTCCTGGCGGCGTCGAACGTGCCCTCCGGGGTAAAGGTGCCGACGTGCAACTCATAGTAGACCGTCTCCTCCCACGGTCGACCACGCCAGTCCGGGTGCTGCCAGCGATATTCGCTGTGATCGACGAGAAGCGAAGGACCGGTGAGTTCTCCCTTCTGGGCCCGCGATGCGGGGTCCGGAACGGCTTGGTCATTTTCGAGGAGGTAATCGTAGCTGGCGCCCGGGCTGACGTCGTCGAGGGTGCACTCGCACCATCCCTCAGCGACGGCCGGCATCTCGACTTCACGGCCTTCGATGCGAAGCCGCACCTGTCCGGCCTCCGGCGCCCAAAGGCGGAAACGGGCGCGGCCCGCGCCAA
Source organism: Devosiaceae bacterium (assembly GCA_035998685.1). Taxonomy (GTDB): domain Bacteria; phylum Pseudomonadota; class Alphaproteobacteria; order Rhizobiales; family Devosiaceae; genus Devosia_A. The sequence goes on along the minus strand of DASYHK010000017.1, from coordinate 227,168 downwards.
GGTACTCGGCGCCCCAGTGTGGCGCATTGTCAGTTGTTTGCGCCATCCGATCCACGAGACCCGCACTCCATTGAAAAAACAACGTGCAGGAGGCGAAGCGGTTTCCAGCTCCGGCAGCGAAATCGCCGTGCAGCGATCACGTATCCGTAGCCGGTGCCAGAATGACTGTCGCCAGCGGTGGCAAGGTCAGCCGGAGCGAGGCCGGGCGGCCGTGCCAACCCTCGTCCAGCGCATTGAGGGTGCCGCCATTGCCGACATTGGAACCGCCGTAGATCTCGGAATCGGAGTTCAGCACCTCGCGCCAGCGGCCGCTGAACGGAACCCCGACCCGGTAATCGTTGCGCACGATCGGGGTCATGTTGCAGGCGACAACGATCGGCGGCACGCCCTCCCGGCCCTTGCGCAGGAACACGAAGACGCTGTTCGCGGCGTCGCTGGCTTCGATCCACTCGAAGCCGGCCGGATCGCAGTCGAGCTGGTGCAGCGCCGGGTGGTCGCGATAAAGCCGGTTGAGGTCGCCGATCAGGGTCTGCAGCCCCTTGTGCATAGGGTCCGCGAGCAGGTGCCAGTCGAGCGAGTGGTCGTGGTTCCATTCGCGCACTTGCCCGAACTCGCCACCCATGAAGAGCAGTTTCTTGCCGGGATGGGTCCACATGAATCCGTAATAGGCGCGCAGGTTGGCGAACTTCTGCCAGGTGTCGCCAGGCATCTTGCCCAGCATCGAGCCCTTCCCGTGCACGACTTCGTCATGGCTGAGCGGCAGCACGAAGTTCTCCGAGAAGCCGTAATGGATGCCGAAGGTCATCTGGCCGTGGTGGTGCTGCCGATGAATGGGGTCGAGCGCCATGTAGTCGAGGGTGTCGTGCATCCACCCCATGTTCCACTTGTAGCCGAAGCCGAGCCCGCCCATCTCGATCGGCCGGCTGACCTGCGGCCATGCGGTCGATTCCTCGGCCATGGTCTGAGCGCCCGGGTGGCGTCCGAACACCAGCCTGTTGGTCTCCTTGAGGAAGTCGATAGCCTCGAGATTGGCGTTGCCGCCGTGGCGGTTGGGCACCCACTCACCGGGTTCGCGGCTGTAGTCGAGGTAAAGCATCGACGCGACCGCATCCACCCGCAGCGCGTCGATGTGGTAGCGGTCCAGCCAGAACAGCGCGTTGGCCAGGAGGTAGTTGGCAACCTCGTTGCGGCCGAAATTGTAGATCAGCGTATTCCAGTCGCGATGGAAGCCGAGCCGCGGATCCTCGTGCTCGTAGAGTGCGGTGCCATCGAAGTGGGCCAGCCCGTGTGCGTCGGACGGGAAATGTGCCGGCACCCAGTCCATGATGACGCCGATGCCGGCGGTGTGCAGGCGGTCGACGAAGCCGGCAAAATCCTCCGGCGTCCCGAAGCGGCTGGTGGGCGCGAATAGCCCGATCGGCTGGTAGCCCCAGGACCCCGCGAAGGGGTGCTCCGAGACCGGCATCAACTCCACATGGGTGAAGTTGAGCTCGGTGAGGTAGGCGATGAGCTGGTCCGCGATCGCCGCATAATGGAGCGGCCGGCCGTCCTCATGCGTCCGCCAGGAGCCGAGATGGAGTTCGTAGATGGATACGGGAGCTGACAGGCCCTGACGCTCCTCGCGCTGCTGCATCCACTCCTCGTCGTGCCACTTCGGCTCCGGCAGGCCATGGATAATGGAAGCGGTGGCGGGCGCCAGTTCCTGGTAGAACGAGACGGGGTCGGCCTTCAGGGGCAGCCGCTCCCCATGCGGGCCCAGCAGTTCGTATTTATAGGTCGTGCCACGCTGCAGGCCCGGTATGAACAGCTCCCAGATACCTACGCCGATCCGCTTGCGCATGGGGTGGCGGCGGCCGTCCCAGGCGTTGAAGTCACCGACGACGCTGACGCGGCGGGCGTTGGGGGCCCAGACCGCGAAGGCCACACCGTCCACCCCATTGATCTGGCGAGGGTGTGCCCCAAGCTGCTGGTACTGGTCGAGGTGCCGGCCCTCCCCCAGCAGATACTCATCCAGTTCCCCGAGGATCGGCGGGAACGCGTAGGGGTCCGCGAGTTCCCATTCGAACTCCCCCGCCCGCAGTCGCAGCCGGTAGTCGAAACGATCGCGCCGACCCTCGATGAAACCCGAAAAGAATCCTTCCGGGTGGATACGGGTCAAGGTACCCGCGACCTTCCCCGTAGCGGCATCGACAACCTCGACTTCCGCCGCCTGAGGACTGAACGTGTTCACGGCGAGGGGCTTGCCGTCACCGCCCTGCATGCCGAGCACGACGAAGGGATTGCCGTGCCGGCCACGGACGATCGCTTCGACATCAGCAGGATAGGCGGACGGCGGTGCTTCGGTGGTGGTAGCCATCAGTCTGCTTCCTTGTCTAGGAGGCGCTGGATGCCCCGCAACGGCACTTCCACCCATGCCGGTCGATTGGCTAGTTCATAGCCGATTTCGTAGATCGCCTTCTGGAGCAGGAAGTGATCCATCAAGGCTCGCTCGAAACCTTCGTCCTCGGGGTGGGCAGGCGAGCCAGCTATGGCCGCGTGATAGCCGGCGAGGAAGTCGGCGGTGAATGCCTTCCGCCACGCTTCGGCCCGGGCTTTCACCTCCGGACGTAGCGGACCAGTGGCCTCCCGGCGGCGGTTGAGGACGGTCGCCGCAACGTAGTCGATCGAGCGCAGCATCCCCGCCACATCGCGCAGCGGCGATGACTTCGCGCGTCTCTCGGCGAGGCTGCGCTTTGGTTCACCCTCGAAGTCGATGATCATCACGTCGTCCTGGGCGACGAGAACCTGGCCCATGTGGTAATCGCCATGGATGCGCGACATGCCGCCGGAAGGTTCGATGCCGGCCATCGTGCGGAGACGGTCCAGCAATTGCTGCCGCCGTGCCAGCAGATCCTCGGCGAGTTCCCTCGCCTCGTCGCCGAGGTCTGACGCTCGATCCTCTAGGCGGTCGAGGACCGCCTCGCCTTCACGAACGGCATCCTTCACCCACGCCCCGACCTCGCTGGCCGACAATGCCGTGACGCCGAATTCCGGGTCGTCGGTCGGCGTTGCCAAGGCGTCATGCAACTCGGCGGTGCGACGCCCAAAAAGCTCGCCCATGCCGAGCCAATGAACGAAGTCCTCGGAGAGCAGCTCGGTGTTGCCGCCATCTTCGAGGCCAAGCGCGTGCTCATCGAGATCAATGGCAAGAGCATCGGTCAGCACCGACCACGCGTCCCCCTGGTTGGGCACGAAGGCAAAGGCCGCGGCAAGCGTGGTCGGGGCTCCGTCTTCGGGGCGGTGCTCGATCGAGCCCAGGAAAGCCGGGGTATTGGCGAAGCCGGCAACTCCCGTGAGGAACCGCGCCACTTCGACATCGGGCTGCTCGCCCGCCCGCAGCCGCCGATAGAGCTTGAGGATGACCTGGTCGCCATAGGCGATCGAGACGTTGCTCTGCTCGACGGTCAGGGGCCGTGGCTCCCCGAAATCATCAATACCGGCGAGCAGATCGGTGCCGGCAAAGGCGATGGATCCGTCGGTTGCCTCCAGGACCCCGCCGTCACGCAGCGTCGTGAGCAAGGCGCCCGCAAAGGTCTCGTCGAAGACGCCGTCGACCAGCGCGCCGACCCGCGGTCCCCGCCGCACCTTAGCCAAAGTATAGGAGAGTTTGGGCGCCCCCATCTGCAAGTTCTCTTCGCCCCAGCGCGCGGAGATCGGCAGGAAGTAGCGCTGCGTGTCGCCGCCCACCTCGACGTCCAGCACCACAAGCGAATGCGCACCGTGCTCGAACTCCGCAAGCGGCGTCATCCGGACCGAACCAATGGCATCGTCCTTGGCGCCGAACCAGCGCTGCAGCGGCAGGAACTGCGGCAGCACCTGCGACTCCAGCTGCTGTTTTTCGCGACCCGAGAGTGCCGCCATCAGGCTGCCGTCGCGGGTGGTCATGGTGATGAACTCGGGAAGCATTTCCGGCATCTGCTCGTGCCAGCGCGGCGCTTCCGCATCCTCGGTCAACAGGAACCAGAAGAAGCCGAAGGCGGGTAGCGTCACGAGGTAGGGCAGATCTCCTATGGGCGGGAATGGCGAATAGCCTGAAAGCTCGATCGGCACCGCTCCCTTGTAACGCGACAGATCGATCTCGACCGCCTGTGCCGCCCGGGAGAGGTTGGCGACGCAAAGAATCCGCTCGCCCTCGTGTTCGCGGACATAGGCGAGGACCTTGCGGTTACGCGGATAGAGCAGCGTCATGCTGCCGCGGCCGAACGCCTTGTGCTGCTTGCGGACATTGATCATCCGCCGCATCCAGTTGAGCAGCGAGGATGGGTCCCCCTGCTGCGTCTCGACGTTGATCGCCTGATAGCCGTAGATCGGATCCTGGATGGCAGGCAGGTAGAGCTGCTGCGGGTTGACCTTGGAGAAGTCGGCGTTGCGATTGGCCGACCACTGCATCGGCGTCCGCACACCGTCACGATCGCCGAGATAATAGTTGTCGCCCATGCCGATCTCGTCGCCGTAATAAACGATCGGGGTGCCGGGCATCGACATCAGCAGCGAGTTCATGAGTTCGATCTTGCGGCGGTCGTTCTGCAGCAGTGGCGCCAGCCGCCGGCGAATGCCGAGATTGATCCGGGCGCGCCGATCGTCGGCGTAGGTGCGCCAGAGGTAGTCCCGCTCCTGGTCGGTCACCATCTCGAGCGTCAGTTCGTCATGGTTGCGCAGGAAGATGCCCCACTGGCAGCCTTCGGGAATGTCCGGGGTCTGGCGGATGATGTCGGTGATGGGGTGCCGGTCTTCCTGCGCCAGCGCCATGTACATGCGCGGCATCAGCGGGAAGTGGAACCCCATATGGCACTCGTCGCCCTCGCCGAAATAGGGCCGCGTATCCTCGGGCCATTGGTTGGCTTCGGCGAGCAGCATGCGATCGGAGTAATGGGCGTCGAGCTCGGCGCGGATCTTCTTGAGGACGACGTGGGTTTCCGGCAGGTTCTCGTTGTTGGTGCCCTCGCGCTCGATCAGATAAGGGATGGCGTCGAGGCGCAGCCCGTCGACCCCCATGTCGAGCCACATCCGCATGACCTTGAGAACCTCGTCGAGCACCCGTGGGTTGTCGAAGTTGAGGTCCGGTTGGTGCGAGTAGAAGCGGTGCCAGAAGAAGGCGCCGGCGACCGGGTCCCAGGTCCAGTTCGAGGTCTCGGTGTCCGTGAAGATGATCCGGGTCTCGGGGAACTTGGTGTCGGTATCGCTCCAGACGTAGAAGTCGCGCGCGGCAGAGCCGGGCTTGGCCTTCCGGGCTCGCTGGAACCAGGGATGCTGGTCCGAGGTGTGATTGATCACCAGCTCGGTGATCACCCGCAGGCCCCGGCGGTGCGCTTCGGCGACGAAGGCCTTGAACTCGCGCATCGTGCCATAGGAGGGATTGATCGCGCGATAGTCGGCGATGTCGTAGCCGTCGTCGCGCAGCGGTGACGGATAGAACGGCAGCAGCCAGATGGCCGTCACCCCGAGATCCTGCACATGGTCGAGACGCTGCATCAGGCCGGCGAAATCCCCTACGCCGTCATTGTTGGCGTCCTGGAATGCCTTGACGTGCAGTTGGTAGATCACGGCATCCCGGTACCACTGCGTATCCTCGCGGCTGATGATGCCGTCGACGCGACGGGAAGACGCCGCCTTGGCGGCGTCGCGGCGCGGGGTCAGTTCGTTCATGGTGTCGGCGCTCCCGATCCGATCAGCCGCCAGATAGCGTAAGGTTTGTAATATGGGTCGAGGCGGATGTGCTGGTGCTTGCCGTGCCAGGTAAAGCGGTGACCGGCCACCAGGTCCTCGACCTCGATGGAGGCATCATCGGAGAGGCCGAACTCCCACAGCGGCAGTTCGAACGTCGCCTCCTGGGCCTCGTGCGGGTCGAGGCAAACATGAAAGAGAAGGAAATCAGAGAGATCCGCTGTACGCTTGCCGTAGCAGATGATGTTGTCGTTCCACGCGTTGTAGAAGGCGAGATTGGTGAAGTCCTGCAATGCTGGGTGCTCACGCCGCAGCCGGTTCACGAGGCGGATGTCCCAGGTGATGTTGTCGGGCTGGTCGAAATCCCAGGCGCGGATCTCGTACTTTTCCGAATTGAGATACTCCTCCTTGCCGGGCATCGCCGCCGCTTCGCTGATCTCGAAGCCGTTGTAGATGCCGTAATTGCCACCCAGCGTTGCCGCCAGCACCAGCCGCGTCTGGAAACCGGGACGGCCGCTGTACTGCAGGTAGAACGGGTTGATGTCGGGCGTGTTGACAAAGAAGTTCGGCCGCATGTAGTGGCGGCACTCCTCCGTAGTCAGTTCCGTCAGGTATTCCTCGATCTCGCCCTTGAGGTTGCGCCAAGTGAAATAGGAATAGCTCTGGGAGAAGCCGACCTTGGCGAGGCGCTTCATGACCTTTGGACGGGTGAAGGCTTCGGCGAGGAAGATCGTGTCCGGGTGCCGTTCCCGGATGTCGGCGATCAGCCACTCCCAGAACGGGAAGGGTTTGGTGTGGGGATTGTCGACGCGGAAGATCTTCACGCCGTGCTCGATCCAGTACAGCACGACGTCGCGCAACGCCAGCCACAGGCCCGGGATCGCCTTGCGGTAGAAGTGGACGTTGACGATGTCCTCGTACTTCTTGGGCGGGTTTTCGGCGAACTTGATGGTGCCGTCCGGTCGCCAGTCGAACCACTCCGGATGCTCCTTGATCCAGGGATGATCCGGGGAACACTGGATGGCGAAGTCGAGCGCGATCTCGAGTCCGTGGCCATGGGCAGCGGCCACCAGCCGGTCGAAGTCCTCGATCGTGCCGAGTTCGGGGTGGATGGCATCGTGCCCCCCCTCCTCCGAGCCGATGGCGTAGGGGCTGCCGGGATCGTCGGGGCCGGGGGTCAGGGTGTTGTTGCGGCCCTTGCGGTTGGTCCGGCCGATCGGGTGGATCGGGGGGAAATAGAGGACGTCGAAGCCGAGGTCACGGACATAGGGCAGGCGCTCGATGACGTCATCGAAGGTGCCGTGGCGATTCCCGTCACCCGACTGGGACCGCGGCATCAGCTCATACCACGCACTGAAGGCCGCCGCCTTCCGGTCGGCGAAGACGTTCAAAATCCGTTCATACCTGGTCAGATTGGTGCGCGGCGCGGCACGCCGCATCAGCGCCACCGCCGCCTCCGCACTGAGCATGGCCAGGCGGTCCTGGTCCGAGCTACTGCTCTCGCAGGCGCTCAGCAGTTCCTCGAGTGCAGCCGCATCTTCCTCAAACCCACCGGCAGCGTCCTGCCGACAATGCTCGAGCGCTCCCTGGAGCAGTTGCCGCCCCTCTTCGATCTCGAGACCGATGTCGAGGCCAGCTGCGAATTTCTTGGCCGTATCCTTGCGCCATGTACCGAAGAGGTCGCGCCAGGCAAGGAAGGTGTATTCGTGCATGCGGTTCTCATCGAAGGTCACCACGCACTGCCAGCGGTCATTGGCCACGAACTCCATCGGCACTTCGCACCAGTCCGGCTCCCCGACGGGGCGATACAGCAGGGCGGCGTCGATGGTATCGTGGCCGTCGCCAAAGATGTCGGCCGAGATGGTGAAGGGAGACCCTGCAACTGTCTTGGCAGGAAACCGCCCCCCATCTACCTCCGGCTCCACGCCTTCAATGGCGAGCCGGCTGGCCGCAAGTTGCGACAGCACCTCTAGGTCCATCGCCGTCTCGTCTTTGCTCTGTCGGACGAGAGAAGGTGGCGACTTTTTTTGCCCTGTAGGCGAGCCGCCTGCCCTTCCTGCACTTTTCTTTTCGGCAGCCCTCATGCGCCCAGGTCCCCTTCTTGCTTCTCAACCCAACGTTCGCGGCGGCGTATGGTTTCGCTGAACGACATGGCTGCTGCCGGATGTAAGAGCCTCGGTCAGCCCAAGGGTAAGCGGCACAGGAGCGTGGGGCCGATCGGAAGCTGGGTCAACCGCGGGATCCAGACCAAGGGGGCCAGAAGGTTTGCGCCGCAGCCGTGTCCTTAGCGGAAGCGGACCCAGCCGGAGACGCCGCTGTCGGTGATCACATGCACCCATGGGCCACGGATCTCGGCGATCTTCACCCGCTCGCCCGCCGGCAAGACAAAGAGCTGCGCGGCCCCGGGAGAAGGTGCCGCGCGTGCCGGAACATCCGACGCGGCGCGGGCATAGCGGCCCGTCCCGCGTTCCACCGGCGGCGCCTCCTGACGGGTCGCGGTGGCCTGCGCGCGATCCGCGTCCTCGACGGGCGCGGCCTCTGCGGCGGGCGCGGGTGCGGCCGCGACCGCATCCCCGTTCAGACCGTTGAGGTAGCGCCCGAATGCCCAGCCTTCGTCGCCATCCCCGCGAACGATGCGTGCCCAGTTGCCATCCATCTCGGCGATACGCACCGGCTCGCCCGGCCGCAGCACAAAGAGCTTCCGGTTGGAGCTGGACGGACCAGCACGGACATTGAGCGCACTGCTGCCAACGCGGGCGACCCGGTAGGTGGGCTCCTCGTCCGCTTCCTCCGGAACCGGCTCCTCTGCCGACTCCGCGACTTCCTCGGCGGGCGCAGTATCCGACTCAGCCTCTACGGCGCGCATGGTCCGCAGTAGCGCGACTTCATCAGGTACAGGCGCCTTTAAGTCAGACGCTTCAGTCGGTAGCGCCGGCGCTTCCGGAACAGCGGCCACCGATTGCCTGACCGGCTCCGGCGGCGGCTTCTGCGAAACTTCTGCGATCTTTATTGCAGGTGCAGGCGGGGGCGGCTCGGAGACGGGGGTCGCAGCCGCAGCGATCACCGCGCCGGGCTCACCCTCATCATTCGGTGAGTCCGCGGGAACGAGCATTACGATCGCGACACCCGCCACGAGCACAGGGACATAGCGGCTAGGGCGCAGCAATCCGAAACGATTGATCATGCTTTAGCTCCCGTGTTCGCGGCAGGCCCTCGTGCCGGAAGAAACTCGTGCTGGAAGAAAGGAGCGTACGGCGCTGAGGTTCCCATCCGGTGCCATTCGGCACGAAGATTTGACCGAGCGCACCTCATAGCGGACGAGCATCTTAGCCTGTGTTAAGGAAAGGTTCCATTAACCGGCTATTGTGGCCACCAAGGTAGGGCCACATGCAACAGCAAGTAGCGAGTTTCGATATGGGCGCAACGGTTCGCGCGGCGGTGGACGCGGCGCGCGCCGGTAACGACCTCATGCGTGTCAACGACACGGCGAGGTTCATCATTATCGAACACGGCCTCGATCCCCTGCAGGAGCCCGAGATCATCGAGGCACTGTGCCGCCAATGTATTATCTGCGGGGTCAGCATCGAGTTCCAAGCACGAGAAGGCAACCGCCAGCCAGCCTGAACGGCATTGGGTCGCGCGGTTGAAGCCCACGGCGGTTGTGGGCCGCCTCCTTCGCGCGTAGGGTGAGGACGTGTCGGCGACGCCCGGCGACGAAGGGGAGCGCGTTGCCGGAGGCCATCGACATACTCATTCGCAGGCTTGAGACCATCGGCTACGTCACGGCCACGGACCGGGACCTGCTGGCCGATCTGCCAATGCGGATCACGGCACTGAGCAAGGGAGAGGACGCCGCCTCCGACGGTGAAGTGGTGGCCCAGTCCTGCCTGCTGCTCAAGGGCTTCATGCACCGTTACAAGGTCCTTCCGGACGGCAGCCGCCAAATCCTCGCCTTCCATACACCGGGCGAGATACCCGACCTGCACAGCCTGCATCTCACCAAAATGGACCACAGCCTTGCCGCGACCGAGAGAAGCACCGTCGCGTTCCTCAAACATACGGACATCCTCGCACTGCTCGAGCGCTCTCCCAATATTTCGCGCCTGTTCTGGCGCGCGACGCTGATCGACTCCGCGGTTTTCCGGACGTGGATGGTTGAGATGGGACAGCGCCCGGCTGTGTCGCACCTTGCTCACCAAATCTGCGAAGTCTACGTCAAGCTCTTCGTGACCGGCCTTGCCCGCAACTGGGTCTTCCGGCTGCCCCTGGTGCAGGAAGAGATCGCAGACGCGCTGGGCCTGTCTGCCGTGCACACCAACCGTACGTTGCAGGACCTGCGGGCTCGCCAACTCATCCACTTTGAAAGCGGCAATGTTCGCATCTTGTCATGGGAAGGTCTGGTCCAGCTGGCGCAGTTCGACCCGACCTACCTGCATTTCCGGGAAGACGTGGTGCTTCCTGCCGAATAGGCGGCGCGCGCCGCGCCTGACCAAGGCGCCCCTCTAGTATCGCCCGCCTTGAGCGATGACGGCCGTGCAGGTCGCGGCTATGATCGGCAGCAATGACACCATCCGACGCACCTGGCCGCCGCCCCGGCCCCGTTGGTCACCCGCCCAAGATCGGCTTTCGGGAAAAGCTGGAGAATCTCCGGCATCTGGGACGCCTCGTGGCGCAGATCTGGCGCACCAGTCGCTGGCTGACCGCCGCCAGCATCGGCCTGCGGCTCCTCCGGGCCGCACAGCCGGTGGCGTTGCTCTATGTCGGCAAGCTGATCATCGACGAGGTGGTCCGCCTGAGCGGTGCTCCCTCCCCGGGGCCGGAGCTCGCCGACTGGTGGGCCAGCGGCGAACTCAGCGTCATTGCGGGCCTCCTCGTCGTCGAGCTTGCCATCGTCGTCGTCGCGGACCTGCTGACACGGGGGGCATCACTGGTCGATGGGGTGCTGGGAGAACTGCATTCCAATACCGTCAGCATCGAGCTTATGCAGCATGCGGCGCGGCTCGATCTGAAGCACTTCGAGTCACCGGAGTACCAGGACCGGCTGGAGCGGGCGCGGCGGCAGGCGGCGGGGCGCAATGCCCTCCTCTCGCAGATGTTCGGGCAGGCGCAGGACATGATCACCATCGCCACGCTGATCGTGGGGCTGTTCGTCTACGCACCCTGGCTTATCCTCCTGTTACCATTGTCTTTTGTGCCGGCGGTGCTGGGGGAGTCCCGCTTCAACACGCTGTCCTATTTCCTCAGCCGCTGGCGCACGCCGGAGCGGCGGCAGCTTGAATACATCCGGCATGTCGGGGCCAGCGCGGAGACGGCAAAGGAGATCAAGCTCTTCAACCTCGGGGGCTTTCTGGTCGAAAGATTCCACGCCCTGGCATCAGAAATCTTCGTCGAAAACCGCCGCCTGGCGGTCCGGCGCGCACTCTGGGGCACGATATTCGCCGCGATCAGCACTCTCACCTACTATGGAGCCTATGCCTACATCGTCTGGCAGACGGTGACCGGTCGATTCAGCATCGGCGACCTGGTCTTCCTGTCGGGCTCGTTCCTCAACCTCAACAACCTGTTCCAGCGCATCCTGCTCGGGTTCACCCAGATTGCCGGGCAGTCGCTCTACCTCGACGACCTGTTCTCGTTCTTCGAGATCGAACCGGAGATTGTTGCGCCCCTACATCCCCGGCCATTTCCGGTGCCGGTGCGGGAGGGCTTCGTGTTCGAGGGTGTCGGTTTCCGCTATCCCGGTACCGAGCAGTGGGCTGTCCGCAACCTGAACCTCACACTGAGGGCGGGCGAGACGCTGGCGCTGGTCGGGGAGAACGGCGCCGGCAAAACCACCATCGTCAAGCTGCTGACGCGGCTCTACGAACCGGACGAGGGGCGGATTACGGTGGACGGCATCGACCTGCGCGAGATCCCCATCGAGGACCTCCACGAGAACACCGGCGTCATCTTCCAAGACTTCATCCGCTACAGCCTCACCGCGGCGGAAAACATCGGCGTCGGCCGGGTGGAGGCGCGGGCGGACCGGCCCCGCATCGAGGCCGCGGCGGAGCGCAGCCTTGCCGATGGAGTGATTGAGAAGCTGTCTCTCGGGTACGAACAGCCGCTGGGACGGCTGTTCAACAAGGGGCGCGACATCTCGGGTGGCGAATGGCAGAAGGTGGCGATCGCGCGGGCTTATATGCGCGACGCGCAACTCATCATCCTGGACGAACCGACTGCGGCGCTCGACGCCAAGGCGGAGGCGGAAGTCTTCGCGCGTTTCAAGGGGCTGGCGCAGGGCAAGACGGCGCTCCTGATCTCGCACCGCTTCTCCACCGTGCGCATGGCGGACCACATCCTCGTGCTCGATGCCGGCCGCATCGTCGAATCCGGCAGCCACGCCGAACTCTTGGCGGCAGGCGGCCTCTACGCCGAACTGTTCGAGCTGCAAGCGGCCGGTTATCGCTGAACCGGCGGCAGCCACCCTCTTCCCGGTCGAGAACCCGGTAACCGGATGCTCATCTTTGCAGGTGCATTTTCGGGGCTCAGCAAGATGGCGATCAAGTCACGTGGGCCGGGGGGCAGCCGCATGGAACTCGACAGTTTCACTCTCTTTGCCGCCAACGTGGTGGTGCTCGCAGTGATGGCCGCCGCCTTCGGCGTGGCCGGTCGGGGCCGCACGGCGGAACGTCACTGGAACTCCTGGCTGACCGGGAACCTGGTCCTCGCGGCAGCGCTGGTGTTCTTCATGTACGAGCGGCACCTGCCCGAGATCGTAGTGGCCACCGTTCCGAACGGGCTGCTGGTGGCGGGCTTCGGCCTTCGCTGGCTGGCGGCACGGCAGTTTTCCGGCAGACCGGACAAGCTCTACCTCGCTCTCGCGCCGTCGGCGCTGTTCGTCATGCTGAGCCTTACTCCGGCTGTGTTCGGTTCCTATGCGGCGGTCTACTCCCTTACCAACGTCCTGCTGACCGGCATCGCCGCCGCCACAGCCTTCGAGTTCTGGCGGGACCGGCAGGATGGGCTGCCTTCGCGTTACGGCCTCGTCTTCGCCTACGGCGTCATAGCGGCTTCCTTTGCCGCACGCGTCCTCCAGGGGATGCTCGGCGGGGACAGCATCGATCGGTATCTACCCAACGACCTGATGCTGGATATCCACCTCGCGATCGCCATCGTGCACACGACTGCGAGCGGCGCCTTCGCCCTGTCGGTCGCCTATGAGCGGAGCGCCCAGGGACTGCGCAACGCGGCGATGCGCGACCCCCTTACCGGCCTCTACAACCGGCGTGCCTTCGAGGCACATGTCGAAGAGCGGCTGGCCGGCAATCTGGGCGGTGAGTTCGCCGTGGTCTTTCTCGACATCGACAATTTCAAGCTGGTGAACGACAGGTACGGCCACGCGGTGGGCGATGAAGCCATCCGGCAATGTGCCAGCATCGCCGCCGCCTCCATGCGGCAGGGGGACTTCATCGCCCGCATCGGTGGCGAGGAGTTCGCCGCTATCCTCACCGACATCTCGGCTGAAGATGCCTATGAGAGGATCGACAGCATTCGCGGCGAGGTCAGCGCAGCGGCCATCCTGCCCGGTCCGGCGCAGGAGGTGCTGACGGTGAGCGCCGGCATCTGCCACAGCTCCAGCGGCTTCCGCGACTTCGACGAGCTGATGAAACTCGCGGATCGGGGTCTCTACAAGGCCAAGCACCTGGGTCGGAACCGGGTCGAGCAGCTGGCCGCCTGACCGCCGGCAGCAACCGGCCCGACGCTAGTCGACCAGCGTCGCCACGACCGCCAGACAATCGCCCGGGCCGGCCAGACCCGGGGCATGCCGGGCGGCGAGGATGCCCGACATGCGTGCACGGTACTCCACCGGCTCCTGCCCGGTGCGGAGGATCGAATGAACCTTGACCAACACCGTGCCTGCTTCCACCGGCTCGCCGAGGTCGACACAGGGCTCGACCAGACCCTCCGTCTCGGCAAACGAAAAGCAATCGATCGATGGCATGTCGAGCCGGATCGAGGGCGTCTGGACAACCTCCCCCTCGACAATCCCGGCGTGCACGAGGACGTTGCGCAGGCCGCGGCGCGCGATGCCGACGCTGCGGGCCGTTGCCGTGCCGGCGCCGCCGAGCTCGGTGGTGACAAAAACCTTGCCCATCTCCTCGGCTGCCGTGTCGAGCATCCCCACCGCATCGATCTCCAGCATGGTGACGCTGTAGGGAGCACCGAAGGCGTCGCGGGCGGCGTGGCAACGCGCCTCGTGCGCCTTGTCCGGCAGGACATGGGCGGCAGCGAAGGGCACGAAATCGAGCGTCCGGCCGCCGGAATGGAAGTCGAGGACGAAATCGGCCAGTGGCAGCAGGCGGCATTGCAGGTAGTCGGCGATCTTGTGGCTGACCGTGCCGTCGGGGCGGCCGGGGAAGATCCGATTCATGTTGGCGCCGTCGACCGGCGACAGCCGAGTGCCGGCGCGGAAGGCGGGGTAGTTGAGAAACGGGATGATGATGACGCGGCCACGCACCTGCTCGGCCTGCAGCGTTCGCGCCAGATCCATAAGCGCCACGGGCCCTTCGTATTCGTCGCCGTGGCTGGCGCCGGTCAGCAGCGCCGTTGGACCCTCGCCGTTCCGGATGACGGTGATCGGGATCATCAGGTTTCCCCAGGCAGACTCGTTGCGGCTCCATGGAAGGCGGAGGAACCCGTGCTGAACGCCGTCGGCGTCGTAGTCGACTGTGGGGGCGATGGGATTGGCTGGCATCGGAGGTCTCGGCCTGGGACTGGGAACTCGGGGGCACGGAGACTGCGCCAGGGAGCCCGAGGCTCACCTCCTTGCCTCAACGCTCCGCCCCATGCAAGAGTCCGCCATACCGTCTGCTCGGGCGGCCACTCCGGGCTGCGATACTGCGGCTCTCGTCACCTCAGTCAAGATCTCGGCGAGTCGCAATGCACATGGAACCGGCAGTCTTCGAAGCGGCGCAGCAGGCGATCAAGGGCGTCGCCTGCCGGACGCCGCTGGTCGAAGCGCCAACCCTTTCCCGGCCCGACCGGCGGGTCCGGCTGAAACTCGAGACGGCGCAGCCGACCGGAGCCTTCAAGCTTCGTGGCGCCGCCAATGCGCTGGCGCGCCTGTCGCCTTCGGCCGCGGCGCGGGGCGTCGTCTGCGCCTCTACCGGCAATCATGGGCGGGCCCTGGCCTATGCGGCAGCCCGGCTCGGGATTCCCGCGACGGTCTGCATGTCCAATCTCGTGCCGGCGAACAAGGTCGAGGCCATCCGCGGGCTCGGTGCCACCGTTGCCATCATCGGGCGGAGCCAGGACCAGGCACAACAGGAAGTGGACCGGCTGGTGGCCGAAGATGGTCTGGTGGAGTTCCCGCCATTCGACCATGCGGACATCATCGCCGGACAGGGCACCATCGGCATCGAGATACTGGAGGACGCACCGGAGATCGACACGGTGCTGGTCCCGCTCTCCGGCGGCGGCCTCATCGCCGGCGTCGCTGCCGCCATCAAGGGACGATCACCAGAGGTCCGGATCATCGGCTTCAGCATGGAACGCGGGGCGGCGATGGCCGCGAGCCTCGCCGCCGGCCACCCGGTCGACGTCGTCGAGCAAGCGAGCCTCGCGGATTCTCTCGGCGGCGGCATCGGCCTCGCCAATCGCTACACATTCCCGATGGTGCGCGACCTGGTGGACGAGGTGGTCCTGCTGAGCGAGGCGCAGATCGCGGCGGCGATGCGGACGCTGTTCCTCTCGGAAGGATGGGTCGCCGAAGGCGCCGGTGCCGTCGGAATCGCCGCACTCACCGAGGATCTCGCGTCGCTCGGGCGCGAGGTGGCAGTGGTTATTTCAGGCCGCAACGTCGACATGGCCGTCTTCCGCTCGGTCATCGACGGGCGGCTGCCGCAGGCGGAGGCGAACGACAATGGCTGACGTCACCATCCTTACCGAGGCCGAACTGCGCCGCTGCGTCGGGCTCGACGCTGCTACCGTCGACATCATCGAGCAGGCGTTCTCAGCGCTGGCCCAGGGTGGCGTGATCATGCCGCCGATCCTCTCGATGGCGATCGCGGAGAAGCATGGCGAGGTCGACGTGAAGACCGCCTATGTGCCGGGGATGCCAGGCTTCGCCATCAAGGTGAGCCCGGGCTTCTTCGACAACCCCATGCGTGGCCTGCCCAGCCTCAACGGTCTGATGATCGTCTTTGACGCCGAAACCGGTATCGTCAGTGCCGTGCTGCTCGACAACGGCTACCTCACCGATATCCGCACCGCCGCAGCCGGCGCCGTCGCGGCCCGCCATCTGGCGCCACGCGAGGTTCACACGGCCGGGGTCATCGGCGCCGGCGTGCAGGCGGAACTGCAGATCGAGGCGCTGGCGCTGGAGCGCCGGTTCGAGCGGCTGCTGGTATGGGCCCGCAGCCCGGCCAAGGCCGAGGCCTATGCGGCGCGGATGACGCAGCGCCTCTCCCGGCTGGTGACGGTCGCGGAGAGCGCCGAGGCGGTGGTGCGCGAGAGCCAGGTGGTGGTGACGACGACACCCTCGCGTACCCCTCTCATCGAGGCCAGCTGGTTGCACCCGGGGCTCCACATCACCGCCATGGGTTCGGACGCCAGCGAGAAGAACGAACTGGATCCGGCAATCGTCACTGCCGCCGACCGCTTTGTCTGCGATCGCCTCACACAGTCGAGGACGCTTGGAGAGCTGCGTGCGGCGATCGCGGCCAGTGCCGCGGGTGCCGAGGAGCCGTTCACGGAGCTCGGCGCCATCTGCAGCGGTCGGGAGTCGGGCCGGAGCAGCGACGAAAGTGTTACGGTCTGCGACCTGACAGGCACCGGAGTGCAGGATACCGCAATCGCGGTGCACGCACTCGCGATTGCCCGCAGCCGAGGGCTCGGCCAGACCATCGGGAGCTGAGGCGCGCCTCCAGGCGCTTGCACCCTGTCGCTGCATTGGCGATGACAGCACCATGCCGCCAGCCCATGTACCACTCCCCATCGATGACGTGCTGCCGCAGCTCCTCGAGGCGCTGGCGGCGGAGCCGCTGGCGGTGCTGGTGGCACCGCCTGGGGCCGGCAAGTCGACGCGGGTGCCGCTGGCCATGCTTTCCGCCGGATGGCGTGGCGACGGCCGCATCCTGGTGCTCGAGCCACGGCGGCTGGCGGCCAGGGCGGTGGCGCGACGAATGGCAGCGACGCTGGGAGAGGAGGTGGGAAAAACCGTCGGTTATCGAATCCGCATGGAAAGCCGGGTCTCGAGCCAAACCCGTATCGAAGTGGTCACCGAGGGGGTGTTGACGCGGATGCTGCTGGACGACCCCGAGCTCCCGGGCGTCGCGGCCGTGCTGTTCGACGAGTTTCACGAACGCAGCCTCGATGGCGATCTGGGTCTTGCCCTGGCGCTGGACGCGCGGGCGCTGCGGGAGGACCTGCGACTGCTCCTGATGTCGGCGACCATCGACGCTGCCGCCGTGGCGCGGCTGCTGGAGAATGCGCCGGTGATCGAAAGTGTGGGGCGCTCGTATCCGGTGGAGACGCGATACCGGGCCCGGGACCCAGGGCGGCGGCTGGAGGATCAACTCGCGGAGGTGATCGCAGAGGCGATGCGCAGCGAAACGGGATCAGCACTGGTGTTCCTGCCCGGTCAGGGAGAGATCGCCCGGACCGCGGAACGGCTGGCAGGTCGCCTCCCGGCGGACATCGAGATCGCTCCGCTCCACGGACAGTTGAGCCCGGAAGAGCAGGATCGGGCCGTGCGCCCGGCCACAGCAGGCCACCGCAAGCTCGTGCTGGCGACGTCCATTGCCGAAACCTCGCTCACCATCGAGGGGATCCGCATCGTCGTCGACAGCGGCCTGAGCCGCCGTCCCGCCTATGATCCTGCGTCCGGGCTGACGACGCTCGAGACGCGTCCCGTATCGCAGGCCGCGGCCGATCAGCGACGCGGACGCGCCGGCCGCACCGCCGCCGGCGTCTGCTACCGGCTGTGGGGAGAAGGCCAGGACGCTGCCCGGCCACCCTTCGACCGACCAGAGATGCTGGAGGCGGACCTGACCGGTCTGGTCCTCGACCTTGCCAGTTGGGGAATTACGGATCCTGCAAAGCTCCGCTTTCTCGATCCCCCGCCGAAGCCAGCCTGGACAGAGGCCCGGACGCTGCTCGAGGCGTTGGGAGCGCTCGACGCCGCGGGACAGGTGACGGCAGAGGGCACGGCGCTGGCACGGCTGCCCCTGCATCCGCGCCTCGCCCACATGGTGTACCGGGCTGCCGCGGAAGGCGAGGCAGCAGCGGCGGCGCAGCTCGCGGTGCTGCTGAGCGAACGCGGTCTCGGCGGCACCGATCTCGATCTCGCCCAGCGCCTCACGCGCTTCCGAACGGAGGGCGGGGGACGGGCCGAGCAGGCAAGGCGGCTGGCGGCGCGTTGGGCCAAGGCCGCTGGTGGCGATGCGGTTGCGGGAGGCGCGGCGGATGCCGGCCGCCACCTTGCCCGCGCCTACCCCGACCGGGTCGCGCAGGCGGCGGGCGGCCGCGGCCGCTACCGTCTGGTCAACGGTCGCGCCGGCATGATGGAGGCGACCGAGGCCCTCGCCGGCGCGCCGTTCCTGGTGGTGACGGACATCACGGGCAGTGCCGCCAATGGCCGCATCCGCGCCGCCGCTGCCATCGACCGTTCGACCCTGGAAGACCTGTTCGCATCGCGGATCCGGGAGCAGACCGTCCTCGCCTATGATGACGGCACCTGCAGCGTACGGGCGCGGCGGCTTCGGGAACTGGGCGCCGTCCGCCTCGAGGACGTCGCGGCGCCGGTCGGCGATGCACCGGAGGTGGCCGAGAAGCTTGCCGCCGGGCTTGCGAGGACGGGGATTCAAAGTCTGCCCTGGACCCGGGAGCAGCTGGCGCTGCGCGCCCGCAGCAGCTTCCTCCACCGACGGCTGGGCCAAGAGTGGCCGGATCTTTCGGACGCGGCGCTGGCGAGCGACGGCGCGGCATGGCTGATCCCTCACCTCGAAGGCTGCTCCGCCCTCTCCCAGATCACCGGTTCGACGCTGAGCGCGGCACTGGAAACGCTACTACCGTGGCCGCGGCGGGCGGAGATCGAGCGTCTTCTGCCCTCGCATTTCGATGCCCCGTCGGGCTCACGTCTGCCGATCGACTACGAAGCAGAGAACGGACCGGCGCTCGAGGCCCGCGTGCAGGAACTGTTCGGCCTCACCAGTCACCCGAGCGTCGCCGGCGGCAGGATCCCGCTGCTGGTGGTGCTGCTGTCGCCGGCGCAGCGACCGATCCAGACGACCCGCGACCTGCCGGGGTTCTGGCGGGGGTCGTGGCGGGAGGTCGCCAAGGAGTTGCGGGGCCGCTATCCGCGCCATTCCTGGCCAGAGGATCCTGCTTCGGCGGCCGCGACCAACCGTGCCAAGCCGCGCGGCAGCTGAGGCGTCAGCCTCGCTTCTCGGCCATCCGCGCCCGCGCCGAGAGGGCAGCGAGAATGCGGACGGCGTCGGCGGTATTGCGGGCTCGAAGCTTCAGCAGGGCGCGGGTGCGGAAGGTATCGACGGTGCGGCTGCTGACGTTGAGGGTGATGGCCACTTCCTTGGCGGAAAAGCCGTAGGCGAGATAGGCCAGCACCGTCACCTCCCGCGCGCTGAGGCTGAGGAACGCCTCCTCTGCCCGCTGCTGATCCTCGAGGCTGGCGAAGCCGACATGGGGGACATTGCGCAAGCCGGCCCGCAGGACAGCCCGCTCGCCTTGTACACCTTCATCCGCTGCCGGCGCGGCGACAGGCGAAGGATTGAAATTCTCCAGTTCGTCCATCAGCGCCTCCAGGCCGAATCTGCTGCATTGCTGGCCAGCCGACGGATGATGCCGTCGCCGATATTGACGTCGCTGGCGATGTAGAAGGCGCTGCCGGAGCGTGCGAGGCAGGCCCTGACGATGGCATTGGACGCCACCGCGCCGCGGCTCCATCCGGGATCGAAAGGCGAAACGGTGCGGAGTTCGGCGTCGTCCATGGCATCGACGCGCGCCGCTACCCGCAGGAACTCCGCCGCAGCGCAGCGCCCATCAGGGCCGACGGTGGCGCCCGCCGCGCGCAGATAGCTGAGCTCGCCGCCCGAGTAGATGAAGGGGCCCTGCAGCTCCGGCAGGTGCCTGCTGACGAAGGCGGTGGCAGCCGCACAGTCGCGCCGCGACGGCACATCGGATAAGGCGAAGCGGAGATTGAGGTCGGTGATGCCAAATCCTAGCAGCGACATGCCGCCGCCGACGATCTGGATGCTGCCGCCCCCGGCGTTGACGATGTCGCAGTTGCCGCAATCGGGAAAGGCATCCCGGATGAGCCTTGCCTCCAGCCGCTGCGAGAGGGTGCGATAAACCCAGCCCCTCGTCGCGCAGGCGGTGCCGATGGCCCGCGCGAGCCGCCGTGAACGCCTGGCCGCGGCGGTTCCGACGACGAGCACGGGTGCCTCGGCGGGCATGGTCGCCACGAGGCCGTCCAACAGGATGCCGATCTCGTGGACGCTGTTCCGGTTGCCGATGGGATCCCAGCTACGGGTTCCCCGCAGGGACACGCCGGCCGGCGAGGCGGCGTGGAGCTTGATGCTGCGGCTGCCGCAGTCGATCACGAAGCGTGGGGTCACGTCAGGGCTCCAGCGGTCCGATGACGTCCGACAGCGGTCTCGTGTAGGGAAGGATGTTGAGATCGTCGGCCGGCTCCAGGGTAAGGATCGGAATGCCGACGGCGATGGCGTAGCCGTGTTCCAGCAGCGACGCCTTGCCGACATAGCCATCGCGGTTGAACGAGACGAGGAAACTCGAGCGCCGAATCTTCGCGAACACCGAATCCTGCAGGGTGCGGTGGTCGTGGATGGGGTCGGCGTCGAGCAGCACGAACTCCTCCCCGGGATTGATGGCGCCGACGCCGACGGGAGAGAGGACCGTGATCCCCTTTGCCTCGAGGAGGCGCTTCAACGCGTACATCTGCAGTAGATGCCGCCGATAACTGCCGCTGATGACGGTTGAGATATTGCCTTCGATGAACATCTTCCGAGCCCCCGCTAGCAAATTGCGGCGGCCTGTGTAGATTTGCACGTCGGTCTTTTTGTCTTTTTTTATCACCGCTCGGGGCACCCACATGCAGACCCAGGAGACGTGGGGAGACGAGGCGCTGGAATGCGCCGTGGCCGTCGCCATAGCCGCGAACAAGCTGCCGAGCGCCGCCCGCAGCTGGGGCAAGACAGTGCTCCTCGAGGAACTGGCCCCGGCGATGGGGATGGCGCGGAACACGCTCCGCAACCTCTATTATCGCGGTGATGCCCGTTTCGAAGAGGTGCTTCGCGCCTACATTTCCGGAAGTCACCTGCATCTTCTCGGCGGCATCAGGTCGCTGGCGTTCCAGGAGTTTTCGCCAGTGGTCTGGAAGCGGTCGCCAATGCAGTTGCGAGCCAGCTGGCGGGCTTTGCCCAACGCCCTTGCGCTGGCTCGTGCGGCCGAACGGGCGGTGCGAGGCTCGGTTGATCCGCCGGCGGAGCTGCGACGAGCGGCCGGCGCCGTGGCTGCCGAAATCATGGCCTGCTCGTTGACGTTCTTCGAGGGCTCACGGCGTCGCCGCCTGCTGCAGCTCGGGGAGCGTCTGTTCCTGTCGACCATGTCGCCGCTCGTTTTCGCCCATGAAGTCGCCCCGGAAGACGCGATGCTGTTTGCGAAATTCTGGGAGAACCGGGCCAGCCGCTGCGGGTTGGAGTGGAGCAACATCTGGGACGATCCGGCGCTGCCGCCGCCGGTCGATATGGAGGTCGTGAGACTGGCGCTGGATGAACTGCAGCACGCCGCGGCATGGACGCGGCGGCGGGGACAGCTGGAGGATGGCAGCGAGAGCGAGCGCCTGCGGCAGTTGCTTGCAGACAGAGCAAAGTGGCTGGCGAAGGCGGGGCAGTTCCGCCGGGCTCAACGGGAGTTGGAGCGCCTGCCGGCGAAGACACCGGCGGCGCACGCCGACATTCTGCTGGTGCAAACGCTGGAGGCGATCGCCGAGAACCGGCTGCAGGAAGCCGAACGCAGCGGCAGCGCACTGCACGAGCTGCTGGCTGATGGCGAGGATGAAGCCTCGGTCGCCGTCGCCACCTCGGAAATCATGGTGCACAACATCGCGCTGTTGCGCGGGCGGCGACCGTCGCTGCCGGAGCGGGCGCAGTACTTCCTGCAGCACAGCCCCGTCGTCGCTTCAGAACTGGTCAACCTGCCGCGCTACAAGGAGCGTCTCGAGGCGACCGGCTATCTCCAGCCGCAGGGTGTTGGCGCCCAGACCGCCGTCAATTGAGACGCCGGCCGGTCTCGCCGTTGAAGACGTGCATCGCGGAGGGCTCGACATAGAGGGTCTGCTGCGACCCTTCGGCAATGTCCGGCCGCCCCGGAGTTTCCACGATGATCAGCTGGTTGGACCCGTCGAGGCGGAAATGCAGGTGGCTTTCGCCGCCCACGGGCTCCGTCAGCTCAAGGATCGCCGGCACCGGTATGCCGCCAGACGTCGGCGGCTGCAGCAGAATGTGGTCCGGACGGACGCCGATCACCGAAGCCCCCTCCGGCAGCTGCGGCAGCGCCTCGCCCCCTTTGTCCCGCAGGAACGGCAGTTCAAAGAAGTTCATGGGCGGACTGCCGATGAAGCCGGCCACGAACAGCGATGCCGGCCGCTCGTAGAGCTCCGTCGGCTTGCCGACCTGCTCGATATGTCCGCGATTCATCACCACCAGGCGGTCGGCGAGCGTCATGGCCTCGAGCTGGTCGTGGGTGACATAGACGCTGGTGGTTCGCAGCGTCCGCTGCAGGCGCCGGATCTCGACACGCATCTGCCCGCGCAGCTTGGCGTCGAGGTTGCTGAGCGGCTCGTCGAAGAGGAAGGCCTTGGGCTGGCGGACGATGGCACGACCCATGGCGACACGCTGGCGCTGACCGCCGGAGAGCTGCCGCGGCTTGCGCTCGAGATAGTCGCCGATCTCGAGGATGCGCGCGGCCTCTGCCACGCGCTCGTCGATCACCTGGCGCGGCGTGCCCCGATTCTTGAGGCCGTATTCGAGATTGCCGCGCACCGACATGTGCGGATAGAGCGCGTAATTCTGGAACACCATGGCGATGTCGCGCTGCGCCGGCTCCTCCTTGTTGACCACACGGCCATCGATGGAAATCGTGCCCTCGGTGATGGTCTCGAGCCCGGCGATCATGCGCAGCAGCGTCGACTTGCCGCAGCCCGACGGCCCCACCAGCACCAGCAGCTCGCCGTCGCCGATGGCGAGATTGAGGTGGTGAACGGCGGTGACGTTGCCGGGATAGACCTTCTTGAGATCGACAAGGTCTATGGTTGCCATGGGCTATTTCTCCGTTTCCACGAGGCCTTTGACGAACAGGCGCTGCATGAAGATCACGACGAGGACCGGGGGCAACATGGCGAGAATCACCGTCGCCATGACCAAATTCCACTGCGGCTCCGCATCAGCAACCGCCGTCAAGCGCTTGATGCCCATAACGATGGTGTAGTATTGCGGATCAGTGGTAACGAGCAGCGGCCATAGATATTGCACCCAGCCGTAGATAAAGAGGATAACGGACAAGGCGGCAATGTTCGTTCTACTCAATGGAAGCAATATATCTTTGAAAAATTTCATGGCACCGGCGCCATCTACCCGAGCCGCCTCCATAAGTTCCTCCGGTATGGTGAGAAAGAACTGCCGGAACAAAAACGTTGCCGTCGCCGAAGCGATCAGCGGCAAGGTGAGGCCGGCGTAGGAGTTCAGCAGGCTGAGATTGGCGGCGATTTGGAAGGTAGGGATAATGCGCACCTCAACCGGCAGCATCAGCGTGACGAAGATCATCCAGAAGGCGAGCGCCCGGAACGGGAACCTGAAGTAGACGATGGCGTATGCCGAGATGATCGAAATGACGATCTTGCCGACCGTTATGATTACGGCCATGACCAGGGAGTTCCACATCATACGTGCGAGTGGCGGCGTGCCGGAGGTGGACACTCCCTCGAACAACATGTTGCGGTAGACCTCCCAGCCGGCGTTGCCGGGCAGAAGGGGCGCCGCCCCACGCAGAAATGTGCTCGACGGATGGGTCGAGGCGACAAAAGCGATGTAGACCGGAAAGGCCACGACGGCGACGCCGAGAATCAGCACGACGTGCGTGAGAAAATCTAGGAACGGCCTGTTTTCAACCATTGCGCCGGCCCCTCAATAGTTCACGCGCCGCTCGACGAAGCGGAACTGAATGAAGGTCAGGAACATGACGATGACCATCAACAGCACCGATTGCGCAGAAGAAGAGCCGATATTGAGCCCCAGCACGCCGTCGGCATAGACCTTGTACACGAGAATGTTGGTCGCCTGGTTCGGCCCCCCCGATGTCACTGCGTCGATGATGCCGAAGGTGTCGAACATGGCATAGTTGATGTTGATGATCATCAGGAAGAACGTCGTCGGCGACAGCAGCGGGAAGGTGATGGTCCAGAACCGCTTGAACGGCCCTGCCCCGTCTATGGCGGCGGCCTCGATCAGCGAACGCGGCACCGACTGCAGACCGGCGACGAAGAACAGGAAATTGTAGGAGATCTGCTTCCAACTGGCGGCAAGGACCACCATGATCATGGCTTGGTCACCGTTGGAGCGGTAGTTCCACCTGACGCCGAAGAACTCCAGCATGTAGGCCAGGATACCGACCGTGGGGTTGAACATGAACCACCACAAAACGCCGGCAACGACCGGCGCCACGGCGTAAGGCCAGACCAGCAGTGTCGTGTAGATGCGCGACGAGCGCAACAGGCGATTGACTGAGACAGCAAGTAGCAGGGCAACCGACATGGACAGCAGCGTCACGCTCGTGGCGAAAATCGCGGTCTGACTAGCTGAGTTGAGGTAGCCGGGGTCGCTGAGCAGCCGTTCATAGTTCTGAAACCACACGAAGGTCGTACGGAAGCCGAAGGGGTCGGTTCGCTCGAACGAAAACATGGCCGCCTGAAAGGCTGGCCACAGGAAGAATACGATGGTGACGATCAGTTGCGGCGCCAGGAGGGCATAGGGAAGACCCCTATTCGGGAAGACGGCGCGTTTGGTTTGCATTGGAGCCCCGGATCATCGGCGGGGCGGGCCGAAGCCCGCCCCAAGGTGTTGATACCACCCGCTTGTTAGCTGTTGGATGCCTCGAAGTCGCGCAGGATCTGGTTGCCCTGCTGGACCGCCGTATCGAGGGCTTCCTGTCCGGTCTTGTCACCGGCGAGGACGGCTTCAAGTTGCTCGTCGAGGATTAACCGGATCTGCGGGAAGTTCCCGAAGCGCAGCCCCTTGGAGTTCTCCGTCGGGGGATTGAGGGTGATCTGCTTGATCGAGGTATCGGCGCCGGGGTTCTGTTCGTAGTAATCCTGTTCCTGGCTGAGTTCATAGGCCGCATCGGTGATTGGCAGATACCCTGTTGACTGGTGCCAGTCGGCTTGCACCTCCGGCGACGACAGGTAGTCAAGGAAGGCGGCCGCGGCCTCGTATTCCTCGTCCGAGTGCCCCTGCAGTACCCAGATGGTGGCGCCGCCGATGATGGAATTCTGCGGCGCACCCTCGACGTCGTCGTAGTAGGGCAGCATGCCGAAGCCGACATCGAAGCCTTCCACATTGGCGAGGATGCCGGCACGCGAAGCAGAGGAGTTCATCACCATCGCGCAGGTGCCGGAGTAGAAGCTTGGATTGGAGTCCGGGCCGCCGGCGGGACCGGCATAGCGGAAGATGCCGGCGTCGGACCAGCGCTTGAGATCATCCCAGAAGCGGGCCTGAACCTCGCCGTTGAAGGTCAGCTCGGTGCCGAGCCCACCAAAGCCGTTCTCCAAGGTGCCGAGCGGCTGGTTGTGCCAGGCAGAGAAGTTCTCGATCCCGATCCAGCTGGCGGCGTAGCCCATGCTGAAGCCGCACTCGGCAGCACCCGATTCCAGGATCTTGTTGGAGAATTCCTCGACCTCAGCCCAGGTCTTCGGTGGCGTTTCGGGATCAAGTCCGGCCTCCTCGAAGGCGGCCTTGTTGTAATAGAGGATAGGCGTCGAGGAATTGAACGGCATGGAGAGCATGTTGCCCTCGGTATCCGTGTAATATCCGACCACTGCCGGCAGGAAAGCCTGCGGATCGAACTCCTGCCCGGTGTCGGCCATCAACTCGTACACTGGATAGACGGCGCCTTGGGCGGCCATCATCGTACCGGTACCCACTTCATAGACCTGTACCAGCACCGGCTGCTCGTTCGCGCGGAAGGCAGCGATGGTGCCGACCATCGATTCCTCATACTCGCCGCGATAGACCGGCGTCACCGCATATTCGGTCTGGCTGGTGTTGAACCCGGCGACGATGGCTTCGAGCTTCGTGCCGAGTTCGCCGCCCATCGAGTGCCACCAGTCGATCTCGGTCTGCGCATGAGAAACGCTGGTGCTGAGGATTGCGGTGAGGGCGGCAAGCCCGGTTACGATTGGTAGACGAACCATTTTTTTACTCCCTGGTTAGGAATCCCGACAGCAGGAACTCCTTGCCCCGCCGACCCGTCTGGTGCGGGCTAGGTCGGGGTACTGACCGACGTTAACGCGTGGGTGAAGCTTTTACGACAGTTTTGTGACACATCCACAGCCCCCGGTTTCCGGGGGGACCGGTTGCGAACAAAACGGGAAAAGTGTCTCTTCTACGGGAATTCCGAGGGCGATTCTCGCAGTGCACGCCGCAATCTCACATCTGGACGGACTCAATCCCGAGCAGCGCCGCGCCGTGGAGCATGGCGTCGGGATCGCAGAATCGCGACCGCTGCTGATCATCGCCGGCGCGGGCTCCGGCAAGACCAACACGCTGGCGCACAGGGTGGCGCATCTTGTTGCCAACGGCGCCGACCCACGCCGTATTCTCCTGCTTACGTTCTCGCGCCGCGCCGCCTCCGAGATGTCGCGGCGGGTCGAACGGATCGCGGCCCAGGTGTTTGGCAGCAGTTCCGGCGCCGTCGCCGAGGCGCTCAGCTGGGCGGGGACCTTTCACGGGATCGGGGCGCGGCTGCTGCGGGAGCATGCGACGCAGGTGGGGCTCGATCCCGCCTTCACCATCCATGACCGCGAGGATTCGGCCGACCTGATGAACCTCGTCCGGCACGAGCTCGGGTTCTCGGCAGCGAAATCACGGTTCCCGGCCAAGGGCACCTGCCTTGCCATCTACTCGCGCGTGATCAACGCCCAGACCGAGCTCGAGGAGGTGCTGCGATCGGCTTTTCCATGGTGCGCAATGTGGCCGGGGGAGCTGCGCGAACTGTTCGGTGCCTATGTGGAGGCCAAACAGCGCCAGAACGTGCTCGATTACGACGACCTGCTGCTCTACTGGTCGGCGATGGTCCGCGATCCCGCCATCGCGGCGGAGCTCGGAAGCCGCTTCGATCACGTGCTGGTCGACGAATACCAGGACACCAACGCCCTGCAGGCGGCGATCCTGCTGGCGCTGAAGCCTACCGGCGAGGGGCTGACCGTGGTCGGCGACGACGCGCAGTCGATCTATTCCTTCCGCGCCGCTACTGTCCGAAACATCCTCGACTTCCCGCAGCACTTCACGCCCCATGCCGACATCGTCACGCTCGACCGCAATTACCGGTCGACGCAGCCGATCCTTTCGGCCGCCAATGCGGTGATCTCGGAAGCGAAGGAGCGCTTCACCAAGAACCTCTGGACGGAGCGGCTCTCAACCGACCGGCCGCAGCTGGTCACGATCCGCGATGAAGCCGACCAGGCGCGCTATGTCGTCGAGCGGGTGCTGGAAAACCGGGAGGCCGGCACAGCGCTGAAGCAG
Organism: Devosiaceae bacterium; assembly: GCA_035998685.1. Taxonomy (GTDB): domain Bacteria; phylum Pseudomonadota; class Alphaproteobacteria; order Rhizobiales; family Devosiaceae; genus Devosia_A. Next base: position 199,656 of record DASYHK010000017.1, on the reverse strand, counting down.
CAGGCGGTCCTGTTTCGCACCTCCAGCCATTCCGGACCTCTGGAGATCGAACTCACCCGCCGCAACATCCCCTTCGTGAAGTTCGGCGGCCTCAAGTTCCTCGACGCCGCGCATATCAAGGACATGCTGGCGCTGCTGCGCTTTGCGGAGAATCCGCGCGACCGCGTCGCCGGTTTTCGCGTGCTGCAGCTGTTGCCCGGCATCGGTCCGGCTTCGGCGGGCCGCGTGCTCGACGAGATGGGGGCGGCTTCGGCACCGCTCACGGTGCTAGCCGAAATGCCGGCGCCCCCGCGGGCATCGGAGGGCTGGCCGGCGCTGCAGGAGGTCATCGACCATCTGCAGGGCGCCGGCTGGCCGGCGGAGCTGGAGCGGGCACGGCTGTGGTACGAGCCGCTGCTGGAGAGCGCCTATGACGACGCGATCGTGCGCCAGCAGGACCTGCAGCAGCTGCAGCAGATTGCCGCCGGCTATCCGAGCCGGGAGCGCTTCCTCACCGAACTGACGCTGGATCCGCCGGATGCGACGAGCGATCAGGCAGGCGTGCCGCTGCTAGACGAGGACTATCTGATCCTCTCAACCATCCACTCCGCCAAGGGTCAGGAATGGAAGGTGGTGCATGTGCTCAACGTGGTCGACGGCTGCATCCCGAGCGATCTCGGCACCGGCTCGACGCATGAACTGGAAGAGGAGCGGCGGCTGCTCTATGTGGCGATGACACGTGCCCGGGACGAACTGCACCTGATGGTGCCGCAGCGCTTCTTCACGCACCAGCAGAGCGCCTATGGCGACCGTCACGTCTACGCCCAGCGCACGCGGTTCATCAGCCGGGCGATGCTGCCGCTGTTCGACGACGTGTTCTGGCCGGCGCTCGCGCCGCTCGACACCTCCGGGCTTTCGCCTTCTGCGCCGCGGATCGACGTCGCGGCGCAGATGCGCGGGATGTGGGCGAAGTAGGAGCAGGCATCCTACTCCGGGAGGGGATAGCGCTCCACTTCCCGCAGCAGCTCGATGAAGGCGGTCACGGCCGCCTCGGCACTTGTCCTGCCCTTCTCCGGCGTGGCCTGCGACGCCTCGCCGGCGGCGCCGGCCGGATTGATGTCGCTCGCGATCCAGGCGTAGGAGAGCGGGCCGGTGGGGCGGAGATATTTGTAGGCCTCCTCGTCGCGCTGGGCGATGGAGGGGAAGTCGGCGAGGCGGTCGCGGAGCACGAGTTCAGGGCGGAAATGCATGACCAGCGATGTCTCGGCGTCGCCGCCATGGATGCCGAAGCGGTTCTCGATGTCGGAGTAGAGGTGCTTCGGCCAGAACTGGCTCCAGCCCGTCTTCACCGCCAGCATCCCCGCGCGTACGCGCAACTCGCGGGCGACGATGTCGAGGATGGAGACGTTGCCGCCGTGGCTGTTGACGAAGACCAGCTTGCGGATGCCTGCCCGGGCCACTTCCAGCCCGATCTGGGTCCAGGCTTCGATGAGGTTGGTCGCGGTATGCGAGACGGTCCCCACCTGCCAGATATGCTCGTTGGACTTGCCGATTTCCTGGAGCGGCAGGATGCGGATGTCGAGTTCAGCAGGCGCATGCTCCGCCAGCAGTTCGAGATGCCCGCGGTTGATGATGGCGTCGGTGCCGACGGGCAAATGTGGGCCATGCTGCTCGACCGCGGCCACCGGAAAGACGGCGATGGTCCGCGCCGCGTCGATGCCCTCGAATTCATGGGCTGCGAAGTCGCTCCACCAGATCTTGCGATAGCTCATGCGGCAGCTCCCGGAGCGGCGGCCACGACTTCGATCTCGACCATGAATTCGGGGCGGGCGAAGCCGCTGACGATGACCAGGGTGGAGGCGGGGTAAGGCTCGGCGAAGAGCCGGTTGCGCACCTCCATGTAGGGTCGCAGGTGCTCGCGGCCCGAGACGAAGGCGTTGATGCGGACGATGTCGGAGAGCGTCATGCCCGCCTCGCGCAGCACCGCCCGGATGTTGTCGAAGCAGAGCTCGGCCTGCCCGGCGCAGTCGGGGGGGATGGTGGCGTCGGCGGCGATCCCGAGCTGGCCGGAACAGAAGACCAGGCGGGAACCGGCGGCGACCTCGATGCCATGGCTGTAGGGCGCGAAGGGCGGATGAATATCCTCGGGGGAAACTGGCTTATGCACGGTGACCTCGATGTGTATGCTCAGCTAGCGTCAATACGGAACAAGGGATAGCCCGGCTGCCGACATATCGCCTAATTTTTTGGCAGTTGTCGGATTGGTGTTTTTTTGGGCTTTCCTTTTCCGGCGGCGCGCGGAATGAATAGGTGTTGCGCCCGCAGGTGCAGCCAGTTTGCCTACCACCGCGGATGGCCAGAGGCTATCCCGGACGCCCCGCAACCGGAGACACATTCATGATTGAACTGAAGACGCTGCTTCTCGCTGGAGTGACAACGCTGGCAATGGCTGTTGCACCGGCCGTCGCCCAGGACAAGGTCAGCTTCGGCACCGACTGGCTGGCGCAGGCCGAGCATGGCGGCTTCTACCAGGCCGTGGCCGACGGCACCTATGCCGAACACGGCCTCGACGTCACCATCGTGCCGGGCGGGCCGCAGGCAGCCAACCGGTCGCTGCTGATCGCCGGCCGCATCGACTTCTACATGGGCGGGGTGCTGTCGGCGCTGGACAGCGTCAAGGAAGGCATCCCGATGGTGACGGTGGCGTCGTTCTTCCAGAAGGACCCGCAGGTGCTGATGACGCATCCCGATGCCGGCTATGAGACCTTCGCCGACCTCGCCAATGCCGAGAAGATCATCCTCGGCAAGGACGTGCTGGTGACGAAGTTCGAGTGGATGAAGGCCAATTTCGAAGGCTTCAGCGACGAGCAGTACGTGCCCTACACCTACAACACGGCGCCGTTCCTCGCCGACCCGCAAGCGGTGCAGCAAGGTTACGTGACCTCGGAACCCTTCGCCATCGAGCAGCAGGGTGGGTTCACGCCGAAGGTGTTCCTGTTCGCGGACGAGGGCTACAATGCCTATTCGACCACGATGGAGACGTCCCAGAAGCTGGTGGACGAGAATCCGGACCTGGTGCAGCGCTTCGTCGATGCCTCGATCATCGGCTGGTACAATTACCTTTATGGTGATAACGCCGCCGCCAACGAGCTGATCAAGCAGGACAATCCCGACATGACGGACGAGCAGCTGGCCTATTCGCTGGAGAAGCTCAAGGAATACGGGATCGTCGACTCAGGGGATGCCCAGGAGATGGGAATCGGCTGCATCACCGAGGAGCGCTACGGCGACTTCTTCCAGAAGCTGGCCTCCATCGGTCTCTACGAGGAAGACCTCGAGTGGCAGAAGGCCATCGACACGCGGTTCGTCTGCAAGGGCGTCGGCATGGAACTGGCCGAAGGCTGATCGCTACCGGCGCGGACCCCCGGGTCCGCGCCCCTTCATCCGCATCGGGGGCGGCGCATTGACTGACCTATCGACTGCCGAACTGGAGACAGCGGCGCCGGCGGCGGAGCCGCGTGCCGTCGTAAGCCTGCGCCATGTCTCGAAGATCTTCTCCAATGGCACCCTCGCATTGTCCGATATGTCGCTGGACGTGCAGCAGGGGGAGTTCCTGAGCCTGCTGGGTCCATCGGGCTGCGGCAAATCCACGGCACTGCGCATCATCGCCGGTCTCGGCGCTCCCAGCTCGGGAACGATCCAGTGGCCGGCTTCTCGCATCAATTCCCGGGGCCTGCCGGAGGGGGATGTCGGCTTCGTGTTCCAGGAACCGACGCTGATGCCGTGGCAGACGGTGTTCGGCAACGTCTACCTGCCGCTGCGCCTCAAGGGCGTGAGCCGCAGCGCGGCGCGGCCGCGGATCATGGAGACGCTGGATTCGGTCGGCCTCGCGGATTTCGAGAAGGCCTACCCGCGCGAGCTGTCCGGCGGCATGAAGATGCGGGTCTCGATCGCGCGGGCGCTGGTGACCGGACCGAAGCTGCTGCTGATGGACGAACCGTTCGCGGCGCTGGACGAGATTACCCGGCAGAAGCTCAACGATGACGTGCTGCGGCTGTGGCGCAAGTCCGGCATCACCGTGATCTTCGTCACCCACTCGGTGTTCGAGAGCGCCTTCCTCTCCAATCGCATCGTGGTGATGAAGGCGCGGCCGGGGCAGGTCTATGCCGACCTGCCGATCAGCACCTCGGCAGCGCGGGACGAGGACTACCGCACCTCCGAGGAGTACCGGGCGACGACGCACGAGGTGTCGCGGGCCCTGCAGGAAGCCATCCACACCGGAGCCGTAAGCCAATGAGCGAGAGCGCTACGCCAGCAGCCCGGGCCGACGAGGCGGGAACCGACAGTGCCGTCGCCATCCTCGCCCCCACCACTTCGGGCAGCGAAAAGTTCCTGCGCATCGCCGTACCGGTGGGCATGCTGGTACTGGCGATCCTGACCTGGCACCTGTTCGTCATCATCAACGAGGTGCCGCACTACATCCTGCCGAGCCCGGCGGACGTGGCAGCGTCGCTCTACACCGACTGGGGCGTTCTCTACCCGGCGCTGCTGGTGACGCTGCGCATCACCTTTACGGCGCTGATCCTGGCACTGGTGGGGGGGGTGGTGCTGGCGATCGTCCTGGTGCAGTCGCGCTGGGTCGAACTGGCGCTGTTTCCGTTTGCGGTGGTGCTGCAGGTCACGCCGATCGTCGCCATCGCGCCCCTGCTGCTGATCTACACGCCGGACACGCAGACCGCCCTGCTGATCTGCTCCTTCCTCGTCGCCTTCTTCCCGATCCTCTCCAACATGGTGGCGGGGCTGAAGAGCGTCGACCACAACCTCCTCAATCTCTACGACCTCTACGGCGCCTCGCGCTGGCAGACGCTGCTCTACCTCAAGATCCCGTCCTCCCTGCCCTACTTCATGGCCGGGCTCAGGATCGGCGGCGGCCTCGCGCTGATCGCCGCGGTGGTGGCGGAGTTCGCCGCCGGCTCGGCCGGCCAGGGTGCCGGTCTCGCCTTCCGGCTGCTGGAGTCGCAATACCGGCTGAACATCCCGCGGCTGTTCGCGGCGCTGCTGCTGCTGACCGCCACCGGCGTCGCCATCTTCGGGATGACGTCGCTGGTATCCTGGCTGTCGCTTCGCCGCTGGCACGAAAGCGCCATGCGGCGGGAGAACTGAGTGAGCGGCCTGCCCAGCGGCGGCTTCACGCTGCGCAATGCCAGCGTACCCTCGGTGGTGCTCAACGCCGCCGACGACGGCACGGTGCTGCGGCTCGACATCGATGTCGCGGACGGCCGGATCGCGGGGATTCGGCCGGCTGATGGCCCGCCGCCCGCAGGCGCTGTGCACAACATGGATGGCGGGCTGGTGCTGCCGGCATTTGTCGACCTTCACACGCATCTCGACAAGGGGCACATCTGGCAGCGCCAGCCCAACCCCGACGGCAGCTTCATGGGGGCCCTGCTCTCGGTGGCCGATGACCGCAACAGCCGTTGGTCGGCCGAGGACGTTGCCGCCCGCATGGATTTCGCGCTGCGTTGCGCCTACGCCCATGGCACCGCCGCCATCCGCACGCATCTCGACAGCGAACGGCCCCAGGGGTCGATCAGCTGGCCGGTCTTCGAGGAGATGCGGGCTCGCTGGGCCAACCGCATCGAATTGCAGGCGGTGTCGCTGGTGGGGCCGGACTGTATGCTGGACCCTGACCTGCTGCGCCGGGTCGGGCAGCGGGTGAAGTCGGCGGGCGGCCGGTTCGGAGGCGCCATCGCCGCGCACCCGCGATCGGCGGAGGCGATGCGCAACATGGTCGCGGTGGCCGGCGAGCTCGGTCTCGATCTCGACCTCCATTGCGACGAATCCGGCGATCCGGCAGCGCTATCACTGCGGCATCTCGCGGAGGCGGTGCTCGAGGCGGGATATCGCGGCAGGGTCGCTGCGGGCCATTGCTGCTCGCTGGCCGTGCAGGACGAACGGATGCAGGCGGAGATCATCGAGCTGGTCGCCGAGGCCGGCATCGCCATCGTCTCGCTGCCGCTCTGCAACCTTTACCTGCAGGACCGGGACGTTACCGGCACGCGCACCCCCGGCTGGCGCGGGGTAACCCTGCTGCGGGAACTGCGGGCCGCCGGCGTTGCCGTCGCCGTCGCTTCGGACAACACCCGGGACCCGTTCTATGCCTATGGCGACCTCGATGCAGTTGAGGTGTTCCGAGAGGCGGCGCGCATCCTGCATTTCGACCACCCGCAGCCGCAGGCCTGGGGGTGGATCGACACCCTGACCACCGGCGCGGCGGCCATCGGCGGTTTCGAACACAAGGCGGAGATCGCCGTCGGGGCGCCTGCCGACCTGGTGCTGTTCCGGGCGCGTGACTGGACCGAGCTGCTCTCGCGGCCGCAGAGCGACCGTATCGTGCTCCGCCACGGCACCGCGATCGACACCACCCTGCCCGACTATCGTGAACTCGACCAGTTGATGGAGTAGACCATGGATATCGCTGCCTTCCGCGCCGACCTCGGCGACATCCCGGTCGAGGACCATCCGCGCATCGTGCAGCAGAAGAGCCGCGACCATTACTGGTATTCGCCGCGGCTGAAGGCGGAGCTGGAAAACGTCACGGCGGAGATCGTGGTGTCGCCGCGCACCCAGGACGAGGTGGTGACCGTGCTGCGCGCGGCCTATCGGCACGAGGTGCCGATAACCCCGCGTGGGGCCGGCACCGGCAATTATGGGCAGGCCATGCCGCTCTCCGGTGGCGCCATGCTCAACCTCATGCACCTCGCCCGGGTGATCTCCATCACGCCCGACAGCGTCCGCGCCGAGGCCGGCGTCATCCTCGAGAAGCTGGACGAACAGACGATTGCGGCGGTGAACGGCGAGATGCGCTTCCACCCTTCGACCTACCGCATGGCCAGCCTCGGCGGCTTCATCGCCGGCGGCTCGGGCGGCGTCGGTTCGATCCGCTGGGGCGGGCTGCGCAACTTCGGCAATATTCTCGGGCTCAAGGTGATCACCTGCGAGGCGGAGCCGCGGGTGCTCGACCTCCGCGGCCCGGACATCCTCAAGGTCGCCCACGCCTACGGGACCAACGGCATCATCGTCGAAGCAGAGATCCCGCTCGCCGCCCACTACGACTGGGTCGACATGATGGTCGGGTTCGATTCAATCATCGATGCCTGCGCCTTCGCCGAGCAGGTGGCGCTGCAGGACGGGCTCCTCTGCAAGGAGATCTCGCCGGTGGCGGCGCCGGTGGCACACGACTACTTCAACCGCCATCGCCCCTATATTCGCAGCCGCGAGCAATCGGTGGTGCTGCTGATGGCGGCGCCAGCGGCGGTGCTGGCGCTGGTCGAGTTCGTCGACTACCACAAGGGCGAACTGCTGCTCCGCACCGATACGCTTGCCGCCGAGGAGAAGGCGCGGCTGCCGCCGATCTATGAGCTGGCCTGGAACCATACGACATTGCGTGGGCTCAAGGTCGATCCGTCCATCACCTACCTGCAGACGCAGTATCCTGACCTCGAGCACGTGAAGAAGATCATCTCGATCTTCGGCGACGAACTGCCGATGCATATCGAGATGAACCGCTTCGACGGGCGCATCGTCTTTTCGGGCCTGCCGATCGTCCGCTACACCAGCGAGGAGCGGCTCGAGGAGATCATCCGCATCCACGAGGAGAACGGCTGCCTGGTGTTCAACCCGCACCGCTACACGCTCGAAGAAGGCGGCATGAAGCGAACGGACCGGGCGCAGCTCAGCTTCAAGAAGGAGGCCGATCCCAAGGGCCTGCTCAACCCCGGTAAGATGATCGCCTGGGACGATCCGGACTTCGATTTCGACTCCGGGCGGGTATGGCTGTTCGCCGGCCTGCAGACGCTGGGGGCCGCGTGATGCGGGTGCTCGTCGTCCACGCGCATCCGGTCGAAACCAGCTTCAGCCGCAGCCTCTATTCCGCCGCCCTGGAGACCCTCTCCAGCAACGGCCATGAGGTCGACGCGCTCAACCTCTATGACGAGGGCTTCGAGGCGGTGATGAGCCGGGAGGAGCGCCTGCTCTACCACGAGGTGCCGGAGAACCTGACGCCGGCGATCAAGCCCTATGTCGACCGGCTGCGTGCCGCCGAGGCCATCGTCTTCATCCACCCGGTCTGGAACTACGGCTACCCCGCGATTCTCAAAGGCTTCTTCGATCGCGTCTTCGTGCCCGGGGTCTCCTTCGTCATCGAGGAGGGCAAGCTGCGGCCGATCCTCAGGAACATCAGGAAGGCCGTGTTCATCACCAGCTATGGTGGCGACCGCTTCCGCACCATGATCATGGGCGACCCGCCGCGGCGGCTGGCCCGGCGCTGGGCCTGGGCCACGTTCGGTACGCCGACCCCGCCCACCTATCTCGCCCTCTACAAGATGGACCGGCGTAGCGAGGCCGAGCTTGCAGGCTTCGTCGATAAAGTGAAGCGGACGCTGGCGAAGCTGTAGGGCACCTCGTTCCTTCCTCTCCTCTCGGTCGTCATCACCCGGCTTGTCCGGGTGATCCAGGGCGATTTTGCGCGGCAACACTGGATCGCCCGCATGAAGCGGGCGATGACGGTGGTGAAATTGGGGGCACTTAAACGGTGCCCCCCGCTGGCCCGACATCACGAGAGTTGCATCGATGCGCGCGCGAGAACGGAGGCGGAGGCACAGTGTGGGCGGGGGTGGAGGCCGCAATCTCGCCCGCTGCCACTGGCCCTCAGGCCGGTTCCAGTTCCGGCTTGACCTCCTCCAGCTCGATCAGCGTGCCATCGAAGTCCTTCGGGTGGAGGAACAGCACCGGCCGACCGTGCGCGCCCGCTTTCGGCGTGCCGTCGCCAAGGACGCGGGCCCCAGCATCGGCCAGACTGCGCGCCGCACCGGCGAGATCCGGCACCTCGTAGCAGACGTGGTGCATGCCGCCATCCGGATGCTTCGCGAGGAAGCCGGCGATGGGGGAGTCGTCACCGAGCGGCTCCATCAACTCGATGCTGGTATTCGGCAGCTTGACGAAGACGACAGTTACGCCGTGTTCAGCCAGATCCCGGGGCCCTGTCACCGCGGCACCGAGCAAGTCGCGATACTTCGCCGCCGCCGCGGCGAGATCGGGTACGACAATGGCCACATGGTTAAGCCGGCCAATCATCTCCGTCGCATCCTCCTCTTTGTCTCTCTGCAGTGAATGTACGCGACTGGGCCGCCGCGGCAATGGCGCCGCCGAGCCTCAGCGATTGTGGGGCGGCGGCAGTACGATGAGGGTCGCCGCGCCCAATTCGGAGACCGTTGCCGACGACAGCGCTCCCTCAGCCAGGGCACGGGCAAAACCGATGAAATCCGGCCGGGGCAGGCTGTTGAAGGCATTGATCAGCGTCGGCGAGGTGGCGAGGGGGAAGTGGTTGGACACCGCATGGTCACGCACGGCGCCGACATCGATCACGGTCACCTCGAAGTCCCGGATCCCCTCCAGGTCCCGGAGGTCGCCAAGCCTGCGGGAGACCCCTGCTATCGCAGGTGCAAGCTCGAACACCCGGTCCCGCGCCGATCCGTAGATCACGATAGGTTTCGCCAACTCGGGATGCATGCGGACGGTGCGGCTGAAGTCCTCAACCGGAATGTCGGGCGCGAGCATAGCGAGCCCGCCGAACTTGCCGAAGAAGCGGGGGGCGCCGGCGGATGCCATGTCGGCCAGGGCCCCCAAGGCCAGCCGGGAGCCGAGCGAATGGGCGACGATGACGACGCGGGAGGCTTCCGAAACCGCGAGGCCGTCCAGCAGTTCCACCAGGCCGCGCCGCGCGGCTGCGACCTGCTCGACATCCCGGGCATAACTGTCGAGACGATTGGCGGAGGGCCAGGCGTAGAGCACGGTCGTTGCGGGATTGGCAAAATCCGCGTCCAGTTGCGCTGCCCGGGAGAGGCTTTCGCTGAAACTCTGCTCGAAGCCGTGGATGTAGACCAGCACCTCGCTGGTCCCGTGGTTCCGCCGCGCATCGGCGACGATGGCGCCGGTGAAGTCGCTCCGCGCCGTGAACTGCCGCTGCCCCACGCTCCGGAAGTCGCGCGAGATGCGCCCCGGACGATGCGTGCGCGGCACGGTCACCCGATGCACCGAGTAGCGCATCGCCTCGGACGGATGCGCCGCCAGGGTGCCCAGCCGGTCCACGAAGCGGGTGGAGGCGACGTAGATGGTGGCCTCATCGGACGCAACGGCTGCTCCGGCGGATAGCGTGAGCAGCGCCAGCAGCACGGCGGCAAGCCAGTGCCGGAACCGGAGCGATGATAGTGGCGCGCGGGAATGGAGGTGCTGCACGAGTGATACCTGCGGGGTCAGGGCCCGGAATGGGCCGGTGCAGGCGCGTAACCGGGCGGCCTGTGGGCGTTCGCAGGGAAACGCCACAGCCGGCGACGGGTTCACTTCAGTCGATACCCTACCGGTTGCTCAGCCGCCCCTCGATCTGGCTCAACACGGAGAAGGCCGCTTCCAGCACATTGGTGCCCGGGCCGAAGATCTCGGCTACTCCTGCCTGGCGCAGGAAATCGTAATCCTGCTCCGGAATGACGCCGCCGACCAGCACCGTGACGTCGCCGAGGCCGCGCCGGCGGAGTTCAGCGACCAGCTCGGGGACCAGCGTTCGGTGCCCGGCGGCAAGCGACGAGACACCCACCGCGTCGACGCCGAGTTCCTCGACATGGGCCGCCGCCTCCGCAGCAGTTTCGAAGAGCTCCCCCATATGGACCTCGAAACCTAAATCGGCAAAGGCCGAGGCGATGACCTTGGCCCCCCGGTCGTGGCCGTCCTGGCCGATCTTGGCGATGAACAGAGACGGCGGCCGCCCACAGGCGCTGCGGAAATCGGCGAGCCGCTGCTGCATGGCGGCATATTGCGGGTCGCCCTCGTAACTCGTGGCATAAACGCCGGAGATGACGCGGGTGACGGCGGCGTGACGACCGTAAACGTCCTCGAGCGCCTGGCTGATTTCGCCGAGGGAGGCCCGCGCCCGCGCCGCCTCGATGGCGGCGGTCAGCAGGTTCCCCTCGTTCATGGCGGCGTATTCGCGGAGGGCCGACAGCATGGACTGGCACCGGTCCTCGTCCCGCGTCCGCCGCAGCTCGGCCAGCCGCGCGACCTGCTCCTCGCGGACGCGGGCATTGTCGATGTCCCGGACCTCGACCGGCTGTTCGGCCTCGAGGCGATAGCGGTTGACGCCGACGATGACCTCTTCGCCGCGGTCGATGCGGGCCTGGCGGATGGCGGCTGCCTTCTCGATCTCGAGCTTGGGCAGCCCCTGCTGGACCGCCGGCGTCATGCCGCCGATCGCTTCCACCTCGGCGATTAGCGCGCTAGCCTGCTCGACGAGGTCGGCAGTCAGCGCCTCGATATAGTAGGAGCCGCCGAGGGGATCGACGACGTCGGTCACCCGGCTCTCGTGCTGCAGGATCAGCTGCGTGTTGCGGGCGATGCGGGAGGAGAAATCCGTCGGCAGGGCAATGGCTTCGTCGAAGGAGTTGGTATGGAGACTCTGCGTGCCCCCGAGCACCGCGGCCAGCGCCTCGATGGTGGTGCGCACGATATTGTTGTGCGGGTCCTGCTCGGTGAGGCTGACGCCGGAGGTCTGGCAGTGGGTGCGGAGCATCAGCGAGCGCGGATCCGTGGCGCCGAGGTCCTGCATGATCCGGGCCCAGAGAGTGCGCGCGGCACGGAGCTTGGCGACCTCGAGGAAGAAGTTCATGCCGATGCCGAAGAAGAAGCTCAGCCGCGGCGCGAAGCGGTCCACGGCGAGGCCCCTGGCGCGGGCGGCGCGGACGTATTCGGCGCCGTCGGCGAGGGTGTAGGCGAGCTCCTGCACCGCCGTCGCGCCGGCCTCATGCATGTGGTAGCCGGAAATCGAGATGGAGTTGAACTTCGGCATATGTTCGGCGGTGTGGGCGATGATGTCGCCGACGATGCGCATGCTCGGCTCGGGCGGGTAGATGTAGGTATTGCGGACCATGAACTCCTTGAGGATGTCGTTCTGGATGGTCCCCTCGAGCTGTTCCGGCCGCACCCCCTGCTCTTCCGCCGCGACGATGAACATGGCCAGCACCGGCAGCACCGCACCGTTCATGGTCATCGACACGGACATCCTGTCGAGCGGGATGCCGTCGAACAGCAGCTTCATGTCCTCGACGCTGTCGATGGCGACACCGGCCTTGCCGACATCGGCAACGACCCGCGGATGGTCGCTGTCGTAGCCGCGGTGGGTGGCGAGATCGAAGGCGACGGAGAGGCCCTTCTGGCCGTGCTCCAGCGCCCGCCGGTAGAAGGCATTGCTCTCGCGGGCGGTGGAAAAGCCGGCATACTGCCGGATGGTCCACGGGCGGTTGGCATACATGGTCGCGCGCACGCCGCGGGTGAACGGCGCCTGCCCCGGCATTGCCGCGGCGGCGTCCGGTGGCAGGTCCTCGGCGAAGTAGGCCGGCTTGACCGGCAGGATGCCATAGTCGCGTGAGAGGTTGTCGAGCGGCACGCCCTTCAGTTCCATCTCGGCCAGCCGGGCCCAGTCGGCGAAGGTGGCAGGCGGCATGTTGCTATCGGACATGGGCTACCCCCCTCCCATCCTGGTGCCGTGCTGTGCTCTTGAACAGATCGTGCCACATCCCCGGTGGAACACCCTCCCCCTTGTGGGGAGGGATGGGGAGGGGGTGAGCAGTGCGGAACAGACCGTCATACTGCCTCGTATTCGAGGATCACTGCGTCCACAGGCAGCACGGCGCCTGCCGCGACACAGATCTTGGCGACCCGGGCCCGCTTCTCGGCCTTCAGCACGTTCTCCATCTTCATCGCTTCGATGATGGCGAGCGGCTGGCCGTCCTCGACGATATCACCTTCGGCGACATCGATGCGCACGACCTGGCCCGGCATCGGGCAGAGCAGGAAGCGGCTCATGTCGGGCGGCAGCTTCTCCGGCATCAGCGCCATCAGGTCGGCAGTACGCGGCAGCAGCACCTTGGCGACCAGCTCGGCGCCGCGCCAGCGGAGGCGGAAGCCGCTGGTAAGGCGTTGCAGTTGCACATGATAGGGGCGGCCATCGACGCGGGCGGCGCAGCGGGTCGTGCCGGGGCGCCAGTCACTCTCGAGGCGGATGCTGATGCCATCGGCGGTCGCCAGCGCATATCCGTTCGCGTCCGTCGTCACGGTGAAGTCCAGGCGGCGGTCGCCGATCAGCACGGCACGGCGATCGCCGAAGCCGGCGTGGATCCGGCTGTCGAGGGTGAAGGCGGCGCTGCAGGCGATCGCCGCAAGGTCGCGAACCGATTCCGCCTCCAGCTCCACGCCTTTGAACCCATTGGGAAATTCTTCGGCGATGTAGCCGGTGGTCAGGCGCCCTTCGCGGAAGCGGGCCTGCGCCATGACGGCGGCGAGGAAAGGGATGTTGTTGCCGACGCCGGCGATCTCGAACTGGTCGAGGGCGGTGGCCATGGCGTCGATGGCGGCGGAGCGGTCGGGCGCCCAGCTGCAGAGCTTGGCGATCATCGGGTCATAGAAGGTCGAGATTTCCCCGCCTTCCTGAACGCCGGTATCGTTGCGGATGAACGGTTTCTGAACGGCCTCCTCCGCCGGCGGCCGGTAGCGCGTCAGACGTCCGGTCGAGGGCAGGAAATTGCGGTAGGGATCCTCGGCGTAGATGCGGCTCTCGATGGCCCAGCCCTCGAGCCGCACCTCTTCCTGAGTCAGCGGGAGCGGTTCGCCGGCGGCGACGCGGAGCATCAGTTCGACGAGATCGAGGCCGGTGACGAGTTCGGTGACCGGGTGCTCGACCTGCAGCCGGGTGTTCATCTCGAGAAAGTAGAAGTTGCGATCGGCGTCGACGATGAACTCGACGGTGCCGGCCGAGAAGTAGCCGACGGCCCGGGCAAGAGCCACGGCCTCGGCGCCCATGGCGGCGCGGGTGGCGGCGTCGAGGAAGGGACTCGGCGCCTCCTCGATCACCTTCTGGTTGCGGCGCTGGATCGAGCATTCGCGCTCGCCGAGGTGGATGATGTTGCCGTGCTGGTCCCCCAGCACCTGGATCTCGATGTGGCGCGGCTCGGTGATGAACTTCTCGATGAAGATGCGGTCGTCGCCGAAGGAACTGGCCGCCTCGGACTGCGCGCGCTCGAAGCCCTCGCGCGCCTCGTCGTCGTTCCAGGCAATGCGCATGCCCTTGCCGCCGCCGCCGGCGGAGGCCTTGATCATTACCGGATAGCCGATGCCCGTGGCGATACGTGCTGCCTCGTCCGCGTCGGCGACCAGCCCCATATGCCCGGGCACCGTCGAGACGCCGGCCTCGGCCGCCAGCTTCTTTGAGGTGATCTTGTCGCCCATCGCCTCGATGGCACTAACGGGCGGGCCGACGAAGACGATCCCCGCCGCCGCCAGCGCCTCGGCGAAGCGCGGGTTCTCGCTGAGGAAGCCATAACCGGGATGGACCGCCTGGGCCCCGCTCGCCCGGCAGGCGGCAACGATCCTCTCGATCGAGAGGTAGCTGTCGCGGGCCGGTGACGGGCCGATATGGACGGCTTCGTCCGCCAGTTGCACATGCAGGGCCCGGCGATCGGCGTCGGAATAGACGGCAATGGTGCGGATGCCGAGCCGCCTGGCCGTCCGGATGATACGGCAGGCGATCTCGCCGCGATTGGCGATGAGGAGAGAGCTAAACACGCGGGCGCTCCCGGGCGCCGCCGGTTTCGGGCTCACTTCGCATGAAATCCACTCCTTCCATACGGCGGTTTGTTAACGGCATTAGTGGCCTGTTGTGATGGGGCCGATCTACTGAAATCGACGAGGCTACGATCATGACTACCCAATTTCGGCGTGTGCTGGCGCTGTCGGTGGCGACCTTCGCTCTGCTGAGCGCGCCGGTGCTGCTGAACCAGTCCAACCTGCCATTGCTCCCGGACACGGCCGCGATGGCCAAGGGCGGCAACGGCAATGGCAATGGCGGCGGCAATGGCGGCGGCAATGGTGGCGGCAATGGTGGCGGCAAGAGCAGCAGCAGCAGCGACCACGGCGGCGGCGGCAGCAAGGCCAGCAAGGCGTCCTCCCAGTCCGGCAACGGCCAAGGCGGCATCGGCCCGCGGGGCAAGAAGGCGGGCGAAGGCACGCTGGCCACGGCCAGGACCACCGGCACCGATAAGCAACGCAACATCAAGGCGGAGCTGGCGGGCCTCAACTCCCTCAAGCGCAATATCAACGGGCTGATGAACAGCAACGATCCGCGCATGGCGGGCATAAGGCAGTTCGTCATCGCCAGCGCCCAGTCGGAAGCGGCGCTCGCCGAGCTCAAGGTCGCCGAGGACACGCTGAACGGCGCCAAGAGCGACTACATGGCGCTGGTAGGCGATCTCGGCCTCAGCGGCTATGCCGATTACTCGCCTTCGGCCCTGCAGGGCCGGCTCGACGAGGTGAACGCGCTGCTGGCAGCCGATCCGACGAACCCCGACCTCCTTGCCGAGCAGCAGGCACTGGCGGCGGCCCTGCCGGTGCTCGAGCAGAGCGCCGAACTGGCGGCCGTCTACGCCGCGCACGACGCCTTCACGGCGGCGGAACAGGCCGCGGCAGCCGCCGCCGGCGGTACCGACGAGAATGCTTTGCGGGCCGCACTGCTGCAGGCCGCCAACGAGAACCGGGCGTCGGATGCCTATCTCACCGAGGACATCATGGCCTGGGCCAACAATATCCTCGGCGTCGGCGACAGCCGCGGCCTCATCGACGACTACGTCGCGAGGAACTGACGTGAAGCCCGCCGGTGGCCAGTGGCTGCCGGCGGGTTCCAGGCTCCTGAACGAACCGTTCAGTGCCCACCGCTCACCCCCACCCTTGATCCCTCCCCACAAGGGGGAGGGAATCGACTGAGAGTTGCGTGTCCCAAAGTTGGAGATGACGGTAGATTCGTGTTCCGACCTTCGGTTTGTCGCCGGCGGTGCAGTCATCTCCCTCCCCCTTGTGGGGAGGGATCAAGGGTGGGGGTGGCCGCCCGCACCGAATTCTCCAACGCGTCCATCACTACCGTCACCACGCCGTCAGGATTCTCCATCACATCGACATTGACTACCCTGAGGATGCCGTAGCCCTCGTTGCGGATGAAGGCGTCCCGCCGCCGGTCGTAGGCAACCTCGGCCTCCGTCGAGTGCGTCCAGCCATCGACCTCGATCACCAGCCTCGCCGAATGCGAGGCAAAATCCGCATAGTAGGGACCAAGCGGCACCTGACGACGGAAGTGGTAGGCCCGCAGAGGTTCCATGCGCAGCAGGTCCCACATGCGCGCTTCGGGCGCGGGCATCTGCTTTCGGAGTTGCCTCGCACGTTCAATGCTCACCGCTCACCCCCACCCTTGATCCCTCCCCACAAGGGGGAGGGAGTCGACTGAGAGCGCGTGCCCGTCAGTCGGAAGGCCGAAGGTCCAAGGTCCCACTTCTGTCTGGCGCGGTGATGCAGTCATCTCCCTCCCCCTTGTGGGGAGGGATCAAGGGTGGGGGTGGCGGGCTGCGCGGAGTCCTCCAGCCTGGCCATCAGAACCAGCATCACGCCGTCGAGATTTTCCATCACATCGACATTGATTACCCTGAGGATGCCGTAGCCCTCGTTGCGGATGAAGGCGTCCCGCCGCCGGTCATGGGCAAGCTCGGCATCGGTCGAATGCGTCCAGCCGTCGACCTCGACGACCAGTTTCGCCGAGTGCGAGGCGAAGCCGGCGTAATAGGGACCGAGCGGCACCTGACGAGGGAAGTGGTGGGCCCGCAAGGGCTCCATGCGCAGCAGGTTCCACAAGCGCGCCTCGGCCGGTGGCATGTTCTTCCTGAGTTCCCTCGCACGTTCAACGCTCACCGCTCACCCCCACCCTTGATCCCTCCCCACAAGGGGGAGGGAGACGACTGCGACTCCGGTGAAGAGTGGACTGGGACAGAAACTCACAACGGGATGTTCCCGTGCTTCTTCACCGGCACCGCCGCCTTCTTGCCCTTCAGCGTCGCGAAGGCGCGGATGACGCGGCGGCGGGTGCCGTGGGGCATGATGACGTCGTCGACGAAGCCGCGTTCGGCGGCGACGAAGGGGTTGGCGAAGCGGGATTCGTATTCGGCGGTGCGGGCGGCGATCTTGTCCTTGTCGGCGAGTTCGGAGCGGTAGAGAATCTCGGTGGCGCCCTTGGCGCCCATGACGGCGATCTCGGCGCTGGGCCAGGCGTAGTTGACGTCGGCGCGGATGTGCTTGGACGCCATGACGTCATAGGCGCCGCCATAGGCCTTGCGGGTGATGACGGTGACCTTGGGCACGGTGGCCTCGGCATAGGCGAAGAGCAGCTTGGCGCCGTGCTTGATGATGCCGCCATATTCCTGCGCGACGCCCGGCAGGAAGCCGGGGACATCGACGAGGGTCAGGATGGGGATGTTGAAGCAGTCGCAGAAGCGGATGAAGCGGGCTGCCTTGCGGGAGGAGTTGATGTCGAGGCAGCCGGCGAGGACCAGCGGCTGGTTGGCGACGACGCCGACGGTCTCGCCGTCGAGGCGGACGAAGCCGGTGAGGATGTTGCCGGCGTGTTCGCGCTGCAGCTCGAGGAAATCGCCCTCGTCGGCCAGCTTCTCGATCACCTCGCGCATGTCGTAGGGGGTGCTGGCGCTTTCGGGGATGATGGTGTCGAGGGAGTTCTCGCGGCGGTCGATGTCGTCGTTGGTGGCCAGCCGCGGCGCCCTGGCGGTGGCGTTCGGCGGCAGGAAGCCGAACAGCCGGCGGATTTCGAGCAAGGTTTCGATGTCGTTGTCGAAGGCGGCGTCGGCCACCGAGGAGATGCGGGTGTGGGTCCCTGCCCCGCCCAGTTCCTCCTGCGTCACCACCTCGTTGGTCACCGTCTTCACCACGTCCGGGCCGGTGACGAACATGTAGCTGGTGTCGCGCACCATGTAGGTGAAATCGGTCATGGCGGGGGAATAGACGGCGCCACCGGCGCAGGGACCCATGATCACCGAAATCTGCGGCACTGCGCCGGAGGCCTGGACGTTGCGCCAGAACACTTCGGCATAACCGCCGAGCGCCGCCACCCCCTCCTGGATACGGGCGCCGCCAGAATCGTTGAGGCCGATGATGGGGGCGCCATTCTGCACCGCAAGGTCCATGACCTTGCAGATCTTCTCGGCATGGGTCTCGCTCAGGGAGCCGCCGAAGACTGTGAAATCCTGCGAGAAGACGTAGACCAGCCGGCCGTCGATGGTGCCCCAGCCGGTGACGACGCCGTCACCGGGCACGATGTTGTCGGCCATGCCGAAATCCGTCGCCCGGTGGGTGACGAACATGTCGTATTCCTCGAAGGATCCCGGATCGAGCAGCACATCGAGCCGTTCGCGCGCCGTCAGTTTGCCCTTGCCGTGCTGGGTATCGACGCGCTTCTGGCCGCCCCCGAGCCGCGCCTCGGCGCGCTTCCCCTCCAGCGCCGATATGATGTCCTGCATCAGCCTCCACCCCCGCTTGGACTTTGACCGGCCGGTCAAAATCAAAATGTTACGGTACGCCGCAAAAGGCAACCTGCCATGCCAGCGTCGTCAAGCCGCGCCAGAATCGCGCTCTACTCCCC
The DNA here is from genome assembly GCA_035998685.1 of Devosiaceae bacterium. Taxonomy (GTDB): domain Bacteria; phylum Pseudomonadota; class Alphaproteobacteria; order Rhizobiales; family Devosiaceae; genus Devosia_A. The sequence continues at coordinate 181,106 of DASYHK010000017.1, read as the reverse complement.
TTCTCTTCGGCGCGAACTCGACTAATGTGCGCCGGCAATCGGGGCGACAACGCGTGGCAAATCGGAAGCGGCTTCTGGCGGAGAGGATCCGCAACGCCATCTGGCCCCGGATGGGCCTGCGGCGCTACGCCCGGTACCTGAAGAACAAGGTGCTGCGGCTTTCGGCGAGCCCGCATGCGGTGGCGGCGGGCTTTGCCTCCGGCGCGGCGGTATCGATCTTTCCGTTCATCGGCCTGCATTTCCTGCTGGGCTTCGTCCTCGCCTTCCTGGTGCGCGGCAACATGCTGGCGGCCGCTCTCGGAACCGCGATCGGCAACCCGCTGACCTTCCCGATCATCTTCTCGGCGACCTATCGGCTCGGCGATGCCCTGCTGGGGGCGCTGGGGCCGAGCAGAAGGGAAGCGGCAATGGCGGAAGAGCAGAGCGCCGAGATTATCTCGGAGGGCCTGTTCGCCGCCTCCCTCGACGCCATCCTGCCGGCCCTGCGGACGATGTCGGTGGGCGCCATTCCGCTCAGTCTCGTCACCTTCGGAATCTTCTACCTGCTGGTCTACAAGCTGGTCGCCCGCTTCCAGGAGACGCGGCGGCAGCGCCGGGCGGCGCGGACCAGCGCGGGCTGAAGCCGATTGCCAGCGCCCGTTGCGCGGCGTAAACGGAGGGAACTCTCCTGAAAAGTCACCCAATGGCGTCCATTCTCGACAGCATGCTGGACGCGGCGATAGCGGCATCCCGGGCCATCCTCAAGGTTTATGCAGAGCCTTTCGAGACGCGGCTCAAGGAAGATGGCTCGCCGGTCACCGAAGCCGACGCCGCAGCCGAGGCGATCATCCTCGAGATCCTGCGGCCGACCGGAATCCCGTCGCTGGCGGAGGAAAGCGTCGCCGCGGGGCGGTTGCCCGAACTGGGGGATCGCTTCTTCGTCATCGACGCCCTCGACGGCACCAAGGAATTCATCAAGCGCAATGGCGAGTTCACCGTCAACATCGCGCTTTGCGAACGGGGCCGGCCGGTGCTCGGCGTGGTGCTGGCGCCGGTTACCGGCGCCCTCTACTGGGGTGGCCCGCAGGGCGCCTTCGCGGCGCGAGCCGCGGCAGGCGTGATCGTCGACAGGCGGCCGATCGAAGTGAGCACCGCCGGGCCGCTGCACATCGTTGCCAGCCGCTCGCACCGGCAGGCGGTGCTGGAGACGTTGTGCGAGGAACTGGGGGTGGTCAGGGACCTGTCCGTCGGCTCTTCTCTCAAGTTCTGCCTGCTGGCGGAGGGACGGGCCCAGCTCTATCCGCGCTTCGGACCTACCTCGGAGTGGGACACCGCCGCCGGCCAGGCCGTGCTCGAAGCGGCCGGGGGCGTAGTGGTGCGCCTCGACGGCGCACCGCTCGACTGCGGGCACCGCGAGAACGATTTCCTTAACCCTGTTTTCATCGCGGCCGCCAGCAGCGACCTCGCCCGGCGCACGATCGAGATCGCGCGGCACCTGCTCTAGCAGCCATGCATGCTCCGGGGCCCATGCGCCTGGCGCATGGCAGCCCGCCATGAAGCGACCTTGCTTTCGCCGACATCGAGGTGTAACAGCCCGGCATATACTCGCCGGGCATATATTCACCCGGCATATGGCGGACGGGAACGGCATCGATGAACGTGAGGACCATTTGCCTCGCCATCCTCTACGAGGGCGAGGCAACAGGCTATGAGATCCGGAAGCTCTCGGTGGAAGGGGATTACTCCTACTTCATCGAGGCGAGCTATGGGTCGATCTATCCGGCGCTCGCGAAGCTGGAAGCCGAGGAGCTGGTGACCAGCCGCTGCGAGGTGCAGCCCGGCAAGCCGAACAAGAAGATCTACACGATCACCGATACCGGCCGGACGGCCTTTCTCAACTCGCTGTTCGAGGATCTGAGCGCCGACACCTTCCGCAGCGAATTCCTGCTGTTCGCCCGCTTCGCCTCCGAGTTGCCGGCGTCGCTGGTGGAGGCGCGGCTCAACGAGAGGTTGGAGCAGATCGATGCGACGATTGCCGATCTCGAACGCATCGCTTGTGAGCAGGCGCAACCGGGCGACGTCTGGGTTATCGACTACGGACGTACTTGTATGACGGCGGCGCGCAACTATATCCAGGCGCACCGGGGCGAACTGATTGCGCTGGCGCGGCCCGATACGGCCGCCCAAGCAGCAGAGTAGGGGCATTTTTCAATGCGTGCGGTATTTTCTTACGGAATTGCCGGATTAATTATTTTGATAACAGCAGTCTGGCTGGGCACCGGCACCCTGATTATCGGGGGACAAGGCCCGGGGAACGGCCAGCGCCCGATGATCTCGCTATTCGAGGAGGACGGCGGCCCGGTCACTTCGACATTCGAAGAGAGGGGGCTCCTGGCCGAGCCTCCGGGGATGGAGGAGGGCGCCCCTGATCCCCATCTGACCATTGCCCAGCGCATCGCCGCGAGCAGCGGCGAAACGGCGCCGGCACAGTCGGTCCGGACGCAGACCTTCGCCGCCGAGCAAATGCCGGTCGAAGTGCCGCTGCGCGGGCGTACCCAGGCGAAATCCTCGGTGGCCGTGCAGCCGGAGACGCAGGGCATCGTCACGGCCGTGCATGTCGAGAAGGGCGAGGCAACGACTGCGGGGGACCTGCTGTGCACGCTCGACCGCGGCACGCGCGAGGCAGCGGTGCTGCAGGCCGAAGCGTCGCTCGCCCAGGCCGTGGAGGACCTCGAGACCAATGCGCAACTGCGCGAGGGCGGGCTGGCCCCCGCCAATTCCGGTCGGGCGCTCGAGGTGGCGGTGCGGTCGGCGGAGGCAGCGCTGGAGAACGCCAGGGCCGAACTCGAACGGACCGAGATCCGTTCGCCAGTAGACGGAGTGCTACAGGAGCCACTGGCGACGGTCGGCTCCATGCTGGCCGCCGGCACGCCCTGCGCCACGGTCGTGCAGCTCGATCCGATGCTGTTCACCGGCAGCGTCCCCGAGGCGCAAGTGGGGTTGGCCGAGCTTGGCCTGCCAGCCACCATCCGGACGGTCACCGGCAAGGAGCTCGAGGGCCGGGTGAGCTTCATCGCCTCGACCGCCGATCCGGCGACCCGCTCCTTCGCCATCGAGATCGAGATCCCAAATCCCGACCGTACGCTGCTGGATGGCATCACCGCCGAAGCGACGGTTCACGTCGGAACGGCACCGGCGCACTTGCTCCCGCAGTCGGTGCTGACGCTACAGGATGACGGCGCCGTCGGCCTTCGCGCAGTGTCGGCGGATGGCACGGTGGTCTTCCATCCGGTGGAGATCCTCCGGGACACGCGTGAGGGCGTCTGGGTAGGCGGGCTGCCGCGGACGCTCGACGTCATCATCGTCGGCCAGGAGTTCGTCGTCGAAGGCCAGGCGGTCACCGCGACGCCGGGCGAGCTGGGGGCAACGTCATGATGGACATGCTGGAAGCCGTGCTGCGCCGTCCCAAGACGGTGCTGACGGTCATGGTGATCATGGTCATCGGCGGCATCTCCGCCTACCTGACCCTGCCAAAGGAAAGCCAGCCGGCGATCGACATCCCCTACCTCTACGTCTCGGCCAGCCAGACCGGCGTGTCGCCGGCCGATGCCGACCGGCTGCTCGTGGGACCGCTGGAAACCGAGCTGCGCGACCTGCCCGGCCTGGTCAGCATGCAGAGCACCGCCTCCACCGGGCACGCCTCGGTCCTGCTCGAGTTCGACGTCAACTTCGACAAGGACCAGGCGCTTTCGGACGCCAAGGACCGCGTCGACCGGGCGAAGCCGAACCTGCCGGAAACGGCCGATGACCCCACGGTGAACGAGGTCGGCATCAGCGAGTTCGGGACCATCACCGTGGCGCTCTACGGCACCATCCCCGATCGCGCGCTCTATCGCTATGCCCGGCAGCTCCGCGATGAGATCCAGGCCCTGCCGACCGTCCTCGATGTCGATGTATCGGGTGAGCGCGAGGAAGTGCTGGAGGTGGTGGTCGACCTGCTCAAGCTCGAATCCTACAACCTTACCACCAACGAGCTGTTCGACGCGCTGGCGCGGAACAACCTGGTCGTCCCGGCCGGCACCCTGGACACCGGACAGGGCCGCTTTGCGCTCGAGGTGCCGGGGCTGATCAAGACCGCCCAGGACGTCTACACGCTGCCGATCAAGACCGACGGCGAGACCGTTGTCACCTTCTCGGACGTCGCCAGCATCCAGCGCACGTTCAAGGACCCCGACTCCTATACGCGCGTGAACGGCGAGCCGGCCGTGGTGCTCGCGGTGAACAAGCGGCTGGGCGCCAACATCATCGAGCTGTCCAACTCGGTGCGGGCGACGACCGAGCAAGTCACCAAGGACTGGCCGCAGGCACTCAACACCAGCTTCATCCTCGACCAGGCGGCGGTTGCGGAAACGATGTTCTTTGGACTGCAGTCGTCGGTGCTGACCGCAATCGCGCTGGTGCTGATCGTCACTATCGCCTTCCTCGGCATCCGCGCCGCCCTGCTGATCGGGATCGCCATTCCCGTGACCTTCATGATCGGCTTCCTGTTCCTGCAGTTCATGGGCATGACCATCAACATGATGATCATGTTCGGGCTGGTGCTGACGGTCGGCATGCTGGTCGACGGCGCCATCGTGGTGACCGAGTACGCGGAGCGGAAGATCTCGGAGGGGATGAGCCGGCGCGACGCCTTCATTCGCTCGGCCCGGCTGATGTTCTGGCCGATCCTCGCCTCGACCGGTACCACGCTGGCGGCCTTCACGCCGCTGCTGCTGTGGCCGGGCATCATCGGCAAGTTCATGAGCTACCTGCCGATCATGGTGATCGTGACGCTCACCGCCTCGTTCCTCGTGGCGATGGTGTTCATCCCGGTGCTGGGGGCGTTCATCGCGCGCAAGCAGGCCGACGAGAGGGAGCGCGAGGCGGCGGGGCGGATTTCGGGTGGCGGTGAGTTCGATCCCAAGAAGGTCGGTGGACCTGTCGGCTTCTATGTGCGGGCCCTGTCCCGGCTCGTGCGCCACCCGGTCATCACTCTCGTGGCGGGCTTCGGGCTGATCGTCGGCATTTTCGCCTATTACGGAGCCAACTCCACCGGCATCGTCGCCTTTCCCGAGATCGAGCCGGAATATGCTACGGTGGCGGTGACTGCCCGCGGCAACTATTCGCCGGTGCAGATCCGGGACCTGCTGATGGAAGTCGAGCAGGAGGTCATCCAGGTCGAGGGGATCCGGGAAGCGGTGCTGAACTTCGGCTCGACCGGTGCGGTGGGGTCGGTTCCACCCGACACCATCGGCAATCTGCAGCTCGAGCTCTTCCACTTCCGCGACCGGCGCCCCGCCGATGAGATTTTCGCCGAGATCCGAGCCCGTACGGCCGACATTTCCGGACTGGGCATCCAGGTCGTGGCGGCGGAAGGTGGACCGCCCGCGGGCAAGGCAATCAGCCTGCGCGTCCTGTCCGATGACTACGCTGAACTCGCGCCGGTCGTCACGCAGTTGCGGAATTACATCGAGAACGAGCTTGGCGACACCATCGACATCGAGGACACGCGTCCCCTCCCCGGAATCGACTGGCAGATCACCATCGACCGCGAAATGGCAGCCCGCTTCGGTATCGGCGTCCGCGAGCTCAGTCCCTATATCCAGCTGGTGACGGCGGGCGTACCCATCGGCAACTACCGCCCATCGGACGCCGTGGACGAGCTGGAGATCCGGGTCCGCCTGCCTCGCGACCAGCGAACTTTCGACGCCCTGGATTCGCTCCAGATCGTGACCCCGCAGGGACAGGTGCCGGTGTCGAATTTCATCGAGCGGCGGGCGGTGCCGAAGGTGGCGAACATCAACCGCTGGGACGGCGACTACTACATGAACGTGGCAGCCAACGTCACCGGCGACGCCACCATGGGTGCGGTCAAGGTCGAGGAACTGCGGGCCTGGATCGACGGACGGAACTGGCCGGCCGGCATCGAGTTCGACTTCGGCGGTGCCGACGAGCAGACGCAGGAGACCAACACCTTCATGATGCAGGCCGGCGTCGGAGCGCTGTTCCTGATGTTCCTGATCCTGCTGACCATGTTCAACAGCTTCTATCAGGTGTTCATCACCCTCTCGACCGTGGCGATGTCGATTGCGGGGGTGATGCTGGGCATGCTGGTGACGGGGCAGCCCTTCTCGGCCATCATGACGGGCATCGGTATCGTGTCGCTCGCGGGCATCGTGGTGAACAACGCCATCGTGCTCATCGACACCTTCAACCGGTTGCGGCGAGAAAAGGGCATCGATGTCGTTTCGGCAACGCTGATGACCGCGGCACAGCGCATCCGCCCGGTGATCATGACGACGACGACCACGGTGTTCGGTCTCATTCCCATGGCCATCGGGGTCAGCATCGATTTCTTTGCCCGTTCCGTGGAGATCGGCGGCCCCGACGGCGCCTGGTGGACATTCCTCGCCACCGCGCTGGTCTCGGGCCTCCTGTTCTCGATGTTGCTGACGCTGGTGATGGTGCCAGTGATGATCGCCGCCCCGTCCGTTATCTGGCAGGGGATCGCCGGGCGGGTGCTGCGGGCCGTTGGGCGGACCATAGCCGGGGTGGTGCTCGCGATCTGGCGCGGCATGTTTGGCCGGCGAACGGCGGTGACGCCGGAGGGGGAGCAGGTCGAGATCCCGGCGGAGGTCGACAGTACGAGACGCTACCTTACCAAGGACGGCAAGTTTGTCGTGGAGGCCGAGCAGTATGGCCCCAACCGCGACGCCGCCGAGTAGGCGTACCCCTCTCACTTGATCCCTCCCCACGATGGGGAGGGAGATAACGGCCGCGAGGGGGGACCGAAACTCTTTCCACCACCGGCGTGGTGCTCAGGACCGACCAACAGCACGGCGCCATCCGGTCCTGCCGGTGCAGGATCGGCACGAGTGGCGAGCACGGGGGAAGGCAGCCCGCGGGTCTTTCGGCTCCATCGCCTTCTCCCCTCCGTGGGAGAAGGTGCCCGAAGGGCGGATGAGGGGGGGCGCAGTCGGCAGTGGCGGGGCCGCACGCCCCCCTCATCCGGCTGCCGCCACCTTCTCCCACGGAGGGGAGAAGGCCAAGGAACCGCGCCTGCGGGGTCGGCTCAACCCGTTCCTGCGCCTCGGCTTCCCGGAAATCTATCCCCGCCTTCTCCACCTGCGGTAGAATCCGCCCATCGCCGCACCGAAGCGAGATCATGACGAGTGGTTGGTGCGGAGAGACGGGTGTGCCCTGGAAGTCGTTTCGGGGCGGGACCGGACGGACCGGCGGGGAGCCACGAGCGAGAATCCGCAACTTCGTCCGCAGCACCAACCCGCCGCACCGGCGAGGCGAAGCCTCACCTTTTTGCGGACTACCCGCTTCGAGGCGAAGGCCTCGCCGGGGCCGCTTCCCAATGAGGAGAGCGGCGGAAGTAGAGGGCACAATCCGGGTGGCAGCGCCGCGCCGGCGGCCTCGGCGTGCGCAATGGAACACCTGTGCTTCGCTTATTCCGCGACCGGCACGCCCCGCCGGAGAAATCCGTCAGGATCCTCGGCCTTGCGACGGGCCAGCTCTTCGGCTTCGCTGGCCTCGCGCTGGCGGTTCCACATCTGGGCGTAGAGGCCCTGCCGCGCCAGCAGCCGATAGTGGGTGCCGCGCTCGGCGATCTCGCCGTCGCGGAGGACGATGATCTCGTCGGCCTTGATCACGGTAGACAGCCGGTGAGCGATCACGAGGGTCGTGCGGCCGGCGGAGACGACGTCCAGCGCCGACTGGATGTCCTGTTCGGTCTTGCTGTCGAGGGCCGAAGTCGCCTCGTCAAGGATCAGGATCGGAGGGGCCTTGAGGATGGTGCGGGCGATGGCGACCCGCTGCTTCTCTCCACCGGAGAGCTTCAGTCCGCGTTCCCCCACCTGGGTATCGTAGCCGTTGGGAAGGCTCTCGATGAAGGGGCCGATCTGCGCCTTCTCGGCGGCTTCGCGCACCTCCTCGTCGGTGGCGTCGGGGCGGCCATAGCGGATATTGTAGGCGATGGTGTCGTTGAACAGCACGGTGTCCTGGGGGACCATGCCGATGGCGGCGCGGAGGCTTTCCTGGGTGACGTCCCGAATGTCCTGCCCATCGATGCTGACGCTCCCGTCGACGACATCGTAGAAGCGGTAGAGCAGCCGGGAGATCGTCGACTTGCCGGCACCGGAGGGGCCGACCACGGCGGTGGTCTTGCCGGCAGGCACCTCGAAGCTGACGCCCTTGAGGATGGCCCTGTCAGGATCGTAGTGGAACCTGACGTCGTCGAAGCGCACCACCGGACCGGTGATGACGAGCGGCCTGGCGTCCGGCCGGTCCTCGATCTCCGGATCCTGGTCGAGGAGCCGGAACATGGCCTCGATGTCCGTCAGGCCCTGGCGGATTTCGCGATAGACGAAGCCGATCATGTTGAGCGGGCGGTAGACCTGCAGCAGGAAGGTGTTGAGGAGCACGAAATCGCCCAGCGTAAGCGTGCCGTTCATGACCCCGAGAACTGCCATGACGCCGATGATCGCCATGCCGGTGTAGAAGATCGCCGCCTGCCCGAAGTTCAGCACGCCCAGGGACGTCCAGATACGGACAGCGGAGCGCTCGTACTGAGCCATCGAGCGATCGAAACGCTCGGCCTCCAGATTCTCGTTGCCGAAGTACTTCACCGTTTCGAAGTTGAGCAGGCTGTCTACGGCCTTGGAGTTGGCGTCGGTGTCGCTCTCGTTCATGTCGCGACGGATGGCGATGCGCCAGTTCGATGCCTTGATGGTGAACCAGAGATAGAGCCAGATGGTCACCACCAGCACGGCGAAATAGCTGACCCCGAACATGAACAGGAAGATGGTGCCGACAATCACGAACTCGACCATGGTCGGGGCCGTATTCAGCATGGTGAAGCGGACGATGGTCTCGATGCCCTTGGTGCCGCGCTCGATGACACGACTCAGCCCGCCAGTGCGGCGCGACAGGTGAAAGCGCAGGGAAAGTCGGTGCAGATGGCGAAAGGTGCGGTCGGCGAGCTGGCGTACCGCGTTCTGTCCGACACGGGCGAAGAAGACGTCGCGCAATTGCTGAAAGCCGGCGTCGATGATGTTGGCAAGCGCGTAGGCCAGCACAAGGACCAGCGGCACGGCGATCCCGAGGATGAGGGCCGCGTCTTCGCCATTGGTGTCGAGAGAGTCGATCACCCCCTTATAGGCAAACGGCACGAGGGTCGTTGCGACCTTGGAGAGCAGCATCGCCCCGATCGCCAGCACCACCCGCCACTTCAGGTCCGGCCGCCCCTCCGGCCACATATAGGTCCAGAGGTTGCGCACGGTGCGCAGCATTCCGCCTTCGTCGGCGTTGACCGTCGGTTGGACCGGCGCACCCTCAGCCGCCATCAGGCGACTTCCTTGCTCGCCTGTCCCACAAAGCCGGAGAACAGCCCCGAGCAGGCGGCGCCGAGCGCCTCGATCCGGTCGGCGCGAAGGGAATAGCAATTGCGCGTGCCGCGGGCATGCCGCTGCACCAGTCCGGCCTCGAGCAGCACCTTGATGTGCTGGGAGACGGTCGACTGGGCGAGCGGCAGGCATTGGGTGACGTCGGTGCAGCAGCAATCCCCCTGCCGCTGCTCGGCGAGGATGCGCAGGATGCTGAGGCGCACCGGATGCCCCAATGCCCGCATCACATTGGCGAGGTCCTCGTCCTGCATGATCCCAAACTCTTTCATCGTCATCTACCGATAGAAGATGTCTCGCCGGCAGGCAAGGCGTTAGTCGTCATAGACCAGCGGCAGGTCGAAAACCTGGCCGGGATAGATGCGGGCCGGGTTGCGGATCTGGTCCTTGTTGGCGCGGTAGATGGTCGTGTACTTCAGCCCGTCGCCATAGACGCGCCGCGCGATGGTCCAGAGATTATCGCCGCGCCGGATGATGGCGGTGCCGGAGGCGAAGCGGTCCTTGCTGATGCGGCGCGCGACGATCGTCGGAATGTCCTCGTCCTGCGGCGCCGCCTTTGTTGCCGGCGCTTCGGCATCAGGGGCCGCCCCGGGTGCCGCCGGCTCCGGGACCTGCAGCGGCGGGAGACCGACGGGAGGCGGCAGCTGCGGCTGTGCCGGAGCGGCGGCCAAAGCCGGCGCGTCGTCACGGCGTGACTCCTCTGCCTTGGCCTCGGCCGGCGCGGTGGGCGCGGGAACCGCTGACGGTGCGGCGTCCGGCGCAGTGGTAGTGGCAGTGGCAGTGGGAGCTGGCTCTCCGGGCCCCGCCGCGGACGGTTCTTCGGCTCGCTCTCCACCGGGGTTCGAGCCTGCCGGACGCGGGTCCCCCTCAGGTGCCTCCGCCGACGGCGCAGGCTCGGCCCGAGGCTCCGGCTCAGCCATTGCCACCGCGGTTTCCTGCTCGACAGCGGACGCGGCGGGAACCCCCTGCTCCGCCGGTGTCGTCGCCGGAACGGTCGCGGGTCCGTCGGGCGACGACCCGGGCACAACCGCGGCGGTCGATGGCGTCGAGCGTGCATCGGGTTCCGGCGCCGCGGCCGGTGGCGGACCGTCTGCCTGTGGCGGGGGAGCGCTCCGAGGCGCCGTCTCAGGCCCGGACCCCGGCGGAGTTTCGGCATCTGCAGTCTGCGGCACAGGCTCGGCCGGAAGCGCGGGTTCAGCGGGTGCCTCTGACGGCGATGGCTCGGGCAACGCGTCAGTTTCGGTCGTCGGCGCAGGCTCAGGCGCGGCGCGCGTCGGAGCCTCCGGCTCAACCGGGTCGTCCTCTGCGGGCTCCGGCAGAGGCTCGGACGTTACTGGCGCCGGATCGGGCACCGGGACGGGCTCCGTCTCGGCTTCGGAGATCGGGGCAGCATCCGCCGGCTGCGGCGCCGGCGGGATTCTGGGCGCGAGGCCGGCTAAGGGTTCGGACCGGGTCGGCAACTGCGCAACCGGCACGTCAGCCTCGGGCGCTGGCTCAGGCTCGGGCGCGGCGAGCGCCGGAGCCTCCGGCCCAGCCGGGTCGTCGTCCAACACGCGGTCCGAGGGCTCCGGCAAGGGCGCGGATGTTACCGGCGCCGGATCGGGCACCGGTTCCGCCGCGGGCGCCGGGGCCGGCTCCTCCCCTGCCCTTTCGGTTCGCAGGCCCGGGTCGCCCGCCTCAGTCTCGGCCTCTGCCACTGCCATCGGAGGCGGACGCGTCGGCGCATCCGCTTCCTCCGGCACGGGGGGCGGTTCGGCGGCCGCCGGCATGGCGGCATCGGTCTCCGGTGACGCGGAGGGGGCCTCCTCCCGCACCTGCGGGGGCGGTGCACCGTCATCCACGTCATCCGGCGCCGGTGCAGGCGCTTCGCGCAGCGGCGGCGCCTCAAAAGGTGCCTGTTCTTCGGTGCGTGACGATGGTTGCGGCTCGGGCTCGGCGGCTGCCGGTGCCTCGCCAGAACCGGATGCTCTCGGACCGGCCGTCTCTGCCTCTGGCGCCGCCGCCACCTGGGGCGCGATCGCTGCGTCCGGTGCCCGATCCACGACCAAATTCGCCTCGGCCCGCGCCAGCACCCGAGCCGACCCCGGCTCCAGCACGTCAACCCGGACACGCTGCCGGCGCTCCGTCAGGACACCTTCCGCCTCGACCAGCCAGCGTCCCTCCTCAACCTCGGTATCGGCGACGAAGCGGTCATCGACATAGAGCCGTACCGTCGAACCCTCGGCCCCGGCGCCCGCGAAGAAGTTGGCGGTACCGTCGATCTCAATGGCGTCAATGCTCGGCTGAACCATCGCGGGCACGGACGTATCGGCAGACGTGGCGACCGAAAGTTGCGGCGGCGACAGCCGCGCCACCTCAAGGGCTGTTTCGGGCGGCGGTGCTTCTTCAAGTTCAGAATCAGGTTGAGGTCGCGGCGCCTCCTCGGGCGGTGGCAGCAAGGGAAGCCGCGGCGTCACGAAACTCTCCACCCTGTCGGGTCGAGCCGCGGCGGCCGGCGGCGCCAGGCGAAGGTCCGGCTGGGCGGCAGCAACCTGCTGCTCCGGCGCGGCGGCGGGCGACGCCTCGGGCCCGGGGCCGGGTTCGGCCGTGGCGGCCTCTTCGTGGGGTTCTTCCAGTGCTGCGGGCTCAGCCTGCGGCTCGGGCTCCGCCGTGGCAGGCGGCAGCAGGCCCTGCAGTACCTGGCTGGCCTCCCCGGGCTCTGTCTCGACGATCAGCGGTTCGTCCTGCCGATCCTCGTCGATGACGACGAGGAAAGCCTGCCCCGAGGCCTGCGGCTTGCCGGCGACACCGACGGTGATCTCGGCGCCTCCCGGCTGCAGCGGGCGCTCGGGGACCACCACCCAGTCGCCGGTAGCCTCGGCGGTGGCGCTGCCGAGGAGCTCGCCGTCGGCATAGACCTCGATCGGGGCGCCGGGCGGGCCGCTGCCGGCGATAACGAGCGATCCGTCGGGCTCGGCGCGCAACAGGTTGAGTTGTGGCAAAGAGGCCGCCGCAGGAGGCGCCGCCGCGGTCTCGACCCCGGGTTCGTCAGCGTCCGGCACTACCGGCGCCGCGTCCGGAGCGGCGATTTCCACGGGTGCCTCACGGGCCGGCAGCAGGCCGACCGTGGCGACCCGATCCCGCAGGCAACTGCCGAGGCCGGCGGGGCTGCCGTAGCAGTCGACCAGCGTCGGCCCGGCCAGCACTGCCATCACCACGAGAAGGGTCGTAGTGGCGATGCCGATGGTCAGATAGAGCGTGCGGTTCGGCGCTGGCGCAGCCAGATCGTCCTCCGAAGTTGCCGAGGCGCGACCGGGTGTGCTCAGGCCGGCTGAGCCTCGGTTTTGATCAGCTTGTACGTTAACGACTCATAAAGGGCTTCAAACGAGGCATCAATGATGTTCGGGCTGACGCCGATCGTGTACCAGCGCTCGCCGGTGCCATCGCGGCTCTCGACCAGTACACGGGTGACCGCGCCCGTGCCGCCGTCGAGGATACGCACCTTGTAATCAACGAGTTCCAGGTCGCCGATGCGGTCTGAGTACTTGCCGAGGTCCTTGCGCATGGCGAGGTCGAGAGCGTTGACCGGACCGTTGCCTTCGGCCACCGACATCACCAGTTCGTCACCGACCCGAAGCTTCACCACGGCCTCGGTCACCGTGATCTTCTCGCCGCGCGCGTTGTGGCGCCGTTCGACGCTGGTGCGATAGCTCTCGACGTCGAAGAACTCGGGCAACTGGCCGAGGACGCGGCGGGCAAGCAGCGCGAAGGAAGCGTCGGCGCCGTCGTAGGAATAGCCGCGGGCCTCCCGCTCCTTGACGGTGCGCAGCAGCTTCTCGATGCGCGGGTCGTCCTTGTCGATGGCGAGGCCGTGGCGGGAGAGCGCCGTCAGCAGGTTGGAGCGGCCAGCCTGCTGGCTGACCATGATGCTGCGCTCATTACCTACCGCTTCGGGCGGCACGTGCTCGTAGGTCGAGGAGTCCTTGGCGAGGGCGGAGGCGTGGATGCCGGCCTTGGTCGCGAAGGCGGAGGCGCCGACATAGGGAGCCTGGCGTGCCGGAGCGCGGTTCAAGAGCTCGTCGAAGGCCCGGGACACCTGGGTGATGCGGCCCAGTTGCGCCGCGGTGACCCCGGTCTCGAAGCGTTCGGAAAACAGCGGCTTCAGCAGCAGCGTCGGGATCAGCGTCGCGAGGTTGGCGTTGCCGCAGCGCTCGCCGATGCCGTTGAGCGTGCCCTGCACCTGGCGCACCCCGGCCCGCACGGCGGCGAGGCTGTTGGCGACGGCCTGGCCGGTATCGTCGTGGGCGTGGATGCCGACGCGCTCGCCGGGCGCCACCTGCAGCACCGCTGCGACAACCTCCTCTACCTCCGAGGGCATGGCGCCACCATTGGTGTCGCAGAGCACGATCCAGCGGGCGCCGGCCTCAAGGGCCGTGCGGACGAAGTCGAGGGCGTAGGTGGGATTGGCCTTGTAGCCGTCGAAGAAGTGCTCGGCATCGACCAGCGTCTCCTTGCCGGCGGCCACGGCCGCCTGCACCGTTTCGGCAAGGTTGCGGAGGTTCTCCTTGGGGCTGATCCGGAGCGCCAACTCGACCTGATGGTCCCAGGCCTTGGCGACGAAGCAGACGGCGGGCGACGGCGCGGCGAGCACCGCCTGCACCCCCGGATCGTTGCTCACCGAGCGGCCGGAGCGGCGGGTCATACCGAAGGCGGTGAAGGTCGCCCGGCGGGTACGGTTCTTGGAAAAGAAGGCATCGTCGACGACGTTGGCACCGGGAAAGCCGCCCTCCACATAGTCGACGCCCAGCTCGTCGAGCAGCGCCGCCACCGAAATCTTGTCCTCCAGCGAGAACTCGATGCCGGCAGTCTGCGCGCCATCGCGCAGAGTCGTATCAAAGAGATAGAGGCGTTCCTTCGGCATGCGATTCAACTTTCGGAGCGGGGCGGCCAGTCGGCCGTGTCCTGGTCGGGATGCTGGTATGAGTTGAGGATGGCGAGCAGGTCGCGCTCCTCGTCGGTGGAGCCGAGCGGCTCCTCGGTCAGCTCATCATAGCGGCCAAAGACGGGATGTCGGTTGTCGCGGGCGTATTCCACGGAGGGCACGATCTCGTCCGGCCGATCGAAGGCGCCAATCGCAAGCGATGGATTGCCCTCCTCGCCCCACTGGTAGCTGAGCGGTGTGCCGCACTTGTTGCAGAAGCCCCGCAGCACCCGGGTCGAGGAGCGGAATAAGGTTGGCGTGCCGCGGGTCCACTCCACGCGCGCGTCAAAATGGGCGAAGGGCGCCATGAAGTTGCCGAAGGCCTTCTGGCACATGCGGCAGTTGCAGATGGAGGCGTGATGGACCGGCCCCGCGACGCGGAAGCGCACGGCGCCGCACTGGCAGCCGCCGGTGAAGGTGTCGGTCATGGCCAACTCTCTGTGTCATGGTCGGGATGCTGGCGGTTGGAGGCGGCGATGGCGGCGGCGGACTCGGGGGCGCGTTCCTCGATGGAGGGCACGTCCGGCAGGTTGCCGAGGCCGTTGGCCCAGCTCATCCGGCTGTTCGTTCCATGCTGGTCGATCGGAGGAAAGGCTTCCGGATGGTCAAGCGACCCAATCGAGACACTGATCCCTTCCCCGCCGATATGCGCAAAGGAAAGCGGCGTGCCGCAGTTCCGGCAAAAGCCGCGCTCGACCAGATCGGAGGAACGAAAGATGGCCAGTTCGCCGCGCGTCACCTCGAACGTCTCCTTTGGCCCGCCGACAAGGGGAGCGTAGAAGGCGCCAAAAGCCTTCTGACACATCCGGCAGTGGCAGATGTGGGCGCCACCCGGCCGCCTGGTGAAGCGATATCGGATAGCGCCGCACTGGCAGCCGCCGGTGAAGCTCTCGGTCATGCCTTGCCTCCCGCGAACTTGTCGGTGGCCTCGACCAGGTGGTGGAGGATGCCGGGCTGGCTGAAGGCGTGTCCCGCCCCTTCCACCATCACGAACTCCGCTTCCGGCCAAGCCTTGTGCAGGTCCCAGGCGGTAGCCGCAGGGCAGGCGATGTCGTAGCGGCCCTGGATGATGACCGCCGGGATGTGGCGCAGCCGACCGGCATCGCGGATCAGCTGCCCCTCCTCGAGCCAGCCGCCATTGACGAAGTAGTGGTTCTCGATGCGGGCAAAGGCGATCGCGTAGTCGTCGCCGTAGAAGGTGCTACTCACCTCCGGGTCCGGCAGCAGGGTGATGGTCTCGCCTTCCCACTCCGACCACGCCTTGGCGGCGCGCAGGCGCGCCTCGCGGTCGTCCCCCGTCAGCCGCCGGCGATAGGCGGCGATCAGGTCGCCGCGCTCCTCCTCCGGGATGGGGGCGAGAAAACGCTCCCACTTGTCCGGGAAGAGCAAGGAGGCGCCGTGCTGGTAGTACCAGAGCAGTTCCTCGTGCCGCAGCGTGAAGATACCGCGCAGCACCAGCTCACTGACCCGATCGGGATGGGTTTCGGCATAGGCCAGCGCCAGCGTGGAGCCCCAGGAGCCGCCGAAGACCAGCCACCGTTCGACGCCGACCATCTCGCGCAACTTCTCGATGTCGGCCACCAGATCCCAGGTGGTGTTGTGTTCCAGCTCGGCGAATGGCGTGGACTTACCGCAGCCGCGCTGGTCGAAAAGCAGCACGTCGTAGCGCGCCGGGTCGAATGCCCGGCGCTGGCTCGGCAATACACCTCCCCCGGGTCCGCCATGCAGGAACACTGCCGGCTTGGCGCCCGGTGTGCCAACGCGCTCCCAATAGACGCGGTGGCCATCGCCGACGTCGAGATGACCGCTCGCATAGGGCTCGATCTCCGGGTAGAAGCCGCGCAAGGTACTCATTCGGGGAACCCCCCTTTCGGCGGCCATTCCGAGGTGTCGTGATCGGGATGCTGGCGGGAATGGAGAGAGGCCTTGAACTCTTGCCATTGCGGGGATTCCTGGGTCCGCACCGGCAGCTCCGAAAGGCTATCGAAGAAGGACAGTTTGTCGTTCGGGTTCACCTGCAGCTCCGGCGCTGCCATGGTCGGATCGTCGAAGGCGCCGATGGCGAGTTCGATGCTGCCGTCGTCCTCATAGGTGTCGTAGACGAGCGGGGTGCCGCAATCGCCGCAGAAGCCGCGGCGCGCCCTGTCGGAACTCTCGAAGTATTTCGGGCTGCCGCGGGTCCAGTCCACCTCGTAGCTGGTTGCCAGGGGGCCGAAGAGCCCGCCGAAAGCCTTCTGGCACATGCGGCAGTGACAGATGCTGGGCCGGCCGAGGCGCCCGGCGCGAAAGCGCACGGCGCCGCACTGGCAGCCGCCGGTAAGCCGGGAATTATTCTGCTCCATGATATACCGCCTCAATGTTATGGCCGTCGGGATCGAGGACGAAGGCCCCGAAATAGTCGGGATGGTAGTGGGCACGTAGGCCAGGCGGGCCGTTGTCGCGGCCCCCCAGCGACAGTGCGACCGCATGGAAGGCCTCGACCTCCGCGCGGCTCGCCGCAGTGAAGGCGACGTGGGCGTCGCCGCGCGACGTCTTGCCAGAGCTGATCCAGAAGCTCGGCCGGCCGCGCCCGAACCCCGCGTGGCGGTCTCGGCCGACGGTGAAATCGGCGAGCAGGTCTATCCCGAGCGTCGCCAGCGCCTCGCGGTAGAAGCCGAGTGCGCGCTCGAAATCGGCCACCTTGAGCCCAACATGATCGACGACATCGCTCATCGCTTCACCTCCCACGTCGTCACCCGCTGGCCGTTGGCGTCCTTGGAATCCATCAGTTGGATACCCTGCTCCAGCAATTCGGCGCGGATGCGGTCGGCGGTGGCAAAATCCCTTGCGTTGAGGGCGGCGAGGCGCTCGGCAATGGCCTCGCCCACGCCGGGCGGCACGTCGCCGGCGCTTGCCTGCAACAGGCTGTCCGGCGGCAGCCCAAGGAACTCCAGAGTCGCGGCGAGGCAATCGGCAGCGGACGGGGTGCCGCGGTTTGCCTTGCGCGCCATGACGTCGACCGCCACGGCGGCGCGGTGGAAATTGAGGTCATCCGCAAGCTCGGCGATTACAGAGGCGTCGGCCGCGACCTTGGCGCCGGTCCCCGCCGAGGCGGCGCGCTGCCAGTCCCGCAGCTTCTGCTCGGCTTCCTCCAGTCGGGCTACGGAAAAGTCGATCGGCTCCCGATAATGGGTCATCAGCATGGCCAGTCGCAGCACCTCGCCCGGCCATTTGCGGCCGCCGAGCTTCTCGCTCGCCAGCAGCTCGTTGATGGTGACGAAATTCCCCTCCGACTTGCTCATCTTCTTCCCCTCGACCTGGAGAAAGCCGTTGTGCATCCAGACATTCGCCATGGTCTCGGTGCCGTGCGCGCAACGAGACTGGGCGATTTCGTTCTCGTGATGCGGGAAGATGAGGTCGAGCCCGCCGGCGTGGATGTCGAAAATCTGGCCGAGATAGCGCTCGCTCATGGCCGAGCACTCGATGTGCCAACCAGGGCGCCCCCGACCCCACGGGCTCTCCCAACCCGGCTCGTCCTCCGAGGAGAGCTTCCAAAGCACGAAGTCGGCGGGATTCTCCTTGTGCGCATCGACGGCGACGCGGGCACCGGCGATGTTATCGTCAAGATTGCGGCCCGAGAGCCTGCCGTAGTCGGGCATCGAGTCGACGCGAAACAGCACCTCGCCTCCGGCCTCGTAGGCATGACCACGCTGGATCAGGACTCCGATAAGCCGCTGCATCTCCGGAATGTTCTCGGTGGCCCGCGGCTGCACGGTCGGCTCGAGGCAACCGAGAGCAGAGGTATCGGCGAGGTACTGCGCGGCCGTCTTCTCGGTCACCCTGCGGATGGCGTCGTTCAGCGGCAGGTCCGGATAGTCGCGGGCGGCGCGGGCGTTGATCTTGTCGTCGACGTCCGTGATGTTGCGGACATAGGTGACGTGCTCGGCGCCGTAGCGGTGTCGCAGCAGCCGGAACAGCAGGTCGAAGACGATCGCCGGCCGGGCATTGCCGATATGGGCGAAGTCATAGACGGTGGGGCCGCAGACATAGAGCCGCACATTGCCGGGATCGATCGGCTCGAACTCCGCCTTCTCCCGGGTCAGCGTGTTGTAGAGCCGCAATGTGGTCGTCGCCGAAGCCATAGGTCGCCCTCGATAGCGCACAGATTCACGCGCCGGCAGCGGGGCTCTTCGGGCCTGGGATCGTGGGGATGAAGAAAACCGCGCCGCCAGCGATGCCTAGCGGATAATGATGCAGCCGACAATGCAGATCGTGTTGCCGGTCTTCATGGCGCGCAATCTGACCTCAACGGGCGACGAAATCAAGGACAATGCTGTTGGCGGGCCAGAAGCCTGGCTGATAATGCGGCGCCATGGC
The DNA here is from genome assembly GCA_035998685.1 of Devosiaceae bacterium. Taxonomy (GTDB): domain Bacteria; phylum Pseudomonadota; class Alphaproteobacteria; order Rhizobiales; family Devosiaceae; genus Devosia_A. The sequence goes on along the minus strand of DASYHK010000017.1, from coordinate 162,365 downwards.
TAGTTTATTGGCCGCCGCCGCATGCTAAGAACGTCGGACCACTGTCTCGGTTTGGGCACATTGCATGTCTAGCGAGACCGAAAGGAGAGCAGTGCCATAGCCAAGAGAGCAACACCGAGGATCGCCCTGCGGCTCGCCGTGCTGGCCAGTGCCGCCGTGGCCGCCTTCGCCGCCGACATATCGGTGGCCGTGGCCCAGTCCTCCAGTTGCGCACGCCTAGAATCGACGCTGGAGACGCTTGAGCGCAACAGCGAGTTCCGCAACGGGCAGGCGGCGGAGCGCCAGCTGCGGGACCTCTCGCGGGCGGTGCAACAGAATGAGAGCCGTTACGTGCGGGACGGCTGTAACGACGACGCCAAGGCTGGGCGCAGGCTGACGCCGCAGTGTCAGGCGCTCGGCCGAGACATTCTTCGGGCCCGTGAGGACGTGAAGGCGCTGGAGCGCAGCGTCGGCACCGGCAACGCCATTGCGCAGCAGCGCGAGGCGGTGCTGCAGGAGTATGCCCGCTTCGGTTGCGGCGGCGGCTCGCAGGCGCGGGTGATCCGCGAGCAGGGCCGCGGCAATCTCTTCGACCAACTGTTCGGTGGGTTCGGCAGCGAAGATGAAGGCTATGACGGCGAAGGCGGGATTCGCGAGGACAGCTGGGGGGGCTATGGCAGCTATCATACGGTACGGACGCTCTGCGTTCGCAAGAGCGACGGTTTCTACTGGCCCATCAGCTATTCGACCTTGACCGAATATGTAGCCAACGATGCTGACCAGTGCGCCGCGCAGTGCCCAGGTGTCGACGTGGAGCTCTACTATCACGACAACCCGGGGCAAGAACCGGAGCAAATGATCAACATGTGGGGCGAGCCCTATAGCGCGCTCCCCAATGCCTTTCGCTTCCGGACGGAGTTCGACAAGACCAATAGCTGCAAGCAGCAGGTCGACTACGGCAAGATCGAGCTGGCACAGACGGGCGACGGCCAGTCGCGGGCGATGATCACCTTCAACAACGTGACTTTCCCCCTGCCACTGCGCGACCCGCGGCGCGCGACCCAGGTGACGCAGGCGACCCTAGAGGTCGCCGACTATGTCGACGTACCGCTGCCGCGCCGCCGCCCGGATCCCGACAGCGATGAGCCGGAAGCCGTCGCCGTGGCGCCAGCGTCAAGTCAGGAGACGACGCGAATCGTGCAGTTCGGCGAGAAGCGGGTCAGAGTAGTCGGTCCAGACACGCCTTACGCCCCATCAGCGGCAACAGGGACCTGAGCTCCGGGCCGTCGGGACGCCCGGTCAGGGCCAGCCGCAGCGGCATGAACAGCGCCCTGCCCTTGCGACCGGTTGCCATCTTGAGCGCACCGGTCCACTCGCCCCAAGTGCTCTCGTCCCAGGGCTCGGGCGGTAGCAGGTCGCGGGCGGCGGCGATGAACTCCCGGTCTTCAGGCGCGACTTGCGGTGTGACGGGTCCGGTTACCAGGCGCGCCAGATCCTCGATCTCTGGGAAACGCGAGAGGTTGTCGCGCAGGGCCAGCCACAGTCTCTCGTCGTCGAGCCCGAGCGCTCGCAGCCGCGGCTGCGCCACCTCGTAGGGCATGGCGTGCAGGAGGCGGGCGTTGAGGGTGTCGAGTTCGGCCGGGTCGAAGCGCGCCGGTCCATGGGAAATCGCCGACAGGTCGAGGGCGCGCGCGAGCGCTGCGAGATCATCATACGGCTCGACCGGCAGGCTGGTGCCGGTCAGGGTGGCGATGATGGCGACGGCGAGCGGCTCGTAGCCCGCCTCCCGTAGCTCGGCCAGCGACAGCGAACCCACCCGTTTTGAGAGCCCCTCCCCGGCAGCGCCGGTCAGGAGGTTGTGGTGGGCGAAGTACGGCACCTTGCCGCCCAGCGCTTCGATGATCTCGATCTGCACGCCGGTGTTGGAGACGTGATCCTCGCCGCGGATCACATGGGTGATGCCGAGGTCGATGTCGTCGACCACCGAGGGCAGCGTGTAGAGGTAGCTGCCGTCGCCGCGCACCAGCACCGGGTCCGACATCGAGGCGGTGTTGACCGTTTGCGGGCCCTTGATCAAGTCGTCGAACTGCACCGGGCGACCCTCCAGCCGGAACCGCCAGTGCGGCCGCCGGCCCTCCGCCTCGTAAGCCGCCCTCTGCTCGTCGGTGAGCGCCAGCGCCGCCCGGTCATAGATCGGCGGTCGACCAAGGGCGCGGGCCCGAGCGCGGCGGCGGTCGAGTTCCTCCTCGGTCTCGTAGGCGGGATAGAGTCGGCCCGCGGCCACCAGTCGGTCGCGCGCAGCGTCATAGAGGGCGGTGCGCTCGGACTGCCGGACCCGCAGGTCGGGCGAAACGCCGAGCCAGGCGAGATCCTCATCGATGCCGCGGGCCGATTCCTCGCTGGAGCGAGCGGTGTCGGTGTCGTCGAGACGCAGGATGAAGGTGCCGGAATGCGCCATGGCGAAGAGCCAGTTGAGGAGCGCCGGACGGGCATTGCCGATGTGGAGACGCCCCGTCGGCGAGGGCGCGTAGCGGACAGTGGTCATTGTACGCCCTGGTGGTGCGCCGTCACCGTGACCTGCGGCGCGTCGCCGGAACCGCTCTCGTCGCGATAGCCGTTGGTGATCGGGTACTTGCGGCCGGTGCCAAAGGCCTTACGGCTGATCTTTACGCCCGGCGCCGCCTGCCGGCGCTTGAACTCCGCGATGGAGAGGAGTTTTTCGATGCGCTTCACCAGTGCCAGGTCGAAGCGGCCATCGCCGCGGGCGACGATATCGCGGATCGGCAGTTCCTCCTCGACCAGTCCCTCGATGATCTCGTCGAGGACCGGATAGGGCGGCAGCGAATCCTGGTCGGTCTGGTCGGGCCGCAGCTCGGCGCTCGGCGCTTTGGAGATGATGGCAGGCGGAATGACCTCCCCGGCAGGCCCCAGGCAGTCGCCGGGCATGTTGGCGTTGCGCCAGGCCGCCAGCTCGTAGACCCGCATCTTCAGCATGTCCTTGATCGGGTTGAAGCCGCCGTTCATGTCGCCGTAGATGGTGGCGTAGCCGACGGCCAACTCGGACTTGTTGCCGGTGGTCAGCAGCAGCGAGCCGAGCTTGTTGGAGACCGCCATCAGCAGCACGCCGCGCATGCGCGACTGGATGTTCTCCTCGGTCAGATCCTGCGGGCGGTTCCCGAAGATGGGCTGCAGGCCAGCCAGGGCCGCCTCGACCGGATCGCCGATCGAGACAACGTCGTAGCGGACACCGAGCCGGGTGGCGCAGTCGCGGGCGTCGCGCAGGCTGTCCTCGGAGGTGTAGCGATAGGGCAGCATCAGGCAGTGGACGTTGTCCGGCCCGAGTGCGTCGACCGCCATGGCGGCGACCACAGCGCTGTCGATGCCGCCGGAGAGGCCGAGCACCACCTGCTTGAAGCCGTTCTTGCGCACATAGTCGCGCAGCCCGACGACACAGGCGCGCCAGGGCGTCTCGTCGACCGAGGTCAGGTGTTCGATATGCGGATCGGTGCAGCGCCAGCCATCGGCGCCGTGCTGCCAGTTGGAGACCAGCAGCTCGCTCTCCCAGGACTTCCCCTGCAGCACCATGCGGCCGCCCGGCTCGACCGCGAAGGAGGCGCCATCGAAAACCAGTTCGTCCTGCCCGCCCACCTGGTTGAGATAGAGCATCGGCACGTTGTCCTCGCGCACCCGCGCCTCGACCAGGCGCTTGCGGATGCCCTGCTTGTTGCGCCAGTAGGGCGAGCCGTTGGGGCAGAGCAGCAGCCGCGCCCCGTGGTCGACGAGGTGCGCGCAGACGGTCGGGTGCCAGATGTCTTCGCAGATTGGGACGCCGATGGAGACACCCCTGATGGTCAGCGGTTCCGCCAGCGGGCCGGCGGTGAAGTAGCGGCGCTCGTAGAAGATGTCGTCATTGGGCAGCTCGCGCTTGTAGCGGCGGGCGACGATTTCGCCGTCTTCGACCAGCAGCACGGCGTTGTAGAGCTCACGTCCGTCGCGCCAGACGGTGGGCAGCAGCATGCTGACGGCCGTGCCGGCGGTGGCGGCGGCGAGTTCGCGGGCCGCCGCCATCGCGTCCTCGACGAACTGTGGCTTGAGCAGCAGGTCCTCCGGGAAATAGCCGGTGAGAAAGAGCTCGGTGAACATCAGGATGTCGGCTTCGGCGTCCACCGCATCGGCAAGTGCCTGCCGGCCGAGTGCCAGGTTCTGCTGCAGCGCGCCAACCGTGGGGTTGAGCTGCGCCAGCGCGATGCGAAGTCGGTCCGTCACTGAGGAGTGTCCGCCTGGGAAAGTCGCGGCAAGACTTAGCCGCTCGCCCACTGCACGGCAAGCCGAGCGGGTACGGGAGGGCGGTTCAGAACCGGTAGGTGACTTCGCCCAGAAGCCCGTAGCGGAGGGTGGAGAACTCCTCGGTCTTGGTGATCCACGACTGGGCGTCGCCCGGCGACAGCGGGTCGCGGGTGGTGAAGTTCACATCGGTCTGGCCGGTGAGGTACCAGGCGCGGCCGCCGAGGCCGATTGTCCAGTTCTCGGCCGGATGGAACCGCGCCATCACCTCGCCGGCGGCGCCGTAGAGCCAGCCGCCGGACAGTTCCGCGGGGGAACCCTGCACCGTACCGCCTGGGCCGGTGACGGAGAAGGCACCATAGGTGCCCGATACGGACGCGTAGGGAATGACCGCGGCTTCGGCCGTGATGTCGAACATGTCGCCCAGCTCTGCCTTGCCGACGAGGCCCAGGCGCAGCATGTTGTAGTGGATGTTGTTCGGCTGGCTGTCGCCGCCGCCGGTCTCCAGCATGAAGTTCTGGCGCCCCATATCAGGGGAGTCGTTCCAGTACTGATAGCCGACGAAGCCGCCAAAGCTGAAGCCCTCGGTGGTAAGCGGCGTGTACCCGATGTCAGCGCCGACATAGCCGATGTTGCCGCTCTGTGAATCGAGGGTGCCGCCGCTGGCGGGCGTCGCGTAACTGCTGTTGATCGCGGCGGCGAGGCCGGCCATTCCCTTGAGGTAGAAGTCGGTGGAGTGGTCGTCGATGCGCAAGTGAAACTCGACGATATGGCTGGTGTCGTCGCTCTGATAGCTGTCACCAACGACATCCATCCGATGCGAGCCGAGCGCATACCAGTAACGCGTGCCCATCTCGATGGAGATCGCATCGTCCGCCGGCAACGCCCAGTCGTCGACATAGGCGCCGCGGAAATCGGTCTCGGTCCAGTCCGCCGCCGACGCGGCCAGGGGCGCGCCCGCTGCTCCCAGGATAAGGGCGAGGGTATTGCGGGCAATCCTTGACATGGCACACTCCGGAACAACAGCTGCATCAGCCGGATCCGTTTATGCCTTGTTAGGGTTAAGGTTCCGCTAAAACCGTCAGCCGGCGACGACGCGCGTTGCGCGGGCCGGACGCTGTGCCCGGATCTCTTCGGCGACCAGAAAAGCCAGTTCCAGCGCCTGGCTAGCATTGAGCCGCGGGTCGCAATGGGTGTGGTAGCGGTCCTGCAGGCTGGCTTCGGTAACTGCGGAGACGCCACCGCCGACGCACTCGGTGACGTCGTCGCCAGTCATTTCGATATGAATGCCGCCGGCATAGGTCCCCATTTCGCGGTGCACCTGAAAGAAGGTTTGCACCTCCGAAAGGATTCGGTCGAAGGGTCGGGTCTTGAAGCCGGTGGACGCCTTGACGGTGTTGCCGTGCATCGGATCGGAGCACCAGACGACGGTGCGGCCGGCGTCCTTCACCGTTTCCACCAGCCGCGGCAGGTGTTCGGCCACCTTGTCGGCACCGAAGCGACCGATCAGGGTGATGCGGCCAGCCTCATCGGCCGGGTTGAGGCGGTCGAGCAGCCGCAGCAGATCGTCGCTCGAGAGGCTCGGGCCGCACTTGATGCCGACCGGATTGCGGATGCCGGAGAAGTACTCGACATGCGCACCGTCGGGCTGACGGGTGCGGTCACCGATCCACAGCATGTGACCGGAGGTGGCGTACCACTCGTTGGTGATGGAGTCGCGGCGGGTCAGCGGCTCCTCGTAGCCGAGCAGCAGCGCCTCGTGGCTGGTGTAGAACTTGGTTTCGCGCAGCGGCGGGGTGTTCTCGGGAGTGAGCCCGAGGGCGCCCATGAACTCGATGGCGTCGTCGATCTTGGCGGCCAGTTCCTCGAATCGCGGATAGGCGGTCGACCCCTTCATGAACCCCATGGTCCATTCATGCACACGGGCCAGATTGGCGTAGCCGCCGGACGCGAAGGCACGCAGCAGGTTGAGCGTCGCTGCCGACTGCCGGTAGGCCAGCAGCAGCCGCTCCGGGTCCGGCAGGCGTCCCGCCTCGCTGAAGGCGATGTCGTTGATGATGTCGCCGCGATAGCTGGGGAGGGTGACGCCGTCGATGGTTTCGCTGTCCGAGGAACGGGGCTTGGCGAACTGCCCGGCAATCCGGCCGACCTTGACCACCGGCTTGCTGGCGCCGTGGGTGAGGACGATCGCCATCTGCAGGAAGACGCGGAAGAAGTCGCGGATATGGTCGGCACCGTGCTCGGCGAAGCTCTCGGCGCAGTCGCCGCCCTGCAGCAGGAAGGCGTTGCCGTTGGCGACCGCCGCCAGCTGCGACTTGAGGTCGCGTGCCTCGCCCGCGAACACCAGCGGCGGGAAGCGGGCGATCTCGGCCTCCACCGCGCTCACCCGCTGTGCGTCCGGATAGGCCGGCACCTGCGAGATCGGCTTGTCTCTCCAGCTCTGCGGGGTCCAGCTGCTCATATTCGGCTCTTGCGCTCTCTGTCGATGGCGCGGTCTAGCAACGCAAAGTGGCGCTGCCAAGTCGCAAAGGGCTGCGGAGGCTACTGACGTTCGCCGCCGCGATAGATGCAGGTGGGGGATTTGAACGTCACCAGTTCCTCCGCGGCGGTGGGATGCATGGCCATGGCGCGATCGAAATCGGCCTTGTTGGCGCCCATGCCCATTGGGATGGCGGCGAGTTGTACCATCTCGGCAGCGCCGGGGCCGAGGATGTGCAGGCCGAGCACCCTGCCCCCGCCGGCGTCGGTGATCAGCTTCATCAGCATCCGCTCGGTGCGGGTGGAGAGCGTGTTGATCATTGGTCGGAAGCGGGCGACATAGACGTCGACGTCACCATGCGTTGCAGCCTCCGCCTCGGTGAGGCCGATGCTTGCCACTTCCGGCTCGGAGAAGACGGCGGTGCCGATGAGCGAATGGTCGACGGCAGTTGGATTGTGGTTGAACACTGTCTCGGCGAAGGCGGCGCCCTCGCGGATGGCCACCGGCGTCAGCGCGGCCCGGCCGGTGACGTCGCCGACGGCATAGACGGCGGGGTTGGAGGTGCGCGAGAACTCGTCCACGGCGATGTGCCGGTGTGGCGTCAGCTCGACACCCGCCGCCTCCAACCCCAGCCCGTCGACATTCGCCACCCGCCCGGTCGCAAACATCACCGCCCCGAAGGGCGCCTCGATGCCGTCGCTGAAGCTGGCGACGATGTTTTCGCCGTCGCGGCGCAGCGCGGTGACGTTGGTCTGGTAGATGATGCGGATGCCACGCTCCTGCAGGCCCGCCTCGAGCCCGTGCCGCAGATCCTGGTCGAAGCCCCGCAGCAGGCAATGGCCACGATAGACAATGGTGGTGTCGACGCCGAGGCCGGCAAAGATGGTCGCGAACTCGGCCGCGACATAGCCTCCGCCTTCGATCAGTATGGAATGCGGCAGCTCCTCGAGATGGAACGCCTCGTTGGAGCTGAGGCCGAGTTCGCGGCCGGGGATTTCGGGGATGTACGGGCGGCCTCCGGTGGCGATCAGGATGTGGGAGGCCTCAAGCTCACGGCCTGATCCCTCGAGGCGGATCTGCTGCGGACCCGCGAATACGGCACGATCCCTGATGATCTCGACGCCCGGCGCTTCGAGCGCCGCCACATAGGCCGCTTCCAGGCGGCCGATTTCCTTGTCCTTGTTGGCGAGGAGCGTCTTCCAGTCGAATTCCGCAGTGACGGTCCAGCCGAAGCTCCCGGCGATGTCGAACATGTCGGAGAAGCGGCTGGCATAGACGAACAACTTCTTCGGCACGCAGCCCCGGATGACGCAGGTGCCGCCCACCCGATACTCTTCGATGACGGCGGTCCTGGCGCCATAATTGGCCGCCATCCGAGCCGCGCGCACGCCACCGGATCCGGCCCCGATGACAACGAGGTCGTAAGTCTCTGCCACTGCTGCCTCCATTTTCGGAGGATGCCTCTAGCACAGAAAAAAAGGCCCCGCACGGGCGGGGCCTCTTCCATCCGGATACCGGGACGACGGATCAGACGTCGAAGCCCGCCTCGCGCAGCTCGGCCCTGACCTTGGCGAAGAACTCGGTCCGCAGGTTGGTCTGGAACACGCCCATCACCGTCTGCAAGCTCTCGTTGAGAGTCGCGTTGGCGGCGGAGAGCTTCCTGCCCACCGGCGATTCGTAGAAGGCGACGATCTCTTCGAGCTCCTCCATCGAAAGGTTCAGCGCATAGACGCGCGCGAACTGGTCGAGCAGGTCGCCCTTCTTGCCCTTGTAGAAGTCGAGGGTCGTGGTGATGGCGGCATCCGTCTCGTCGACTAGTTCAGGATTCTGCCCCACGATCGTCCGCATGGTCTCGACGGCCGTCTCGATCAGCGCCGTCTCATAGATGCCGGCATTGTCCGTCAGCTCGACATATTGCCGGGCTACAGCAAGGTGCTCTGGCGACAGCTCCTGGGCGGTGGCCGGGAGCGCGGCGAAGCCTGCCAGCGAGAGTGCCAGGGCGGCAACCGCCTGCACGGCACGCTTCTTCAAATTCTTCATTGTCCTGCTCATTGTTCGAGGTCCCCCAGATATCTTTCGGTCATGGCCGCCCGGTCACGCCTCGTGGACGCGTATCCCATGCGGACCGGCAACATAAGCCCTTCGACACATGCCGATGAACAGCCCGTGCTGCACCACCCCGGGAACGTCCAGCAAGGCGACCGAGAGCGCTTCTGGCGAAAGAATGCGGCCAAATAAAGCATCGAGGATGTAGTGGCCGCCATCGGTAACGAAGGGCTGGCCTGGCGCGGCGTGACGCAGTTGCAGGTCGCCGGCGGCGCCGGTTTCTTCCATGATGCTCCTGACACGCCTCGTGGTGGCGCCGAGGCCGAAGCGGTTCACCTCGATGGGAAGCGGAAAGCGGCCCAGTGTCTCCACCAGCTTGGAGTGATCGGCAATCACCACCATGCGGGCGGAGGCAGCAGCGACGATTTTTTCCCGCAGCAACGCTCCCCCGCCGCCCTTTATGAGAGTGAGACCGGGTCCGACCTCGTCGGCGCCGTCGACGGTGAGATCGAGTTCCTGCGTCGTCTCGAGGTCGCTGAGCGGTATTTCCAGCCCCATGGCCTGGGCGGCCGTTGCTTCCGAAGTGGGCACGCACAGCACATCGAGGCCAGCTGCTACTTTTGCCCCCAGCAGCTCGACGAAGTGGCGTGCAGTCGACCCGGTCCCCAGTCCCAGGCGCATGCCCGGCTGCACCTCTTCCAGCGCCCGTGCCGCGGCCTCGCGTTTCAGAATGTCGTTCAATTCCGTGCCCCTGGCAGCCATTTCGGCTGCAGCTAAGGGCAGCAGGACATGGAGTCAACCGCCGCCATCACGCATTGGTGAACGGCAAAAGTTACCGTGAGGCAACAGATTAAGGCACTGGTGACCGCACTGTGACAAAAAGGTGGCGCTGGCCTCTTTTCTGAGGCATGCAAACAAGTTAAGCACCGCGGATCATTTTGCCCTGCGACAGATCGTCCGGGCGTTACTGTAGAGGCCTGTCCGACCCATGAGTATACTGAAGACCGCCTTTGCCATTGCGCTTTCAGCCGTATTCGCGGCTGCCACCGTCGCCCCCGTTTCGGCTGCCCGCGTCTACAATCACGACACCAATACCTGGGAGGAGCCCTCAGCGGCGACCCCCAGCCGCCGCGGCAGCAGCATCCCGCGCAAGCTCGTGGACTACGAAACCACCCTCAAGCCCGGTTCGATCGTCGTCGAAACCAGCGAGCGGCGCCTCTATTTCGTGCTGCCCGAGGGCAAGGCAATGGTCTACGGCATCGGCGTCGGCCGCGACGGTTTCCGCTGGTCCGGCAGGCATCGGATCACCCGCACGGCGGAGTGGCCGGGCTGGACGCCGCCACCCGCCATGCGCAAGCGTGTGCCGGACCTGCCGGCTTACATGCCTGGCGGCCCCAACAATCCGCTTGGCGCCCGCGCCCTCTATATCGGCTCGACGCTCTATCGCATCCACGGTACCTCCGAGCCCTGGACCATCGGCCAGGCGGTCTCCTCGGGCTGCATCCGTATGGTGAACGAGGACGTGATCGATCTCTACGAGCGCGTCAAGGTCGGTGCCCTGGTGGTCGTCAACCACTAGCTCGACCTCGCATCGAGACAAGGCTGGCCTGAGTGGCCGGCCTTTTTTATTGCCTATGCCTTTGCGTTGCCGCGGGGCTGCGGTAAGAGTTCAGGAATGACGGTGACCCTGCTCTCGCAGCGCGACATTGCCCCAAGGGGCGCGCCGGCGCCGCTGATGGACCGCTTCGGGCGGACCATCACCTATCTGCGCGTGTCGGTCACCGACCGCTGCGACTTCCGCTGCACCTATTGCATGGCCGAGGACATGCAGTTCCTGCCCCGGAAGGACATCCTCTCCTTCGAAGAGGTGGAGGCTATCGTGTCCGCCTTCGTTGCCCGCGGCGTCCGCAAGGTGCGGCTGACCGGCGGGGAGCCGCTGGTCCGGCGCGATATCATGGAGCTGTTCGCCAGCATTGGCGGCCATCTCGGCAACGGACTCGAGGAGCTGACGCTCACCACCAATGGCAGCCAGCTGTCGCGTTTTGCCGCCGGTCTCGCGGCCGTCGGCGTCCGCCGGGTCAACGTGTCGCTCGACACCCTCGACGCCGACAGGTTTGCCCGCATCACGCGCCGCGGCCGGCTGGCGCAGGTGCTCGAGGGGATAGAGGCGGCACAGGCGGCCGGGCTCGCCGTCAAGATCAACATGGTGGCAATGCGGGGCGTCAACGACGATGAGATCGAGCCGATGCTGCACTGGGCGCACGGCAAGGGCTATGGCCTGACGCTGATCGAGGGGATGCCGCTCGGGGAAGTCGGGATCGACCGCGTCGACAGCTATCTGCCGCTCCGGGAACTGCGCGAGCGGCTGGCGCAACGCTACACGCTGGAACCGGCGGCGGTGCGCACCGGCGGCCCGGCCCGCTACGACCGGGTACGCGAGACCGGTGGCCTGCTGGGGTTCATCACGCCGATGAGCCACAATTTCTGCGAAAGTTGCAATCGGGTGCGGCTGACAGCGACCGGGCAGCTCTTTCTCTGCCTCGGCCAGGAGGACATGGTCGATCTGCGGGAGGTGCTCCGCGAGAGCGGACCGGAGGCGCTGGATGCGGCGCTCGATCACGCCATGCAGATCAAGCCCAAGGGGCACGACTTCGTGCTCGACCGGCAGCATGAGGGACCGGCGCTGCAGCGGCACATGTCGGTGACCGGCGGCTAGCCGCCGGCCCGGCGCGCGACCACTTCCTCATAGGCGGCCTGCAACCTCTCACGCACTGGAGTCCGGCCGTCCGTGAGCGGTGGATGCCCCAGGTGTTCGACCCGCAACTCATCCATGAAGCGCTGCCACATCGCTGGCCCCCCCTCGTCGAGCAACTGCGCCCGAATGCTGAGTTCCTCGCTGGCGGGCAGCCATTTGCGCCCCCAGGCGCCGAGATGGGCCATGATCGGCACCAGTTCGATCGCCATCTCGGTGAGGCTGTAGATGCCCTTCTGCTTGTGCGTCGGATCCCCGGAGCGGGTCAGCATCCCCTGCCGCATCAGGGCCTTCAGACGGTCCGCGAGGATATTGGAGGAGATCCCCTCAAGCGAGCCGAACAACAGCTCACGGTAGTGCCGGCGGCCGCCGAAGATCATGTCCCGCAGGATGATCAGGCTCCATTTATCGCCGAACACCTCCAGCGAGAGATTGATCGGGCACCCCGACCTATGTGCGTCGTCCATTGCTGGCTCCAGAAACGGCTTGCAAGATCGCAGCTCTGGTCATACGGTGCAACCGGTTGCAAATCACAAGTTAATGAGGTGTCAGATGGACCTCCTGTTCTTGCACAGCGCCGGCCCGCAGGGCGGCGACGATGGCAGTGCCCCGCTGCTCAGGGCCTTGCGCCACGAACTCGGTGATGCAGTTCGTATCCATGCCCCTATCATGCCACAGCCCGATTCGCCGGACGCTACCGCCTGGGACGAAGCCGTGGAGGGCCATATCGCAAAGTTGGAGCAGCCCTTCGTCGCCATCGGCCATTCGCTCGGCGGCTCGACGCTGCTCCGGCATTTCGCGCTGCACACGGTGCCGCAGAGGCTCCTCGGCATGATCTGCATAGCAACGCCCTTTTGGGGTGCTCCCGACTGGGAGGTTCCGGACTATGCGCTGCCGGCAAATTTCGCCCAGCGACTGGCGGCGCTGCGGCGTCTCGTCTTTTACCACAGCAGCGACGACCAAGACGTCGATGTCTCGCACCTCCGCCGCTACGGCGCCGAGCTGCCATGGGCGGAGCTTCGAGAAGTCGGGGGACGCGGCCATGTGTTCGCCGGTGTGACAGTCACCGACATTGCCGACGATGCCAGGACGATGATGGCGGCGCCGTCCACGGCGGCAGTACAGCGCCGCGGATAGATGACTAACGAAATGGCCTCCCCGGAGCGCAACTACGCCGAAGTCGGCGACCTGCGGGTATTCTATCTCGAAAGAGGCACGGGGACACCGGTGATCCTCTTGCATGGCGGGCTGGCGACGGCGGAATTGTCGTGGAACGATCCGATCGACAGTCTTGCTGGCAGCTACCGGGTGCTCGCACCCGATAGCCGCGGTCATGGTCGCACCGGCAATCTGGAACAAGGGCTGAATTATGCCCTCATGGCCGACGACGTGGCCGGTTTCATCGACGGGCTCGGTCTGGATAGGCCGGTGCTTGTCGGCTACAGCGACGGCGCGCAGGTAGCCATCGAGTTTGGCCTGCGGCACCCTGGCAAGGCGCGGGCGCTGGTTTTTGGCGGAGCGATTGCGGAGATGACTCCAACCTATCTCGACATGCTCCACAGTTGGGGCTTCCCATCGGCGGGCGAAGTCGACCTCCGCAACCTTGAGCAGGCATTTGGCGGCTTCTTCGAGACCATCAATGTCGCGCATGCACATGTCCACGGGTCTGACTACTGGCGCCAGCTGCTGCACCAGATCTCGAGGCTGTGGCTGACCACGCCCACCTATGATGCGGCGACGCTGGGGCAGATCAGGGAGCCGACGCTGGTGATCGCCGGCGACCGCGATGGCGCCGCTGCGGAGCAGATGTTCGGTATCTTCCGGGCGCTCCCGCAGGGCGAACTGGCAGTTGTGCCGCGGGCCGAGCACGACGCGGTGAACAGGCCGGTGTTCTGGCCCTGGTGCGGGACTTCCTCGACCGTCATGTCGCCAATGCGGCGAGCTCGGCCTCAGGCGGTGGAAATCAGGCTAGGTAGGCGGCTCGGCATTTAGTTGCTACTCGATTGTCGAAACCGGAGGGGGCGGTTCGTCATGCCGATGGACGCGGCCACCGGCAAGGTTTCGGCTGCGGCATGAACGTACGATTGGAGGACGATCCGTGACTCATTCTTCCGAACTCCCGACGCACACCCTGCGCGAGGCTTTCAGCGGCGAGATCATCACGCCCGGCGACGCGGACTATGATGGCGCACGCCAGGTGATGATGGGCGGCATCGACAAGCGCCCCGCCTTCATCCTCCGGCCGACCAGCAGCAAGGAGGTGGCGCAGGCGGTGGGGCTGGCGCGTCAGCATGGCCTCGAGCTCGCCGTCCGCAGCGGCGGTCACAGCGGCGCCGGCCACAGCACCAGCGAGGGAGGTATCGTCCTCGACCTGCGCCGGATGAAGGGCCTGGAGATCGACGCCGCGCAGCGCACGGCGTGGGCGGAGACCGGGCTCACCGCCGGCGAGGTCACCCTAGCGGCAGCCGAACACGGCCTCGCAGTCGGGTTCGGCGACACTGGGTCTGTCGGCATAGGCGGTATCACGCTTGGCGGCGGCGTCGGTTACCTGGTGCGCAAGCATGGCCTCACCGTTGATTCGCTACTGGCGGCGGAGGTGGTGACGGCGAGCGGCGAGATCGTGGAGGTCAGCGCGGAGAGCCACCCGGACCTGTTCTGGGCAATCCGCGGCGGCGGGAAATTTTGGTGTCGCCACGCGACTGAAGTTCCGCCTGCACGAACTTACCGCCTTCACCGGTGGAATGCTGGTCCTGCCGGCTACCCCCGATACGGTCGCCGGCTTCATGGCGAAAGCGGCGGCGGCGCCCGAGGGCCTCTCGACCATCGCCAACGTCATGCCCGCGCCACCCATGCCGTTTCTGCCGAAGGAACTGCACGGCAGTCTCGTAATCCTCGCGATGCTGGCCTATGCCGGCGAAACCGAGGAAGCGGACAACGCCATAGCCCCTTTCCGGGCCCTCGCCGAACCGCTGGCGGACATGGTGAAAGCCATGCCCTACCCGGAGATGTTCCCGCCCGAAGACCCCAACTACCACCCGACCGCGGTGGCACGGACGCTGTTCCTGCGCTCGTTCGACCGGGAAAGCGCCGAGACCATGCTCCGGCACCTGCAGGAGGCGGACGGGATGCGGGTGGCACAGCTGCGGGTGCTTGGCGGCGCGGCAGCACGGGTCGCGCCGGATGCCACCGCCTACGCCCATCGGCAGCAGCCGATCATGGCCAATGTCGCGGCCTTCTATGACGGAGCAGACGACAGGGTCCGGCGCACCGCCTGGGTCGAGGCATTCGCAACAGGGCTCGCACGCGGCGAGACCGCCGCCTATGTCAACTTCCTCGGCAACGAAGGAGAAGCCCGCGTCCGCGCCGCCTATCCGGGTGCGACTTGGGACCGGCTGGCACAGGTCAAGGCGAAGTACGATCCCGACAATCTGTTCCGGCTGAACCAGAACATCCCGCCGGCGGCGACGACCGTGTAGGGTCCGTGAAGAACGAAAGCGGCGACGCTGATACGCGCCGCCGCTCCATTTGGGCCGCGTGTTCTAGACGCGGCATCCTGTAGGTCCTCGTGACTAGAACTCGCTCCAGTCCTCCTTGACCGCGGCATTGCCGTGGCTGAGATAGGATTTCGCGGCAGTCTTAACCCGCTCTTGCAGGCCCTTGATGCCGCCGGACTTGCCTGTAGCGGCCGGTAGCTGGGGCCGGCTTTCGGCAAGGGTGAAGACCTCGACGATGCGGTCGAGTTCGCCCGCCTGCGTTTCGGTTTGCTCGATGGCTGCGTTCGTCTCCTCGACGAGTGCCGCGTTGTGCTGGGTCATTTCGTCGAGCGTCCGCACGGCGCTGTTGACTTCTTCGATTGCCGAAGCCTGCTCCTGACTGTCGCGGGCAATACCGTCCATCAGCTCGTTCGACGAGCGGGCCGCAGCCAGCATCGCCTCAAGCTTCTGAGCCGCATCGGCCACCAGCTTCGATCCACCATTGACCTCGGTGCCACTCTGCTCGATTAGTGCCTTGACCTCGGCAGAGGCTTCGGCCGCCGACTGCGCCAGCCGCCGTACTTCGACGGCGACGACGGCGAAGCCCTTGCCGGCCTCGCCAGCGCGGGCAGCCTCCACCGAAGCGTTGAGTGCCAGCAGATTGGTTTGGAAGGCGATGTCGTCGATCAACCCGATGATGTTGGATATCTTGCCCGAAGAGGTGGTGATCCGCTCCATCGCCTGGGTTGCTTCGGTCATCACCAGCCCGCCTTCCTCGGCGGTGCGGGTCACGGTGCCGGCGACTACACTGGCCTCGCGGGCTCGTTCGGCGTTCTGCACGACTGTTGCCGCCAGCTGCTCCATGGTGGCGGAGGTTTCTTCGATGGTTGCGGCCTGCCGGGTCGTGCGCTCCGACAGATCGTTGGCGCCGGAGAGGATTTCCCCCGTGGCCGTCTTCAGCGAGCGAGATGTGCCGCGGAGCTGCGTCACGATCTCTGTGAGGCGCTCGGCCACCGCATTAGTGTCATCCTTGAGCCTCGCGAACGCGCCCGCGTAGTCACCCTCCATGCGCCGCGTCAGGTCAGTTGCGGCCATGGCGGCCAGGACCTCGCCCGTTTCGTCGAGGCCTCGCTCGACCGTGGCGACAAGATTGTTGACCCCTTGCGCCAGCTGGTTGAGATCCTGGTCGCTGAAGCCGGTTTCGACGCGTCGCGAGAAGTCCCCGGCAACAGCCGCGTTCACAACCTCGGCAAGATTACCCTGCAGTTGCTGCACCATCTTGGCGCGGGCGGCAATCTGCGAGTTCTGATGCGCCTCTTCCGCCGACATTTCGCGGACGCGAAGTGAGTTCTCCCGGAACACCTCGACAGCCTGCGCCATCTTGCCCAGCTCGTCGGGGCGCTGCTTGAACTCGACTTCCGTATCGAGTTCGCCGCCGGCGAGCTTGTCCATAATGCCGGTCAGCCTGCCCATCGGGCCGATGACGGCGCGGCCGAGATAGACGCCGAAGCCGATAACCAGGGCTAACAGGATGGCGAAGCTTCCGAAGAGGATGGCGCGGCCCCAGTTCTGCTGCGCCATGGCGGCGTCGATGGCGGAGCCGGTGCGCTCTTCGAGCATGACGTAGAAGGCGTCGATGGGCTCCATGATCTCCGCCACGTATTTATGGTACTGCGGCGAGTGGACGAGTTCGCGCGCCAGCTCAGGATCGGGAGCACCCTTGACGGTGTAGTTGCCGGCGGCGTCAGCTGATAGGCCCTTAACCGCCGACATCGCCTTTACCTCGAGTGCGATGAGACCGTCCGAGCGGGCGTTCGACTCTTCCAGAAGGGCAAATTCCTCCTCGGTGAAGCCTTGCAGGCGCATCAGCTCGAGAAGAGATACAGTTTCCGTATCCGGCCGTGGCGTCTGCTGGCCGGCAGCAACGAAGCTCCAGTAGACGCGGTGGTACTCCGCCGGACGCGGCTGCTCGCCACTGCGGATCGCGACGATGCGGTTGTACTGCTCCTCGAAGGCGGGATCGCCGGTGACGACGTACGTTCGCGCCAGCCGCGTGAGGTCCTCTGAACTCTGACGCAGTTCGTCTGCCAGAAGGTAGGACTGGTAGCGGTTGTCGAGGGCGGCGTTTGTCTCGTCGACTGCGCCGATGTAGTTGAAGGTGGCGAGCGATACGAGCACGAGCACGACAATCGCGGCAACGCCGGCGATCAGTGCCCGCGCCCTGATGGTACTAGTTCTAAGCATTTGGAAGTGCCTTCTGGCGTTAGTATCATGTGGTGGTGTCGAATTTTCAGCCATTCCCAAGTGTCGCGCTGGCGCCTGACGACCTTGGCCGCTCGGGCGTGAGAAGCCGATGACGGGGGTTCCCAACGCTGCATGGTGGCGGTGTCGTTCCTGCACCGAGTCGACCTGCGGCGGGCGCCGCGACGGCCCCTAGATGGGCGGGCTTGGCTGTTCTGCCTAGCCCGCCAAGAGTGGCAGGGAACCTTTGATGTCTTTGCAGGAAAGTTACCTCCGCCCTGCTGTCGTCAGTAATAGAGGAGTAGCGTCCCCTCAGACTGCTGACGCATGGCAGGCGGGATAGGCTAGTCGACGCAAACAGGGTTAGCGGCCGGAGCTTAAGACAACGTTAGCACCACCCAGCGATAGGCGGGCGGTGGCGAACCACATGCGGCAGGGGCCTACTTGTCGTCGTCGGGGATGAGCGCAAACTCCAGCGGCAGGGCGGTGGTGTATTTGATCTGGCCCATGGCGAAGGAGGAGCTGACGTCGGTCAGGGCGATCTTGGAGATCAGCTTCTTGTAGAAAGCATCGTAGGCGGCGATGTCGGGCACCACGACGCGCAGCAGATAGTCGATCTCCCCACTCATGCGGTAGAATTCGACCACCTCCGTGAAGTCCTCCACCACCGCACTGAACTTGCGGATCCAGGCCTCGTTGTGCTCGTTCGTCCGCACCGACACGAAGACGGTGACGCCGGCATTGATCTTGACCGGATCGAGCACAGCCACCCGCCCCCGGATGATGCCGTCTTCCTCCATCTTCTGGATGCGCCGCCAGCAGGGGGTGGTGGACAGGCCGACCTTGCGACCGATCTCCGCTACCGGAGTGGTCGCATCCTTCTGCAATAGTGCCAGAATCTTGCGGTCGATCTTGTCCATAGCTAACCCCGCCCCCTGAAATCAGTTTGCAAACAAAACCATCAATGGTGCCGATTGCGCAAAAATGCCGCCGGAACGGCCATCTCAGCGCAAAGACCTTGCGCCTGTCAACTCCCTGAACCAGGTCCAGACCAACTCCGCAAGGCTCGGCGACACGGCGTCCTCAGCCTCGTCCCGCCACTGTCGCGGAGCAACGAAACGACCTGCCCAGATGCCACGTCCGGCAGCGCGTGCCGCCGCCTCTTCCGCAGGGTAGCCGGAGCTGGACAGGGCCAGGCCTTCCGCCACCATCATCGCCCCGAGATCGTTGCCGGCAGTGCTGCAGGTCGCAAGGATACGGCCATAGCGATCGCTCCCGTTCCGAATGCAACTCGTCGGACCGGCGGCGACGAGGACTGCCAGTCGGTTGCGGGCGGCGGCACCGCAGGTCCAGAGCTGGCCATCGGCCCGGCCGCAGGTCTGGTCGAGCTCCGGCGCGTCGATCCCCAGCAGCCGCACGCGCTCGCCGCTCAGGGTGAGGCTGTCGCCGTCACCGGCGCGGGCGGTGCCGGCAAGCGGTGGCGGCAGCGGGTCCAGCCGGGCAGCAACGATGGCGGCACCAAAACCCGCCAGCAGCACGACGAGCAGCCGCAGCCAGCGCCGCGACCGCTGTCGCCGGCGGCGCAAAGCATAACCCCGGGTCAGCCAGGGCGGTATGGCTGCGGAACCCCTGATCCTCGCAGGCCGGCGCCGCATCGGCTTCACGCTCCCTTAACCACGATCCGGATAGGCTTCTAGAGTAGCGTAGCGAAAGCGTTTCTCCTTCGCATCATTGAGTAAGTTGAGTACCGCGTAATGCCGTTTACACCGGCTACAGACGAAGGCGACGTGCGATCGCGGATGGGGCGCGAGCCGCGTCGCAACGCGCAGAAGACGGTGTTCGACGCCCGCCAGCGGCTGACGTCCAGTTCCGGGACCCGCGCCTCTTTCGACTTCGAACTGCTGGACGAATATGCGAATTCCCGGCTTTCGGGAATGCTGGCGCTCCCTGCCCTGCTGCTGATCCTCGCCCTTTTCGCGAGCCTTTGGGTACCGGTGCTGGTCGCCGTCATCTGGGCCGGTGTGGTGATCATCGGCAACATGGCGCTGGTGCTGCTCTGTCGCCGCTTCAAGCGCGCCGAACGTAGCAAGTTCAACGCCGGCCAGTGGACGACCAGTTTCGTCGCGGCGGAGACCGTTTACGGCATCGCCTGGTCGCTGCTGGCGCTGTTCACCCTTACCAATGACGATCCGTATGTGCGGGTCGCGATGTTCGCCATGGTGCTGGTCGGCACCGCCGCCAACTCCATCGCTACGCGGACGCTGCCGGGGGCGACGCTGATGAGCACGCTGCCGGCCACCCTGACCGTGTCAATTAACCTCGTGGTGAGCGGCGGCACTCTCAACTACGCGTTGGCGGCGGTGACGCTCGGTGGCGAGATCTTCTTCGTCTATCTGGCGCGACAGATGCACGGCTCGGAGTTGGAGCGGGTCGAGCACCAGGCGGAGAAGGACGCCCTGATCTACGAGCTCGAGGAGGCGCGGCACATGTCCGACGAGGCACGCCGGCACGCCGAGCAGGCGAACATCGCCAAGTCGCAGTTCCTTGCCACCATGAGCCATGAGCTCAGAACCCCGCTCAACGCCATCATCGGCTTTTCGGAAGTGCTGAAGTCGGAGTTGCTGGGACCGCACAGCGTGCCACAGTACAAGGAATATGCCGGCGACATCCATAGTTCCGGGCAGCACCTGCTCAACCTCATCAACGAGTTGCTGGACCTCAGCCGCATCGAGGCCGGCAAGTACGAACTCAATGAAGAGGTGGTTTCACTCGTCGACATAGCGGAAGACTGCCGGCGAATGATGGAAATCCGCGCGAAGGCCAAGGGCATTGAGCTGACGGCTTCCTACGGCAACAACCTGCCACGGCTCTGGGGTGACGAACGGGCGATCCGCCAAGTGGTGCTGAACCTGCTCTCCAACGCCATCAAGTTCACGCCGCAATCGGGCAAGGTGGCGCTGATGGTTACCCGCAGCGGCGATGGCGGGCAGATGATCTCGGTGCGCGACAACGGTCCCGGCATCCCCGAGGAGGAGATCGAGACCGTCCTCTCTTCCTTCGGCCAGGGAAGCCTCGCCCAGAAGACTGCCGAGCAGGGTGCCGGCCTCGGCCTGCCGATCGTGCAGAAGATCATGGACCTGCACCAGGGCCGGTTCGACCTGTTCTCGAAGCTGCGCTTCGGCACCGAAGTGATCGCCACCTTCCCGCGAGCCCGCGTCATGGACGCCCTGGCCCCGGTGGTGGAGAAGCGGAGCCGGCTGGAGATTTACTCCGAGGCGCAGTGATCCGCGGCCAGTTCGGCCAGCTTCTGCAGCACCCGCGGCCAACCGCCGCTCATCATCTTACGTGACAATTGCTGCAGCGGATCATCGGCGGCAAAGCCATGGTGCAACAGCGTCAGTTCAGTCCCCTCCGGTGTCGGACGCAGTGTCCAGGTGACCGTGGACTGAAGGCCAGAAGCATCGCCGCCGGAGAAGGAGATGGCGAGGAACCGCTCGGCCTCGAAATCGAGCACCTCGCAATGGGCGACACCGTCGTGGCCGACTGCCGGGATCGGCGGTCCGCGGAAGGTGAAGCGGTGCCCGATCTCCAAACGAAAGTCGTTGGGCATGAGCCAGCGCGCCATGAGGTCGCGATCGGTCAGTACCTTCCAGACCCGGGAGGGGGAATGGGGAACGCTCTGCCGAACTTCGACCGAAGTTTCCAAGGTCATTGGTCGCCCTCGTCGAGCACGGCGCGGAAGGCGGCCATGCGTTCGTTCCAGAACCGTTCGTGGCCGTCAATCCAGAGGCGGAGCTGCTGCAGGGGGACGATCTGCATCGAGTAGAGGCGGTTGCGGCCGCTGCGCTCCTCGCTGACGAGCCCGGCATCCCTCAGCACCTTCAGATGCTCGGAGACGCTTGGACGTGCCATGTCGAAATGCTCGGCAAGCTCCTGCACCGGCCGCTGCCCGCGCTCGGCGAGCAGCGCCAGGATCTCCCGACGCGCCGGGTTGGCAAGGGCGGAGAAGACGCGATCGATCTGTTGCGAGTCCGGCATCAGGTTGCGGCAGTGGCGGCCGCTGCGAGGACGAACTCGTTGCCGTCGGGGTCGGCGAAACTGGCCTGCCTCCCCCATGGCGTGTCGTGGGGGCCGTCGACGGTGACGCCGTCGCGCTTCAGGCGCGTCAGTTGGTCGTCCAAATCGGCGGTTTCGAGCATGATGCCGCGCAGCGAACCCGGCTGCATCCCGAGCCAGGTCGTCAGTACCAGCGAGGCGTCCTGTCCCGGCGGTGCTACCTCGATCCAGCGAGCATTCTCGCCCATCGGCACCGGCATGTCGCCCTTCAACTCAAACCCCATTGTCCCGGTATAGAAGGCCTTCGCGCGGTCCTGGTCCGAGACCGGGATGGATACGCGGTGGATCCTCGTGCCTGTCATGATTGCTCCTGTTGCGTAGGTTTTATCCTACCTTTCTTATATGTCGGATTTTTCCTACAGGTCAAGTCCGGACGTGCAGTAGCGGCTGCGGATATCGGCAATCACCATCGCAACGAAACCCAGAGCGTCGCGCCGGCGGGCCAGGGGATTGCGGTAGATCGAAGCCCCGCCACCGCGCCGTATGCGCAGCGCTTCGCGAATGATCCGCTGCCAGCGCTGGTCGAATGCCGACAGCGCGTACTCCCCCGCCGCAGCCTTGGAGGCGAGGCCGCCGGTCGCGAGGGTGTAGTGAAGGCGGCTGATGCCGAGCACGCCCCACATCGGCGCCGACTTCCCCAGCATCGCGAGGCCGGGCCGGCTGAAACTGTTCGATGCCCGTTGCAGCCAGTTGGTCCAGTAGCTTTCGACGTTCCCGCAGGTCCAGGAGGAGACGCGTTCCGGATCATACCAGAGCGCATCCCGGTCCGGCGGCTTGCCAAGCAGGATCAGCGGCTGCTGGCGCAGCGCCAGCCAGGCTATGGGGTTGCGGTTGCCGCGGCCTTTCTCGACGAAATCACCTGACTGGGTGGTAGGGCCATCGGCTGCAGCATCGGGCCCGGCCGTCAGCTCGTCGGAGGTCAGCCAAATGCCGTCGAGGGCCGGAAAGGTCAGGTCGGACGCATAGAGCCGATGGACGATCGTCAGTGCCTCCAGGTCGCTCCCCGAGGCCGGCCGGGAAAGCACCGCGACAAAGTCGAGATCGCTGCGGCCGGGGCGGAAATCGCCGTCGGCTGCCGAGCCGACAAGATAGAGACTGTCGACAAGGCCCGGAACATGGCGCTGCAGCAGGCGGACCAGTTCGCCCGCTGCGAAAGCGACCTCGTTGCTGGTCCCGGACGTGTCCGCCACTCAGTTGCCCTTGCCGCTCACCCCTGCCCCGGCAAAGGTCGCCATGTTGTTATGCAGGTGGAGCGCGGTCTTGCACAGCACCGCGGCGAGCGCGGCACCACTCCCCTCGCCGAGCCGCATGCCGAGATCCAGCAACGCCGGCCGCTCCATCGCCGCCAGCGCGCGGACGTGGGCGTGCTCGCCGGACACGTGGGAAAAGAGGCAATGGTCGATGGCTTCGGGATTGACGGCATGGGCGATGGCCGCCGCCGCGGTGGCGACGAAGCCGTCGACGATCACCGGGACGTTCTGCTGGCGGGCGGCGATCAGCGCGCCGAGCATGGCGGCGATCTCGCGGCCGCCCAGGCGCGCGAGGATGGTCAGCGGGTCGGTGAGGCCATCGCGGTGCAGGGCCAGTGCCTTATCGACGGCAGCGGCCTTGCGCGCCAGCCCCGCATCGTCGACGCCGGTGCCACGGCCGACCCAGTCGGCACCGCTGCCGCCGTAAAGGGCGGCATAGAGGGCCGCTGCGATGGTGGTGTTGCCGATGCCCATCTCGCCGATGCAGAGCAGGTCGGGCGAGCCGGCGACCGCCTCCATGCCATAGGCGATGGTGGCGGCGCACATTTTGTCGTCGAGCGCCGCCTCCCGGGTGATGTCCCCCGTGGGCAGTTCCAGTGCCAGTTCGAAGACGCGGAGATTGAGTTCGTGAAGGGCGCAGATCTGGCTGATGGCGGCTCCGCCGGCGGTGAAATTCTGTACCATCTGCGCCGTGACCTCACGCGGGAAGGCGGAGACGCCCTGGTCGGTGACCCCGTGATTGCCGGCGAAGATGGCGACCATGGGGTTGGCCAGTGTCGGCTGCGCCGTCCCCTGCCAACGGGCGAGGAACTCGACGAGTTCCTCCAGCCGGCCGAGGGAGCCCGGCGGCTTGGTGAGGGTGAGGTCACGGGCGCGCACGGCCGCCACCGCCGTCTCGTCGCCGGCGGGGAGGATGCGAAGGAGATCGATGAGGTCGGCGAAGGGGGAAGGCATGGCGGCTCCGTGAAGGGGTGCAGAAGACAGGAAAGCGGTGCGAGTCGCCAGTGCAGGGACCGGCGCCCGCGCGTGAGGCGTTGCAAAGCGCCGCGGACTGCAGGACAAGGGCGGCTCGTGCCACCAGTTCGTCGGACCCGCATTTGAGCGACGATCCTGCAGCTCCGCCGCCGCCGCCGCGCCAGGACAATGCACGGGTCTCACCCGGGCAGCGCCTCGGCGACGACCTGGTGATGGGCCTGCGGTTCTTCTCGCGGCTGCCGACCGGAGACCGGCCACATCAGCGGCCGGATCTTGCGCGGATGGTGCTGGCGGCGCCGTTCACCACCCTTGTCATCGGGCTGCTGCCGGCGCTGCTGCTGCTGGCTCTCGCCGCCCTCGGCGTCCCCGGCTATTTCGCGGCGGCGCTGGCGGTCGCGGCGCTGGTGCTGGTGACGGGGGCGATGGCCGAGGACGCCATCGCCGACGCCGCCGACGGGCTGTTCGGGGGCACCACCATCGAACGACGGCTGGAGATCATGAAAGACAGCCGCCACGGCAGCTACGGCGTCGCGGCACTGTCGCTCTACCTGCTGCTGCGGGTGACGGGTCTCGGAGCGCTGGCGGTGGTGCCGCTGGAGGCGGCGGCGCTGTGGCTGGCGACGATGGTGCTGGGCCGCTCCGGCGCGCTGTGGCTCAGTGCGGCACTGCCGCCGGCCCGCAGCGGCGGCGCTTCGGCGAGCGCCGGACGGGTCGGGCGCCGCGGCTTTGCTGTCGGCGCCGCTTTCGCGGCGGGGGTCACTTTCGTGCTGGCGGCGCCGTTCGTCGGCATCATCGGCCTTGTCGCTGCGCTACTCGCCGCCCTCGTTACCGCGCTCCTCTGGGAAACACTTTGCCGGCGGTTGATCGGCGGGCAGACCGGTGATCTGATCGGGGCGCTGCAGGCGCTGATCGAGGTCATGGCGCTGACCATGTTCCTCATCTTCGCGTGAACTTTTGCGGCGCGGCTTGCATTCCAGGCGGTGCATCCCACTATCTGAAGCTGAGAAACGAGCTGCGGAAAGGCCAGATATGCTGTTCATCGGCTTTGCGCTGCTCATTGCGGTGGGACTCGCGCTCCTGATCAGCGCCGACGCCGGGAGCCTTATCGGCCTCAACGAGCCGCAGACCGCGAGCCTCGTGCCGCTGCTCATCCTCCTCGTGGTGTTCGCCGCAGGCGCCTTCGGACGGCGACGGCGGGCTGCCGAGATGGTGGGCAATCTGGCCGTGTGGGCGGCGCTGTTCGGGGTGGTCATGCTCGGCTACACCTATCGCGACGATTTGGGCAACGTCGCCGCCCGCGTCTATGGCGAGTTGATGCCGGGCGCCGCCATTGTCGACGAGGAGGGTGGCACGGTCACCTTCCGGGCGGGCCGCGGCGGCCATTTCCAGATCAACGCGGAAATCAACGGCGCCGAGATTCCGACCATTTTCGACACCGGCGCCAGCGCGGTCGTGCTGTCGGCCGAGGATGCGCGCCGCGCCGGCATCGACCTCGAGACGCTGCGCTTCAACGTCCCGGTATCCACAGCCAACGGCACCGGCCGCGCGGCCAGCGTCGTCCTCGACCGCATCGTCGTCGGCAGCATCGAGCGCCGGAACATCCGCGCCTTCGTCGCTGAGGCCGGGGCGCTGGAGCGGAGCTTGCTCGGGATGACCTTCCTCGAGACGCTCAGCCGCTACGCGGTCAGCTCCAACTCGCTCGAACTGGTGGACTGAGCGAGCGCCGCCATGGCGGCCTCGAAGATCTCCACACCAGCCCCTTTGCGGCAGGCATCGGTGCTGAGCAGCTGACGAAAGCGGCGGGCGCCGGGGCGGCCGTTGGCGAGACCCAGCATGTGGCGGCTGATCTGGTGGAGCCGCGTGCCCTTCCCCAGTTCGAGCTCGGCATAGTCACTCATGTCCGCCATCACCTGTGCCAGGTCAGATGGCGTGGCGGCGGCGCCGAAAAACATCCGATCGACTTCCGCCAGCAGGAGCGGCTGGTGATAGGCGGCGCGGCCCAGCATCACGCCGGCACTGACGGTGACGTGCTTCACCGCATCTTCCAGCGTCTCGATGCCACCGTTGACGATGACCGGAAACGGGGCGAGCCGCCGCGCCAGCCGGTGCACGCGGGGATGGTCGAGCGGCGGGATGGTTCGGTTCTCCTTGGGCGACAGTCCCTGCAGCCAGGCTTTGCGGGCGTGGACGTACAGCGCTGCGGCGCCGGCTTCGACCATCAGGTCGGCGAAGCGATCGAGGCTCTCCTCGGTATCCTGCTCGTCGATGCCGATGCGGCATTTCACCGTCACCGGCGCCCCCGTCGCCCCGCGCATGGCCCGCACGCAATCCGCCACCAGTTCGGGCTCCGCCATCAGGCAGGCGCCGAAGCGGCCGGACTGCACCCGATCGGAGGGACAACCGACATTGAGGTTGATCTCGGCGAAGCCGAATTCGCTGCAGATCCTGGCCGCCGTCGCCAACTCCGCCGGGTCGGAGCCACCGAGCTGCACCGCCAGCGGCTGCTCGACCGGATGATAGGCCAGCAACTGCTCGCGCCGGCCGTGGATCACCGCCGGGCTGGTCACCATCTCAGTGAACAGCAGCGCCTGCCGCGTCAGCAACCGGTGCAGGTAACGGCAGTGCCGGTCCGTCCAGTCCATCATCGGCGCAACGGAAAAGCGCCGCGCCGTCTCGAGGTCGTACGTCATGGCCTGCAGATAGCGTATCGAGGGCCGGGTTTCCAGTTCGGCCGGCCGCGGGGCGCGCGCCGGTCATGGCAGCCCTGCGCCTCGGGGCGCCTTGTGGCGGGCGGCGTCACCGCCTAGCTTCGGGGGGACAGCGGAGCAGTGCATTGGAACAGACAGCCGCGAAACATCGCGTGGTCATCGTCGGCGGCGGCTTCGGCGGGCTGAGTGCTGCGCATGAACTCGCCGGTTCGGGCGTCGAGATTACGCTCGTTGACGGGCGCAACCATCACCTGTTCCAGCCCCTGCTCTATCAGGTGGCGACCACGGCACTCAGCCCGAGCGAGATCGCCTGGCCGATCCGGGAGTTGCTGCGCCGTGACGACGACGTCTCCACCTTGCTCGGCAAGGTCGTGGGCATTGACCGCGAGAAACGCCTCGTGCACCTCGAGGACGGCGCCAGCCTGCCCTATGAGAGCCTGATCATCGCCACCGGTGCGAGGCACGGCTATTTCGGCCATGACGAATGGGCAAGGCATGCCCCCGGCCTGAAGACGCTGGAGGATGCTACCGCGATCCGCCGCCGGCTGCTGCTGGCCTTCGAGCGGGCGGAGCGGGAGAGCGACCCGGAGCGGCGGCGCGCCCTCCTCACCTTCGTCATCGTCGGTGCCGGACCGACCGGAGTGGAACTGGCGGGCGCCATCGTCGAGCTGGCGCGGGAGATGCTGCGCGAGGATTTCCGCGCCATCCGCAACGAGACGGCAAGGGTGATGCTGCTCGAAGCGGGTGACCGTGTGCTGCCGGCTTTTCGCAGGGAACTGTCGGACTATGCGTTGCGCGCGCTGCAGCGACTGGGCGTGGAGGTGGTGCTCAACCAGCCGGTGACCGCAATCACCGAGGATTCGGTCACCTACGGTGAGCAGACGGTAACGGCCAGCACCATCCTCTGGGGGGCCGGCGTCGAGGCCTCGCCGGCCGCCAAATGGCTTGGAGCGGAAGCTGACAAGGCCGGACGCATCAAGGTGCTGGAGGACTTTTCCGTGCCCGGCAGCCCCGAGATTTTCGCCGTCGGTGACACGGTGAGCATCACCGACGCCGACGGCCGCAGGGTTCCGGGTATCGGCGACGCGGCCAAGCAGGGCGGGCGGCATGCGGCGCGGGCGATCAAGGCGCGGCTGCGGGGGGAGGAACCGCCCAAGTTCCATTACCGCCATGCCGGCGACATCGCCACCATCGGAAAACGTGCGGCAGTGATCGATTTCGGCTGGATCCGGCTCACCGGACGGCTGGCGTGGTGGGCCTGGGGGGTAGCCCATATCTACTTCCTGATCGGGCTCAAGAACCGGATCGAGGTGGCGCTCAGTTGGCTCTGGATCTACCTGACGGGTCACCGCAGCGCCCGGCTGATCACCCATGGCGAGGCGGGTTCCTCGCCGCCCCCGCCCGACGCCGGGAGCTAGGGACAAAACAAAACCGGGCGCACACGGCGCCCAGTTGCTTCACATCGAAACCGATGACTTAGTCAGCGGTGATGTTGTTGACGGCCATCTTGCCGGTGCGGCGATCCTCGGCGGTGTCGAAGGAGACCTTCTGGCCTTCCGCGAGGCCGCGAATGCCGGCGCGCTCGAGAGCGGTGGCGTGGACGAATACGTCCTTGCCGCCATTGTCCGGCTGAATGAAGCCGAAGCCCTTCTGGTCGTTGTAGAATTTGACGGTGCCCGTTTCCATGGGATCTGTCCTTGTGTCTGCAGTTTCGTTTTTGGGCCAAAGCGACATCAAGGTCACCCTTGCCCGGCCAGTCGATGTTTGGAGTCTCTTTAGCGTGCGCCTAGCCGGTAACGGGGGCATACGGCCGAATGTCAGCCAAATGTCGATGGTGCGATACATAGTTGCAAGCGCGCCATTATGCAAGATGCCACAGCAGCGGCGCTGCGTTTTGCTTCGCCGGGTGAAGGTGCAGTCGCCGAGTCGTCGCGGGTGGCGGCGGTGATCGCGGCCTCACAACCCGGCTTCCACCCGTGATGATCCACCGCCGATGTCGTCCCGGACGCCGCTTCGCGGCGAGCCGGGACCCAAGGCGCGGCAACACCAACGCTTCCTGTCCGTTCGGTCCCTGCTGCGGATCAGGACCGGCGAGGTCAGCGCCTTCAGGCATGCTGAGCCGTGGTTCCCCGCTTGCGCGGGGATGACGACGGTGGCTGGGCGAGTTACGTGCTACACCCTCACAGTCGGACCCCGCAACGCACGGTGGTGGGGTTGGTGCTTTACCGCACCACCCCCACGCACCTCCCTGACCCACCGTCGCGGTGCCTCACCGGAACTCTGCGCAGCACAAGGCATTGACAGGAGAGCCGTGATAGCTGCTAATAGGAACCATTCGCAACTGAGACGACGCCACACGTGCGCATCCGCCGCCTTTCTGCCGTGCTTGCCGCCGCCATGGTCGCCGCAGTTATCGCCGCCTGCAGCAGCGGCAATGGCGGCGCCGAAGGCGACGAGTTCAAGGTCGTCACCACCTTCACCATCATCGCGGATATCGCCCGCAACGTCGCCGGGGACGCCGCGGTGGTCGAGTCGATCACCAGGGCCGGTGCCGAGATCCACGACTACCAGCCGACGCCGCGCGATATCGTGCGGGCCCAGGATGCCGACCTCGTGCTCTGGAACGGCATGAATCTCGAGCGCTGGTTCGAGCAGTTCTTCGACAATCTCGAGGACGTCCCGCAGGCGGTGGTCAGCGAGGGGGTGGAGCCGATCGGCATCGGCGAGGGGCCCTACTCCGGCAAGCCCAACCCGCATGCCTGGATGTCCCCCGCCAACGCCCTGATCTATGTCGAGAACATCCGCGAGGCCTTCGTCGAGCACGATCCGGAGAATGCCGAGATCTACAACGCCAATGCCGCTGCCTATGCGGAAAAGATCCGGGCCCTCGACGCACCGCTGCGGCAGCGGCTGGCCCAAATCCCGGAAGCCCAGCGCTGGCTGGTGACCAGCGAGGGTGCCTTCAGCTACCTCGCCCGCGACTATGGCATGCAGGAGCTCTACCTGTGGCCGATCAATGCCGACCAGCAGGGAACGCCGCAGCAGGTGCGCCGGGTTATCGACCTCGTGCGCGAGCATGAGATTCCGGTGGTGTTTTCGGAGAGTACGGTCTCGGACAAGCCGGCGCGGCAGGTGGCCAAGGAGACGGGGGCCGCCTATGGCGGTGTCCTCTATGTAGACTCCCTCAGCGAGGCGGACGGGCCGGTGCCGGATTTCCTGACGCTGCTGGAGACCACCGTCGACACCATCGCTACGGGGTTCGGCAAGTGACGCGACTGAGCCCCGAGGTGCCGGACGAAGCGTGGCGGCTGGACCGGGTGCGGCCGGCCCTCGAGGTCAATGACGTCACCGTCGCCTACCCCAACGGCACGGTGGCGCTGCGCAATGCCAGCTTCCGCCTCGCCGGCGGCACCATCGCGGGGCTGGTCGGGGTCAACGGCAGCGGCAAATCCACCTTGTTCAAGGCAATCATGGGCTTCGTCACCCCCGCCCGCGGCAGCGTCGGCATTGCCGGCATGGCGGTGCCCGAGGCGCTGAAACGCAGCCTCGTCTCCTACGTGCCGCAGAGCGAGGAGGTGGACTGGGACTTCCCGGTGCTGGTCGAGGACGTGGTCACCATGGGCCGCTACGGCCATATGGGCTTTTTCCGCATCCCTTCGGCGCGTGACAAGCAACTGGTGGCCGAGGCGCTGGAGCGGGTCGGCATGAGCGATTTCCGCAAGCGCCAGATCGGGGAGTTGAGCGGAGGCCAGAAGAAGCGCGTCTTCCTCGCCCGGGCGCTGGCGCAGGAGGGACGGATCATCCTCCTCGACGAACCCTTCACCGGCGTCGATGTGAAAACCGAGCAGGCCATCGTCGAGCTGTTGCGCGAACTCCGGGCCAGCGGCCATCTCGTGCTGGTTTCGACCCATAATCTCGGCAGCGTGCCGGAATTCTGCGACCAGGTGGTGCTGGTCAACCGCACAATTCTCGCCGCCGGGCCGACGGCGGAGGTGTTCACGCAGGCCAATCTCGAACGTGCTTTCGGCGGCGTGCTGCGGCACTTCCATCTCGAGGGCGCCGACCTCCACGACGACAGCGACCGCCGCCGGGTGACGGTGCTGACCGACGACGAGCGGCCGGTGGTGTTCTACGGCGAGCCGGGCCCCGACCGCAGCGACGAGCCGGAGCGCGACCGTTGATCGAGCTGCTGGCGCCGTTCGAATACGACTACATGGTCAAGGCGATGTGGGTCAGCGGCCTCGTCGGTGCCGTCTGCGCCTTCCTCTCCGCCTATCTGATGCTGAAAGGCTGGTCGCTGGTCGGCGACGCGCTCGGCCATGCGGTGGTGCCGGGCGTTGCCGGGGCTTACATGCTCGGGCTCCCCTACTCCGTCGGCGCCTTCTTTGCCGGCATCCTCGCCGCACTCAGCATGGTGCTGGTGCGGCAGCGCACCAAGCTTCGGGAAGACGCGATCATCGGCATCATCTTCACCTCCTTCTTCGCGCTGGGGCTGCTGATGGTGTCGCTGTGGCCGGCCTCGGTGAACATCCAATCGATCATCATGGGCAACGTCCTCGGCATCTCCGATGCTGATGCGCTGCAGGTGGTGATCATCGCGCTGGTGTCGCTCGCCATCCTGATCCTCAAGTGGCAGGACCTGATGCTGGTATTCTTCGATGAAAGCCACGCCCGGACGGTGGGACTCAACCCGCTCATGCTGCAGGTGCTGTTCTTCACGCTGCTCGCCGCCTGCATCGTCGCCGCGCTGCAGACGGTGGGCGCTATCCTCGTCATCGCCATGGTGATCACGCCCGGCGCCACCGCCTATCTGCTCACCGACCGCTTCCGTACGCTGCTGCTGCTCAGCGTCGGCTTCGGGGCAGTGACGGCGGCGAGCGGCGCCTATATCAGCTTCTTCCTCGACGGCGCCACCGGCGGCGTCATCGTCTCGCTGCAGACGGCGCTGTTCCTGCTCGCCTTCTTCCTCGCACCGAAGCACGGGCGGCTGGCGGCGCGGCGGCGGGCGACGGAGGTGGAGGAGCTGCCGTGAGCGCCCTCTGGAGCTTCTTTGTCGAGCCCTTCGCCTACGATTTCATGCAGCGCGCGGTGCTGGTCGCGGTGCTGGTCGGGGCCGTGAGCGCCGCCCTCTCCTGTTTCCTCGTGCTCAAGGGCTGGTCGCTGATGGGCGATGCGATCTCGCACGCGGTGCTGCCCGGCATCGTCCTCGCCTTCCTGCTGGGGCTGCCGCTGGCGCTGGGCGCCTTCGCCGCCGGCCTGTTCTCGGCGCTCGCCACCGGCTACCTCAAGGAGCACAGCCGGGTGAAGGAGGACACGGTGCTCGGCATCGTCTTTTCGGGCATGTTCGCCGTGGGCCTCGTGATGTTCGTCAAGGTCGAGACCGAGCAGCACCTCACCCATATCCTGTTCGGCAACATGCTGGGGGTGACGGCCGCCGACGTCTTGGAGACTGCCATCGTGGCCGGCATCACGCTGCTGGTGGTGCTGCTGAAGCGGCGCGACTTCGTGCTCTATGCCTTCGATCCGCAGCAGGCGCGGGTGATGGGCCTCAACGTCCGGCTGCTGCACTACGGGCTGCTGGTGCTGCTGTCGCTCACCGTCGTCGCCTCGCTGCAGGCGGTCGGCATCATCCTCGTCGTTGCCATGCTGATCGCGCCCGGTGCGACCGGCTTCCTCGTCACCCGCACCTTCGGGCGGATGCTGGCCGTGGCCATGGCGGTCGCTATCGGCTCGAGCCTGCTCGGCACCTTCGTCAGCTTCCACATCGACGCCGCCACCGGCCCCTGCATCGTGCTGATCCAGACTGCCGTGTTCCTGCTGGCACTGTTCTTCGCGCCGCGGACGGGGCTACTGATGCGGCGGCTCGGGCACGTGCCCGAGCTGCCTAGCGCGCCGTCACGGCAGTGACGACGTTCCGCGCCAGTTGGCGCTCGCGCAGCCAGATGTAGAGGCCGCTGCCGATGACGATGGGGGCGCCGACGAAGACCCAGACATCCGGCGGCTCGTTGAAGATCAACCAGCTCGACGCGGTCATGAAGATGATCTGGGTGTAGCCGAATGGGGCAAGGATGGAAGCCGGCGCGTAGCGGTGGGCGGTGGTAATGAACTGGTGGCCGGTAAGGGCGACGGCCCCAATGCCGATGAAGGCGGTCCAGCCGGCCGGGTCGGCGGGCCAGACCCAGCCGCCAGGGCCGAGGGCGAAGGGCAGGATGCAGACGGTGGCAATGAAGGCGGAATAAAATTGCTGGGTGGTGGCAGCATCGACGCCGGCAAGCTTGCGGTTCAGCAGCATGTAGAGAGCGGTGAAGAAGGCGCTGGCGAGCGACAGGAAGGTCGCCGGGTGGAAGGCATCGGAGCCCGGCTGCACGATCACCAGCACGCCCACGAAGCCAGTGAGGATGGCGAGCCAGCGCCGCCAGCCGAGGTGCTCACCCAGGAAGGGGATGGAAAGCGCGCAGAGCATCAGCGGCATGGTAAAGGCGATGGAGGCGATGACGGTCAGCGGCAGGAACATGATGGCGCTGAAGTTGAGGACGGTGGCGGACAGCAGGCAGACCCCGCGCAGCAGCTCCAGCCTGGGGCTACGGGTGCGGACCAGTTCGAAGCCACGGCTCGGCAGGAACAGCGCCGACACCAGCAGGACCTGTCCGGCGTAACGGATCAGCACCACCTGCATCGGCGGCAGCCCGCTGAGCGTGAGCCATTTCGCGCAGCTGTCGATGACGGTGAAGCAGAAGAACGCGACCAGCGCGAAGCCGATGCCGAGAAGACGGCGCTCCTCGCGGGGAGCGGTGAAGGAAGCCATTGCGAAGTCCGGTATCGCGGCGGGGCGCGCCACTCACCGATGCGGGAAGCGGGCGCCGCTGTCAATGCGCCGAAGGCCGCAGTCAGTCCGTCAGGCGAGCCAGCGCGGGTAGTCCGACACGAGCAGGTGCCAAGGCTCCTCGTCTTCCTCGATGCCCGAGAAGCGGGCGATGCGGGGGTCGTCGAAGACGTTGTCGGTGTTGTCGTCGTTGACGGTCGAGACTTCGCCGATGAAGACGTCGCCGCCCTCGCCCCAGAAGGCGTGCCAGTGCTCGTTGGGCATCAGGGTGACGCTCTCGCCGGGCTGCAGGCGCAGCTTGTGGCCGGGCTCCAACTCGCGGCGGATACCGTCGGTGTAGACCACCGTGCCTTTGTTGCGGTCGCACTTGCCGTCGGTGTCGCCATAGAGCTCGATCACCAGCGTGCCGCCGCCGCGGTTGATGATGTCCTCGGCCTTGAGGTTGTGGCGGTGCATCGGGGAGAACTGGTCCTTGCGGCTGATCATTGCCTTTTCGGCGTAGAGCATGCCGCGCCCCTTCGCGAGGTCGGCGGCGTTGCCGTTGCGGACGGTGAACAGGAAAAGACCGGTCCCGTCGAAGTCGCCGAGGCCGTAGTCGGAAATATCCCAGCCGAGATTGGCATCGATGATTGCCTGCGCCTCCTGCTTGCGCGCCTGGAACTCGGCGGGCGACCAGTAGGCGAAGGGCGGCAGGATGTAGCCGAAGGAGCGGATGAACGCGTCGCTCTCGCGCATGATCTGGTTGACGCGGCTGCGCTTGATGGATGGCTGGGTCATGATTTGCTCCTCACTGCGAAATTGCTAGCGGTCCCGGACGCACGGGGCAAGGGCGCGCTTGAGCCATGCCGCCAGCACCCCGTCCGGCTGAACGCGCTGTCGCCCCCTCCCATCCTCCCCCGTAACGGGGGAGGTGCCGCCCCGTGGGCTGGGCAGGATCGTGCAAAATACTCGATGGAGCACCCTCCCCCTTGCGGGGAGGGATGGGGAGGGGGTGGCGGCCATCCCCGTGCCCTCTAATACGTTCCCCGCAGGTGCCGGACCTGCAGCCCCGCTGCCAGCTCCTTCTGCGTCACCTTCGCCCCCCAGCCGGGGGGTGAAGTTGAGCCGGGCTTCCCGCCCCGGCAGCAGGGTCAGCGCATTGTCCGAGAAGTAGCCGGGCACGTCCACGGTGGCCGTCACGAACAGCGCCGGCCTGTCGGTCGTAAGCGTCAGCATCGGGGCCTTGTCGCCACCGCTCCAGCTGGCCCGGACCTTGGCCTGCGGCAGGTCGTAGTATTTGTACGCCCGGGGAAAGAAGTCATTCTCACCCAATAGCTGGCCGCTGGCGTCCGTCCAGGAAAAGAACAGGAACTCGTCCTCGGCGAGGTCGGCCATGGCAAGCGTAGTGACCGCGAGGGCGGCGTCGGGGCCGATGCTGGCCTCGCCCGTAAAGACGACGCGATCGCCACCACCGACGCGGACCGCACGCGCTTCGAGCCCGATCGACACCGGGCTACCGGTGTCGTTGATGGCGCGGAGCTCGATCCGATCCGGGAGCGCGCCTTCGACGGGCAGGCCCCGCGAGTTGGTCCTGACGGCGTCGTGCCGGGGCATCGCGACAACGTTCACCGGCAGGAAGAAGCGCTTCGCCATGTAGTGCAGGAGCTTCCACTGGCCGCCATAGTCGAGGCTGGCCCAGCTGGCCACCGGATAGGTGTCGTTGATCTGCCAGTAGAGCGTGCCCATGCAGCGCGGCTTGGTGGAGCGCCAGTACTCGATGGCGGTCTTGATGGCCAAGCCCTGCTGCACCTGGGAGAGGAAGACCATCTGCTCGAAATCGGACGGAAAGCGGAAGTACCGCGCCATGGTCTCGAGGATGCGGGCATTGCCGCCTTCGTTGCGCTGGTGGCTCTCCATCACCGGCGAAGACGGGTTGCGGTCCTCGGGCCGGGTGAAGCTCTCGATGACGTTCATCGAGGTGAAGCTCTGGAAGCCGAACTCGGAGGCGAAGCGCGGATGGACGGTGCGGTAGGCCTCGAACGGCTTGGCCGAGTGCCAGACGTCCCAGTAGTGCAGGTCGCCGCGGGTATCGGAGTGCCAGCCGTCGGAGAAGTCGAGGTAGCCGAGCGAAGGCGACGACGGCCAGAAGCGGCGTGCGGGATCCTCGTCCTCGACGATGCGGCCCAGCATGGAGTTGAGCCGGTCGTAATTGGCGACATAGCGCTCGGGGTTGGCCTTGGTCTCAGGATACCAGGTCAGCGAGCCGATCACCTCGTTGTCGCCGCACCAGAGGGCGATGCAGGCGTGGTGGCTGAGGCGGCGCACCTGCTGCGTGACTTCGAGATGCACGTCCTCCAGGAACTCGCGGTTCGAGGGGTAGCTCATGCACGAGAACATGAAGTCGTGCCAGATGAGGATGCCGAGCTCGTCGCACAGCTCGTAGAAGTAGTCCGGCTCGTACTGGCCGCCGCCCCAGATGCGGATCATGTTCATGTTGGCGGCCCTGGCGCTCTCAAGGAGGTCGCGCACGACTGCCTCCGTGATGCGCGAGGGAATGGCGTCGGCCGGAATCCAGTTGGCGCCCATCATGGTGATGTCGCGGCCATTGATGCGGCACTTGAAGCTGTGGTCGATCCTGTCCTTCTCGACCACCCATTCGAGCTTGCGAAGGCCGATCCTGCGATGGGTCACCTCCCCATCGAGATTTGTAGTCAACGGATAGAGCGGCTGCGCCCCCTGCCCGGCCGGCCACCAGAGCTGCGGATCCGTCACCTTGTGCCGGTGGGTGAAGACGTTCTCGCCCTTGGCCACCTTCATCCGCCCGCCAAGCCGGTGCCCGTCGAACTCGTGGGCGAGTTCAACCTCTCCTTCAGCAAAGGCGAAAATCCGAGTCGTGAGAGTCACTTCGACTCCCGACTTCGCGTGCTTCTGCGCCACCTGGACGCTTTCCTGCCGCGCCAGTCTGGAGCGACGGATCTCCATGCGACCATAGACACCGGTGGGCATCAGGCAGATGCCCCAGTCCCAGCCGGCGTGACAGGCGGGCTTGCGCACGAAGTTCATGTGCACGCCCTCGAGGCCATTGGTCAGGTAGTTCTTGGTGAAGGGGAGCGGGAACGGATGGGACTCGGCGCGGGCTTTCGCTACCCGGCGCGTCACGTCGAACTCGATGCGCAGCGTGTTCTCCCCGGCCCGCACCTTGCCGGTGACGTCGAAATCGTAGCGGATGAACATGTTCTGCGTCCGGCCGACGAGCTTGCCGTTGAGCAGGACGTTGGCGATGCAGTCGACGTTCTCGAGCGTCAGCGTCAGGAAGCCCTCGAGGTCGGCCGCGCCGGCGGTGAACTGCCGCTCGACAGTCCAGGCGGTGTGATTCACCCACATCACCGCCTGTTCATTGTCGGCGAAATAGGGATCGGGGATTTCACCCGCCGCCAGCAGAGCTGAGTGCACGTCGCCGGGCAACGCGATCTCGGCGCTGATGCCGCGTGTTGGAGAGGTCAGCGCGAAGGTGCCCGCAAGGGTCAGTTCGGAATAGCCGGTGACCGGCGCGGCGGCTTTCGCCATGGATGCTCCCCGGCGCCAGGAGGCGCCTGATTTGACCGATGCCGATCGGCGGCAAAGTGCAATCGATTGCATCAGGTGGTGCGGGCTTCTAGCGCGAGTTCAGGCGACTGCCAATGGCAGCGGCTTGCGACCCGCGTTTGCAATCACCACCTCGTGAAGATCACGGGAGAATACCACCATGAGCAACTCTGCAACTTCGGACACGCCGGGCCTGATCACGCGACCACCCTACTTCCTTCTCCTGGCTCTGGCGCTGGCGGCAGCGCTGGATTTGGCGGCGGACCTGAGCTTCCTCGCGGCATCCGGCCTCGCTTCCCTGCAGAGCTGGATCGGCTTGGCGTTCGTCCTGGGCGCCATTGCGCTGGCGGTCAGCGGGGTGCGAACCTTCCGGCGGGCCAGCACCAATGTCGACCCCTTCCAGCCGGCCCTGACGCTCGTCACCGACGGCCCCTATCGTTTCACCCGCAACCCGATGTACCTCGGCATGGTGCTCTTCCTCCTCGGAGTGAGCCTCATGTTCTCGCTGGAATGGGGACTGCTGCTGACGCCGGCGCTGTGGCTAGCGTACGACCGGCTGGTGGTGGCCCGCGAGGAAGCCTATCTCAGCCGCAAGTTCGGCGAACCCTATCGCGCGTTTCTCGGTGGTACCCGACGATGGATCTAGCACCTATTCCGGCGGCGGGGGGTGGGGCTTGACAAGCATGGCTATTATCTATAGCTATCATAGCTATATCAATTAGCCATGAGGCATGAAATGTCACATCCATCCATAGGTTTTCCTCCAGGCCCCGTTGCCACCACGCTGCGCATCGAGGGAGCAGCCGTTCTTGTCGCAGCGCTCGTCGCCTATCAGTTCATCGGTGGCGACTGGTGGCTGTTCGCCCTGCTCATCCTCGCTCCCGATCTCTCGATGTTCGGTGCTTTACGCGGCCAGGCATTCGGGGCACACGCCTATAATGCTGCCCACACCTACACCGTGCCCGCCGCCATCGGCGCGCTCGCGTGGTTCGCCGGGGCAGCCTCGCTGGTGCCGTTCGCGCTGGTCTGGATTGCGCATATCGGCATGGACCGGGCCCTCGGCTATGGGCTCAAATATCCTGACCTCGACCATCACACGCATCTTGGCCTGATCGGCAAGGCGAGGAAGCGGGCCCGGCTTGCCGACGCCAGCTAAGACCTCGTTGACCGAGCTGGTCGCCATCGCCCGCCGGCTGGTCGAGACGACCGGGGCCGAGGGGCTGACGCTGAGCGCGGTCGCGAAAAGCGCGGGGGTCAAGGCCCCCTCGCTCTACAAGCATTTCGCCGACCGCCTGGCGCTGCTCAAGGCGGTCGAGATCGTGGTCCTGGGCGAGCTGGAGGCGGAGCTGCGCTCCGGGACGACCGGGCGTACGCCGCACCAGCGGCTGCGTAGCATGGCCGCGACCTACCGCTCATTCGCCGTGCAACAGCCGCAGCGCTACGAGGTGATCTACAGCCGCAACGCCGCCGACGATCCGGAGATTGCGGCTGCCTGCCTCCACGCGGCCCGCCCTTTGTTCGAGGAACTGGAACGGGCGGGGCTGCCGGCCGATCGCGTGCTGCCGGTCTCGCGGACGCTGACAGCGTTCCTCCACGGTTTTGTATCGATGGAGATTGTCAACGCCTTCCGCCTCGGCGGGGACCTCGACGAGGCGTTCGACCAGGGGCTGGAGACGCTGCTGCGGGAAGTTCCGGATGGGGTGCAGGCGGCAGTCGGCTAGCCCAGGGGCCGCGGCGGCTACTCCGCCGCGGCCTCCGCGAGATCGACGTCGATGAAGCCCCCGGACTGCCGCTGCCACAGCTTGGCATAGTGACCACCCTGCTCCAGCAACTGGGCATGAGTACCCTGCTCCACGACGTGCCCCTGGTCGAGCACCACCAGCCGGTCCATTGCGGCAATGGTGGAGAGCCGGTGCGCGATCGCGATCACCGTCTTGCCCTCCATCAGCCTCTGCAGCTGGCTCTGGATCGCCGCCTCCACCTCGCTGTCGAGCGCCGAAGTGGCTTCGTCAAGCACCAGGATCGGCGCATCCTTCAACAGCACGCGCGCAATGGCGATGCGCTGGCGCTGGCCGCCCGAGAGTTTCACCCCGCGCTCGCCGACATGGGCATCGTAGCCCTTGCGCCCCGAGGCATCGGCGAGGGTAAGGATGAAGTCCTCCGCCTCGGCCAGCCGGGCAGCAGCGAGCACGTCCTCCTCGGACGCATCGGGACGGCCATAGGCGATGTTCTCGCGCACCGACCGGTGCAACAGCGAGGTGTCCTGGGTGACGACGCCGATATTGGCCCGCAGCGAGTCCTGCGTCACCGTGGCGATGTCGGTGCCATCGATGCTGATGGTGCCGCTCTCGCGGTCGTAGAAGCGCAGCAGCAGGTTGACGATGGTCGACTTGCCGGCTCCGGAGCGGCCGACGAGGCCGATCTTCTCCCCCGGCCGCACGTGCAGATCGAGGTTGCTGATCACGCCGCCCTGCTTTCCGTAGTGGAAGCTGACATCCTCGAAGCGAATCTCGCCCTTGGTCACCGCCAGCGGGCGGGCATCCGGTCTGTCGGACACCACGCGCGGCAGCGAGATCGACGAGATGCCGTCGCGCACCGTGCCGATGTTCTCGAACAGCTGCGTCATCTCCCACATCACCCACTGGCTCATGCCCTGAAAGCGGAGGACCAGGGCGAGGGCGACCGCCAGAGCACCGGGTGTCAGTTGCCCGGCGAACCAGGCCCAGATGCCGATGGCGCCGACGGCGAACAGCAGCACGTAGTTCGAGACCATCACCGACATCTGCAGGACGGTGAACAGCCGCATCTGCCGATGGACAGTATCGAGGAAGCCGTCCAGGGCCTCCTTGGCGTAGCTCTCCTCGCGGTTGGAGTGCGAGAACAGCTTGACCGTGGCGATATTGGTGTAGCTGTCGACGATGCGGCCGGTCATCATGGAGCGGGCATCGGCCTGCTCCTGCGAGATCTTGGCCAGCCGGGGGATGTAGTAGACCATGAGGCTGACATAGACGACCAGCCAGACCACGAATGGCACCGCCAGGAGCACCTCCGACGACGCCGCCAGGACGACGGCACCGATGAAGTAGACGGTGACGTAGACCAGCACGTCGAGCAGCTTCATCACCGCTTCGCGGACGGCGAGCGAGGTTTGCATCAACTTCGCGCCGATGCGGCCGGCGAACTCGTCCTGGAAATAGCTCATCGACTGGCGGATGAGGTAGCGATGCGTCATCCAGCGGATGCGCTGTGGGAAGTTCCCCAGCAGCGTCTGGTGCATGGTCAGCGTCGAGACGAGGATCATCAGCGGCATGACCACCAGGATGAAGACCCCCATCAGCGCCAGCTTCCAGCCCTCCTGCTCGAGGAAGGTGCTGCGGTCGGCATTGGCCAACCAGTCGACGACGCTGCCGACGAAGCCGAACAGCAGGATCTCGCCGGCCGCAATGAGCGCCGCCATCACCGCCATCAGCGCCAGCCATTTCTTGGCGCCGTGGCTGTAGTGCAGGCAGAAGGCGACGAGGCCCTTGGGGGGTTCGGTCGGCTCGGCGACAGGGTACGGGTCGAGACGGCGCTCGAACCATCTCATGATCGACGGTGCCATCGGATTCTCCTGCGTCAACAACGGTCGTCATCACCGCTACAACCTCAAGTTTACTTGAGGTCAAGACCGCGGTGCAGCGGCAGGGGCCTTACCCTGCAAAGGATTTTGGATTACGCACACATTGCCACAGGGCGAATGGAGGTGCGTGCCGACGAGGGGGAAATTCCGATCCCAATGCTGCCGGATTCGGCAGGGAGTATCGGATTCACCGGTGTCAGCCCATCAGAATACACCAGTAGCCAGTCTTCGGCTGTTGCGGCCAAGCAACAATCGACAGACGAGATGATCGGAGCAGTCAATGCGCGGTAACGAGGATAGCATCTACCTCAAGGACTACGCCCCTTCACCGTTCCTGATCGAGAAGGTGGATCTCGAGGTGGAGATCGCGCCGGGGACCGCGCGGGTGCGCTCCTTCCTCACCATCGTGCCGCGCGAGGACACGGCTCCAGGCACGCCGCTGGTGCTCGACGGCGAGGAACTGGCGCTTGAGTCGATCGCCATCGACGGGCTGCCGCTGCCGCTGACCGCCTATGACGTGACACCGACCAGCCTCACCATCCTCGAGCCGCCGCCGCGGCGTTTCGTGCTCGAGACCGAGGTGACGCTGAAGCCCGAGGACAATCAGCGGCTGATGGGCCTCTACCGCTCCAATGGCACCTGGTGCACGCAATGCGAGCCCGAGGGCTTCCGGCGCATCACCTTTTATCCCGACCGTCCCGACGTGCTGGCCCGCTTCCGGGTGCGGATGATCGCCGATCCCGTGCAGGCCCCGGTGCTGCTGGCTAACGGCAACCTGGTCGAAACCGGCGAGATGCCGGATGGCCGTCACTATGCGGTGTGGCTCGATCCGCACCCCAAGCCTGCCTACCTGTTCGCCATGGTGGGCGGCGATCTCGGTTCCATTCACGATACCTTCACCACCGCCTCCGGACGTCACGTCTCGCTGGCCATCTACTGCGAGCACGGCAAGGAGGAGCAGTGCCGCTATGCCATGGACTCGCTGAAGCGCGCCATGGCCTGGGACGAGCGCCGCTTCGGCCGCGAGTACGATCTCGACGTCTTCAACATCGTCGCCGTGTCGGACTTCAACTTCGGCGCCATGGAGAACAAGGGCCTCAACATCTTCAACGACAAGCTGGTGTTCGCCCGGCCGGAAAGCGCCACCGACGCGGACTATATGCGCATCGAGAGCGTGATCGCGCACGAGTACTTCCACAATTGGACCGGCAACAGAATCACTTGCCGAGACTGGTTCCAGCTCTGCCTGAAGGAGGGCCTCACGGTCTATCGTGACCAGGAATTCACCATGGACGAGCGCTCGCGGCCGGTGGCGCGGATCGAGGACGTGCGCTCGCTGCGCGCCATCCAGTTCCCCGAGGACGGCGGTCCGCTGGCGCATCCGGCGCGCCCGGACCAGTACCGGGAGATCAACAACTTCTACACCGCCACGGTCTACGAGAAGGGCGCCGAGATCGTCCGCATGCTGGCGACGCTGCTCGGCGAGGACGGCTTCCGGAAAGGCATGGACCTCTATTTCGAGCGCCATGACGGGGACGCGACGACCATCGAATCCTTCATCAGGGCGTTCGAAGACGCCACGCAGCGCGACCTGCAGCATTTCGCGCAGTGGTATCTGCAGGCCGGGACACCCGAAGTCACGGTGAGGGACCGCTATGACGAGGGCAGCCAGACCTACGAACTGACGCTCAGCCAGACGGTGGCGCCGAGTCCCGGACAACCGGAGAAGCAGCCAATGGTGCTGCCGATCCGGTTCGGCCTCGTCGGCCCCAATGGCAGCCCGATGGGCTGGACGGCGGTAACCGGCGGCGAAGTAGTGGACGATCTGATCGTGCTTGATGCCCCGCAGGCCACACTGCGCTTCGAAGGCGTTGCCAACCGGCCGGTGCCGTCACTGTTCCGGCAGTTCTCGGCGCCGGTGACGGTGGTCTCGGATGCGACGCAGGAAGACCGGCTGTTCCTCGCCCGGCACGACGAGGACCCGTTCAACCGCTGGCAGGCGCTGCAGGACGTCGCGATGACGCTACTGGTGGAGGCGGCCGAGGGCACCGCGTGGACCGACAGCCAGCGCAGCGGGTTGGCACAGGCGCTCGAGGATACGGCGACCAGCGACGCCCTCGATGACGCCTTCAAGGCGCTGGCGCTGACGCTGCCGTCGGTGGCGGACGTGGCGCGAGTGAAGGCCAGCGACGTCGACCCCTCACGCATCAACCAGCTCCGCGTCCGTCTCACCGAAGAAATCGTGGGCGATATCGGAGCGACGCTGGAATCTGTCTATGCCGCGAGTTCGGCCAGCGAGCCCTACGCTCCCACCGCAGCGCAGACCGGGCGGCGGGCCCTGCGGAACACGGCACTGGCGCTGCTGACCCGCGGTGGTCGCGGTGGCGATCTGGCGGCGGCGCAATACCAGACCGCGAGCAACATGACGGACCGCCTGGCGGCCCTGTCGGCAGCGGTCGAGACCTGGACCCCGGAGGCACAGGCGATGCTGGGGGACTTCCGGACCATGCACGCCACCGACCCGCTGGTCTTCGACAAATGG
The DNA here is from genome assembly GCA_035998685.1 of Devosiaceae bacterium. Lineage (GTDB taxonomy): Bacteria > Pseudomonadota > Alphaproteobacteria > Rhizobiales > Devosiaceae > Devosia_A. Next base: position 119,514 of record DASYHK010000017.1, on the reverse strand, counting down.
CTCACCCTCAACACGCTGCCCGATGACCCGGCCACCCTCGAGCGTGTCAAGGCGATCCTTGCCGAGCCGGATTTCCCGCGGAACAACCCCAACCGGCTGCGGGCGCTGGTGGGCAGCTTCGCCAATGGCAACCTGATGCAGTTCACGCGCCCGGACGGTGCCGGCTTCCGCTTCGTCACCGCCTTCGTCGCCGAGGTGGACCAGCGCAACCCGCAGGTCGCGGCGCGGGTCCTCACCGCCTTCCGCATCTGGCGCAGCCTTGAGCCGCAGCGGCGGGTGGCGGCCGAATCTGCGCTCAAGTCGTTGCAGGATACGGCGGAACTGAGCCGGAACAGCTCCGACATCCTGAGCCGGACCTTGGCTGCTTAACAAAAGATTACTGCAGAAGAATTTTTCTCTGCGGCTAAGTGACTCTTGCGACTCGTCATTCTCGGGTGGAGCCCGTGGTTGCTGCTGCAGCCCTCTGGACAGCAGCGGCAAGGCGATTCAAATTCACCTCGCGGGGCAAATCAGGGTCGTCCCACCAGAACATCGGAGGGCTGCATGCGGTCGGCGGAGACATCCGGCGTCGGGGTAAGAGGATTCACTTTGTCCAATGGACGCCGTGATCTGGTTACCGCGATCTGCACCTTCGTCGCCGCTCCGTTCCAGCGCCTGGCCACCGAACTGTCACCTGTCACCATCGCTGTGGGCGCTACCGCCCTGCTCGCGGCCGCGCTCTCGGTGGTGGTCGACGCTGCACTGATGCAGCAGGACACGGCGAGCCGCGACTGGCCGGCCGCCGGCATGGCCTCGGCGCAGCCGGTTGCGGAGTGGACGAGTGAGGACCTGACCGGGCTCGCGGCAGCTCCTGCGGCATCCGCGACCACGAACCTGTGGACCCGAGGTGGCGTGGCCTTCGGCGGCGCCTTCCTGATCACCGCCCTCGCCTTCCGGCGCCGGCGGCCGCGTTCGCAGGCCAGGCACGACCGCGACACCTTCGCCCAGTTGCTCGACAGCCTCCCATTCGGCGTCGCCTGCTGGACCGGCACGGGCAAGCTCCTGGCCTGCAACGAGGAGTATCGGGTCCGGCTGACGGCGGCAGGAGAGGAATTGCAGCCAGGCTGTGCCTATCGGGAGGCGATCCGGCACCTGTTCACCGGCGGAGACGTGGCAACGCTCTCCGAAACCGAAGGTCGGCGGCTGATGGAGCTCCACCGCCCTGACGGCACCTGTCTGCTGATAGAGGAGCGCCCGCTTCCCGACGGTGGCTTTCTCACCATCGTCACCGACATCACGGTGCAGCGCGAGACCGACCATCTGCTCAGCGCGGTCCGCGAGGAGCAGCGGCTGCTGGCGCGCCGCTACCACGAGGAGAAGCTGCGGGCGGAAGCCGCAAGCCGCTCCAAGACCGCCTTTCTCGCGCATCTCAGCCACGACATCCGCACGCCGCTCAACCACATCATCGGCTTCGCCGAGATGATGCGGCACCAGACCTACGGCCCGCTCGGCGACACCCGCTACCTCGATTACGTGCAGGCCATGCAGGATTCCGGGCAGCGGCTGCTCGATTTCTTCGCCACCATCCTCGAACTGGCGGAGTTGGAAAGCGGCCGCAAGGTCCTGGTCATGGAGCCGTTGATGGTCGATGACCTGTTGCGGCAGGTGCGGCGGCGCTACGCCGCCCAGGCCAAGGGTGCCGGAGTTGTTCTGGCGCTCGGCGCCTCCTGCGGCGCAGAGTTGCAGGGCGACCGCTTCTCGCTCGAGCGCATGCTCGGCAACCTGCTGGAGAATGCGATCCGCTTCACGCCCACCGGCGGGCAGGTGACGCTCGCCGCCTTCGCGGCGGCTGACGGGGTGGTGCTGGAGGTCACCGACACCGGGATCGGCATGAGCGAGGAACGCCTCGCCAGCCTGTCGCAGCCCTTCGCCTTCGGCGACGCCTCGTTCACGCGGGAGCACAAGGGTGCCGGCCTTGGCATCGCCATCGCCCGCACCATCGCCGAGCTCAGCGGCGGCCGCCTCGCCATCGACAGCCGCGAGGCGCTGGGGACGACGGTTGCGATTTCGCTGCCGATGCGCAGCGTCGAGCAGCAGATCGCAGCCTAGCCCCCCGGCGACCGTATCGTCCGCGCCTTGGCGTACCATTCGGCAGCGGCCGCAATCACTTCCTGCTGCATCGATCTTAGGTCGTCCGCCAGCCGCTCGAAGCTGGGGGAATTCGTTCGCTGGGCGAGCAGTTCGCGGAAGCCGTCGGTCCAGCCCTCATCGCGGAAAGGGTCGGCAAGGGCCGCGCTCATCACCTGCAGGACCGTGGAATAGAGGGCGTGGATCTCGACCAACCGTCCGGCCTCCGGCAGCAGGCCAATGTCGCCTATCCGTTCCAGCACATGGGCCGGTGGTGCCTGTGGCAGCCCGATCTCCTTGCCGGCGAGCAGCTGCGCCGACTGGGCGATGAACTCGAGGTCGATCAGACCACCCGGCACCAGCTTCAGGTCGAAGGGGTGGCGTGGCGGCCGGTCCCGCGACAGCCGCTCGCGCATGGCGACGACGTCGTCGATGGTGCGCTCGACGTCGCGCCGGTGATCGAGGACGACGTTGATCGCCGCCGTGACCCTGTCGCCCATGGAGGCGTCGTCGGCGGCCACGACGCGGGCGCGGCTCAGCGCCAGGTGCTCCCAGGTCCAGGCATTGTCGCGATGGTAGCTGTTGAACCCGGCAAGGCTGGTGGCCAGCGGCCCGGCGTTCCCCGACGGACGCAAGCGCATGTCGACGTCGTAGAGCACCCCCTCGGCAGTGGGGGCCGTCAGCGCCGCCAGCAGCCGCTGCGTCAGCCTTGTGTAGTATTGGCTGACGGCCAGCGGCTTCTCGCCCGTCGACTCCTCGGCGCCACCCTCGACGTCATAGAGCATAATGAAATCGAGGTCGGAGCTGACGGTCATCTCGAAGCTTGCCATCTTGCCGAAGGCGAGCAGGGCCGCGCTGCCTCCGGGCACGACGCCATGACGCTTCTCGAACTCGCCGCGGACGGCGGCGAACAGGCGCTGGAGCAGGGTTTCGGCCAGCGCCGTGAACTGCTCGCCGGCCCGGGCCGCCGTCATGGTGCCCGCCAGCAGCCCTGCCGCGATCAGGAACTTCTGCTCCTGGCCGATGATGCGCGCCCGGTCGATCACCTCCTGGTAGTCGCGGGCCTCGCCGAGAAAGTCGCCGATCTTGCCGACTAGCACCCCCCGCCGCCGCACCTCGTCGGCAAAGGCCGGGTCGATCAGCCCGTCCATGACGTGGGCACGATGGATCACCGCGTCCGCCATGCGCGGCGCCGCCGCCAGCAGCGCCACCAGCAGCACGCGCAGCCGCTCGTGGTTGCGGAGCAGCGCGAACAGCTGCACCCCGCTTGGCAGGCGGGAGAGGAAGCTGTCGAAGCGCTGCAGCGTCTCGTCGGCATTGCGGCCGCCGGCAATCGCCTGCAGCAGCGCCGGCAGCAGTTCGGTGAGGTGGGCGCGGGCAGCTGCGGAACCGGTTGCGGCGTAGCCGCCATAGTGCCACTTGCGGACGATGGCGATGGCCTTGGACGGCTCCTTGAAGCCCATGCCGCTCAGCGTCTCGAGCGTCCCGGGGTCGTCGTCGCTGCCCGTGAACACGAGGTTGCCCTCGCCCCCGGCCAGGGTCTCGCCTTCGGTGAACAGCTCGGAATAGTAGTTCACGACCAGTGACAGCGCCGCCCGATACCGCTCTTCGAACACCTTCCGGTCCGGCGCATCCATCAGCCGCGCGATCACCTCGATCTCGTCCGCCGCCTCCGGCATCGTGTGGGTCTGTTCGTCGCGCAGCATCTGCAGGCGGTTTTCGACCCCGCGCAGAAACCAGTAGGTGCGGCTGAGTTCTTCGGCAGCATCTGTGGAGATCCAGTTGGCGGCGGCGAGGGCCGCCAGCGCCTCGACGGTCGGCCGCACCCGCAGCGAGCGGTCGCGGCCGCCGGCGATCAGCTGCTGGGTCTGGGTGAAGAACTCGATCTCGCGGATGCCGCCGAGGCCGAGCTTGACGTTGTGCCCCTCGACCCGCACGTCGCCCACGTTCTTCGAAATGTTGATCTGCCGCTTCATCGCCTGGATGTCGGCAATGGCCGCGAAATCGAGATGCTTGCGCCAGACATAGGGCGCGAGCTCCTCGAGGAACGCCTCACCCACGCGGCGATCGCCGGCGCAGGGCCGCGCCTTGATCCAGGCGGCCCGCTCCCAGTTCTGGCCGCGGCTCTCATAGTAGGCGAGCGCCGCATCGAGGGGGATGGCTACGGGCGTCGAGCCTGGGTCGGGCCGCAAGCGTAGATCGGTGCGGAAGACATAGCCGTGGTCGGTGCGGTCCTGCATGAGGGCCGCCAGCTTCTGCACCAGGCGGGAGTAGAGCTTGGTGGCTTCGAGAGGGTCCGTCAGTGCCCCGCATTGCGGATCGAAGAAGGCGACGATGTCGATGTCGCTGGAGTAGTTCAGCTCCCGCCCGCCATGCTTGCCGAGGGCAAAGAGGGCGAGGCCGCATCCGGCAGCACCGGTGCCCGGAACCAGACCGCCCTTCGCCGCCGCGCGGCGCAGCAGCACGTCGAGCCCCGCATCGAGTGCTGCATCGGCGAGGTCGGATAGCGCCGCCGTCGCCTGCGCCGTGGTCCAGCTGCCCTCGACTTCCGCCGTGGCGGCGACTAGCGCCGCCCGCCCCTTTGCGATGCGCAGGATTCTGCCGATCTCGTCCTCGTCGGCAGCGTCGCGGCCGCCCGCGGCGACGGTCCCGAGAATCTGCTCGAGCGCCGCGTCCGGCTCCGCAATGCCCTCCAGCCAGGATGCCTCGCGAGCCGCCAGTTCGCGCAGATAGGGGGAGGCGGCGAGAAGCATTTCACGGGTTACGGCCATGGCAAGGCAATAGCTGCCGGCGGTCCGGGCTGCAAGCCGCCCCGGCTCAGGCTTCGGGCAGGTCGATGACGGCGCGCACGCCCGGCGCATTGTCCTCGATCCGGAAGTCGCCGGCATAGAGGCGGGCCACCGCCGCCACCAGCGACAGCCCGAGGCCTGAGCCGGGCTCGGTGCGGCTCTGCTCGAGGCGGACGAAGCGTTCGAGCACGCGCTGGCGCTGCTCCTCGGGGATCCCCGGGCCGTTGTCGCTCACCGCGACCAGCACCCGCCCCTGCTGCCGGCGCACGGCAACCGCAATACGCAGGCTGCGGGACTCGCTGTCGTCCACATCCCCGACATATTTCAGCGCGTTCTCAACGAGGTTGACCAGCGCCTGCCCGATCAGCTCGCGGTTGGCGCGCAGGCGAACCGCCGGCTCGATGTCGGTCACGAGCTCGATCCCCGCCTCCTCCGCCACCGGCGCGTAGAGCTCCGCCACGTCGGCAGCGACGGCACTCACGTCGATCTCGGCGCCGGCGCCGGACGGGGTTCCCGCTTCGGCGCGAGCGATCATCAGCAGCGCGTTGAAGGTGCGGATGAGCTTGTCGCTTTCGGCAATGATCGATTCCAGTGCCTCCCGCTGCGACGCACCGCCGGAGCCGTCCCGCAACGCCGCCTCCGCCTTGTTGCGCAGCCGGTTGAGCGGGGTCTTGAGGTCATGGGCGATATTGTCGCTGACCTCCTTCAACCCCTGCATCAGCTGCTCGATACGATCGAGCATCTTGTTGAGGCTGGTTGCCAGCGCGTCGAACTCGTCGTTGCGGCCGGTCACGGCGATGCGCTCGGAGAGATTGCCGGACATGATCTTGGTGGATGTCGAGGTGATGGCGTCGATGCGGCGCAGCACCCGTAGCGAGGTGATGACGCCGGCGGCGATCGAGAACAGTAGGATGCCGCCGACGCCGAACAGGAAGCTCTGGAAGATGATGGCGGTGAAGCCGCGACGCTCCGCGACGTCACGGCCGACGACGAGGATGAGGCCGCTGTCGAGGACCAGCGAGCGAACGACCGCGGTGCCTGCGCGGTCCCCGACCTCGCCATCGACGACACCCGGCCGCTCATAGTCGAAGCTGTAGATGCCGGGGTCCTGCAGCACGTTGACCGGCAGCTCGCCGACATTGCCGGTGATCATCAGCCCTGTCGGATCGCCGAGATAGTAGATGCCCGGTCCCGGCTGGCGCGACAGGCGGTCGACGGCAAAGACCACCGACCGGATGCCGCGCACGCGGTCGAGCTGCTGCAGCTGGGCGGCGTCGCGCTCGATCTCGTTGGCCTGCTGGCGTTGAATCTGGATGCTCGACTGCCAGGTGATGACCCCCAGCAGCAGCACCGAGAACAGCACGAACATCAGCACGAACATGGCCGTCAGGCGCACCGTGGTGGTGCGCCAGAGCTGCAGGATCCTACTCACGGATCATGTAGCCGGCGCCGCGGATGGTGTGCAGCAGGGGCGTGGCGTGCCCCTTGTCGATCTTTGCGCGCAACCGCGACATATGCACGTCGATGACATTGGTCTGGGGGTCGAAATGGTAATCCCAGACGTTCTCCAGCAGCATGGTGCGAGTCACCACCTGGCCAGCGTGCTTCATCAGGTACTCGAGCAGCCGGAACTCTCGCGGCTGCAGCTGGATCATCTCGCCATCGCGCTGCACGGTGCGGCTCAGGCGGTCAAGCTTCAGTCCGCCCACCTCGTAGCTGGTGGCAGCTTCGGCCGGGCTCGAGCGGCGGGCCAGCACCTCGATGCGGGCCAGCAATTCCGTGAAGGCGTAGGGTTTGACGAGATAGTCGTCGCCGCCGGCCCGCAGACCGGTGACCCGGTCGTCGACCTCGCCGAGGGCGGAGAGAATCAGCACGGGGGTCTTGTCGCCTTCGGCACGCAGCGCTTCGACGATGGAAAGGCCGTCACGGCGCGGCAGCATGCGGTCGACGATAAGGGCGTCGTAGTCCATGCCGGAGGCCATGGCGTAGCCGGTATCGCCGTCGCTGGCATGGTGGGTGACGTGGCCGGCTTCGTCGAGCCCCTGGATCAGGTAGCTCGCCGCCTCCCGGTCGTCCTCGATCAGCAGGATTTTCAATGCCGTTGTCCCCCCGGGACGGCGACCGCCGCCGCGCCGGCGGGGTCAGTCGGATGGACTCCGGGGCGGCGCCCCGGAGTCCTGTGCATCACTTAGTCTTCACTGTCCAGCGGCAGCCCGACGAAGCGGATATTGCCGTCGCGCTCGGTCTTGATGAGGGCCGTGTTGCGGTCACTGTTGCGCACGGCGGAGATCGCCTCCTCGAACTCGTCCGCGGTCGACACCGGCTGATTGTTGACCTCGAGGATGGTGTCGCCAACGGCGAGACCCTTGCTGGCGGCAACCGAGTCCGGATCGACGTCCTGGATCAGCACACCCTCGCCGCCGGAGTTCGGCACCACGGTGATGCCAACGCTCGAGGGCTCCGGCTCTTCCGGCACGTCCTGCTCCGGTACCGGCTGCTGGTCCTGGCTCGCCAGCGCTTCTTCATCGAGTACACCGAGGGTGACAGAGAGGGTCTGCTCGCTCCCGTCGCGCCAGATCACCAGCTCCACGTCGGTATCCGGGTTCTTGCTGGCGATGGTCCGCGACAGGTCGAGGGCATCCTCGATCGCTTCGCCGTCGACGGAAAGGATCACGTCACCGGACTGGATGCCAGCCTCGGCGGCCGGACCGCCCTCGCTCGGCTCCGTCACCAGTGCGCCACGGGCCCGCTCGAGGCCGACGCTGTCGGCGATGTCGGGGCTGACGTCCTGGATGCTGACGCCGAGGAAGCCGCGGGTGACGCTACCCGTCTCGATCAACTGGGCGGTCACCTGCTTCACGACATTGGCCGGGATCGCGAAGGCGATGCCGACATTGCCACCGGTGGGCGAGAAGATCGCGGTGTTCACGCCGACCACTTCGCCTTCGAGGTTGAAGGCCGGGCCGCCGGAATTGCCGGTGTTCACCGCCGCGTCGATCTGCAGGAAGTCGCCATAGGCCGAGCCGGCGATGTCGCGGCCGCGGGCCGAAACGATGCCGGCGGTAACGGTGCCGCCGAGACCGAAGGGGTTGCCCACGGCAACGACCCAGTCGCCCACACGAACCTCGTCGTCGGTGAAGCTTACGAAGGGCAGGTCATCGACGCCGTCGACCTTGACCACGGCGAGGTCGGTCCGCTCATCGGTGCCGACGATGGTGGCGACTTCCTCGTTGCCGTTCTCGAACACCACGGTCACCTTGCTGGCATTCTCGACGACGTGGTTGTTGGTGACGAAGTAGCCATCTGCCGAGATGGCGAAGCCGGAGCCGGCAGCCATGACCCGGCGGGTCGGGGCCTCGCCGTTCGGAGCGCGCTCGCCCGGGGCGCCGAACTGGTCACCGAACTGGTCGAAGAAGTCGCGGAACGGGTGGTCCTCCGGCAGGTCCGGGAAGCGGAAATTGAACTCGCCGCCGCCGCGACGGCCGCGGAAGCCGCCCGTTGCCTGCTCGCTTTCGACGATGATCGAGACCACCGCCGGCTGCACAGCATCGACGAGGTCGGCAAAGCCGGTCACGGTGTTGACGTTGGGGACGCTGATCTGCGCCGCCGGCTGCATCTGGGCCGAGGTGGGCGCGGTCGCTGCGATGAAGGCGGAGCCGCCGCCGAGGCCGACCAGAATGGCCAGCGTAGAGGCTCCAATCCACCGGCGCGTGCGGGTCAGGAATGTGGATGGCATGAATTGTTCTCCTATCGGGCTCTCAACAGAGTCGGGGGCTTATGCCGCATCGCGCCTTTCTGCGATGTGACGCGGGCATTACGGTTTGGTAAGGCTCGCGGCGTGGGGCGCATGGCGTGGCTTCTCGTGAAAACCCCCCGGGCGCTTTCCGTTCCAGCATTTCGACATCGGCTCCGACATGGCACGCCGCTCTAGGTAATCGCCGCCCATAGCAGGTTGACGGCCACGAGGCTGAGGATGATGCGAAACCCCCAGCGGAATCCCTGCTCCGGCACTCGCGCGAGCAGCCGTCTGCCGGTCCAGGTACCGGCAAACCCGGTGGCGACCATCAAGGCGACGAGCGGCAGGTAGGGGACGAAGGCGAAGCCGAAAGCCGCGAAGGCCACCGCCTTGAAGGCGTTCTGGGCCGTCATCAGCAGGGCGTGGGTGGCGATGATCTGGTGGCGGTCGGGGAGGAAACGCAGGAAGGCGATCACCAGCGGCCCGGAGACGCCGGTGATCATGCCGATGGCGGCCGTCACCAGTCCCGCAGCCGCAGTCGCCAGCGGCCCACGCGCCGTGCCGCTCGGCTTTGGTGCCCAGGCAGACCAGAGGATGAAGATGGCGATCAGGGCGGTGAAGACTGCCTCCGGCAGCATGGTCGCCACGCGTCCCCCGAGCAGCGCACCGGCGGCACTGCCGAGGAGAAAGTAGCCGGCAAATCGCCATTGGACATGCGCCCGCATCAAGATGGCGCGGCCGGCATTGGAGCCGAACTGCACGAGGCCGTGCACCGGCACCGCGACCACCGGCGGGAGCACCAGCACCATGACCGCGATCAGCATGGCGCCGCCGCCGAGTCCGAAGGTGGCGGTAATCGCAGAGGTGACGAAACTCAGCACCACGAGGCCGACCGCCGGCAGCAGGTCGAGGCCGGGCGGGAGCAGGAGGAGCGACTCAGGCAAGGGCAAGACCGCCGCTAGGGAACGTCCTCGTTACCCCCGGTAAGTGTGGGTCGCAAGGTGGACCGTCGCCGGAGCTGGCGTCAGTCGATCCGCACCCTTGTGGCGGCCGGAGCCTCGAGCGCCTCGAGAGCGGCGCGCTCCTCTTCGGTGAGCGGAGGCGCATCTTCTGGCGGCGGCCGGCGGCGGGCACGGAAGAATATGACGAGGACGCCAATCAGCAGCAGCAGCGGGCCGGCCGCCCACAGCAGCACGGTATGCGGTGCCAGCACCGGACTGAGTCGCACAAATTCGCCATAGCGGTCGACGACGAACTGCATCACTTCGGCATCGTCGTCACCCGCCACCAGCCGCTCGCGGACGATGAGGCGCAGGTCGCGCGCCAGCGGGGCGTCGCTGTCATCGATCGACTGGTTCTGGCACACGAGGCAGCGGAGTTCCGCGGAGATGTCGCGCGCCCGCTCCTCGAGCGCCGGATCGTCGAGGATCTCGTCGGGATCGACGGCCAGCGCCGGAACGGCGCCCACGAGCAGCAGCAGAGCGAGCAGCAGCGCCCTCATTCGGCGGCAGCCGTTTTGGCCGGAGCCGGCCGCGGTGCCCCCACGCGCAGCCGCCGGTAGGTCAGCGACAGCATGCCGGCGAGCGCCATCAGCACCGCCCCCAGCCAGATCAGCGTCACATAGGGCTTGTGCCAGGCCCGCACCACCTGCGATCCGTCGGCGGCAGGCTCGCCGAGTTGCAGGTAGACCTGCGAGAAACCATAGGTCTCGATGGCCGCCTCGGTCGTCGGCATGCCGCTCGCGGCGTAGATGCGCCGCTCCGGCTCGACCCGCCGCTCCGAGCCATGGGCCGAGACGGTGAACAGCCCCCGCTCGCTCGCGTAGTTGGGACCCGCCACCCGCTGCAACCCCTCGAAGGTGAGTTCGTACCCCGCCAGTTCGGCTGTGTCGCCGGGCCGCATCGTCGTCACCAGTTCCTGTTCCCAGGCCGTGGTGGCGACGATGCCGACGACGGTGACGCCGATGCCGAAATGCGCGATGGCGGTGGCCCACGCGGTTCGCGGCAGCCCGAACAGACGCCGCATGCTGGTGCCGAGATCGGTGCGGAACAGCTTGGCGCGATCGCCGAGGTCGGCCAGGGCGCCGAAGGCCACCCAGAAGCCGAGGAAGAGCCCGAGCGGCACCATCGAGATCGACTCGCCCCTGAGTGCGAAGACCAGCACCGCAAAGAACAGCGCCACCGCCGCCGCCCAGGCGAGCCGCTGCACCACGGCGACGAAATCGCCCCGCTTCCAGGCAAGGAAGGGACCGAACGGCAGGATGACCAGCAACGGTGCCATGATGACGCCGAAGGTCAGTTCGAAGAACGGCGCTCCCACGGAAATGGTACGCCCGGTCAGCGCGTCGAGCACCAGCGGATAGAGCGTTCCCACCAGCACCGCGGCCGTCGCCGTGGCGAGGAAGAGATTGTTGAGGATCAGCGCGCCTTCCCGGCTGATCGGCGCGAACAGTCCGCCGGCCCGCAGCGCGCCGGCCCGCAGCGCGAAAAGCGTGAAGGCGCCGCCGATGAACAACGCCAGCAGCGACAGGATCACGAGCCCGCGGGTTGGATCGGAGGCGAAGGTGTGGACGGAGGTGAGGATGCCGGAGCGCACGAGGAAGGTGCCGAGCAGGCTCAGCGAAAAGGTGATGATGGACAGGAAGATGGTCCAGATCCGGAGCGCGTTCCGCTTCTCCATCACCAGCGCCGAATGCAGCAGCGCCGTGCCGGCGAGCCACGGCATGAAGCTCGCGTTCTCCACCGGATCCCAGAACCACCAGCCGCCCCAGCCCAGTTCGTAATAGGCCCAGTATGAACCCATGGCGATGCCGAGGGTCAGGAAGGTCCAACTGACCAGCGTCCACGGCCGCACCCAGCGGGCCCAGGCGGCGTCGATGCGGCCCGAGATCAGCGCCGCGACGGCAAAGGAGAAGCAGATGGAGAAGCCGACATAGCCGGCATAGAGCAGCGGCGGATGGATGGCGAGGCCGAGATCCTGCAGCACCGGGTTGAGATCCTGCCCCTCGAACGGCGCCGGCACCAGCCGGGCAAAGGGGTTCGACGTCAGCAGGGTGAAACCTGAAAACGCTGCGACGAGGAGGCTCTGCATTGCCAGCACCAGCGTCAGCAGGTCGCGCGGCAGCGAGCGACCGAAGGCGGCAACGGCGGCGCCCATGCCGACCAGGATGAGCACCCAGAGCACCATCGAGCCCTCGTGGTTGCCCCAGACGGCGGTCATCTTGTAGATCAGCGGCTGCTGCGAATGCGAGTGCTGCCAGGCCAGGGCGAGCGAGAAGTCCGAGGTCACGAAGGCCTGGATCAGCGTGATGAAAGCGGCGGCCACCAGCAGGCACTGCAGGATCGCCGCCTGCTGCAGATAGGAGGCGATCCGCTCACCGCTCCGCCACAGCGCCAACCCCGCGACGGAAGACACGGCGGCGATTGCGAACGCCAGGATCAGCGCGAAGTGCCCAAGTTCGATGCTCATGGGCTAGCCGATCTCCGCCAGATCCCGCAGACCCCCCTCCCATCCTCCCCCGCAAGGGGGGAGGTGCCGCCCTGTGGCCTTTGCAGGATGGTGCCGCGTCCCCGATGGAACACCCTCCCCCTTGTGGGGAGGGATGGGGAGGGGGTGCGGCACCCACCGGATGCGGCCAGAAGCCTCACGACCCGTCTCCGCGCTGCCATTCGCCGCGCTCCTTCAGGGCCTCGACCACCTCCTTGGGCATGTAGTTCTCGTCGTGCTTGGCAAGGACGTTGCTGGCGGTGAAGACGCCGTTGCCGCCGATCGCACCCTCCGCCACCACGCCCTGCCCGTCGCGGAACAGGTCCGGCAGGATACCGACGTAGCGCACGGGCATCTCCGCGCCGCCATCGGTCACGATAAAGTCGTTGATCTCGCCCTGCTGCACGATGCTGCCTTCCTTGACGAGCCCGCCGAGGCGGATCGGCGTTCCTGCCGCCACAGCCCTTTCCTGCAGGTCGCTCGGTGAATAGAAGAACACGATCTGGTCCTGCAGGGCCACCAGGATCAGTGTGGTGGCGACGGCGACGACCACTGCCAGGCCGGCGATGACCGACAGTCGCTTCTGCTTGCGGTTCACTTGTTCGCCCCTGTTGCAACGAGTCCGTTATCCGCCGCCAGCACGTCGAGATCGGAACGAGCCCCGGCATCGGGATAGGCCTCCCGCGCCGCATCATAGGCTGCCTGCGCCTCTTCTGTTTGACCCAGGACAAGCCGCGAGCGCACCAGCTGCGTCCATTCCGCAAGGCTGCCACCGTCAGCCTCGAGCCGCGCCGCCAACCCGTCCACCATGCCGGCTATGGCTTCCTCGTCGGGGGCAACGGCACCACCGTCCAGCCCCGCCTGCGCCGCTGCCAGCCCCTCGCGGGCGGTCGCAACCCAGGTTTCGCTGCCGTCGGCCAGCGCCAGCAGCTCGTTCCACTGCTCGGCCGCTTCCGCAAATCTCCCTGCCTGGGTGGCCTCCCCCGCGAGGTAGAAACGGGACCGGACGTGCTCCGGATCGAGGGCTGCCGCGCTCCTGAACAGCGCCAGCGCTTCCTCGTCGATCGCCCCGCCCCGCGCCATCATCACCGCCTCACCAAGGTCGGTCTGCCCGTCGGCAGTCGCCGGGCCGAGTTCCAGCACCCGGCGGTAGGCGCGCTCGGCATCGGCGAACCGGCCGAGCTGCATATAAGCCGGGGCGATCACCGACCAGCCACGCAGATCATCGGGTGTCTCGGCGAGCTGCGCCTCGATGCGTGCGACGGCCGCGTCAAGCTCGAGGGCAGGCGGCGGCGCCGACCTAGCGGCCAGCGGCTGCGCCGGCAGTTCGGGCTGGCCGAGCGCGGCATAGCCGGCAAAGGCGATGAACGCCGTCGCGCCGATCGCCACCAGCAGGCCTCGGCGCTGGCGGCCCCCCGCCTCGCCCCGGGCCGCATCCTCCTGCTGCATGCGCAGCACTTCCCTCGCGATCTCGCCGCGGGCGGCCTGCGCTTCCGCTGGGCCCAGCCGGCCGGCAGCGAGGTCGCCTTCCAGCTCCTTGAGCTGCAGGCGGAAATGCGCATTGGTCGCAGTATCGGCAGACGCGTTGACCGGTCGGTGCACAGCCGCATAATACAGCGTCCCGCAGGCGGCGGCAGTGACAACGATGGCGAGTATCCAAAAGACCATGAGACCGGAACTGCTGGGTCGATGCGCCCCGCATCTATATGGGGAATTTGGCAGAATGTGCACCGGCACGCCGCGAAGTGTGGCGCGCGCATTGACGCAGCCGCTCCGCGCGCCGCGGGGCACCGGAGCGTAATGGCCGGCAAGACCTGCGATCTCGCCATCTTCGGATCGACGCCCCTGGCCCAGCTGCTCGCCGGCCTGCTGGCCGCGGAGCACGGCCAGTCGGTCTGTCTGGTCGGCACCCCGTGGTCGCCGTTCCACCTGCCGCGGCGCTTCGATCTGTCGGTGGTCCCGGCAACACGGCCCGAAACCTGGGCGCTGCTGGCGGAGGGGACGGCGGAGACGCTGCGGCTGCTCGCCGGCATCGGCAGGGGGCTGTTCGAACGCGTCGATCCGCTCGTCATCGGCGAGACGGCCGCCAGCATCGACATGCTGGCGCATCTGCGCCACGTCGCCAGCGGCACCGGCCTGGCGGCGGAACGCGTCACCGATTCCCGCATCGTGGCGGCCGGCACCGGCTGCCGCATCCGCGATGCCGCCCTGCTGGTCACTGGCCGGCTCGAGCCAGCGCTGGAGTCCTGGCTCGATCGCCAGGGTGTGCAGCGCCTGCCCGCGGATCACACCAGCGCCAGTTTGCGACGCGACGGCAGCGCCCAGCTGCAACAGGGCGGCGAAATCGTGGACGCGCGGCGGGTGGTGCTCGCCGACGACGCTGCCATCCGGCGTCACCTGCCGGCCGAGATCGTCGCGAAGGTCCTGCAGCCGCGGGCGGTCAGCAGCGTCGTCACCGAGCCGGCACGACCCCTGGCTGCACCCTTCGTGCACTACCTCGACCGCGGGGTGATGCTCGGGCAGCGCGGCGGTCGTGGTCCGGTGACCGCCCTCGCCGACGGCGACCAGGAGGTGCTGCCGCGGATCGGCAGCTGCCTGGCCGCGCAGGTGCCGCTGCTGCGGGCCGGGCAAACCCGGTTCGAGCGCCTGGAGACGCTCGACGGGGCGCCGCTGGTCGGGTCGGTGGCGGGCAGCAAGGCGACGTTGATCGCGGGATTCGGCGTCGGCGGCGCCTTCTTCGCGCCGGCGCTGGCGCGGCTGCTGGCGGGGGCGGCCAGTGCGGCAGAGGAATCCTATTTCGCCGCCCGCGGCGGGGCGCGCGCCGCTGCCCGCCGGCAGGCGGCCGACTGGACGGATGCCGGACGGACGGGGCACGCCGCATGAAGCAACCCAACCGGCTCGCCGCCGATGCACCACACGGCTTCGGCGGTGGCGAGCTCGACCGGGAGCGGCCGTTGCGCTTCCGTCTCGATGGCCGCAGCATCGGCGGCTATGCGGGCGACACCGTGCTTTCGGCGGTGCTGGCTGCAGGCATCGATACCGCCGGCAAGCGGGGCGGCGAGGAAATCGGCCTCGGCGAGCGCTTCGCCCCGGCGGTGACACCGGCCGGCGGCAGCAGTGACCCGCTGCAGGCGCTGCCGATGGACCGAACCCCGGCCATCGACGGCCTCGACCTCGTTACCCTTGGCACCGGGAGGGCCGCCGGATGGGGACGACGGCTGCGCCGACTGTTGCCCGGTGCCGGGCACAGCCTCCGCCAGAGCCTGGATGGTCCGACGCCGCTGCGAGCACCGTGGCTGCAAGTTCCGGGGGAGACACTGGAGGAGACCGACACCATCGTCGTCGGCGGCGGGCTAGCCGGCATGAGCGCCGCGCTCGCCGCCGCCGCTGCCGGGGACCGGGTGGTGCTGCTGGAGCGGCGGCCGATGCTCGGTGGCGATGCGCGCTTCTTCGGCCCGGTCGGAGACGAGGAAACGCCCGATGCCGCGATCGCCCGGCTGTCGGCGGCGCTGGCGGGGGCGCCGAACGTGACAGTGCTGCTGCGAAGCGAGGTGCTCGGGGCGTGGCCCACGGGCATCCGGGCTCACCAGGTGGAGCTGCGCGACGGCCGCCCGGTTGGACGCGTAGTGACCCTCGCCGGGAAGCGGCTGGTGCTGGCGACGGGCACGGCGGAACGGCTGCCGGTGTTCCCCGGCAACCGGGCGCCGGCGGTCAGCGGCACGGTCATGGCATTCCACCGCGCCGACCGCTACGGCGTCTGGCTCGGCCGCCGCGTGCTGTTCAGCACCACCCGCAATACCGCCTACCGGCTGGCGATGCTGGCCAAGGATGCCGGCATCGAGGTGCAGCGCATTGTGGACACGCGGCTCAACCCGCAGTCGCGCTTCATCGATTTCTGCAAGGCCTCCGGCATCACCTCGGCCTCGGGGCTGGTGGTGCGCGAGGCGCTGCCGGGCAAACACCGGCGTGACGGGCTCGCGGTCGGCTTTGCGGTGGCGATCGAGGAGGTTGAGCAGGACACCGAGCCGCTGGTGACCGAGCAGGTGATCGCCGCCGGCGGCTGGCAGCCGGCGCTGGCGCTGTGGCTGATGGCGGGCGGCGGCTGCCGCTGGAATGCCGAGGCGGCGCAGCTGCAGCCCGGGGAGGGCCCGGCATCGATCGCCCTTGCCGGGGCGGTGGCGGGGTGGCTCGGCCACACCGCCTGCCAGCAGAGCGGCAAGGCGGCGGTGGCGCGGCTGCTGGGGCGCCCGCCCGTCGCCGTGACCGACCCGCAGATCGAGGCCATCTACGAAACCCCCGACGGCATCACGCCGGTGGCGCCGCAGCGCAACAGCGGTCGCGGCCATGCCTATCTCGACGGCGGGCGCAGCCTCACGCTCCGGCCGCCGCCGTCGCGCGAGGCGGATGGCCTCCGCTTCCTCGGCACCGAGCGGGCGCTCAGCGTCGGCGATGTGGCCGCTGCGGTGCAGACGGAGCTGGTGCCGGTGGCACAGGCGGGGGTAATTGCGGCGGAGCGCTGCCTCGGGGCGGTCGACATCACCGATAGCGGCTGGCGGGTGGTGGCGCCGGCGGCCGGGAGCGAGCCGGCGGTGCCCAGCTATCTTGCCGGCCGCTTCGGCACGAAGCCGCAGTTGGTGCCGGTCACCGCCGCCGACGGGCGCAGCTTCGAGCCCGGCTGCCTCCTCTATGACAGTTCCGATACCACAGACCCGCGCCTCGCCATCGGCGTCATCCTCCGCCCCGCGCCGGGCAGCGGTGGCCTGGCCTTGGCGCGGCGGCTGTCGCGACAGCAGGCGCGCCGCTACTTCGTGCGCGACTCCAGCGGACCGATCCCGGTGACACTCGGCGAGCCGCTGCCGTCGCCGGGCAGCGGCTAGCGGCGCTCGACCGCCTCCTTGGCGCGCCGCAGGACGTCGGCATATTCGGAATTGAAGCGCAGCTCAGCCATCTTGATGGAGCTGGCCAGCCGCTCGCTGGTGACCGTGTCCTCCGGGTTCTGCCGCAGCAGGTCTAGGTTTCGCTGGATATGCATCTCCAGCGCCTCGCCGACCTGCGTCCAGCTGCGATCGAAAAGCGCGTTCAGCGCCAGCGATTCCCGGCACTCCCGCACGGTGGCGAGGATATAGACGCCGTTGAGCGCCGACAGCAGCCGGTCGCCGTCGAGGCGGTCGGTGCCCTCGCGGGCGCGGCGCAGCGCCTGGTTGATGTCCATCGGCACATCGCGCAGGCGCGCTTCGACGCGATCCGAAACCCGCTTGGTGACCGCCCCGACAATCGCGGCCCGACGGCCGTTGCGGTCGAGCTCGACATGGGTGTGGAGCGCGCGGACCAGACGGTGGAAGCGATGGATGGCGCGGCAGGTCAGGTCGATATCGGCGAAGGTCCCATGCACCTGCAAGGCCGGCACCTGGTTCTGGGCATGGGCGAGGACGGCGTCCAGCAGCGGCGCCAACCCGACGCGTTGCACGGCCGCTTCGGTGGGGGCGCCGGCGATGCGCACCGTCGCGGTCACTAGTCTTGCGGGATTGCTGACTTGGCCGAGCGTCGCCTGCATCAGCAGCGCCGCGACCGCCTGATCCTGCAGCGGCATCGCCTGCAGGGCCTGGGCTAACGCCGATTCATCGGTGAGGCCGTTGACGGCCCGGCCGAAGCTCTTCGCCTTGGCGAGGAGCGCCCGGCACTTCAGCGCCTCGAGCACCATCCGCAGGCGCTGCCACTCGCCCTCGCCGCCGAGCTGCGTCCGCAGGCGGCGCTCCGCCTCGCGGGTATCGGCCGCCGCCGCGAGCGCGGCGTGCGCCCGCTGCAGCAATTGCGGCATCGCCGCATCGAGCAGCTGCTGTGCATCCGGGCTGTCCGGCCCATCGGCGTCGATGAGGCCGGAACCGAGATCCCGCCGCATCCAGGTCCAGGCGGCGGTGGCATGGGAGCGGGCGATGGCGCCGGGGAATTCGAACTCCCCTCCGTCCTCCACCAGGACGCTGTCGATCAGCCCGAGGAACGGACGGACGGCAGCTGCCGGCGCGCGGAGACTCGGAGCTGCAGCAGTGGCACGGGCAGTGGAGAGGGACATCGCAGCCGTCTGGACGGAGAAGGAAGCTCCATCTCAGGCTACAGGATGCTGGTAAACAAAAATTACCTGGCACGGCCGCACGAAGCGACGCACGCTCGTGGCTGCCTGGCTATCGCCGGCTCCGGGGTGGAGCCGCCCGGCTACCCCTCGACCACCCACCAGCGGCCGTCGGCTTCGCGGCAGGCATTGCCGCGGCGCACGAATTCCCGCCCGTCCAGGGTGACCGTGTTGGTGAAATCGCGGCACCGCAGATTGTTGGCCTGGCCGTTCGGCCCGACGACGATCGACCCGGAGTGACCGGAATCGCCCTGCCAGGCGCGCGGGGCACCGACGCGGCCGACCTCGAGGGCGTAGAACTGCGCCGTGGAAGCGGCGGCCTTGTCCTTCTCGGTCATCAGGCCCAGCGCCGCAGGGTCGATGAAGGCCGAAACATCCGTCAATGACCGTGCCGTCGCCGTCGCCTCGGCGGGCGGGGGCGTGGTCGGCTGCAGTGCGGCCGTGCTCATCGTGGGGTTGGGGCGCGCCAGCGTAGGACCGAGATCCTGGGTGGAGCCCATGCTCGAACAGCCGGCGAGGGCGAGGAGGGGGAGGAATGGCAGTGCGCGCAGAATCTGATGCATTGGTCTCTCTAAGCAGCCCGCGCCTTCATCACGATTCAATGAGGCGAAAGTGGGATCAATTGCGTCCAAGGCCGCCCAGCTTGGCGCCCGGCAGCCGCAGTTCGGCCAGCAGCCCGCCCAGCACCGAAGGCTTGAGTCGGAGACTGCCTCCGTAGACATCGACCAGTTCCTTGACGATGTCCAGTCCGAGGCCGCTCCCTGGCTGCTTCTCGTCGAGACGGACGCCGCGGCGCAACACCTCCTCGGCCTCCGCCTCCGACAGCCCTGGGCCGTCATCTTCGATCTTGATCAAAAGCATGGAGCCGGAGGCGCCGCGCTCGGCGAACATCGAGATGCCGATCTTGCCGTTCGACCACTTGCAGGCGTTGTCGAGCAGGTTCCCGGCCATCTCCTCCAGGTCGCCCTCGTCACCGCGGAACCACGGCAGCGACGCGTCGGGCCGGGCGAAGGCGATGGTGATGTTCGGATGCAGTTTTTCCATCACCCGCGCCAGCCGCAGCATCACATGCGTCGCATCGGCCTTCTTGCCGACCACGGAGGAGCGGGCGGCGATGCGCGCGCGATCGAGATAGGTGGTGACCAGCTGCTGCATCTTGTCGGACTCCGAGAGCACCACGCTGGCGAGCACTCCATCCTTGGCGGCGCTCGCTTCATTCCGCAGCACCGCGATCGGAGTCTTCAGGCCATGCGCCAGGTTGCCCACCTGGTTGCGCGCGCGTTCGATGATCTGGGTGTTGGAGCGCAGCAGCTCGTTCACTTCTTCGGCCAGCGGAGCGATCTCCCGCGGATATTCGCCCGTCACGGTGTCGCTTTCGCCCTCGCGGACGCGTTCGATGGCCTTCTCGAGACGGCCGATCGGCCGCAGCGCCAGCCGCGCCACGATGGCGCTCATGATCGCCAGCATGATACCCACCGCCCCGAGCACGATTAGCGTCTGGCCACGAAACTCGTCCACCAGGGCCAGGATTTCGTCGAGACTTCCGGTCACGAGTACCTGCATCGGTACGCCGTCGACTGTCACCAGCCGCTCCACTGCCCGTATTCTTGTTTCGAAAGG
The DNA here is from genome assembly GCA_035998685.1 of Devosiaceae bacterium. Taxonomy (GTDB): domain Bacteria; phylum Pseudomonadota; class Alphaproteobacteria; order Rhizobiales; family Devosiaceae; genus Devosia_A. The sequence goes on along the minus strand of DASYHK010000017.1, from coordinate 99,650 downwards.
GTCGGAGAGTACTGCACTGCGCGCGTTGGTAGCGCCAAACTCGCGCGGAATGTCGGGCAGCACCATGCCGACGACCGAATTGGAGAAGTTGAGGAGCCTGCCGCTCTCGTCGCGGATCAGCCAGTACCAGCCCGAAGCCGTCCGGTCGAAGCGGGGGTCACCAAGGCGGACGGCGTCGCTGGCGGGATCGCCGTTGACGATGGTGAGATCGACCAGCGTCTCGACATGGAATTCCAGCGTCTCGCTGAGGCTGTTGTCGAGAGCCCGGGAATAGAGTTCGCTGAGCAGGAAGCCGGTGGCCAGCAGGGCGATGATCAGCCATGCCGCCGACAGCCAGAAGAGGGAGGCGGCGATCGAGCCCTTCCGCATCGGAGCGCCTAGTCTTCGACGATCTGGTAGCCCAACCCACGGACCGTCTGGATGCATTCCTCAGGAAGCTTCTTGCGCAGGCGCCCGACAAAGACCTCGATGGTATTGGAATCGCGGTCGAAATCCTGGTCGTAAAGGTGCTCGGTCAGTTCCGTCCGCGAGATCACCTTGCCCTTGTGGTGCATGAGGTAGCTCAGCAGCCGCAATTCGTGGCTCGTCAGCTTGACCGCATGGCCGTCGACGGTGACCTTGCCCGCCTTGACGTCGAGCCGGACACTGCCGGCGGTGATCTCGTTGGACGAGTGGCCGGCAGCGCGGCGCACCAGCGCCCGGATGCGGGCGAGGATCTCTTCCATGTGGAAGGGCTTGGCGACGTAGTCGTCGGCACCGGCGTCGATTCCCTGTACCTTGTCGCTCCAGCGGTCGCGGGCGGTCAGCAGCAGCACCGGCATGGTGCGGCCGGCGCGGCGCCATTCCTCGAGCACACTCAGGCCGTCCATCTGTGGCAGGCCGATGTCGAGGACGACGGCATCATAGGGTTCGGTGTCACCCAGGAAGTGACCCTCCTCGCCGTCGAAGGCGGCGTCGACGGCGTAGCCGGCCTCGGTGAGGGCCTCCTTGATCTGCCGATTGAGATTGGCGTCATCCTCTACGACAAGAATTCGCATGGCTGTCTCTTTCCCCCTGCCCGTCTTCCGCGACGCAAAGCCCTCGCGCTCGGAAGTGGTATGCCAACAATCCCATATACTAGCCGTATTGACTTCTACTGCGAGTTGCCCTCGGCATCCAGAACCTTTGGCGTGGCCTCGCCGTAGGCGTCCATGATGTTCACATGATACTCGAGGCTGCCGTTGCTCCGGCAGACCTTGGCCTGGCCCAGCGGCCGTTCGTCGATACCGTCGGCAGACATGGCCTCATCAACCGTGACGATCTCCCCGGAAGCCACAGCCTCCTGGATCTCACGCGGGCTGAGGCAATCGCCGTTCTGCTGCGCCGTCGCCGGGCCAACGGCGGCAAGAACGAGCGACAGCGCCACGCCAGCGGCGACTGCCCGGGCAAATAGGATAGGTTTCATGGAGGCAAGCTAACTACCGGCGGCTGAACAAGGGATGAACGGACCGGGGGCGCAGCTGCCGCGGCGCGCCGACCTGACGCAGGTCTCGGCGGATATGGCGACTGAAATCGCCTGCGCCAATCCCTGCGTCAACTTGCGCCAGTCCGTCAAGCGGCGGTTTTCATTCCCTTGCGCAGGAACAGGATCGCCAGCCCTTCCATCAGCAGTTGGCCCGCCGCCTGCCCCTCGAAGGTCGGGAGGTCGACCCCCACCAATTGGGCGAAACCCGCGACCACCATGGCGGCGGCGACAACATAGGTCTTGTACCCGTCTAGAAAGCCGAAATTCATCGGGATGCTCCTTGGTTGTGAAGGGGTGGATGCGGCAGGAGCCGGCCGCGGCTGCCGCCGCCCGGGCGCGTTCAGCCGCCGTTGCAGGGCGAGGCGGGCGAGCGCCTCGAGCAGTGTGGTCCTAGCCATTGAAGCTTCCTTCCGCGAAATGTCCTGGGCCGTAGAGCGGGCTGAGCTGGGCGACGCCCCAGTTGAAGGTCGGCGCCGGGCCGCCGAAGTCCGCCGCCTGCTCGGCGCTGCTGTAGACCGCATGCGGCGTTCCGGTTTCGAACTGCCGCTGGTCGGGGCCGGCCCCGAAGACGGTCAGGCGATAGGCCTCCGGCAGCTGGTCGTGCGGCGCATCATCGGCAGCCCAGCCATCGGTGTCGGCGCGGCTGCGGCGGGTCCAGCCGAAGGCGATGTCGCCGCCTGCTAGCCGCCGGGCCCGCAGGTGGACCGGGGCCAGCGGCAGCAGCGGCGCCAGCGCCGTGGTCGCTGTGAAGGGTTGCCCGACCGCGTCGCCACGGCCGGCAGAGGCACGCAGCGCCACCGTCTGCTCCAGCCATTCGGCCGGCAGCGGCTGCAGCAATACGCGATCGTCGAGGATTACCACGCGGCTGCCGGCCGCCGCCGGGGCGACGGCGTGGCCGGTTCCGGCCTGGCCGCGCAGCAGCCGGTCGAGCCGGTAGCGTCCGGGGGCCAGCAATTCGGCCCCGGCATAGCCGACGATCTCCCAGCCAAGCCCGGTCTCCAGCGCCAGCCGGTTGGCGCCGGCGAGTACCGCCGCCTCATCACGCGGGGCGAGGTGTCCGGAATAGAGGCGAAGCTCGATGCTCGCGCCGCTGTCCCAGGTGAACATTTGCCCGCTCCCCAGCGGGGCCGTCAGTTCCCCCAGCATGGCGTTTCGCGTCAGTGTCGCGATGGTGGCGCCGCTGCCCTCGTGATCGATGGTGACGCGGCCGGGCCAGGGGCTGGCGGACGCCGCCAGCAACAGCCGCGACTCCGTCGGCGCCGCCGGCACCGGCGGCAGTTGCACCGCGGCCAGCAGCGGCACCGCGCGGGCCGCAGGCGCGGCGCTGCCCGCGGGCGGGCGACCAGACAGGATCGCCGGCTGAACCCGTGGCGGCACTGCCTGCGCCGCGACCCGCCGCGTTTCGCCATCGCGGATAGCGGTGATGACAAACGGCCCGTCGCCCTGCCCTTCGACGCCGATCACATCCCCCGCCTCCAGCGCCAGCATCGAAGGCGGCAGCGCCAGGTCGAGGCTGTCGCCGCCGGCGTGCCGCACCAGCAGCATCTGTTCGGCAGCATTGCGCGCACCGGCGGTATCAAGGACCAGGCTCGCGCGCTCAGCCGCGGCAGTGCCGGCTCCGGCACGCAGCGCCGTCACCGTGCCACTCTGGTAGCTGCGCTCGCGATCCGGATAGGTCAGCGCCAGCTGCGCTACCTCTTCCGAGCGGTCAGGCCGCCGCCGCGACAGCAGCGGGGCGTCTCGCGCGACCAGTTCGTCCGCCGCAATGGCAACGGTGCTGCGCGCGGTCGCCCGTTTCACCGCCAGCCCCTCGGGCCGATCGACGATGCCGAGGCCGCAGGCGGCCAGCACCGGTGCCATCGCGTCACGGCAGGAGACGATGCCCTCCACGGTCAGCCCGTGCAGCAGCGGCGGCACCGCCTCCACCTCGCCCAGCACCACCCCGTGATCCGCGGCGATGGCGCGCAGCAGGTCATCGCTCCCCATGCCACCGAGCCGACCGGTCAGCCAGTGGCCGGTGGCGTGGTTGATGCCGTCGCTCCAGCTCGCAAGCTGCGCCGGGAAGGCGGGATAGGGCCGAGCGTCCCAGGTCCAGAGATAGATGCGGTGAGGATCCACCATCGGCCCGACATACACAGCCGATTGCGGGTTACCTGCCGCCTCGCTCCAGTAGCCGAGATGGGCGCGCAGGAACTGGCGCTGAATCACCGCGTCGGGGGCGCCGCTCGAGAACCAGGGCCGACCGCTCTCGGCGCTCTTCGGGTCACCGAAGATATTGGGCTGGTTGGCGCCCTTGTCGGTGGCGGCGCAGCCGAGCTCCGTGAACCAGAACGGCTTCCCCTGCGGTACCCACGCCGTCGGCACCGGCGAGCGGACGCCGCCGACGCGCTCGTGGTGCGGGTTGCTCCACCAGCCCACCAGGTCCTTGAACCGCCACACCCACGGCTCGCCATGGGCGCCGTCGGTGATCGGCGTGCGGATGCCGTCGATGCGGTCGGCGTCGCTGGCGTAGTACCAGTCGAATCCCTCGCCGCCGGCGATGTTGGCGCGGAGATAGTCGGGGTCGTGCGGTCCGCTGGCCAACACCGCATCGGCATGGCCCTCGCCGTCGCGCCAGTCGCCAAGCGGCATGTAGTTGTCGATGCCGACGGCATCGATCGCCGGCGCCGCCCACAGCGGATCGAGGTGGAAGAAGCGGTCGCCGTCGCCGGTCTGGCAGCCCCAGTATTCCGACCAGTCGGCGGCATAGGTGAGTTTCACCCCCGGCCCCACTACGGTGCGCACGTCAGCGGCCAGCGCGACGAGGTCCTGGACGAACGGAAAGCTGTGGCCAGGCCCCCGCACCGTCGTCAGCCCGCGCAGCTCCGAGCCGATGAGCATGGCATCGGCCCCCGCCGAAGCGGCGATGCCGGCATAGTGCAGGACCATGCGCCGATAGTCCCAGCCGCTGCCGGTGCCGGTGAACGCAGCTACCTGCGCTGCCGCGAGTTCTGTGCCGTCGACGCTGCCGGCCACCCCCGGCGCCGGGTCGCAGGTGATGCGGCCGCGCCAGGGATAAGGAGGCTGCCCCGCCGCTCCCGTCTGCGGATCGGGCAGCGTGTTGTCGTGCGGGATGTCCATCAGCACGATCGGATAGAGCGTGACCTTGAGGCCGCGCGCCTTGAGGTCGGCGATCGCCGCCCGCACCGTGGCGTCCGATGGCGTGCCGCCATAGGCGGGGCCGCCCTCGTGGAACGAGACCACCGGGGTGCCCGAGCGATCCTGCCCGGCCACCGACCAGCTGGCACCCTCGATGTCGCGGCTCGTCCCCTCCACCCGCGGCCGGATCGTGCAGTGGCCGCAGCGCAGGTCGTCGCCGAACCAGGCGACCACCAGCGCCACGTGCTCGAGATTGGGGCAGAGGGCCGTGAGCTCGTCGAGGGACAACGTCCAGTCCGAGAGCTCGCGGCTGTGGTGGGTGTTCTCGTTGGCGGTGTTGCCGTGGCCGAGCAGCCGCACCCGCGGCACCGGGTCGTAGCCGAACTCGGTGGCGCCGGGGATCACCGTCACCGCCCGGATCGCCGGCTCGAGGCTGCCGACGGCGCGGCAGAGTTCGACCGAGATGTTGGGGATGCGGTTGCCGAAGGGCGACAGCGGCAGCCGCTCGAAGACGATGTAGCAGAGCCCGCGATAAGCTGGCGACCCGCCGCTCCCCTGCTTGGCCTCGATCAGGCTGTCCGCATCCTGCGTCTCACTGCCGCGATAGAAGCGCAGATTGAGCCCCTCGGTCTCCAGCAGCTGCCCGTCCGCCCACACCCGCCCCAGCCGCTGCACCTCCCCGGCGCAGAGGCCGACGGCGAAGCTGGCGACGATCTCGCTCTCCTCGGCCTCCGGCTGCCCCATCCCCTTGGCGCCGCTGCTCTCGGTGGTCAGCTCCTCGAGTTCGGTGGCCCAGATGATGTTGCCGGTGAGCCGGCTCCAGCCGTAGAGCCGCGGGATCGGCACGCCCTCGCTGGAGCCCTGCAGGCGGATGTCGGCGCCGGGCGGCGGCGGTGCCGGCTGCTCGGAGAACAGCGCGCCGTCGATGGCGGCGCCGGCCAGCGCCCCGAGGGCGCGCCCGACGGTGGCGCCGATGGGGCCGCCAATGGCCCCGCCGACCACCTGGCCGGCGAGGGATAGAGCTAGCGTTGCCATCTAGCAGGTCCTGGCTTCTGGAAATCGATAGAGACCCGCCAGCCGCCGCTGCCAGCTGTCGCCGATGCTGGCCTCGACGACGCCCAGCCCCTCCTGCGCATGGATGAAGCGCAAGGGCCCGACGATGATCCCGCAATGCCGCGGCGGCGCCCCCGGCCGTAGCCGGAACAGCACCACATCGCCCGCCTGCGGCGTTCCCTCGACCGCCACCAGCAGCCGCTCGGCCGCCCTCTGCAGGGACCCGGCATGGTCGCGGGCGTCGGCCCGGTAATTCGGCACCGGCAGCGGCTCGCTGCCATAGAGGCTGCGCCAGACGCCGCGCAGCAGCCCTAGGCAGTCGCAGCCGGCGCCGCGTACCGAGGCCCGGTGCCGGTACGGCGTGCCGAGCCAGGCGCGGGCCGCCGCCACCACCTCTTCAGCCGCCGGCCTCATGCGACCACCGGGCGGCCGTCACGCGTCTCGCCCTCCCGCGGGTAGCGCAGCACGTAGTCGTTGCCGGGGATATGCGGGAAGCCGCGGAAATTGGCGGCATTGCCGAACTTCTCCCGGCAGGTGGCGAAGCGGCGGTCGCACCCGGCCCGCGCCACCAGTGCGTCTCGACTCACCACCCAGTCGCCCACCGCCTCTGCGAAGCCGAAGACATCGGTGCCGCCGAGCTGCACGTGGCTGACGATGCGGTCCCTGAGCCCGATGCGGCGGCCGCTGCTCCATTGTGCCGTACCGAAGCCGAACCAGCCCTCGGCAAAGCCGCCGACGCCGTCAATCGCAAGGTGGTGGCGGTCGCGGACCTCCAGCACCACTGCCGCCGCCCGATGGGCCGGATCCTCGAGGTCGACACCGCAGCGGGCATCGCCGAGCTCGGCGTCGCAGAGCGCTTGGTAGAGCCGCCCCGCGGGCACGTTCAGCGCCTGCTGACCGGAGCGCAATTCCGCCCGGTACACTCCGTCCTCGCGCACGATCTCGCCGATGCTGGCGCGCCGCAGCAGCAGGCGCTCGGCCGGCTGCCGCCAGTTCACGCGCCAGGTCTCGACGTCCGCGCCGTCATAACGCCCCAGCAGGACGTCCTCCTCAGTGATGGCGGCGGAATGCAGCACCCCCACCACCTCCGCGGTGGCAACCTGCGGCCCAAGTTTCTGCGCCGCCTCGCCGCCGTCGAGGCCGTGCGCTGGCAGGTATTCGACGCCATCGAACTGCAGCGCCAGGTCGTGGTCGGTGAAGCCGAGCACGAGGACGTCGGTGCGGGTGATCTTCCAGCAGGTGGCAAGCGTCGTGGCCCCGCTCCCGATGTGAGCGGCGAAGGCCGGATCCAGCGTTCTCATTCGCGCACCTCGACCAGCGGAATGGCCGGCGCCTCGGCGGCGTCGAAGCTGGTCAGCTCCACATCCAGCCGGTCGCTGTCGAAGCGCACCGGCACGTCGAACAGGAACCCGGCCGTCACCGGCAGGCCCGCCGCCGGCGGGGCATCGAGCGTCACCAGCCCGGTCAGCGCGTCCACTGCGAACTGGCCCGGCGCCAGCTCGATACCGTCCACCGCCACCCGCACCGACTCCGCGACCGGCTTGGTGATCGGACGCAAATAGGAGTCGAAGTCCGCCCCGTAGCGCTTCACCAGCTGGAAGCTCACCGCCTCGCCGTCGCCGCTGCCGAGCAGCTGGTCACCCGGCGCAGGCGCCGCCGTGCCGTTCGAGGAACAGTCGAGAGCATCGCGCCAGAGGAAGCTGTGAAACCGCCCGCGCCGTTCCTCGAAGAACGCCAGCACCGCCTGCATGTCCGCCCGCGACTTGACGCCGTAACCGGCATTGTAGCGCCGCCTGGAATGCGCCCAGCGGCTGTTGCGCTCCTCGCGCCCGCTCGCCAGCGTCACGATATCGGTCGCCCGCTCCGGGCCGCCACGTGCGCCGAGCGCGATATCGAGGGGGAAGCAAATGGGATGAAATGCCATCATGATCTCTCCTCTTGCTGACTGCCCGCCTCCCTCACCCGCCCTTCGGGCACCCTCTCCCACGGAGGGGAGAGGGTGATGAGCCGCGAACTCTCAGTCGGGTCCCTTCTCCCCTCCGTGGGCGAAGGTGGCGCGTAGCGCCGGATGAGGGGAATTTCGGCAGTTCTGGAGCCTAGCTCCCGCGCGTGCCCCGCTTCACCGCCCGCAGCAGCATGGCGCTGATCTCGGCTTCGCTGGCGGCGAAACTCCGGGCATCGCTGGCGGTGACGTTGAACGTTATGCGGACGCTGGCACCGCCGCCCCCGGCCGCCACGCCGAGCCGGCCGTCGCTGCCGCGGCTGAGCGGCAGGATCGCCTCCGGCCCCGCCTCGCCGGCGAGTCCCAAGCCGTTGCCAAGGGGGAAGTAGCTGGGGCTCGCCAGCACGCCGCCCTTGGCAAAGGGCCGCACGCCGGAAAGTGCGGGGTTGGTCGCGGCGAAGAGGTTGCCGACGAGACCACCGGCGAGATCGCCAAGCGGCTTGAAGGCCGCCTTGAGCGCAATGTCGGAGAAGCTGCGGGCGATGTCGCCCAGCACGCCCTTCAGCGAGCGGCCATCGAGTACGGCGCCGCGGAAGGCGCGGCTGAGCGAGCGCCCGACGCCGTCGGCCAGATCGCCTATGCGCCCGAGTTCCACCGTCACGTCGCTCAGCTCCGACTGGAACTCCTCTGAAAACGGCCGCTCAGCCATGGGACCCCCCTTGGTCGGGAAACGCCCGCATCAGCGCCTCCATCGTCTCCCGCCCAAGCGGGGCGCCGCTGCGCCGGCCGCTCAGCGCCTCGAAGGCGCTCGCCAGTTCGCGCGGCGTCAGGCCCCAGAAGCTCTGCGAGCTGAGCCGCAGCACCCCGAAACCGAACTGCATGGCCTCCGGCCAGGGGAACGGTCTCATGCCGCCGCTCCGAAGGTGGCGCGTAGCAGCCGCGCCGCGATCTCTGCCGCGCCCTGCAGCCCGCCCTCGATGGCCATGCGCGCCAGGTCGTCGTCGCTGATGGCGTTGCCGGCACCGCGCAGGCCGGCCCCGATGATCGCCGTCAGGTCACGGGCCGAGATGCGGCCGCCGGCGAAGCGCTCGCTGAGGCCGACGAGGTCGCCGGCCTGCAGCCGCGCCTCGAGTTCGGCCAGCGCGCCCAGCGTCAGGCACAGCGTGCGCTCCTCCCCGTCAAGTACGGCGGAGATCTCCCCGCGTTGCGGATTAGCCATCTACAGCACCGTAAAGCCGATCGAACCGGCACTCTCCAGCGCCAGCTCGAACGTTACTTCCCCCGCATGATCGGCCGCGAACTCCAGCGCCACGATCTGGAACGGTCCCTCGACCACGCCGAAATCGGGCAGGATCAGCTGCCAGCTGCGGATGGCACCGGCAAAGAACAGCGCCCGGATCTCCGCGTCCGAGGCCTGGTCCTTGAAGATGCCCGAACCCGACACCGAAGCGCGCCGGATGCCGCCGCCCGCCAGCAGCTCGCGCCAGTGACCCGCACTTTCGGCATCGGTGACGTCCACCGGCGCGGCATTGAAGGCGAGGCTGCGGGTCCTGAGCCCCGCGACGGTGATGAAACTGCCCGACCCGCTCTGGTCGAGCTTCAGAAGCATGTCCTTGCCGCTCTGCGCTGCCATTTTCGTGGTACCTCCTTGTTAACGTTGCCGCCACTTCCCACCGGACGGTCATTCCCGGACGCCGCGCAGCGGCGATCCCGCGGACCCATGCGGCACCCCGACGAGGGCCAGGCTGGAATAGGGCCGCGAGGTCTCGCCTTCGGCTCGCTCGCGGATGACGACGTGGTGGATTGGCAGCACTCAAGTTGCCGGTTCGCTGTACATCCTGATCGCCACCGCCGCCCGCGCGCGACCGCCGACGGGGTCGATCACCGTTTCGGTCCGCTCATGCCGACGGTGCGTGACCGCCAGGAGCGATCCGTCCAGCGCCGCTCCGAGCGCCACCGCCAGCACTCGCTCCACCACCGCCAGCGCCGCTTGCCGGCTCGGCTCGCGGGCAATGACGTGGAGCAGCAGCCGGTGCTCGTGACCGGGTGCCAGATCGCTGTCTCGCGGCACGACGTCGTGCCGGGCGATCACCACATAGGGCGGAGCCTGCCCGATGGGCGGTGCATCGAAAATCGCCTCTCCGAGCAGCGCCTGCAGTTCCGCGTCAGCCCGCAGCGCCGCCACCAGCGGCGCCTGCAGGGCGAGGATTGGGTCCGTCATCCCTGCACCGCCGTCTCGCGGCAGCGGCAGGCGAGGAAGCGCCGGCGGCCGCTGATGTCCTCGGCGCTCACGACCTCGAGCGGCCGCTCCTGGTAGAGGAAGCGGTCGCCTGGGCGGACACCGGTGCGGTGCCGGATCACTACGGTGTGGGTGATGGCTACGGCGCGGCCGTCGTCCACATACACCTGTCGGGCTCCGAGGGCCGTCACCTTTGCCCAGAGCGTTGCCCGGGGCACATGCACGCGCTGGTGCCCGCCGGCACCATCCGGCGTCATCTCGGTTCGCTGCAGCTCCACGCGATCATGCAGGGCGGTGGGCGGCGGCATCGTCGCGCTCACAACCGCACCCGGCGATAGGGTGCCAGCAGCCGATCGAATCCGGTCGGCAACGTCGCTCCCGCGCCGACCGCAACGACACTGTCGCGATGCTCGAACCAGTAGGCGACCAGCATCAGCAAGGCGGAACGCAGATCCGCCGGCACATCGCCGGCATTGACGCCGTAACCGGCGACGTAGTCGATCTCGAGACCCTGGCGCGGCCGCAGCACCGGAGTTCCCGCGATATGGTCCGGCAGCAGCAGCCGCGACGGCTCACTCCGGAACTGCGCCAGCGCCAGGCCGTGCGGCGCGCCGCCGGTGTCGTAGGCGGTGACGCCAGTCAACGTAATGAGCGGCGAGACCGGCAGCTTGATGATGCCGTCGGCGGGCCAGCCGTCGAGCACCAGCCGCCAACTCTGGGCCAGCAGCGCCCGGCCGCTGGTCCCTTCGACATGCAGCCGCGCAGCCGTAATAAGCGTCTCAACCAGGGCGTCCTCGGCCTCGTCGTCGAGGCGCAGAAAGGCCTTGGCCTCGGCGGGCGTCAGCGGCTCCGCCGCCGGCCCGGCAAGCAGATAGGCGGTCATTGTAATGTCCTCGATGAAGGAGGTGCCCCGGCGGGCGGAAGGTGAACCCGCCGGGGCTTGCGGGAGATGGGGGCCCGCAATTCGGTCTTCTGGGTGAATAGGTGCGTCCACCCACCGGCCGTCATCCCGGCGAAAGCCGGGACCGAGTACCCACCGGCGCTGCGGCAGCTGCCGAGCAGAAGCGGCACGCTCACCGATTACTGGGCCCCGACCTGCGTCGGGGTGACGGCGCGGGGTGAGATATTCCTGAACTAAGAAGCCGCGAACTTCAGCAGCTTGATCGCGTCGAAATCCTGCACGCCGCCGCCGACGCGCTTGGTGGTGTAGAAGAGCACGTAGGGCTTGGCGCTGAACGGGTCGCGCAGCACGTTCACCCCCTGGCGGTCGACGACGAGGTAGCCGCGGCGGAAATCGCCGAAGGCGATGGGCGTGGTGCCGGCGCCGATATCGGGCATGTCCTCGGCCTCGACCAGGCCGAAGCCGAGCAGCGTCGCGCGGCCGGTGGGGGTGAGCGCGGGCTGCCAGAGATAGTTGCCGTCGGCGTCCTTGAGCTTGCGGATTGCCGCCTGCGTCCGCCGGTTCATCACCCAGCTGGCGTTCTGGCGGTAGCCGGCCTTCAGCGCGTAGACGAGGTCGATCAAGACGTCGCTCTCGTTGCTGGCCGGGAAACCGCCGCTCACCCCGGTCGGGAGGTAGCCGAGATTGCCCCAGCTCCAGCCGCTCTCGGCAACCTGCGTTTCCGAGAGGAAGCCCTTGGGCTTGTTGACGCCGTCACCGGCGACGAAGGCCGCCGTCTCCTGCTCGGCGAAGGCGGCATTGACCTCCTCGGCGATCCACTGCCCGACATCCACCGCCGCATCGTCGAGGAAGGCCGAGGTGGCAGCCGGCATGGCGTAGAGCTCGGCCGCCGGAAAGCTCAGCTCGTCGATGGTCTGGCTCGCCGTCTGCGGCCGCGCCGCCGTCTCTGCCACCCAGCCCACGGCTGGCCCGGTGAGGCTCACCGGCTTGCGATAGAGGCTCGACGAAACCTGCCGCACCGCGGCGATGCTGCGGATCGGCGAGATCTCGGTCAGCCGGCGGGTGATCTCGGTCTCGGTCTCCACCGGCACCAGGTAGCCGCCGTCGGGGTTGGAACCGATTGAGAGCGCCTTCTCCTCGCCGCGCTTCACGTAGGCGGCGAAGGCGCCCTTGTATTCGTCGGCAACGTCGCTGCGCCCGCCCTCCAGCTGCGGCCGCGCCCGCTCGAGGCTCATGCGGTCGAGCGCCGTCTTGGTGCCGTCGAGCACCCCCTGCAGTCGCTCGAGCTTCTGCTCGGTCAACGCATCGACGGTACCGCGGCGTTCCAGTTCGGCGAGACGCCCGTCATTGGTGCGCTTGAACTCGTCGAAGGCGTTCATGAACTCGGCGAACATGCCGGCGATGTCGCCGGCATCGGTGCCGGCCATCGCCTTGATTTCGAGGCGCTCGGTCCCTGCTTCAGTCATCTGGTGTCCTCTATTGTTTCATGAGCGAAATGGCCGCGCTCAGCGACCTGACGAGCCGGGCGTCATGCGCCGGCATGGCCTTGCCCGGAGCGATCCGGGCGCCGTCCATCATCGGAAAGGTGACGATGGAGATTTCCCAGAGGTCGATCTGCCAGAGCCGGCGGTGGCCGCTCTGCGGCTCGCGCGTCGCCCGAACGGCGCGGAAGCCGATCGACAGCCCGTCGACGGCGCCGCGGGCGATCAGCCGCCGGAGCGCCTCGGCGCGCGGCACCTCCGGCACCAGGCGGCCCTCGGCCCACAGTCCGACGCCGTCCTCGGCGAGCCGCTCCCAAAGCCCCACCGGCTCCTTGGGGTCGTGCTGGAACAGCATGCGGATGCGGCCGATGCCGCGCCCGCCGAGGCTGCGCCGGAAGGCGCCCGGCATCACGATGTCGCCGCCCTCATCCAGCGTGCCGAAGCGGCTGGCATAGCCGGCGAAGCGACCTTCGGCATCGATCGGGAGCGCCGGCATCAGCGTTTCCCCGCAGGCGCCGGCGGGCGGCTCTTGTCGACCGCTGCCTTGCTGCCGGCGAGGGTGCCGGCGAGGTGCCAGGCGAACTGCCGGAACACCTGCGCTGCATCATCGCGCCTTCTACCCTGCTTCTGATTTGCTGCCATTGCCTTAGCCCTTCCGGCGGAACAGTTGATTGAGATTGGCGATCTCGCGCACGAAATCGTTGAAGCGCCGGTCGGCCGCCGCCAGCTCCCGCAACGCCCACCACAGCAGCCCACTGGCGCCGCTGGCCCAGAGAAAGAGCGCCAGATGCGCCAGGTCGCCGCGGCTGGCGATGGTCTCGGTCAGCGCGTCCATCGGAGGTCCCGTGTTTTGTGTGGATTGCCGTACCTTCCGGCGGTGACGGCCAGTAGTATGTGGTCCCATATGTTTGGGTATCAGCGATCGGAAGGTGCCTATGCCGACCGTGCTTCGAACCGAAGGCTACCGCTTCTTCTTCTACAGTCTCGAGAACGACGAGCCGCCGCACATCCATGTCGAGCATGGCGACAGGCTCGCCAAGTATTGGCTTGAGCTGGTGGAACTGGCATCATCCAGGCGCTTCAAGGCCCATGAACTCGGCGTCGTCCGGACACTGGTCGAGGGGCACCAACGAGCGTTCCTGAAGGCGTGGCATGAGCACCTTGACGATTGAAACCGAACCGCTGGCAACCGACGTCCGCCTCCTCGATGCCATGCTGCAGGTGACCCTCGATGACGGTCGCCTGCTCGCGGTGCCGATCGAATGGTTCCCGCGGCTGCGCGACGCCTCGACCGCGGCGCGCTCGAACTGGCGCCTGATCGGCCGCGGCGAGGGCATCCATTGGCCGGAACTCGACGAAGACATCTCGATTCTGGGCCTGCTCGCTGGCCGACGCCGCGGCAAGCGGGCCGCCTAAGCCCCCGCCACTCCAAGCATCTGCCGTTTCTCCTCGTCGCTGAGGAAGTCGGCGCCGCCGATCCGCGCCCAGAGCGCTGCCCGATCCTCGGCCAGCGCCTCGACATTTTCGAGGTCCGGCACCAGCGCCACGCCGCCGAACACCGGGGCCAGCCAGGCCGAGAGGTCGTTGGCGACCCGCCGCACCAGCGGGATCACGGTCTGCCGCCACAGCGCCCGGTTGGCCTCGGCGAGGTTCGAATAGGTGTTGTCGCCCGGGATCCCCAGCAGCATCGGGGGCACCCCGAAGGCCAGCGCGATTTCGCGCGCCGCGACGTTCTTCAGCTCGATGAAGTCCATGTCGCGGGGAGAGAGCGCCAGCGTCTTCCAGTCCAGCCCGCCCTCGAGCAGCATCGGCCGGCCGGCATTGGCGGCCCCCGAGAACCCTTGCTCGAGCTCGCGCTTCAGCCGCTCGAACTGGTCGGGCGACAAATTCCCCGCCGCCGCCGAATAGACCAGCGCCCCCGACGGCCGTGCGGCGTTGTCGAGCAGCGCCTTGTTCCAGCGCGAGGCGGCGTTGTGGATGTCGAGGCTCTGCTGCGCCGCATCGAGCGGGGCCAGCCCGTAATGGTCGTCGAGCGGGTGGAACAGCGTCAGGTGCAGCACCCGCGGCAGCGGGCCGGCCTGGCTCAGCCGCACCGTGCGGCCGCCGACGGCATAGTCGTAGGCCATCGGCCAGCCGTCCTTGCCGGCCACCACCTGCATGCGGTCGGGACGCAGCACGAAGAGCCCCTGCACCTCGCCCTCCGCCACCGCCGCCTCGAGATAGGCGTTGCCGGCCGTCTGCAGGTAGCAATAGACCGCCTCCAGCAGCTCGCCGCCCGCCTGCCGCGGGTTGGGCTGCGCCAGCAGCCCGCGCAGCGGATGCTCGGCCACCCGCCGCCCGCCCGCCTCCACCGCCAGCGGCACCCTGGTCGCCGCCTCGGCGATCATCCGCACGCAGCGATAGACCACGGGATTGCGCGCGAACCCCTCATTGACGAGGCTCGGGAAGCTGCGGCGGCTCCAGTTGGGGTCGCCGAGCGCCGTCAGCGCCAGCAGGCTCTGCGCCGACTTGCGTTCGGCCGGCACATGCGATCCGCCGCCGGTCAGGCGGCTCCACCAGTTGGGCATGGTCATGTCCTTGGTTGCTCAGGTGCCGCGGATGCGCGGCACCACCTCGTTCAGCATGAGCTCGGTCAGCGCCCAGACCAGCGCATCGACCCGGTCCGGCGAGTGGCCGTCGCTCAGCCCGTCGCCACCGAAGCTGCACATCTCGTCCTCGAGCGCCGTCAGCCCCGGCCGGTGGGCGACGAGGCCGCGCCCGTAGAGCGCCGCCACCGGCTCCGCCCGCAGCCACTTGCCGCGATTGGCGCGCACCGCCCGCACCGGCACCGCCGGATCGATCTGGGCGATCACCGCCTTCACCAGGTCGCCGCCCTGGTTGACCTCGGCGACGATGGCGTCGGCGCCGTGCGCCCGGTAGGCCGCCACCGCCCGCCGCGCCCAGCTGAGCGGCGGCGCCGGTTTCAGCGTCCGATCCTCGAGCACCACCGCGCCCTCGCCGGCCCGTCCGGCGACCACGATGCCGCAGGCGTCGGAGCGCGGCCCGCCCGTGACCGGCGGATCGACCGCCACCACGATGCGCCCCAGCGTCTCCGTGCCCGGCGGCCGGAACATGTCCCGCGTCCACAGCGCCCCCGGCAGGTCCTCGATCAGCTCGCCCTCGAGCTCCTGCCGACCGAGCACGCTGCCGCGGTAGCGCGCCACCACGGCACCGAGGAAGGCGTTGGCCAGATGCTTCCTGTTCTCCGCCGTCGTCATCCTTGTCACCACCGTCTGCGGATCGGCCAGCAGCCGCTTCAGCAGCCGGGTCGGCCGCGGCGTCGTGGTCGCCAGCTGCCGCGGCCGGTCACCCAGCCGCAGCCCGAACTGCAGCATGTCCCATGCCGCCTCCGCCTGCGGCCATTTCGCAACCTCGTCGCTCCAGGCGGCCGCGAACTGCGGCCCCCGGAAGCGTTCCGGATCGGCCGCCCCGAGCACCGTGCCGACCACGCCATTGGGCCAGAGCAAGTTGTTGCCGCGCAGCCGCGGCCGCTCCCCGGCCGGCGAAATCCGCAGCAGCCCGCTCTCGCCCTCGAGCATCACCGCCACCGCCTCGACCATGGTCTCGCCGACAAGGGCGAGCGGGGTGACGCCGGCCGCCGCCAGCCCGCGCACCCATTCGGCGCCGGCCCGCGTCTTGCCCGCCCCGCGCCCGCCCAGCAGCAGCCAGGTGGTCCAGTCGCCGGCCGGCGGCAGCTGCGCCTCCCGCGCCCAGATCGGCCAGGTCCAGTAGACCTCGTGGATGCTCGCCTCGTCGAGCTCCCCAACCCAGCCCAGGGCCGGCTCAGCCGCGGGAGAGGCGTTCAATCCGGGCCATCAGTTTGTCGCGCAGGTCGCGCATCTCCCTCGGCGGCTGCCGCGGCGGCGCCTTGCTCCGGATCTTGGTTTCACCCGCCATCACCTTTTCGAGCGTGGCGGCAAGCCGCCCCATCACTGCGATATCCTTCTCGCTCATCTTTCCCGTCTCCTGTTCGAGATGGAACAGCTGCCGCTCGATCAGGCGCAGCAGCCGCACCTTCAGTGCCGGCTCCGACGATCCCACCGCACGGTTGCGGCCGCGCCAGCAATCGCGCCTCGCCCGCCAGCAGATGGCCGCTCGGGTGACGCCGTGGCGGGTGGCCAGCTCCTCGAGCGTGCCGATGCGATTTTCGTACTCCACGCGGATCACCGCCCAGTCGCCCGTTCCGGCGGCCTCACCCGAAACCTCGCTCATGCCTTGCCCCTTCTGCATGGCCCGCGGCGCAACCGCGCGCCCGGCGCCGGCGTTTTCACCCGCACACCGGCGAGGCCACCATGCCCTCAACCGTCATTGCCGATATGGACTACAATCCGCGGCACCGGATCCTCTCGATCCGGTTCCGGCCCAGCGGCCGCCGCTACGATTATTTCAGGGTGCCGTTCGAGGATTACGACGCGCTGCGGCACGCCCGCTCCAAGGGCCAGTTCTTCAACCGGCACATCCGCGACCAGTACGACTGCGTCCTGGTGGAAGACGGATCCGCCGCGCCGGACGAGCGTTCGTAGCGCCGCCGGCCCCACTTCTGCGACCGTGACATAATCCTACCAGACCACCGTGACGCGGGGATAGATTTCGCTGAACGCCGCAGGGAACGTGCCTTTCGCACCTTCCCCGCAACCACCTGCCCCTGCCGCTTCCCCACCGCCGGTGTCATTCCCGCGAAAGCGGAACCCAGCGCTCAAGCTGCTCGACCCACCGGCACTTGCGGGCGCCCACGCGGCAGGACCGCGCCCACCATCACTCAGAGCATTGGATCCCGGCTCGCCGCTTTGCGGCGGCCGGGATGACGGCGGGGAGGACGGAGATAGGCAGCCCGTCGGCCCCACTTCTGCGACCGTGACATAATCCTATCAGGCCACCGTGACGCGGGGATAGATTTCGCCAGAAGCCGCAGGAAACCGTGCTTTGGGACATTCCGTGGCGCCCCCCGCTGCCTCCCCACCCCCGGTGTCATTCCCGCGAAAGCGGTAACCCACCGCTCGGTCGCCCCACCACAGCTCCACCTGCCGACCTTGCCTTCGCGCAGCCCCGCAGCACCTGCGCGCGCCACCACCTCCGAGCCCTGAGTCCCGGCTCGCCGCTCCGCGGCGGCCGGGATGACGTGCCCTGCCGGGCCCACGCCCGCCCGCCATCGCAACCCCTTGCCGCCAATCCAGCCGCGTCGAACCCGCTCGACCCGCGTCCGCTGCCCCGGCCCCTCTCCACCCGCCGCCGTCATTCTCGCGACAGCGGAAACCCAACGCTCCTCGGAACAATCCCACTTGCTCCGGCTTTGCCTCCAGATACATGTCCCCCACCATCCCCGTCCGATAACCTCCAAATGCCCATCCCCACCCTCTACCACATCCCCGTCTGCCCCTTCTCGCAGCGCCTCGAGATCCTGCTCGAACTCAAGCACCGCCGCGACGCCGTCGACTTCCACGTCGTCGACATCACCAGGCCGCGGCCGGACTGGCTGCTGGAGCTGAGCCGCGGCTCCACTTCGCTGCCGGTGCTCGACACCGGGGACGGCGTGCTGCGCGAGAGCCTCGTCATTCTCCGCTATTTCGACGAAACCTTTGCCGAGAGACCAGTGGCGCGGCCGACGCCCTATGAGCGCGCCGTCGAGAACATGCTGATCGCCTTCGAGGGTGACTTCACCGCCGCCGGCTACCGGCTGGTCATGAACCGCGACCCGGGGCGCCGGCAGCAGCTGCACGACAAGATGCTGGAGCAGTACCGGACGCTCGAGGATTTCCTCTGCTGGCAGAGCCCGGACCGGGACTTCCTGTTCAACACGTTCGGGCTCGCCGAGACGGTCTACACGCCGATGTTCATGCGCTTCTGGTTCCTCGACTATTACGAGGAATTCGAACTGCCGGCGGAGGGCTTTGCGCGGGTGCGGCGCTGGCGCGACGCCTGCCTCGCGCATCCGGCGGCACAGCAGGTCCATCGCGAGCGCATCGTCAAGCTCTACTACGACTACGCCATGGGCGCCGGCAACGGCGCGCTGCCGCCGGGCCGCAGCGTCTCGAGCTTCACCTTCGAGCCGGACTGGCCGCAGCGCCCGTGGCCGCCGCGCGACAAGTACGCCCACAGCGCCAGCGACGCCGAACTGGGGCTGCTCTGAATGTCGGGTGGCGCTGCCAGCGAACTGAAGCAGGCGCAGTCTGGATTCCTCTCCCGCGCAGCGGGGGAGGGGGACCGCCGTCAGGCGGTGGAGGGGGCGGCGCCGGTCCGAAGGAGCTGACGGAGCCGCGGGTTACCCTTCGAGCGCACGGCCTTGGAGGGGGCCGGCGGCGGCTTGGGGCGTGTGTGCTCGCCCCCTCCACCACGCTGCGCGTGGTCCCCCTCCCCCGCTGCGCGGTGGAGGATAGCGCGTCGGCGGTCCGGGCAAACTCCCAGCCCCCGCCCCACCCTCTTCTCACTCCCCTCCGACCGGCGTAATCTCAACCCGCGGTGACGGGGGAATCGTACGGGCGCCGCATGCCATGGAGGGAAAAATGCCAAGACTGTCTGACCTGTTCTTCAAGACCGCGATCCTGTTCCTGATCGTCGGCATCGGCGTCGGCCTGCAGATGTCGATCTCGGGCGTCCACAACGTGACCGGCGCCCATGCCCATATCAACCTGCTCGGCTGGGTCACCAGCGCCATCTTCGGGACCTATTACGCGCTCAACCCGGCCAAGGCGGAAGGGCGGCTGGCGCTTGCCCATTTCGGCATCTACACGGCCGGCGTCGTGGTGATGGTGGTCGGGCTCTACATGATGCTGCAGGGCAATGCGGCGATGGAGCCGGTGGTGGCGACCGGGTCGATGATCACCCTGGTCGGCGTGCTGTGCTTTGCCGCGGTGGTGTTCGGCCGGGCGCGGGCAAAGGGGCCGGCGGCGGTGCCGGCGGAGTAGCTGCAAAGGCAAAAAAGAGCCCCGCGCAGGCGGTGCGCGGGGCCTCAGTTCGGCAGTTCTTGACGGCTGCCTATGGGCGACCGCGGGTGGATCCCGCGGCGCAAGGCGGCGCTAGATGCGGACGAAGTTCATCGACTTGCAGAAGATGCCGTCGCAGCCCTTCAGCGTCAGGGCATTGGCGTCGACCATGGTGACGCTGCCCTTGTAGGTGTCGCCGTTGTAGCTGAGGCTACCCTTCCAGCGGTTGGCCGCCGTCGGCACGGCGCCCTGCATCACGTGCTTGCCGAGATAGGGCAGGGTCTCGGGGGTCTTGGCGTCGTCGCGCAGCCAGGTGAGCTGCGCACAGAGCTGGCCGCCCTCGCCGCAGAAGCTGACCTTGTAGCGGCTCTCGCCGGTGGTCGACTGCCAGGTCCCGGTGGGATCGGCGGCCAGGGCGGGGGTGGCGGCGAGGCCGAGGGCCAGGGCGGCGGCGGCGAATTTCTTTGCGAGGTGCATGGGTGATGCGCTCCTTGTCAGGCGGTTGTGGTGCGGTTGTTGGGGGCCATTAGCGGCCGCGCGGCTGAAGCTCAACTAAACCCGCCGTTCATCTGCGGTTCATGCTGGTGGCAGCTTTGCGGCCACGGCGCGACGCGGCGGCCGGCGGAAATCTGAACGGCCCGCTCAGCCACGGTTCAGCCTGCCACAATTGCCGCGGCGAGCGCAGCGGGCGAGCGGCGCCGATCCCGCCATCACGTTGAGGTGATGGTCAGATTTCCTCCGGCGGCTCCCATTCCGGCCAGTCGGCCACGTGGTCTTCCCACTCGCCGGGCTTGACCGAGTCCTCCGGCACGCTGCGGCCGCGCACCGAAACGCCGGCGGCAAAGACCGTATCGGGGTCGCCCGAAACCAGTGGATGCCACCAGGCGAGCCCCCTGCCCTCGGCAATCCGCCGATAGGCACAGGATTTGGGAATCCAGGAGATGGTGCGGACGTTTTCGGGCGTCAGCTTGATGCAGTCGGGCACCTTGGCCTGGCGCCCCGGATAGTCGGTGCAGCGGCAGCTCTCGCCGTCGAGCAGCCGGCAGTGGACATCGGAGGTGAAGACCTCGCCGCTGTCCTCGTCCTCGAGCTTCATCAGGCAGCAGCGGCCGCAGCCGTCGCAGAGCGCTTCCCACTCCGCCACGGACAGCTCCTCGAGCGTCTTTTCGTCCCAAAAGGCCAATTGCCTGCTTTCTCTGCCGGATTGCGCTTGCCACCAGCCGGTGGCGATCATATTTCGAGCGGGTGCCTTGCCTTTGGCATCCGGAACGGGAAGAGTCCCGACGGGATCAAGCCAGCGGAGCGTTCCTTGCAGGATCCGTTCTACCACAAACAGAAGCGCAAGAAGAAAACCCGCATGCTCGATGCGGACGCCTGGCTCGACTCCGCCATGTTCGAGTTCTGGCAGTCGCTCGGCCGCGGCTATACCCGCGTACAGGACTTCTTCTCGCTCTTTCACGTCGCCGGTATCAAGCGGTTTTTTGTGGAGGTGTTTTCGGACGCCCTGACCTTTGCCGCCATCGGCGCCGTGCTGATGACGGCGCTGGCGCTGCCGGCCTTCGATGCCATCGCCACCGGGCGCATCAACGCCGCCGAGGACATCTCGGTGGTGTTCCTCGACCGCTACGGCAACGAGATCGGCCGGCGCGGCATCCGCACCGACGACTCGATCCCGCTCGAGAAGCTGCCCGACCACTTCGTGAAGGCGGCGCTGGCCACCGAGGACCGGCGCTTCTACGAGCACTTCGGCATCGACGTGGTGGGCACGCTGCGGGCGCTGCTCAACAACGCCCAGGGCGACAGTTCGCTGCAGGGCGGCTCCTCGATCACCCAGCAGCTGGCCAAGAACCTGTTCCTGTCGCCCGAACGGTCGCTCGAGCGCAAGATCGAGGAGGCCTTCCTCGCGCTGTGGCTGGAGGCGCGCTACTCCAAGGATGAGATCCTCAAGCTCTATTTCGACCGCGCCTATATGGGCGGCGGCAATTTCGGCGCGGCGGCGGCAGCCGAGTACTATTTCGGCAAGCGCGTTACGGACGTGAACCTCGCCGAGGCGGCGATGCTGGCCGGGCTGTTCAAGGCTCCGACCCGCTATGCGCCGCATGTCGACATCGCGGCGGCCCGCGGGCGTGCCAACCTCGTGCTCTCGAACCTCGTCGATGCCGGCTTCCTGACCGAGGGGCAGGTGACGGCGGCGCGGCGCAATCCGGCGGTGCCGATCGACCGCTCCGACGAGGTCAACTCGCCCAACTACTTCCTCGACTGGGCCTTCGACGAGACAAAGCGGCTGATCGGCACGGCCCCGGGCAACAGCTTCGTCGTCCGCACCACCATCGATCCGGTGCTGCAGTCCTATGCCGAGGATGCGGTGACCTCGGTGGTGCGCGAGCAGGGCGAACAGTACAACGTCACCGAGGCGGCGATGGTGGTGACGGAGCCGCAGGGCGCCGTACGCGCCATGGTCGGTGGCATGGACTACGGCAAGAGCCAGTTCAACCGTGCCATCGTCTCCAACCGGCAGCCCGGCTCCTCGTTCAAGCCCTTCGTCTACGCCACCGCCTTCGAAATGCTGCCCGAATACAGCCCGACCACCGCGATCAGCGACCGGCCGGTGTGCATCGGCGACTGGTGCCCGCAGAATTACGGCCGCAACTACAAAGGGTCGGTGACGCTGGAGTCCGCCTTCGCGCAATCGATCAACACGGTGCCGGTGACGCTCTCCGTCAAGACCGGGCGCGAACCGATCGCCGAGCTGGCGCACCGGATGGGCATAAGGAACGAATTCCCGGTGACCCGCTCGCTGGCGCTGGGCGTCGCCTCGGTCAGCGTCCTCGACATGGCGTCGGCCTATGCCGTGTTCGCCAATGGCGGCGTCAAGACGCCGGCCTACGGCATCACCCGCATCACCACGCTCCGGAACGAGCTGGTCTACGAGTCAGACCCCGAGGCGCCGAAGGAGCGGGTGCTGTCGGAGCAGACGGTGCGCTACCTGAACAACATGATGCGGCTGGTGGTCACCAACGGCACCGGACGCCGCGCCCAGGTCGAGGGCGTCCCCGCCGCCGGCAAGACCGGCACCACCACTTCCTACCGCGACGCCTGGTTCTGCGGCTTCACGGGCAACTACGTCGCCGCGGTCTGGTTCGGCAATGACGACTACCGTCCGACCAACGATCTGACCGGCGGCACGCTGCCGACCATCGCCTGGCAGAAGTTCATGTCCTATGCGCACACGAACACGGAAATCAAACCCCTCTTCGGCGTCGACTTCGAGCCGCCGCCCTTCGTGATCGCGGACGGGCCGGAAGAGATCGTCGCGGAGCGGCCGCCGACGCTGCAGCCCGATGCGGCCGAGAAATTGCTCGAGGTGGCCGATCGGTTGCGGGCGACACTTCAGGTGGCACGTCCGGCCGACCAGGCGTCGCTCGCCCTGGAAACCGGCCCCGCGGAAAGCCTGTAACCCTTGCGTTTTCTGGGGCCCCTGCTCACCGCCATCTTCGTGGCGCTCGCCGCCGGCTTCGGCTTCTCCTGGTACACGCTCAACGAGGGGACGCTGTTCGGCACCATCTCCGTCGGCCCCTGGTTCGCCTGGGAGGAAGCCGGTACGGCGACCCCCGACCCCTATACCCGGGCACATGTTGCCCGCACTGGCGCGCTGCAGCTCGGCGCCAGCGAGGGACTGCATTTTGTCGCCACCACCGACAGCGACGGCCTGCGCCTCGACCGCGACTGTCGCTACCGGATTGACGGGACGACGCCGGTCGCTACCTTCTGGACCATGGTACCGGTGGCGCCGGACGGCACCATCATTACCCATCCCGACGGCCCCACCGCCTTTCACAGCAAACGCATTGCCCGCGCTTCCGACGGCTCGCTGCAGCTCTATGTCAGCAAGACTCTGAGCCCCCGGAACTGGCTGGAGATCACCGGCGAGGGCCCGTTCGCCCTGCAGCTCAACCTCTACGACGCCTCCAGCTTCGCGGGGGTGGGGACGGCAGCAGCCGAAATGCCGACGATCATTCGGGAGGCCTGCCTGTGATCCGCTGGGCCATCTGGATCGCCGGCGGCCTGGTGCTCGGGGCGATCATCCACATCGCCGTCATCCTGAGCCTGCCGCTGCTGATCACGGAAAGCCTTTGGACACGGGTTTCAACCATCGATGCCCTCAACCGGCCGGTGGTGCTGGCAGCGCCGCTGGCGGGCGAGCCCAATCCGCTGCGTCTCGATCCGGAACTCGCCTATGCGGTCTGCCGCATCGACCTGCGGCAGGGGCCGGGCGTCGTGCAAGGTTTGCTGCCCCAGGCCTTCTGGTCGATCGCCGTCTACGGTCGCAGCGGCACCGTCATCTATTCGACGACCAACCGCGATGGCATCGGTCAGGTCCTCGATCTCGGCATCTTCAACGCGGCGCAGACCCGGTTGCTGGCGGAGCAGCAACTG
Organism: Devosiaceae bacterium; assembly: GCA_035998685.1. Taxonomy (GTDB): domain Bacteria; phylum Pseudomonadota; class Alphaproteobacteria; order Rhizobiales; family Devosiaceae; genus Devosia_A. The sequence goes on along the minus strand of DASYHK010000017.1, from coordinate 75,996 downwards.
GACATCGCGGAAGGGTTGCTGATCGTCGAATCACGGGAGGACGACGTCATCGTCGCCGTCCGGCTGGCACCACCACACCAGGCGATGCGGCGCCGTTTCGAGGCGGACCTCGCCAAGCTGAGCTGCGGCAATCTCGAAAGCTGACGCTCTCGTGGCCGGCGCATCTTCGCCTATTTCCGGTAGGATCCCTCTTTGCCGCCCAGCAGCACGCGTGAAGGGATCGCCTTCCCTGCGTGGGGCGCCAATAAGACGCCTTGTGTAGCGGAACAGAAGTCGCCGCGTTCGGCACGCTCGACCTCGATCGCCAGGTAGCTGAGCTTGCCGTCGACGGCGATAGCGCCGGGATCCGGGGTCTCGACCAGAAGATTGTCGAGGGCCAGAGCATAGGCGTCATGGCGATAGCGCGCTGCCCGCACGAACCAGGCAATGTGGCTCTGGTTCTCCAGGTGACGCGCACGCACGTCGTGGGCATGCCGACCCCCTAGCCCAGCGCTGGCGATCTGCCGCTGGCGATCCAACTCAACCACGGCGCAGATGGCGCGGAATGTTTCCGGCATGGTGGCGAGGTCAGCGATGATGTGGTCGGCGACGGCGCGGTACCGTGTCGTCGACGAGCTGAAACTGGTCTGGCGCAGCCAGCGATAGTAGCGGGCCGGCTCGAACTTGTGGTCGGCGGCACCAGCGATGCGGGTGCGCTGGAGTTCCACAACGGTATCGTAGAACCAGTCATGGGCATGCGGCGCGATCAGGAAGCGCCATACCCGGTCGCGCATCTCCCGTTCCTCGTCGGCGACATTGAAATGCGACACCGGCTCGCCGGCAAGTTGAGCGCGCGTGGACCCGATGGCCGGCATGACAGCGTCATGCATCACGCCCGGTTCGGCACGGCCGAAATCGCCGGTCGGACGGGCACAGGACGCGGCGGCCAGAAGCAGGAGGACGGCGGCAGACCGCAGGACTATGTCAGACACGCTTGCGCTTCGGGCGCGGGCTGGCCATCGGCGTTGCGGGTATCGGCTTTCCGTCGCGCTCATAGCGCACACCCGTGAAGATGACGATCTGCGCACTGCCCCGCACCATTGGCCTCGATTCGAGTTGGCGCCTTCTTTTGTCAAATTGGACCAGCTTTCCCAAGCTTGCCTCCAGCGGTCGTCGCCCTGCACCAGCGCCGGGCGCAGTCGGAGCGACGCAACCCCGGCCAAGCCCATTAAGAGATCGTCAAGGTTAACAGTTCGCTAACGAATTCCCTGAAATAGTCGGCATGGGGATTCTACGAGCCCAGGCGGGGTTTCAGGGCACATATGATCGGCTTTCAGCCATACGAGACGTTCCAGCTGCTGATCGAGACCGGCGGCATCGATCGGACCAACACGCTCCTCGTCGCGGCCTGCGACGCCTATGCGCGGCGCGGCAGACCCACCCCAGCCGAGATCGAGCAGTTCGAGGCGCTGGCACAACGCCTGTTCCCGACGGCGGCGCCCTCGGCGCGGGCAAAGGCTGCCGCCACGCTCGGACGCTCGGAAAGTCTCTCGCCGCAACTCGAAGAGCTGGTGACGGCGCACCTCGGGGATGATCTCCCGGATTTTCTGGTAACCGCACCGACGCTTTCCGAATCGACGATGCTGAAGGCGATCTCCGGCGGGGACGTCAGCGTGGCGGCAGCGCTGGCCCGGCGTAGCGATCTGGGCAATGTGGTGCTGGCACGGCTGTTCCAGCTCAACAGCCGCAAGGTCTACCGGGCGCTTGCCAGCAATACGGCGATCGCGCCCCGGGGACCCTATCTCAGTGCCCTCGCCAGATCGGCACAGATGGACCACCAGGTTGCGTGGTCGCTGGCAGCCCGCGACGATTTCGACTGTGCGCTGCTGGCACCTGCCTTCTTCGATCTCAACGAGAATGATCGATTGAAGGTCATCAAGGCATTCGCCCGCCGGGCGACGCCGGCCGCGCCGATCAAGCGGACGCTGGAGCAGCTGTCGGTGGCGACCGCCGACCTCACCAAGGCGCTGATGAAGCTGTTCTCGGAGAACCGTCGTCCGGAAGTCACACGCCTCCTGCACCAGATCACCGGCCTCGACGAGGTTCGTTGCGGGCAGATCGCGCACGATACCAGCGGCGCGGCGCTGTTCGTCGTGCTACGGGCGTTCGGCTGCAATGCCTATGACGGCCTGAAGGTCCTGATCCACGCCACCTCGCACGACGCCGATCGTTCGCAATCCCTGTCGCAGTTCTCGACGCTCTTCGAGACGGTGGACGTGGATGCGACCGCCTTCTTGATGAGCGCCTGGCGCGGCGAAGTGAACCTGCTCGACCTCAACAAACCGGAGTACAAGCCGTTCGCGGAGGAAACCCGGCGGACGCCGCGGGTCAGCAGCGAGCGGGACCCCGTGGTCGACCAGGCGATTGCCGCGCTGGCACGGATCGGCGCCCGGGCGTAGCGGCACTGTCCGTCAGGGCACCACCTCGATACCGATCTCGGAACCCCGCATCTCGAGGCTGATCAGCCAGAAGTCAGGATCGAAGCGCTCCTCCTGGGCCAACCGTTCGCGAATCTTCTGCGGCGACACCGCCGCAAAACGTCGTTGGAAAACCCGGGCGGCGCCATCGTCGTGGCGTGCTGCCGTCGGTGCCGGCACAAAGAGGGAAGCCGTTCCGTCAAGGTGATCCAACTCCAGGAAAATTTGGCCGGCAATGGGATCGCCCCGACGCGAGATCACGCAGAGATGGCCGAGGTCATTGTGCCGGCGAACGAAGGCGGCTGCCCATAGGTCGGTGCGTAGCATCGGAAGGGTCTAGATGGAGGCGCCATTCCGGACAAGGAGGTCGAGCAGTTCAGGCGAGATCCGGCCAGTAACCTTGTAATTGAAATAGACTTCAAAGTTGCGGATCGCCTTGGCGGTGGCTTCGCCGGCGACCCCGTCGACCGGGCCGTGGAGGAAGCCGAGGCTGGCCAGCCCGCGCTGGACGCTGGCCACGATCGCAGGATCGGTCACCGAGAAGGGCGGCATCAGATCTTCGGGCTTGGCGTCCGTGTCCAGTTCGGGCAGTTCGGCCGGGGCCGCTTCGCCGGCCGGGTCATGCAGTACCGCGGTGGGCGCCGGCTGATCGATGTTCGCCGTTGCCACTTGAGCGGTCGGTTCGCGGATCTGGGAGGCTGAACCTTGCAGTGAGGGCAAGGCCTGCGCCGCAGGCTCGGCGACGATCCGCTGCGGGGCGACAGGACGGGACGGCGGCCTGTTCATGGTCACCGTCTGCACGCCCTCGATGATGGTGTCGATGGCGTCGCCGGCAGTGTCGACGGCAATGTTGAACGCCTCCTGCGGCGTCTCCGGCAGCTCGCGGCGCAGGACTGGGGCGGCCTGACGCGCAGCAGGCTCCGTGACCAGCTGCTGCACGGTCGCTGGCAGGGGAGCCGGTGCGGGAAGCGGACTCAGCTCCTGGGTCGCTGCGGGTGCTGCCGCTGACGACGCCGCCGCCGGAGCGGCCAGTACCGGAGCCGCAAGCGGCGATGCGGCTGGCGCTTCCGCACGGGGCGCCGCGGCGAAGGGCTTGGCCTCGCGCACCGCTGCCAGGATCTCCGGTGTCAGTTCACCAGTGGCGGGCAATCCCGCGCGCTCCTCAAACTTGCGGATGGCGCCCGCAGTCTGCGGCCCGTAGTAACCATCGATCTTGCCATCGAAGAGATTCATCATCGCCAGCTTGCGCTGGAGCTCGAAGACTTCGGCGTTACCAATGACGGCTTCCGGTTCCGGTACCACACTGCCGGTGGTTTCCACCTGCTGCAGGGGCGCAACGATCTGCGGCCGCGCGGTCCGCGCGGCAGGGACAACCGGTGCCATCTGCGGCGTAGAGGAGGCGAGCGCTGAACTTTCCGGCGCGAAGAGTGGTGCCGGGTGCATGGCCTGCTGCAGATAGAGCGCATTGCTCGCGGCCAGCGCACTCATGCCGACCAGAAGCAGGAGGCCGGTATGGGTCAGTGGCGCGCGCATGTAGTGAGAGAATGCCCAAATCGCCACGCGGCCCGCCGAGGACAGCATGGCGCCACCCGCCGCCAGCGGCAGGTGCGTGAGAGTTGCTGCGGTCATAGAGCTCTTCTTTTTTCTTCGTCTGGCCATGGTGCCATTTGCTGCGGATCCGGATCCCGGTGAAGGGGCGTGACGGACGCAGTCTCCTCCACCTTTATTGCCGGACCGTTTATCGGCAGCAAAACAGTCATGGTCGTGCCCTCGCCGGGCGTGGAGACGGCGTGCAGCGTCCCCTCATGCAGCTCCACCAGGCCCTTGACGATGGAGAGGCCCAGCCCCGTGCCCTCATAGCGACGGTCGAAGCCGTCCTGCGCCTGAAAGAAGGGCTCGCCAATGCGCTGCAGGGCGTCGGGGCCCATGCCGATGCCACGGTCGGACACCGAAATGTTGAGCTGCTGTCCCTGCCGCTTCATCGACAGCCGGACCACCGACTTGGGATTGCTGAACTTGATCGCGTTGGACAGCAAGTTGATGAGAACCTGCCGGCACGCCCGCTCGTCCGCCACCAGGGCAGGCAGGTTGCCCGGCACATCCACGATGAGCTTTACCTGCTTGGCCTGCGCCATCGAATCGACGATCTGCAGGCACGGATCGATGAGCGCCGACGGCTGAAAGCCTTCCGTCTGCAGGTCGAACTTGCCGGCCTCGAGGCGGGACATGTCGAGCAGCATCCGCACCACTTCGATCAGGTGATTGCCGCTCTGGTGGATCAGCTCCGCGTATTCCTTGTGCTGGGGCGGCAACTCCCCGACGACGCCGCTGGTCATCATTTCGGAGAAGCCGACAATGGCGTTGAGCGGGGTCCGCAGCTCGTGCCCGATGGTCGCCAGGAAGCGCGACTTGGCGTTCGACGCCTCCTCGGCGAGCTTGCGCGCCTTGCGCATCTCGTCCTCGTGGTCCTTGCGCTCGGTGACGTCGCGGAGCAGCGCCACCACCTCGTAGCGCTCGCCGGAGGTATCGGGATCGATGACCGGGGATAGTCCGACTTCCACCCAAACAAAGCTCGGCACTGCCGATGCAGGTTCGTCCCGGCGCATCCTGACCTCAACGCGCCTCGCCAGGGCGTCACGATTGGCGGCGGCGAAAGCAGTGAGATAGGCGGGGCGGTCGAGGACGTGAATGCGGTCGAGCAGGCCGCTGCCGGCGAGCTCGTAGCGCTGGCAGCCGAAGAGCTTCTCGGCGGAGCGCGAGACGAAGAGTATGCTGCCGTCACTGGCAAAGCGCATGACCGCGTCCTGCACATGCTCGATCAGATGGCGGTAGGCGTTGATCTGCGCCTTCTCGTAAACCTCGAAAGCGGAGTTGAGGCGGTTGGCGGTATGCGCCACCAGGAGCGCCGCTACGGCGAAGCAGAGGCCGGACAGGAGGCCGAACTCCTCCCGGTATGCCTCCGGCCAGGTCAGCAGTCCGACGGAGCCGGCGGCCGCGAAGGCGACGACGACGACCAGCATCGTCCAGCTCCGCTTCTTGACCGGGGTGCGGGAGAGCAAAGAGGCATGCACCGGGGCAATAAGAGCGATAGCAAGGCCGAAATCCGCGATGGCCGGGTTAGCGAGGGCGAGCAGCAGGCCGCCCAGCAGCATGCCGTAGACCTGCCCCGCGGCCGCCTGCTCGTACTGCCCCCGGTGGTGCAGTGCTAGGGTGAGGAAGCCGCAGGCGAGGCCCAGTGTTGCGATGGTGAAGGGAAGTACGATGCCGGCTGCCAGCGCTTGCAGCGCGAAGGGCACCGCGACGGCGCTGACGAGGATGATGAAGCGGCAATTGGTGGCGAGGGTCTTGCGGCGCAGGGCCTCGGGGCGGCTGCCGGCGGCTTGTACCGGCGCTGGTGACGCGGTGCCACCGGCCCATGAAAAGAGGCTACGCATAACTGCAACTCGCAACGGGGACGCCTTTGTTCTTCTTGTGGTTACCCTTCCACCCAGAGCCTAAGACACGTTTAAGGAAAATGCCGCTGGCGCCGCCGCCGCGGTCTTGCACAGGGTTGTGGGGGCCCTTTCTCCTGCTAGCGTAAACAAGACCTTGCAGCGCGACCTGCACTCTTCCGTCGCATTTGATTACAATTTTACGCAGTTCTCGAAAGCCGCCTTAAGCCCCCCTGCCTAGTCTCCGAAGCGAACGAGGCGGAACCCATCCGCCCTGCCTTGGGGATCACGATCACATGTTCCTGCTGCGGTCCGCATTCTGGCTCCTCGTCGCCTTTCTGGTGATGGGTCCGCGCGTCGATCTCGGCGCCGCCGCCGGCGACCTCTCCGCCAGGGCGGTCACGGCGGGCCAGCAGATGATTGTCAGCACGGTGCGCGACGCACCCCCCTGCACCAGCCTCGAATGCGCCGGCGGGCGCGCCATGCTCGCCGCCGCGACAAGCAGTTTCCCATCCCTCGACACAGCCATGCAGGATTCGTCGGAAATGCCGGTGCCGGTTCCCCGACCGCGCCCGGACTGGATGGGTTAAACCAGGGGTTGCGTCACTTCCCCGACGCACTCCAACGAGCGACCCCTGGTCGGCCGCAAGCACGCTGCCCCGTGCTTGCGGCCATTTTCCTGCCTGCGGCGATGCTTCAAAGCGCAGCTGCGATGCACTATCTAAGGGCATGGACAACACCCAAGATTTCGCCGAGATCCGCGACAACCTCGCATTCCTGGACGACTGGGAGGAACGTTACCGCTACCTCATCGAGCTCGGGCAGGCGATGCCGCCGCTCGAGCCGGAGGAGCGCAGCCCGGAGAACAAGGTCAATGGCTGCGTCTCGCAGGTGTGGCTGGTGTCCGACCGCGACGGCGAACGGCTCCACTACCGTGGCGAGTCCGACGCGTTGATCGTCAAGGGGCTGGTAGCGGTGCTCATCGCCTACTACTCCGGACGTCCCGCCGCCGAGATCGCGGCCAGCGATGCCATAGCCGTGTTCGACGAATTGGGGCTGCGCGAGCACCTCACCAGTCAGCGCTCCAACGGGCTGATCGCCATGGTCGACCGCATCCGCAGCGAGGCGGCGGCGCTGGCTGCCTGAGCCGCCAACTCAATAGACGCCGCGGGGCCGGCCTTCCGGCCCCACCCATGCCCGTTGCCGCCCGTGGTTGGGTCCCCGCGCCTCGCTGGCCATGCCGAAATGCTGTGCGAGCTGCTCGAGGCCGATGCGCAGCACCAACTTGGCGCTCCGCCGCGGCCAGCCGCGCTCCAGTTCGACTTCCTGCAGCCCCTTCAGCAGTCCGCAGACATCGACGACGACGCCGGCGCAGTCGGCAGGCAGCAGGCGGGCGATGTCGTCGAGCATGCGGCGCGCGTCGAGGGCAAGGTCGGGCAGGTCGACGCCCTGCCCGGCCCGGCCGCCGCCGGTGCGCGGTTCGTAGCTCATGGTGGTGCGCGGCCGCAGCCGGGCGCGCTCGACCAGCTGTCTTACCCGCTCGCCGGCAGCCAGTTGATGCGGCAACAGGAACGGCGGTTCCCCTTGCCGGGCGGCAGCCAACCGGCCGAGCGGGCTCTCCGCAAGATTGCGCTCGGTGCCGTCGCGATCGCGGACGGGCAGCCGGTGCTGCAGGGCAAAGGCATCGGCCGCGGCCAGCCGACGGAGCAGCCAGGGCCGCGCCTCCTCCGTGGCCCGGCATTCCTCCTCGGCAACCTGCAGCAGCCCCGATGAGACCAGCCGCCGAATCTCCGCCTCCCCGAGCCGCACTGGTGGCCTGCTGGTGGTCACGAAGCCACGATCGCCATCGTGGCGGGCTCTGGCGCCACCGACCAGTGCAGCAAGGAAGCGGGTCGCCGGCCGCTCAGCGCGCGCCATCGATGGCTCCTCCGGCGATGCCGCGGCGCGCCAGTTCCGCCTCGAGCTGCCCCAGTTCCGCCTCGATCTCGGGGCGGTCGCGCAGATCCTCAATGCGGGCGCAGGCGTGGGCGACGGTGGTACGGTCGCGGCCGAAAGTCGCCGACTTCAACATAGCTGCGGCGCAGCACGACGTGGGTCAGGTACATGGCCAGCTGCCGCGCAATGGCGACACTGGCGTCGCCGCGTGCCGCGTTCAGCAGCAGCGGCGGCGGAACCTCACGCTGCCGTGAAACCAGTGCCAGCACCGCCGCCGCGGCACGATCATAACGTCGCCGGGCCTGCGTCTCTCGGTGACGGACAAAAGGCGGGTGGCCGGCGGGTTCAGGTGAATCGGCGTCCCGGATGATCTGGATTTGCATGCGGACCTCGCGAACAACAGGATAATATTCCTAATTATATACCTGACATAGCTAGCGAGGCGTGCTAGTGATTCGGCCGCGTGACAGGCCGGTAGTCAGGTCAGAGGAATGTTCCTATGGCCGACGAGAGAGTGATGGAGGAGGCCGAGACCAAGCGGCTGGAGAAAGCGATCTATGAGGCCTTGCACGCCTCGGGGCCGTCGGCGTTTATCGGTGAGTTTCAGCCGGGAAGAGAGATCACGATAGACGGGGCGTTCAACCTGCGAAGTGTGGCCAAACATCTTCTTTCGCGACTGCCGCGTTGACGGTCGTGTAGATCTTCAATGCGGCGGCATACGACTCCCAGGTCACGTCAAACTTCAGAATCTCTCCCTTTCGGGTACCTGTGTAGGTTCGGTCTATCAAGCAATCTGACATGTTGACCGCCGCTCCTTTAGGTTTGTGGATGAAGCCGCTCGAGAGCGCCGCCTTATGCGCGTTCCGTTCAGGGTTGCCCTTGATTTCCGATCTGTGTGAAGCAGCGTGGCGCGCTAGTAGTGCCTTGTTGAAGGTCCGCTCAAACTCGTCAAAGGCTTTCGAGATCTCATTGGCGGACACAAGTTTCACAGCGATCCTCGGGTCGCCGGCGAGAATAGACAGCTCTTTAAGCGCCCAATGGAAGTTATATAGCGCTCCCAATGCTTCCCTGGCTGCCATGAACGGCCAATTTCGTGTGAGCCGTTCGTCTCTTTCCTGTTCCGTGTTGGTCTGCGAACGGTCTCGCGACCGATTTCGTATCTCCCCGGTTACAAAAATCGCGTGATCAAAAAGCGCTATAGACGACTGAAGGTTTGTTATTTCGCTGTACAGACTGGAACAAAGGCCCCCCACCTTCCTGAGTTCTTCCTCGTGACCGCCGCGGCTCATAAGCGTTGACGGGTAGGGAACGGCATTAAGGAGATCATCCATAGTGACTAACCAATCTGAAAAAGAGATAGAGCGGCGCCGAGACGAAGCGCTGCGCCGCGCTCTGACGACGCCACCGAAGCCGCACAAACCAAAAGACAAGAAGAAGGCGCCCACCCCGAAAGGCGGGCGCCCCGAGACGCGTTAGGCCGCTCTACGCCTCATGGCGTCGGCCTTGCTGCCCACGAACTTGCGTTCCTTCAGGACCTCATTGACGCGGCCCTGATTGGTGTCGAACGAAAAAGCAATGCGGCTCTGGATTTCTCCGTCCCAATGAAGGAGCCAAATCCGAACGGCATCGTCGTATGTCAGTCTGTAACTAGGCTTTCTTGCAGTCGTGCTCATATAAAGTTTCCTTTATGTGAGCCGTGAAGGGGCTTGAACCATTCACGCGAACATGCATTATGGGTTCATTCAATGTAGGCAAGGTGGTCGCCCCCAAACACGGCGGTTAGACTGGTCACTGTGCTGGTAACACAGCCAGTCACTTCCCATCGTGCCCGATTCGTTCTTGCGAGTCCACGCGGGTTAACTTTCCGTAAACGGCGATCATTTAGCCCCCGCTGGTCATCCTGGCGGGGGTTTCGCTTTCCAAGCCTTGCCGACTCGTTTCAGCTTCTTCAGCCGCTGCTTAGGCGATACGGGCTTCACCAGTTTGTTGGTAAGTCAGCCGCTTGCCAGCTGCCCCGGCGATGGCTTCCTCGGCACGCATCAGGTCGGTGAACTTGAGCGCGGCGCGGCGGTTGTAGCGGAAATCGAACTCAGCAAGGTAGCGGTGCAGGTGAGCCTCGCCACAATGCTGATAGACGCCGATCATGCCGCGCTTGAATACCGAGAACACGTTCTCGATGGTGTTGGTGTGGACCGGCACACCGTCCTCATAGCGCACGTATTCCTTGGCGGTGTGGTTGACCGCGCGATGCCCGGCATACTCCTTGCCAGTCTCGGTATAGAGGCGGCTCTCGTCAGTGTAGATGACCGTCGTGCGGGGCACATTGGTGAACAGGATTTCGCGCACCGTGTCTTTGGTAGCGTTCTGGACGTGGAAGGAACGGACGGACCCGCCGCGCTCCACCAGAGCAACCACGGTGCGCTTGATGTTGCCGGGCTTGCGCTTCAGGTAGGGCTTGCCCTTGCGAGCAGGTGAGGGCGACTGGTCGTCCTTCTTGCCGATGTAGGTTTCATCGGCCTCTACGGTCTTGCCTTCACCGCCAATCGGACCAGCCGACGCAACGTCTTCCTTCATCGCTTCACGAATGCGGTGGGCCATGAACCAAGCGGTCTTGTAGGTGACGCCAAGCATGCGGTGCAGCTGGTGGGCGCTCATGCCCTTCTTGCTGGACGCATAGAGGTGGAAGGCGAACACCCACTTGTGCAGCGGAACCTTGCTCCGCTCCATCACTGAACCAACCGTCACGGTGAAGTGCTGACGGCAGGCATTGCACTGCCATAGCCCCGGACGGTGCGACTTGCCTTCCAGCTTCCGAAGCGAAGCCTGATCGGCATTTCCACAGTGCGGGCAATAGACGCCATTGGCCCAGCGGATCGCCTCAAGGTGAGCGCGGGCTGCGTCGTCGTTGCTGAACATCGGGTCGGTGAAGTTGGCCATGGCGTCGGTTCCTTCTGACACCACGAGAATCGCATTCTACGGGCTGCTATGTCAAGTATATAATTAGGATAATATTCCTAATTATATACGTGACAAAGCACGCAGCGCGAGGTACTGATTCGTGGGACAGGCCGGCGCTTTTTTTGGATTCGGGAGACGAGGCTGGTATGCTGCCCCAACCGTAGCGGGGGGTGGCAGGGTGAAGCGCGTCAATCTTCAGCAGTATTTTGTTCTGGCAGAGACACTAAGCGCCGTGAGGCAGGCGCTGGCCCCCAACACCCTAAAGGGGGGTGCGCTGTATTTCGCGCTGTTTCAGGTGCCTACTCAGATGGGCGCCTTCATCAACGACGACAACGGATTTAGCGCGAGCAAGCATGCGGCAAGAGACTTAGTGTCCGCTGCCCAATCGTGGCTGGACCGAATAGCGCCCAACAGCAATTTCACGAACGAGAACTTTGATCAGGAATATCAGTCGTGGGCCTACCAAAGCGTTCTGCAAGCGGTCGACATTTTTAAGAACGTGTTCCAGACGGAGTGCCGCGACGTTGACGTTTACTCCGTTGGTCAGATCTCCATCTACAACACGTCTGCGCTCGTTTCGGCTGGGGACGACATCCTGCCCCCAGACATTAAAGCGAATGTCTCTCCCGAAACGAGGGTGGAGTTCACCAGCGCAGCCAAGTGCCTCGCATTCGATCTGCCGACCTCCTGCGGGTTCCACTCTCTGAGGGCGTTGGAATTGGTGATGGACGACTACCTCGCGTCCTTCGGGGTGAAGACGTCCGGTGTTAAGAGCTGGATGGACTACATCAAGGCGGCGCAAAAACTGATTGACGACGACAAGGCCCAGAGAAAGCCCAAGGCCAAGGTTGCCGCCATGTTGGACCGCATGAGGGAGCTTGACCGTAATCCGCTCATGCACCCGAGGGACACGCTGGATGAGGTGGGGGCCGACCAGCTTTTCAAGCTATGCGCGATTACGGCCACAGAGATGGTTCGTGAGATGATCGCCTTCAGGTCGGCAGAGGAGGCCTCGAACCAGGCATTGCTCGAAACGGTTTCATCTGCATGACCGAGAAGGACGATGAAGCCAAGTTCAACGAGACGCTAAAGCGGCTGCTCAAGTCGCCGCCCAAGCCGCACAAGCCGAAGGACGACGCCCATGGGCATGATCCAGCGCGAGATAGACAGGATCAGGATCGCCCTGATCGACGGGGCCGAAAACAAGAATGAACTGTATGCCGCCCAGCAGGCCCTAGAGTGGGCATTGGAGCCGGGCGGCATTAGGTCGCCCTACGCTATGATTACGGGCACTCTGGGAGGCTCAGAAGATTGTTCGGCTGATCTCCGTCCGCCTCTGTCTTCAGGTATTCATTCCCCGCGGCGCTCCGCTGGATGACAACCCAGACCTTGTCTCCTTGCGGTCTCTCGCAGAAGAACCGCCACTTCCCGGCCTTGATGCCGGAAATGGCCTCGGGCACGCTGAGCTTCCAGCGTGTGCCGGACGGGTTTACGCCTCCGACGTTACGAATGCGCTCGTGAGCGCTAGTTCTGTCGGTCTTGTTGATGCATTTGATTTGAACGTTGTCTGCCATCTCATTGGCTCCTGTTGGAGCCGGAACGGCTTGACGTGAATCACCATTAGAGTAGTGTGTGGCGGTGATCACACCTCCCCGTTCCGGCGGGGTTGCACTAAAGGCGGCGGGCCTCGAACCCCGTCGCCTTTGCCTTTTGCAGCGGCGAATCGCCGCAGACCGATGTTCCTAATCCGTTCCATAAGAGTCAAGGAAAGGCCGGGGTTACGCCCCAGCCTTCCACGCCTTCGCAATTCGTTTGAGCTTCTTGAGCCTCTGCTTAGGCGATACGGGCTTCACCAATCCGCCGATAGGTGAGGCGCTTGCCTTCGATGCCCTTGAGCGCGTCATTGGTGCGCTCTACGTCGCTGATCTTGAGAGCGGCGCGGCGGTTGTAGCGGAAATCGAACTCGGCAAGGTAGCGGTGCAGGTGAGCCTCGCCGCAGTGCTGGTAGACGCCGATCATGCCGCGCTTGAACACTGAGAACACGTTCTCGATGGTGTTGGTGTGGACCGGGACACCGGCCTCGTAACGCACGTATTCCTTGGCGGTGTGGTTCACCGCGCGGTGCCCGGCGTACTCCTTGCCAGCCTCGGTATAGAGGCGGCTTTCGTCGGTGTAGATCACGGTCGTACGCGGCACGTTGGTGAACAGGATTTCGCGCACCGTGTCCTTGGTGGCGTTCTGGACATGGAAGGAACGGACGGACCCGCCGCGCTCCACCAGCGCGACCACGGTGCGCTTGATGTTGCCGGGCTTGCGCTTGAGGTAGGGCTGTCCCTTGCGGCGCGGTGAGGGCGACTGGTCGTCCTTCTTGCCGATATAGGTTTCATCGGCTTCCACGGTCTTGCCTTCGCCGCCAATCGGACCAGACGACGCAACGTCTTCCTTCATCGCCTCGCGAATGCGGTGCGTCATGAACCACGCGGTCTTGTAGGTAACGCCCAACATGCGGTGCAGCTGGTGGCTGCTCATGCCCTTCTTGCTGGAAGCCAGCAGGAAGGTCGCCAGCAGCCACTTGTTGAGCGCGATCTTTGAATGCTCGAAGGCGGTTCCGACCGTCACCGAGAACTGCTCACGGCATTCCTTGCAGTTGTAGAGGCCGGGGCGATGCGCCTTGCCCTGCATGGCGGTGATGCGGGTCTGATCGACATTACCGCAATGCGGGCAAACCGGACCATTCGGCCAACGCTGCGCTTCCAGATGGACGCGGGCTTTATCGGCATCGGTGAAAATCGGGCTGTCGAGCTTCATGGCGGTAACTCCTTGAAACCTTTGTACCTCAGCGACCTTGCTTTGGCAAGTATATAATTAGGATAATATTCCTATCATTCGCACAGGCAAGGTCGGCGGGGATAAGTTCCCGTCGGAGGGGCAACGGGCCCCGCCAGAAACATCCCTTATCTCAGTACTTACCGCCTTCGAGCGCTCGGCCACGCGCCGCGCGGATCATGCCCGGTTGCGCGTTTTCCTACGTCATTCGACGGGGTCGGAGGCGATTCTCGACACTCGTCGCCACCACACCAAAGGGATGCGGGATAGACAACGGCCGCCCCATTGCCGGGGCGGCCGTCAATGCAGCGCGGACCTGCGAGTTCTTTACTTCGCCGCAGCCTTGCGGCCGAGACCGTTGTCCTTGGCGAGGCGCGAGCGGGTGGCGGAGTAGTTCGGAGCCACCATCGGGTAGTCATTCGGCAGGCCCCACTTCTCCCGGTATTCCTCGGGCGAAAGATTGTAGTGCGTGCGCAGATGGCGCTTCAGCGACTTGAACTTCTTGCCGTCTTCGAGACAGACGATGTAGTCCGGAGCCACGGACTTGCGGACCGGCACCGCCGGCTTCAGCTCCTCGGCAGGCTCAGGAGCACCAGTGGATTGCAGCCCGCGCAGGGCTCCGTGGACGTCGGCAATCAGCTTCGGGAGATCGGTGACGCTGAGGGCATTGTGGCTAACATAAGCGCAGACGATGTCCGCGCTCAGGTCGATGAGATCGTTGTCAGCCGCCGGCGCGTTGACCGTTAGATCGTTCATTTCGATTCCTTTTTCTTGGGTATTTCGGGGAGGAGTGGGGGAAATTCCTCCCTTACTTCGTCTCTAGTGACATTCCGACTGAAATGCAACTGCATGAACGCATCTATAGGCGGAAAATGTGTCGCAACTAGAGCGAACCTGTTGTACTCGGCGGTACTTCGGGCATTTCGCTGAGATTAGTATTCGGCGAGGGCATCACCCCCGCGTGAAAGGCGGCCCGCGCCAGCAGATGCGCGGCAAGAGGCGTCGTCAGCAACACAAAGAGAATGCCCAACAACGCCCGGAGCGCCACCGCTCCGTCAAAGCTGGCCAGTGCGACCGCGAGCAGGACGAAGCCGGCTCCGACGGCCCCGGCCTTCGAGGCGGCGTGCATGCGGGTGTAGAGGTCCGGCAGGCGCAGCATCCCGAAACCGGCGAGGGCACCGAATGCGGCGCCGGCCAGCAGCAGGACACCAGCCGCATACTGGACAATGTCGACCACGGTCATTTCTCACCTCCGGAACGGCCGCGCTGCAGGAGGTAGCGAGCCAGGGCGACGGTGGAGAGGAAGGCGACGAGGCCAAGGGCGATCGCGATATCCAGGTAAAGGGCGAAGCCGGTGCGGATTGCGAAGACGGCGATGAAGCTGAGAGCCAGCAGGGTGAACAAGTCCAGGGCGAGGACGCGGTCCGGCAGGGTTGGTCCCCGCAGCAGGCGGATGAAGGCGAAGGCGAGCCCGACCGCCAGCAGCCCGAGGGCGGCGGTGGTCGTGAGCTCGAGGAACTCGGTGCCGCTCATCGGAACACCTCCGCCACCCTGTGCTCGAAGCCCTCCGCGATACCCCGCACCACCTCCTCGCGGTCCTTCATATCGAGGACGTGGATATAGAGGTGCTGGCGGTCCTCGGATACGTCGACGCTCAGCGTGCCGGGCGTAAGGGTGACGAGGTTGGCGAGGATAGTGATTTCGGCATCGCTCTTGACCGCGAGCGGGAAGGCAATGATGCCCGGGGTGAGGGTGCGGCGCATGTCCGGACGGAGGACCAGCACCGCCACCTTCACGGCGCTCATCACCAGTTCGTAGGCGAAGACCACGGCCAACACGAAGATGCGCTTCAGGCGCCGGGACAGCCGCGGTGCCTCGACCCGATCCCGGATCAGATAGAGGGCGACGACGCCGACTGCGCCGCCGAACAGCAGATTGGGCAGGGTGAAGCTGCCGGTGGCAGCGGCCCAGCCGAGGGAAAAGAGCACCGCCATCAGGGCAAGACTCATGGCGTCTCTCCAAGGCCGGTGGCAGCGACATACGGCTCCGCCTGCAGCAGATCGAATCCCGCTTGCTGCCCGACCAGCAGCAGGAGCCCGGGCAGCAGCCCGACGAGGACAACGACAGCGGTCACCGCCGTCGCCGTGGCGAGCCCGTAGTTGCGTTCACGATCGGCAAGCACGCGCAGTCGGGCATTGGGCGTTTCTGACTGTACCCCCTCCCAGCCGGGCCGCCAGAAGATGTGGGCCCACAATCTGGTACCGGCAATCAGTGACAGCCAGGCGTTGAGCAGGATGGCGGCGGCCAGGGCCACGGCCAGCCAGTCGGTACCGGGCCGAAGCGCCCCGTCAATCCCCGATTCCAGCAGCAGCAGCTTGGGCCAGAACCCGAGGAAAGGCGGCACGCCCGATACCGCGAGCATCAGCACCAGAAACAGGATCGAAAGCAGTGAGCTGGCGGCATAGAGGCCGCCCATACGGCGCGAATCGGTTTCACCGGTGGCCTTCTCCACCAGGCCCGCCACGAAAAACAGCGCCGTCACCGTCAGCATGGCATGGATGACATAGACCGCCGATCCGGCGAGCCCCTTGCCGTCGAACAAGGCGAGGCCGGCGATCACCGCGCCGATGCCGCCGATCACCAGGAAGCCGAGAGCGCGACGCAGATTGGTCTCGGCGATCGCACCGAGCGGCCCGACCACCAGCGTCAGAACCGCCACGACCGTCAGCACCGGCTCGAGCAGATCGCGGCTCGCCGGCAGCAGCATGGCGAGCGCCCGCAGCAGCGCATAGACGCCGACCTTGGTCAGCAGCCCGGCCATGAGCGCCGAGATGGCCGCCGGGGGCGTGTGGTACGAGGCCGGCAGCCAGGCATTGACCGGGAAGGCCGCGGCCTTGGTTCCGAAGGCGAGCAGCAGCAAGGCCGCCACGGCCGTCATCGCCGCCGGGCTGGCGGTGGCCGCCAACCCGACTATGTCAGCCATGTTGAGGGTGCCGAGCAGACCGTAAAGCAGCCCCAGGGCCAGCAGGAAGAAGGTGGTGGCGAGGAAGTTGATGAAGCCGTACTTCACCGTACCGTCGAGTTGCGCCCGATGCCCGCCCAGCACCATTAGCCCGAAGCTCGCGATCAGCATCACCTCGAACCACACATAGAGGTTGAAGAGGTCGCCGGTCAGGAAAGATCCGGAGACGCCTGCCAGCAGCACCAGCACGAGAGAGTAAAGCCCGTCGCGCTTGGCCTGCTCGGGCGCATCCATCTGCAGGAAGACCAGTACCGCCAGGGTCACCGCGGCAGCCACGAGGGCGAAGGCGGCGCCCATGACGTCGGCGGTGAAGCTGATGCCGAAGGGCGGCAACCAGCGGCCCATGGTCATCGACAGGGGGCCGGCATCCTCGACGCGCAGCAGCAAGGCGACATCGCAAGCGACGACGCCGGCCACCACCAGGAGCGCGAACGCCCATTGCAGGTCACGGGCGTGGCGCAGCATCAGCAGCACCGCGGCACCGATCAACGGCAGCACCACCGGGAGAATGAGGACCCAGTCGGCTGCGGCGGTCACTGTGGTGATCATGACGCCCTGCATCTAGTAGCTCAACGGCGGGTTGGGCTCGCCCCTCGGCTCGGCCATGCGCATGGCGTCGGTATTGTCGACGTCCAGCGATTCATAGGCGCGATAGGCGAGCACCAGCAGGAACACGAACATGGCAAAGCCGATGACGATGGCCGTCAGCACGAGTGCCTGCGGCAGCGGATTGGCCGAACCGGTCAGCGGGACCTCGCCGGTGACGACGATGGGCGGAACGGCCCGCGTCAGCCGGCCGGCGGTGAAGATGAGCAGGTTCACCGCGTTGCCCAGCAACGTCAGGCCGAGCAGCATGCGGATGAGCGACCGCGACAGCAGCATATAGACTGCCGCCGCGAATATGATGCCGGCGAGCACGGCGACCGCGTACTCCATCAGCCTTCCTCTCCGTTGTCCTCGAGGGCCAAACCGATGGCGGAGAAGGTGCCGAAGACGACGAAATAGACACCGATATCGAAAACCAGCGGCGTCGACAGCGCGATCTCCGGCTCCCCAAGCGGCAGGTAGGTCCAGATGCCGGTAAGGTAGGGCACGCCATAGACGAGTGAGATCATGCCCGAAAGGGCGGACAGCAGCACACCGAAGCCGGCAATGGCCAGCGGGTCGATGCGCATCGCCGCGCGCACGGCCACCGGGCCGGCGGCAATGCCGTAAATGGCGATCGCCGAGGCGGCGATCAATCCGCCGATGAAACCACCACCGGGCTCATTGTGGCCGCGCAGCATGACGAAGATCGAGAACACGATCATGGTGGCGGTGATGAGCGGTGCGAGCGTCCTGAAGATGAGGGTGTTCATGCCTTGGCTGCTCCCGTACGGCGGCGCCGCGGCGACTTCTGCGGCGGCGCCGTTTTCGGCGTGGGTGCCAGCAGCCGGCGGGCGCTGCGGATCAGCGCCAGGGTGGCGATGCCGGCGGTCATCACCACCGAGATTTCGCCCAGCGTATCAATGCCGCGGAAGTCGACGAGGATGACGTTGACGACGTTGCGGCCATGCGCGACGGGAACGCTCTGCGCGTTGAAGAAATCGCTCAGCCGCGGATCGAAGCTGCCCTGCAGCACGGCGAACAGCAGGGCCGTGAAGCCAAGACCGCAAACCACGGCCAAGCCACCGTCGCGTAGCAGATCCTCGAGTTCGCGCGGGTCCTGCCGATCGAGCCGCAGCCGCGTCATCACCAGCGCGAGGATCACGACAGAGAGGATCTCCACCATCAGCTGCGTAAAGCTCAGGTCGGGGGCGCCGAACAGCAGGAACACGAGGGCGACCGCCAGTCCCTGCACCCCGAGCGCGAGAATCGCGAAGAGGCGCGTGCGGGCAATGACCAGGGTCAAGACGCCGGCGACGCCGAGCGCCATCACGGCCCATTCGTAGAAGGTGAGATCGACGATGCCCGGGACGTCGGGCAGCCCGTCCATGGTCCAGAGCGGCACGATCATGGCGACGGCCAGCATGGCGAAGAGGACGACGAGGTAGAGTTCGAGTCGACCGTGATGCCAAAGCCGGGTGAAGCCGGCCGCGAGGCGGATCAGCCCGAACATGAGCCAGTCGAAGCCGATGTCGAAGGTCCAGCCGATGGCCAGTTGTGCCCGCCGCAGCAGCGTGCGGATGGTATCGAGCCGGAGGAACAGCAGCAGTCCAAGCCCCCAGGTCGCGATGGAGAGCCAGAATACGGGCGTCAGCGGGTCGACCACGAGTGCGAGGTGCGGATCCGCTGTGGGGGTGCCCGCTATGGCCGACACGGTGGGCGCGAGCACCGTGCCGGAAAGCCAGCCGGTCAGCAGGCCGAGCAGCACGCCGAGGCCCCCGAACAGCAGCGGGCCGGCCAGCATCGCCAGCGGCGCCTCGTGCGGGTCCTTGGGGACGGGGACAAACTGGCCCATGAACGGCTTGATGACGACGGCGAGGGCAACCACCGTGAGCAGCGCGTTGCCGATCACCATGATCGCCAGCACGACGAGTGACTGCCAGCCATTGTCGAGCAGCGCCAGATACATCTCCTCCTTGGCCAGATAGCTGACCAGCGGCGGCAGGCCGATCATGGAAGCAGCGGCCAGCACGGAGATCAAAAAGGTGATGGTCAGGTGGTCGCGCAGCCCGCCAAGGGCGGTGATGTCGCGGGTACCGGCTTCATGATCGATGATCCCCGCGACCAGGAACAGCGCCGCCTTGTAGAGCGCATGTCCCAGGAAGTAGAGGATGGCCGCGATCAGCGCGAGCTTGGTGCCGATGCCGATCAGCAGGATCAGAAGCCCGAGCGACGCGATCGTCGTCTGCGCCAGCATCTGCTTCAGGTCGGTCTGCCGGAGCGCCGCAACGCTGCCCCAGAGCAGGGTTACCGAGCCGAAGCCGACCAGCGACAGCATCCACGGATCGGTGCCGCCGAGCACCGGGCTAAGTCGCGCGAGGAGGTAGACGCCGCCCTGTACCATGGTGGCGGAATGCAGGAAGGCCGAAACCGGGGTCGGTGCCTCCATCGCATTCGGCAACCAGAAGTGGAACGGCACCTGTGCCGACTTGGTGAAGGCGGCGAGCAGCACCAGGACGAGCACCGGCACGTATGCGGCGTGCGCGATGACTTCGGGGCCGGAGGCCAGCATGCCGCTGAGTTCCCAGGACCCGGTCAGCCGCTGCAGCAGGACCACGCCCGCGAGCAGAGCCAGCCCCCCTAGCCCGGTCACCACCAGCGCCTGGATGGCGGCGCGGCGCGCCAGCTGCCGGCTGTGGTCGAAGCCGATCAGCAGGAAGGACGCTACCGTCGTCAGTTCCCAGAAAGTGTAGAGGACGATGACGCTATCGGCGAGCACCAGGCCCAGCATCGCTCCCATGAACAGCAGCAGGAAGGCGAGGAAGCGGCCCTGATGCGGATGCCCTTTGAGATAGGCGCCCGAGTAGATGAGAATGAAGGCGCCGATGCCGGAGATGGTCAGCGCGAAGGTGAGGCTCAGGCCGTCGATGAAGAAGCTGAAGTCAAAGCCATAGACGGGCGCCCAGGGCAGGCTCACCGCGATAGTGCCGCCGGCGGCCACTTGGTCGACGAAGCCCCACAGGTAGACGAAGAGCACCGCCGGAACGACGGCCAGCACCCAGCCCGACCAGCTGCCGAACAGGCGCTGCACCATGGGCGCCAGTACCGCCGCAAGAATCGGGGCGATGGCGACGAGGGCCACGGCAATGTCGGGCGAAACTTCCACGCGAAACGCGATCCTTGGCGGGTTGGCTGCCGGCCACCATAACGTCGGCTTCGGCGAGGACAAGCCGAACCGACTGTAACTATTGGCCGCAGGCCCGATTGCCACAGAATAGTGAGCGCAGCACTGCTGGCGACGATGGAGTAGCCGCCCTATATCATTGATCGAACGGAGGTATGATCATGGCAGAAGAATTCAGGGTGACGAAGCCGGACGAGGAATGGCGCCAGCAACTGACCCCCGACCAGTACCGGGTGACGCGGCAGCATGGAACCGAGGCGCCTTGGAGCCATCTCTACAACACCGAGAAGCGCAACGGCGTCTATCATTGCGTCGCCTGCGGCGAAGCCCTGTTCGATGCGGAGACGAAGTTCGAATCCGGGTCCGGCTGGCCCAGCTTCTTTGCCCCGATCAAGGAAGATGCAGTCGGCGTCAGCACCGACAACTCCGCGATGATGACGCGTACGGAAGTCCATTGCGCCAATTGCGGCGCACATCTGGGCCATGTCTTTCCCGACGGGCCCAATCCGACGGGCCTGCGCTACTGCATGAACGGCACCGCGCTCGACTTCGAGCCGAAGGAGTAGCCGGCCCGCCTGCTGGCTGAGGGCCCGCGGGGTTTACAACGGGGGGCGCGGCCACCTACCTCTGCGCCACCCGTCCATCGCTCAGGATTCCTCATGACGTCGACCCGCCCGCCTGCCGCCGACAGGCGTCCGCATTCCGCCATCGTCCATGGAATCGAGCGCGTGGACGACTACCACTGGCTGCGGGCAGCGAACTGGCAGGAGGTGATGCAGCATCCGGAGACGCTGGCGGCGGACATTCGAGCCTATCTCGAACAGGAGAATGCGTGGTTCGAGCAGGAATTCGAGAACCCGCGGGCCGAGCTTCGCGAACAGATCTACCGGGAGATCCGCGGTCGCATCAAGGAAGACGACAGCGGCGTCCCCTCCCCTGACGGTCCCTTTGCCTACAACTCCCGCACCGAAGAGGGCAAGCAATACCCCCTCATCGTGCGGACGCCGCGCGACGGCGGCCCCGAACAGGTGCTGCTCGACTGCAATACCGAAGCCGGCGATGATTATTTCGGCTTCGGCGGCGCCGAACACGACCCGTCGCACCGCTTCCTCGCCTGGAGCGCGGACCGCAACGGTTCGGAATACTACACGCTGAAGATCCGCGACCTCGGGACCGGCCGCGATACCGCCGAGGTGCTGGAAGATATCGCCGGCGGCGGCGTCTGGTCTGCCGACAGCCGCAGCCTCTACTACACGGAATACGACGACAACCACCGCCCGTTCCGGGTGCGCCGGCACGTCATCGGGACGCCGCAGACGAGCGACGAGATCCTCTACGAGGAAAGCGACCCCGGCTTCTTCGTCGGCGTCGACAAGACGCTGAATGGCCGCTTCGTCATCATCGATGCCCACGACCACCAGACCTCGGAGGTCCGCCTCGTCGATGCGGTGACGGGCGGGGCGCCGCAACTGGTGGCGGCGCGCGTTGCCGACCGGGAGTACGACGTGGAGGAGCGCGACGGGCGCCTTTACATCCTCACCAATGCCGACGGCGCCGAGGACTTCAAGATCGTGACGACCCCGCTGGACGCACCGGCGGCCGAGAACTGGACCGATCTCGTCCCGCACACGGCGGGGGTGCTGATCCTCGACATCGTCCTCCTCCGCGATCATCTGGTGCGCCTCGAACGGCACGAGGGGCTGCCCCGCATCGTGGTCCGCGACCTCAGGACGGGGCGCGAGGAAACCGTGCGTTTCGACGAGGAAGCCTATTCGCTCGGCATGTCGGCCGGCTACGAGTCCGACACCGCCACCATCCGCTTCACCTACTCCTCCCCGACCACGCCGTCGCGCACATACGATCTCGACCTCGAGACGGGGGCGCGGGTGCTGCGCAAGGAGCAGGAGGTGCCGTCCGGCCACGACCCCAGTGACTACGTCACCCGGCGCATCTTCGCCGAGGCGCCCGACGGCGAGCAGGTTCCGGTGACCCTGCTGCATCGAAAGGACCTTCCGGTCGACGGCTCCGCCCCGGCGCTGCTCTATGGCTATGGCGCCTACGGCATCTCGATGCCGGCCGCCTTCTCGATCTCCGCGCTGTCCCTCGTCGACCGCGGCTTCGTCTACGCCACCGCCCATATCCGCGGTGGCATGGACAAGGGCTATCGCTGGTACCGGCTGGGGCGGCGGGAGCACAAGGGCAACAGCTTCACGGACTTCATCGCGGCGGCCGAGGCGCTGGTCGCGGCGGGCTACACCAGCAAGGGCCGAATCGTCGCTCAGGGCGGTTCCGCCGGGGGCATGCTGATGGGCGTCATCGCCAATATGCGCCCGGATCTCTGGGCCGGCATCCTCGCGCAGGTGCCGTTCGTCGACGTGCTCAACACCATGCTGGACGAGAGCCTACCGCTGACGCCGCCGGAATGGCCGGAATGGGGCAATCCGCTGGCGAGCCGGGATGACTATGCGCGGATCGCCGCCTATTCGCCTTACGACCAGGTGCAGGCCCAGGATTATCCGCCAATCCTGGTACTGGCGGGTCTGACGGACCCGCGCGTCACCTACTGGGAACCCGCCAAATGGGTGGCCCGGTTGCGGGCGACCAAGACCGGCGATGCTCCCCTGTACCTGAAGACCCATATGGCGGCCGGACACGCCGGCGCCTCCGGGCGCTTCGATCGGCTAAAAGAGACGGCGCTGGGATACAGCTTTGCGCTCTGGAGCGTGGGATTGGCATGAACCTTCCCCGCAGACGATTGTTGAGCTGACTCCAACCGCCTATATCAGGCCAGCCTGCCCCGCCGTCGCGGCGGGACGCGCACAACGATTTTCAAGGAGGCTTTCATAATGGCATTCGAACTTCCCCCCCTGCCCTACGCCTATGACGCACTCGGGCCTTACATGTCCGCGGAAACCCTCGAATACCACCACGACAAGCACCACCAGGCCTATGTCACCAACGGCAACAAGCTGCTCGAGGGCTCGGGCCTCGAGGGCAAGAGCCTCGAAGAGGTGGTGAAGGAGAGCTACGGCAAGAATGCCGGCCTCTTCAACAATGCCGGCCAGCACTTCAACCACGTGCATTTCTGGAACTGGATGAAGCCCAATGGCGGCGGTCGCTCGCTTCCCGGAGCCCTGCAGCAGGCGGTGGACAGCGACCTCGGTGGCTATGACAAGTTCCGCGAGGACTTCATCGCCGCCGGCACCACGCAGTTCGGGTCCGGCTGGGCCTGGCTGACCGTCAAGAACGGCAAGCTCGAAATCACCAAGACGCCGAATGGAGAGAACCCACTGGTTCACGGTGGCACGCCGATCCTCGGCGTCGACGTCTGGGAACACAGCTATTACATCGACTACCGTAACGCCCGGCCGAAGTATCTTGAGGCCTTCGTCGACAACCTGATCAACTGGGACTACGTCAACCAGCTGTTCGAACAGGCGCGCTGAGCCCTGCCAGCACCGACAAGGCCCGCCTCTGATGGAGGCGGGCCTTCTTCTGTCTGCAGCCCCGCAAGCCGCTTTTTCGTCAGCGCCGCCGTTTTCCCCCGCAACAGTTCGTCGCTCCTCGTGTTAACCATAGGTTAACCACGAGAGCATGCTGTGTCCGTTCCGCCCAGAACCGTCGCGATCCTGGTCGCCAACCCGGCGCTGAGTTCGATTCTCGGCATGGTGCTGGCGTCGACGCCGTCGCTGCGGGTGCGGAGCTTTGAGTCGCTGCTGGCGCTGTCCACCTACATGCGTCTGGCACCGGTGGATGTGATCGTCGCTGATCTCGATGGCAACGGCACCAGTGCCGATCTGGTCGCGCAGGCGCTGCGCAGCGACCGGCGCGTAGAGAGCCCCGATTTCCAGATCATAGCCCTGGCGTCTGCGATAAACGGTCAGACTCGCGACGACGCTCGGCGGGCAGGCATCGATGAAGTGGTGGTCAAGCCGATGTCACCCCGCTATCTGCTGGAGCGGGTATTGGCGCGCCTGCGCCGGTCGCCGGCCCGCCCGATGGTGCACCGTTCCGCAAGGCCACCCGCGCCGGACAATGTGGTCCCCCTGTTCGGGCCCACCGAGACGCTGCACTAGTTTGCAGGAACGTGTCCGGCCTCTCCAAGGGCCCAGCCGATCTTGTTCCACAAATCGTCGATGGACTCGGTGAATACCACCATGCGGTCATGGCGCCTCACGGAATGCGAGAGGACGTCCGAGGACATCCCCCGCAGAACCTCGAAGGCGCGATTGCGGTTGAGCAGCACCACCGGCTTGTTGCTGGCACCACCACCTGCCCGCACCCAGCTGCGATAAAGGCTGGCGACAGACGATAGCGAGCCCGGCAGGCCGACGAAGAGATGGGCGAGGCTCGCCGCCCGGACCAGGCGGGCTTCGGCATCGGACATTCTTTCGATGGGAACGGCGGTAAGTGCTGCGGGAATCTTTACCGCGGCATCCGCCAGGATCAGCACATCGCCGCCAGCAGCCCGGGCGCTCGTGATCAGCGGTACGGGCACACTGCCGCCCTCGGCGAGGCAGACGAGCCGCGCCCCCCGGCGCGCCAGCAGCGTTCCCGCCTGCGACATGATCGAGGCCCGCTCGGGATCTCCAGGACCGTGGTCCGAGGCGAAGACGGCGAGCGTCGGATTGCGAGAGAGCGCTTCAGCGGCCACGGGTCAGCCCTCCGAGGATACCCCGTACCAGAGCCGTGCCGAGGCGGCTGGCCACGCTGCGGGTGAAGGAAGTGATGGCGGCCTCTACCGGGGTCTGCCGCGTCGAGCGGCGGGGCGCGGGACGTTCCCGCTCCGGCGAAGCCGCATCGCTCTGGCGCTCGAGCTCGTCCTGCTGCCGGCGGGCCACCTTGGCCGCAAGGACCTCGAAGGCCGACTCCCGGTCGACCACCTTGTCGTATAGCCCGGCAACCGGCGAGCCATTGATCAGCTTTTCTCGCTCATCCGGCTGGATCGGGCCGAGCCGCGACGACGGCGGGCGCATCATCGTCCGTCCCACCACCGACGGCACCCCCTTGTCCTCGATCACCGACACCAGCGCCTCGCCGGTGCCAAGCTGGGTGATAACCTCCTCCGTCGAGAACTCCGGGTTGGGCCGGAAGGTCTCCGCCGCTGCCCGCACTGCCTTCTGCTCGCGCGGCGTGTAGGCGCGCAGCGCGTGCTGAACCCGATTGCCGAGCTGGGCCAGCACCGGCTCGGGGACGTCGGCCGGGTTCTGGGTGACGAAATACACCCCGACGCCTTTCGACCGCACCAGCTTCACCACCTGCTCAACCTTGTCGACCAGCGCCTTCGGTGCGTCGTCGAACAGCAGGTGCGCTTCATCGAAGAAGAACACCAGGCGCGGCTTGTCAGGGTCCCCCACCTCCGGGAGCTCCTCGAACAGCTCCGACAGCAGCCAGAGGAGGAACGTGGCATAGAGGCGCGGCGAGCGCATCAACTCATCGGCCGCCAGCACGGAGATGACGCCGCGGCCGTTGGTGGCAGTGCGCATGAGGTCGGCGATCTCCAGCGCTCGCTCCCCGAAGAATTCGTCGCCGCCTTGCTCCTCGAGCACCAGCAGGCCACGCTGGATGGCGCCGATAGAGGCCGAGGAGACATTTCCATATGTCCGGGAGATCTCGCTGGAGCGCTCGCCCAGTTCGACCAGCAGGGCCCGGAGATCCTTCAGGTCGATGAGCAGCAGCCCATCGTCGTCGGCGACGCGGAAGGCAATGTTGAGCACGCCTTCCTGAATGTCGTTGAGATCGAGGATGCGGGACAGCAGCAGCGGCCCCATTTCCGAGACCGTCGCCCTGATCGGGTGCCCCTGGCGTCCGAACAGGTCCCAGAAGATGGTCGGAAAGCTCTCTTGGACATAGTCCTCGAAGCCGATCTGGGCCGCGCGTTTCGTCAGGGGCTCGCTCGCCTCGCCGGCGACGGCGATGCCCGAGAGATCGCCCTTGATGTCGGCGCAGAAAACCGG
The DNA here is from genome assembly GCA_035998685.1 of Devosiaceae bacterium. GTDB lineage: Bacteria > Pseudomonadota > Alphaproteobacteria > Rhizobiales > Devosiaceae > Devosia_A. The sequence continues at coordinate 49,642 of DASYHK010000017.1, read as the reverse complement.
CACACCGGCACGCGAAAAGCCTTCCGCCATGATCTGGAGACTTACCGTCTTGCCGGTGCCGGTGGCGCCGGTGATCAACCCGTGGCGGTTGGCATAGCGGAGGGCGAGATATTCGGGCCGGCTACTGGTGCCGAGATAGATTCGGTCATCGACGAGCATATGGCCTCGGCGGATTGTTGTGGCTGCGCGTTTATAGACGCGGGCCATGCCCACCGCCAACCGAAACTCGTGACGGCGCTTGACGCGCAGCGTTTGGCGCCTACCTAGCCGACAACAGCACGGAGGAAGTCAATGAAATGCCCAGTCGACAACGCCGAACTCGTGATGAGCGAGCGGCAGGGAATCGAGATCGACTACTGCCCGACATGCCGAGGCGTCTGGCTCGACCGCGGCGAGTTGGACAAGATCATCGAACGCTCGGCCGCGGCGGAGGCACCGCCCCCGCCACGTGACCCGCGCCGCGAGGCGCCCCGCTACGACGACCGCTATTCCGACGACCGCCGTCCATACAAGAAGAAGCGGGAATCGTTTCTCGGCGAGTTGTTCGACTTCTGACGCGGCATCGGTCGGGGTCGGTTCACCAAGACTCGCGGCATCGGTGGCGCCGCCGCCGATGTCGGCCCTAAGATTGCGGCATGAGAGACCCGCTCACCCGTCGCCACGTCCTTGCCGGACTCGCCGCATTCACCGCGAGCGCCTCCACGCTGTCTGCCACCGCAAGTGACGCCGTGGACGGCGCCGAGTTCGGCCTCGTTCCAGAATCCGCTTCCGACCAGAGTGCGGCGCTGCAGGCGGCGATTGATGCGGCTGCGGCCCGTGGCGGTCCATTGCAGCTCGCCAGTGGGCGCTACAGCGCTGGCGGCCTTCAGCTCCGGCACAACACCACCATCAGCGGTTTACGTGGCGGCGTCGTCATCGAGGCCACCAGCGCACCACTGTTCTCTGCGGCGGCACAGAACGACATCGTGCTCGAGAACCTGGTGCTGCGCGGCAGCAACCTCGGCGGCGACGCGCCGCTGCTGAGCTTCACCGCTTGCGAGCGGCTGCACCTGAGCGGCCTCAGGCTGGAAGGCGGCGGCGGCAGTGGCGTCAATCTCGAGAGCAGTGGCGGACGCCTGACCAATCTCGACATCTCCGATTTCGAGCATGCGGGAATCTTTGCCCACCTCAGCCATGATTTGATCATCCGAGACTGCCGGATCACACGGTGCGGCAATGGCGGCATTCTCGTCTGGGGGGACGGCGAGGCGCATGACGGCACCATCGTGACGGCAAACCAGATCAGCGACATCGACTGGCGCGGCGGCGGCAACGGCCAGAACGGCAACGGCATCAACGTCTACAAGGCCAACGGCGTGATGGTGACGAACAACGTCATCCGCAACTGCGCCTTCACCGCCGTGCGGCTGAATGCCAGCAACGACACCCATGTCATCGGCAACAGTTGCCTCGACTCCGGTGAAGTCGCGATCTTCTCCGAGTTCGGCTTCTCCGGCTCGGTGATCGCCGACAACATCGTCGACGGCGCGGCACAGGGCATCTCGATGACCAATTTCGACAGCAACGGACGGCTCGCCGCCTGTAGTGGCAACATCGTCCGCAACATTACGCCGCGGTCGCTGGTCAACCCCGACACCACGCCGGCGGGCATCTTCGCCGAGGCGGATGCCGTGATCACCGGCAACGTCGTTGAAGCGGTGCCCGGCCTCGGCATCGGCGCCGGCTGGGGCCCCTACTTGCGGGACGTGGTGATCAGCGGCAACGTCGTCCGCGACTGCGAGGTCGGCATCGGCGTCAGCGTCGCGGAGGGTGCGGGGAAGGCCGTGGTCAGCGGCAACCGTGTCGCCGAGGCGCGGCGCGCCGGCATCGCTGCCTTCGCCTGGGACGAGATGATGTCGGAGGACCTGCAGCGGGACGCGGAGCAGTTTCCCACTGTCACCATCACCGGCAACAGCGTGAACTGAGCACGCTAGGCGTCCGGCGCGACAGCCCGCAATTCTCCGACATCGAGGCCGCGAACGTTGCGGATGGGCTGGCGGGCGAAGCGTTGAAGGACTGCCGCCTGCTCCTCGTCCGGCTCGCCGAAGCGCAGCAGCAGCGCAGCGGCCAGTGCGATCGAGGCTACCATGTTGCCGTCGTCGATCTTGAGGGCGTAGCCCCAGCCGCGATCGCGGATGGCCCCGCATGGAACACCCTCGGCCCCGCCCTTCTGCATCATGCGGCCGCCGAAAGCCTGCATCACCTCGGTATCGAAATGTCCTGTCCCCGCGACCAGCTGGGGGTGGGCGACGGCGGCGTCGAGCGTCCGAATGGCGGCGGCAGCCAGCTCGTCTGGCAGTCCCTCGCCCGTCGCCATGCGGGCAAAGCCATGGGCGAAGCTGCGGAGCGAGGCGGCCCAGGTCGGGATGGAGCAACCGTCGGTTCCGCGGTGCCCGGCCTCGAGCGGCTGCTGCAGCACGGCCTCGAGAGCCTGGCGGACCTCGCGTTGAACCGGATGATCCGGCTGAACATAGCCGGCGACCGGCACGTCGAGGGCACGGGCCACTGCCAGCATTCCGGCATGCTTTCCGGAGCAGTTGTTGTGGAGCGGCGTCGGCGCACCGCCATCCGCGCGCAGCTTCGCACGTGCCGCGGCATTGGTCGGCTGGTGGGCCCCGCATTCGAGATCGCCGGGGGTGACACCGACCCGCTCGAGCAGGCGGCGTACCCCCTCGAGGTGGTGGTCTTCGCCGTGATGGCTGGCGCAGGCGAGCGCCAGATCCTCGTCGGTCAGCGCAAAGCGCTCCGTGGCACCGGAGCTGAACAGCGCCAGCGCCTGCATCGACTTGATGGCGGAGCGCGGAAAGACAGGCCGCTCGATGTCGCCGGCCGCGGCGACAATGGTGCCGGCCGAGTCGATGACGACGAAGGCACCGCGGTGGCGGTTCTCCACCAGCGGGCCGCGGGTCTGCTCGACGAGAGTGGGATTGGCCTGCACTGATCCTGCCTGAAAAAAAATCGGCCCGGGTGGTCCTTGGAGGGACACCACCGGGCCGCGGAAGTCAACTGTTGGAGGTCAGTTGGGAGGCAGGGCCGCTCGCGAGCGGCGAAATCACATCTCGGTGTCGTAGGCCGGCGTAAGGAAGCGGGCGTTGACCCAGCCCCGCTGCGGCCCGCGCTCGACCAGGCACCAGTCGGAGCCGCCAGTCGGAGCGATGATGCAGCGCTCGACCCAGACATGCACCTTGGGGTGCAGTTCACCGGTCTTCTGCGAGTAGGAGGCGGGCCACTTGCGGACGTTCAGCACGTCCCAGGGCGCCACGCCGACGACCCGCGCGGGTCCCCCGACATGATAGCCGGCGGCCATGGCGGGCTGCACGGCGAAGGCGGCGGCGCTGGTGATCACCAGGCCGACGAGCGCGGCCACCAGCATCTTCTCATGGGTTCTGGTCATCTTCATCTCCTCGGCTCGAGGTTGCATTCGATGGGGTCATTATCGCTACCGTGGTTGAAGCGCTGCTGAGCCGGCGGTTCATAATCCGTTCATCGGCGGGACCGAGGGGAAGAGCGGGGCGAGGCTGCAGCCCCGCCCCGGTCGAAATCACCGATCCGGATGCACGTAGAGGGTGACCTTGTCCTCGCCGATCATGCGCACGCCGACGACGTTTTCGGGGGTGAAGGCTTTGCGCTGGAGCGCCTCAAGCATGGCATCGTTGCTGGCGATGGCGGAGCGGATGGAGCCGGCATTGCCATCGGTGCGGAACATGCTGTCGCCGACGCAGATCGGCGTGACCCAGACCTGGGTCGGATCCTGCACCGGGGCAAGCTCACCGGCGTAGACGCGGCGCAGGTAGCCGAGTTCATCGCTGCATGAATAGGTGCTGGTCGAAGATTCGGGATCTTCGGGGCTGCCGTAAGTGGTGGGCGTGTCGCCGCGGTCGGGATCGAGCGGAACCTGAGCAAAGGCCGGAAAGGCGGGAGCAGAGGCGAGCGCCGCCAGCACGGCGACTACGTAGAGCTTCTTCATCAAAATCACCTTCGGAGTATGGGCGGCCAGAGCGGCTCCGGCTTGGAAGCGCGCTCGCCGCCAGGTTGAAATCCGAACCGAGGTTCGATGGCGGCCCATCTAGCAGGCGGGCTTGAAGCGGCGCTGAGGTCGATGTTCAGCGATTGTTAAGCTTGGCGGATAGGCGTCCGGCACCCGCCGGATCCGCGGATCCGGGCGGGGAGGCGGGCGCCGAGATCCGCCTCCGCCGGTATCACTGGGGTCAGGGCCTGGGCATTTGCATTGCCGGCGGCCGCTTGAGCCGAAGGTGAGAGCGGCCTCCAACTCCAGTTCACGGCAGCGCGGCAGTGGTTTACCGGTCGCGTCGGCGTGGCTAGGGTGGCGAGCGAACGACAGCGGCGGCGTTGGAGGGGCGAGGATGACGAGGGTGCTGGTGACGGGCGGCAGCGGCAAGCTGGGAAGGGCAGTGCTCAGGGATCTGGTGACCAACGGCTACGAGGTGCTCAACATCGACCAGCTGCCGGCGCGGGAGAACGTCTGCCCCACGGTCAAGATCGACCTCACCGACTACGGCCAGGTGCTGGAAGCGATGCTGGGCGGCATCGACGAGCACCGGGGACCAGTGGATGCGGTGGTGCACCTCGCCGCCATTCCCGCACCCGGGCAGTTCGCCAACAGCCGGACGTTCCGCAACAACGTGCCGTCGAGCTACAACATCTTCGAGGCGGCGCGGCAGGCGGGGGTCAAGAACGTCGTGTTCGCCTCGAGCGAGACGGTGCTGGGGCTGCCGTTCGACACACCACCCCCCTACGTGCCGGTGGACGAGGAATATTTCCCGCGGCCGGAGACCGCCTATTCGCTCGGCAAGCTGCTGGACGAGACCATGGCGGCGCAGTTCTGCCGCTGGGACCCGGAGCTGAAGATGGTCGGCCTCCGGTTTTCCAACGTCATGGACGTCGAGGACTACAAGGCGTTCCCCGACTTCGACAACGACGCCCGGAAGCGCAAGTGGAACCTCTGGGGCTATATCGACGCCCGTGACGGCGCGCAGGCGGTGCGGCGCGGTCTCGAGGCTGAGTTCAAGGGCTTCGAGGCCTTCATCATCGCCAATGCCGACACCGTGATGAGCCGCTCCAACGCCTCGCTGATGGCCGAGGTGTTCCCGACCGTGCCGATCAAGGGCAGCCTCTCCAACAACGGCACGCTGCTCTCCATCGAAAAGGCGAAGCGGTTGCTCGACTACAATCCCCAGCACAGCTGGCGGAACCACGCCTGATGGTGCGGCTGGGCGGACACGGTCTGCCGGTGGGCAGCGAAGACCCCGGGGCCTTTGCCAGGGCGCATCGCGATTTCGGCTACGGCGCCGCCTATGTGCCGGAGGTCGGCATCGGCGACAGCCAGCGACTCGCCGACATCGAAACGGCCTTCGCCGCCGAGGACGTGATGCTGGCGGAAATCGGCATCTGGCGGAACCTGATCACGCCCGACGACGTGGTGCGCAAGGCGCATCTCGAGTTTGCGGCCGAGAAGCTGGCGGTGGCCGACGCGGTAGGCGCGAAGTGCGCCGTCAGCTACATCGGCTCGTACGTCGCGGGCACCGATTATGCGCCGGCCGCGGAAAACCTCGGACGCGACGCCTTCGATGCCAGCGTCGAGACGGTGCGGCAGCTGCTCGATGCGGTGAAGCCGAAGCGGGCGAAGTTCGCGCTCGAGATGATGCAGTACGCGCTGCCCGACAGCGTCGACTGCTATGTCGACCTGATCAAGGCGGTGGACCGGCCGGCCTTCGGCGCCCATTTCGACCCGGTCAACCTGATCATGACGCCGCGCGTCTACTGGAACAGCGGGGCGCTGATCCGCGAGTGCTTCGAAAAGCTCGGGCAATGGGTGGTCTCCTGCCACGCCAAGGACATCCTGCTCCACCACCAGGCGGCGCTGCATTTCGACGAGGTGATGATCGGCAAGGGGCAGCTCGACTACCGCACCTATCTGCGCGAACTGGAGCGGCTGCCGCGCGACGTGCCGCTGCTGCTCGAGCATCTGCAGGGCCCGGAATATGCGGTGGCCCGCGATGCGGTGTTCACGGTCGGCGACGAGATCGGCGTGGCTTTCCACGGCCGCAACTGAGGACGAAGGAAAGATGGTGGCCAAGCTGACACCCTTCGAACGCATCACCCTCGCCGCCCAGGCGCAGGTGCCGCTGGTGCGGGCGATGGAGGCGGAACTCGGGCGTGCGCGGGCGCATGAACTGGTGCGGGCGGCGCTCGACAAGGCGAATCGGGAAATGGTCGGCAAGCGCGGCAGCCTGCTCGACATCCCGACGCTGGCGGCGGAGTTCGCCGGCTTCGGGGAAGGCGTGCGCTACGAGTTCGAGACGCTCGAACAGTCCGACACGCTGCTGCGCAACCAGGTCAACCACTGCGATTATGCCGAGTTCATGGAGTCGATCGGCGCTCGCGACCTCGGCGAGCTGCTGATCTGCAACAGCGACTTCGCCATGGCCGACGAACTGGGGCTCGAGCTTGAGCGGACCAAGACCTGCATGGCCGGCGACGGGCACTGCAACTTCTGCTACCGGGTGAAGGAAGCGGAAACGCGCTGAGGCCGGCCCTCAGCCGCCCCACTTCCGCTGCCAGGCCGGCACCGTGTCGCCGGGAGCGGGGGTGGCGAGGTAGATGGCGCGGGCCATGGCGCGGCTGAGGCAGACGGCGGCGGCGTGGCCGAGGTGAAGGACGCTGAGCAGGGCCTCGTCGAGCGGCCGGTCGCAGGTGGAGACGGCAAAAACGAGATCGCCGTCGACCGGCGTGTGGGACGGGCTGGCGCCGCGGGCAATGCCGTCCTGGGCGGCCACGGCGAGGCGCTTGGCCTGGGCCTTGGTGAGCACGGCGTCGGTGGCGACGATGGCGATGGTGGTCGAGGCGATGGGGCTGACCCAGTCGCGCTTGGTGCGGGCGGACTGGGCGAAGGGTACCGGCCCCGGATGGGGTCCGAGGCCACCGAACTCGCCGTCGACCTCGAAGGGCGCGGCCCAGAAATGGCGGCTGTCGCCGACGGTGACGCTGCCGGTGGGATTGGCGACGACGAGGGCGCCGACGGTGTGGCCGGAGGGGAGGCGCAGCGAGGCCGAGCCGAGGCCGCCCTTGAGGTTGGCGGTGAGGGCGCCGGTGCCGGCACCGGCGGTGCCGAGGGCGAAATCGGCGGAGGCGGCGGCCAGCGCTTTCGCCCCGAGGGCGGCGTAGGGATTGGCGTTCCACTCCTTGTCGCCGCCGTTGAGCAGATCGAAAATGATGGCGGCCGGGACGATGGGGATGACGGCGGATTCGATGCGATAGCCCCTGCCCTGCCGGCGTAGCGCGTCAGCCACGCCGGAAGCGGCGTCGAGGCCGAAGGCGGAGCCGCCGGAGAGGACGATGGCGTCCACCGCCTCCACCAGCTTGTCGGGCGCCAGCAATTCGGTCTCGCGGCTGCCGGGCGAGCCGCCCATCACGTCCACCGAAGCGACGAGCGGGCGGTCGGCGAGCAGCACGGTGGTGCCGCTGCGGAGGGCGTGATCCTCGGCATTACCGACCAGCAGGCCGTCGACGTCGGTGATGAGATTACGGGGTCCGGGGGTCATGGGATCGGCCTCTTGGTCTGGTGCACGCCTCGTACCCCCCTCCCATCCTCCCCCGCAAGAGGGGAGGTAAGGCAGCTTGGAGCGCACCGAGGAGGCACGATCTCGGCGTGTCGCTACCCCCTCCCCATCCCTCCCCGCAAGGGGGAGGGGGTAGCATCGGATTTGCGGCACTGTTCCGCCCACCCACTCACTTCACCTCCCCCCTTGCGGGGGAGGCAAGCGAAGCTTGTGAGCGCAGCGAGCTAGCGGAGCTAGGAGGGGGGCGTTCCAATCTCGCTGTGTCGCCGCTCTCCTCCCCAGCCCCTCCTCCGCAACCTGAGAAGTCAAGGGCACCTCACGCCGCGAGGTGGCTGCGAACCTCGGCGAGCGCCCGGTTGAGGGGGACGCCGTCCGGGTCCCAAGTGCGGCGCATCTCCAGCATGGCGTGGGCGGTCTGCCAGTGGCCGAGCTTCAGATGTGCGTCGAGGAGCAGCTGGCCGAACAGATCGCGCTGGGCGTGGCTGCCGCCGATCTCCGTCAGGCGCGGGTTGGCGAGCGATAGCCAGCGCACGGCCTCGGCATGGTTCCGGCGGGCATGGGCGAGAACGCCACGGCAGGCGGGCAGTGCCACATCGTGCCAGACGGCGCGGTCGTAGCCGGCGGAGGCGCGCGCGCGGTCCTCGACGGCGGCCATCAGCGTGTCGGCCGCGGCGCGCTCGGCGCGGGCGAGGCCGTAGAGATACTGGATGGTGAGGAAGGGTTGCAGCGTGTCGGTAGCACGGGGCTCAAGGTAGCGCGCCAGCTCCTCCCAGCGGTTGCCGACGTCCATGCCGGCGACCTCCATGCGGGCGAGCAGCGAGACCGCGCCCACCTGGTCCTGGGAATAGGTGGGCTCGATGCCCCAGACGTGGTGGTCATAGGCTTTGAACACCGCCTGCTCGTCGCCGAGGCTGATGTGGAAAAGCGCCTTGTGCCACCAGTTGTGGGTGTACATGAAGGAGTTGAGGCCGTCCCAGGTACGGGAAGCGGTGGCGAGGAAATCGACGCCCTCGCGCACGCGGCCGGTGGAGAGCATGACGTGGGCAAGGGCGTGCTGCGCCCACGGTTCCTTCTCCTTCAGCGCGAGCGCCCGACGGGCCGCCGCCTCGGCTTCATCAAGTGCATGCAGCTGCTCATGGGCGAAGGCGAGCATGCCGTGGAGATGCGGGCTATCCTGGTTGGCCGCCTCCGCGAGGCGGGCAATGCGCAGCATGGCAGCGGCGTCGCCGCGGTTGAAGCTGAAGTACTGGTGCAGCTTCACCGCCGCGAGGTCGCGCGGGAACTCGGCCACCAGTTGCTCGCCCAGCGCCTGCACGGCGGGCACGTCGCCGGCGATCCAGAGGCGGAGCTGCTCGATCAGCATGGCCTCCCGCCGATTGGCGGCAGCGGCCGCCGCCTGGGCGCGGCGCAGATAGGCGCCGGCCTCCCGCTCGGCACCGGCCGCCTCGAGGAACATCCAGCTGAAGCCGGCATAGACGTTGGCGAGCACGCTGTCGGGGGCGGCATCGGCGGCGGGAAGGATGTTGCTTGCCTTCTGTTCATAGCCGAGGAAGCCGGTGACGAAGTCGTCGATGCCGGCCAGCGCTGCGGCCGAGCCGGTGCTCACTTCATTTCCGAGCGCATCCTGTGCCATGTCGCCCACGCGATTTGTCCAAACGGTAAAATTATGTTTCGGAGTGGCGGCTGTCCATCGCCATCGCGCCGGCAGCGTCACTGGAGTCGGAAATGCCGCAGTTCGAGAGGGAGGGCGCCCGCGTCCACTATGAGATGCGAGGCAGCGGCACGCCGCTGCTGCTGATCGCCGGCACCGCCAGCGATGGCGCCAGCTGGTCGCCGCTGCTGCCGCTGCTCGAACCGCGGTTCCAGCTGATCCTGATCGATAACCGCGGCTCCGGGCGGACGCGGTCCGAGGGCGACATCACGCTGATGCGGATGGCCGCCGATGCGGCGGCGCTGCTTGAGCATCTCGGCATCGCGCGCGCCGACGTCGTTGGCCACTCGCTTGGCGGCCATCTCGGGCTGTTGCTGGCGGTGGAGCATCCCGCACGGGTGCGGCGCCTGATAACGCTGGGCAGCGGCACGATGACGGCGGCGAGCCGGATGCTGTTCCGCGACATGGCGCGGCTCTATTTCACCGCGGCGCCCGAGGACTGGTTCCGGCTACTCTACCAGTGGCTGTTCTCGGAGCGGTTCTTTGCCGACGAGGCGGGGGTGGCAGCGGCGGCAGCGGCTTCGGCAAGCTACGCGTACCGGCAGTCACCGGCCGATTTTGCACGGCAGGTGGCGGCGATCGAGAGGGGAGCCCGGGTGGATTTCAGGCGGGTGCGGTGCCCGGTGCTAGCGGTGGCCGCGGAGCGGGACCTGCTGGCACCGCCCGAGGCGGTGGCGGCGCTGCACCGGGAGGTGCCGGACTTGCGGCATCTCCGGATCGCAGAGGCCGCGCATTCGGTGCACTGGGAGCAGCCGGAAGCGGTGGCGGAAGCGATGATCCGGTTCCTGGAGGCGTAGCCGCCCACTCCACACCCCTTCGGATGGTTTCCCCGCTGCGCGCCAGAGGTGCCCGACTGCTAGATCACCCTGCCGCCGTCTACTTCCATGGCGACGCCGGTGATCATGGCCGCCTCGTCGGAGCAGAGGAAGCAGGCGGCGTTGCCCATGTCTTCCGGGGTCGAGAAGCGGCCAAGGGGGATGGTCGCGAGGAACTTCGCGCGCATCTCCGGAGTGTCCTCGCCCATGAAGGTCTTGAGCAGCGGAGTTTCGCCGGCGACCGGGTTGATGGCGTTGACGCGGATGCCGAGGGGGGCGAGCTCGACGGCCATGGACTTGGTGGCGGTGACCATCCAGCCCTTGGAGGCATTGTACCAGGAAAGGCGCGGGCGCGGGCTGACGGCGGCGGTGGAGGCGACGTTGAGGATGGCGCCGGCGCGGTTGGCCTTCATGTGCGGCACCAGATGGCGGGCGGTGAGGTAGACGGACTTGACGTTGACGGCGAGGACGCGGTCGAAATCGGCCTCGGAGATGTCGTCGAGTGCCGCCGGCTGATGGGAAACGCCGGCATTGTTGACGAGGATATCGAGGCGGCCGAAGGCGCCGATGGCGGCGGCGGCCATGGCATTGACGCTGTCGGAGAGCGAGACGTCGACCTGCTGCGCGCGGGCCTGCGGGCCGAGTTCGGCAGCGAGCGCCGCGGCGGCATCTCCGTTGATGTCGGCGATCATGACGCGGGCGCCTTCGGCGACGAACTTCCTGACGATGCCGGCCCCGAAGCCGGAGGCGCCGCCGGTGACGATAGCGGTCTTGCTGTTCAGTCGCATTGATGTTTCCTCAAGGTTCACCCCCCTCCCATCCTCCCCCACAAGCGGGGAGGTGCCGCCCTGTGGTTGGGGCGAAAGCGTGCCACATCCCCGATGGAACACCCTCTCCCTTGCGGGGAGGGCTGGGGAGGGGGTTGTTCGCAATCAAGCGTGGGTGATCGCCGCTGAGCTGCAGCGCATGGCTGGAGCTACCCATGCCATGCTGCCACCGTCTTCAGGACGGAGAAGCGCGCAGAGCGCATGGTCACACCCGCTCCTGCTGCGTCGAGATCCACCAGACGATGCCGTTGGAATCGGAGACGCCGCCGCGCAGGTCGCCATCGCCCTTGTCGGTCACTTCCTGCACCACGGTTGCGCCGTTGGCCAGCGCCGCAGCGAAACACTTTCGCACATCCGGCACGTAGACATGAATGTGGGCAGTCTCGCCCTCGCCTGCCTCGCCCATCATGATCACCGTGTCGTCGATGCGGATCTCGGCATGCCCGACACCGCCGTCCGGATGGGGGAAGCTGCGCAACTCCTCGGCGCCGAACACCGCCTTGGCGAAATCGATGGTCGCGGGGGCGCTGCGCACCATCAGGTAGGGTGAGGCGCTGTTGTACCCGTCGGGCTTGTAGCTCATGCCGTTTCTCCTATCCGTGCCACGCGGCCACCGTCTTGAGGACGGAGAAGCCGTAGAGAGCCTCGAAGCCCTTTTCGCGGCCGTAGCCGGACTTGCCGACGCCGCCGAAGGGCAGTTCGACGCCGCCGCCGGCGCCGTAATTGTTGAGGAAGACCTGCCCGGAGCGGATGGACTTGGCCAGCCGCATCTGGCGGCCACCATCGCTGCTCCAGACGCCGGCAACGAGACCGTAGCCGGTGCCGTTGGCAATTCGCACCGCGTCCGCCTCGTCATCGAAGGGAATGACCACCTGCACCGGGCCGAAGATCTCGTCGCGGGCGAGGAGGTTGTCGGGGGCAACGTCGGCGAGCAGCGCCGGGGCGAGGTAATGGCCGCCTTCGGGGAGGTCCTCGGCGAGCTGCCCGCGGGCGGCGATGCGGGCGCCGCCCAGCCGGTCGAGGAAGCCGGAAACGATCTCGCGCTGGCGGGCCGAGACCAGCGGCCCGACATCGAGATCGGCGAGCGCCGGGCCGACGCGGAGCGCCTCGTAGCGCTCGCTCATGCGGGCGAGCAGCTCGTCGTGGACCTTGCGCTGGACGAGGATGCGCGAGCTGGCGGAGCAGGTCTGGCCGGCGTTCTGGATGCCGGCATTGACGAGGAAGGGCAACGCCCGCTCGAGGTCGGCATCGGCGAAGACCAGCTGCGGCGACTTGCCGCCGAGCTCGAGGGTGACGGGCACGACGTTGTCGGCCGCCGCCTTCTGCACCAGCTGTCCGACGGCGACGGAGCCGGTGAAGGAGATGTGGTCGATGCCGGGATGGGCGGTGAGCGCGGCACCGGCTTCCTCGCCGAGCCCGGGGACGACGTTGAGGGCGCCGGCCGGCAGCCCGGCCTCGGCGGCGAGGGCGGCGAAGGCGATGGCGGTGAGGCAGGCCTCCTCGGCCGGCTTCAGCACGGCGGCATTACCCATGGCGAGGGCGGCGCCGACGGAGCGGCCGACGATCTGCATCGGGTAGTTCCAGGGCACGATGTGGCCGGTGACGCCATGCGGCTGGCGCAGCGTGTAGACGGTGTAGCCGTCGAGATAGGGGATGGTCTCGCCGTGGATCTTGTCGCAGGCGCCGCCGTAGAACTCCAGGTAGCGGGCGAGTGCCAGGGCATCGGCCTTCGCCTGCTTCAGCGGCTTGCCGACGTCGATGGCTTCGATACGGGCGAGATCGTCGGCGCGCTCGAGGATCAGCCGGCCCATGCGCGAGAGGATGCGGCCGCGCTCGGCGGCCGGCATGCGGCCCCATTCGCCTTCGGCGGCGGCGCGGGCAGCGGATACGGCGGCATCGATATCGGCGGCGGTGCCGCGGGCGATGGCGGCGATCGTCGCGCCGGTGGACGGATTCTCGACGGGCAGCGTGTCGCCACCGGCGGGTCGGACCCAGGCGCCGCCGATGAAGCAGAGGGTGGGGTCGAAGAAGAGGTCGAGGTCGGTTTTCATGGGTGACTGCCTACCCCCTCCCCACGCAGGTCACAAGGGGCGGATGGGGCAACATTCTAGTCAACCGCACCGGCCGTCATCCCGGCGCATGCCGGGACCCAGTAAACGCTAAGCGTGGCGGCTGCCGGGATAGTGGAGCTAGCTTCCGAGGACCGCGAATGGGACCCCCGGCGAGAATGGATGGTCTGGTGAGTACCGGGTCCCGACTTTCGTCGCGATGACAGGCGGTGGGAGGGAAATGGATGGACTACCGCGCGCCCTGCCCCTCCCGCGTCGCCAGCGCCGCCTCGAGATTCGGCGTCGCGGCGATCAACTCGCGGGTATAGGGGTGTCGGGGGTTGCGGAAGACCGCCTCCGTCTCGCCGCTCTCGACGATCTCGCCGGCTTTCATCACCAGCACGCGGTCGGTGATGGAGCGCACGACCGAGAGGTCGTGGGAGATGAACAGGTAGGAGAGCTGCAGCCGGTCGGAGAGGCCGGCCAGCAGGTCGAGGATCTGGGCGCGGATGGAGACGTCGAGGGCGGAGACGGCCTCGTCGAGGATGATCAGCGAGGGCTCGGTGATCAGCGCCCGGGCAATGGCGATGCGCTGGCGCTGGCCGCCGGAGAATTCGTGGATGTACTTGCCGGCATCGGCAGCCTCGAGACCGACTTCCTCGAGGGCGCGGGTGATGCGGCGGGTGCGCTCGGCGCCCTGCGGCGCGGCTGAACCGAGGAGGTGGAAAGGCTCGGAGACCAGCCGGTCGACGCGGTGGCGCGGGTTGAAGGAGCCGTAGGGGTCCTGGAACACCACCTGCATCCTGCGGCGGGTCTCGAAGCTGGCGCCGCGGCGGGCGTCGACGACGTCGCCGCCGATGGCGATGGTGCCGCCCTGGATCGGCTCCAGCGCCATGATGGCGCGGGCCAGCGTCGACTTGCCACAGCCGCTCTCGCCGACGAGCCCGACATTCTCGCCGCGCTCGATGCGGAGGCTGACGCCCTTCACCGCACGGAAGTACGCCGGCGGCGCGAAGGGGATGCGGCGGGGCAGCGGGTAGTCGCGCACCACCTTGTCGACGGCGAGCACCGGTCCGCCACCGCCAGCCGCGGGCGGGTTGCGGTCCGGCAGGTGCGAAGAGGCGGCGAACAGCGCCTGCGAGTAGGGGTGCCGAAGGTTGCGGAACAGCGGCGCCGTCTCGCCGGCCTCGACCACCTCGCCATGCCGCATGATGGCGACGCGGTCGGCGTTGCCGGCGACGACGGCGAGGTCGTGGGTGATGAGGATCATGCCCATGCCGTCCTCGCCGACCAGCTTCTGCAGCAGCGTCAGGATCTGGGCCTGGGTGGTGACGTCGAGGGCGGTAGTCGGCTCGTCGGCGATCAGCAGCCGCGGACGGAGCGCAATGGCCATGGCGATGACGACGCGCTGGCGCTGGCCGCCGGAGAGTTCGTGCGGATAGCGGTCGAGCGGGAACTTCGACGCCGGCAGTTCCACCCGGTCCAGCGTCTCGCGGGCGATGCGCATGGCCTCGCCGCGGCCGGTGCGGCCATGCACGAGCACCGTCTCCGCCACCTGGTCGCCGATGGTCTTGACCGGGTTGAGGGCCGTCATCGGCTCCTGGAACACCATGCCGATGTCGCGGCCGCGGATGGCGCACATCTGGTTCTCGGGGCGCCCAAGCAGCTCCTCGCCGTCCAGCAGGACGGAACCACCGGTCACCGCACCGCGCGGCAGCAACTGCATGACGGAAAGCGCGGTCATCGACTTGCCGGAACCGGATTCACCGATGACGCCGAGGATCTCGCCGGCATCGACGGACAAGTCCACGTCTTTGAGGATCGCGTATTCGGCGATCGAGAGGGAGAGGTCCTTTACCTCCAGCAGGGTCATGTGCGGCTCCGCCGCAGGCGCGGGTCGAAGACGTCGCGCAGGCCGTCGCCCATGAGGTTGACCCCGAGCACGGTGATGACGATGGCGAGGCCGGGGACGAGGGCGACGTGCGGCGCCAGCGCGATCATGGTCTGGGCATCGGCCAGCATCTTGCCCCAGCTCGGGATCGGCGGCTGCGCGCCGAGGCCGACATAGGCGAGCGCCGCCTCGGCGAGAATGCCGAGGGCGAACTGGATCGTGGCCTGCACGATCAGCGTGTTGGTGATGTTGGGGAGGATATGTTCGAAGGAGATGCGCGTCGCGCTCTTGCCGGAGACGCGGGCGGCGAGGATGAATTCCCGCTGCCAGAGGCTGAGCGCGGCGCCGCGGCTCAGCCGCGCGAAGACCGGGATGTTGAAGATGCCGATGGCGATGATGGCGTTGACGGCGCCGGGCCCGAAGACGGCAGTGATGAGGATGGCGATCAGCAGCGCCGGGAAGGCGAAAACGAGGTCGTTGCCGCGCATGACGATGTCGTCGAGCAGGGTGCCGCGGCGGGCGGCGGCGAACAGCCCCAGCGGCGTGCCGATCAGCACCCCGACGCTCACCGCAACCAGCGCCACCGAGATCGAGGTCCGCGCCCCGACGAGGATCATGGAAAACATGTCGCGGCCGAAATGGTCGGTGCCGAGCCAGTGCTCGGGCGACGGCGGCTGCAGGCGGTTCGGGATGTTCTGGGCGGCAAAGCCGTAGGGCGTCCAGACGAAGGACAGCAGCGCCGCGAGCGCTACGAACAGCGTGATGGCGGCGCCGATGGTGAAGCTGCGCGAGGAGAGCGCGGCGCGCAGCAGGCTGTCGCGCTGGACCATGGGTGCAGGAACGGTCATCGCTGGGCCCGCCGTAGCCGGGGATCGACGAGGGCATAGGTGACGTCGACGAGGAAGGTGACGAGGATCACCGCGAAGACGAGGATCATCACCACCGATTTCACCACGATGAGGTCGCGCGAGCTGATGCCCTGGAAGACCAGCCGTCCGAGCCCGGGCAGGAAGAAAACGTTCTCGATGATGATCGCCCCGGCGAGGAGGAAGGAGAACTGCAGCCCGATGATGGTCAGCACCGGGATCAGGGCGTTGCGCAGGGCGTGCCGCCACAGCGCCTGGCGCTGCGTCAGCCCCTTGGCGCGGGCGGTGCGGACATAGTCCTCGCCGAGGGTGTCGAGCAGCGCCGAGCGCATGACGCGGGCGAGGATCGAGGCCTGCGGCAGGGCCAGGGCCACTGCTGGCAGGGTCAGCGACTTGAGGGCCATGAGCGGATCGTCCCAGCCGGGGAAGCCGCCGGCGGAGAACCAGCGGAGGGTGACTGCGAACAGCAGCACCAGCATCATGGCGAACCAGAAGTTCGGTACGGCGACGCCCAGCTGGGTGATGCCCATGACGGAGACGTCGGTGGCGGAATTGCGCCGCGCGGCGGCGAGGATGCCGACGGGAAAGGCGATCAGCGTCGAGAGCGCCAGGGCATAGATGGCGAGCGGCAGCGAGATCCAGAGACGGTCGGCCACCAAGTCGGCGACGGGGACACGGTAAGTGTAGCTGGTGCCGAACTCGCCCTGCAGCATGCCGAAGAGCCAGGTGAAGTAGCGCTCGAACAGCGGCGCATCGAGCCCCAGTTGCTGGCGCAGCGCCGCCACCGTGTCCGGCGCGGCGTTCAGCCCGAGCATGAAGGCAGCGGGATCGCCGGGCACGACCTCGAGGACGAAGAAGATGACGATGCTGGCCGCCAGCAGGCTCAGCACCAGCGAGACAAGGCGGCCGAAGATGAAGGCGGGCATCTAACGTACCAACATCAACGGAACGTCATCCCGGCGAAGGCCGGGACCCAGTATTCGGAGGGGGTGAGGCTGGCCCAAATCGCTCATACTTCAAATGCGGCGTTTACTGGGTCCCGGCCGTCGCCGGGATGACGGCCGGTTGGTGTTAGTCGACAATGCCAATCCGTCACTCCGGCGGCAAGTCCCGGTGCCGCAGTCGTCTCCCTCCCCCTTGTGGGGAGGGATTAAGGGTGGGGGTGGGCGGCGGGCGCCGTGTTTCTGTATCCCCCCACCCCAGCTCCGCTAAGGACCTGAAGGTTCCAGCTGCGCTACCCTCCCCACGAGGGGGAGGGAGCGCCGACTGAGAGTTCGACGCTCGGCTAACGCCCTACTCCGCCCAGCTGACGCCGGTGAGGTCGGTGGCCTGCGTCGGCGCGTTCTCCCACATGCCTTCGAGGTCGGCATTCCAGACGCCGACCTTGGGCAGCTGGAACAGGAAGCCATTGACGTAGTCGTCAGCAATCTTCTGCTGGGCCTGCTTGAACAGTTCGGAGCGCTTCGCCGGATCCGTCTCGTTTCCGAGCTCGGTCATGATCGCACGGAAGTCCTCGTCGAGATACTGGAAGTAGTAGTCGTCGCGGGCATAGATCCCGATGTCCAGCGGCTCGGTGTGGGAGATGATGGTGAGATCGAAGTTCCGGCCGGTGAACACCTCCTCGAGCCACTGCGGCCATTCGAGGTTGGTGGTCTCGGTGGTGATGCCGACCGCCGCCAGTTGCTGGCTGATGATCTCGCCGCCGCGGCGGGCGTAGCCCTCGACCGGCGGCAGCTTCAGGCTGAGGGTGAGCTCCTCGTGGCCGGCTTCGGCGAGAAGCTCCCGGGCGCGCTCGGGATCATGGGCCGACTGCTCGGTCAGATCGAGATAGTCCGGGTGGTGCGGCGCGAAGTGCGTGCCGATGGGCGTACCGTAGCCGAACATGGCGCCGTCGATCACCGCCTGGCGATCTATGGCGTGGGCGATGGCCTGGCGCACCCGGATGTCGTCCAGCGGCGGCTTGGCGTTGTTCATGGCGAGGATGGTCTCGCCCTCGGTCGAGCCGATGACCACCTCGAAGCGCGGGTCGCCCTCGAACTGCACGACCGTCTCGGGGGCGGGGAAGTTCGGGAAGGCGTCGACGTCGCCTGCCTGCATCGCCGCAAAGGCGGCGGTGGGGTCGGCGATGAAGCGGAAGGTGGCCGATTCCAGTGCCACCGGCTCGCCCCAGTAATTGTCGTTGCGGGCGATCTCGACGCGGTCGCCCTGCGCCCAGTCGACGAAGGTGAAGGGCCCGGTGCCGATCGGGTTGGTCGCGTTGTTCTCGGCGCTTTCCGGCGCAACGATGACCGCGTCACCCCAGGCGAGATTGAACAGCATGTTACCGTTGGGCTTGGAAAGGGTGAGTTCGACGGTCTGCGGGTCGACCACCTCGACGGACTCGATATCGGCAAACAGCGCCTTCTGGGCATTCACCGAATCCTCGGCGCGGGCGCGGTCGAAGGAAAACTTCACATCTTCGGCGTCGAAGGTGCTGCCATCGTGGAAGGTGACGCCCTCGCGCAGGTGGAAGGTGTAGGTGAGCCCGTCCTCGGAGATGTCCCAGCTCTCGGCGAGGCCCGGAACGACGCTGCCGTCGGGCGCAAAGCGGGTCAGTCCCTCGAAAATGTTGGCATAGACCACCTCGTCGATGGCAGCGGCAGCGCCGGCCGTGGGATCGAGATTGGGCGGCTCGAGCACGAGGCCGACATTGACGTCGGTGCGGGCCTGGGCAAGTGCCGGCGTGATGGCGGTCGCTGCGAGCAGCGCGCCCGCGATGGCCAGTGGGACCAGTGAAGTGCGCATGTCTGTCCTTCCTGTTGCGGCCGCTTGGTGGTGCAGCCTTGATGCGATCCTAGTGCGGTTCGGGAGAAAACGGAATTGTATCCTTGGGGCTGCGAGCGGGGCAGCAGTTTCTCCTCTACCACCGGCCGTCATCCCGACGAAGGTCGGGACCCAGTAGACACAACGGCCGGCCTTCCACCGACCACCGCGCCTGCACATGCTCGAAGCCCATCCGTGCTCGACCCAGAGCTTCGACGGACCTGTGGCAAACCAGTACATGCAGCGAGTACTGGGTCCCGGCCCCCGCCGGGATGACGTTACGTGCGTTCGGCATGTCAGATCCACCAACCGCCGCCAAGCCAGATACCGCCGTGGCGCCGCGAGTGGGCACTACCTCCCCCTACCCAACAGCTCCAGCAGCGCAAGACCCATGACCTTTGCGCTGTCCACCATATCGTCGATCCCCACATATTCGTCCGGCTGGTGGGCGAGATCGAGGATGCCCGGTCCATAGGCGATGCAGTTGTGCATGCGGCCGATGCGGTCGATATGCTTCTGGTCGTAGGTGCCGGGGGAGACGACGTACTCGGGGGCGAGGCCGAGGACGTCGCCGATGGCGCGGGAGACGGCCCCGACGACGGGGGCGTCCTTATCGGTCATGGTCGGGGAAACCGTCCACAGCTCGCGGATGTCGTAGGAGAAGCCGGGGCGCTCGGCCCTCAGCTTCTCCAGCAGGTCGACCACCTCTTGGCGGACCCCCTCCCCCGTCTCCTCGATCAGGTAGCGGCGGTCGATGACCATGCGGGCGGAGTGGGCGACCACGGCGGAGGGGAAGCCGGTGAAATCGGCCTCGGGCTCGGGCAGGCCGCCATGCAGGGAATTGATGTTCATGGTCGACTGCCGCGCCTGCGGCGGCACCACCGGCATGGCGGTGTGGCGGGCGGCAAGCGCGGGGTACAGCACCTCCTCCATCTCGGCGATGACGGCGCCCATGTGGCGGATGGCGCTGTCGCCGAGGAAGGGCATGGAGCCGTGGGCAATGCGGCCATGGGTCTCGATCTCGGCCCACCAGACGCCGCGGTGGCCGAGGCAGACGCGATCCTTGTTGAGCGGCTCGGGGATGATGACGTGCTGCACGCGCTCGGGGGTGAACCAGCCTTGTTCGGCAAGCCAGGCGACGCCGCCATAGCCGCCGGTCTCCTCGTCGGCGGTGCCGGAGATCTCGATGGCACCGGCGAAGTCGGGGCAGATATCGATGAAGGTCTCGGCAGCGATGATCGAGGTGGCGAGGCCGCCCTTCATGTCGCAGGCGCCGCGGCCATAGACCTTGCCGTCGTCCACCTCGCCGCCGAAGGGGTCGAAGGTCCAGCCGCTGCCGATCGCGACGACGTCGGTGTGAGAGTTGAAGTGGACGCAATCGCCGGGATGGGCGCCTTCGCGGCGCGCGATGACGTTCCAGCGGGGATAGCGGTCGCTGTCGCCGGGCGCGCCTTCGGCGCGCAGCAGCTCGATGGCGAAGCCGCGGGGCCGGAGGCGCGCGGCGAGGTATTCGCAGATCTCGCGATAGCATTCCCCCGGCGGGTTCATGGTCGGAATACGGATGAGATCCTGGGTCAGCGCCACGAGCTCGTCGCGGCGGTCGTCGATGACGGCGAGAAGGCGGGTGCGGATGTCGGTGGAGGTGTTGGTCATGGCGGCGGCACATTGGTGAGAGGCAAAGGGAGAGTCAACGCCTTCAGGGCCCAGCGGCCCGCGCCCATCCTCCACCGCGCAGCGGGGGAGGAGTCCCGACTGCGAACCCCTATGTCGCGGATCCCACCGGCGCGCCATCGACGGCACCGTCGGGAATGTCGTCGAAGGAGGCGTAGTTCATGTTGTAGAGCTTGGCGTAGAGGCCCTCCGCCGCCATCAGCTCGTCGTGGTCGCCGCTTTCGATCATCTCGCCGTTCTGCAGCACGATGATGCGGTCGGCGCCGCGGATGGTGGCGAGGCGGTGCGCGATGACGAGGCCGGTGCGGCCCTCGAGCAGCTTCACCAGTGCCTTCTGGATCAGCATCTCGGTGTAGGAATCGATGTTGGCGGTGGCCTCGTCGAGGACGAGGATGCGGGCGTCGGCGACGAGGGCGCGGGCGAAGCTGATGAGCTGGCGCTGGCCGAGCGAGAGATTGCCGCCGCGCTGGTCCATCTGGGTGTCGTAGCCGTCGGGCAGCTGCATGATGAAATCGTGCGCCCCGACCGCCTGGGCAGCCGCCTCAACCGCTTCGCGGGTGGCATCTGTCTTGTGGTAGCGGATGTTCTCGAGGACGGTGCCCGAGAACAGGAACGGCTCCTGCAGCACCATCGCGACCTGGCGGCCGAGCGACTCCTGGGTGAGGTCGCGGACGTCGTGGCCGCCGACCAGCACCGCGCCGTCCCAGACGTCGTAGAAGCGGTGCACCAGCGCCATGGCGCTGGTCTTGCCGGAACCTGTCGGGCCGACCAGGGCGACGGTCTCGCCGGGATTGACCTTGAAGCTGACGTTCCGGAGGATCGGCTGGTTCTTGGCGTAGCCGAAAGTGACGTCGCGGAATTCCACCGAGCCATCGGTCTCCGGTGAAAGTTCCACGGCACCGGGGCGGTCCGTGATATCGACCGGCACGTCGAGCACCTCGGAAATGCGCTGCCCCGAGGACATGGCGCGCTGCATGACGCTGTACTGCATGGTGAGGGAGCGGATGGGGTCGAAGAAGCGCTGGATGTAGAACAGGAAGGCGACCATGACGCCGATCTCCAGCTCCTGCCCCAGCACCATGCTGCCGCCGACCACCACCACCACTGCCATGGCAATGCCGGTCAGGGTGTCGACGATCGGCACCATGACCTGGGCGTATTTCGAGGCGGTGAGGTGGGTGCGGAGGTTGTCGCTGGCCTTGTCGTCGTAGAGCTCGAAATTGACGCGCTGGCGGTCGAGGCTCTGGATGGTGCGGACGCCGTGGATGGCCTCGGCGAGGGCGCCGTTGGTCGTTGAATTGGTTTCGTGGGCGGCCATGAAGGCGGCGCGGGCGCGCGGCAGCCAGACAAGGCGGACCAGCAGCAGCACCGGCATGGTCGACATCGTCAGCAGCGCCAGCCGCACGTCGAGGAACAGCAGCACGAAGACGATGCCGAACAGCAGCACGATGTCGCCGACCGAGAGCACGGAGGTTTCGAGGAATTCCTGCATCGAGTTGACGTCACCCTGCAGGCGCGACATCAGCCGGCCGACTTCGGTCTTGTCCATGAAGGACAGCGAGACCCGCTGCAGGTGCTCGAACATGGCGCGCCGCATGTCGTAGAGCACGTGCTCGGCGACGTTGCCGACGATGGTTTCCTGCAGGTAGCTGGCGCCGTAATTGACGAGGATGGCGAGGGCGAAGGCGGCGACGGCCCAGCCGAGGGTGCTGCGGTCGAAGCCGCCCTCGACCATGCCATTGTCGATGGCAAAGCTGATGATCAGCGGGATGGCGAGCTGGGTCAGGGTAAAGACCAGCACAGCCGCGACAGCGATGGCCATGCGGCGGCGATAGGGCCGGACGAAGGCCCAGATGCGGCGGACGATGCGGGGATCGAAGGCCTTGCCGAACAGCTCCTCGCGCTCGACCTGCGACCCCACCACGGCATGCGGCGGGCGGCGGCTGCGGTGCTGCTCTTCCTCGTCCGCGAGCTGGGCCTCGGTCATGCCGGCACCTCCCCTGCAACGGTGGCGAGATCGTCCCCCGGGCGCACCTGCAGGTCGTAGAGGGCGCGATAGCGGCCGCCGAGGGCGAGCAGTTCCTCGTGGGTGCCGCGCTCGACGACGCGACCCTCGTCGACGAACAGGATCTGGTCGGCGTGCATCAGCGAGCTCAGCCGGTGCGAGATGATGATGCTGACCCGGTCGGCTGAGAAGCGCCGCATGGCGCTGCGGATGCGCTGCTCGGTGCCGGCGTCGATGGCGGCGGTGGAATCGTCGAAGACCAGCACCGCCGGCCGCAGCATCAGGCTGCGGGCGATGGCGAGGCGCTGCCGCTGCCCTCCGGAGAGGGAGACGCCGCGTTCGCCGACCACCGTGTGATAGCCGGAGGGGAGGCCCATGACGTAGTTGTGGAGCTGGGCGTATTCGGAGGCGGCGCCGATCCGCTGCTCCTTGGCCCAGGGGTCGCCATAGGCGATGTTGTTCTCGATGGTGGTGGTGAAGAGGAAGGAATCCTGCTGCACCACGCCCACCGCCTTGCGCAGGGACTGCAGCGTCACCTCGCGAATGTCCTGGCCGTCGATGCTGATGCTGCCGCCGGTGACCTCGTAGAAGCGCGGGATGAGGTGGGCGAGCGTCGACTTGCCGCTGCCCGGCGGGCCGACGATGCCCACGGTCTCGCCGCGCCGGGCCTCGAAGCTGACGCCGTCCAGCACCGGGCGCTCCTGCCCCGCAGGATAGGCGAAGCTGACATTGTCGAAGCGCAGCACGCCCTCGGTGACGACGAGGTCGCGGGCGCCCGGCTTGTCCCTGATCTCGACGTCCTGGTCGAGCAGGGCGAACAGCCGGCTGCCGCAGGTGGAGGCGCGGGCGAAGGAGTTCACCAGCAGTCCGAGCTGGCGCACCGGCATCTGCAGGATGGTCATGAAGGTGAGGAAGGTGGCGAGGGTGCCGACGCTGATCTCGCCGTCGATGACCTTGTTGCCGCCGACCCAGAGGACGAGGCACATGGCCGCGAAGAAGGAGAGGTTCATGGCGCTGGTATTGGCCACACGCAGGCGGACGCGCTGGTGGGCCAGCGACAGCGCCTCGGCGGAGGCCGCGTCGAACTTGTCCATCTCGTGGTCCTTTGCCGCAAAGGCGCGGACGACGCGGATGCCGCCGAGATTCTCGTCCATCACGCGGGAGACGATGCCAAGTCGCTCCTGCAGCGCCAGCCAGGTGGCGCGCAGCCGGAGCTGCGTCACCGATGAGCGCCAGGCCACAAAGGGCACGAAACTGAGGCTCAAAAGCCCGAGCACCAGGTCCGTCGTCAGCAGGAACCAGGCACCGATGCCGATCAGCACGGTCAGCAGGACGAGGCGCACCAGCCCCGTCGAGAAGAACATGCGCACGCCGTCGAGATCGAGGATGCCAAGGGTGATGAGGTCGCCCGAATGCACGCGGTCATGGAAGGAATAGCTGAGGCGCTGCAGCTTTTCGTAGCAGGCGAGGCGCAGCTGGTAGCCGACCTGATGGCCGACGGCTTCGCCGAAATAGTTCTGGAGCATGGTGAAGCCGCCGCGCAGCACGCTGACGGCGAGCAGGACCAGGGCCGTCACCCACAGCGCCTCGTGCGCGGCGGCACCTTCGGTGACGATGCCATGGGCCTGATCGACCGCCTGTCCCAGCAGGCGCGGGATGAGCAACTGCATGCCAGCGGCGAGGAAGGTTGCGACGATGGCGACGGCAACCTGAAAGGGGTGGCGGAGCGCCATCCGGGTAATGCGCAAGAGCGTGCCCACGCCCTTGTCCCAGCCCGCCGCAGTTACGTGGGCGAACGCGCGCTCGCGCTCAGTGGCGCTCCGGGCTGTTTCGGTCGTCACGGGAGTATCCAGACAATTTCTCTTCGACACCGGTGCCCGGTTCGGCGGAGCCGGGAGGGCAAACGGGTGTCGAGCCAACTCGCCCGGTAATGAATGCGCTTTTTACGGGGAAGTTCAAGGGCCGGAGCGTCGTTGCGGTGCAGGATCGCTCGAAGACGGCGTGGCGTGGCAGGTTGCGACATGAGAAGGTGCGGTACTGGGGGGCGTGGGTCAGATGCGATCGGAGAGGGTGTTGTCGGCCTCCAGCCAGTGGCTGTCGGCCTTGCCCTCGGGGGTACCCTCGGCGAGCCAGCGATCATAGGCGATCTGGCGCAGATATGCCTCCTTGGCCCGCTGCCAGTATTCGAGGCTCCGCCCCTCCGGACACCCGTCCTGTTCCCAAAGAAAATATGCCGTTCGCCGGATGGCTTCGGCGAGTTCCGCGTTCTTCAACATGTTCCACCTCCCCGGCACAACGCCCGATGGGAGGCGGAGTTGCGGAAAAGGCGCAGGGCTGCCGCTCTCGTGCATGTGCATGTTTGTTATGCAGAACGAACTATTGCATCCACACTAGGCAGATGGCCTAGTGCGGGCCATGCCGCCCAGCGACATCTCCATACTCGTCATCGACGAGAACCGCCTGCGTGCCGCGATCATCGAGAACGGCCTGCGCGAGGCCGGCCACCGGCAGGTCAGCGTCATCCACGAGGTCGGCGAGGCGGCCCGCACGATCGTGAGCCTTGCACCCGATGTGGTGGTGATCGACCTCGAAAACCCGAACCGCGACCGGATCGAGCACTTCTTCTCGCTGTCCCGGTCGCTGCGGCGACCGATCGCCATGTTCGTCGACAGCTCGGATGCGGCGACCATCGAGGCAGCGGTCGAGGCCGGCGTCTCCGCCTATGTCGTCGACGGCCTGCGCAAGGAGAGGGTGAAGCCGATCCTCGACATGGCGATCAGCCGCTTCAACGCCTTTGCACGACTGACGCGGGAACTGGAGCAGGCGCGGAGCGAGCTCGAGGACCGCAAGCTCATCGACCGCGCCAAGTCCATCCTGATGCGGACCAGAGGCCTCGGCGAGGACGAGGCCTATGCGTTGCTGCGCCGCACGGCCATGAACCAGAACCGCCGGATCGCCGAAATCGCCCAGAGCCTGATCACCGCGTCGGACCTGCTGGAGCCATAGGAGAGTGCCGTGACTGCCGACTTCCAGATCTCCGCGGGGTTCATGCCGCTGCTCGACAGCATGCTGCTGGTCGCGGCGCAGGAAAAGGGCTTCGCGGCCGCGGAATCGATCGAGTTGCGGCTGGTTCGCGAAACCTCGTGGGCCAACATCCGCGATCGGCTGGCCGTCGGGCAGTTCGAGGTCGCGCACATGCTGGCGCCGATGGCACTCGCTGCGGCCCTGGGGCTCACCCCCATCCCGAGCCCGACGATCGCGCCAATGGCGCTGGGCCTCGGTGGCAACGGGATAACGGTGAGCACCGATCTCTGGGAGCGCCTGCTGGCAGCAGGGGCGCCGTCCGGGCTCGAGGCGGCCGGGACCGGCGCGGCGCTGAAACAGGTCGCCGCGGGAGGGAGACTCAGGTTCGGCGTGGTGCACCCCTATTCCGCGCACAATTACGAACTGCGCTACTGGCTGAGTGCCTGCGGCGTGCATCCGGAAGCTGACGTTGAGATCGTGGTGCTGCCACCGCCGCTGCTGCCGGACGCGCTCGCCTCGGGAGCCATCGATGGCTATTGCGTGGGGGAGCCATGGAACAGCGTGGCGGTCGCTGCCGGCGCCGGTCGCATCGCCACCGTGAAGTCGGCGATCTGGCGCTCCAGCCCGGAAAAGGTGCTGGGCGTCCGACGCGACTGGGCCGAGCAGCATCCCCAGGCGCTGGCGGCACTGCTGCGTTCCCTCTATCGGGCAGCCCTCTGGTGCGGAGCCCCGGAGAATGCCGCCGAGGCGGCTGCCATGCTCGGCCAGAAGCACTATCTCGACCTGCCACCGGCCCTGATCGAGCACGGGCTGACCGGCCAGCTGGCGCTCGGCGATGGCCGCGTTGAACCGGTGGAGGATTTCTTCCTGCCGCAGGCGCGGGCGGCCACCTATCCCTCGACCAGCCACGCCCTCTGGTTCTACAGCCAGATGGTCCGCTGGGGCCAAGTCGGCCACGCCGAGGAGCGGGCGCGGCAGGTGGAAGCCTGTTACCGCCCCGACCTCTATCGGGCCGCCCTCGCCCCACTCCGGGTCCCGGTGCCAGCGGCCATGGCCAAGATCGACGGCTTCTTCGACGGGCAGGCGTTCGATCCGGCGCGGCTGCAGGACTATCTCGACGCGCAACGGCGCGCGGATGCCGCCATCGCGCATTTTGGCTAAATTATAATCATTGTACATATTTGATTATTCTATAAGCATAGTGGTGCCCCTTTAGCCGTACACGGAGCCCATGTGGCTGCGCACGGCGCTGCAGAGGAACCTGCATCTGTCTGATCTGCCAGTATATTTAGCTGCACCAACTGACTGGCATGCTTCCTGCAATGTAGTCCGCAAGCGAGCAATCGCGAGAGAGACCGGCGTCCAAAGACGGGCGCCCCCAGGCAGAGCCGCCATTGGATCGACGGACCGGCACGAGACGCCGGTGACGTCCATTCCAATGGCGGCTTTTTCGTTCCGGGGGCGCGGGAGGACGACGCGACACCGGCCACGGATCAGCAAGGAGAGAACTCATGCCGTCCAGACCTCCCCCAATGGAGCCAACCATGAGCCGCCCTGGTGCGGAAACTCGTTCCCAGCATCGCGCCCTGGGCCTGTCCACGGTCGCCTTTACCGTCTGCTTTGCGGTCTGGACGATCTTCTCCATCATCGGCGTTTCCCTGAAGGATCAGCTCGGGCTCTCCGAGACCCAGTTCGGCCTGTTGATCGGTTTGCCGGTGCTGAGCGGCTCGCTGGTGCGCATCGTCCTCGGGATTTGGACCGACCGCTACGGCGGGCGCCTCGTCTATACGATGACGATGCTCGCTGCTGCCGTGGCGACGGCGCTCCTCGCCTTTGCCCAGACCTATGAGCAGCTGCTGCTCGCAGCCCTCGGGGTCGGCCTCGCCGGCGGTTCCTTCGCCGTCGGGGTGGCCTATGTCTCCCGCTTCTATCCGCAGCACCGGCAGGGTACGGCGCTGGGCATCTTCGGCGTCGGCAATGTCGGCGCGGCGGTCACCAAGTTCCTGGCCCCCTTCGTGCTGCTCGCCTGGGGGTGGCAGGCGGTGGCGCTGGCATGGGCCGCGGCCCTTGCCGTCATGGCGGTGGTCTTCTGGTTCACGACCGAGGACGATCCGGTTCTCGTGAAGCGCCGGATGGACGGAGCCAAGCCGCGGAGCCTCTCTGCCGAGTTCGCACCCCTCAGGGACGTGCGTGTCTGGCGCTTTGCCCTCTACTACTTCTTCTCCTTCGGCGCCTTCGTAGCCCTGACGCTGTGGCTGCCGCGCTACCTGATCGGCGTCTACGGCTTCGACATCGCCACGGCCGGTATGGTTGCCGCCGCCTACTCGATCCCCGCCAGCATCTTCCGCGCCTATGGCGGCACCCTGTCGGACAAGGTCGGCGCGCGTACGATCATGTACTGGACCTTCGGCGTGTCGGCGATCGTCAGCTTCGTGCTGGCGCTGCCGCCCAGCGACGTGACGGTCCACGGCATAGACGGCAGCTTCAACATCGCCTTTGCCATAAGCCCATGGGCCTTCATCGGCCTGATGTTCGTGCTGGGCTTCTTCATGAGCCTCGGCAAGGCCGCGGTCTACAAGCACATCCCGGCCTACTACCCCGACAATGTGGGCGCCGTGGGCGGGCTCGTGGGCATGATCGGCGGTCTCGGCGGCTTCGTGCTGCCGCTGCTCTTTGGGTGGCTCAACGACGCCACCGGGCTGTGGACCAGCTGCTTCATGGCGATCTTCATCCTGGTCGTGGTGTCGCTGGGGCTCATGCACGCCGCCATCCGGCGCATGCCCGGCAGCCGGACATCGCTGCCACACGACCTCCCAAATCTGGTGGAGACAGTCCGATGAAACAGAAGCTGGTCGTCATCGGTGCCGGCATGGCCTCGGGGCGAGTCCTCGAGCACCTGCTGGAAGATCACCCCGGGAGCTACGACGTCACCCTGTTCGGGGCCGAGCCGCGTGGCAACTACAACCGCATCATGCTCTCGCCGGTCCTCGCCGGCGAAAAGCGATACGACGATATCATCACGCACGATGCGGGCTGGTATGAGCGGAACGGCATCAACTGCCGCTTCGGCGAGACGGTGACCTCCATCGACCGCAAGCGCAAGGTCATCGCATCGAAACATGGCGAAACGCCCTACGACAGGCTGCTCATCGCGACCGGCTCGGCGCCCTTCATCATTCCGATTGCAGGCAAGGACCTGCCAGGCGTCATGGCCTTCCGTGACCTCGACGACGTAAACGCGATGGTGGCAGCGGCCGGAAAGCCCGGTGCCAAGGCAGTGGTGATCGGCGGCGGGTTGCTCGGACTTGAGGCTGCGGCAGCGCTCCGGCTGCGCGGGATGGACGTGGTCGTGCTGCACCTGATGGGCCATCTGATGGAGCGGCAGCTCGATCCGGCGGCCGGCTATCTGCTGCAACAGGAGCTGGAAAGCCGCGGCATCACCATTCATTGCCGGGCCCAGACGAAGGCCATCCTCGGCCACGGCCGCGTCGAGGCGGTGGTGCTCGACGACGGCACCGTCTACCCCGCCGACATCGTCGTGATGGCGGTCGGCATCCGGCCGGAGACCCGCATCGCGACCGACGCGGGTCTGCAGGTGGAGCGGGGCATCGTCGTCAGCGATCAGATGGTGACCTCCGACCCCGACATCGTGGCTGTCGGCGAATGCGTCGAGCATGAGGGGATCGTCTACGGCCTGGTCGCGCCGCTCTATGACATGGCGAGGGTGGCGGCCAAGACCCTGGTTGGCGCGGCGGCGGCCTTCCGGCCGGTCCAGACCGCCACCCAGTTGAAGGTGACCGGCGTCTCGCTCTACTCCGCCGGTGACTTCGCCGAGGCCGAGGACCGCGAGGAGATCGTGCTGCGCGACGCCACGGCCGGCGTCTACAAGCGGCTGGTGCTGCAGGACGATCGCATCATCGGCGCGGTGCTCTACGGGGAGACCTCCGACGGGCCTTGGTTCTTCGACATGATCAAGCGCGCCACCGATACCTCGGAGCTGCGCGACACCCTGATCTTCGGCCAGGCGTTTCAGGGGAGCACCCCGCTGGACCCTATGGCGGCCGTTGCAGCCTTGCCGGATGAGGCAGAGATCTGCGGCTGCAACGGCGTGTGCAAATCCAGGATCACCGGCGCCATCACCGGCAAGGGGCTGCAGAGCCTCGACGACGTGCGGGCGCATACCAAGGCCTCGGTCAGCTGCGGCTCGTGCACGGGGCTGGTCGAGCAGCTGCTCAGCCTGACGCTGGGCGGCGCCTATAATCCCGCGGCGGTGCAGCCCATGTGCAAGTGCACCGAACTCGGGCACGACGACGTGCGGCGGCTGATCGTCGCCAAGGGATTGAAGACGATCCCCCAGGTGATGCAGGAGCTGGAATGGACGAGCTCCGGCGGCTGCGCCAAGTGCCGGCCGGCCCTCAACTACTACCTGATTGCGACCTGGCCAGGCGAATACGAGGATGACGGGCAGAGTCGCTTCATCAACGAGCGGGTGCACGCCAACATCCAGAAGGACGGCACCTATTCGGTAGTGCCGCGGATGTGGGGCGGCCTCACCTCGCCGAAGGAGCTGCGGGCGATCGCCGACGTGGCCGACAAGTTCCGGATCCCGACGGTCAAGGTGACCGGCGGCCAGCGCATCGACCTTCTGGGCGTGAAGAAGGAGGACCTGCCCGGCGTCTGGGCCGACCTCAACGCCGCCGGCATGGTCTCGGGCGCCGCCTATGCCAAGGGGCTGCGCACGGTGAAGACCTGCGTCGGCTCGGACTGGTGCCGGTTCGGGACTCAGGACTCGACGGGGCTCGGGGTGCGCATCGAGAAGTTCATGTGGGGCAGCTGGACGCCGGCCAAGGTGAAGATGGCGGTCTCCGGCTGTCCGCGGAACTGCGCCGAGGCGACGTGCAAGGATGTCGGGGTGATCTGCGTCCACAGTGGCTACGACATCGTCTTTGGCGGCGCCGCCGGGCTCGACATCAAAGGCACCGAGCCGCTCTGCCACGTCGACACGGAGGACGAGGCGGTGGAGGTGATCGCCGCACTGGTGCAGCTCTATCGCGAGCAGGGCCGCTATCTCGAGCGCATCTACAAATGGCTGAAGCGGGTGGGGAAGGACTCCATCCTCGCCGCCGTCGTCCAGGACCGGGACAAGCGCCGCCACTACTACGACCGCTTCGTCTTTTCGCAGCAGTTCGCGCAGGTCGACCCGTGGGAAGAGCGGGTCAACGGCAAGGACGCGCACGAATTCGCGGCCCTCGCGGAGTTCGGCGTGCCGGTGGCGGCGGAGTGAGGGCGATGAGCATGAAGTCCTCTCTCCCGCCCTCGGCCTTCCTCCGAGCTGGGGAATCGCATCTCGGCAGGAGACACGAACGTCGACCCCCCGTCTGCAGTCGTCTCCCTCCCCCTTTTAGGGAGGGATCAAGGGTGGGGGGAGCGGCAAACTCGGAGTGCAGGGCCACCCCCACCCTAGCTCCGCTACGGACCTGCGGTCCTAGCTGCACTACCCTCCCCACACGGGGGAGGGAGTCCCGACTGCAGGTGCTAACCGTGGCGCGATCATCCGTCAGAGGTAGCTACTATGAGTGACTGGATCGAGATCGGACGGATCGAGGACATTCCGCGCCAGGGCGCACGCTGCGTCAACACGCCGGCCGGCAAGGTCGCCGTGTTCCGCACCGCCGACGACAGGGTCTACGCCATCGAGGACCGCTGCCCGCATAAGGGGGGACCGCTGAGCCAGGGCATCGTGCATGGTACCGAGGTCACCTGCCCGCTGCACAACTGGGTGTTCTCGCTCGAGACCGGCCTGGCGCAGGGGCCGGACGAGGGCGCGGTGCGCACGGTGGCGCTGCAGGTTCTCGAAGGCCGCATCCTGATGGCCCGAGACTTCCTGCTGGCGGCGGCGGAGTGATCGCCCCGGAAATGACAGCCACCACCCGCACCACCTGCCCCTATTGCGGCGTCGGCTGCGGGGTGCTGGCAACGCCGCAGCCGGACGGCAGCGTCGCCATCGCCGGCGATCCGGAGCATCCGGCGAATTTCGGGCGGCTATGCTCGAAGGGGGCAGCGCTCGGCGAGACGCTGTCGCTGCAGGGCCGGCTGCTGCACCCGCAGATCGGCGGGATACGGGCGAGCTGGGACGCGGCGCTCGACTTGGTCGCCGGGACCTTCAGCGAGACCGTCGCTGAGCACGGCCCCGACGCCGTCGCCATCTACGGCTCCGGCCAATTGCTCACCGAGGACTATTACGTCGCCAACAAGCTGATGAAGGGTTTCATCGGCTCGGCCAACATCGACACCAACTCGCGGCTCTGCATGGCCTCATCGGTGGCCGGTATGAAGCGCGCCTTCGGCTCGGACACGGTCCCCGGCAATTACGAGGATCTCGAGCTCGCCGATCTCGTGGTGCTGGTCGGATCCAACCTCGCCTGGTGCCATCCGGTGCTCTACCAGCGGCTCGTGGCGGCCAAGGCGGCACGGCCGGGGATGCGGGTGGTGCTCATCGACCCGCGCCGCACCGCCACGGCCGACCTCGCGGACCTCCACCTCGCCATCCGCCCAGACGGCGACACGGCCCTCTTTGTGGGGTTGCTGCGAGCGCTGCAGGAGCGGCAGGCGATCGATCGCGGATTTGCCGGCAACTACACTACAGGGTTGCGCGCCGCGCTCACGGCAGCGGCGGCGTGGACGCCGGATCGGGTGGCGCAGGCAACGGGCGTCTCCGAGCGCGACCTGGCGCTGTTCAGCGACTGGTTTGCGCGCATCGAGCGGGTGGTGACGGTGTTCTCGCAAGGCGTGAACCAGTCGGCGACCGGCACCGACAAGGTCAACGCCATCATCAACTGCCATTTGGCGACAGGGCGCATCGGGCTGCCGGGGATGGGACCGTTCTCGATCACCGGCCAGCCCAACGCTATGGGCGGGCGCGAGGTCGGCGGCCTCGCCAACATGCTGGCCGCGCACATGGATTTCGACGCAGCCAGTATCGACCGGGTGCGCCGCTTCTGGGGCAGCGACCGGGTGGCGACGAAGCCGGGGCTAAAGGCGGTGGAGCTGTTCGACGCCGTCGCCGACGGCCGTATCAAGGCGCTCTGGATCATGGCCACCAACCCCGTCGACTCCATGCCGGAGGCCGACAAAGTTCTGGCGGCATTGCGAAAACTTCCCTTCCTCGTCGTCTCCGACATGAATGCCGCCACCGACACGGTGGTCGAAGCCCACGTCCGTCTGCCGGCCGCCGGCTGGGGCGAGAAGAACGGCACTGTCACCAGTTCCGAGCGCCGCATCTCCCGGCAGCGGCCGTTCCTGCCGCTACCCGGCGAAGCCCGCCCCGACTGGTGGATCGTCACCCAGGTGGCCCGCCGCATGGGCTTCGGCACAGCCTTTCCCTATCGCAGCCCCGCCGAGATTTTCGCCGAACACGCAGCACTCACGGCCTTCGAGAACGGCGGCAACCGCGACTTCGATCTCTCCGGCCTCCGCGGCGCCGACTATGACACCCTGCCGTCAACGCAATGGCCGGTCCGGGAGGCGCCGCAGGCGCGAATGTTCGGGGATGGCCGGTTCTTCACGGAGGACGGGCGGGCGCGTTTCGTCGCTGTAACGCCACCGCCGCCGCTGCTGCCGGCGCCGGGCATGCTGACGCTCAATACCGGGCGGGTGCGCGACCACTGGCATACGATGACCCGCACCGGGAAGGCCGCGCGGCTGTCCGCGCACATGGCCGAGCCTTTCGCAGAACTGCACCCCGACGATGCCGCCGCCCTCGGCGTTCGCTGCGCCATGCTGGTGCGGCTGGAGAACCGGCACGGCAGCGCCGTGGTCCGGGCGCTGATCAGCGATCGGCAGCAACGCGGCTCGGTGTTCGTGCCCATGCACTGGACCGGCCAGTTCGCCTCGAGCGGCCGGGTCGATGCGCTGGTCCGGGCGCAGACGGATCCGCAGTCTGGGCAACCGGCGTTGAAGATGGCGGAGGTGAGCGTCGAGCCGGTGACAATGGGCTGGTACGGCTTCGCAGTGTGCCGCGAGCGGCCGGCGCTAGGTGACACAGACTACTGGGCGCTGGCCGAGGCCGGCGAGGGCCTGCGGGTCGAACTCGCTTGGCACCGACCTCCCCCGGACTGGAACGCGTGGTGCCGCAATGCCTTTGCGATCCCCGCAGGCGTGGAACTGGTGAGCGTTTATGACCGCGCCTCCGGCCGGTATAGCCTCGCCTGTTTCGACCACGGCAGATTGAGCTTCGCTCTCTACCTGTCACCGGAGCCGGTGCTGGCGGCCCGGCAATGGGCGGCGTCGCTGCTGCGGGAGCCTCCCGCGCGCCTTACAGACGTGCTGGCGGCCCGACCAGGATCGGGTCGTCCCGATACCGGCGCCATCGTCTGCGCCTGCCTCTCGGTCGGGATCAACGGTATCGTCGAAGCGGTCCACGCCGGCTGCGACAGCGTCGATGCCGTCGGTGTCGCGACCGGCGCCGGCACCAGCTGCGGCTCCTGCCGGTCGGAGATCAGAGGCATCATTGCGTCGCATCGGCAGGCGGCCGAGTAGCCGTCACACCGGAACCAGCGAATATGCAGTGAAGAAAGTGCCCATCGCGACGAAATAGAGGGCAGATAGGACGAGAGGACGGAACATGAGCCAACTCCGAAGTTCATGATCCACCCAGGCTCCAAACGCGGCTGTAGAGGCGAGGTTGCGCCAGTATCGAGAGGCGGCTCAGGTTCCTGTGGAAAAGGTGCCCGCAGCCACCGGGAGCCGCAGTGCAACCGCAAGTCCGCCGAGCTGCGAACGGGAGAATACCGCCTCCCCGCCATTCAGAGCCAGGATTTCCGTGGCGATGGCGAGGCCGAGGCCGGAGCCGGGACGACTTTCGTCGAAGCGACGCCCGCGGACGCCGAGGCGCCTTATCTGTTCCTCGGTGAGGCCCGGTCCGTCGTCCGCGATAGTCAGTTCCACTTGGGCCCCGTCCCGGCGGACGGCGACGTCCACGCGGCTACGCGCCCATTTTGCGGCGTTCTCGAGCACCACCCCAGTCAGCTCCAGAAGATCTTGGCGGTCGATGTTGACGCCGACGTCTTCGCCGAGTGCAATGTTCCACTCCAGCAGTTCCCCTTCGCGGGTCTTGCGCACGACCGAGGCGCTGCGGGAAATGGCGTTGTTGAGCGAGGCGCTGAGAACATGGGAATCCGTGCGCAGCCGCAGCCGCGCCAGGCGCAGTTGGTAGTCGATACGGTCGGACATCTCGGCAGTGATCTCGTCGAGTGCGGCCGCGTTCCTGGGGTCGCTGCTGCGCAACCGGTCGGCCGTGGCGGTAAGCACCTGCAGCGGCGTTTTCAGTCCATGCGCGAGATCGGCGGCGCGGGCGCGGGCGAAGGCGACCGATCGGTCGCGTAACGACAACAGCTCGTTGACCTCGCCGACCAGCGGCAGGACCTCTGCCGGATAATCCTCCGCGAGGGTATCGGCCGTGCCCTGGCGGACGGCTTCAAGCCCGCGACGCACCGCACCCAGCGGCCGCAGACCCAGATGGATGATCAGCCAGGCGGCAAGGAGAATGGTAAGGCCGAGCGAGAGCAAAGCCAACGCCATGTCCGATCGGAAGTCTCCGATGGCCTGATCGAGAATGCTGCGATCCTCGGCGAGGGTGATAAGGTAGCTGGCCGGTCCCGAAGGGGTTTCGAATTCCACCGGACGTGTGAGCGCCGCAAGGATCTGGCCGTCGGGCCCCGGAATGCTCCGCAGGGTATCGGTTTCTATCCCTTCACCGGTCGGTAGCACATAGTCCCAGAGCGAGCGGGAGCGGGCGACGGGCCCGGCGTCCATACGCTCGATCTGCCAATAGAGTCCGCCATAGGGCTTTGCGTAGCGCGGGTCGGCAAGCGGTTCCTCCGGGACCACGGGGTCGGTGCCGGGAACCATGGTGGAAACAAGCCTTGCAAGGCTCGCTTCCATCCCCGCGAGGGTGGATCGCTCGACGCTGGCGCGGAAGAGAAAGAGCAGCACCGCGCCGGTCAGCAGCAAGGCGATGGCAACCCAGAGCGCGGCCCCGGCAAGCAGCCGGAAGCGAAGCGAGTGACGGCTCAAGCGTCGGCGCCTTCCAAATAGTAGCCGAAGCCTCGCCGGGTCTTGATCACGTCGTCGCCAATACGCTTGCGGATGCGGCCAACCAGCACCTCGACTGAGTTGGACTCGCGCTCGAAGTCCTGATGGTAGAGGTGGTCAATGATCTCCATGCGGGAGACGACACGGCCGCGTTGGTGGGCGAGGTAGGCGAGCAGACGGTACTCCTGCGGCGGCAGGCTGATCGGGACGCCCTCGCGGAAAACCTGCATCAGGCGCGTGTCGAGAACAAGATCACCGATTTCGATGCGTGAGGAGGAAAGTCCACCGGCCCGTCGGATGATGGCCCGGAGCCGGGCGACGACCTCCTCGACGTGAAAGGGCTTCACCACGTAATCGTCGGCACCGGCCTCCATGCCATCCACCCGTTCCTCCCATTGCCCACGAGCCGTAAGGATCAGGACGGGTGCATCGCGGTGGGCCTGACGCCAGCGCTTGAGGATGGTCAAACCGTCGATGGTGGGCAAACCGAGGTCGAGGACGATGGCATCGAAGGGTTCGGTATCGCCACGGTACCAGGCCATCTCGCCATCGGACTCGGTGTCGACGAGAAAGCCGGCGGCCTTCAGGGCCTCGCCCAGCGAACGTGCAATCCGCTCGTCGTCTTCGGCGATGAGAATACGCATCAGTCGGTGCCGACCTTCCTCCCGGAACGTGCGTAGTAATAGGACACGCTGACGTGGCCGTCGCGGGTCATCGACTTCACCTCGTACACGAGAAAGCCGCGGATTCGAAGGAGCCGGGCGTCGATGACCTCGCCCGCCACCGACTGCCCCGCCCCCGCCAGCACCTCGGCCAGCGGTAGCGCACGCCGTGTTCTCACCGCCTCGAGAGCCCACTCCTCATCGCTTGGCAGCACGGCTAGGCCATCGCCAGCGGGACTGCCCGGAGCGTTGCCATTGGCAGATGATCCTCTTTGCCCACCGCCGCCGCTGTTCTGCCCCTGCCCGGAGCCGCCTTGCCCTTGCCCCTGGCTGCCACCACCCTGACCTTGTCCGCTACCCTGCCCCTGTCCGCCACCGCTCTCGCTTTGGCCACCACCCTCGCCTTGTCCGCCACCACCCTGACCTTGTCCGCCACCCTGCCCCTGTCCGCCACCACTCTCGCTTTGGCCACCACCCTGGCCCTGTCCGCCACCACCCTGGCTTTGGCCACCACCCTGCCCTTGGCCGCCACCCTGCCCCTGCGCGACGACCGGCGACGCAGCGGCGGCCAGCACCACAGCGAGCAGAAGCGTCGCAAGACTGCGTGGAATGGACATTCTCGGCTCCAATATGGACTAGGATTGTAGGCCCTGAAATCTGACCGTTTGCTGACATCAGGCGTAACACGGCCGTCAGGTGGGGTCTGCTAGCTTGCGGTGATCGCCTCATGAGATCCCCCGATCCCCGAGGCGACTCCGCATAGTGATCGTGGCGGCGCCGACACCCCCGATCCGCCCCCGCCGGCGTCACCACGATCCTATGCATCTCCCCCATCCCATGCAGCCCCTCCGCCCGACGGAGTGCCGTCCACCCGTTCGTCCGGCGACGCAACTTATCGCGCCGGCGTGGGTTGGTCCGAAGGCTAACGAATGAGGTGAGAACATGCCAAATGCGGGCAAATCGATGGGCGGACGGGCCAATGGCCAGCACGGCGCCAAGGGGGCCGGCAAGGCCGATCCCGAGAGCTTCGACGAGTTCGAACTCGCCGCCGATCTCAAAGGCAATAACAGCCTCCACGGGGAAAACCAGCTCCGCAACAACAACGAACGCCAGGCGCAGGCCGAAGCCAGGGGCGACACCGATGATCTGATGGAGAGCTTCGAAAAGCTCGACGACGAGGTCCGGGCGGAGCGGGATCTCGGCAAGCGGCGTGAGAGTGGCAACGAGCGCAGCGGCAAAGGGCAGGAGAAACAAGATGACGAGTGAGACGGAACAGGCCGTCAGGGCTCGTGCCCATGAAATATGGGAACGCGAGGGACGGCCGGAGGGACGGCATGCCGAGCACTGGTCGCAGGCCGAGCGCGAACTCGGCGCTGGTCCATCCAACGTGGAACGAGATCCCGGGATCGGCGCCTCGAAGGGTGGCTGGAAGGCCGATCCGGAACTCAGAGACGGAGAGAATACCTTCGAGGGCGACGTGCTGAACGACACGACATCGACCGGCGGGGTGGACCCGTCGCAGCGAGGCCGTACGAACCGCTAGCGGCGGCGCCCGATCACGCAACTCCCAGAACAGTCCCGGCGCGCCCAGACGCGCCGGACCAGCGCCAGTGCGTGGCGATGGGACGCGCCGTGGTGCGCGACCCGAGCGTCTTTCCTGCACCAGAAGGTCGGGACGACCTCGATCTATGTGACGCACGACCAGATCGAGGCGATGACGCTGGCCGACCGGATCGTGGTGATGAATGCCAGACGCATCGAGCAGCAAGGAACGCCGCTCGAGCTCTACCGCAAGCCGGACAATTTGTTCGTCGCCGGGTTCATCGGTTCCCCAGCGATGAGCTTCCTCGAGGCGGTAGCCGACACCAGCGGGGAGGCGCCCGCAGCGCGGCTATCGGACGGGACGCTGATACAGCTGTCGCAGACGCTGCGGCTGCAGCCGGGCCAGCCGATCACCGTGGGACTGCGGCCGGAGCACCTGACGCCGGGCGAGAGCGGCACGCGCCTTGCTGGCACCACACGGCTGGTAGAGCCGACAGGGGCGCAGACGCATGTGGTTTTCGAGCTGAGCGGCCAGCCGGTGACCTCTATCGTCGATGGTGCCTATCCGGCGGCGTTTGGGGCGCCGTTCGAGGCGCGTATCGGGCCGGAGTCGATCCACGTATTCGACCGCGACACCGGCGCCAGCATCGCCGGCTGACCATGCTCAGCGCCGACCCGGTTGCGCACGGGTGGGGATGGATTCGAAGAAGTCGGCGTAGCCTGGCGCCCGGACCGCCTCCAGCGTAGACGCAAGATCGTCGAGCGGTCGCAGCGACCAGTCGGCCCGGAGGTCGAGGGCGGGATAAGGCTCGGTGGTGTAGACCTTGAGTGCCGCCGAGCGGATGCCGCGTTCATCGCCGCCCGCCGCCTCCCCCGCCCGCAGCGCCACCAGCAGGCGATCTCCCAGTTCGCCCGGCGCCTGCCGGTAGGCTGCGACCATTGCCCCAAGCACAGCGTCGGTCGCCAGCATGTTGCCGGCAACGGCGAGCCCGGCTTCCGTCAGCGCTCCGGCGTGACGGCCGCAGGCGGGGCCGGTCCAGGCGGCTGTGCGTCCCTCGCGATCAACGATGATGCATTGGCGCCGGTCGCGGCCGGCATCGCCGTCGAGAACCTGCTGCAGTACCGCCTCGGCCGGGTTACGGGGGTCGGCCAGCAGCGCCAGGCCGTCGAAGGCATAGAGGGCGTTGGTATTGCCCTGCGTCGCTATGGCGCCGACGCCGGCTGCCGCATGCGGCACCAGCGAGCCCACCACTGGACCGCCGGTCGCACAGGCGACGCCGAAAGCGCCGGAGTGGGGGTCGCGTGCAACGATGGAGAAAGTCATGAGCAGCCCCGCCGGTTTCCAATCCGCAATTTATACGGATGAATCTGTTGCGTCACTCATTTATGCTGATAAATTGAAACATCGGTCGGTTGCCTCGCGCCCACCTCGAGGCTTCAAGCCGCAGGAACAAGAAGGAGGTAACGGATGAGAACCCTATGGAGCAGGGCTGCGGCCCTCGCCGTCGCGGCAGCGCTCGGCCTTGGCGGCCAGACCTATGCGCAGACGCCCCCGAACGTCCTGGTGGTCGGGCAGATCGCCGAACCGCAGTCGCTCGATCCGCACGTCGTCACCGCGGCCAACGACTTCCGCATCCTCGTCAACCTCTATGACGGGCTGGTCCGCAACAAGAGCGGCACGCTCGAAGTAGAGCCGGCGCTGGCTACGGACTGGACGATCTCCGATGACGGCCTGACCTACACCTTCAACCTGCGGGAAGGCGTCACCTTCCACGACGGCACGCCGTTCGATGCCGAAGCGGTGAAGTTCAACTTCGACCGCATGCTCGATAAATCCCACCCCTTCTACGAGACCGGACCATTCCCGCTGTCGTTCAACTTCGCCTCCATCGAGGAGGTGACGGTGGTGGACGACCTGACCGTGGAGTTCAAGCTCAGCGAGCCGTTCGCCCCGTTCATGTCCAACCTCGCCTCGCCGACCGGCCTCATCGTCTCGCCGGCCGCCGTCGAGCAGCATGGTGACGACTTCGGCCGCAACCCCGTCGGCACCGGCGCCTTCAAGTTCGAGGAATGGCAGTCGAACGCGCGGGTCGTCGCCTCGCGCAACGAGGACTATTGGGACGGCGCTCCGCCGCTGGAGGCAGTGGTCTTCCGCCCGATCACCGACACCAACACCAGGGTCGCGGAGATGCTTTCGGGCGGCATCGACGTGCTGCTGGAGACGCCGCCGGACAGCATCGCCACGTTCCGCGACGACGCCAACTATACGGTGCACGAGGCGATCGGACCCCACGTCTGGTACGTGATGCTGAACATGAAGGAAGGTCCGTTCACCGATCAGCGGGTGCGCCAGGCGGTGAACTACGCCGTCAACAAGGAGAGCCTCGTCAACGACGTGCTGCAGGGGACTGCGGGGGTGGCCAACGGGCCGACGCCGCCGGCCTTCAACTGGGCGTACAATGAGG
The DNA here is from genome assembly GCA_035998685.1 of Devosiaceae bacterium. Taxonomy (GTDB): domain Bacteria; phylum Pseudomonadota; class Alphaproteobacteria; order Rhizobiales; family Devosiaceae; genus Devosia_A. The sequence goes on along the minus strand of DASYHK010000017.1, from coordinate 9,602 downwards.
AGGTCGAGCCCTATCCCTACGACCCGGAGCGGGCCCGCGAACTGCTGGCTGAGGCCGGGGCCGAGGGTGCGGATCTGACCTTCTACGTCACCGAAGGCGGATCGGGGATGCTCGATCCGGTGCCGATGGGAACGGCGATCCAGGCGGATCTCGCTGCCGTCGGGCTGAACGTCGAGATCGAAACCTATGAGTGGAACACCTTCCTCGCGGAGGTAAACCCCGGCCTCGAGGGCAAGGCGGACATGGCCGAGATGGCATGGATGACCACCGACCCCGACACCCTGCCCTACCTGACGCTGCGCACCGAGGCATGGCCGGAAAACGGCGGGTTCAACTCGAGCTACTACTCGAACCCCGAGGTGGACGAACTCCTCAACCAGGCTCGCACCTCGACCGATCCGGAAGAGCGGGCGGAGCTTTACAAGCAGATGCAGGAGATCGTGCACGAGGATGCGCCCTGGCTGTTCGTCGCCAACTGGAAGCAGAGCGCCGTCACCACAGACGACGTCGGTTCGTTCGAACTGCAGCCGGACTTCACGCTGGTGCTGCGTGACGTGACCAAGAACTAGACCATCGCCGAACCTGCCGGCGGCGTCCCGTGCGCCGCCGGTTCCTGCAGCCAAGCACGCGGTGGCCATAGATGACTGGCTATATCGTCAAGCGCCTGCTCACAGCGATCCCGGTCATCCTCGGGCTCTCGGTGATCGTCTTCCTGATCATGGCGATGATCCCTGGCGATCCCGCCGTCGCCATCCTCGGCTCCTACGCCACGCCCGAGAATGTCGCCCGCATCAACCGCGATCTCGGGCTCGACCGGTCGCTGCCCGAGCAATACTTCATCTGGATCACCAACCTGCTGCAGGGCGATTTCGGCCGCTCCTACATCCTCAACCGCCCGGTGCTCGACGAGGTGCTGGAGCGTTTCGGGGCCACCATCATCCTCGCCGGCACCTCGCTGGTGCTGTGCTCGATTTTTGGGCTGCTGGCGGGGGTGGTGTCGGCGGTCCGGCAGTTCGGCTGGACCGACCGTGTCGTCACTTTCTTCGTGCTCATCGGCATCTCGATGCCGGCCTTCTGGCTCGGCCTCATCTTCATCCTGCTGTTCGCCGTACAATGGCGGCTGCTGCCTGCCTCCGGGATGTATGCGATCTACGGCGGCGGCGATCTTCCGGACCTCATCCGCCACCTGATCCTGCCGGCGACGACGCTGGCCATCGTGGCCACCGGCGTCATCGCCCGACTGACGCGCGCGGCGATGCTGGAGGTGCTACGCCAGGACTACATCCGCACCGCCCGCGCCAAAGGCGTGCCAGAACATCTCGTCATCTACCGCCACGCCTTCCGGGCGGCGCTCGTTTCCGTCATCCCGGTCATCGGCGTGCAGACCGGCTTCGTGCTCGGCGGCGCCGTCTATATCGAGACGGTGTTCCAGTGGCCGGGGCTCGGGGCCATGCTGGTAAAGGCGGTGTCGACGCGCGACCTGCTGCTGGTGCAGGGCGGCGTGCTGGTTGCGGCAACGGCTTACGTACTGGTCAATCTCGCGGCCGACGTCGCGCAGGCCATGCTCGATCCGAGGCTGAAGTCATGACCGACGCGGCACTACCGGCGCCGCCGCCTCCGTCAGGCCGCCTCAACAGCTGGCAACTGCTGATGGCCAACCGGCTGGCGGCGGCCGGGCTGTTCATCCTCGCGGGCATCGTGCTGCTGGCGATCCTCGCGCCGGTACTGCCGCTGCCGGACCCCGACATTACCGACCAGCCCAACCGGCTGCTGCCGCCGCTCTCGGAGGGGCACCTGCTGGGGACCGACCATCTCGGGCGCGACCTGCTGTCGCGGCTGCTCTGGGGGACGCAGGTGTCGATCATCGTCGGGCTCAGCGCCACCGCGATCGCGGCCCTGTTCGGCTCGCTGATCGGGCTGGTGGCCGGCTATGCCGGCGGCCGCACGGACAACGTCATGATGCGGCTGATCGACATGCTGATGGCGTTCCCCTACATCCTGCTCGCCCTGGCCATCGTCGCCGTGCTGGGGCCAGGGCTGCTGAATGCGCTCTACGCCATCGCGCTGGTCAACATCCCGTTCTTTGCCCGCAACATCCGCGGCGTGACGCTGTCGATCCGGCACAGCGAGTTCGTCGATGCGGCACGGCTGTCGGGGAAGAGCCACCTGCAGGTGCTGTTCACCGAGGTGCTGCCCAACGTCCTGCCGGTGATCGTCATCACCATGTCGACGACCGTTGGCTGGATGATCCTCGAGACCGCCGGCCTGTCCTTCCTCGGCCTTGGCGCCCAGCCGCCGCAGGCCGATCTCGGCTCGATGCTGGGCCAGGGACGGGCGCAGCTCTTCACCTCGCCGCATGTGTCGATGATCCCCGGACTGATGATCTTTGCATTGGTGATGAGCATCAACCTGCTCGGCGACGGTGTGCGCGACGTGCTCGATCCACGGCTGCGTTCGGGGGCGCTGAACCGGCCGATGGCGGTCACCAGCATCAAGCGCAACAGGGCGCCGGAAGCGCAGCGGGAGGGCCGCCGCCTGCTGGAGGTGGAGGACCTGGAAACCGGTTTTCGCAGCGGCGGGCAGATCAATCCGGCGGTCAAGGGCATCAGCTTCGGCCTCGAAAAGGGGGAATGCCTGGGCCTGATCGGCGAGAGCGGCTCGGGCAAGAGCGTCACCGCGCTGTCGCTGCTCGGCCTCGTCGCGTCCCCACCGGGCGTCATCACCGGCGGCGCCGTCTATCTCGAGGGGCAGGACCTGCTGGCGCAAAGCGAGCAGCAGATCATTGCCCGACGCGGCGCACGCGTGGCCTATGTCTTCCAGGACCCGCTGACGACGCTGCACCCCCTCATCAGGGTGGGCCAGCAGATTGCCGAAGCTGTTACTTCCCACAATGCGGTGGGCCGGCAGGCAGCCCTTGCGAAGGCGGTAGAACTGATGGAGTCGGTCGGCATCCGCGACGCCGCGGAACGGGCCAATGCGTACCCGCACGAGCTGTCGGGTGGACAACGGCAACGCATCGGCATCGCCATGGCGCTGGCCAACGATCCGGAGGTAATCATCGCGGACGAACCGACCACGGCACTCGACGTCACGGTACAGGCGCGCATCCTCGACCTGCTGCAGGACCTGCGGCGCCAGCGCGGCATGGCGCTGCTGCTGATCACCCACGACTTCGGCGTCGTCGCCCAGGTCTGCGACCGGGTGGCCGTGATGAAGGATGGGGAGATCGTCGAGCAGGGCGACACGCTGGCCGTTTTGCGAAACCCCCAGCATGACTATACGCGCCGGCTGATCGCCTGCGTGCCGGAACCGGGAATGGGCAAGCGCTTCCTCGACAATGTCCGCCCGCTGTTTGCGGCAAAGCCGGAGGCGCCGGCATGAGTGGCAAGGCCATCGTGGTCGAGAATCTCTGCAAGACTTTCGGCGGCGGGCGCTCGCTGTTCGGAAAGGCGGCGCCGGCCATCCATGCGGTGCGCAACGTTTCGCTCGAGCTGCAGGAGGGCGAGACGCTGGCGGTGGTTGGCGAGAGCGGTTCGGGCAAGTCGACGCTGGCGCGGATGCTGGTCGGGCTGGAGCGGCCGAGTTCAGGGGCAATGACCATCGGCAGCAAGGATGCGACAACTTTGGCGGCAGAGGGTAGCCGCGCCTTCGGACGAGCGATCCAGTACGTATTCCAGGATCCGGTGGCTTCGCTCAACCCGCGCAAGACGATCGCGCAGATCCTCGACGTGCCGCTGCGGCTGCTCGGCCGAGCCAGCGGCAGCACCCGCAAGCAGCGGATGCGGGAACTGCTAGATGCCGTGCAAATGCCGGCCAATGCCCTGGAGCGCTACCCGCACGAGTTCTCAGGCGGTCAGGCGCAGCGAATCGCCATTGCCCGGGCATTGGCGGCAGACGCCAGGATCCTCGTCCTCGACGAGCCGGTGAGCGCCCTCGACGTCTCGGTGCAGGCGCAGGTGCTGCTGCTGCTGGACGACCTGCGCCGGGAGTTCAGCCTCTCCTACCTCTTCATCAGCCACGACCTCGCCGTGGTGGAATCCATCGCTGACAGGGTGGCGGTGATGTATCTCGGAGAACTGGTCGAGCTCGGCGAGACACAGAGCCTGTTCGCGAATCCGCGGCATCAGTATACGGGGGACCTCATCGCCAGCGCCCCCCGCCTCACCTACCGAACGACCGCCTCCGGATAATGGCCGCCAAAGTCACCGCCGCCCCAACCATTGCCCATCCCGCGCGACGTAAGCGTACCGACGAGATAGTCGACGCGATCAAGCGGCTGATTGTCGAGCATGGTCTGGGGCCCGGTGACCGGCTGCCGCAGGAGAAGGAGCTGATGGCGCAGTACGCCGCCGGCAAGGGCACGGTACGGGAGGCCCTGAAATCGCTCGAGGTGCAGGGACTGATCCGCATCCGCACCGGCCCCGGTGGCGGCGCCTTCATCGAGCGGATGTCGGAGAGCCGGGCGATGAGCCTCCTGTCGAATTTCCTGTTCGCCAAGGACCTCAGCATCGCCCACATCTATGCCATGCGGAAGGTGCTGGAGCCATTGGTGGCCGTCAGCGCCATCGGCAACATCGACGAAACCGCGTTCCGGCGCCTCAACGACATCATCGCTATCTACGACCACGAGCCCGCCGATGCTGAGGAGCGCTGGGGGCAGCGCATGGCGGAACTGGATTTCCACGCCGTGGTCGCAGAGTATTCCGACAATCCGATCCTTGCCTTCACCTGCCGGTTCCTGCAGCGCCTGCTCAAGGAACTGGCGGTCTGCCACGACATCTACGTGCAATCGCAGCCGGTGATGCGACGATCCGGCATCCAGCACCAGCGCGACCTGATCGCGGCGATGCGGGAGGGCGATGCCGGGGCGGTGCACAGGATCATGACCGAGCACATGATCGAGGCGGAGCAGCACATGCTGGGGCTGCAGGCGCAGTTGCAGGATCGCTTCCTCGACGTCGCGGACCCGGCCGCTCCACATCGCCGCCGACGTCGCGCCGGCACGGGCTAAAAGTCCTCAGCGCCGGTAGCCGATGTCGATGAGGGCGCGGCCGCCGACGAAGCGGGAGACGCAGGCGCAGATGCGGCTCTCCTTCTGCCTTTCCTCGGGGCTGAAGAAGACGTCGCGGTGATCGATGGCAGAGCTGTGCTCGATGACCCGCACGGCGCAGATGCCGCATTCGCCCCGACGGCAATCGTGGATCATCTCCACCCCGGCCTCGCTCAAGGCATCGAGGAGCGTCTGGTCGGGGCGAACCTCGACTTCGATATCGCGGTTGAGGATCGCCACCCGGAAGCTCTCCTCGGCGAACGGGCCGCTGTCGCCGAAGACCTCGTAGCGCAGCCGTCCGGCCCCACGGCCCGCCTGCTGCCATGCCGATTTGACCGCGTCGAGCATGGCGATCGGCCCGCAGGCGTAGAGTTCGCCGTCGGGTGGCAAGGCCGCGATCTCGGCTGCGACATCGATACGCTCGCCCATGGAACTGTCGTAGACGGCAAGGTCGCCGATCTCCTCCTGCAGCTCCGGCAGGAAGGCCATGCGCGCACGTGACCGCGCCCCATAGACGAGGCGCATCGGGATGTCGCGCGACCTGAGGGCGCGGGCCATGCCGAAGATCGGGGTGATGCCGATGCCGCCGGCCAGCAGGAGGTAGTACGGCGCGCGCCAGGAGAGCTCGAAGCGGTTTTCGGGCAGGGTCAGCTCGGTGCGGTCACCGGCCGCGAAGGCCCACATGAAGCGGGAGCCGCCGCGGCTGCGTTCATGCAGCTTTACGACGACCCGCAGATGGCCGGCTGGAGCCGGAAGCAGCGAGTAGGTACGCACCGCCGGCGCACCGCCGATGCGAACGCGGAAATTGCTGTGCGAACCGGGATCGAAGGGCGGCAATGGGCCGTCCACCGCAAATTCCAGCAGCCTCACGTCCTCGGCGATCTGCTGCGTCAGGGTGACCGTGGCGGTCCGCCACTCCATTGCGTTGCGCATCGTCAGCCCGCAACCAGCGCCAGCGCGGGAACGCGGCGCATGAGGCTGCGGTCCTGGTCGAGGACGAATTCGAGGTTCTGCCGGGCGAGCCGGGCGTGCTCGCGGGCCAGCGCCTCGGCGCGGCCGCCCTCGCGAAGTTCGATGGCGTTGACGATGGCGCGGTGCTGCGCCTGGCCGACATAGAGCGATTGCCGGAACGCGGGCACGTCGGCCTGCTTTTCGAGGAAAGCGCTTGGCGAGGCGAAAGGCAGCCGGGTGACGCGGTCGATCTCGCGCTTGATGGTGGCGCTGGCGAGGCCGGAAAGGGTTTCGTGGAAGGCAGCGTTGAGTTCGACATAGCGGTCGAACTGCAGCTCTTCGGGGGTGCCGGCGATGGCTGCATCGATCTGCTGCAGCACGGTGGAGAGCTCGCGCAGGCGAGCCGGCGCCACGCCGCGTTCGGCAGCGAGGCGCGCCGCGGTGCCTTCGAGGACGCCGCGCAGCTCGATGGCGTCGATCACCTCCTCGCGGGTGAAACTGCGGACGGCGTAGCCGCCGGAGGGGATCTGCTCGACGAGCCCCTCCTGCTCGAGGCGGGCGAGCGCGGCCCGCAACGGGGTGCGGGAGAGGCCGAGCCGCTGCGCCACGGCGATCTCGGAGAGCCGGCTGCCGGGACGGATCTCGCCGGATATCACCAGGTCCCTCACGCCGCGGAGCGCGCGGAGCGACTGTGACCGCTGCTGCCTTCCCTCCTCTACCACGGCGCTACTCCGCGGCCTGCCGAGGCGCCTGTTCCTCGGCGATCATGCGGTCGATCAGCTTGCGCGCCCACATCGACCCGGCGTCGATGTTGAGGTTGTAGAAGGTGTAGCCGGGGTTGGCCTCGATCGCCTGCTGCTGCGCCTCGAGGATGCGCTCGTCCTCGCGGAAGATCGCCGCCACGCCCTCGCGGAGGCGGTGGGTGCGCGCCTGCTCGTCGAGCTGATAGTTGCGGGCGAAGGCCCAGAAATAGTGGCAGGTGCTGTCGGTCTCGGGGGTGATGGTGTTGAGGACGAAGCCATTGACGCCCTGGCTGCGGTCGCCCTCCGGCGCGCCGCTGCCGGCCGGCGCCACGCCCACATCGATGGCGATGGTCGCCGGCGATGTGAAGTTGATGATCTGCCAGCGGTCGACATTGCCGGGCTTGCCGAGCTGGCCGCGCCAGAAGGGCGGCGCCTCGATGTCGAGCATCCAGCGGGTGATGGTCGCGGTGGTGTCGGTATGGGTGGCCTCGAACGGCGCCTCGGCCACCGCGCGGTTGCCGATCGAGGAGCCGTGCACATAGGTCTCGTGCGTCAGGTCCATCAGATTGTCGACCACCAGCCGGTAGTCGCATTTGGCATGGATGTACTTGCCGTCGGCGGCCCAGGCGGGGTCGTCGTTCCAGTGCAAATCCGGCACCAGCGCCGGGTCCGCCAGTGCCGGGTCCCCCAGCCACAGCCAGACGAAGCGGTGGCGCTCGACCAGCGGATAGGATCTCACGCAGGCGGACGGGTTGATGGTGTCCTGCGACGGCATGTATACACATCGGCCGGTGTCGTCGAACTCGAGGCCATGATAGCCGCAGATGACGTTGTCGCCATGCAACTCGCCCATCGACAGCGGCAACAGCCGGTGCCAGCAGGCATCGGCCAGCGCCACCGCCCCGCCATCCTGCTTGCGGTAAAGAACCACGGGTCGATGGCAGAGGGTACGCGGCAGCAGGCTGCGTGTGACTTCGACATCCCAGGCGGCCGCGTACCAGGCGTTCAAGGGAAAGTTGGGTCCGGTCATCTGCGGTCCTCCGCCTGCTCTGCTCGCCTTGAGAATACAAGCTGTATACATCTGGTAAGTCAAGCCTTGCCAAGCCACTCCTGGTGGGTGAGAGATCGCAGCAAGAAGACAACCCCAGGGAGACGCATCTTGGACATCAAGCCACCCCCCTATCGCGCCGACCACGTCGGCTCGCTGCTGCGGCCGCCGGCGCTGAAGGCGGCACGGAAGGCGCACTACGAGGACAAGACGATGTCAGCGGAGGAGCTGCGGCAGATCGAGGACGAGGCGATCGTCGATGCCGTCCGCATGCAGGAGGCGGTCGGGCTGAAGGCGGTGACCGACGGCGAGTTCCGGCGGGCCTGGTGGCACTTCGACTTCATGGGCATGCTGACGGGGCTCGACATCATCCAGCGCGAGGGCGGCGGCATCCAGTTCCACGGCACCGCCACCAAGGCCGACGTGCCGGTGATCACCGGCAAGCTCGGCTTTCCAGACAATCACCCGATGCTCGCCCACTACAAGTACCTGGCCTCGGTCACCAAGGTCACCCCCAAGATCTCCATTCCGGGACCCAGCGCCATCCATTTCCGGGTGGCCGAAGACGACATCTCGGTGGCTGCTTACAAGCACGACGCCGAGGAGTATTTCGCCGACATCACCGCCACCTACAAGAAGGCGGTGAAGCGGTTCTACGAGGCTGGCTGCCGCTACCTGCAGCTCGACGACATCTTCTTTGCCTATCTCTGCGACCCCAAGATCCGCGAGGAACGGAAGGCCAGGGGCGAGGATCCGGACTGGCTGATCGGCCGCTACGCCAAGATGATGCATGACGCCATCGCCGACCGGCCGGACGACATGCTGATCGGCATGCATATGTGCCGCGGCAACTTCAAGTCGACCTGGGTGGCCGAGGGGTCGTACGATCCGGCGGCGGATGCCATCTTCAACCAGACCGGCGTCGACATCTACTTCATGGAATACGACACAGATCGTGCGGGCGGGCTGGAGCCGCTGCGGCTGCTGCCGAAAGGCAGGAAGCAGGTGATGGCCGGTTTCATCACCACCAAGACGCCGCAACTGGAAAGCCTCGACGACCTGAAGCGCAAGTTCGAGGAGGCCAGCAAGTACGCCGATATCGACCAGCTCGGCATCGCGCCGCAATGCGGCTTCTCCTCGACGGAAGAGGGCAACCTCGTGACCGAGGACGACCAGCGGCGAAAGCTGGAGCTGGTGGTGCGGACGGCGGAGGCGATCTGGGGCAGCGTGTGAGGAAGGCGTGAGCCAGAGCCAGCAGTCGGCGCCTTCTCCCGTACTTGATCCGGGGTGTCCGAAGGGCGGATGACGGGCGAGCGGCCTCCTCACCGGCGCCAGGCACTCCCCCTTGACCCATCCACTGAACGTCATCCCGGACGCCGCGCAGCGGCGAGCCGGAACCAGTGCTCAGGACCAGCCACCACCTCCGGCCGTCATCCCGGCGAAAGCCGGGACCTAGTACTCACCAGCCTGCCGGTGGTGCAGGGGCCTCAACGCGCCGCATCGCCGCGGCAGGAACCGGATGTGCGGTAGGTACTGGGTCCCGTTTGGCAACGGGGTGACGGCCGGTGGGGAGGGGCGCTCGGTGCGAGAACCGCCGCTCTTCGCCCCCCTCTCACCGGCATACTTATCCCCGCCTCCACCAGCTGTGGTAGATTCGGCCCTACCTCTCCGATGCGAGGTGCCGACGGGGCATCGCGGGGAGGGTTCGGGCAGGGGGTGGGCCGCCATCCCCTGGGTCGCCAGTGCGGGGCCAGTGATGCTGGCTGAAGAGGATCAGGACGGGCGTGGGCAGCCGCTGTACGGCGAGCCC
>DASYHK010000016.1:0-1896 GCA_035998685.1 Devosiaceae bacterium | reverse complement strand
GGAGCAAGACAAGGGCGTTCGGTGGATGCCTTGGCGCCAGAAGGCGATGAAGGACGTGGCACGCTGCGAAAAGCCGCGGGGAGATGCGAGCGATCGTTGATCCGCGGATGTCCGAATGGGGAAACCCCTCCAGCAATGGAGATCCCATCCTGAATACATAGGGGTGGGAGGCGAACCCGGGGAACTGAAACATCTCAGTACCTGGAGGAAAAGACATCAACAGAGATTCCGCGAGTAGTGGCGAGCGAAAGCGGAGGAGGCCAGTGGTTTCCATGAGTTAAGCCGAGCAACCTGGAAAGGTTGGCCGCAGTGGGTGATAGCCCCGTAGGCGTATGGCTTGTGGAGATCCTTGAGTAGGGCGGGGCACGTGAAACCCTGTCTGAACGTAGGGGGACCACCCTCTAAGCCTAAATACTCTCTGGCGACCGATAGTGCACAAGTACCGTGAGGGAAAGGTGAAAAGCACCCCGACGAGGGGAGTGAAAGAGACCTGAAACCGAACGCCTACAAGCAGTCGGAGCCCTGACCCGTGAGGGTGGGTGACGGCGTACCTTTTGTATAATGGGTCCGCGAGTTTCTGTTGGCAGCGAGCTTAAGCCGTGAGGTGTAGGCGCAGCGAAAGCGAGTCTGAACAGGGCGTTCAGTTGCCGGCAGAAGACCCGAAACCTGGTGATCTAGCCATGGACAGGCTGAAGGTGGGGTAACACCTACTGGAGGGCCGAACCCACGCCTGTTGAAAAAGTCGGGGATGATCTGTGGCTAGGGGTGAAAGGCCAATCAAACCAGGAAATAGCTGGTTCTCCGCGAAATCTATTGAGGTAGATCGTCATGTGATCACCGCCGGAGGTAGAGCACCGGATGGGCTAGGGGGACCCAAAGTCCTACCAAACCCAACCGAACTCCGAATGCCGGCGAGTGCAGCGTGGCAGACAGACAGTGGGTGCTAAGGTCCATTGTCGAGAGGGAAACAGCCCAGACCACCAGCTAAGGCCCCTAATTCGTGGCTAAGTGGGAAAGCATGTGGGACGGCCAAAACAACCAGGAGGTTGGCTTAGAAGCAGCCATCCTTTAAAGAAAGCGTAATAGCTCACTGGTCTAATAGCTGTTCTGCGGCGAAAATGTAACGGGGCTCAAGCCACGAGCCGAAGCTGTGGGTGCGTCGAAAGACGTGCGGTAGCGGAGCGTTCCCTAGGCCTGTGAAGCGGTATCCGTGAGGGGCCGTGGAGGTATGGGAAGTGCGAATGCGGACATGAGTAGCGACAAGAAGGGTGAGAAACCCTTCCGCCGAAAATCCAAGGGTTCCTGCGCAAGGCTAATCCGCGCAGGGTGAGCCGGCCCCTAAGGCGAGGGCGAGAGCCGTAGCCGATGGCAACCAGGTGAATATTCCTGGGCCCGTCAGAAGTGACAGCCGTGAAGTGCAGTTCGCCCTTATTGGATTGGGCGGGCTGTTGGATCGGCTCGGGAAATAGCTCTGACATATGGACCGTACCCTAAACCGACACAGGTGGATTGGACGAGTATTCCAAGGCGCTTGAGGGAACCATGCTGAAGGAACTAGGCAAATTGCTCGCGTAACTTCGGGATAAGCGAGACCTGGCTGCACGCAAGTGTGGTTGGGTGGCACAGACCAGGGGGTGGCGACTGTTTAGTAAAAACACAGGGCTCTGCGAAATCGAGAGATGACGTATAGGGTCTGACGCCTGCCCGGTGCTGGAAGGTTAAGGGGAGATGTGCAAGCATCGAACTGAAGCCCCAGTAAACGGCGGCCGTAACTATAACGGTCCTAAGGTAGCGAAATTCCTTGTCGGGTAAGTTCCGACCTGCACGAATGGCGTAACGACCTCCCCACTGTCTCCAGCATGGGCTCAGCGAAATTGAATTCCCCGTGAAGATGCG
>DASYHK010000015.1:0-19075 GCA_035998685.1 Devosiaceae bacterium | reverse complement strand
GTCCACTACGCGCTGTGGGGGTGGCTTGAGGGGCGCGACCCATCCGCCTTCTTCGACACGGACAGCTATCTCTTCGCCTATCCCGATGTGGATGCGGCCGGGATCAACCCGCTCGAGCACTACCTGCATTTCGGGGCCGCTGAGGGCAGGCTTGCCTTTGCGGATGGGGTCTTTAACTGACGCACGACATCAGCCGCAGCGCGCAGGGAGCAGGGCCCCTGTCGAGCCACGGGTCTGAAATGGCGTCTCGAGGACGGCTGCGACCAGTTGCATGGTCGCGACAGGAGGCGTGGCGCGGAGGCGTCCTACGACGTCGGCGCCAGAGCTCCGCCGGCCCAGCAGTGTACCAGCGCTCCTTCACCCTGAACCGCCGCCCACTCTGTGTGCGCGGCCACGCCGACAATTGGGCCGACGCACCTTTTGGACACGTCCGGCACGGGCCGCGCCCGCGAGCCGCCGGCGTAGTTCCTATGGGTCACCGATGATGCGGACGAGGACCAGACCCTCAGCCTGATTCTAAACCGAAAGTCGGGCAGTCGCTGTTTGCCAGGAAATCAAGACGCCGTCTCTGCGCACCTCTAACCGACAAATACCCGCCGCGATCATCTGCCTCCAACAACCTCTTATTCTTCCGGATGCAAAATAGAAAGATAAAATTCGCATGATAAAATAGAAGGCTTCTTAGAATTCCGGCTGACAACAAGGTGCCGGATGATCTTACACAGCAAGACATTCTGTATTCTCGCCTGCGTTGAATGCACAGATTATAAAGGATTTCTTGGGGTGGCTTAGAATTTGCACCTCCTGATTTGCCGGACCGCCCCATCGCGATCCGGCTTCAGGAGGACTTCGTATGCGATCCAAGAAAGCGTCCGCACCAACTTCCGCAAAGCCTTGCTTGGGATTACGCGGCTTTACCCTGGCCTCAACCCTGGCAGGCGCGGTGATGCTGGCCGCCCCGGCGCAAGCCGCGCCCATGCTGTACGAGGCTATCCTGGCACCGCTGAGCGGCTCGGGCGTCTCGGGCCTCGCCAAGCTCAGCCAGGACGGCAACATGCTGACCGTCAACATCACCGCCAGCGGCCTGACCCCGAACCAGACCCATGTGCAGCACATCCACGGCCGCTTCGACGCAGCCGGGAAGCCGATGAACTCCGTCACGCCGACGCTGGCCCAGGACACCGATGGCGACGGCTTCATCGAACTGGCAGAGGGTCTTCCCTCCTACGGGCCCATCATCCTGAACCTCGACCAGCCGCCGGGGTCCGGCCAGTTCTCCACCGCGCCAGGCGGCATGATCGACTTCACCCAGACCTACAACCTGTCAAACAGCGCTTCCTTCGCCGGGAGCTTCGGCAGCGAGGATCTGCTGCCGCTGACCCTGCGCGAGATCGTCCTGCACGGGAAGCTGCTGGACTCCGGAACCGGGCTGGGGTTCGGGCCTGGTGAAGCGAACGGCACGCCGGGCTACAAGGCCGTGCTGCCCGTGGCGGCCGGCGAGATCCGGGCCGTGCCAGTGCCTGAGCCGGCCTCACTGGCGCTGTTCGGTGCTGGCCTCTTCGGACTGGGTCTGGTTCGGCGCCGGCGCGCCCGAAAGGCGTGAGGCTCGGCGGCGGCGCCCACGGGTGCCGCCGCTCCTGTTCCCAGAGTCCGCCCTGCTTGAAGGGCCAAGCACAGGAGACGACATGTTTTCACGCCACGCATTCGTCCGGCTCAGTCTCCTCGCCGCCATCCTGGTCGTGCTGGCTCCTGGGGCCGCTCGTGCCCATGCGATGCTGCATCACTCCGAGCCTGCCGATGGAGCGATCCTGAACGCTTCGCCGCACGCACTGAACCTGATGTTCACGCATGACTGCCGTGTCACCGCCATGCGCCTGCTCAATGAGGCAGGGCGGGAGCACGAGGTGCGCCGCGAGAGAGGACCTGCGGCGTCCAACCAGGCGACCGCCGCCATTGCTGTGCCGCTGCCGCCGGGCGCCTACCGGCTCGAGTGGCGCGCCTTGGGCAACGACGGGCATGTCATGAATGGGACGGTGCGCTTCGCCGTAAACGCCTCCCGGTGATCCTGGCGCTGCTGCAGCAGGACCCGGATTGGATTCGGGGCATCTCGGCTGCGTTGCGCATTGTGTATTACATGTCCTGCCTCGGGGCAGCGGGGCTGGGCATTTTCGCCCTCGGCTTCAGGCGGCTGCAGGAACCCGGAGATGCCGCTGTCTGCCGCCGGGTCAGACTGGCGACGGTGGCGGTGGGTCTGGCATCCAGTCTTGCCTGGCTGACGGCCCAAGTCGCCTTGGCGTCAGCGGGAAACCCCTTCGACGCCGAGGTCTGGGACCTGATGCTGACGTCCCGGTGCGTGTCAAAGTAGTTGTCGCGTTGGCTTCGTAGCGGATCCCTTTATCCTGGGCGTGGTGGGGGTGGCCGCCTGGTAGCTAGTGAGGCGGCCAGGGTGCTTGCTGCGGCCACGACGCTGTCGCGCTCGGGGTTGAGCGTCACGGCGCCAACCGGCGTCCAGTCGCGGGTCTGCCCACTCCACCGGCGCGGGTTGGCCTCGCGGGCTCGCTGGTACAGGGCGTGGCGGGCGGCCAGCACAGGACCGTCCCCACCGGCATGGCGTTGCGCCGGGGTGACGTAGCGGATGCCGCTGTGACGGTGCTCGTGGTTGTACCAACGCACGAAATTGGCCGCCCATTGCCGCGCTCCGGCGAGGTCGGCAAATCCTGCGGCGGGGAAATTCGGGCGGTACTTGGCGGTGCGGAACAGCGCCTCGGCATAGGCATTGTCGTCACTCACCCGCGGGCGCGAGTGCGATGGCGCGATGCCGAGCCAGTACAGCATGGCCAGCACGGTCGTGCCCTTCACGCTGGAGCCGTTGTCGCCGTGCAGCACCGGGCGGTGTGAACGGGCATGGATGCCCTCCGCCAAGGCCGTGCGCCGGACCAGATGAGCCGCATGTTCGGCCTGGTCGGTCTCATGCACCTCATGGCCGACGATCTTGCGGCTGTAGAGGTCGAGGATGAGGAACAGGTAGAACCAGCGTCCCTGCACCCGGGCGGGCAGGAAGGTCACGTCCCAGCACCAGACCTGCCCCGGGGCGGTGGCCACGTGCGTGCTGGGCGGGCCTGTGGTTCGTGGCGGACGGGCCCGGCCCCGGCGACGCATCTGGCCGTGCTCGCGCAGCACACGGTGGAAGCTCGCCTCGCTGGCGAGGTAGATACCTTCGTCGGCGAGCACCGGGACGATACGGGCCGGCGGCGTGCTGGCAAAGCGCGGCTGGTTGGCGAGTTCGACCATGCGCGCCCGCTCGGCCTCGCTCAGGGCGTGCTGTGGCCTGGGCCGGGCGGCCTCAGGCCGCCGGTCAGCCTGGACCTGTCCGCCGCCGGCGCGCCAGCGCTGGAAGGTGCGCGGATCAATGCCGGCCAAGCTGCAGGCCGGGGCCTGCCGGGTCCCGGCAGCGCAGGCCTCGGCGATCGCGGCCACCAGGGTCTGGCAATCTTCCAGGCGGGTCATTCGTCCTCGCCCTCGTGGAAGACCGCCTGCATTTTTTTTCCGAGCACCAGCAAGGCGGCCGTCTCGGCCAGCGCCTTGTCCTTGCGGTGCAGTTCACGCTCGAGTTCCTTCACCCTGCGCCGGTCCTGCCGGGCCTCGACGGCACTGGCTGCCCGCGGCTCGCCCAGGCCAGCGATGGCGTCATGCTTCCAGGCCTCGAGTTCGGCAGGATAGAGCCCCTGCTCGCGGCACCAGGCGCTGCGGGCGGCCTCGTCCATCGCCGCCGTAGTGATCACCGCCTCCAGCCGCGCCGCCGGTGTCCACCGCTGGGTGCTGGTCAAGGCACCCGGTGCCGCCAGTGCCCCGGCTCGCCAACGCTCCAGCGTGGCAACACTGACACCTGCCTCACGCGAGACCACGTCGATGGCCGCGCTCTCCGGCGGCAGCAGCCGCGCCACGAGGCGATCCTTGAATGCTTGTCCATATCGAGCCACGGCTTGATGTCCACGCCCCCTCGTTGCGCGATCCTAAACACGCGACAACTCTCGTGACACAGGGGGGTCCCGCCCCGGCCTCTCCGTTCTGGTCGTATGGGCGGGCTTGCTGGCCGTGGCATTGGCCGCCTGCATTAGACCCGCAGCCATTGCTGTCGGTGCGGGGGGCGTGCTGGCAATCGCGGCGAGCTTCACGACCATCGGTCACACCAGCCAGCACCAGCAGCGGTGGCTGCTGGCGGCGGTTCTGATCCTGCACCTGCTGGCTGTCGCCTTCTGGGTGGGGAGCCTATGGCCGCTCGCGCTGGCCTCCAGGCGTGGTGGCCTGACGGCAGTCCGATTGCTCAAGGCTTGGACGCGGACCGCCGGCTGGGTCGTGACCGCTCTTCTGCTGGCCGGAGCGGTGCTGGCGTGGCTCCTGGTCGGGCGTTTGGAAGTGCTGGTAGCCACGGCCTACGGCCTGGCTCTGCTCGCGAAGGTGGCACTGGTCGGTGTCCTGCTCGGCTTTGCGGCCTGGCACCGGTTCCGGCTGACACCCGCCCTCACGGCCAACGTTCCTGGATCGGGCGCGCGACTTGCCGCTTCCATCAGCCGCGAAGCCGTCGTGATGGCCCTGGTGTTCTGGGCTGCTACCGAGATGACCTCGGCCAGCCCGGGCGGTGTAGACTAAACGCAGCCTTTACTGATTGATTGGCTTGACTCACTCTGACATGCAGCGCAGGGGCAAAAGCTTCTGGCTGCGCTGTAAAAGTGCTTGAATTTCCACTGCCCTATCTTCGCCCGCAGGATCTGATCTAAGTGGCAAGTGACCGAGTAGGGCAACTTGAATGGGAAATTGCGGGCCTGCGCCAAGAGCTGGCGATGGCTCGCGCGCAGCTTGCAGAAATGCGGGCTGCCGAGCCCCCGAGGGAACAGACCTTTGCCTTCACGGACTACGCCGCCGTCCTAAACCAGATCGCGGAGGGCGTCATTCTGGCCGACGCTGCCGGCCGCATTGTGTTCATCAACGAAGCGGCGGCGCGCATGCACGGTGTTGCACATTTCGACATAGCCCCGCCCGGCTACAGCAGCGCCTATGATCTGCGTACCGAGAATGGCCTGCCCTACCCGTCCGAGGATCTGCCGCTGGCCCGCGCAGTGCTGCGCCAGGAACCGGTGGGGGAGGCGCGCTGGCGCATACGGCGCCCAGATGGTTCCGAAGTCTTGGCCGTTGGCTCCGCGAAGCCCGTCTTCAACTCTCTCGGGGTGCAGACGGGGGCGGTGCTGACCCTGCGGGACGAAACGGCGCGTGACGCTGCGGAGCGGGCGCTGCGACGAAGCGAGGAGCGCTTCCGCGCGGTCTTCGACCAGCAGTTCCAGCTCATGGCGGTGCTCTCACCCACCGGCCTGACGCTGGAGATCAACGAATTGCCGCTGCGGGCCGCAGGCATTGCGCGGGAGCAGGTGATTGGACGTCCCTTCTGGGACACGCCCTTCTGGGAAGGGCTGCCCGAGATGCGGGAGGCTTGGCCGCGTCGCCTCGCGGCTGCGGCCGAGGCGAGCGGGGCGGTTTTGTCGGAAGACAGATTCCAAACCGCCAGCGGCGAGGTACGCACGGCCGACGCGGCCGTGACGGGAGTGCGCGCGGCCAGCGGCGAGTTGATGTTCTTCGTGGTTCAAGCGACGGACACGACCATGCGCCGTATCGCGGAGGCAGCGCTGCTCGAGAGCGTTGCGGAGTTCCGCGCTATCTTTGAAACGGCGGCGGCCGGCGTCACGGAGGTGGATCCCAGGACCGGCCGCTACCTCCGCGTCAACCGACGGTTTTGCGAGATCGTGGACCGGCAAGAGGCCGATCTCCTCGGGGGCCTCGGGCCGGATGACGTCAGCCATCCGGATGACCGCCGGATCAACGCGGCTGCCCTGGCCGCGATGGACGAGTCGGGCCGCTACGAGGCGGAGAAGCGCTATATCCGCCCCGGCGGTGACGTCATCTGGGTGCGCGTCAGCGCGGCCGTTGCCGCGCGCGATGCAGATGGACATGCCACCCGCACCGTGACGGTTGTTCAGGACATCACCGAAGCCAAGCAGACGGAACGGCGGCTCGCGCTGCTGGTCGCAGAATTGAACCACCGCGCAAAGAATGCGCTGGCGACTGTCCAGGTCCTCGCGGAACAGACGCTCCGCGGCGCGGCTGGCGACCTGCAGCGCTTCACGCAGAACTTTCTGATGCGCCTCCAGGCTCTGGCACGGGCGCATGATCTGCTGACCCAGCATAGTTGGGAAGGGACGCGCCTTCAGGCCGTCACCGACGCGGCGCTTTCGCTTTGGCTTACCAGGGAAGAGGGCTCCGCCCGCGTCACGCTGCTGATGTCGGACGGTGCCAAAAAGGCGGTGGTGTCGCCCCGACAAGCACAAGCGCTGGTGCTCGGTCTGCATGAGCTTGGCACGAATGCCGCGAAGCACGGGTCGCTTTCTGTTTCGGAAGGTCGCGTCACAGTGACCTGCGACTTGGCCAACAGAAACATGGCAACCATCAACTGGTGCGAAACGCATGGCCCGCTCCTGGATGAATCACCCATGCGCCGCGGTTTCGGCACGCGAATTTTGGAACGAGCCGTTCCGCAGGATCTCGGGCCGGGTTCTTCGGTCGAGCTGGATTTCAACCCCGCCGGTCTCAACGCGATCATCCATGTGCCGTTGGCTGACGACATAGGCTAAGGGCTACCAATCCAGCGCTTCGGTAAACCAAGCACATCGAGAGCCGGCAGTTACCAGAACGCCAAGACATCATGAAGCAGCTATTTGCCGGCGCCATCGGGCTGCTGGAGAGGAACGGCGCGGAGCATGTCCATCAAGTTTCGAACTGCAAGAAAAAATTCGGAGAAGCAGCCTCGAGCTGATCAGCGTCGCCTGTCCACCCAGACCTTCCTGGTCCTCCTCGTTACCGGCCTGCTCCTGCCCGTGATCCTGTTCTCGGGGATCGTGCTGTTCCGCTTCGCAGCAGGCGAACGGGTCCGTTACGAGGACGAGGCCCTGGACCATGCTCGGCGCGCGGCCGGTGCCGTGGAGCGCGACCTCGGGGGGCTGCAAAGCGCCCTGCAGGTGCTGTCTACCTCCCGGCTCTGGAACGCCCGCGACTTTACCGAACTCCGGCGGCAAGCCGTCGAGGTAAAAGACCTTCTCGGCGTCGAGATCCTTGTGAAGGACGTATCCGGCCAGCAACTCGTCAACACCCGTCTTCCTCTCGGTGTTCCGCTTCCGCGTTCACTTCCGCAGGGTGACCGCGCTGCAATCGAGACGCGCCAGCCGGTGGTCTCGGACCTCTTCACCGGCACCACCGCCGGCGTCCCGATCGTCAGCATCAACGTCCCGATCATCCGAGAGGGAGTTGTCGTTGGCCTAATCAACGGCGCGGTCTCCCCCAAACGGTTCGCGTCGCTTCTTCGGGCGCAGGGGCTGCCCGAAAGCTGGATCGGGGCGCTCGTCGACGGCGCCGGCCGCATAATTGCCCGGTCGAGGGCGCATGAGCAGTTCGTTGGTACGCTTGCGACTGCCGACCTGAGGGCGAGGGCGGTCGAAGAGGAGGGCACCTGGGCCGGCACGACGCTGGAGGGAACGTCCGTACTGTCCGCCTATGCTCGGGTCCCTCCCACTGGCTGGAGGGTCGCGGTCGGTGTGCCGGTTTCTAAGGTGACCACGCCGTTTCGCCAGTCGGTGACATGGCTGCTGTTGATAGGCGGGGCCGCGCTGGCCGTCTCCATCCTCCTGGCAGCCTTTTTCGGCCGACAGATATCGCGCGCCATGCGTGACCTCGTCGCTGCGGCAGGTTCGCTCTCATCAGGAAATGCCGTCAAAGCGCCGCCATCGGTCTTGCAGGAAGTGGCCGAGATTGGCGACACCTTGGTGCGCGCTGCCGACGACCTCCGCACCCGCGCCGAGGCCCGCGAACTTGCCGAGGAGGCTTTGATCTGGAGCAAGAACCGGCTCGAACGCGTGCTCGATACTTCGCCGGTCGCGATCATCGAATTCTGTTTGCAAGGCAGGATCACCTACGCGAACCGCGCAGCCGAGGAAATGCTGCGGCTCAGCAGCACCGAACTCGACGGCCGCCGTTACGACGCACCAGCGTGGAAGATCACGACGCCCTCAGGTGAGGTGATCTTGAACGAGGACCTCCCTGCGGCCAGAGCCCTCGGCGGCGAGATTGTCCGCGGGTATCCCCACGCGGTAGTGGACGAGCGCACGGGCGAGCGGATCGTGATCTCCGTCAACGCCATTCCTCTGCGCGACGCCGGACGGATCACGGGTGCGCTCGCTGCTGTCTCCGACATCACCGATCGCCACGAGGCCGAAGCTGCGCTTCGGGCTGAATCGGCCCGGCTCGAGACCCTCAACCAGACGGGCGCGGCGATCGCGTCCGAACTCGACCTGGAGCAGATCGTCCAGATCGTCACGGATGCCGGCGTGGCCCTAACAGGCGCGGCCTTCGGCGCGTTCTTCTACAATGTCACTAAAGCATCGGGCGAGCGTCTCACGCTCTACACAGTCTCGGGCGTGCCGCGGGAGCATTTCTCGAAGTTCCCGATGCCGCGCAATACGGCCGTCTTCGCGCCGACGTTCCTAGGAGCGCCGGCCGTACGGTCGGACGATATCACCGCGGACGAGCGGTACGGGAAGAACGCTCCCCACCGTGGAATGCCCGAGGGGCACCTACCGGTTCGAAGCTACCTCGCCGTGCCGGTGGTGTCGCGCTCGGGCGAGGCAATCGGCGGGCTGTTCTTCGGTCATCCGGAGCCAGCCCGCTTTCAGGAGCGGCACGAGCGTCTGATGACCGGCGTCGCCGCTCAGGCCGCCATCGCAATCGATAATGCCCGGCTCTACGGCGCCGCACAGGCAGAGATCGAGGCGCGGCGCGCCAGCGAGGAGGCCCTGCGCCGAAGCGAGGAGCGGTTCCGAGCCGCCGTACGGGCCGTCAGCGGCGTCATCTGGACAAACAACGCCGCCGGAGAAATGGAGGGAGAGCAGCCGGGCTGGGCAGCCCTCACCGGGCAAGCGCAGGCCGAGTACCAGGGCTTCGGGTGGACGACGGCAGTCCACCCAGACGACGCGCGGCCGACGGTCGAGGCTTGGCAGGATGCCCTTCGCGAGCGACGGACCTTTGTCTTCGAGCACCGTCTCCGGCGTCACGACGGGGCGTGGCGGCTCTTCGCGATCCGAGCTGTCCCGATCCTGGACCTCGGAGGTTCCATCCGGGAATGGGTTGGGGTGCACACCGACATCACGGATGAGCGCGCCGCACGCGAGGAACTCCGGCGCTTCGGCGAGCGTCTCGAGGCGGAGGTGGAATCGCGCACCCGTGCTCTGGCCGAGACGAATGACCGCCTCCTCGGCGAGATTGCCCATCGCGAACGCGTCGAGGGCCAGCTCCGACAGGCTCAGAAGATGGAGGCAATCGGGCAGCTCACGGGCGGCATCGCGCATGACTTCAACAACCTGCTCTCCGTCATCACGGGCAGTCTACAACTGCTCCAGCGCCGGGCGGACCGGGCCGAATGGGGTGCGCTGCAACGCTACATCGACAGTGCCCGCGAGGGTGCTGATCGCGCCGCCACCCTGACGCACAGGCTTCTCGCCTTCTCGCGCCAGCAGGCCCTCGCCCCCGAGCCGATGAACGTCAATCAGCTCATGAGCGGAATGTCGGCACTCCTACGCCGGGCCCTCGGCGAGCAGGTGCGGATCGAGACGGTCCTCGCGGGTGGGCTATGGCAGACCCATGCCGATCCGCATCAGCTCGAGCAGGTTATCCTGAACCTCGCGGTCAACGCGCGCGACGCGATGGGGGAGGGCGGCAGGCTTACGATCGAGACGGCGAACTGCCATCTCGACGAAGGATATGCTCGGCAGAATCCGGGAATTTCGGCGGGCCAGTATGTCCTGGTGGCGGTGACGGACACTGGCACCGGTATCCCGAAAGAGATCATGGAGAAGGTGTTCGAGCCGTTCTTCACTACCAAGCCGGTCGGCAAGGGCACTGGGCTGGGTCTCAGCCAGGTCTACGGCTTCGTCCGACAGTCGGGAGGGTCGATCAAGATCTACAGCGAACCGGGACAGGGCACATCGGTGAAGATCTACCTGCCCCGCTTCTTTGGGGAAGTCCCCGCCCAGCAGGACGCGCCACGCCGCGAGGAGATTCCGGTTGGTCAGGAGAAGGTGCTCGTCGTTGAGGATGACCACGCCGTGAGACGCCTCAGCGTCGAAGCTCTCCGCGAACTCGGCTACATCGTTGTTGAGGCGGACGGCTCCATGTCGGCCTTACGGTTTCTTGACGCCGATGGCGACATCCAGCTCCTCTTTACCGACATCGTCATGCCCGACCTGAACGGCGCCAGGCTAGCCGAGGAGGCACGACGCCGGCGGCCCGGTCTGAAGGTGCTTTACACGACGGGTTACTCGCGGAACGCAGTCGTCCACAACGGCGTACTCGACCCAGGTGTGCACCTCATCATGAAGCCGTTCTCGCTCGAAGCGCTGGCGCGGAAGGTGCGTGAGGTGCTCGACATGTCCTCCGAGGCTTGAGGAGGAGGCTGCCGGTTTAATAATTTACCAAAACGAAAAAGCCGCGGCCTCGCGAATAGATGTTGCCCAGTGCGGCCCTGTATCATACCGCCGAGTTTATGAACTGACCTTTGCGATCCAGGGGAAGGCGCAGAGGGATCGGAGGCGCTCTGGTGTCAGCGCGTTCCACGCTTCGCAGCAGGCGCTGACGATGGCGTCGTAGCCCTCGAGCAGCCTGTGCGAGAGGAAGCGTTCACGCAGGAACAGCCAGACACGCTCGATCGGGTTCAGCTCGGGCGCATAGGGCGGCAGCGGCACGAGCGTGATGCCCGGCTGCGGATTCCGACGGAAGTCGGCCACCGTTTCCGATTTGATGTCGGCCGGTGATTCCGAGATGAAGTCGGCCATTCTGATTTGAAGTCGGCCACCCCGCCAGGGGTGGTGGTTGCTCGACGGCTGGGCGGGGTCCGGGCCCCCTTCGCGATGGACGCGAGAGGGGGACCTGGATGCCGGCCGAGAGAGTGTCGATGCGACGCGTGCGAGAGATCCTGCGGCTGAAATACGAGGTAGGCGCGACCGACCGGGCGATCGCGCGCTCGGTGGGCGTTGCGCGCAGCACGGCGCGGCTGTGCCTGGACCGGGCGGCGGCGGCGGGGCTGACCTGGCCGCTGCCGGCGACGGTGACGGACGGCGCGCTGGAGGCGCTGCTGTTCGCCGGCGGCGGGGCGCAGGTTGGGCTGCGACGAAAGGCCGAGCCGGACTGGGTGGCGGTACACCGGGAGCTGCGCCGGCCGGGCGTGACGCTGATGCTGCTATGGGATGAGTATCGGCGCGAGCAGCCTGGCGGCTACGGCTACAGCCGTTGGTGCGACCTCTACCGCGGCTGGGAGGGCCGGCTGTCGCCGACGATGCGGCAGGTGCACCCGGCGGGGGAGCGGCTGTTCGTCGACTTCGCCGGGCAGACGGCGGAGGTGATCGATTCTGCCACCGGCGAGGTGCGGACCGCGCAGGTGTTCGTCGCGGTGCTGGGGGCGTCGAGCTACACCTACGCCGAGGCGGTGTGGACGCAGACGCTGCCGGATTGGGTGGGCGCGCATGTCCGTGCGCTGGAGTTCATCGGCGGGGTGCCGCGGCAGATCGTGCCGGACAACCTGCGCAGCGGCGTGCTGCGGGCCAACTGGTATGAGCCCGGCCTCAACCCGACCTACCGCGACCTGGCGGCGCATTACGGCACGGCGATCCTGCCGGCGCGGATCCGGCGGCCCGCATTGCCTCGCCTAATCTGCTCCCTGGTGTGACCTGTTGCCTCATCTGAGACGCTCCCGAGCGGCCTGGAGCTGCGAGGGACGGGATGAGGCGGGTCAGCATGGCGACACGGGACGAGGTGGTGGCTGCGGTTGTGGAACGGTATGCCCGGTCCAGCCGCTTGGAGCGGGGGCGGATCCTGGACGAATTCGTTGCTCTGACCGGGCACCATCGCAAGCACGCGATGCGGCTGCTGCGGACCGGCGGGGTTGCCCGGGCGGAGCGGCGGGTGCGGCGGGACCGCGTCTACGACGCGGCCATGCGGGAGGCGGTGATCGTGCTGTGGGAGGCGTCGGACCGGGTGTGCGGCAAGCGGCTGCGGCCGTTGCTGCCGATGCTCGTCGAGGCGATGGAACGGCACGGCCATCTGAAGTTGGCGGCGGAGGTGCGTGCCGGCGTGCTGTCGATGAGTGCGGCGACGATCGACCGGGTTCTGAAGGAGCCGCGGGGTGAGGCCGGGGTCAGGCGGCGTCGTCGATCTCCGCCCTCGGCGGCGGTCAGGCGGAGCGTGCCGGTACGGACCTTCTCTGACTGGGGTGACCCGGCGCCGGGCTACTTCGAGGCGGACCTGGTGTCGCACAGCGGGCCGATGACGCGGGGCAGCTACGTGCAGACGCTGGTGCTGACGGACATCGCGAGCGGCTGGACGGAATGCGCGCCGCTGCTGGTGCGGGAGCAGGTGCTGCTGACGGAGGTACTCGCCGAGATCCGGAAGGTGTTGCCGATCGCGGCGCTTGGGTTCGACACGGACAATGACAGCGTGTTCATGAACGAGACGGTCCGGGACTACTGCGCCGCGGCGGGGCTGGAGTTCACGCGGTGCCGGCCGTATCGCAAGAATGACCAGGCGCATGTCGAGCAGAAGAACGGCGCGGTGGTGCGACGGATCGTCGGCTACCGACGGTACGAGGGCCTGGACGCGGCGGCGGCGCTGGCGGAGCTGTATCGCTCGGTTCGGCTGTTCGTGAACTTCTTCCAACCGTCGTTCAAGCTGGCGGAGAAGTCGCGGGATGGCGCGGTGGTTCGGAAGCGGTACCACGCGCCGCGAACGCCTTGCCAACGGCTGCTGGAGGACGGGCGGGTGTCGGACGAGGTCAAGGCGGGGCTGCGCGCCACGGCGTCGCGTCTTGATCCCGTGCGGTTGCTGCATGACATTCGTGCGGGCCAGCAGCGCCTCGTGGCGATCTCCGACCGGTTAGGAGTGGTGGAGCGGTCGGCGCCGTCGGAGCCGGCACTCGAGGCATTCCTGAAGGGGCTGCGGACGGCGTGGCGCGAGGGGGAGGTGCGCCCGACGGCGCAGCCGAAGCCGTTGGCGAAGAGAGGGCGGCGGCGCCCGGATCCGTTCGCGCAGGTGACGGCGCAGTTGCACGAGTGGTTTCTCGCTGCGCCGTCCCTGACGGCACGAGAACTGCTGGACCGCCTCCAGGCAGAGGTGCCGGCGGTCTACCCCGATACACTGCTGCGCACGCTGCAGCGCCGGGTGAAGGGCTGGCGGGCGGCGGTGGCACGCGAGTTGGTGTTCGGACCGGGATCGGGGGTTGCGGCCGGGAGCGGTCATGAGGCAACGGGAGCGGCGGCGGCTGCAACGGGCGTGGCCGGTGCGGCATCGGGTATGGCAGGCTGAGGCAGCGACGCGTCTCGGGAGCAAACTGGTGGGGCAACGGGCATTTAACCCGGGAGCATTCTCAGGTGAGGCAATACGCGGTACGGCGGCGGTAGCTCTCGACGTTCATCTCGAAGATCGTCGCGTGGTGGACGAGGCGGTCCACTGCGGCCAGCGCCATGACCTGGTCGGGGAATACTCGATGCCACTCACCAAATGGCTGGTTGGAGGTAATGAACATCGAGCGACGCTCGTAGCGGGTGGCGATGAGCTCGAAGATGACGCTGGTTTCGGCTTGGTCCTTGGTGACGTAGGCGATGTCGTCGAGGATCAGCAGGTGGTATTTGTCGAGCTTGGCGATGGCGGCCTCGAGCTGCAGATCGCGCCGTGCGGCCTGAAGTTTCTGGACGAGATCGGTGGTGCGCGTGAACAGCACGCGCCAGCCGTTCTCGATCAGGGCGTAGCCGAGAGCGGCGGCGAGATGCGACTTGTCAACGCCGGGCGGGCCGAAGGCCAGGAGGTTGGCACCCTTCTCGAGCCAGCTGTCGCCGGCGGCGAGCGCCGCGACCTGGGCTTTGCTGACCATCGGCACGGCGTCGAAGTCGAAGCTGTCCAGGGTCTTGCCTGGTGGCAGCCGGGCCTCCTCGAGGTGGCGTGCGATGCGGCGGTTGGCGCGCTCGGCGAGTTCGTGTTCGGCGAGTGCGGCGAGGAAGCGCGCAGCGGGCCAGCCCTCCTTGTCGGCGCGGGCGGCAAGCTCGGGCCAGACGAGCTTGATAGCGGGCAGGCGGAGGTCGTTGAGGGCGAGCGAGAGGCGGCCGTTGTCGATGGTGGTCATGCGGCATCTCCCGGGGCGCCGGCGGCGAGACCCTCGTAGGCGCTGAGAGGGGGATGGCGGACGGTGACCAAGGGCAGCGCCGCGGCGTCGGGTGCGAAGTGGGCGCGGAGCGCTGCCATGTCGGGCAGCCTACCGGCCTCGAGGTCGGCCTCGATCAGGCCAGCGAGTTCCGCCTCGCAGGCGCGCTCATGGGCGAGTGCCAGCAGTTCCACGGCGAGGCGGCAGGCCATACGGTCGGGGAGTGCGGCCCGCATAGCCTCAAAGGCACGGGCAAAGGCCGGCCGGGGAAAGAGGCTGTCGCGGTAGACCAGGCCCAGCAGCGCCATCGGCTTGCGGCGCAGGGCGCGGATGACGTGGCGGTAGTCGACAACGTGGCCATGCCGGCCGTCCGGGTGTGATCGGCCGCGGGCGGTCGTGAACTGGTGGGTGCTCCCGAGGAAGACCTCGAGCCGGTCGTCGAACAGCCTGACGCGCAGGCGATGGCCGATGAGGCGGGAGGGCACGCTGTAGAACACCTTGCGCAGCGTGAAGCCGCTTGAGGAGGTGACGGCGACGACCGCCTCCTCGTGGTCAGCGGTGCGCCGGATGGGGAGGTCCTGCAGGGCCTCACGCTCGAGGGCGATGCGGGGAGCGAGGCGGGCATTGTGCCGGCCAACCACTTCGTCGACGAAGCCCCGCCAAACGGCGAGGTCGGGGAAGTCGCGTGAGCCGCGCAGCAGCAGCGCGTCGGCGATCGCAGCCTTGAGGTGGCCATGCGCGCTCTCGATGGCGCCGTTCTCGTGGGCAACGCCCGGGTTGTTGCGGCTGGGCTGCATGCCGTAGTGGGCGCAGAGCGCGTCGTAGCGGCGCGTCAGGTCCTCCTGCGCGTCGCGGCCGAGGTTACGAAAGGCGGCGGAGAGACTGTCGCTGCGATGCTCGAGCGGTGCGCCGCCCAGCGCCCAGAGCGCGTTCTGCAGCCCCTCGGCGAGAGCGACATAGCTCTCGCCACCAAGGACGACATGGGCGTGCTCGAAGCCCGAGTAGGGCAGACGGAAGTGGTAGAGCCGGTGCTCGAGGGGCTGGCCGACGACGGTGACGGCGAGCTCGCGCATGTCGGTGAAGTCCGACAGGCCGAGGCGCCCGGGCTGATGGATCTGGCGGAAGATCACCTCTCTCTCTGGCCCGTGCAGCGCCCGCCAAGCCCGGATCCGTCGCTCCAGCGTGCGGCGGCTGCCGGCGTCGAGGTCTGGATGACGGCGGCGCATCTCCTCGAAGACAGCGATCGGGCGCAGCCCTGGGGCGGCCTCCAGCAGTGGCACCACCTCGCTCTCCCAAAACGTGGCCAGCGGGTCCGGCCGACGCCGTCCTCGCGGCACGGCGCGGTCCGACGGCGGGCGGGGGTCTCCCTCGAGCCGGTAGGCGGTGGCGGTGCTGAACCCCGCTTTGGCAGCGGCGATCGGAACGGGTTCGGTCCGGCGAAACGTCATGTACAGCCTCATCTGGCGTTCGGTGACATGGCGACCGGGCACCGGAAGACCCCCCGCAGCGAAGGGATCCATTCCGACGCCGGCCGGCCGCGACCGCCAGCCATCCACCCCAGCCAGGATGGGCGCCCGCCTGCATGGCCCCGCCGGTCGGGCTACGCCCTCCCGCCGGCGCCGTGCAGGCGTTTCTCATCCTGATCGCCGCGCGTTCTCACCCTGATCGCCGCGCTGCAGTGAGGGTTGCCCCCCGGGGCGAAGGTGCAGGTTGGCTGCGAAAGAGGGCCTTGAGCCACGTGTCAAGCATGTGAGCTCGTTGTGGACATTGCAGCGCCTGTGCTTCGAACCAGATGCTGCGGCGAAGTCATTCGACCGCGAAGAGAACCGTGACCCCGGTCTGGCAACACCCGAAGCGTCAAGTTGATTGACAAGGAGTGCGCGATTGGAGAACGGCCCCGTCGAGACAAGGGCTTGGACGCGGATGACGGGGTCTGGATGCGGTCATGTGTCCGGCCTATCGGCGCGGCCGATGGCCGCTGGCCCAGATGAGGTCCGCGAGCGGGCGCCAAACAAGCTGGCGGCTTCGGAGAGCCGTTGAATCACGCGGCGTGCTCCCGCCCGTCGGTCCGACCGATCGTCATCTTGCGTTGTTTGTAGAAGTTTCGACTTGACCGGACGGTTGGTATGATCGGCGGGGAGAGAGGCCGGGGCGCGGAGCCATAGGCTGTTGATTTGCACTGAGAGGTGACCCGGGAGGGGTCGGAGTTTTCGCTGAGAAATGACCCGTGTCTGTTCACCTCCTCGACCGGATGGTCGGGGTAATCGGAGTGATCGACATGGAGTTGTTGAGCGTGATCCGCCGGTGGCATCACCGGGATCGCATACCGATCCGTGAGATCGAGCGGCGGACGGGCCTGTCGCGGAACACGATCCGCAAGTACCTGCGGTCGGACGCCGTGGAGGTGAGGTTCAAGGTTCCCGAGCGCCCGAGCCGCCTGGACCCGTTCGCCGACAAGCTGTCGGAGTGGCTGCGGGTGGAGGCGGGCAAGGGCCGCAAGGGGCGCCGGACGGTGCGTCGGATCCACGCGGAGCTGGCGGCCCTGGGTTATGGTGGTTCCTATGCCCGGGTCGCTGCCTTCGTCCGGCGCTGGCGGGCGGAACGGGAGAGGGCGCAGCGGACCACCGGGCGCGGAGTATTCGTGCCCCTAGCTTTCCAGCCCGGTGAGGCGTTCCAGTTTGACTGGAGCGAGGACTGGGCAACCGTGGGCGGCAAGCGCCTCAAGCTCCAGGCCGCGCACACCAAGCTGGCGCACAGCCGGGCCTTTGTCATTCGGGCCTACAAGCTACAGACCCACGAGATGCTGTTCGACGCCCTGGCCGAGGCGTTCCGCGTGCTGGGCGGGGTTCCGCGCCGCGGCATCTTCGACAACATGAAAACCGCTGTGGATCGCGTCGGCACGGGCAAGATCCGGCAGGTCAACGTGCGGTTCCAGGCCATGGCCAGCCACTACCTGTTCGAGGCGACGTTCTGTAGTCCGGCCTCGGGTTGGGAGAAGGGTCAGGTCGAGAAAAACGTCCAGGACGCCCGGCGGCAGATCTGGCAGGGCATGCCGTCGTTCGAGGATCTGCCCTCCCTCAATACGTGGCTGGAGGCCCGTTGCATCGAACGTTGGAGCGAACTCCAGCACGGGATTCTGCCGGGCAGCGTCGCCGAAGTGCATGCCCTGGAGCGGATGAGCCTGATGCCGGTAGGACGGGCATTCGATGGCTTCGTCGAGCACGCCAAGCGGGTCTCGCCGACCTGCCTCGTGCACTTCGAGAGTAACCGCTACAGCGTCCCGGCATCCTTCGCCAATCGGCCGGTCAGCCTGCGCGTCTACCCTGACCGTCTCGTCGTGGCGGCCGAGGGACAGATCCTGTGCGAGCACGCCCGGATCGTCGAGCGCTCTCATGACGTTCCCGGCCGGACCATCTACGACTGGCGGCACTACTTGGCGGTGATCCAGCGCAAGCCGGGGGCGCTCCGCAACGGCGCGCCATTCGCCGAGATGCCCGAGGCGTTCCGCAAGCTTCAGGCCCAGTTCCTCCGGCGGCCCGGGGGCGACCGCGAGATGGTGGACATCCTCGCCCTCGTGCTGCAGCACGACGAGGAGGCCGTGCTTTGCGCCGTGGAACTCGCCCTCGAGGACGGTGTCGCCACCAAGACCCACGTCCTTAACGTCCTGCACCGCCTGACCGATGGCACGAGTACTGCCGCGGTGATCGACGCACCCCAGGCCCTCGTCCTGAACCAGGAGCCGAGAGCCGATACAGGGCGCTACGACGCGCTGCGGGACCGCGAGGTGCGCCATGCGTCATGATCCCGCCAGCGCCGCCCTCGTGGTCATGCTGCGCGGGCTCAAGATGTACGGCATGGCCCAGGCGGTCGCCGAGTTGATGGAGCAGGGCGCACCGGCGTTCAAAGCTGCCGTCCCTATCCTCTCCCAGCTGCTCAAGGCCGAGATGGCCGAGCGCGAGGTGCGCTCGATCGCCTACCACACCAAGGCGGCCCGGTTCCCCGCCTACAAGGATCTGGCGAGCTTCGATTTCGTGGCCAGCGAGGTCAATGAGGCCGCGGTTCGCCAGCTGCACCGGGGCGAGTTCACCGAGCGGGCGGACAACGTCGTGCTCATCGGTGGACCCGGCACCGGCAAGACGCATCTCGCCTCGGCGCTTGGCATCCAGGCCATCGAGCACGGCCGCAAGAAGGTGCGGTTCTACTCCACGGTCGACCTGGTGAATGCGCTGGAACAGGAAAAGACGGCGAACAAGGCCGGGCAACTCGCCGACCGCCTGCTCCGTCTCGACCTCATCATCCTCGACGAGCTCGGCTACCTGCCGTTCAGCTCCTCGGGTGGTGCGCTGCTGTTCCACCTGCTCAGCAAGCTGTACGAGCGCACCAGCGTTGTGATCACCACCAACCTGAGTTTCAGCGAGTGGGGTGGCGTGTTCGGCGACGCCAAGATGACGACGGCCCTGCTCGATCGGCTCACGCATCACTGCCACATTCTGGAAACCGGCAACGACAGCTTCCGGTTCAGGAGCAGCTCGGCCGAACCCAAAAACAGGAGGGCTAAAACACCCGCTTGACCCGCGACCAAAGCCCGCGGGACATATCCCTGCACGGGTCAGTTCTCGATGAAAACGCCGGGTCAGTTCTCAGCGAAACTCA
Source organism: Devosiaceae bacterium (assembly GCA_035998685.1). Lineage (GTDB taxonomy): Bacteria > Pseudomonadota > Alphaproteobacteria > Rhizobiales > Devosiaceae > Devosia_A. The sequence continues at coordinate 144 of DASYHK010000015.1, read as the reverse complement.
ACAGGTGCTGGGCTTGCTGCGCGTGACGCGTGGCTCGCGGCATGGTTGTGCGGGCGCGCGGGATCGGCGCCGGTCCTGTTGGCCGGGGTTGGGGTGCGGATCGCGGGTCTGGCGGGTTGCGACGAAGGGTTCGGCTGGGGCACA
>DASYHK010000022.1:0-3827 GCA_035998685.1 Devosiaceae bacterium | reverse complement strand
GTTGCCAAGTCACGAAGCCGCCGCTGCCGATCGGCTTCCGTCGCTACGTCCATTGGCTCCCCCTCACCGGCCAATGGCGTGTCCGGTGGACCGGCCATTGGCGTGTCACGTCGATGTGCCATCTGTGTCCTATATCATGACATGAATGTCAAATCTTTTGGCGACCATTGTGCCATTAGCGTGTCACATGCATGTGCCATTGGGATGTCACAATACCCCCCTCGTAACCTATTGATATACAACGATACTCACCCTTTTCCCTCTTATCTTAGTCGGCGGCATGGCCGCCGACCTGGGAAAGCGGCGCGGCCTGCGGCCGCAAGTTGTTCGTGAGTAGGGAAGCGGCGTGCCGCTGGTCGCGGCACTTCCGGGCGCGAATCAGCGCCCGGGCAGGGGGTGCCCCCCTGCACCCCCGTCCCTCGCCGGGAAGGCAGCTTCCTGGGCCGCTGGGGCGGCCCAGGAAGCGCCGGAAGGGTATCGGGGGTGACACGGCAAGGGACGCTCCACCCAGCCTCCTACGGCCGCTGGGCGGCCTCCGTGCGGCCGGGTCCCTGCGAGCGCCCTTGCCGACTGGACCGGCCGGGCGAGCGGGCCGCTCCCGATGGTCGCTGCTGGGGGGTCGGGGGAGCCGCTTGGACCAGCTCCCCCGAGGGTGGACGTCCCGAGAGGAGGGCAGTCCGGAGCCGGGTTACGCCGGCCGGGGCGAGTGATCCGCCTCGCCCCTCGGCCGATCGTACTCGAAAGCCGATGGACCCGGAACAGCACCACCGCGTCTATCGCTGTTTCAGCGCGGATTGTTGCTTGCTTATTTTGACCTTATCTTCGTTCGTGGGCGTCGCCCTAAATAGAAGGCCGGGACAAGTGTCCCGGCCCCCACCCGTTCCGCTTGCCTGTCCATGCAAAAGAGAAGCATGCGGAACAGAACCAAAGGAATCGATCTATGTTTGACTACGCGATCAACAAAGCTCTCTTCGAAGCCGTGTTCCAGCTCTGGAACTGGAAGTTCTGGTTCATCATCGAGCACATCCCGCTCGTGATGTGATCACGATATGGAGCGCATGGCAAACGTTTGCCATGCGCTCCGCGAGAGGTGGGGACCGAACCCGCAAAAGCAACAACTCGAGCATCGCCTCGAGCTACGTGCGGTCCTGGGCCCCGTGCCAGACGCGCAGGATGCGGACCTCCTCGGTCCGGATCTCGTAGACCAGCACGTAGGGGCGGGCCACGGTCAGCTCGCGCCAGCCCTGCTCGGCCGGCCGGCCGCGATGGGGGAAGTGCTCCAGCTCGTCCGCGACCTCGTGCAGACGTTGCGCTAAGCGCCGGGCGGCTGGCGGGTTGAAGCGGGCGACGTAATCGTAGATCCGGCCGACGTCGGCGAGGGCGGCCGGCGACCAGGCTACTCGCACGGTGGCGGTGTCCGCCTCCCGGCGGCGAGGTCCTGGAGCCAGGCGCGGACCTGGTCGTGCGGCACGCCCCGGCCGGCCTCGAACTCGGCGCGCGCCTCGTCGATCGCGCGCATCTTCGCGTCGCGGTCCTCGATGTCGAACAGGGTCGCGGGCTTCGCCATGACGCCACCGTAGCACGCCTACCCTGCCATCAACAGCCCGGCCGGCGATGCGTCCGATCGGACGGCACGCGTGACGCACCACGTGCGACGTAGAGCGGCGAACCACGCCAACGTATCGTGACGCACTACACTGGCGTATCGGGCCGTCCAGCGGTGCCGGAGAGCCGTTTTCGGCCTCGCGTTCGGGCCGATCTGAGGGCATGATGAAGCGTAGTGCGTCACGCACGTCGCACAGCGACGTATATACGCGCCCTTAGCGGGACCGGGGGAATTGCGCATGGCGAAGCGTCGGGAGCTGGAGAGGCAGGCGGACCTCGAAGATTTCCTCCTGGACGAGGCCGAGGAGGAGGCCGCGGCGCATGCCGAGATGGAGGCCGAGGAGCACCGGCATGCGTCGTCGCCGTCGCCTCGGCCGGTGTCGGCCGGCGTGATGTCGGACGTGGTGACGCGGATCAGGGATCGGGACCGACAGGCCCGGTGGCGTGATCGGCAACGGGCGGCCGGCATGGTCCAGTTGCGGGTGTGGGTGCATGCCGACGACGCCGACGAGCTCCTCGACCTTGCCGACGAGCTCCGGCGCCGGCGTTCCGAGCGGGAGGGCAGCAATGCGGGTTCGGGTGGGTGAGAGCTTCGACGCCATGACCGGTCGTGTCCTGGCGAGCGTCGCCGGCGAGAACGGCGGGGAGAACCTGAACTTCGAGAGCTGGGCCGTCCTGTGCCGGGAGGTGGCGAAGCATGACCCGGCGATGGCCGAGCGGCTCCGGGCCATGCCCGAGGCGGATCGTGAAGCCGTCCTCGAGGAGCCCTCGTTCCTGGCCGTGTGCGCGGTGATCGTCGCTGACCAGGCGCTTTGACCTGGTACCCCGGGAGCGACCATCGGGAGCGTCTTCCGGGCTCCGGCCGGGCAGTCGTCAAGGGCCGCGCGGAGCCACGCGGACCCACGCGCAGCCCGCAGGGCGAGCATGGGGAGCATGGCGAGCACGGGGCGCGGCCAGCGCCGGACCCTTGACGCCTCCCCCCACGCAGCATTCCGCCATCCCCTGCGGCAATCCCATTGCCGCAGGGGATGCCAAGCGGCGAGCGTGTCTTTCCCGGCCGTCAGAAGGCCGCTGAGTGGGGTTTGGGCTTCGAGGGCTCTTTCCCTACCCTCATCCTTGCAAGCCCATCAGCGGCCTTCCTACGGGCTTGTAGGGGTATCAGGCCGTTTCGCACCGGTACTCGGTGATCTTCGCGGCCAGCTCGATCAGCGGGACGGCGCGGCCGTAGTAAATCCCGGCTGCGTCGAAGGCGGCCGCGACGCTCTCCAGCGTCTCGTGGGCCAGTTCGAACAGGCCGTTCTCGTAGGTCTCGAAGAACCCGCCGAGGACGTGGCCGAGGTCGAAGTACTGGCGTGGCGTCAGGCCGCTTCGCATCGTTGCGAACGTCACCAGCTCGTTGTGGATCTGGGCCAGCGCGCGGCGGTCCCGGTCGTGCTCCCAGCTCTCCAGGTCGACGTTCGAGGGGGAGGGGGAGGGGGAGAGGGCTTCGGCCTGGACAGAGTCCTGGCCCGTGGGTACGTCAGTCATGCTCGTGCTCCCTGCTGTGGAGGGGGTTGCGGGAAGTGCCCCGGCCGTCGTTGGCGCGATGGTCGGGGTGCGCCCAAAGTTACTCTTCGGGTTCCTCAGTAAAAAGATCTTGCTGTCCAGTAACCATAATTTTCAAACGGCGTTTTACATCGCCATTATCCTTCATTCTGGCAAGTGTTTTTGTGCGAAACGCCGCGTAATCTTTTGTGTCTTCAAATGACTTCCACACCTCTTCGGGGTCTAGGCAATAAGCGTAGATAGCCGACCCTCCAAGCTTGATTCTAACAACAATATTATTTTCATCAAGCCAATGAGTTGCGCGAATAATTGTTCGTCTATGAACGCCAAGTTCCTCTGCGAGAAGCTCCTGACTCACAACAACGGCACCTGTACCGGGGTCAATATGCTCAGCCAAAAAGGCATATATCTGAGCAGCTAGGGGATATTCTTTCATCAGTGACCGTAGCCGATGAAATCCCTTCGGGTAGACCTGTACGAAGTCTCTGTTCTGCCGGCGTCGGACTATTGCGGCTCGTTCTGCGGCCTCGTCCTCCGTTGCCAAGTCACGAAGCCGCCGCTGCCGATCGGCTTCCGTCGCTACGTCCATTGGCTCCCCCTCACCGGCCAATGGCGTGTCCGGTGGACCGGCCATTGGCGTGTCACGTCGATGTGCCATCTGTGTCCTATATCATGAC
>DASYHK010000006.1:0-1623 GCA_035998685.1 Devosiaceae bacterium | reverse complement strand
CGATGAACGAACCCGCTGCGCGGGAGGGTGCGCGCGGTGAGGTGACGGCAAGGCACCGGTCGTCACGGCTTGGTTGAGGATCGCCGGGTTGGGGCGTTCCCTTTTGGCGCCTTTCATGCAGGAGCCAAGCAATGACCACGATCCTCCCCAGGACCCCTGTCAGCCCGCTGCGCCAGCGGCTGATCGACGATATGAACATGCGCCACTTCTCGATGGCGACCCAGCGCAACTACCTCCGCGATGTGGAGCGCTTCGCCTCGTTTCTGCGGCGGTCGCTGGACACGACGACCACCGAGGACGTGCGCCGGTTCCAACTCGCCCAGAGCGAGGCCGATGTTCCCGTGCCGACCATGAACAGCATGGTCTCGGCGCTGCGGTTCTTCTTCACCAACACGCTCGACCGACCCGACCTGGCGCGCAAGCTGGTGCGGGTGAGCCGGCCCCGCAACCTGCCGGTGGTGTTGAGCCGCGACGAGGTAGCGCGCCTGCTCAACGCGACCACCAGCCTCAAGCACCAGGCGGCGCTGTCGATCGCCTATGGCGCCGGATTGCGCGTGGGCGAGGTCGCGATGCTCAAGGTGCGCGATATCGACAGCGAACGCATGCTGATCCGGGTCGAACGCGGCAAAGGCGGGCAACATCGCAATGCCATGTTGTCGCCCGACCTGCTCACCCTGCTGCGCCAGTGGTGGCAGGATGGCCATCGCCAGGGCGTGCTGCATCGCGACGGCTGGCTGTTCCCGGGCCAACATGCCCTCAAGCCGATCAGCACCAGGCAGCTCTATCGTGTCGTGGTCGAGGCGGCCCAAGCCGCCGAGATCGCCAGGCGCGTTGGGCCGCATACGCTGCGTCACAGCTTCGCCACCCATCTGCTCGAGGACGGTGTCGATATCCGTGTCATCCAGGCGCTGCTCGGCCACGCCAAGCTCGAGAACACTGCCCTCTATACCAAGGTGGCAACGCGCACGGTGCGTGCCATCACCAGTCCGCTCGACCGTCTGGGCATCTTCGTTCCGACGGAGGCGCCGCCCGACGCCTGAGCGGTGCGCGCCACCATCGAGGTCGCCGATGTCTTCCGCGCTGCTGGTCCTGCCTATCGGACCGCCCATGCCGGGCATCTGAGCCTCAGCCAACTCAAGGTCATGTCGGCGATCGAGAGCTGTCGCACCGCTGCGCTTGGCGGTCACGTCGAAGCCTGCACAGACTGCGGGCATCAGCGCATCGCCTACAACAGCTGCCGCAACCGGCATTGCCCGCGATGCCAGGGCGCCGCTGCACGCGCCTGGCTCGAAGCCCGCGAGGCCGATCTCTTGCCCCTTGATTACTTCCACGTCGTGTTTACGCTGCCCGCCCAGATCGCCGATGTTGCCTTCCACAACAAGGCGCAGGTCTATGACCTGCTGTTCAAAGTGGCATCGCAGACCATGCTGACGATCGCCGCCGATCCAAAACACCTCGGCGCCCGCATCGGCATCACCGCCGTGCTGCACACCTGGGGCTCGGCCATGATGCATCACCCCCATATCCACATGATCGTGCCGGGCGGCGGCATCGCGCCGGATGGGCGGTGGATCTCATCGCGACCAGCCTTCCTCCTGCCGGTGCGGGTGCTCGGCGCCCTGT
>DASYHK010000012.1:0-134796 GCA_035998685.1 Devosiaceae bacterium | reverse complement strand
CATCATCGGGCTGATCGACGACATCGCCTTCCAGACCAATCTGCTGGCGCTCAACGCGTCCGTGGAAGCGGCAAGGGCCGGCGAGGCGGGCAAGGGCTTTGCGGTGGTTGCCGTCGAAGTGCGGCGGCTGGCGCAGTCGGCTGCCGAGGCCAGTTCCGAGGTCAAGGCGCTGATCGAGCAGAGCGGCACCGAGGTGAGGGGCGGCTCGAAACTGGTCGCCGAGGCGGCGACGAAGCTCGAGGCGATGCTGGCGGCGGCGCGGGCCTCCAACGAGCTGATGGACGGCATCGCCCGCGACAGCCAGGAGCAGGCTTCAGCGATCGAGGAGGTGAACGCGGCGGTGCGCCAGCTCGACGAGATGACGCAGCACAATGCGGCGCTGGTCGAGGAGACCAACGCGGCCATCGAGCAGACCGAGGCGCAGGCCACCGAACTCGACCGCATCGTCGACATCTTCACCCTCGCCGATGCCCCAGCAGCCGCTGCCGTCCCGCCGCGGCCACCGGGCATCAAAGGCCTGCAGGAGCGGGTAAAGTCTGCCGCGAGCGCCTACCTCACGCGCGGCAACGCCGCCGTGAAGCAGGAGGACTGGAGCGAGTTCTGAGTGCTCCACCGTCTCGAGCGCGACAGGGGGCGCCGATGGCGCCCCTCGCCTTATGGCAGCGGCGGAGTGTCGCAGAGGATCGAAACAAGGCGATGTTTCACTGAGTTTTAAGCGCCGGGGAGCAGGGTACTCATCCCGGCGCAGAGTACAGCGAATGCGGGCCCACGATCTGGCGGGCCGGTCGTCGACGAGCGCCAACTGCGCTCCCTGGAGAGACCCGAAGTGATTACCCTGTTCACCGGCAGCATCGCCCGCCGCCTCTACGCCCTGCTCTTCGTCTTTGCCCTCGGCTTCGCCGGCATTGTCGGCTACCAGCTCTTCTCGCTCCGGCAGAATCTCGACAGCTTCAAGCGCACCGAGATCCAGAGCGTGGTGCAGGCTGCGGTAGGGGTGGTGGAGAACTTCCACGAGCTGGCGCAGGCGGGTACGCTCGACGAGGCGACGGCGCAGACCGCGGCTCTCGATACGCTGCGGCACATGCGCTACCAGGACGGCGAGTATCTGTTCGTCGACAACTTCGACTACGTCAACATCATGCACGCCTATCAGCCGGAGAAGGTGGGCACCGACCGCAAGGCGGTGACCGACGGCAACGGCAAGCTTTACCTCGAGGAGATGATCGACGGCGCGCGGCAGAATGGCTCCTACTTCGTCGACTACGCCTTCAAGGACAAGGACGGCGCGTTCAAGGACAAGGTGACCTACGCCCAGGCGTTCGAACCCTGGGGCTGGGTGATCGCCACCGGCGTCCTGATGACGACGGTGCAGGACATCTTCCTGCATGCCGCCATCACCAGTGCCGCGATCACCATTGCCGTCATGGGCGGCCTGCTGCTGCTCGGGGCACTGATTGCCCGCTCGATCAGCAAGCCGATCACCGCCCTCAACGCCAATATGGTGGCGCTCGCGAACAACGACTTCGACATCGTTCTCGAAGGCCTTGATCGCAAGGACGAGGTCGGCGAGATGGCACGGGCGGTCGAAGTCTTCCGCGAGAATGGGCTCAAGGTTGCGGAGATGACGGAGGCCGAGGCAGCGCGGATCATCCGCGACCAGGCGGCGCGCGCCGAGATGATGGCCGAACTGCAGAGCGCCTTCGGTGAAGTGGTCGATGCCGCCGTGGCGGGCGAGTTCGGCAAGCGGGTGGAAACCCAGTTCCCCGATGCCGAACTCAACGCACTCGCCACCAGCGTCAACAATCTGGTGGCGACCGTGGATCGCGGGCTGAACGAGACCGGAACAGTGCTGGGGGCGCTGGCGCGGACCGATCTCACCCGGCGGGTCGAAGGCGAGTTCCAGGGCGCATTCGACCAGTTGAAGACCGACACCAACGCGGTGGCCGACAAGCTCACCGAGATTGTCGGGCAGCTCAAGGAGACATCGCGGTCTCTGAAGACGGCCACCGGCGAAATCCTCTCCGGCGCCAACGACCTCTCCGAGCGCACGACGCGGCAGGCGGCAACCATCGAGGAGACGTCGGCGACGATGGAGCAGCTGGCAGGAACGGTGCTGCAGAACGCCGGCCGGGCCTCGGAAGCGAGCGGCGTCGCCGCCACGGTGACGCGGACCGCCGAGGAGGGTGGCGCGGTGATGGCCGAGGCGAATCTCGCAATGGAGCGGATCACCTCGTCTTCCGCCAAGATCTCCAACATCATCGGCATGATCGACGACATTGCCTTCCAGACCAACCTGCTGGCGCTCAACGCAAGCGTGGAGGCGGCGCGGGCGGGGGATGCCGGCAAGGGCTTTGCCGTGGTCGCGGTGGAGGTCCGACGGCTGGCGCAGAGCGCAGCGGGTGCCTCGGCCGAAGTCAAGCAACTGATCGAACAGTCTGCCACCGAAGTGGCAGGCGGCTCGAAGCTGGTGGCGGATGCGGCGGCCAAGCTCGAAGCGATGCTGACAGCGGCGCGGGCCAGCAACGAGCTCATGGAGGGGATCGCGCGCGACAGCCGCGAGCAGGCGGCCGCCATCGAGGAGGTGAACGCCGCCGTCCGCACCATGGACGAGATGACCCAGCACAATGCGGCCCTGGTGGAGGAGACCAATGCCGCCATCGAGCAGACCGAGGCGCAGGCCGTAGAGCTCGACCAGGTGATCGGCATCTTCACGCTTGGTGGCCCGGGCCGCGGCGCCGCCGTGCAGCCGGCGGGCAAGGTGCCGGTCAAGACCGCGGGCATCAAGGCGCTGCAGGACCGCGTGAAAACCGCCGCGAAGTCCTATCTCAGCCAGGGCAGCGCCGCTATCAAGGAAGACTGGTCGGAATTCTAACGCGTCACGACCTGCCGCCACTCCCCTGACAGCGGCTGTCAGTCTGGCGTGGCATCAAAGGGACGGGCCCACCACAGCGTCCGGAGCGCTTCGGTGACAACCAGCGATGAGATAGACTGCCGCCAAGCTGAGCCCGCAGCCGGAGCGGACGGAGCCGGAAGTGACGACATCGACTGATGCCGAAATTGCGGGGCTGGTGGCGAGCTTCAAGCCGGAGATCGGCGAGGTGGCGGCGGGTGTGATCGCCGCCATCCGCGACCTCCGGCCGGACCTCGCGCCGCGGGTGCGGCTCGGCTGGGGCTCGGTCAACTTCCGCCATCCCGCGGCCGGTTTCGTCTGCGGCGTGTTCCCGATGCCGGACCATGTGTCGCTGGTGTTCGAGCACGGGCGGCAACTCGAGAGCCCGTTGCTGCAGGGGGAGGGCAAGCAGGTGCGGTTCATCCCCTTCAGGCCCGGTGACGAGATTCCGCGCGACGAGCTGGCCATCCTTCTTGCCGAGGCCATTGCGCTGCGCGCCTGAGCAGTGTTGAAGCCTTGTGAACTGGGAGTATCGCGATGGCCCGCATCGGACTCGTTGCCCATGATGATCGGAAGGACGATCTGGTGGCGTGGGCACGCGCCAACAGTGGCGTGCTGGAACGGCACGAGCTCTACGGCACCGGGACCACCGGCGGTCGCATCGTGGCTGGTACCGACCTGCCCGTGACCCTGCTCAAGAGCGGGCCACTGGGCGGCGATGCGCAACTTGGGGCGATGATAGCCGAAGGACGGCTCGACGTGCTGATCTTCTTCCAGGATCCGCTCACTGCGATGCCCCACGACGTCGACATCAAGTCGCTGCAGCGGCTGGCGACGCTCTACGACATCCTGTTCGCCCCGAACCGGCGCACGGCCGACGCCGTTCTCGCGGCTATTTGACCATCCGGTCAAGGTTGACCGGTTGCGCAGCTTGTGAGCAGATGCCGCCAAAATCGGCAGCCGCCGCGGGCAACGCTTTTCATCGGGAACTACGGGTGTCCTTCGACGCAGTGATCGACGTACAGAACGTCTCGAAACATTTCGGCGGTCTAACGGCGGTGGACAATTGCTCGCTCAGGGTCGAGCGCGGTTCGATCACCGGCCTGATCGGTCCCAATGGCGCCGGTAAGTCCACCCTCTTCAACCTGGTGGCCGGCAATATAGTCCCCGATAGTGGCCGCATCATCTTCGATGGTGCCGACGTGACTGGGCTGAAACCGCACCAGCTGTTCCACCGCGGCATGCTGCGCACCTTCCAGATCGCCCACGAATTCTCGAACATGACGGCGCTCGAGAACCTGATGGTGGTGGCGGACGCGCAGCCGGGGGAGAGCCTGCTCGCCAGCTGGCTGACGCCGGGGGTGGTGCGGTCGCGGGACGTGGCGGTCCGGCAGAAGGCGCAGGATGTCATCGACTTCCTCAAGCTCGGGCACGTCAAGAATGTTCTCGCCGGCAACCTCTCGGGCGGGCAGAAGAAGCTGCTGGAACTCGGGCGCACCATGATGGTGGACGCCAAGGTGGTGCTGCTGGACGAGGTGGCGGCGGGCGTGAACCGCACGCTGTTGCAGGACCTCGCCGCGAATATCGAGCGCATGAACCAGGAGCTTGGCTACACCTTCTTCGTCATCGAGCACGACATGGACCTCATCGGACGGCTCTGCGACCCGGTGATCGTGATGGCGCAGGGGCAGGTCATCGCGCAGGGGCCGATGGCGGAGATCCGCGCGAATCCCGAGATCATCGAGGCCTATTTCGGCAGCCCGGTGGAGGCGGCGCAGTGAGCCTCATCAGTATCGAGAACGTGGTCGCCGGCTATGGCGGCGCCCCGATCCTCAACGGCGTCGACATCGCCATCGAGCAGTCCGACATCGGCGTGATTGTCGGCCCCAACGGTGCCGGCAAGTCGACGACCCTCAAGGCCGTGTTCGGGCTGCTGAAGGTGAGTGCGGGCACCATCACCTTCGGCGGCGAGGAGATCACCAATTCGCTGCCGGACCGGCTGGTGCCGATGGGCCTCAGCTATGTGCCGCAGGAAAAGAATGTCTTCACCTCGCTGACGGTGGAGGAGAACCTCGAGATGGGGGCCTTCACCCGCAAGGACGACTTCGCGGAGACCATGAACTGGGTCTACGACATGTTTCCGGTGCTGCGCGAGAAGCGGCGGCAACCGGCGGGGGAGTTGTCGGGCGGGCAGCGGCAAATGGTGGCGATGGGGCGGGCGCTGATGAGCCAGCCGCGGCTGCTGATGCTCGACGAGCCGTCGGCGGGGCTCAGCCCGCGCTATGTGCTCGAGATCTTCGAGCAGATCGTCAAGGTGAACAAGGCGGGGGTCGCGATTCTCATGGTCGAGCAGAACGCGCGGCAGGCGCTGGCGCTGGCGAGCAAGGGGTTCGTCCTCGCCAGCGGCCAGAACCGGTTTACCGGCACCGGCGCGGAGCTGCTTGCCGATCCGGAGGTTGCGCGTAGTTTTCTCGGGGGCGAGTCGGCAGCGTGAACGAGCTGATCTTCTTCTTCAACACCGTGGTCATCTCCGGCCTCGTGCTGGGCTCGATCTATGCCTTGGGCGCGATCGGTATCACGCTGATCTTCGGCATCCTGCGGTTCGCACATTTCGCCCATGGCGACATGATGACGATGGGCGGCTTCATCTCCTTCCTGCTGGCGGGAGCGGTGGCCGCAGCCGGCATCACGGCGCCAGTGGCGACCGGTTTCGTGGTGCTGCCGGTGGCTATGGTCGTCGCGGCGGTGCTGGCACTCGGCATCGACAAGGGCTTTTATGCGCCGCTGCGGGCGCGCGGGGCGCGGCCGGTGACCCTGCTCATCGCCTCCATCGGCGTCACCCTCATCATCCAGGGGCTGATCCGGCTGTTCTTCGGATCGGCCAGCTATTCCTTCTTCGAGACGGAAACCAAGCGGCTGTTCCGGATCGAGGTGCCGCTGCCGGACGTGACGCGCACGATCAATTTCACCGAGCCGCAACTGCTGATGGTGGTGAGCACGGCGCTGGCGGTGGTGGCCCTGCATTTCTTCCTCACGCGCTCCCGCCTCGGCAAGGCGATGCGCGCCATGTCGGACAATGCGGACCTGGCACAGGTGTCAGGCATCAACACCAAGTTGGTGGTGCGCGTCACATGGATCATCGCCGGCAGCCTCGCCTGCATGGCCGGCACCATGCTGGCGCTCGACGTCACGCTCAAGCCCGACCTCGCCTTCAACATCGTGCTGCCGATCTTCGCCGCGGCGATCGTCGGCGGTCTCGGCCAGTCCTACGGCGCGATCGCCGGCGGCTTCCTGATCGGCTTTGCCGAGACGCTCGCCATCTTCAACTGGTCGATCCTGCTGCGGCCGATGCGCGACGCGCTGCCCTTCGACCTGCCGAACAACCTTGCGGTGGTGCCGACCGAGTACAAGCTTACTGTGGCCTTCGTCATCCTCGTCATCGTGCTGCTCTGGCGCCCCACCGGCATCTTCAAGGGAGCGTCGACATGATGCAGCGCGCCGTCCTGCTGTTTGCCGGCCTGTTCCTGCTGTTCGTCGCGGTCGGTTGGGTGCTGGGGGCCGCAAACATCACGCTGCTGCTGGTGCAGAGCTTCGCCTTTGCCCTGATCGCGCTCGGCCTCAATATCCAGTGGGGCTATGGCGGGCTGTTCAATTTCGGCATCATGGGCTTCCTGATGCTCGGCGGCTTCGCCGTCACCTTCATCTCCTTTCCGATCAACGCGGCGTTCTGGAATTCGGACGGGCCGATCCTGCTGGCGCGGGCACTGGCCGCCTTCGCTGCCGGCGCGTTGCTGGTGTTCGGCGCCAGTCGTGCCCATCGCCTCGGCATCAGGGGTGGCTGGAAGACTGCCCTGACGGTTCTCGCCTGGGCCGTGGCCTACATCGTCTATCGCAGTCAGATCGACCCTGCGGTGGCCTATATCGAAGGCAACGCCGGCTGGATCGGCGGGCTGGGACTGCACCCAGTGCTGGGTTGGGCCTTTGGTGGCGTGCTCGCGGCCGGTGTGGCCTATATCGTCGGACGGATCTGCCTCGGGCTTCGCACCGACTATCTCGCCATTGCCACCATCGGCATCTCCGAGATCATCCGCGCCCTGCTCAAGAACATGGACTGGCTGACCCGGGGTACGCTGACCGTATCGCCGATCCCCTGGCCGACGCCGCTGCCGCAGCATCTGCAGGCACAGGGTACCAGCATCGCCGAGTCCTTCATTCTCGCCCGGCTGGGCTTCCTGGCGGTGGTCCTCATCGTGCTGGTGGGGCTGTTCTTCCTGGTGCAGCGGGCCTATGGCGGACCCTGGGGCCGGATGATGCGCGCCATCCGCGACAACCACGTCGCGGCAGCATCCATGGGCAAGGACGTCACCTCGCGGCAGCTCGAGATCTTCATCCTCGGCTCGGTGATGATGGGGATCGGCGGGGCCATCCTCGTCTCTTTCGGCCAGATCTACGATCCCGGGTCGTTCCAGCCGATCAATCACACCTTCCTGGTCTGGGTGATGGTGATCGTCGGCGGCGCCGGCAACAACTGGGGGGCGGTTTTCGGGGCCCTCCTCATCTACCTCGCCTGGATGATCTCGGATCCGATAGCCCAGGCGCTGTTCAACGCCATCAGCAGCTGGACGAGTGATATCGGCTGGGGTGCGATCCCCGACATCCAGTCGCGAGCCAGCCAGATGCGCGTGCTGGTGCTGGGGCTGGTGATCACCGTGGCGCTGCGGTTCGCGCCGCGCGGCCTGATCCCGGAAGTGGTCAAGCGCGAGGCCTGATGTCCAGATTTGGACGTTGGGCTTGTGGTTTGTCCAGATCTGGACTATATGTTCCTGAACGAAGGGAACATGGCCATGACCAAAGGACTTGCGCGACGCACCGTCGCTCCGGCAGCCGCCGAACCGCTGGACACGTCGCGGTTCGCGCCGAACAATCGGCGCCGCCTCAGCGCCCCCGCCTTTCGGACCTTCCTTGCCATTGCGGAACGGTGGGGTCTCAGCGAAGAGGAGCGGCGGCTGGTGCTCGGCTATCCGTCGCGATCGACCTATCACAACTGGGCAAAACTGGCGCGGGAGCAGGGAGAATTCACCCTCGACGTCGATGTGCTGACCCGCATTTCCGCTGTCTTCGGCATCCATCAGGCGCTGGGCGTGCTGTTCGACGATGAGGCGGAGCGGCTCGACTGGCTGCGGGGGCCGCACGATGCGCCGGTGTTCGGCGGGCAGCCGCCGCTGCGGCTGGTGACTAGCGGCGCCCTCGATGGCATCCTCTCTGTGCGCCGCTTCCTCGATGCGGCGCGCGGCGGCATCTACATGCCGCCGAACGCGGCCGACGCCGGTTTCTCCCCCTATGACGATAGCGATCTGGTGTTCACGTGAAGGCCGGCTATGCCGCCGCGCCGCGGCCGAGCTACCGGCTGATCCCGTCGCAGTTCCCCCCTGTTGCGCTGTTCGAGGACGTGGCGCAGGCCGAGGATCTGGAGCCGGTGATGGAGCTGGCAGGCTGGACCAACGACCGTCTCGTCGTGGAGCGGCTGCACCGGTTGCCGCGGCACGAGTGGGTCTATGGGCGCGCCAACGCCAGCATCGTCATGGCCGCCTTCCTGCACGCCGCCCCAGACGGCGCCCGTTTCAACGGCCCGCAGCTCGGCGCCTGGTATGCGTCGGCCAGCGTCGCCACGGCGATCGTCGAAGTGGCCCATCACCTGCGACGCGAGGCGGTGGCACGGCGACAGGACAGCATCCGCCGCACCTTCCGCTGCTATTCCTCGCGGCTGGAGGGAGCCTACCGCGACCTTCGCGGCGCACAGAAACGGCATCCGGAGCTCTACGCAGTCGACAGCCACCTGGCCGGGCAAACCTACGGGGAAGCCCTCCGTGCGGCGGGGGAGGACGGTATCGTCTATGACAGCGTCCGGCACCGCGGGGGCACCAATGTCTGCGCCTTTCGCCCGAGCAAGGTGCTGCAGGTGACCCAGGCCGCGCACTACGACATTGAGGTGGGCGCGGCCGACCGGCAGATTCGCGTGAACAGGCGATAGTCGGCGAAGAACCGGGACGCCTGACCGGCGCCAGTCGCATAAAGAAAAGGGCCCGGGATTGCTCCCGGGCCCAAGAGTAAAGTCGAAAGGCGGTCTTACTCGACCGGGCCCTTCTCGACGAAGGCGCCGTCCTCGACGGCCAGTTCGACAATGATGCCATCGACATCACCGGCTTCGTCGAAGTCAACGGGGCCACCGGCGCCGTCGTAGTCGATGTCGGTGCCGGCAGCGATCAACTCGCGGGCCTTCTCCCACTCGCCGGGCAGGATCTTCTCGCCCGGAGCGGTGGCGACTTCCCGCAGGGCCTCGGCGAGGCCTTCGCGATCAGCCGAGCCATTCTTCTGCACTGCAAGGGCAAGCAGGAAGGCGGCGTCATAGGCCTGCGGTGCATAGGTCGCTGCGGGATCCTGCCCGGCTTCCTGCGCCAGCTGGCTGTAGATCGCAGCCGACTCGCCGGTATAGGCACCGGCGCGGGTGGCGATCAGGTTGCCGTTCACGGCATCGACGGGAACGCCGGTCAGGAGGTCGTCGCCGACCATGCCGTCACCGCCGACGAAGGTGGTGAAGTTGCC
The DNA here is from genome assembly GCA_035998685.1 of Devosiaceae bacterium. Lineage (GTDB taxonomy): Bacteria > Pseudomonadota > Alphaproteobacteria > Rhizobiales > Devosiaceae > Devosia_A. The sequence goes on along the minus strand of DASYHK010000012.1, from coordinate 125,303 downwards.
GGCTTCGACGGCCTGGCGCAGGATGGTCTGCCCCGAGCCCGAAGCATAGGCGAGGATCACGAGGTTCTCCGAGCCGCCGCCCGAAAGCTGGCCGAGCTCGGCGCGGTAGTCGGCCTTGCCGTCCTCATGCGCGACATTGGCGGTCACGGTGCCGCCATTGGACTCGAACTGCTCGACGAAAACGTCGGCGAGGCCCTTGCCGTAGTCGTTGTTGACGTAGGTCACGGCGACCTCTTCGATGCCCTTCTGGGTCAGCAGGTCAGCCATCTTCACGCCCTGGAAGGCGTCGGACGGCGTCGTGCGGAACAGCAGGTCATTGTCCTCGACCGTGGTTACCGCCGGAGCCGACGCCGACGGCGAGACCATGACGACGCCGCCGGGGATACCGGCAGTGGTCGCGGCGCCGATGGTGGCGCCGGTGCAGAAGGCGCCGACGATGGCGGTCACCTGGTCGGTATTGACGAGCTTGTCGGCTGCGGGGCCGGCGACGGACGGATCGCAGGCAGAGTCACCGGTCACGGAGACGATTTCGCCGCCATCGAGAATGCCGCCCTGGGCATTGACGTGGTCGAAGGCCAGCTGCGCGCCGGCGACGATCGGCGGTGCCAGGCTTTCGATCGGGCCGGTGATGTCGCCGAGGATGCCGAGTTTGACTTCCTGTGCGAGCGCAGGCACGGCGAGGCCGAAAACGGACGCGGCAACTGCAAGGCCAAGGATGCTTTTGTTCATATTGATGATGTTCCTCTGCATTGGTTGCTCCGCCACGCGCCGTTCTTGAAGGGGCGCCTGATGGCGAAACAACATGTAAAGCGGGCAGCTTAAGTGCCCCGCTGCGCAGGATATTGCATAGAATACCGTAAGGAGTCACCCGCTTTCGGTCGTGCGACCAGGCGCGGCGGTTTCTTGCTTAACAGGCGGCGGCCGTCCTAAACTCGCCTGCCCCGAAGCGGAAAATCCAGATGCTCGAACGCCTCCGACCGATCTACGTCGCGCTGCTGCTGGCGGTTGCTCCAGCAGCGCAGGCACAGTCTTCGATTGAAGTGCTGGAGCCGGCGATGGGACCGTCCAGCGGAGAAGCGGCGGCGGCCGACGAGGCTGCGGGACCGCCGCGCTGCGGCACCCAGCCGATCAGCATCGCGCGCATGCAGTGGCCGAGTGCCGCCATCCTCGCGCAGATCCACGGGCGCCTGCTCGCGGAGCATTACGAGTGCGAAGTACGGGTTCAGGAGGGCGACCTCGCCACCACCGCTTCGTCGATGGGGGCGACGGGGCAGCCGGCGGTCGCCCCGGAGATGTGGATCGCCCGCATCGCCGACGTCTGGAACTCCGCTATCCAGGCCCAGAAGGTCAGGCAGGCGGGTGCAGCCTATGTGGAAACGGTCTTCGAAGGATGGTTCGTTCCCGACTATGTCGCCGCCGAGCTGCCGGAGGTGACGACCCTCGAGGGGTTGAGGCAGCACGCGGCGCGCTTCGGCCGTGACGGCAGGGGACGCTTCATCTCCTGCCCGCCCGACTGGGCCTGCAACCTCATCAACCGCAACCTGCTCCGCGTGAACGGCCTTGGGCAACTGTTCGAGGTGGTGGAACCGGCCAATCGCTTCGAGCTGGACACGCTGATCGCCGAAGCGGTCAGTCGTCGCGAACCGATCCTGTTCTACTATTGGCAGCCCAATGCCATTCTCTCACAGTTCGAGTTCAGCGAGGTCGGTCTCGGCCCCTACGACAGGGACAGCTTTCTCTGCATGGGCCGGACCAGTTGCGGCTCGACGACGCCCACCGGCTTCGCGCCGGATCCGGTGGTGGTGGCGCTGGCCGAATGGGTCTTTCTCGAGGCACCGGAAGTCGCCTCGTACTTCCAGCGCGCCAAGATGCCGCTCGAGGAGATGAACGCCATGCTGCTGCGTCTCTCCCAGACGGGTGAAACCGTCGACAGCGTCGTCGACTGGTTCCTCGCGGAACGGCAGACGGTGTGGGGGCCATGGGTGGGGCTCGCGCCCGGCGAAGGCGGATAGCGAAAGGCCGGACTCGAGAGCCCGGCCTTCGTCACGTTGCGTGGGTGCCTGGAAGTGTCAGGCGATCCCGGTTCAGGCCGCGGTGCGGGCTTCCTCGAGCCAGCCGTCTACTGCCTCGCGATTGTCCTCGATCCACTGGGCCGCCTGGGCCTCGATGTCGTCATCGCCAGCGTTCATCGCCGCATTCTGCTCGAAGATGTCGCCGAGCGGGATCTCTACCGCCTCCAGCAAGGCTCCGACCGCCGGGTTCGCCTCGAGGAAGGCAGAGTTGACCACCGGTACGATGTCGTTGGCCGGGAAGCCGAGCGTGCACGGATCGCTGACGCAGCCATCGACGCCTTCCAGAGTCGCCGCATCGGCAAGGCTCATGTCAGGCAGGTCAACCTCGGGCACCTCGATCCACATCACGTCTTCGCCCGGGACGAGCTCATTGACCGTCCAGTTCGGCGTCCAGGTGTAGAACAGGATGTGCTCGCCACTCTGATAGGCCGCGACGGCGTCAGCCATCGAGGCGGCATAGCCGGCCTTGATGGGGTTGATATGGTCGCGCAGGTCGTAGGCGTCCATGTGGTGCTCGATGTTGATCTCGCAGCCCCAGCCCGGCGGGCAGGCGACGAGGTCGGCAAGGCCGTCGCCGTTGCGGTCGAAGGCTTCTTTGACTTCGGGACGCTTGAAGTCCTCGAGCGAGGTGATGTCGAATTCCTCGACCGCGGCCTTGTCGACCAGATAGCCTTCGAGTGCGCCGCCCTCGGCGACTGCGCCGACCTTTTCGGCGCCGGTCGAGAACGTGCTCTCATAGGTGTTGTGCAGCGGGAACCAGCCGTTGACCCAGAGGTCCATGTCGCCCTGGGACACCGCCTGGTAGAAGGGCGGGTTGTCGAGGGTGGTGATGGTCGGAACCTCGTAGCCGAGCTCCTCCAGCAACTGGCGGTAGATCTCGGCGTGGAACCAGCCGGTATCCCAGGTGGCCTGGGCCATATTGACGGTGACGCCTTCGCCGGGCTGGTCCTGGGCGATCGCCGGGACGGCCAACGTCGTGGCCAACAGTGCGGCGGCGAGGGTAGGAATGGTTTTTCTGAGACTGAACATTGCGTCGTTGTCTCCTTTTTTCAGTTTGAGGATTCGCGGCGCCCGGCCGGGCGCGACGACGGACGATAAGGGAGGAGAATCCCTCCCGTAGAACGGGCTATCAGCCCGCTTTCCCGGTCTCGGCCGCCGCCTGTGGGCGCAGCCGGAAGAGGGAAACCAGTGCCTGGCGCAGCGAGACCGTCGGAACGCCCTGCTGCTCACCCAGGCCCTGGGTGATGCGGTCGAGCACGATCGCCAGGATGACGATGCCGACGCCGCCGGCCGTCGCCCCGCCGACGTCAAGTCGACCCAGCCCGGTGTTGACGACAAGACCGAGCCCGCCGGCACCGATCAGTGCCGCGATCACGACCATCGAAAGAGCCAGCATCAGTGTCTGGTTGAGTCCGGCCATGATGGTGCGCAGGGCGAGCGGGAACTGGACCTCGATGAGCATCTGCCAGGAGGTCGAGCCAAAGGCTTCGGCCGCTTCGATCAGGTCGCCACGCACATTGCGGATACCCAGATTTGTAAGCCGGATGATCGGCGGCAGGGCAAAGATGATCGTGGCAATGATGCCGGGCGCCATGCCGACCCCGAATAGCATGACGATCGGCACCAGATAGACGAAGGACGGAATGGTCTGCATGATGTCGAGGGTAGGCCTCGTGATCTTCCACAAGACGTTGCTACGCGCAGCGAGAATGCCTACCGGGATGCCGATGACCGTGCAGAAGAACACCGAGGTGAGGATCATCGACAGGGTCGTCATGGTCTCGGGCCACAGCCCGATCATGTCGATGAAGATGAAGCCCAGCAGCGTGAACAGTGCCGTCCCGCGTCCCGCGTAGCGGAACGCAAGGAGCGCGAAAGCCGCAGTCATCACCAGCATCGGCACCAGCGCGAAGAAATCGTCGAGCACGTTGAGGACAAAGGTGATCGGGACCTGCATGGCGCGGAACAGCGGCCGGAAGTTCGGTACCAGCCAGTCGCGCACGAGGAGGTTGATCCAGTCGTCGAAGGGGATGATGAGAAGATCGGACGGGCTCAAGGGCGCGCCTCCTTATTGTATTCGCTGATCGGGTCGGCGCTCACTGTGCCGCTTGCGTCGCGGACAGGGGCCGATCGTCTGAGTTCTCGTTCTTGTCCGCGCCGTTCTCGGTGGAGAGCTGCGCAAACACGGATTCGGGCTCGACAACGCCGACAAGTCTGTTGTCGGCGTCGGTCACGGCAATGGGCAGTCCGGCACTGGCGGGGCCGTAGAGATCGGCCAGTTGGGTATCGAGATCGGTCGTCGGATATTCCGTGATCAGCAGTTCGGCGAGTGGCGTCCCCGCTGAACCGCTGTCGCGGTCGGCCGTCACCAGCTGCTGGTAGGTCACGACCCCGGCAATCTCGTTCCCGTCGAGCACATAGAGTGCGTTGCGGTTGAGGTCTTCCATGACCCGGATCGCATCCTCGGCATTGTCGGTGCCGAGTTCGACGTGGGCGGGGTCGTCGGAGACGTGCGCGGCAGTGAAGACGCGCCCGCGGTCGATGTCGGCGACGAAGGCGCTGACATAGTCGTCTGCGGGGTTCGACACGATCTCCTGGGCGGTGCCGACCTGGACGAAGCGGCCATCCTTCATGATGGCGATGCGATCGCCCAGCATCAGTGCCTCGTTGAGGTCATGGGTGATGAAGATGATGGTCTTCTTCAGCCGTCGCTGCAGCACCAGCAGTTCTTCCTGCATTTCCTTGCGGATCAGGGGGTCGAGCGCCCCGAAGGGTTCGTCCATCAGGAGGATCTGCGGATCCGTTGCGAGGGCGCGGGCGAGGCCGACGCGTTGCTGCATGCCGCCCGAGAGCTCCGACGGCAGGCTGTCGGCCCAAGCGCCGAGCCCGACCTGGTCGAGCGTCGCGACGGCCCGCTGCCGCCGTTCGGCTGCGCCGATGCCCTTGATCTTGAGACCATAGGCAGCGTTCTCGGCGATGGTCCGGTGCGGAAAGAGCGCGAAGTGCTGGAACACCATGGCGATCTTTTCGCGCCGGATCCGCCGCAGCGTCGCCTCGGAGCAACTGGCCACGTCCTCGCCGTCGATGAGAATCTCGCCGCCGGTCGGGCGGATCAGGCCATTAAGCATCCGGACAAGTGTGGATTTACCGGAGCCCGAAAGCCCCATGACCACGAAGATCTGTCCTTCTCCGACCTCGAAACTGGCGTTCTGCACGCCGACGGTCTGTCCCGTCGCCTCGAAGATGGTCTGCTTGTCCTCGCCTTCGCGCAGCCGTCGCAACGCCTCCTTAGGGTCGTTACCAAAGATCTTGAAGACGTCGTTGACCTGTAGCTTGGCTACCATGCGTTCTCTATTGTTTCGACGCTGCGAACTATTGTCCGAGCGATCGGACAAGATTTGCCGCCCGAGTTGGAAAATAGCGCCATGGCGCGCGGAACCGCGTGGATTCCGACGCATATCATTCAAGATGGCGCGTGCTGACTGCGTAACAATAGGGAGTGCGGCGCCCTATTTCAACCAAAAAAGGCAGGATCATGATTTTGCCGATGCCGCAGATGCCCCCCAGCCGCCAGGGATGTGCTTGCAAGAGCCCGATATCTGCTGCTCTACGGCGTGCGGCCGATAAGGGCATATCTGCCTTGCCGACACGCCGGCCGTTCCGCCGGAAGTTGCGGTTGCACTGGCGCGCCGGGGCTGGATATAAAGGCGCCGGGGCAAAGCGCGGGGAAGCAGGTGCTCGAAATCAAGCGCATCAATGACCAGGTCAGCGTGGCCGGACAGATCACGTCCGCGGACGTGCCGGCGCTCAAGGAGGCTGGCTTCACGACCATCATCAACAATCGGCCGGATGCGGAGTCGCCGGAGCAGCCGAGCGGCGGCGAGATTGCGGCGGCGGCCCAGGCGGCGGGCCTCGCCTACCACCACATTCCGCTCGGTCGCGAAGGGGTGTCACCTGAAATGGTGGAGAAGACCCGGGCGGTCCTCGAGCACAGCAACGGTGCCGTCCTCGCCTATTGCCGCTCCGGCACCCGCTCGACGACACTCTGGGCACTGAGCCAGGCCGGTACGATGCCAGCCCGGGAGATCATCGCCGCTGCCGCCAGTGCCGGCTACGACATCTCGCACCTTTCCGGACATCTGGGCGAGAAATAGCCACCACAGGTCCGATCCTGCCGTGGTCCTTCGGGGCCGGTGCTCACTCCTGCCCGGGATGACCAAATGCCGATCAGCAAAATCCTCGTCGCCAACCGCAGCGAGATCGCCATCCGCGTCTTTCGCGCGGCCAACGAGCTCGGCCTCAGGACCGTCGCCTGCTATGCCGAGGAGGACAAGCTGGCGCTGCACCGCTTCAAGGCGGACGAGGCCTACCTGATCGGCAAGGGCAAGGGTCCGGTCGAGGCCTACCTGCAGATCGACGAGTATATCCGCATCGCCCGCATCTCCGGTGCGGACGCCATCCATCCCGGCTACGGCCTGTTGTCCGAGAGCCCGGAATTTGCCGACGCCTGCGAGGACGCCGGGATCATCTTCATCGGGCCGCGGGCGCAGACCATGCGTGACCTCGGCAACAAGGTCGCCGCCCGTAACATGGCGATCGCCTCGGGGGTGCCGGTGGTCCCGGCGACCGAGCCGCTGCCCGACGATCTCGACGAGGTCACCCGGATGGCCGCCGAGATCGGCTATCCGCTGATGCTCAAGGCGAGCTGGGGCGGCGGGGGCCGCGGCATGCGGCGCATTACCTCGGAGCGTGAGCTCAAGCACGAGGTTTCCGAAGGCAGGCGCGAGGCCAAGGCGGCCTTCGGCAAGGACGAGATGTATCTCGAAAAGCTGATCGAACGCGCCCGCCACGTCGAGGTGCAGCTGATCGGCGACAGCCACGGCAACCTCGTTCATCTGTTCGAGCGCGACTGCTCGGTGCAGCGGCGCAACCAGAAGGTCGTGGAGCGCGCTCCGGCGCCCTATCTCTCCGAAGAGGTGCGCCGCGAACTCACCGAGGCCGCGCTGAAGCTCGGGCGGGCCGCCAACTACCGTGGGGCCGGGACTGTCGAGTTCCTGCTCGATGCCGACACCGACAGGTTCTACTTCATCGAGGTCAATCCGCGCATCCAGGTCGAGCACACGGTCACCGAGGCGGTGACCGGCATCGACATCGTCAAGGCGCAGATCCGGCTGCTGGAAGGCGGAGTCATCGGCACCCCGGAGTCGGGCGTGCCGGTGCAGGAAGAAATCCGGCTCAACGGCCACGCCATCCAGTGCCGCGTCACCACCGAGGACCCCGAAGAGAACTTCATTCCCGACTACGGCCGCATCACCGCCTATCGCGAAGCCACCGGCTTCGGCGTGCGGCTCGACGGCGGCACCGCCTATGCGGGGGCCATCATCACCCGCTTCTACGACCCGCTGCTCGAGAAGGTGACCTGCTGGGCACCCGGGGCCGACGAGGCGGTGGCCAGGATGCACCGGGCCTTGCGGGAGTTCCGCATCCGGGGCGTCGCCACCAACCTCGCCTTCCTCGAGAACATCATCACCCATCCCGATTTCATCGAGAACCGCTACACCACGCGGTTCATCGACGAGACGCCGGAACTCTTCGACTTCCGTCGGCGCAAGGACCGGGCGACCAAGCTCCTCACCTATGTCGCCGATGTCACCGTCAACGGCCACCCCGAGGTGCGGGACCGGCCGCGCCCGCCGGCCGATGCCGCCGCGCCGGTGGTGCCGTCCTACGAACCGCTGATCATCGTCGAAGGCTCACGCCAGGTGCTGGATCGGCAGGGGCCGCGCGGGCTCGCGAGCTGGCTCAAGGCGCAGCCGCAGGTGCTGTTCACCGACACCACCATGCGCGACGCGCACCAGTCGCTGCTCGCGACGCGCATGCGCTCCTACGACATCACCCGGGTCGCCGAGGCTTACGGGCGCGGGCTGCCGAACCTGTTCTCGCTGGAATGCTGGGGCGGCGCCACCTTCGACGTCGCCATGCGCTTCCTCAACGAGGACCCGTGGGAGCGGCTGGCGAAGGTGCGGGCGGGGGCGCCGAACATCCTCACGCAGATGCTGCTGCGCGGCTCCAACGGCGTCGGCTACACCAACTATCCCGACAACGTCGTGCGGTTCTTCGTGCAGCAGGCGGCGCGCGGCGGCGTCGATGTGTTCCGCATCTTCGACTGCCTCAACTGGGTCGAGAACATGCGGGTCTCGATCGATGCGGTGGCCGAGGCCGACAAGGTGGCCGAGGGCGCCATCTGCTACACCGGCGACCTCTTTGACCCCGATCGCGCGAAATACGACCTCAAGTATTATGTAGGGCTGGCGAAGGAGCTCGAGGCTGCCGGAGTGCACATCCTCGGGATCAAGGACATGGCGGGGCTGCTGAAGCCGGCAGCAGCCCGCAAGCTGGTCGAGACCCTGAAGGGTGAGGTCGGGCTGCCGATCCACCTGCACACGCACGACACCTCCGGCGCCGCCGCCGCCACAATCCTCGCTGCCGTGGATGCCGGCGTCGATGCAGTGGATGCGGCGATGGACGCGCTCAGCGGCACCACCTCGCAACCCACGCTGGGCTCACTGGTGGCGGCGCTCGCCGACGGCCCGCGGGACCCCAAGCTCGACAGCCGCGTGATCCGCGAACTCTCCTTCTACTGGGAAGCCGTGCGCACCCAGTACCGCGCCTTCGAAAGCGACCTGCGCTCCGGTGCCTCGGAGGTCTACCTGCACGAAATGCCCGGCGGGCAGTTCACCAATCTCAAGGAGCAGGCGCGCTCCATGGGGCTCGAGAGCCGCTGGCACGAGGTGGCGCAGACCTATGCCGACGTCAACCAGATGTTCGGCGACATCGTGAAGGTGACGCCGAGCTCGAAGGTGGTGGGCGACATGGCGCTCGCCATGGTCTCCTCCGGCATCAGCCGCGCCGAGGTGGAGGATCCGCAACGCGACGTCGCCTTCCCCGATTCCGTCATCGGCTTCTTTGCCGGCGATCTCGGACAGCCGCCGGGAGGGTTTCCGAAGGAGCTGCAGAAGAAGGTGCTGAAAGGCAGGAAGCCGCTGACCGAGCGCCCCGGCTCCTATCTCGAGGATGTCGATCTCGAAGCGGAGCGGAGCAAGGCGGCGGAGGCCACGGGCATGGAGATCGACGATCTCCGGCTCGCCTCCTACCTCATGTACCCAAAGGTGTTCACCGACTTCGCCAAGACCCAGGAGATGTACGGGCCGACGGCGGTGCTGCCGACGCCGGCCTATTTCTATGGCCTCGAGCAGGGCGAAGAACTGCTGGTCGACATCGAAAAGGGCAAGACGCTGGTCCTGCAGTATCTCGGCCAGTCGGAAACCAACGAAAAGGGCCAGGTTCGCGTCTTCTTCGACCTCAATGGCCAGCCGCGCACCATCACCGTCCCCGACCGGATGAAGGCGGGCGACATCGTGCTGCGGCCGAAGGCAGAGCCTGGCGATCCGAAGCAGGTCGGGGCGCCGATGCCGGGGGTGGTGTCCTCACTGGCGGTGAAGCCGGGGCAGACGGTGGCGGCAGGCGACGTGCTGTGCTCCATCGAGGCGATGAAGATGGAAACCGCCATTCATGCCGAGACCGGCGGAGTGCTCGCCGAAGTGCTGGTCAAGCCGGGCGACCAGATCGATGCCAAGGACCTGATGATGCGGTTCGAGTAGGATTGCCTACTTGCGGCGGGCGGTGCCGTCGACCGTCCGCACCGCGTCGGGACTCTCGCCGACGCCCGGCGGCAGGCGATTGGCGATCCAGGTGAGGATCATCGGCACCACCACCAGATCATCCAGCAGGCCGAAGCCGAGCAGGAACTCCGGCACGATGTCGATCGGGCTCAGCAGATAGGCCACGGCCCCGAGCATCGCCGCCTTGAGATAGAGCGGCGTGCGGGAATCGAAGAAGGCGCGCCACAGCCGAACGAGGTCGTGGCGGAATTTCATCAGATGGCGGAGCAGGAACAGTTTGCGCATGCACTAGAAATGGTGCGCGCGGCGAAAGGTTCAAGCATCGCGCTGCGTTTGCCGGCGTTCCCGGCGGATCAGGGGAGGGGACCGAGCTCCGGCCAGCCATCGGCGCTCCAGCCGATCGGGGCCAGCTGCAGCCGCGGCAGGCCGCCACTCTCGCGGTCGTAGTAGTGGAAGGCAAGCCAGGGCTCGCCGGCGACTTCGAACACCTCCTGACCGCCGGGGCCATGGTAGCGGCCGGAGGTGGCGAGGAGTTCGGTGCCGCCGCCGTCCAGCAGCGGGGTGCCGTCCCGGTCGAAATAGGGGCCGTCGACGGCGTCGGCGCGGCCGACCATGATGCGATAGGTGCTGGCGAGGCCGCTGCAGCACTTGTCGAAGGAGACGAAGAGATAGAAGCGGCCGTCGTGCTCCAGGATGGCGGGGGCCTCAATGGCGCCGCCACCGCGGGAGGCTATGGGCACCGGCGAGGCGCCATCGGCCAGCAGGCCGCTTGGAGGGTCGAGTTCCACCAGCCTGATGCCCTGCCAGAACGAGCCGAAGGCGAGATAGGCGCGGCCGCCGGTGTCGATGCGGAAGGGGTCGATGGCGTTGAAGTCGTCGCCGGCGCGCGAGCGCAGCACCATGCCCCGGTCGGTCCAGCCATCGGCAGGCTGCGTGGCATCGAATGCCTCGTTGGTCATCAGCCCGATGGCGCTGTCGTTGCGACCGAAGCTCGAGACCGAGTAGTAGAGATAGGCGGTGCCCTCGCGCAGGGTCACCGACGGCGCCCAGACATTGCGCGGCAGGTAGCCGAGTTCCTCCTCCACCCAGTGCGGCATGCCGCCGGGGATGGCGCCGGTCTCGGTCCAGGTAATGCCGTCGGGAGAGGTCTTGGTGCGCGGCATGCCGCCGTCGGCGGCACGCTCGACCCCGGTCGCGAAAGAGGCCCAGCCGCTCTCGTCGACGATGATCGAGGGATCGTGAATGGCGGTGTTGCCAGCAAGGCGCGGCATCGGCTCGGCCGCTGCCGCCGGACCGGTCGCCAGCAGCAGCGCCACCAGCAGCCCGTCGATCGGCTTCATCGTTATGTCACTCCTCTCCGCCCACATTGCGCTTGCCTACCGCCGGGCTTATGTGTTGGCGCGAGAAAGAGGTGATCCCATGGCGGCTCCGCGCCGGCAATCGGTGGGTGTCAATGTCGGCGGCGTGATGGTCGGGGGCGGTGCACCCATCGTCGTCCAGTCGATGACCAACACCGACACCGCCGACATCGAGGCGACGGTCCGGCAGGTGGCACAACTGCATCGCGCCGGCTCGGAACTGGTGCGCATCACCGTCGACCGCGACGAGGCCGCCGCGGCGGTGCCGCATATTCGCGACCGGCTGCTGGCGCGCGGCGTCGACGTGCCGCTGATCGGCGACTTCCACTATATCGGCCATAAGCTGCTGACCGATCATCCCGCCTGCGCCGAGGCGCTGGCGAAGTACCGCATCAACCCTGGCAATGTGGGGTTCAAGGCGAAGCGTGACACGCAGTTCGCGACTCTGATCGAGCTCGCCATCCGCTACGACAAGCCGGTGCGCATCGGCGTCAACTGGGGCTCGCTGGACGAGGAACTGCTGACCCGGCTGATGGACGAGAATGCGGCCTCCGCAGCGCCCATCTCGGCCGCCGCGGTGCAGCGCGAGGCGATCATCCAGTCGGCGCTGCTCTCGGCCCGCCGGGCCGAGGAGATCGGCCTCGGCCGCGACCGCATCATACTCTCGACCAAGGTCTCCGACGTCCAGCATCTGATCGCCGTCTACGAGGACCTCGCCGCCCGCTGCGACTACGCGCTGCATCTCGGACTGACCGAGGCGGGGATGGGCTCCAAGGGCATCGTCGCCTCCTCGGCGGCCATGGGTATCCTTTTGCAGCAGGGGGTGGGCGACACCGTCCGCGTCTCATTGACCCCGGAACCCGGCGGCGACCGGACGCTGGAGGTCAAGGTGGCGCAGGAACTACTGCAGACCATGGGTTTCCGGCAGTTCCTGCCGGTGGTCGCGGCCTGCCCGGGCTGCGGGCGCACCACCTCGACCGTGTTCCAGAGCCTCGCCCAGGACATCGAGTCCCATCTCTCCAGCTCCATGCCGGAGTGGAAGGAGCGCTATCCCGGCGTCGAGGCGCTGTCGGTGGCGGTGATGGGCTGCATCGTCAACGGCCCCGGCGAGAGCAAGCACGCCGATATCGGCATCTCCCTCCCCGGCACCGGCGAGCAGCCCGCAGCCCCGGTGTTCATCGAGGGCAGGAAAGTCGCCACGCTGCGCGGTGCCGACGTCGCCGACCAGTTCAAGGCGATGGTCGCCGACTACATCGAGCAGCGCTTTGGGCAGGGCGCGAAGCGGGCGGAAACGACGGCGGCGGAGTGACCGGCGACCTGCCGGAGCGGCGGAGGCTGGCGCTATTGGCAGCGGAGCGCGCCGCGCAGGTGCTGCCGTTGTTCGAAACCCACCGCCCCTCAGATCTGCGTCCGCGAAACGCAATTGACGCAGCCCGCGCTTGGGCCAACGGTGACATGAACATGGCCGCGGCGCGCAAGGCGGCCTTCGCTGCGCACGGCGCCGCGCGGGAGGCTTCCAACGCCGCTGCCACGGCGGCAGCCCGCGCAGCCGGACATGCTGCGGCCACGGCGCACGTTGCCGGACACGCGCGGCATGTGGAAGAGTACGCACTTAAGGCGGAGGCGGCTGGAGCAGAGGCTGCCCACCATTCGGCTAGGAGAAAGGTATGACTGGCGAAGCTTGCCCGGTGGTGTTGCGGCAGCGCAGCGGCAAGCAGATCCTCGCACTCCGGCATGCAATTGCCGGGTTACAGCTCGCCAAGGCATCGAAGCCGGGCCGAAGCGGCCACCCCTGGTTGCTAGATGAAGCCGCAATTGCGGACGGGAGTGTCGCCCAGCTGCTTCGCTTGCTGTTTTCGCCGCACATCAGCCAGCCGAAAAATCGATCTCCCGTAGCGGATCGCCGCCATCAATGTACAGCCGCCCGCCCGCCTTCAGCGCAGCCCTGATGGCCGCACGGCTCGCCTGCTCCAGATCGGGGTGGCGGCCGTCGAGGGCGCCGACTCGGATGGCGACGGCGAGGTCGTAGGGCTCTTCGCCAGGCGCAAGCGTGAAGGCATCGGCGCTGGCCTGCCGGAACGCGAGGTTGGGCGGGTTGTCGCCAGCCACAGCCTGGGCGATGGCCTTGGCTGAGCGGTCGATGCCAAGCACGAAACCCTGCGGCAGGCGGCGCGCCAACTCGCGGGCCATGGCGCCGGGGCCGCAGCCGATCTCGAGCACGCGCAGGTCCGGCCGCAGCGGCAGCGCCTCGACGATCTGCAGCAGGCGCGGCGAAAGCTCAGGCATCTGTTGTCACCGTCGCCGGCACTTCGCAGCAGTCCACCCAGCGGTCGCCGCAGAGTGCGGCGAGGCGGGTGAGCGGCAGCCGCACGGAGGCGTGGGTGTCGCCGCCGGCCGGGATGACCTCCTCATAGACGCGGAGCGACTCGTCGATATGGATCGGCAAAGGGCGTGGCAGGCCGAAGGGGCAGACGCCGCCGACGGCGTGGCTGGTCAGTTCCAGCACCTCGTCGGGGCCCAGCATGCGGGGCCGGCCGCCGAAGGCAGCCTTGGCCTTCTTGTTGTCGAGGCGGGCATCGCCGCGCGCCACCAGCAGCAGCACCTCGCCGCCGACGCGGATGCAGAGGGTCTTGGCGATCTGGCCCGGCTCGACGCCATGGACCGCGGCAGCCAATTGCACCGTGGCAGTCGATGCCTCGGTCACCATGACCTCGAGATCGGGGGCGCGGGCGGCAAGATCGGCGCGGACGGTGGCAAGGCTCATGTGGTCGCATCCTCTTCGGCAAGGCGAGCTTGATAGGCAAGGCGGGTCTTTTCACGCACCGGCGTTGCCAGCACCCGCCGCATCAGTTCGTGCGGCAGGTTGCGGGCGCCGTCGAAGGACATCAGTTCGGCGACGGTGACGCGAGTTCCGGTGAAAGGTGTGTAGACGGCTTCGCTGCCGGCCTCCACCGTGCCGGGCACGAGGACGCGGGCATAGCCGCCCGGCCGCAGCGCCTTGGCGAAGCGCTTGACCCAGCCGGGAGAGCCCATGCGCCGGGCGAGCGTGTTGCAGGGCGTGCGGTGATAGGTGATCTCGATCGCCACCTCGCCGAAGGCGAAGCGGTCGCCGATCGCCAGTTGGTCCCCCGCCACGCCCGCAATGGTGAGGTTCTCGCCAAACGTCCCCGGCGCCAGAGCCTCGCCCAGCTCGGCTTCCCACCAGCGGTAGTCGTCCGCGAGATAGACATAGATGGCCTGATCGGGGCCACCGTGATGTTTGCGGTCGAGGACGGCATCGCCGACGAGACCCAGCGCGTCGACCAGCACCGGTCCGGAACGCGGCACCTTGACGATGCCGGTGGGCTCATGGCTGCCGGGCAGCAGGGTGGGGCTGCCGACATTGACGGAAACCAGGCCGGGCATCAGTTTCCCCGCGTCGCGAAATAGCGGGCGGTGTCGCGCAGGCCATCCGCCTTGGGGCCGAAGGTGCGCAGCGCCGTCAGCGCATCGGCGACGATCGCCTCGAGCTGCGCCCGTGCCGCCTCGACGCCGAGCAGCGCGACCAGGGTCTGCTTGCCCTTGGCGGCGTCCTTGCCGGTGCGCTTGCCCATGGCCTCAGGCGAGGCGGTGACGTCGAGCAAGTCGTCGGCGAGTTGGAAGGCGCGCCCGGCGGCTTCGGCATAGGCGGTCAGAGCCGAGAGGGCGCGGGCGTCGGCACCGCCGAGGATGGCGCCCATGCGCACCGCGGCGCGGATCAGAGCGCCGGTCTTCATCGCCTGCATCGCAGCGACCGCGGATTCGGAGAGGCTGCCGGTTTCGCCCTCGACGTCGCGCATCTGGCCGCCTACCATGCCGGCGGCCCCGGCGCCGGCGGCGAGTTCGGCGACGAGGGCGACGCGCACCGCCGGGTCAGGGTGGCAGCTCTCCTCGGCCAGCAGGCCGAAGCTGTGGGTCAGCAGCGCATCGCCGGCGAGGATGGCGGTGGCGTCGTCATAGGCCTTGTGGACCGTCGGGCGGCCGCGGCGGAGATCATCGTCGTCCATCGCCGGCAGGTCGTCATGGACCAGCGAATAGCAGTGCAGCATCTCCACCGCCAATCCGGCAGCGAGGCTGTGCTCGGCGGGGAGGCCGAAGACGCGCGCCGCCTGGCGGAGCAGCAGCGGCCGCAGCCGCTTGCCGCCGTTGAGCGTGCCGTGGCGCAGGGCAGCCAGCAGGCGCTCCGGAGGGACGCCGGGGCCGGGAAGGCCGCGTTCCTGCAGCAGGCGCTCGAGTGCCTGCTCGATGTCGGCGGCGCAGGCGGCCATTTCGTCGGGAAAGGCGGTCATGGCCCGAGTGCTAGCCGTTCTCGATTTGGCGGGCAAGGTGGCGATATCTGACCATTTCGCCGACCACGCCCCAGCACGCCCGCAAGAGTACCACCTTGTACATGAGGCAGCATCGTGCCAAGTGCACCAGACCGCACCCTCCCCCTTGCGGGGAGGGCTGGGGAGGGGGTGGAGACCGACGCTGAGCGCGCGACGATCAGGCCATGGACGAACCGGAGGGAGCGCGCGTCATTCCATCCGCCGCATGCTCCGCCCGGTGCTCTGGCTTCTCGTCTTACTCGTCTCCGTTCCCTTGGTTCTCACTCCACTCTATGCCGTGGTGAACCCCGTCTCGGTGCCGATGCTGCAGCGGCAGCTGACGGGCCGGTCGGTGGTTACGGACTGGCAACCGCTCGACGCAATCTCCGATCGATTAAAGGCCGCGGTGGTGATGAGCGAGGACGGACAGTTCTGCCGGCACTGGGGCGTCGATGTGGGCGCCTTGCGGGCGGAGGTGGAGAAGTTCCTCGCCGGCGATGACTTCCGCGGCGCCTCCACCATCAGCATGCAGGTGGCGCGCAACCTCTACCTCGGCAACTGGCAGTCGCCGGTGCGCAAGGCGCTGGAGGTGCCGCTCGCCCTCTATCTCGATCTGGTGTTGCCGAAGCGGCGGATCATGGAGATCTATCTGAACATCGCCGAGTGGGGGCCGGATGGGCAGTTCGGCGCGGCCGCCGGGGCTGAGGCCGCCTACGGCTCGGGTGTTGAGGCCCTAAGCTGGGAGCGGGCAACGCTGCTGGCGGTGGCGCTGCCCAACCCGAAGCTCCGCCGGCCGGGACGCCCGACGCCGCGGCTGCAGCGGCTGGCAGGGATTATCGAAGCGCGGACGAAGGAGTTCGGCTCGCGCGCCGGGTGCCTCGCCGAAGAGGGCCGGCTGGCGCTCGAATAGGCTCTAGCCAAGCGGGGCCGGAGGCTGTATAGAGGCGCCAAATTCCCGCCAGACCAGTCTGTGCAGGCGCCGGAACCCGCTTCGGCGAAACCGATATTGAAGACGGAGTACGACCATGGCAGTGCCAAAACGCAAGACCTCGCCGATGAAGCGCGGCTTCCGCCGTTCGGCCGATGCCCTTGCCGCACCGACCTATGTCGAGGACAAGGATTCCGGCGAACTGCGCCGCCCGCATCACGTCGATCTGAAGACCGGCATGTATCGCGGCCGGCAGATCCTCGAGCCGCGGAAGTCCTGACCCCAAGTCAGGTTCGAGGCGAGACCATCGATCGATCTTTGGCGGCCAGTCCCATCGGGGCTGGCCGTTTCTTTTGCACCGGGGAGCCAGACGAATGGGGATGCGCGTAGAAGCCGACTCGATGGGCACGATCAATGTGCCCGACGACAAGTATTACGGGGCCCAGACGGCGCGCAGCCTCGCCAATTTCGACATCGGCGCCGAGAAGATGCCGACCGAGATCATCCGCGCCTTCGGCATCCTGAAGAAGGCGGCGGCGCAGGCCAACCGCAAGCTCGGCCTGATGGACGAGGAGGTGTGCGCGCTGATCGTGAAGGCGGCCGATGAAGTCATCGACGGCAAGCTCGCAGCGCATTTCCCGCTGGTGGTGTGGCAGACGGGCTCCGGTACGCAGTCGAACATGAACGTCAACGAGGTGATCTCCAACCGGGCGATCGAGATGGCGGGCGGCGTCCTCGGATCGAAGAAGCCCGTGCACCCGAACGACCACGTCAACATGAGCCAGTCGTCGAACGACACTTATCCGACGGCCATGCATATTGCCGCGGTGGAGGCGATTGAGGGCTACCTCGTCGAGCGCGTCATGCTGCTCCGCAACACGCTCGACGCCAAGTCGAAGCAGTTCATGGACGTGGTCAAGATCGGCCGCACGCACCTGCAGGACGCGACGCCGCTGACGCTGGGGCAGGAGATGAGCGGCTGGGTTGCACAGCTCGACCTGGCGCTCGCCGCCATCCGTGCAACGCTGCCGCAGCTCTACGAGCTGGCGCTGGGCGGCACCGCCGTCGGCACCGGGCTCAATGCGCATCCGAAGTATGGCGAAACGGTCGCCGCCGAGATCGCTCAACTGACCGGGCGGCCGTTCGTGACTGCCCCCAACAAATTCGCGGTGATGGCCGGGCACGATGCCTTTGTCGGTTCCTCGGGGGCGTTGAAGCAGCTGGCGGCGGCGTTGATGAAGATCGCCAACGACGTGCGCTGGCTGGCCTCAGGACCGCGGTCGGGCCTCGGCGAGCTGACCATCCCGGAGAACGAGCCGGGCTCCTCGATCATGCCGGGAAAGGTCAACCCGACGCAGGCCGAGGCCACCACCATGGTGGCGGTGCAGGTGATGGGCAACGACGCCGCCATCGGCTTCGCCGCATCGCAGGGCAACTTCGAGCTCAACGTGTTCAAGCCGGTGATCGCCTACAACTTCCTGCAGTCGGTGCGGCTGCTGGCGGATGCCGCGAGGAGCTTCAACGACCACTGCGCCGTCGGCATCGAACCGAACCGGGCGCGGGTCCAGGAGCATGTCGACAACTCGCTGATGCTGGTGACCGCCCTCAATCGCCGGATCGGCTACGACAATGCAGCGCGGATCGCCAAGAACGCACACAAGAAGGGGACCACCCTTCGTGAATCGGCGATCGAGCTGGGGCTGCTCAGCGGCGAGGAATTCGACGCCGAGGTGAAGCCCGAGCAGATGGTCGGGCCGCTGAAGGTCTGACCGGCCGAAGAGGACTAGCGGCGCATCGCAGGCTTTGGCATTGTCCTGCCAGCACAGGCAGGGGATGCTTCATGACCGACTCGACCGTCTTCATTCCGCCGGAGCGCCGCCAGCGCGCGGGCACCTTCGTTCCGCCGCTGCTGCTCATCCCGCTGATCGTCTACAATGTCGTGGTGTTCGCCTTCATGGGCGGCAACCCCGCGGGCTGGAGCGCCGAGCTGTTCACGGTGCCGATGGTCTCGGGCATCGCCTGGTCGCTCACCTCCGGCGACCTGCTGCTGGTGCTGGGGCTGGCCTGTCTCTTCTTCGAGGTGGTAAAGGCGACCCAGACCGGCCGCTCCTCGGTGGTCGAGCACATGCTGTCGACGCTGGTCTTCGTAATATTTCTCGTCGAGTTCCTGCTGATCGGCGGGGCCGGCAGCTCGGTGTTCTTCCTCTTGATGATCATGAGCATCTTCGACGTCGTCGCCGGGTTCACGGTGTCGATCACCAGTGCCGGGCGCGACGTGACGATGGCCTAGGTGACGATCGTCGTCCGGTAACCGGGGGGCAGGCGGCGGACGGTGATGCTCGAGCCGGCGGCATAAGCATCGACCGCCTGCAGCGGCGGCAGCTGGCGCCGCGGACGCTGCGGCGCGAGATGCTGGCGCTCGGCGATGAGCTGGGAGAGGAAGGCGGCGCGCGGTGCCAGCCGCTGCAGGCTCGGGCGGGGTCGTGCTTCGCCGATGACCATCGGCAGGCCGCTGCCCTTTAATTCTGTGCCGTTGCTGCTCATCTCGACGCCGTCCTGTGCCAGATCGGACCGCTTGTGCCATTCCGGGACGGAACAGCGGGCGGATACAAGGAACGTCGCAACGGGCGTGCCAGGTTGCAATGAAGCGTTAACTTTCTCCCCCGGCAGCGTCAGAGAGGGTTAACCGCATGACGTGCCGGCGGCTGCCGGCGGTGCCGATCTCGACGAAGCCGGCGGCTGCGAAGGCCGGCACGAAGCCCATGAAGCGATAGCTCGGCGAATCCGCGTCCACCGGGTATGCCTCGACGACTGTCGCGCCCTCGCGGCGGGCGTAGTCGATGGCGGCTTTGATCAGGTCATGCGCGAGGCCGCGCCCGCGCAGGGTCCGCGGAATGTACATACAGGCGAGCGACCAGACCCGCTCCCCGGCAGCCGGCTCTGGTCCACCCAGGCGATGATAAGTCTCTTTCGGTGCGATCGACACCCAGGCCACGGGCTGGTCCTGCGCGTAACCCAGCAGGCCTACCGGCTCGCCGCGCTCGATCCGGTCCAGCATCAGCGGCCGTCGCTCCGCACCGGATAGTGTCCGCGCCTCTTTCGCGGTCGTCCGCCAGGCCATGCACCAGCAGTATTTGGGGCCGCCCGGCGCTTCGAACAGCGCCTCGAAATCGGCACGGGTCCCGGGGGTCACCGGTTTGAAGGTCAGGCCGCCCGCCGCCATGGCGTTACTTGAAATTGTCCTTGGCGCTCCGCAGCGCCGCAAAGACTGCGACCGGGTCGGCATCTTCCGGCAGCCCCATGGCCTTGGCCAGCACTGGCTGGTCGGCGCGGAGGAACGGGTTGGTCCGCTTTTCCAGCCCGAGGCTTACCGGCACGGTGAACTGACCGGCCTCGCGCATGCGTTTGACTTCGGCCGCCCGGATGTTGAGGGCGGCGTTGCGCGGATCGACGCTCTGGGCGAAGCGGGCACTGTCCAGCGTGTATTCGTGGCCGCAATAGACCAGCGTATCGTCCGGCAGTTCGCGCAGTTCCTCGAGCCCTTCCCACATCGGGCCGGGCTTGCCCTCGAACATCCGCCCGACACCCAGCGAGAACAGCGCGTCGGCGCTGAACAGATGGCCGCCGGCATGGTCGTAGTAGACGATGTGCCCGAGGGTGTGGCCGGGCGTCCCGATGACGTAGAAGCTGGTGGCGCCCAGCACGACGTTCTCCCCCGGACCCACCGTCACGTCGAGCCCGAGGATCTTCTCCGCTTCCGCGTCCGGTCCCGTGACCTTTGCACCGAAGGCGCGTTTCAGGGCCGGGATGCCTTCGACGTGGTCGGTATGGTGGTGGGTGATGAAGATGTCGCTGAGTTTCCAGCCGCGCCGGTCGAGCGCAGCCCGGATCGCCTTGGCGTCGGGCGCGTCGATCGCGGCGGTTTTCTTCGTCTCGACGTCGTGCACGAGGTAGCCGTAATTGTCGTCGCGGCAGATGAAGATCTCAATGAGCAGGGACAATCGAGTGGCCTCCGGGGGCAGGTGTGGGATGACATATGTGCGCCGGCAGGGCAGAATCTAGCGAGGTTCACGAGGCAATGCCATGACCCCCGACGTTCGCCGGCTCATCACATTCTACAAGACGCCGCTTGGCAAGCTGGCGCGCGCCCTGGTGCGCGAGGAAATACTGCGGCTGACCGGTCGGGTCGACGGTCAACGCGTGCTCGGTCTCGGCTTTGCCACGCCGTATCTCCGATTCGCGCTCGACAAGTCGGAGCGTGTGCTGGCCTTCATGCCGGCGCGCCAGGGCGCCTCGGCCTGGCCGCGGGAGGGACCTTCGCACACGGTGCTGTGCGATCCGATGGAGATGCCGCTGACGGATTCGGCCATCGACGTCATCATCGCGGTGCACGCCCTCGAGCACGTGGCCGATGCCGAGGAGCTGATGCGGGAGTTGTGGCGGGTTGCCGCCCCCAATGCCCGGCTGGTCGTCGTCGTCCCGAAGCGGCGGGGGCTGTGGGCGGGTGCCGAAAGCACACCGTTCGGCGACGGGCATCCGTTCAGCCGGTCACAACTCGAGCGGCTGCTGCGGGCGCATTCCTTCGTACCGGTCGCCTGGCGGGACGCCCTCTATCTGCCGCCGTCGCAACACCCGCTGCTGATCAGGTCGGCGCGCTTCTTCGAGCGGGCCGGCCGCGTCTTCGGGCCGACGCTGGCCGGAGTGCTCTGCGTGGTGGCCAAGAAGGAACTGTTCCCGGCGGTGCCACGCCGACTGCGGGCCGAGCGTTATGTGCGGGTGCCGGACATGGCGGCCGCGACGGCGATGGAACTGCCGCCGGAGCGAAGCAAGCGGCAGATTCTTTTGCCATAGTTCATCGCCTTCTCTATGGTCCGCGCGGCCCCGCATCCAGCCCCATCCGAGTATTCATGCCCGAGTTCGACCGTCCGCAACCACAGCCCGGTGTGCTGAAGATCGCCCCCTACGTCCCCGGCAAGTCCCAGGGAGCGGCGGGTGTGGCCGCAGTCAAGCTCTCCGCCAACGAATCGCCGCTGGGGGCCAGCCCGCTGGCGCTGGAAGCGCTGCGGGCGGCGGTGGAAAAGCCTGAGATCTATCCCGAGGGTTCGTCGCGGATCCTGCGGGAGGCACTGTGCGAAGCGCACGGGCTCGATCCGGAACGCATCGTCTGCGGCAACGGGTCGGACGACCTGCTGCACCTCCTGGCGCAGGTCTATCTCGGGGTGGGCGATGAGGCGGTGATGAGCCGGCACGGGTTCAACGTCTACCCGATCATCACCATGGGGGCCTCGGCCGAAATCGTCATGGCGCCGGAGACGGATTATCGGGCCGACGTCGACGCGTTGCTGGACGCGGTCACGGCGCAGACGAAGGTGGTCTTCCTCGCCAATCCCAACAACCCGACGGGCACCTATCTGCCCGCGGCGGAGGTCGAGCGGCTGCAGGCAGGCCTGCGGCCGGACATCCTGCTGGTGCTGGACAACGCCTATGCAGAGTACGTTACCGCCGACGACTATGCCGTGGGCGCAGAACTGGTGGACCGCAGCGACAACGTGGTGATGGTCCGCACCTTCTCGAAGATGGGGCTGGCGGCAGCGCGGATCGGCTGGATGTACGGCCCGGCGCATGTGGTGGATGCCGTCAACCGGGTTCGCGGCCCCTTCAACGTCAACCTGCCGGCGCAGTATGCCGGTGCCGCAGCGGCGCGCGACACCGAGTTCACGGCGCGGCTGTGTGCCTACAATGCGGAGTGGCGCGGCTGGCTGACCCGCGCCCTCGCCTCGAACAGCATCCAGGTGGTGCCGAGCGAGGCGAACTTCATTCTGGCGTTGTTCGCCGATGCCGAGACGGCGGCGGCGGCCTTCCAGGCGCTGTTTGACGCGGGCCTGATCGTGCGCGAGATCGGGGTCTACGGCATCCCCAACGGGCTCCGCATCTCGATCGGCCCGGAAGCGGCGATGCGGCGCGTCGCCGAAGTGCTCAGGGCTTTCGGCGCGCCGGGAGGAGCGGCATGATATTCCAGAAGCTCGCCCTCATCGGCATCGGTCTCATCGGCTCCTCCATCGCCCGCGGCGTGCGGCTCAAGGGCCTCGCCTCGACCATTGCCATCGCCACCCGCAAGCAGGAGACGCTGGACGAGGCGCGGGCACTGGGTCTAGGCGACAGCTACAGCCTCGATGCCGCCGAGGCGGTGCGCGGCGCCGACCTCGTGATCCTCTGCACGCCCGTCGGCGCCTATGGAGCGGTGATGGAGCAGATCGCACCGGCGCTGCAGCCGGGCGCGGTGCTGACGGATGTCGGTTCGGTGAAGCAGCATGTGGTGAACGTCGTATCCCCGCACCTGCCGGCCGGGGTACATTTCGTTCCGGGGCACCCGATCGCGGGCACGGAATACTCAGGGCCGGGGGCCGGGTTTCCCGAACTCTTCGTCGGCCGCTGGTGTGTGCTGACGCCGCTCGCCGGCTCCGATACGGCGGCGGTCGAACGGCTCACCCGCTTCTGGGAGGCGCTCGGCTCCAATGTCGAGACGATGAGCGCCGAGCACCACGACCTGGTGCTGGCCATCACCAGCCATGTACCGCACCTCGTCGCCTACAACATCGTCGGCACGGTCGCCGACCTCGAGGCGGCGACGCAGTCCGAGGTGATCAAGTTCTCGGCCTCCGGTTTCCGCGACTTCACGCGCATCGCGGCCAGCGACCCGGTCATGTGGCGCGACGTTTTCCTCACCAACCGCGACGCGGTGCTCGAGATGCTCGGCCGCTTCCTCGAGGATCTGGCGCAGCTGCAGCGGGCGGTGCGGGTGGGGGATGGCCCGGCGATGGAGAGCCTGTTCACGCGGACCCGCGAGATCCGCCGCTCCATCATCACCGCCGGGCAGGAGACCGCCGCGGCGGATTTCGGCCGCCCGCATCCGGGCCAGGCGGCGCCGGACGAGACCGGCGAGGGCTGATTACAGCAGCGGGGGCAGGGAGGCCACCGGGATTAGACCGGACAGCACGATGCCGCCCCGCAGCGTGAGGGTCTGGCTGTAGCTGCCGTCGTCGGCGGGCGAACCGAGCACCAGCCCCTGCCATTCCGGCGGCACGAGGTCCCCGAGCCGTTCGATGACGCCGCGGCTGGCGATCTTGACCTGCCCCTCGGGCCGCGCCGCGTCGTCCAGCGTCAGCGTTCCCGTGGCCTCGATGAAGTCCTCGGCAGCCGTCCCCTTCAGCCCGAACAGCCGGAGCTGCCCGTTCGCCTGCTGCCAGCGCTGCAGCAGGTCGGGCGCCGTCAGCTCGCTCAGCTGGTCCGGCACGCCGCTCAGCTCCGCCTCGAGACTGGTCTCGGCATCGGCGATGGCGATACCGGGGGCGTCGACGCCGGAGGCGGTGGCATAGGCGGCGAGGGCGGTCAGCCCCTGCTCCGGGTCGTGCTGCTCGGGCACATCGAGCAGGTGCAGTTCCAGTTCGTCGGCGCTGGCCAGCGGCAGCTCTGCCGCCAGCGTATCCACCCAGGCAACCCCGGTGGCTGCCAGCGACGCCCGCTCGAGGCGCACATCCTCGCCCTGCAGCGCCGCCAGCGGGTTCTCGGTGCGCAGCCGCACGCTCGCCTGTGCCGAGGCGAAGTCGAGCCGGCTGCGGCTGCCGGTGAAGGCGTCGGCGAAGGTGGCGGGTGCACGGGCGGAGAAGATGGCGTGGGTCGGGTTGTAGACCAGCACCGAGCCCCGCAGGGCCGCAAGGGTGGTGGTGACGTCACCCTCGACGAGGGTGGCCCCCGCGCAGTCGACGTCGATGCGGAAGGGGTAGCCGCTGATCTCGAGTTCCTCGCAGGTCATCGAGCGGTCGGGGTCACCGCCGCCAAGTGCGGCAATGGTCGTGCGCACCTCGCCCGCGGCATAGAGCCAGCCGGCGGTCCAGGCGCCGGCGACCAGCACCACGACCAGCAGCAGGATGACGATCTTCTTCATGCAATCACCATGAGCGGGGAATCATGCGTTCGCTGCGGTTGCGCGCGGCGATACCTAGCTCTAACAACGGGACGACAACAAGGCTTCCCCCGATGCAGGACGAAACGGCGCACTGGGTATTCGGCTACGGCTCGCTGATTTGGAACCCGGGCTTTCCATTTATCAGGCGCGCACCGGCGACGTTGCGCGGCGCGCACCGGCGGCTCTGCATCTATTCGCACCGGCACCGGGGCACGCCGGAGCAGCCGGGACTGGTGTTCGGGCTCGTCCGTGGCGGTTCGTGCCGCGGCATGGCCTTCGCAGTGGAGCCGGCACGCTGGGACGAGGTCCGGGACTATCTGATGGGCCGGGAAATGGATCGCGGCGTCTATCGCGACGTGCTGCGGCCGGTGGAACTGGCGGATGGACAGCAGGTGCGGGCGCTGGCCTTCGTGGTCGATGAGCGGCACGTGCAATATGCGGGGCGGCTCGATATCGCCGAGCAGGAGCGGCTGGTGCGGGCCGGGGTCGGCGAGTCGGGGCCCAATCCGGAATACGTGCTGGCGACGGCGCAGCAGCTCCAGGCCATGGGCATCCGCGACCGCTATCTCGATGAACTGGTGACGGCGCTGGGAGGGTTCGACCTGCCGGTGGTGGAAAGCGCCTGAGCTCAGGCCGCTGCCTGCTCGGGCAGGGGCTCGGCCCCCTCGAGATCCCAGACCGCCGTCATGCGCTCGACGTGGTCGGCGCCGGCCTCGACCTCGAATACGCGGTCGGCACAATCAAGCGCCAGGCGGAAACGCGCGCGGCTGTCCGAATCGTGGATGACGTCGTCGCTGGAGCCCGCCCACAGCACCAGGCTGCCGCGCGCCACGAGATAGAGATCGTTGTTGCGCAGGGCGAAGTCGTCGAGACGGGCGGCCCGCAACGTGTAGTGACGGCCGGAGCGACCGCGCCAGCGCAGCGTCTGCGGAGCGGCTGCGGACAGCAACTGACGTTCGAAGTTCGGCACCATCTTGACGCTCCGGCGATGCGAGGAGAACAAATGTAGAACAAATCGGAGTCGTGGTCAACGGGTTCTGACCAAGGACCCTACATTTATGGTTCAAATTGTATCCATCGTCAATATGTAGTGTCTCCTGCTGCCGACGGGGCGCTCTCCGCCAGCGCATCCAGCCTTGCCCGCAGCTCGGGGCCGACCGGGCGGCTGAGGCCTTCGCGATAGGCATCAAGGATCAGGCGGTTGGTCTCGCGCTCGATCTCCTCCGCCAGCCGCGCCTGGAACTCCTCCGGGGGCAGGCTGGGCGGGATCGGCGGCAGGAAGCGGGCACGGGCCGTTCCCGGCCAGAGCAGCAGGCTGCGCCGCTCCCAGAACAGCCCGGAGTTGAGTGCCACCGGCACCACTGGAATGCCGAGCGCCGCGTAGAGCCGCACGACGCCGTAGCGGTAGTCGGCGGGGGCCAGCGGGGACTTGCGGGTGCCCTCGGGGAAGATGACGATGCGGCAGCCGCGGTCGCGGGCGCCGCGGGCCTCCTCGAGCATGGCCGGAATGGCGCCGCTGCCGAGCGCCCGGTCGATGCGGATGGTGTCGAAGGCCCGGGCCGCCCAGCCGAAGAAGGGGATGTCGATCAGCTCCTTCTTGGCGATGAAGGCGGGGCGCCTGGTATGCGGGAGGATGGCGAAGATGTCCCAGTCGCTCATGTGTTTGGCGGCGATGATGCAGGGGCCGTCCGGAATGTGCTCGCTGCCTTCGACCGCGGTGCGGATGCCCACCACCCAGCGCAGCAGGAAGAGGTTGGAAGCACCCCAGTAGCGGGCGATGGCCCAGCCGAAGGCGGTGCGGCCGGCAAAGCGGGCCTGGGTGCCGAGGACGATGGCGAGAATGGCGGTCTGGCCGAGGAACAGCAGGTAGAAGAGCAGGCTGCGGAGACCCTGGACGAGCATGGGTCGCGCCGCTCAGGAGGTCTGCGACAGGAAGCGCCGCACCGTCAGCCGCGAGGTGATGGCAGTCAGCGAGGCAATCACCGGGACCACCGCCAGGATGCCGAGAATGCCGTCGAAGCCGAGCGAGAAGCGTCCGAACAGGATGCCAAGCTGCGCACTGGCCTCGTCCGGCACCACATTGCCGGCGGTGAGGCCGACGGCAAGAAAGAAGACGATGGCAGCGAGGCCACCGACGATGCCGCCGCGGAAGCCGATAGAGAGGAACCGCCCCTGGAATTCCCCGGCGATGAAGCTGTTGGAGGCGCCGATGAAATGCAGCACATCGACGATCTCGCGGTTGGAGGCCATGGTGCCGCGGGTGGCGAAGATGATGGCGAGCACGGTCGCCAGCACGATAAGGCTCAGCACCAGCAGTCCGGAGACGACGATGGTCCCGGCCATGGCATTGAGCTGCTGGCGCCAAGCGGCGTGGGTGTCGAGGCTGGCGCCCTGGATCGCGGCAAGGTCACGTTCGAGCTTGGCGATGTCCGCATCCTCGGGGTCGGCGAGTTCGACCACCACCAGCCGTGGGACGTCGATGGCCGAGAGATCGATGCCGGTGCCGAGCCAGGGCTCCAGCAGCTGCTGGCTTTCCTCGAGGCTCACCACGCGCGCCGCCGCCACGCCCGGCGTCTGCTCGGCGAGGGCCACGGCGGTACGGAGGTTGCTCTCCATCACCTCGCCCTCGACCGGCCGGATCTCGATGGTCACCTCGCGGCCGACATCGGAGGACCAGGCCACTGCCGACTTCTGGACCAGCACCACGCCACCCAGCGTCACCGCCGACAGGAAGGTCATGATGGCGACGAGCAGCACCAGCGTCCGGCCGGCGACCGAGCGTTCGGGAACGATGGGGGCGGTGCGGGCCCGCTGTGCCGGCCGCTCCTCAGTCACGAAAGCTCACCCGGCCGTCGTCCAGCATCATGCGGGGGAAGGGGAAATTGTCGAGCAGCGGCAGTTCGTGGGTTGCGAGGATGATGGTGGTCCCCATCTTGTTGAGTTCGGCGAACAGCCGCACCAGGCGCAGCGACAGCTCTGGGTCCACATTGCCGGTGGGCTCGTCCGCGAGCAGGATGTCCGGCCGGCCGATCACCGCGCGGGCGATGGCGGCGCGCTGCTTCTCGCCGCCCGAGAGCAGGGCCGGCAGGGCGTGCATGCGCTCCCCCAGCCCCACCCACTCCAGCAGCTCGGTGACATTCTCCCGGTACTGGCTCTCCGGCTGTCCCAGCACGCGCAGCGGCAGCGCCACGTTTTCGAAGGTGGTCAGGTGCTCGAGCAGCCGGAACTCCTGGAAGACGATGCCGATATGCCGGCGCAGCTGCAGCAGCGAATCCTGGTCCAGCGCACTGACGTCGCGGCCGAACAGTTTCACCTTGCCGGTGCTCGGGCGCAGCGACAGCAGGAGGATCTTGAGCAGCGAGGTCTTTCCCGAGCCCGAAGGGCCAGTCAGGAAGTGGAAGGAGCCGGGTTCGATCCGGAAGCTGAGGTCCCGCAGGATCTCGGGTCCCTGGCCGTAGCGCAAGCCGACATTGGTAAACTCGATCACTGCGTCGACCACTCCGAATCAGTCTTCCCCGCATGATAACAGCAGGGGGAGGCCCCTACGCCCGAAGATGGGCGAGTTTGAGGAGTTTTAACCCGCTGCGTCTAGGCTCGCGGCATGCGCTCACCCCTGCCCGCCAGCGTCATCATCGAATGCCCGCATTGCGGGACCCGCTACCAGGTGCCCGGCGACACGATCGGCCCGCGCGGCCGGCAGGTGCAATGCGCACATTGCTCCAGGGCCTGGCAGGCGGTGGCAGTCGTCCCCGATCCCGTTCCGGCCGGCGAGGAGGCAGCCGACCGCATCTTCGACGAGGAAGAGGAGCGGGAACTCGACGCGGCCTTCGCGGCAGCGGAGCGGGCGGCAGCCGTGACGCCCCCAACTGAGCCCCACACCGCGGCCGCTCCTGAAGAACCCTTCGTGCCGGCGTCGGGAGAAAGCCCGCCATCCGACGCCGCTACTCCGTCAGAACCGGATGCGGCGGCCGCCGCCAGTGGCAAGAGCACCAAGGCCTTCAACCGTCGGCAGAAGTCGATGGCGCGGCGGCAGCCACTGGCACAGTTTCGCCGCCTCGCGAGGCTGGTGACGCTGTCGGTGCTCGCGCTGCTGGTGCTCTGCTTTCTGGTCTTTCGCACCGAAATCGTACGAGCGGTTCCCGATCTGGCCGGTACCTACGAGGCGCTAGGGCTCGGCGTGAACGTCGTCGGGCTCGAGTTCGGCGACTTCAACACCGTGCTGACCCAGCGAGACGGCGTGCCGCAGCTGCGCGTCGATGCGCGGATCGACAATGTCAGCACCCGCAACGTGACCGTACCGCCGGTGGTGATCAGCCTGATCGACACCGCCGGCAACTCGCTCTACGAATGGAGCGTGCAGCCGGAGGCCCGCGATCTCGAGCCCAACGAGTCGGTGGATTTCTCGACGCAGCTCAACGCCACGCCGGTCGAGGCCACGCAAGTGCGGCTCAGCTTCGCCAGCGGCCGTTCACAGCCGCAACCGCCCATAGCCGCAATCGATACCGGAACCCCCTGATGGCCAGAATACTGATCGCAGAAGACGACGAAAACGTGCGGGCCTTCGTGGTCAAGGCCCTGCAGCTCACCGGGCACGAGGTGGTGGAGGCCGAGGATGGCGGTCTTGCCAGCGAGGTGATGGCGGAAGAGCAGGGGCGCTTCGACCTGCTGCTCTCCGACATCAAGATGCCGGTGATGGACGGCATCGCGCTCGCGCTCGATGTCGCCGCCGGCTATCCCGACGTTACTATCATGCTGATGACCGGCTTCGCCGACCAGCGCGAACGGGCGCACGGGCTCGAGGCGCTGATCTACGACGTCATCCCGAAGCCGTTCACGCTGAGCGCGCTGATGGAGAAGGTCGACGACGCCCTGGCCGGACGCCCGGTGGAGGTGGTGTCGCTGGCAAGGCAGGCCGGCGCGCTCTAGCTTCAGCTGGGGTCGTGGCGGTGCTGGGAAGCGCCGGCCACCGGCGCCAGCCACGGCTCACGGCGGATGATCCAGCCCTCCTTTTGGGGCGCCAGCCCGGTCGGCGCCTGATCCAGCGAGCCGAGGCAGATCTCGGCCTCGGTCTCCGACAGGTGGAACAGCCGCGTGCCGCACTCCGGGCAGAAGCTGCGGCCCTCCCAGGTCCGGTAGTCGCCTTGCAAGCTGAAGGCGTCGAGCGGCCAGTCGCCATAGTGGAGGAAGGCCGAGCCGGTCTCCTTGCGGCAGTCGGCGCAGTGGCAGAGGCCGACCTTGAGCGGCGCGCCGCGCACCTCATAGCGGACGGCGCCGCAGGCGCAGCCGCCGCGCCGGACGATCTCGTCACCCATGTCGATCTCTCCTGCTGGTTTCCGGATCATTCTGCGCGATGGCGGCCGACCGCGCCAGCGCCCATGCGCCTGCCACTTGCGCCGGCGGCAGCGGCGCGGATAGTGAAACACATCCAGTCTTGCCCCGGGGCCCGTCCTTGCTCGGTCCACTGACCATCCTGCTGTCGTGCCAGCTCGCGGGCGAAGTTCTGGCCCGCAGCCTGTCGCTGCCGATTCCCGGCCCGGTGATCGGACTCGTCCTGCTGGCCGTGCTGCTGCTCGCCTTCTCGGGCCGGCCCGGTGCCGGCGCGGCCGATCTCACCCATGGCGATCTCGCGCGGACGGCACAGGTGCTGGTCGGCGCCCTCGGCCTGCTGTTCGTGCCCACCGGCGTGGGGGTGGTGCAGCAGCTGAACCTGCTCGGGACCCATGCGGTCGGCATACTGATCACGGTTTTCGCGTCATCGATCATCACCATGCTGGCCACCGTCGGCACCTTCCTCCTCGTCAAGCGGCTGCTGGTGCGAGCTCCGTGAGCGACAATGTCTCCCTCTGGGTCTACCTGTCCTCGACCCCGCTGCTGTGGCTGACGGTGACGCTGGCGGCGTGGCTGTTCTCCGACTGGGTGGCGCTGCGCTCGCGCCGCAACGCGCTGGTCAATCCGGTGCTGATCTGCATCGCGCTGATCAGCCTGGTCCTGCTGGCCACGGAAACGCCCTACCGGCTCTACTTCGAGGGCGCGCAGTTCGTGCACTTCCTGCTGGGACCGGCGATCGTCGCCATCGCCGTGCCGCTGGTGGTGAACAGCACCATCGTGCGCGCCAATCTGCTCCCGCTGCTGGCTGCGCTCGGCGTCGGCTCGGTGGTGGCGATGGTGTCGGTGGTGCTGCTCGGGCGCCTGTTCGGGCTGCCGGGCGACGTGCTGCTGGCGCTGGTGCCCAAATCCGTGACCGCTGGGGTGGCGATGGGGATCGCCGAGCAGATCGGCGGCGGCCCGCCACTCACCGCCCTGATGGTGGTGCTGACGGGCGTTACCGGAGCCGTGCTGGTGACGCCGCTCATGAACCTGCTGCGGATCAGGGACTATGCCGCGCGTGGCTTCTCCGCCGGCCTTTCCGCCCACGGGATCGGTACGGCACGTGCCTTCGAGGTCGATCCCGTGGCCGGCACCTTCGCCGGCATCGCCATGGGCCTCAACGCCGTGCTCACGGCGATCCTGGCCCCGCTGTTCGTACCCTGGCTGGTCTGACTTGGAGCCAGTTACACACGCTGGGCGATGCCGGGCGGCAGACCGAGCCGCCGCCGCTGATCTCGAAGGGATACGTCGCAGCCTCGCCGACCGCCCAATGGTGCCGCTGGAGCGGCAGGAATGTGGAGGATGAACGGCGGGTTCGGGGCCGTCTGCGGACGGTCCGTTTTTTGGCAATCACCCGGCGGTGAGCTGCCCTTCATGAGAGCCTGACAGGCAGACTTTGCCTCTTCCGCTAGATGACCCAATCAGTCATCGCGCTTGGTACGCACGTTCAGCGCCCGCAGTTCGGCTTGACCGGGACCAGCAGCGCGCTGGCAGCTGCGGGGGTGATAGAGTCGCAACCAGTTCTGCAGGTGGCGAGCATGATAAACTGCAGATGCGGGAGCACCTGACGGTTAAAGACTGTCAACCAGCGCCTGTTGAGCGCGAGCCGTGGACTGTAATGGAGCGGAAGCGGTAGACATCGTTTTCCGTGCAGGAGCCTTTCATGGACCGCCTTGCCTCTGATCGGATGTTCGCTGCCGTGGTTGAATCAGGCAGCTTCGCGAGCGCCGCGCAGCGGCTTGGAACCAGCTCAGGATATGCCTCGAAGCTTGTCGCCAAGATCGAGAGCGAACTTGGCGTGCGTCTTCTCCATCGCACCACCCGGGCGCTGCAGCTCACCGAAGCCGGGCAGACCTACTACAACCGCGTGCGGGGAATCCTTGACGAGATCGATCAGCTCGATGCGGAGATGCGCAGCACAAGCACCACGCCACGCGGTAAAGTACGCGTTACGGCACCGCTGACCTTTGGGACGCTGAAGCTCGCGCCGATCCTTGCCGATTTTGCCAAGCTCTATCCGGAGGTGAGCCTTGAGGTGCAGTTTACCGACCGCATGTTGAGCCTTGTCGATGAAGGCTTGGACCTTGCAGTGCGGGTGGGACGTCCGCGGGACTCCACGCTTGTGGCGCGCAAGCTGATCGAGGCCAGGACGATGACCGTCGCCTCGTCCGACTACCTCGCAGCACGCGGCACACCCACAGTCCCCCAACACCTGAGCGAGCACGACTGTATTATCGACACCAACTTCCGCGACCCGCACCGCTGGCCCTTTGCGGGCGGCCTGGAGGTGACCGTATCCGGACGGCTCACCTATTCGGATGCGTCGGTCTGCCTGGTGGCAGCCGAGGCCGGTTTAGGCATCGCTTACCTGCCGGACTTTGTGGCTGCCGCCTCCTTGCACGAGGGCCGGGTCGTGCAGGTGCTTGCGGATTATGTAGAAAGTCCCGCAGCGGTTTACGCGATGACCCCCTCAGGTCGGCATCCGGCGGCCAAGGTGCGAGTGCTGATCGAAGCGCTCGCGCAGGGTCTGCGACAAACCTGAACATATTGCGTCCTCTCAGGAAGCGATGTTCTTCCTGGGGAGCGGATTATCATCTCCGAAGGCATGAGCCATATGAGCGGGGTCAGCCCGGAAGGGCACGCCATAAGGACCCTCCCCCCCATGACTATCACCTCCCACACTTCGGCCTCCGCGCCTCTCACTCAGGCCCAGCGGGCTGACTACGCAGCGCTTCTTCTGCGCGTCACCATGGGAGTGCTGTTCCTGGCTCATGCCGGCATGAAGTACTTCGTTTTCACCCCTGCTGGCACGGCAGGCTTCTTCGAGTCCCTCGGCCTGCCTGGTCCACTCGCCTACCTCACCATTGCTGCCGAAGTTCTGGGTGGTATCGCCTTGCTCGTCGGCGCCTACACCCGCTGGGTGTCGCTGGCTCTCGTGCCCGTCATCATCGGCGCCGGCTACTTCGCCCATGCGTCGTCCGGCTTCTTCTTCTCCAATGAAGGTGGGGGCTGGGAATTCCTCCTCTTCTGGACCGTGGCGCTCCTTGTGCAGGCCCTGCTTGGCGACGGGGCCTACTCGCTCACCAATCGCAAGGCCCGCTAAAGGCCGCCGCTCTCCTCGGCCCAACTCGAAGGACGCCTCCATGACCGCTTATCGCGCGCCCGCCGACCTAAAGATCGGCCACGTCCACCTCCATGTCTCGGACCTGAACCGCTCGGTCGCCTTCTACCGGGACGTGATGGGCTTCGATCTTCTCTTCCAGTTCGAAGAAGCGGCCTTCCTCTCGGCCGGCGGCTACCACCACCACATCGGTCTCAACACCTGGGGCACGGCCGGCATGGAGCCGGACGGCCTGCGGCGGCCGGGGCTCTACCACTTTGCCCTGAACTACCCTACGCGGCGGGACCTCGCCCGCGCGGTGAAGCGGATTGTGGAGGCTGGCCACCTCATCCGGGGCGCCTCGGACCACACCAGCCACCTGGCTGTCTACCTCTCTGACCCGGACGGCAACGGCATCGAACTCGCTTGGGACCGCGCGCCGGAGTTCTGGAAGTTCATGATCGACGGCAGTCTTAGGGCTGAAGACTTCAACCAGCTCCAGAAGCGCCTCGACCTGGCAGCACTCATTGCCGAGGCAAGCGAGCATTCGGCCGAGCGGGAGCCGGCCACTGTCTGATCCAAGGGCTGCACGGCGGCCCTCATCCGGAGACTTCGCAATGACCACGATCACGACCACAGCCACCGGCCGCTGGGCTACCTCAAAGGCCAGCCAGTATCTCCGACAGCTCTGCAAGCACTTCAGCCACAAGGTTGAGACCCGATTCGACGAGCACGCTGGAACCATCGCCTTCGCTGATGCACCCGTGCGGCTCGTCGCGACTGCGACCGAACTGCAGGTCGTAGTTGAGGGCACCAACGCGGAGGCCACGACGCGCTACCGCGACGTAATCGACTCGCACCTCAAGCGCTTCGCCTTCCGCGAGAGCTTCGAGACCATGGATTGGGCTGAGGCGGAGGCGGCTGCAGCCTAGTTGCCCGAAGGCAATTGACCTGGCCCGGCGACGCCACCCCAGCTTCATCCTCTCAAGCCGCTTAATCCATCCCAGTACGCACCATAGGATTGCAACTCATGAACATCTCGATCATTGGCGAGGGCAACGCGGGCCAGGCGCTCGCACGCGGCCTCTCCAGCGCTGGCTACAGCGTCAGCACGACCGGCAACGATCCGGTACGGGTCAAGGAGCTTGCGGTTTCGGGCGCCGTCATCATCCTCGCTGTGCCCTTCGGCACCCTCGACGAGGTTGCCACCACGATTGGCCCCGCTGCAGACGGCAAGCCTGTGGTGGATGCCTCTAACGCACTCTCGCCCGAGTTCACGCTGGCTTTGGGTTACACCACCAGCGGCGCGGAGGAGCTTCAGAAGAAGCTGCCAGGCGCAAAGGTTGTGAAGGCGTTTAACACCGTTTTCGCCGGCACCATGGACAAGGGCCAGGTTAAGGGCGAGCGGCTCACCACCTTTGTAGCTGCGGATGATGCGCAAGCAAAAGCCACAGTGCAGGAGCTGGCGCGCGGAACCGGCTACGATGCCGTGGACGCTGGGCCGCTGGCCAATGCCCGCCTGCTGGAGCCCCTAGGGTTCCTCAACATCCAGCTGGGTTACGTGCTCGGGCTTGGTCCTGATATCGGTCTCAAGCTAGTACGCTGAACTGTCTGTGGCGCTCTCGCGGCACTAACTTAGACCGCCACAGCCGCGCCCATGTCCGCTTTTGGCTGCCTCGATGCAACGCTCGATGGCTGAAAGGGGCGCAAGCTGACGTGCGGGCGGATCGCCCCCTGAGTGGCCGTGCCCGCCTCCCTAACTCAGCCAGTCCGGCACGCTGTCGAGCGCTATCAGCGCCTCGATGCTCGGCCGCGGCCGCACCACATGCCAGCGCCCGCCGTCGACCAGCACTTCGGGGATCAGTGGCCGGGAGTTGTAGGTCGAGGCCATGACCGCGCCGTAAGCGCCGGCCGTCATGATCGACAGCAGGTCGCCCTCGACGACCCCCGGCAGTTCCCGATCCTTGGCGAGGTAGTCGCCGCTCTCGCAGACCGGCCCGACGATGTCGGCGGTGATGCGCGGGCGGTTCGAATGCACCACCGGCTGGATGTCGTGATGGGCTTCGTAGAGGGTGGGGCGGATGAGGTCGTTCATCGCTGCGTCGACGATGACGAAGTTCTTTTCGCCGTCCTTCACATATTCCACCCGGGTGACGAGGATGCCGGCATTGCCTACGATCAGCCGCCCCGGTTCCAGCACCAGGCCGCAGCCGAGCTTGCTGACGTGCTTGCGCACGATCTCGGCATAGGCCAGGGGGTCGGGCGGCGCCTCCTCGTCGTGATGATAGGGGATGCCGAGGCCGCCGCCGACGTCGACGTGGCGGATCTGGTGGCCGTCGGCCTTGAGGTCGTTGACCAGCTGCGCCAGCAGCCAGAAGGCGTTGTCGAAGGGCAGCATGGAGGTGATCTGGCTGCCGATGTGCATGTCCACCCCGATCGCCTCCACACCCGGCAACGCGGCGATGCGGGCGTAAATCTCATGGGCGCGGGCGAAGGGGATGCCGAACTTGTCGTCCCGCCTGCCGGTCGAAATCTTGGCGTGGGTGCCGGCGTCGACATCGGGGTTGATGCGCACCGACACCGGCGCCACCTTGCCCATGTCGCTGGCGATCATGCTCAGGCGCTCCAGTTCCGGCTCGCTTTCGATATTGAAGCAGGCGATGCCGAGCTCGAGCGCCCGGCGCATCTCCGAGACGGTCTTGCCGACGCCCGAGAACACGATCTTCTCGGGCGGGATGCCGGCGGCAACGGCACGCTCCAGCTCGCCGCCCGAGACCACGTCGGCGCCGGCGCCCTCGCTGGCCAGCAGCTTCAGCACCGCCTGGTTGGAGTTGGCCTTCATGGCATAGGCGATCAGCGTCGGGATGCCGGCAAAGGCCTCCCGCATCACCCGGACGTGGCGGCGGAGCGTCGCTGCCGAATAGACGTAGAAGGGCGTGCCGACCTCGGCCGCCAGCGCGGTCAGGTCGACGTCCTCGGCGAACAGCCGTTCGTCGCGATAGGTGAAGTGATGGACCACGTCAGGCTTTCACGGAGTTCACCCTCTGCCCTTGCGGGAGAGGGTGGCGCAACGCGCCGGTGAGAGGAGTTCTCTAACGAAACGACCGCAAAGGCGAAAGCCGGCCCTAGCCACAGGCGGGAAAGCCGGTCGATGCGCTCCGGCGACGACATACGCATCTCCGACCCGCGTCAAGGCCCCCTCACCCGGCCTTCGGCCGACCTCTCCCCCAAGGGAGAGGTGAACTGTGGCACCATCTGGCCACGACGCCACCTCTCCCTCGGGGGAGAGGTCGGATTGCGGAGCAATTCGGGTGAGGGGGCCTTCCTCCTGCTTCATCTGTCGTGGCACTATTCAATACCGCCGTCGGCGCCATGGCCGTGGCCGCGCCGCCTTACCGGCTCCGGCTTCTCCCCGGTCAGCGTCTCGGTCCAGCGCGCCACCTCGGCGCGGACGTTGTCCGGCGCCGTGCCGCCGTAGCTCACCCGGCTCTTCACCGAATTGTCGACGCCGAGCACCGTGTGGATGCGGCTGTCGATGCGCTCGTCGACGGACTTGAAGTCCTCGATGGTCAAGCCCTCGAGCTCGATGCCCCGCTCTTCGGCCAGCGCCACCACCCGGCCCGTGATGTGGTGGGCGTCGCGAAACGGTACGTTGGCCACCCGCACCAGCCAGTCGGCGATATCGGTGGCGGTGGAGAAGCCGGCGCCGGCGGCGGCGCGCATCCGGTCGCGGTCGACGCTCAGGTCGCCGACCATGCCGGTCATCGCGGCGAGCGACAGGCTGAGCGAATCCAGCGCGTCGAAGGCAACCTGCTTGTCCTCCTGCATGTCCTTTGAATAGGCGAGCGGCAGCCCCTTCATCACCACCATCAGCGAGGTCAGCGCGCCGAGGATGCGGCCGATCTTGGCGCGCACCAGTTCGGCAGCGTCGGGGTTGCGCTTCTGCGGCATGATCGAGGAGCCGGTCGAGAACTTGTCGGAGAGCCGCACGAAGCCGAACTGGGCGGAGCTCCAGATCACCAGTTCCTCGGCGAAGCGGGAAAGGTGCACGGCGCAGATGCTGGCCGCGGCCAGCGCCTCGAGCACGAAATCGCGGTCGGAAACGGCGTCGAGGGAATTGGCCATCGGCCGATCGAAACCGAGCGCATCGGCGGTCATCTGTCGGTCGATGGGGAAGGAGGTGCCGGCGAGGGCCGCGGCCCCGAGCGGGCTCTCGTTCATGCGCCGGCGGGCGTCCTCGAAGCGGGAAACGTCGCGGCCGAGCATCTCGACATAGGCCATGAGGTGGTGGCCGAAGGTCACCGGCTGGGCACTTTGCAGATGCGTGAAGCCGGGCATGA
Source organism: Devosiaceae bacterium (assembly GCA_035998685.1). Classification (GTDB taxonomy): domain Bacteria; phylum Pseudomonadota; class Alphaproteobacteria; order Rhizobiales; family Devosiaceae; genus Devosia_A. The sequence goes on along the minus strand of DASYHK010000012.1, from coordinate 88,165 downwards.
TGGTCTCGGCCTCGTCGCCGGCGCGACGGACCAGCGCCAGCTGCAGTGTGCGGAGCTGCGTCACCAGCGTGTCGACGGCGTCGCGCACATAGAGGCGGAAATCTGTCGCCACCTGGTCGTTGCGGCTGCGCGCCGTGTGCAGGCGGCCGGCGGCCTCGCCGATCAACTCGCGCAGCCGGTTCTCGACGTTCATGTGGATGTCCTCGAGGGCGCGCGAGAACGTGAACGTGCCGGCCTCGATCTCGGCCTCGACCTCGGCTAGGCCTTTGACGATGGCGTCGCGGTCGGCCTCGGTGAGGATGCCCGCGGCTGCCAGCATGCGGGCATGGGCGATTGACCCGGCAATATCCTGCCGGTAGAGCCGGTGATCGAAGCCGATGGAAGCATTGATCTCTTCCATGATGGCGTCGGGGCCGGCGGAAAACCGTCCGCCCCACATGCGATTGCTCATCCGAACCCCGTGGGATGTTTCATGACCGACCAGCAGCCCGCGCGACCGCCGAGACTGCAGCCGCGGCGCCTGATGGTGCTCGCCGGCGCGAGTGCGGCGGTAGCTTTAGCGATTACCCTCTATGTTGGCAATTCGGGCGCCCCGCAGGCATCCGAATGTCCGGTGCAGGCGGAGGCGGCGGCCGGCATCGACCGCGTGGCGATCGGCGAACTGGCGGCGCTCAACGGCACCGGCGAGGGCCGCGGCTATGCCGATCTCGCCTTCACCGACGCGGCGGGCAATCCGCTGACCATCGCCGACTTCGCGGGCAAGAAGCTCCTCATCAACTTCTGGGCGAGCTGGTGCGTTCCCTGCCGCGAGGAAATGCCGGCGCTGGATGCGGTGGCGACGCGCTACAACGCCGACGATTTCATGGTGCTGCCGATCAACCTCGACATGGGCGAGGACGGCGCGGCGAAGGCGCGGAACTTCCTCGAGGAGGGGCAGTTCGCCAACCTGCCGCTCTATGCCGATGCGAGCTTCGAGGCGTTCGAGCGGCTGAAGCGCGAGGCGGTTGCCATCGGCCTGCCCGCGACGCTGCTGGTCGATGAAGCGGGCTGCGAGCTCGCGGTGCTGCAGGGGCCGGCGGAATGGGACAGCCCCGACGGCCACAACGTCGTCGAGGCGCTGCTGGCGGTCTGAATCATCCGGCCTTGGCGGCCCAGACGGCAGGGCTTGCAACCGGGCGGATGCCGCGGCAGGGGTTGCCCGCGGCGATCATGCCGGCGGGGACGTCGCGGGTGACGACGCTGCCGGCGCCGATGGTGGTGCCGTCCCCGATGGTGACGCCGCCGAGGATGATGGCGCCGGCACCGATCCAGCAGTCGCGGCCGATGGTGATGGGCTTGTTCGAGGCATAGGCGCCGAAGGGCTGGCCGGTCGCCGGATCGAGCCGCGTGCGCGCCGCGGGATCGACAGGATGCCCGACGGTCAGGAACTGCACGCGCGGCCCGATGGCGGTGTTGTCGCCGATGACGATGTCGGCGCCGTCGAGGAAGACGCAGTCGAAGTTGATGAAGACGTTGTCGCCGATGTGGATGTGCCGGCCATACTCCCAGGTGACGGGCGACAGCACCATGGCGCGGCCGGCGTGGCCGAGCATGTCTGCGAGCATCTCCTGCCGGCGCGCCAGGTCCGACAGCGGCGTGCTGTTGAAGGCGTCGAGCTTGCGGCGCGCCGCATCCTGCAACTCGAGCAGATGGGCATCGGGACAGTCGTAGAGTTCGCCCGCCCGCATCCTCTCGTAGCCTGATGTGTCATGCATCTGAACAGTCCTCCGCGTCCCACGCGGCGGCGTTTCTAGCGCCGGCGACAGGCATCGCAAGCACATTATTTGCGCGAGGGCGGCCCTGAAGCCGATTCTGTTCAGGAAGGGTTCAGCCGAAGCTTCAGGCGGTCTTGTCGACCAGCACCCCGGCGTCGTCGACCAGCGCCTCGCTCTGAGCCTGGCTTTCCTCGTCCATCCGCCTCAGGGCATCGTCGACATTGGCACCGGTGGTTGCCTCACCCTTCTGCACCTGCTCGCGCAGCAGCCTCAGGTCGAGTTCCTGGCGCTTCCGCGCCACAAGCAGTTGGGCGACGCCGAGGCTTTCGGTTTCGCGCAGGGCCATGCGGTGGATCGACTGGTCGATGTTCATGGCCAACGCTCCCTCAGGCGAGCTTGTCGACGGACTTTCCCTGGCCTTCGGGCGGAGCGGCACGGACGAGTTCGTCCACCATCTGCACCAGGGCCCGCTCCATCTGGTGGTTCGCCTTGACCATCGAGAGCTGCGCCGATTGACGGGTGGCGGCGGTCTTGGCCGCCATCAGGGCGGATGAAAGGTCGGTTTCCATAGCCCGATCCTAAGCCATCGGAAGTAAACGAATGCTTCCGCGAAACCCGCAATCGCGCTCAGTTCAGCGGCCGCCGAACAGCGGCACGGCGCGGCGCCGCATCGGGATGACCAGCAGGGCGCCGGCGGCGACGCCGCCCAGATGGGCCCACCAGGACACCGGCTCCTGCGAGCCGACCAGCACATAGAAGACCTGGGTGGCGATCCAGACGCCAAGCATCCACAGCGCCGGGATCGGCAACGGGATGGGGATCACGATGCGGAACAGGACGAAGACACGGGCATGGGGATAGAGCAGGATATAAGCCCCCATCACGCCGGCCACCGCTCCGGACGCCCCGATCAGCGGGCCGTTGCTGTCGTAGTTGAAGGCGATGTGCACCAGCGCCGCCAGCGCCGCGCAGGCGAGGTAGAAGACGACGAAGCGCAGGTGCCCCAGCGCGTCCTCGATGTTGTCGCCGAAGATCCAGAGGAACAGCATGTTGGTGCCGAGATGCAGCCAGTCGGCGTGCAGGAAGGCATAGGTCACGAGGTTGGCCCAGTCGGGCAGCCAGACCACGGGTTGCGGGACCAGGTCGCGGACGACAATGGGGATCATCCCGTACTCGACCGCGAACCACTCGAAGGCCTCCCGCGGCATGCTCGATTGCACGAGGAACATGATGAGGTTGAGCGCCATCAGGCCGTAGGTCACATAGGGAAAGGTGACGTGCCGGATGGGATTGCGGTCGTGCAGCGGCAGGAACATCGGGCGGGTCTCGCGAAGCGTCGAAAGGGAGCGTAGTCGAGAAGTGGCTGCGGGGGCAGGGGGGTGTACCCCTGGTGGCCGCAGTCAGCACTCCCCAAGCCTATCCACCGCTGTCATTCCCGCGAAGGCGGGAACCCACTGCTCAGCGGGCACCGCCGTTTCAATCCATCCCGTCCTGCCGTGGTGCAAGGTCGGCAGGCTTCGATCACGATGAAAAGTCCGGGCGCTGGGTTCCCGCGTTCGCGGGAATGACGCCGGTAGGTGAGATGGTGAGTGCCCCCGGGGACAACTACTCCTTCTCGGTCTGCCGCGGCGGCTGCGGCGCCTCGCGCGCCGAGAACTTGCCGGGCGACCACAGGACGTCGCTGGCACCGTTGGAGTTGGCTACCCTGCCCATGACGAAGAGCAGGTCGGAGAGGCGGTTGAGATAGGTGACGGTTGCAGGGTTGACGTCGGGCTCCTGCGCCATCAGCTCGACCACCTGCCGCTCGGCCCGCCGCACAACGGTGCGGGCGACATGCAGCGCCGCGGCCAGCGGCGTACCGCCGGGCAGCACGAAGCTGGTGAGCGGCTTCAACCCCTCGTTGTACTGATCGATCTGCTGTTCCAGCCACTCGGTCTGGGCCGGGGTGGCGCGCAGCGAGGTGACGCCTGCGGGATCGGTGCCGGGGGTCGCCAGATCGGAGCCGACGTCGAACAGGTCGTTCTGGATACGGGACAGCAGCCGGTCGATCTTGGGCATGGAGCCGGTATGCAGACGCGCCATGCCGACCATGGCGTTGGCCTCGTCGATGGTGCCGTAGCAGCCGACCCGCAGGTCGTACTTCATCCGCCGCGGTCCGCGGACGAGGCCGGTGGTGCCGTCGTCGCCGGTGCGGGTGTAGATCTTGTTGAGCTTGATCATCGGTGTCCCTTCGCAGTCCGCTGGAGGGGCCTAGGCGCCGCGCCCGAAGAAGAACAGGGCGCCGAGGATGAGCACGATGGCGACGAACTGGGCGATCACCCGCGCCCGCATCAGTGTCTGGCTGCGGTTGCCGCTGCCCTCGCCGCCACGGAACATGTTCCAGAGCCCCATGAACAGGATGACCGCAACCACCGCGAGGGCAATGACGGTGACGATGGTGACGATGGTCGAGTTCATGTCGTGCCTTCTGTTGCGGCCAGCGCCGCGACGCGGTCGAGATAGGCGGTCAGCCCGGCGGCGAGCCGGTCATAGATGACACGAATTCGGCGGCTGGTGAACAGTTCCCGATGAGTGGTCAGCCAGATCTCCAGAGGCGGCGGGCGCAGCTCCGGCAGCAGCGGAACCATGCCGGGCGTCTCCAGCACCAGGCCCTGCTGCGCGAAACCCACGCCAAGGCCGGCCTTCAGCAGTTCCCACATGGCCGTCTGGCTGTCGGTGCGGGTCATGAAACTGCCGCGGTTGAGCTCGAAGCCCATGCCACGGGCGGCGCTGAGCAGGAGGTCCGAGCGGTCGAAGCCGATGAGGTCGTGCGTCAGCAGGTCCTCCGGGCGCTGCGGAGCGCCGCGCCGCTCGACATAGCGCTCGTGCGCGCAGGCCACCACCGGCATGGCGCCGAGCCGGCGGGTGACCAGCTCGAGCTGCGTCGGGCGGAACATGCGCACCGCGATGTCGGCCTCGCGCAGCAGCAGGTTCTCCGCCGTGTCGGAGGGCACCAGCTCGATGGCCATCTGCGGGAACTCGACCCGCAGCTCACCCAGCAGCGGCGGCAGCACGTGGTGGGCGGTGACGGTGCTGGCGGTGATGCGGATGGTACCGGACAGCGTGGTGCCGGTGCTGTCGGCGACGATCGCCGCCTCGGCCAGCGCCCGCTGCGCCGCAGCCACCGGTTCGTAGAGCCGGAGGGCGGTGTCGGTCGGGCGGAGCCCCTGCATAGTGCGCTCGAACAGCGTCACGTCGAGGGCTCGCTCCAGCGCCTCCACGTGCCGCCCGAGCGTCGGCTGGCTCAGCCCCAGGCGGCGCGCCGCAGCCGATAGCGAACCCTCCGCAACCACGGCGGCAAAGCTCCGCCACAGCGACCAGTCCGGTTCCGCCATGCTTCCTCCGTTCAATGGGGTATACAGGAACGTATGGCACCCTCGCAAGATTGGCCAATTCCGCAACGCTGTTGTTTGCCCGTAGATGACCTCCAGCAGCAAGGAGATCACCAGGATGAGCAGGAACGCAGTCACCGTCCTCGGCATCAACGGCCATGCCGGCCACTACATCGCGGCCGCCTTCGCGGCTGCCGGCTGGGAGGTCACCGGCTTTGGCAGGAGCAACCGGTACCCGCTGCCGGGCGTGCGCTTCCAGCAGGGTGACGCGGAGCGGGCGGAGGATATCGCCGCCGCCGTCGCCGGCGCCGCAGTCGTCGTGAACGCCCTCAACCTGCCTTATCACCAATGGGACAAGGGTCGGAAGGAGGCGCAGACGGCGCGGGTGCTGGAGGCGCTGCGCGGGTCGGGCAAGACGCTGCTGTTTCCGGGCAACATCTATAACTACGCCGCCGGCGAGCGGGTGCTGACGCCGGAGACGCCGCAGCATCCGGAGACGCCACGGGGCGAGATCCGCAAGCGGGTCGAGGCGCAGTACGAGGCGGCGGCGCGGGCCGGCGACCTCCAGGTCATCATCCTCAGGGCCGGCGACTTCTTCAGCGCCCAGCCCGGCGACTGGTTCGACCTCGCAATGCTGCGGGAGGCGGAGAAGGGGAAATTTGCCGTGCTGGGCGAGCGCGGGGTCGCCCACGCCTGGGCCTACCTTCCCGACCTCGCCCGTGCCTTCGAGAAGCTCGCCTGGCACCGGCACGAACTGGGCGCCGTCGAGAGGTTCCACTTCGCCGGGCACTTCGTCACCCCGGAGCAGCTGGCGGAGGCGGTGGTCGCCGCCGCCCCGGTGCCGCTCAAGGTGTCGCGCTTCCCTCGGCTGCTGTTCTCGCTGCTTGGGCTGTTCGACCCGACGATGCGGGAAGTGGCGAAGATGGGCTATCTCTGGGAGCACCCGATGGAGCTGCGCGACGACCGCCTCGCCGCCATCCTCGGCTCCGACTTCGGCACCCCCTTCGAAGCCGCAGTGGCAGCGACCATCGCGCCGCACTTCCCGCCGGCCCGCGCACAGGCGGCCTGAGGAGCACCCGGAGCAAAGGTCGACTGCCGCGCCACCGTTGCGGGGGAGGATGGGAGGGGGGCGAGAAACCCGTCGCCCGCCGCTCCCACCGACATCCCACCACCCCCACCGGCCGTCATCCCGGCGACGGCCGGGACCCAGTAAATACCGGCCTTCCGGCGGTGCAGGAGCGACCATCGCTCCGCCCTTCGCTGGGGCCGACGCAGAGGCCGCGTGCGACGAAGTCTCCACGAGGGGGAAGGAGAGGACTTCGGCTTCGGGATGCCGCCACCCCCTCCCCACCCCTTCCCGCAAGGGGGAGGGTGCTCCATCGCGTGTGCGGCACCACCCTGCCCAGCCACCGGCCGGCACCTCCCCCCTTGCGGGGGAGGATGGGAGGGGGGTGCGACACGCTCGGCGTCCGCCGCTCCCCCACCGATATCCTTTCACCCCCACCGGTCCTCATCCCGACGCCGGAACAGCAAGAGCAATCGCAATCTCGCGCCCACCACCCATCCCTCCGCCGTCATCGCCCGCTTCATGCGGGCGACCCAAGCGGCGGCGCCTGGGTCGCCCGGACAAGCCGTGCGATGACGGCCCAGAGGGTGGGGGCAGCGACGAAGACGGGAGTCGGCGCGCAGATGCGATCACTTACCCTCGCCGCTCCCACCGACATCCCACCAGCCCCCACCGGCCGTCATCCCCCCACCGGCCGTCATCCCGACGAAAGTCGGGACCCAGTAAACACCAGCCATTCGGCTGTACGAAAACGCGCAACGGGCGCGGACGCAGTACGGCGAAACCTAATATCCGTGGATACTGGGTCCCGTTTTGCAACGGGATGACGGCCGGTGGGGGTGGGGCGTTTGGCGCAGGTGCCCCCTAACTTCACCTGATTTATCCCCACCCGCGCCAGATGAGTTAGAATCACCTCATTCCCCGCGATTGCGCGGTCGCGACGAACGGTCGGCGGGGAAGACGGGTGTGCCCTAGAAGTCGTTTTGGGGCGGGACCGGACGGACCGGCGGGGAGCCACGAGCGAGGATCCGCAACTTCGTCCGCAGCACCAACCCGCCGCACCGGCGAGGCGAGGCCTCACCTTTTTGCGGACTACCCGCTTCGAGGCGAAAGCCTCGCCGGGGCCGCTTCCCGATGGGCGAAGCGGCAATCAACACAGCAAAGCCCGGGAGCATCAGTTCGCCGGCGGCATTTGCACGCCTGGCAGGGGCCATCTACGAGAAGCCCAGCCGCTCCCGCACGCGTTCCGCCGTCCAGCCGGCGGCGCGAAGGTCGGCGAGGGTTTCGGAGCCACGGGACTTGGCAAGCTTGCGCCCCTCGTCGTCGAGGAGCAACTTGTGGAACGTATAGACGGGCGAGGGGAGGCCGAGCAGGAACTGCAACAGCACGTGAACGTCGGTCGCCGGTTCCATGTCGCGGCCGCGGGTGACGTGGGTGACCTGCTGCGCGGCATCGTCGACGACGACGCTCAGATGGTAGCTGGTGGGCGTGTCCTTGCGCTGAATGACGACATCGCCCCAGAGCTGCGGCCTCGCATAACGGATCTGCGGCCGGTCGAGCGGCGTCGGCTGCGCCACAGTGAAGGTGAGCACGCCGGTGCGGGCGATCGCCTGGTCGCCGCGCAGGCGCCACTGGACGCTCTCACCGCGAGCCAGCCGCCTCTCGATCTCGGCCGGTGCGAGATGCCGGCAGGTGCCGGGATAGAGCGGCGCCCCATCCGGGTCGGTGCCCTCGGCGGCAGCGGCGACCTCGCTGCGGGAGCAGAAGCAGGGGAAGAGCAGATCCATGGCCCTCAGCCGCGCCGCCGCCGCCTGGTACTGCGGCAGCCGCTGCGACTGATGCCAGACCGGTTCCGGCCAGCTCAGCCCGAGCCAGCGCAGGTCCTCGACGATGGCGTCGGTGAACTCGGGCCGGCTGCGACCGAGGTCGATGTCCTCGATGCGCAGCAGGAAGGTGCCGCCGAGACGGTGCGCCCAGTGGGCAGTGAACAGCGCCGAATAGGCATGGCCGAGATGCAGCCGGCCGTTCGGGCTTGGCGCAAAGCGGAAAATCGGCTTGGATGGCATGCTCTCCTCCCAACCAGCATCCTCTAGCATGAACCACGGCAAACTCGACTCCGCGGCAATCCTCGCGCAGCACCTTTCGGCGCTGCTGGCGGCGGATCTGCGGCTGCAGGCGATCGCCGAGCGTGCCGGGCCGTTCGAGATCCGCCGCACCGCACCCGGCTTCGCCGGCCTCGCCAAGGTGATCTGCGGTCAGCAGCTGTCGGTGGCCAGCGCCGGGGCTATTTGGACGCGCTTCGAAGCGCTACCGGGAGCCCTCGAGCCCGAAGGCTATCTGCAGCTGACGGAGGAGGAGGTGCGCGGCGCCGGCTTCTCCATCGGCAAGTACCGTACCCTCCGCGGAGTAGCCGAAGCAGTGGCCGGCGGCGCACTGGATTTCGAGGCGCTGGAGACCCTGCCGGCGGAGCAAGCGGTGGCGCGGCTCGTCGAGCTCAAGGGCGTGGGGCCATGGACGGCGGAGCTCTACCTGATGTTCTGCGCCGGCCATCCCGACATCTTCCCGGCGGGGGATCTCGCGCTGCAGAAGGCGGTGGCGCACGCGCTCGGCCTCGGCGGACGGCCGGCGCCGCGGGAACTGATTGAACTGGCGCGCCCCTGGGCGCCGTATCGCGCCACGGCGGCGCTGCTGTTCTGGCGCTACTACGCGGCGCTGGGCCTCAACTCTGGAGTGCTGCTGTGACGACGAAACTCTCAGGCCCGATGCTGGCGCCGCAGTCGGGCGGCCTGCCCCGGCAGGTCGTGGTGCTGCTGCACGGCTATGGCTCGGACGGGCAGGACCTGATCGCGCTCGGGCAGCACTGGCGGTCGCTGCTGCCGGAGGCGCTGTTCGTTGCGCCCAATGCGCCGGATGCCTGCCCCGACAACCCGATGGGCTATCAGTGGTTTCCGCTGCGTCTCGACCGTACCATCAGCCGCGTCGAGGGCGCCCCCGAGGCCCGCGACTCGATTGCGGAGCTGCTCGACGAGCTCTGGGCACAGACCGGGCTCGGACCGGCGGAAACGGTGCTGGTCGGGTTCAGTCAGGGCGCCATGATGGCGCTGCACGTGGCGCTGTCGCTCGAGGAGAGCGTCGCTGGCGTCGTGGCGTTCTCGGGAGCGTTGATCCCGCCCGCCGGCTTTCCCGAAGACACAGCGGCCAGGCCGCCGGTGGCGCTGATCCACGGCGATCTCGACCAGGTGGTTGATCCGCAGCTCAGCCGCGATGCGGCGGTCACGCTCCAGAACACCGGTCTCGAGGTGTCGCTGCACATGTCGCCGGGGACGGCGCATGGTATCTCGGCGGATGGGCTGGAATTCGCCACCGCCTTCCTGATGGCGCGGCTGCGGACGGGCTGAGCAGCGGCTGCGAAGGCGGCTTCACAGGGCCGTCACATCCGGAATAGAATATCATTGCCATGACCGAACTCGATTCCGCTTCCGGGAGTCTCCAGTGACCGTGCATGTGTCGCTCGAGTCCTGTCCCGCGCTCGTCCTGAACGCCGACTACCGGCCGCTCAGCTACTACCCCTTGTCGCTGTGGTCGTGGCAGGACGCGATCAAGGCTATCTGCCTCGACCGCGTGCACGTGGTCTCGAACTATGAGCGGGTCATCAAGAGCCCCAGCTTCGAGATGCTGCTGCCGAGCGTGGTGTCGCTCAAGGACTATGTGAAGCCGGCGCGGCACCCGGCCTTCACCCGCTTCAACGTGTTCCTGCGCGACCGCTTCCAGTGCCAGTATTGCGGCACCAAGGACGACCTCACCTTCGACCACGTGATCCCGCGCTCGAAGGGCGGCCGCACCACCTGGGAGAACGTCGTCGCCGCCTGTGCCCCCTGCAACCTGCGGAAGTCCAACCGGCTGCCGCGCGAGATCAAGATGTGGCCGAAGCAGATGCCGTACCAGCCGACGGTGCACGATCTGCACAATAACGGCCGGGCCTTCCCCCCCAACCATTTGCACCAGAGCTGGCTCGACTATCTCTACTGGGACATCGAGCTCGAGCCCTAGCTAGCGCCGCCGCCGCCACTGGTCGAAGGTCGCGAGCCCGAGCAGCGCGACGATGGCGAGCGAGACCGCCGCGTTGTAGCCAGCCAGCGACAGTCCGAGGAAGCGGAACTGCACCACGTCGCAGGGGACGATGCGGGAGGCGTTGATGTCGTTGAGCTGGTCGAAGCTGATGCTGGCGCCGGTCCCGGTGCAGGAGGTGGGGCCGGGCCAGAAGCCCCATTCGACGCCGGCGTGGTAGGAGGCCATGTAGAGGCTCCAGAGGAAGATCGCGACCGCCACGCCCATCGCCAGATACCACACCGCCAGCGGCATCCGGTTCCAGAACAGGAGGATCGCCGCCAGCAGCGGCAGTCCCCAGTAGTAGGCCCAGCGCTGCTCGAGGCAGAGCTCGCAGGGATAGAGGCCGCCGATGAGCTGGCTGCCCCAGGCGCCGACTATGGTGGCGAGGCCGAGCAGGAAGGCCGCCGCGACAGCCTTCTTCTCGAGCGCCCGGTGCCGGGCCCGCGAACCCGGACGAACCGGTTCGGCCATCGCTTCCGTCTGGCTGTCGACCATCATGCGCTCCACTGAATGCCGCCCCCGATCTAGTGGCCGGGCCAAACGGCGTCAATGCGGCGTCAATAACGCCTCCGTCAGCCGAGGCGGGCGGCGAGAGCCTGTGCATTCCTCGGCGCATGCACCTTGTCGGTGGAGACGAAGAGCGCGAAGACGTCGCGGGGTGGCGGATCCGCCTCGGGTGGTGCCAGCAGTGGCCGGTCGGTCGTGGGCCTGCCGGCGGCCCAGGCACCGATCCGTTCGGCCCAACGGTCGAGGTCGGTCTCCTCGTAGCGGTCGCGCCCCGGCGCCCCCTGCAGCCGGCAATAGGCGAAGTCGGCGGTGAGGTCGAGGCTGGGCCACTCGGCGGTGTCGGCAGTCACCAGCGCCACATTGTGCCGCCGGAGCTGGGCGGTGAAATCGGGGGTGGCGAAGCTCTGGTGCCGCACCTCGACGGCATGCCGGATGGCACCGACACCGTCGGTCGCGAGATGGGGCTCAGGCACCCTGTCGGTGTGTCCGGCAGCAAGCGCTGCGAGGGCGTCGGCGGACTTCGGCAGCAGTTGCAGGAAGGTCTCCAGCCGGTCGGGGTCATAGCCGAGATTGGGCGGCAGCTGCCAGACGAACGGGCCGAGCTTCTCGCCCAGCGCCAGCGGCCCGGAGGCGAAGAAATTGGCCAGCGGTTCCTCCACCTCCTTCAGGCGCTTGATATGCGTCACCAGCTGCGGGCCCTTGACCGAGAAGACGAAACCCTCCGGCGTCTGCGCGGCCCAGTTGCGGAAGCTCTGCGGCTTCTGCAGCGAGCGGAAGGTGCCGTTGATCTCGATGATGCCGAGGGCGGCGCTGGCGAAGGCCAGCTCCTGCTTCTGCGGCAGTCCCTCGGGATAGAAGGCGCCCCCGCGCCAGTCGGCGAACACCCAGCCGGCGATGCCGGTCCTGATCCTTCCCGTCATGCTGCTCCCTCGCGTTCGATGCCGAGGCGGCGCATCAGGCGCCGGGCATCCTCCGGAGCATGCAGCTTGTCCGTATTGTCGAAGAATAGGAAGACGTCGCGTGGCTTGCGGTCGCGGACCGGACCGGTGACGAAATGGCCGTCGGTCATGGTGCGACCGGTGCTCCAGGCTTCGATGCGGCCCGCCCAGCTCTCGATCTGCCGATCGGTATAGGCGCTGTTGTAGAGCTCCTCGGAGCCGTGCAGGCGGCAGTAGACGAAGTCGGCGGTCAGGTCCATGAGGCAGGGCCAGTCGACGGTGTCGGCGATCACCAGGGCAATGTCGAAGCGGCGCAGCAGATCGATGAAGGCCGGATCGCGGAAGCTGTCGTGGCGGATCTCGAGGGCATGGCGGAGCGGCGGCAGCCCGTCCGCCTCGAGCCAGGCGGGCGCCCGCAACCGGTGGTCGTGCCGGCGCGCCAGCGCCACCGCCTCCGCCGGCGTGCGGGGCAACAGGCGGAAGAAGGTCTCGAGTTGCACCGCGTCGAAGCGGAAATTCGGCGGCAGCTGCCAGAGCACCGGGCCGAGCGTGCGGCCCAGCGCGGCCAGTCCCGAGGCATAGAAATTGGCGAGCGGCGCTTCGCACTCGCGGAGCCGCTTCATGTGGGTGATGAAGCGGGGGCCCTTCACCGCGAAGAGGAAGTCCGCCGGTGCCTGCGCCGCCCAGGAGAGGAAGCTCGAGGGGGTCTGCATACCGTAGAAGGTGCCGTTGATCTCAAGCGCATTGAAGGCGGCGGCAGCGTAAGCCAGCTCCCGCTTCTGCGGCAGCTTTGCCGGATAGAAGTTGCCGCGCCAGGGCGTGTAGGTCCAGCCGGAAACGCCGATCCTGATGTCCGCCTGTCGCGCCATGGCTCTTCAACACTCGGCCGGTGACGGCGGTTCCTGGGGCGCCGTCGGCGCATTGACGTCGCATGCGGTTTCGCCTTAAGTCCCGCCGCACTTTCTGCTGCGGGCGTGGCGGAACTGGTAGACGCGCCGGACTCAAAATCCGGTTCCGAAAGGAGTGTCGGTTCGATTCCGACCGCCCGCACCATTTTCTAACCCCGTTGCCACCCCCTAAAGCGTTGCTTGACTGCGGTTTCCGTCACGACGCGACGGGCCGAATTGACACGGGTTCATCACGTGAAGGGTTGTCTGAACCGAGGCTGAACGGTGGTTTCATCACGTTTTCAGGAAGGCGCCCGTAGCCTTGCGAAATCGTTGCGCCGGCCAGGCGCGATCACCAAGGACCTTCAAATGAGAAAACTTGCTGCTATCGTCCTCGCTGCCGCGGCGAGCTTTACCTCGCTCGCCCAGGCACAGAACGATATTGCCCTCGGCCTGCCTGGCTACGGCGGCACTGGCTGTCCAGCCGGGACCGTCGACGCCGTTCTCAGCCCGGACGCCAAGTCGCTCAGCATCCTGTTCGACGAGTATATCGTCGAAGCGGGGGGCTCGACCGGCAAGTCATTCGACCGCAAGAGCTGCAACATCGCCATTCCCGTGCACGTGCCGCAGGGGATGTCGGTTTCGATCATCGCAATCGACTACCGCGGCTACAACAGTCTGCCGGCCCGGGCGCAGACGGATTTCAACGTCGAGTACTTCTTCGCCGGCACCCGGGGACCTTCCTTCCGGCGCACCTTCAGGGGCGCGCTCGACAGCGACTACCTGATCCGCAACAAGCTTACTGCGCAGGCGATGGTATGGTCTGCATGCGGTGCGGACGTGAACCTGCGCACCAACTCGAGCATTCGCGTCAGGACGCCGAACAAGCAGGCATTGGCCACCGTCGACTCGCAGGATGTGAATGCCGCAATTGTTTACCAGTTGCAGTGGAAACGGTGCTAGGCTCCCAAGTTGCGAGGGGCGGCCCTGCCGCCCTTCGCAATGCTGCGGGGGAAAGGGATGAGATACGTACCGCTTGCCCTTGGCCTGGTCGTCGCACTGAGCGCGGCGACTGGCGCGCGCGCATACGACTGCCAGGTCAGCATCACGCCCGACCCCAGCAACATGTCCTACTCCGTCATCTTTGATGGTCTGGAGGGGTTCTTCGCCGAGCTGGGTCAGCCGGCCGAGTGTGCCGTCTCGGCGCCGGTCACAGGGCTGCCCCCCGGGGTTGTAGCGGTCTATACCGCCGACTATAGGGGATTTCTCAGCGAAAATTCGACGGCAACGATGCTTGTCATGAACGATGGGCAGCTGGTTGAAGTCACAATAAATACCGAAGAGGATCCGCTTTTTGGCGATGTCTTCTTCAGCGACTATGTGGGCAGCAATCGGGCAGCCACAGCAATCGACTCGCTGATTGCACTTGAGCTGCTGACAGCCCTCGACCCCAGCTCGATCTTCCAGCTCGACACGATCGACTACGCCGAGCTCGCACGCACCACCTTCGACGAGCTCCAGCTTTCCGTGGATCAGCTCGCCACCGCTCGAACCGCCCTCATCACCCACCTCAACACCACCTTCGACCTGCTCGCTGGCGCGGGTCAGGCACTCGACGGGCCGGACCGCTACGGGATCGTCGGCGGCGTGGGATCCGTCACACTGGGCGTCAACGGCAAGATGTCCTTCGACGAGGAGTTCAGCCTCCTTGGTGGCCTCGCCTTCGTCGACCAGGCGGCTGGCGGCTCGGACGTCACCGGCGTCATTGCCACCGGCGCAGCGCGCTACGTCACGCCCGGAAGCGACCTGGCGCGGCCGTTCGGCGAGGTGGGTCTCAAGGCGGCTCCGGCGCTCAGCCTCAGCTTCACGCGCAGCTACGAGACGAGCCTCGGCACGAGCACCGCGACAGGCAGCACCAGCGGTAGCTTCCTCGGCGCTTATGTACGCGGCGGCGTTCTCATCGCGCCCGATCCCGACAATGAGATCGTCTTCTCGGCGAGCTTCGACCGGGACTGGCTGTCAACGGCCGGCTACGAGGAAACCTTCAGCAACAGCAATCTTTTTTCCGCGAACGTGCCGGCGCAGACGGGCGTATTCGACACCGTCCAGGCCGGCACCGAGTGGACGACGCGAATTGCCGACGACGTCGAACTCATCCTGGCCGGAGCGGTGGGCCGTACGTTCGCGCGTGACTCGGTAACGGCTGACATCGCCTTCGCCGGCGGCTTCAGGGCTGCCGGAGTGAGCGAAACCTTTGTCCAGTATGGTGTCCGTGCGAGCTACGAGATTGCGGAGGGCTCGAGTGTCGGCCTCTTCCTTCACGGTGCGACGGGGGCGGTGTCAGGCACTCATGCCCAGATCGGAGGAACCTTCCATGTCCGGTTCTAGCTTGGCCCCTACTCAACTGGGCGGCTGCCGGTACTAAGCTGGAACGACGAACACGGGGGAGTGCACGTTGCGCGTCCGCGCAACCACAGCTCCCGATGGCTTCCCCAGTGGTTCGATTTGATTCCGCCCCAACTCACCATAGCTGCGCCCGATGTTGTGCCACCGCGGCCTGCGCAGGCCTCCTAACTTCTGTTAGTAGCGGTGCGGAACTGGCTCGATTCCGACCGCCCACACCATCGCTGAAGCTGGTCCAGCGCGGAGATGCGCCAGCCGCGGGAACGGTGGCCCACCGCCGGCGTTGCACCAGACCAGCATGGAGCGCGCGAATGCAGGATCTCGACCGGACGCCCACCCGGACCCTTGGCAAGTTTGAACCCACCTCCTGCGAAAGCGTGGTGGTACAGGCGCAGGACATCCTTGCGCGCTACCTCGACCCGAACAGCGGCCTGTCCGACCGGGAGTGCATCGAGCAGCTGCTTTTGCTTCTCGACGGCCCGGTGGCGGTGGAGATTGCCGAAAATACCGACGCCCGGAGCGAAGGCGGCTACAAGTCTCACTGATGCTGCGTCCGACCGGCTCAGGCGCTCCCGATTAGGTCGGGGGAGGGGCCACAGGAGGGCGGCGGCGGAGGTCTTCTCCGGATTCTGCTGGTTCGAAGCCCCTCCAGCCTTCGCTTTCGTAGAGCCGGCGGCGGTCGGCGATGTCGACGCCGTTGGCCGTGCCGAGAATCTCGCGGGCCGTCTCCACCAGCTCGGGCTCGGCGCGGACGGTGACCAGCGCGCCGCCGCGGCGCACGCCCTCGGCATAAACATGGGCATCGGATTCGGGGACGCCGGCTCCCGTCAATGCGCCGATCAAGCCGCCGGTCGCAGCACCGACGCCGGCACCTGCAGCCGCGCCCATGGCGGCGGCAAACAGCCAGCCGCCGGCAAGGACCGGGCCGAGACCGGGAATGGCGAGGACCCCGAGCCCCGCCAGCAGTCCGCCGGCGCCGCCGAGTACGGCGCCGAGTTCCGCGCCTGCGGTCGCGCCATCGCCGACGCGGTCCTGCTCGGGCGACAGTCCTTCCGGATCGTTGGCAATCAGGCTGATGTCGGCCGTCCTGATGCCGGCGTCGTGCAGGGCATGAACGGCTTCGCTGGCATGGGCATAGGTATCGAATAGGCCGGTGATCACGTGCATCTTCGTTGCTCCCGTGGCGCCCGCCGAGGTGCGGGATCGGGCCTCCGGAGCAACGGGCCAGCGGCGGCGATTGTTCCGGCAGACAGTGCCTCAGACGCCAATCAGCAGGCGGAACAGGAACACGGCACCGACGCCGGCTGCCATGGCCAGCAGCAGGTTGCGGGCGAGCAGGAAGATGACGGCCGTGACGGCTGCGGCGCCCAACTCGGCGGGGCCGCCGCTGACGATGGCCGGCGCCACCAGCGCCGCCAGAACCGCGCCCGGAATGTGGCGCATCCAGGCGGCGACGAAGCCATGGGCCGGCAGCCGGTCGGCGAGCAGCAGGCCGCCGGCGCGAATGGCGTAGGTGACGGCCGCCATGCCAAGGATCACGAGCAGTGCGTCAGCGGACATCCGGCTGCTCCCGGCGGCTGTCGGCGAGGGCGCCGGCGAGGCTGCCCAGCAGGCCGCCGATGATGATGTACCAGTTTCCGGGAAGCAGCCGTGAGGCGGCGATCGCGGCCAGGGCCGCGACCAGCCAGGGCAGGCTATCGGACTTGCCCTTCCACATGCCAAGCAGCAGAGCGATGAAGGTGGCGGTGAAGGCGAAGTCGAGGCCGTAGCGGGCAGGATCGTCAATGGCCGAGCCCAGCAGCCGGCCGATCAAGGTTGCCGCCAGCCACACAGCCCAGCAGAGTACGCCCGAGCCGAGCAGGAAGGCGAGGGAGCCGCGGCCCTTTGCCAGCTCGCCCATGGTCAGCGCCCAGTTCTCGTCGGCGACGAAATGCACGGCGAGCAGCGCGCGCGGCTTCGGGACGCCGATGGCGAGAGGCCGCAGCGTCGCCGTCATCAACAGCATCCGAAGATTGACGATGGCGACGGCCAGGACAATCGCCCCCACCGGAAGCGCGCCCGGCGCCCACATGTCGAGCGCGACGAACTGGCTGGCGCCGGCGAATACCAGCGCACTCATCAGCGCCACCTCCCCGACGCTCAACCCCGCCTGCCGCGCCAGCACCCCCCAGACCAGCCCATAGGCGGCGATGGAGACGGCGACCGGCGCAAACAAGCGTGCCCCGAGCAGGAACTGCGACAGCGGCGGCGCGGGAGTGGCGGAGGAAATCGTCATCTTCCGATTCTAGCTCGTCATGGTCGCCAATTGTGATGACTTCTGGTGATCACTGCGATCCATCCGCGTGACGCGCTACGGCGTGGGCGAGGTCGCACATGAGTCCGGGCCGCGTCAGGACAGTTGTGGAGTCGGAGAACTGGTCCACCGCGCCGGCGTCAGGCAGCCGGCTCACCTGCGGGTTCTCGATAGCGGCTCGCAGCCCGGCTGCAATTTCGTCGGCGTTGATGACGTCGAATGGCCGGTCGAAGTACCGGTGGATGCGCGGTGCTGTCGCTCCGGGAACCTTGTGCTCGAACTGCAGCACGCCGATGAGATGTGCGGCCTTCGCGAGGTGGCCTTCTCGGTCCTGCCAGTGCCGAGCCGTCAGGGCGGCGTCGAACAGCGGAGAAAGCCGCGGTGCTGACTGCAGGCGCGCGAAGGCGGTGCCGAACCACTTTGCATAGGGTGCGTAGCGGCGCTCCACCAAGAAGGCGAGGCGCATGAGGTCGTGCACGATCCGTGCCCCGATAAGCCGGGAACCAAGGTCGTCACCCACCTCGCCGGCACGGCCGACAAAGGCGCGTTCCTCGCCTATGCGGCTCCATTGCGCGGCGAGGCGCAGCAGCCAGATGTCGCGCGGGAACCAGGCGAGTTGCTCCCGGAGCGAACTGAGCCGGCCGGAATCGTCGCGGAATACGGTACCGGCGGTGAGAGTTAGGAGCCGCTGCTCCGAAAAGCCCAGCCAGTCGAGCGGACTGGACGGCAACGCGTCGACGCCGAGTTGCGCCCGCAGCAAGGATTTGAGCGTCAGCACTTCGACGCCATGGGCCGAGCAGAGCCAGCCAGGCCTGCCGATCGGGCGGCTAAGGCTGGAAAAGCGGGTGGGCCGACCATCGATCTCGCGAGGCAGGCGAGCATCGAGCATCGCCATCAGGTCCTGACCTTGAGACGCAAAGTCTTCCTCCTCAAGGATGATCTGCAGCGACGGCCCGTAGTCGTGGTCGGCCGACATGGCGTCATCGAAACCCAGGACCTCAGAGCCGTCACCCAGCCGGGCGGCAGCGTAGCGAAGAGTCGGCATTGCGTCGGCAAGGAGCGGCGCCACGGCACATTCCTGGAGGCGTGCAGAAAGTGAGAGACCAGGCGGCATGATACGGCTCTTGCAGGTGATCCTTGCGCTGTCAGTGGGTCAGCCGGCTCCCCAATCGCTGTTCCAGCCACTCCACGGCAAATGGGACGATCTCCGCCGCCTCGACCAGCACCGAGGATGCCTGGCCGATCTTTCCCTCGCGGCCACGGCCGGTGGCGAGGAAAGCCCTGACGACGGTGGCCATGTAGTCGTCCGGCAGGTCGTGCGGCGGGTCGGAGGTATCGAATTCCTCGAACCAGCGCCAGACCGCCTTGCCATCGACCAGGATCGGCGTCTCGTAGCGCCGGACACGCTTGCCGGGGAAGTCTGCAAGATGCTCGGCGTGGTGCAGCAGCGTCATCGTGTCGAGCGGCGCGCCAAGCATCAGCGTCTTGCCCTTCGCAGCAACCAGCTTGCCGAAAGGGGACTGCGGGCCGTAGCCGTAGTCGAGGGTATGATCGGCGACGAACCATGCGGCGCGGCCGCCGAGGGCGGCGCAGGAGGCACCGGGACTGGCGCTGCGCAGGGCACCGGGGGTGGTTCGTAGCAGCTCCGGAAAGGCGCCGTTCTCACGGATCGAGCGGGAGCTCTGGGGGTCGAATGGGGGAATGTCCGCGCGCAGCGCCGGATTGTCCCGAACTTCGTCTTCGAGCTGCCAGTCGCAATAGCCAAGGATGGTGCCTTGGGGCCCGACGGCGTCGCGCAGGGCGTCGATGAGGGCGTCGGCCCCGCCGATGATGGGACCGACCTTGCGCAGTGCGGCGTGGACCAGGACGGCATCGCCGGGTGCGAGGCCAAGACGGGCGAAGTCCGCCGCGAGGCTGCGGCGGGTGGCAGGATTCATCGCGCGGCGCCAGCGTAGCGGCGTTCCGGCGGACGCTGCTCGCTGGCCGGCACATGAGCGGCGTCGTAGTCAATGCGGGCCTCCTGCACCTCGCTCTGGTGCTCGGCAGCCCAATTCCAGAGCGCATCCAGCGGTTCGGTCAGCGTATGGCCGAGTTCGGTCAGGGCATATTCGACCCGCGGCGGGATCTCGGGGTAGACGGTGCGGGTGACGAGGCCGTCGCGCTCGAGGTTGCGCAGGGTGAGCGTCAGCATGCGCTGCGAGATGCCCCCGATGGCGTGGCGCAACTCGTTGAAGCGCATGGTCCGGCGGGCGAGGAAGCCGACGACCATGACGCTCCACTTGTCGCCGATGCGGTTGAGGATGTCGGCCATTCCGGTGCAGACGTGCGCAGGATTGCCGGCTTGAAAGGGCGCATCGGGGCGCGCTTCGCCGAACTTGGTACTGTCCTTCGCTGTCATGAGGCGGCTCCTGCGCTGTCTGTCTTCCACCATATATGCACGGTTACTGATTGTGCCTAGCCCCCGGTCAAGCGGGCTCGGCAAGCCGCGTGTGCTCGGCGGCATGCATGCGCACGTAGAAGGCGAGGTTGTCATCGGCAAGACCGAGGCCATGGAGAACCTCGACCATGAAGCTGACGGGCGCCGTGGCCGGTGCCGTGACGACGCGGCGGTCCGACACCGCATGCGGCACGTCGCGATAGCTGGCCTTGCCGCCATAGCCGCTTTCGTCGAGGTAGCCGGGGCCGTTGCTGGTGTGCCCGACATCGTCGAGCAAGCCGGTGCGGGCGAGGGCGAAGGTGCCGTCGCAGATGCCGGCTATCAATCGTCCAGCCGCACGGGCGCCCTGTACGGCGGGCATCAGGTCAGGGGCGGCACCGGACTGCCAGATGATGCCGCCGCAGATTACGAGAGCGTCGGTGTTCCCGGGGTCAAGATCGGCGAGGTCCAGGTCGGGCGTCACGAGCATGCCACCCGCCGAGCGGACGGGACTGCCGCCAGGGGACGCAAAGCGGGTGTCGACGCCGTAGTAGCTGCGGGCAACGGCATTGAGCATGGCTGTCTCCCAGTCGGCGAAGCCTTCGGTCAGCAGTGTCACCATGGTTGTCATCGTTCGTCTCCTGTTGTCTGATCGGCGCCGAGGCTAAGCTGGCCGGCAGCCAGAAAGTGTCAGCATCGGAGGGACTGATGGGGCGGCGTTCGGAGCGCCTGCTGGCGCTGCTGCAGGCGCTGCGGAGGCGGCGTCGGCCGGTGCCCGGGCAGGTGCTGGCCGAGGAGACGGGGGTGTCGCTGCGCTCCCTCTATCGCGACATCGCAACGCTCAAGTCGCTGGGGGCGGCCATCGATGGCGAGCCCGGCATGGGCTTCCAGCTGCGGGCCGAGTACTTCCTGCCGCCGCTGATGTTCAGCAGCGAGGAGCTGGAAGCGGTGGCGCTGGGACTGCGCGGCCTGATCTACGGCCCTGACGCGGAGCTGGCCGGTACGGCCCGGGACGTCATGGCCAAGATCGGCGCGACCCTGCCACCCGACCGTCGCGGCGAACTGGAGGCGATCGGCCTGTTCGCGCTGCCGCAATCGCCGGCTGGCAAGGATCGGCGGCCGCTGGCCGGGCTGCGGGCGGCGTTGCGCGAGGAGCAGCAGGTATCGATTCGCTATGTTTCAGGCGACGGCGTCCGCTCGGAGCGTGTGATCCATCCGGTGGCGCTTGGATATGACGGGAACCGGCAGGTCCTGGTCGCCTGGTGCACGCTGCGGGGGGACTTCCGAAGCTTCCGTGTAGATCGGATAGAACACATGAAACCGCTGGGGCAATCGCTGCCGGAGCCACGGCGGACGCTGCTCCACCGCTGGCAGGCGGCCAACGGCCTGCCTGAGCTGACATAGCCGTGAGTTGTTCACATGCCCGTCACCGCGGGAGGCGAATTGTTGAGGAGGAATGGCGAGGCTGTTACAAGCGGCGCCAGTTGCCAAACTGGTACCGGAGTTGCCTTGTTCGTGCCCCTCGCCAGGCGCCTGTCCGCCGCCCTTGCCTTCGTCCTCTGCCTCGCCATGGCGGTGGTGCCGGCCACTGCCAACCCGACGCTGCTGGTCGACCTGCATACGGGTGAGGTGCTGCATAGCGAGGAGGGTGGCCGTCCCTGGCACCCGGCGTCGCTGACCAAGCTGATGACGGCCTATGTGGCCTTCGCGGCGGTGAACAGCGGCCGGATCAGCCTCGATACACCGATCAAGATATCGCAGCACGCGTGGAACCAGGCGCCGAGCAAATCGGGGCTCGAGGTGGGCTCCGCGATCACACTGCGCGATGCCCTGTACATTATCGTGGTCAAGTCGGCCAATGACGTGGCCGTCGCCATCGCCGAGGCCGTATCGGGGTCGGAGGATGCCTTCGTCGCCGAGATGAACCGGATGGCGGCAGCCATGGGGCTCAGCGCCACCCACTTCAAGAACCCGCACGGCCTCCATCATGCCCAGCAGGTGACTTCGGCCCGCGACCTTGCGGTGCTGGTGCTCTATTTGCGGCGCGACTTTCCGCAATTCATGCCGATCTTCAGCACCGAGACGGTGCAGCTTGGCCAAGCCAGCTTCGAGACCAACAACAGCCTCATCGAGCACTTCGCCGGCACGACCGGCATGAAGACCGGTTATGTCTGCGCCTCCGGCCTCAACATCGTCGCGACGATCAATCGGCAGGGGCGGGAGTTGCTGGGCGTGGTGCTCGGCGGCTCCTCGGCTCGGGAGCGCAATGAGATGGCGGCAGAACTCTTCCTCCGGGCTTTGTCGGGGGAGATTCGGGGCACCGGCGTCAGCGTCGTCCAGCTGCCCAATGTCGTCGCGCCGCCGGTGGACATGCGGCCGCTGATCTGCGGCAAGCAGGCCAAGGAATATGTGGCATCGCGCGAGGCGGCCTACCCGATGGGCCTCGAGGGCCGGCCCAGCTACCTGACGGACGAGGTGGAGGGGACCGTTTACCGGGCCACCGATCTGGGACGGCTGCGGGACGTGCCGCTGCCGCGGCGGCGGCCGCCCTTCGCTCCCATGACCACCGCTCTCAACTAGCCGGGGCTGCCCCGGTCGTTGCTCCCTTGCGGAGCTCGAAGCGCAGCACTGCGCCGCTTTCGGTCAGCTGGCAGTCATGGCCATGCTGACGGCAGTAGAGCGGGATATCGATGCGGGCCACCGGGTCGGTCGCAAGCACGGCCAGGCGCGCGCCCGGCGGCAGCTCCGCCAGCCGCTTCTCGGCGCGCAGCACCGGCAGTGGGCATTTCAGCCCGCGCAGGTCGAGCACCTCGGCGGCGGCCTCAGTCGTCAATGAGCAGCACCCAGTGGACGCCGTAGGTGGAGTTGTCGTTGTAGGCGACGGCGATGCCGGCTCGGCTGGTACCGGCCTGCGCGAGCGCCGCGGCATCGGCGGGTGAATTGCGCCAGCCCGAGAAGGTGTCGGCGAAATTGGCGTAACCGGCGCTGACGCGCATGACCGCGACTTCGCCGGGGCGCTGCGGCGCCTGGCCGCTGGTGGCATAAGCCGCCGCCAACTGCTGGGCCTCGGCATCGAGCGCGGCGTCGGCACGGAGCGGCGGCGCACCGGAGACGGCACGGTAGTGGTTGACGATGCCGAGTGCTTCGGCCCGGTCGAGCTGTGCCCCCGGCTGGTCCATGCGGGCGGTGAGGCCCGTGGACAGGCCGCTGCCGCCGCCGCTGGGCGAGCAGGCGCCGACGGCGGTGAGCAGGGCGGCGGCGATGGCAAGACAGGGGAAGTTCATCAGGCGGTTCTCGGTGGGGAGTGGCGGTTTCGGCCCGATGCAACGCGCGGCCTCAGGATCAGGAATCCGTATGTCGATGCCAGTCCTCATGTGCACCGATACAGGGAGGGGGAAGGCAAGTCCAGATTGCTACCCCCGGTTGTTCCGCTCCGCTCGCAATCCTTTGATCGCTGCCGACCGATGTAGCCGTCCCGGTGTGTCATCGGACTGTCATCGGTCCGTCATCGCAGCTACGTCCTCGGCTCCTATCGGGTGCCCGACAACAATGCCGAGGGTTCCCATGAAACGCATCGTACTGCCTGTCGCCGCGACGCTCCTGCTTGGCTCCACTGCCATCCCCGCCCACGCGGCTATGGTCTTCAACCGCATTGCCAGCTTCCCCGTGCAGGAGAACGCGCCCGACGCCGCTACCACCTCCTCCGAGATCATCGCGGCGAGCGAGGACGGCATGCTGCTGGTTTATTCCGACAGTCCCGCCGGCGGCATTGGCTTCATCGACATCGCTGACCCGAAGGCGCCGCAGGGCGCGGGTTTCCTGGCGCTCGAAGGCGAGCCGACTTCGGTGACGGTGATCGGCGGCAAGGCGATCGTCGGCCTCAACACCAGCGAGAGCCTCACCAATCCGAGCGGTCAGCTCGCGGTCATCGACCTGGAGACGAAGCGCCTCGAGCAGAGCTGCGAGCTCGGGGGGCAGCCGGATTCGGTCGCCCGGAACGCGGCCGGCGACCGCATCGCCGTCGCCATCGAGAACGAGCGGGACGAGGATCTGAACGACGGCGAGTTGCCCCAGGCACCAGCCGGCTTCCTGGTGCTTGCCGACATCGATAATGGCGTCCTCGACTGCGCGACGCTGACCGATGTTGATCTGACCGGCATCGCCGACGTGGTGCCCGAGGATCCGGAGCCGGAGTTCGTTGATTTCAACGCCACCGACGAAGTCGTGGTGACGCTGCAGGAGAACAACCACATCGTCATCGTGGACGGCCGCACCGGCGCCGTGACCGGAGATTTCTCGGCCGGTGCGACCAGCCTCGAGGGCATCGACACCGCACGTGACGGCGCCCTCCGGTTCACTGGCAGCATGGCCGATGTGGCGCGCGAGCCCGACGCCGTGAAGTGGCTCGACGAAGAACGCCTGGTAACCGCCAACGAGGGCGACTGGAAGGGCGGCTCACGCGGTTTCACCATCTTCGGCCGCGACGGCTCGGTGCTCTACGAAAGCGGGGCCAGCATGGAGATGGAAGCGGTCCGCCTGGGGCACTATCCGGACAAGCGCAATTCCAAGGGCGTCGAGCCGGAAGGCCTCGCCACCGGAAGCTTCGACGGCGACGACCTGATCTTCGTCGCGCAGGAGCGGTCCTCGCTGGTCTCCGTCTACCGCGATACCGAAGGGGAGCCCGAGTACCTGCAGTCGCTGCCGTCCGGCATCGGTCCGGAGGGCCTCGTCACCATTCCCGCCCGCAACCTGCTGGTGACCGCCAACGAGGAAGACCTCCGGGAGGACGGTCTTGGCGGGTCGCATGTGATGATCTACCAGCGGAGCGAGGGAGAGGCGAGTTACCCGCAGCTTATCGCCGACCTCGACGCCGAGGGCCGCCCGCTCGGCTGGGTGGCACTCTCCGGAGCCGTCGGCGACGCCGATCGCCCGGGAATCCTCTATGCCGTGAGCGACAGCGTGATGTCGGCCGAGCCGGCGATCTTCACCATCGATGCGACGGCCAAGCCGGCCCGCATCACCGCCAAGACCATCGTCACCAGAGGAGGCGACGCTGCACAGAAGCTCGATCTCGAAGGCATCACGCTCGACGGGGAAGGCGGCTTCTGGCTGGCCTCGGAGGGTCGCAGCGACCGCCTCATCCCGCACGCGCTCTACCATGTTGGTGCCGACGGCGAGATCCTTGAAGAGGTCGCTTTCCCGGCGGAACTGCTGGCGCATGAGATCCGCTTCGGAGCCGAAGGGATTACCCGCGTCGGTTCGGGCGACGAGACGACGCTGTGGGTGGCGATCCAGCGGGAATGGCAGGACGATCCAAAGGGTCAGGTGAAGCTCCTCGGCTACAACCTCACGGAGAAAACCTGGTCCGCCGTGCGCTACCCGCTCGACGCGGCAGCCGACGGTGCCTGGCAGGGGCTGTCGGAAATCACCGCTCATGGCGACTACGTCTACCTCATCGAACGGGACAACCAGATCGCGCTCAAGGCCAACTCGAAGAAGCTCTACCGGGTGCCGGCGGCGGAGCTGCAGGGCGTCGCGATCGGCGAGGAACTGCCGCTGGTGAGCAAGGAGGAGGTGCGGGACCTGATGGACGATCTCCGTGCCGCCAACGGCTACGTCCTCGACAAGGTCGAGAGTTTCGCCGTCGATGCCGCCGGCGAAGCCTTCCTGATCACCGACAATGACGGCGTCGATGACTCCTCCGGCGAGACCCTCTTCTGGTCGATCGGTACGGTGGATTAGCACACCAGGACGAGAAGGTCGGCCTCAGCGGCCGGCCTTCCCGTCTGCACGCCGACTGCGGTGCGCCGAGGCCGCCTCGCCCGCCCGCCTTGCTTATGCCCGGCCGCTCAGGCCAGTCCAGCGGCCCACCTGCCAACTGGCGAGAATGCCGACGGTCATGGCGGCCATGAAGACCCAGCCCGACGCCGAGCCGGCATGAATGCCCGAAAGCAGCACGCCGACCGTGCAGCCCAGGGCCGTCATCGCACCCCAACCGAGCAGCACGCCGCCGGCAAGGCCACGAACCACGTCGACGCCCGTAAGACGGCGCGGCCTGAACTGATCGGCCAGCAGCGAGGTGACGAAGCTTGCGGCGATCAGCCCGATGACGAAGAGGCCGTTGTTGGAGAGCAGCGCCTCCTTGATGACGGTGGCGCATCCGCGGAGACCGTCGAGCCCGAACAGCGTGGATGGCAGCACGCCCCAACCGGTGCCGGCCGTCCGCGCAATGCTGCCCAGTTCTGCTGTGACGCCGAGCGGCGCCACCCGGAAATAGGCCAGTACCGAAATGGCGCCGATGAAGGTGCCGGCGATGACGGCGGGCCAGCGCCTGATGAATACCCGGTCAAGAGCTTCTCGCCCCGTAACTGGCGCAGGGGTCCCGACGGCTTGTGGACGGGACCACCAGATCGTCAGTACCGCGAGACCAGCCAATGCTGCCAGGGTAGCCAGCAGCCCGCCAGCATAGCCGAGCTGGTGCGGCAGCCAGAGGATGAAGGCATTCGAGGTGACGGCGAGGAACAGTGGGTTCCATGTGAGGAAGCCGACGCCGAAGCCGACCAGTGCGCCGACGACGGCGAACGGCGAGATAACCGAGCCTTCGGCGAGCCGGTAGAAGTGTGCGGAAAGACAGGAACCGGATACCACCATGCCGATGCCGAAGGCGAAGGCAGCGATGAAGAGCGTAATGCTCACCGGGCCGATATGCGCTGTCGGCGGCAGCCTCTCCAGCGCCGGTGTTGGCAACCAGGCGCCGAAGATGACGGTGTAGCCGATCGCCCCGACGGCCAGCGCCACCAGGATGGCGATGACGCCGCTGGCCTCGCGCTTCTCGATCAGGTCGCGGAAGTTGCAGTAGAAGCAGAAGCGGCTGCGCTGCAGCACCGCGCCGAAGGCCGCGCCGAACGCCAGTGACATGGCCAGGGGTCGCCCCTCTGGGCCTTGCCCATCGAGAGTGAGAAAACCCCAACCCAAGGCAGCCGCAATCAGGGCGGGCAAGCCGAAACGAATGGCGGGATGCATGGTGAAAGCCCTCGAAGAAACCGAGCGGGCGCCGTCCAGCGCCCGCTCAGCAGCAGCCGATACCGGCTATTGCGTCAGATTCTGCCCCACACCGTTCCCGAGGGATTGTCGATGGGGACACCGACCGAGTTGCCGTACTCTGTCCACGAGCCATCGTAGTTCCGGACCTCGTAGCCGAGGATGCGCGACAGGACGAACCAGGTGTGGCTGGAGCGCTCCCCGATGCGGCAGTAGGTGATGATCGGCTTGGACCCGTCGATGCCGATGGCGGCGAAGGCAGCCCTGAGTTCATCGGCAGACTTGAAGGTGCCATCCTCGTTCACCGCCCCACCCCAGGGGAAGTTGACGGCTCCGGGGATGTGGCCGGCGCGGACGGAAAGTTCCTGCACGCCCTCCGGCGCGAAGATCTCGCCGCTATACTCTTTCGGACTGCGGATATCGACCAGCGACACGTCGGCGCCGCCCTCCACGACTTCCAGCACGTCGGAGAGGCGGGCCCGCAGCGGAGCCGCTTCATCCGGCAGGTCGATCTCGGAGGCCGCATATTCCGGTGTGGCGGTATCGAGCGGCAGGCCCTGGGCCTCCCAGTACTTGCGGCCGCCATCAAGCAGTTTCACGTCGTGAATGCCATGGATGTCGAACACCCAGGCGCCCCAGGCGGCGAACCAGTTGTTGTTGTCGCCATAAAGGACCACCGTGGTGTCCTCGGTCACGCCTGCCTCCTGCAGGATGGCCTCTAGCCCATCGCTGCTGACGATGTCGCGACGGACCGTGTCAACGAGGTCGGTATGCCAGGCGAGGTTCACCGCGCCGGGAATGTGGCCGCGCTCATAGACGCCGGTATCCACGCTCACTTCAAAGACCCGGACATTCGGGTCGCTCAGGTTCTCCTGCAGCCAGTCCGCGGTGACCAGTGGGCCGTCCTGCCCGATGGCCACGGCTGGCACGGCGGCGACGGCCACGGCAGCGACCATGGCTGCCAGGCCCTTCTTGAGTGCGTTCATTGTTGCCTCGTTCGCTTCCAGTCGCGGCCCCCTGCCGCGTCCGCTGCATAATGGAGAAGATGAGCCTGAACGATCAAAGCACGAGAAACCAAAATGCTGCCATGGCGGGCAAAATGCGCGCAGCAGCCGAGGCCCCCACAGCATAATTGTCCCTGAATTCGCGGACTTACGACCCGGAAGCTGGCGAGACCTCCGGTGCCGCCACGCTTTCGGCACTGCGGCAGCGAGAAGAGGATGGTGGCGATCCCGGCGCGATTCGAACGCGCGGCCTCAGGATTAGGAATCCTGCGCTCTATCCGGCTGAGCTACGGGATCGGCGCCGGCAATCTACCGGCAGGGGCGCGGCGAATAAAGCCCCTTTCCGGCTTCGGCTGCGCTGGCGGCAACGGCGCAGGCGGAGGCCGAGGGTGCAGACCGGCGCTTCGACGATCATCTGGCCGCCCTGCGGCGCCGTTGCCGCGATGCAACAATCGAAAGCAACGGTTTTCCAGCTGATGAATTTTGCCGCAATTCGGTGCAGGATCATCGGGCGGCAAAAGGGGCAGACTCTGCTGAAAACACATGTACTCGGCTTCGCGGCTGCGGCGCTCCTGATGTCGGTACCGGGAATGGTGACGGGCTGCGATGCGCTGCGCGACGGCCCGCGCGGCGTGGTCACGGGCGTCACCGACGGCGATACCGTGGTACTCGACAGCGGTATGGTGGTGCGGCTCATCGGCATGCAGGCGCCGAAGCTGCCGCTGGGGCGCGAGGGTTTCGAGAGCTGGCCCAAGGCCGAAGAGGCGAAGCAGGCACTGGAAGAGCTGGTGCTCGGGAAAGCCGTAATCCTCCGCCATGGCGGAGAAGCCACGGATCGCCACGGCCGGGCCCTCGGCCATCTGTTCCTCGCTGACGAGTCGCAAGCCTGGGTGCAGGAGGCAATGGTGGCGCAGGGTCTTGCCCGCGTCTACTCCTTCCCCGACAACCGCGCCTGCCTCGCAGAATTGATGGCGGCGGAGAGCCGCGCCCGTGCGATGCGTCTTGGCATCTGGACCGATCCCTACTACACGGTGCGGCGAGCGGATCGACCGGCGGCGCTGGCGGAGCGCGCCGGCCACTACGAACTGGTTGAGGGGCGCGTGCTGCTGGCGGACGAGGCGGGCAGCCGCACCTATCTCAATTTCGGCCGCTACTGGAAAGAGGACTTCACGGTGGTCATCGAAGGCAGGGCATCGCGCCTGTTCGCCGAGAGCGGCTTGGATCCGCTGCAGCTCGGGGGCGCGTTGCTGCGCGTCCGCGGCTGGGTGGACAATGATGATGGCCCGCGGATCGAAGTGACCCATCCGGAGCAGATCGAGGTTCTGGCGACACCATGAGCCCCCTTCCTTCATCGACCGCACACGTGGCCGGAGCGGCGCTGCTCGGGGCAGTGCTGATGCTGGGCGGCTGCAGCAGCATCATGGCCCCCGGCGTCTCCGTGACCGATACCGCGAGCCGCAACGCGCCGATGGTCGAGGCGGGAACGGATCCGGAAGACGAGGCCATCGGGTCGCGGGAGCATCCCCGGATCGTCGCCAATTATGGGGGCGTCTATTCGGACCGCGAGGCCGAAATCGTGCTGGCGCGGATCGTCGGGCGGTTGCTGGCCGCGGCTGACCAGCCGAACGCCAATTTCTCCGTCACCATTCTCGACACCTCCGATGTCAATGCCTTCGCGTTGCCCGGCGGCTATGTCTATGTGACCCGCGGCATCCTGGCGCTGGCGTCGGATTCCAGCGAGCTGGCGGCGGTACTGGCGCACGAGATCGCGCATGTGACCCTGCGCCATGCCCGGGCCCGCACCAACCGCGTGCGCACCACCGAGATCATCGACAAAGTGGTGACCGGAGTCTTCGGTGCCGACGCCGAGACCGACCAGAGCGCCAACCGCTCGCGGCTGTCGCTGGCTGCCTTCAGCCAGCAGCAGGAGTTGCAGGCGGACAAGGAAGGCATCATGATCGCTGGGCGCGCCGGCTACGATCCGCACGCCGCGGCGCGGTTCCTCGGGGCGATGAGCCGGTTCGCGCGATTTTCGGCGGGGGAGACCGAAAGCAACGACGACTTCCTCTCCTCCCATCCCTCGACGCCGAACCGCATTGAGCAGGCGGTGGAGACGGCGCGCGCGTCCTTCGGCGGACCGGGCATCGGCGAATCCGGGCGCGAGAGTTATCTAAAGGGTATCGACGGGCTCGCCTTTGGCGAAAGCTCGGCACAGGGCGCCGTGGTGGGCCGGCGCTTCGTGCAGCCGACGGCGAAGTTCACCTTCACCGTTCCACAGGGCTACACGCTCCAGAACAACAAGGGCGCAGTCGTGGGGGTCGCGGGCGAGGGGGAGGCGGTCCGCTTCGACAGCGCCGCAGTGCCGGACTCGATGGCCCTGGTCGACTATCTGAAGTCGGGCTGGATTGCTGGGTTGCGCCCGGAGACGGTGAAGCGGGTCTCGCATAACGGGCTCGACATGGCGACCGGTGCCGCGGTTACCGATCAGTGGTATTTCCAGGTGTCGGTGGTGCGGTTCGAGGGGAAGGTGTACCGCTTTATATTTGCGGCACGCTCCGAAAGCCCAGGCTTCATCAAGGGGGCCGAAGAGACCTTGCGGAGCTTCCGCGAGGCGACTGCACAGGATATCGCCCAGATCCGAGAACTGCGGGTGAAGACGGTGGTCGCCGGAAATCTCGACACCGCCGACTCGCTAGCCCGCAAGATGGGCAGTCTCAGCCGCGGTACGGATCTGTTCTACATCCTCAACAACCTTTATCCGGGGGATCCGGTCGAGGCCGGCGCGCTGTATAAGATCGTGACCGTGGAGTAACGGCCCCCGACGTCATCCGCGCCTCTTCCTTCGCCATCCGATGCGCCCGTGATCTCCCCAATACCTCCGCCGTCATCCCTCCGCCGCTTTCCCCCCATTTCTCCACGTCTTCCCCGACTTGTTCGGGGGACCTGCCCGGCGGCGTCTGCGGCCGAAGAACTCCCTGTTACCGCTCCTCGCCGCTGGGTGCCCGCATGAAGCGGGCGATGACGGCGGATAGCTGGGGGCAGTTCGCCGGCGGAGGGTGGGAGCAGCGCGGGTCGCGGGATGGCAGGGCAAAGAAAAAGGGCCGGTTCGAAAACCGGCCCGCTTCCCAATTCTATGCCGCCTGCACTCAGGCAGCAGCTTCCTCGGCTTCGGCTTCCGGCTCCGCCTTGGTGCCGCGCCGCGGACCCTTCTGCAGGTTCTTCTCGATCAACTGCACTGCCTCGGTCAGCGTCACCTTGTTCACGGCGCCGATTTCGCGGCTCATGCGATCCATGGCCTGCTCGAAGAGCTGGCGCTCGGAATAGGACTGCTCCGGCTGCTCGTCCGAACGATAGAGGTCGCGGACCACCTCGGAGATCGAGATGAGATCGCCCGAATTGATCTTGGCTTCATATTCCTGGGCACGACGGCTCCACATGGTGCGCTTGACGCGGGCGCGGCCGGTCAGCGTCTCGAGGGCGCGGGAGACCAGATCGTCCTCGGCGAGCTTGCGCATGCCGACGGACTTGATCTTGGCAACCGGGACCCGCAGCGTGAGCTTGTCCTGTTCGAAGGAGATCACGAACAGTTCGAGGCTCAGGCCCGCGACTTCCTGTTCTTCGATCGCGGTGATGAGGCCGACGCCATGCGCCGGATAAACGATGTACTCACCCGTCTTGAAACCGAGCCGCTGCACTGACTTCTTGATAGACATTCGGAACTCCTATTAACGCCGCCGCCGGACTGGTTCTCTGCGGAAAGACCGTCCGATTGTTTACGTTGTCGTCGCCCGCAAGGGGCACATGCAGCAACCCATGCGGCCTGCCGGGTCCGCGAGCCCGGCCGGTGTGCGCCAAATCATGAACTTGTCAAAAAAAAGGGTGCCTCGGGGCACGCGCTGGGTGACGGGTGTACTGCATTGGTGACGGCACCATAGCACATTTTTTCGGCAAGATCAAAAATGTCGAATCATTGCGGCAAGCCGCCGCAACCGGGTGCACCGCAGGTGCCCGTCGCCGACCTAAGACCGGGCTAGTCGCCCTCGCCCGGCGCTTCCGAAAAGTACTTCTCGAACTTGCCTTCTACGCCATCGAATTCGGCAGCATCGGGAGGCGCATCGCGCTTCTCCGTAATGTTGGGCCAGACCGAGGCGTATTTGGTGTTGATCTCGAGCCACTGGTCGAGCCCGCCTTCGGTGTCGGGCTTGATCGCTTCGGCGGGACATTCGGGCTCGCAGACACCGCAGTCGATGCATTCGTCAGGATGGATGACGAGCATGTTCTCGCCTTCATAGAAGCAGTCGACGGGGCACACCTCGACGCAGTCCATGTACTTGCACTTGATACAATTGTCCGTGACGATGTAGGTCATGCCAGCGAGCGGTCCTGCTCAATTCTCCCACACAATATCGTTGCGTCGCGGGTAGGGAGGCCGCCAGCGACACGTCCGGTGCTACCGGTTTTGCAGGCCGACTGCAAGGGAGCAGCGGGCCATGCAGTTCCAGCTTTCGCCGCATCTGCGCAACATCGTTGCGAAGCTGCCGAAGGCGGTCGTTGTGCCTTGACCTCAACCGGGGTTGAGGTCGTATCAACTCTGCCCCTCGCCGCTGTCGCACTCTGCGGCGCCTTAATCCTCACCCTCGCCGTCGATACTTCCTGCGCCCGTGAAGCTTGTGGTCTGGCGCCGCTCCTTCTTGGTCGGTCGGCCCGCTCCCGGCAACCGCTCCCCCACAATCGGCGGCAATGGCTCGCGCGGCAGCGGTGGTGGTGAGATGTCCTCGTAGAGCAGAGCTGCTTCGGCCGCCGGGCCGCGGCGGCTGCCCGAATCCAGCACGCGCCAGACCCGCAGTTGCTGGTGCATGGTCATGGTCAGCACGTCACCGGGGCCGATCCTGCGATCGCTGGCGACGGTGCGCTCGGCGTTGACTCTTACGGCGCCGGCCTCAATCAGCTTCTGTGCCAGGCTGCGGGACTTGACGGCGCGCGAGAAGAACAGCCACCGGTCGAGGCGCTGGCGGGTCTCACTCATAACGCGTCGCTGCCAATGCCGCGCCTACTCGGGTTTCGGATTGCGCAGCGCCGCCAGCGCCGCCCAAGGCGAGTCGGGATCCAGCGGGACGTCGCGGCGCTCACGTGTCGGCCGCTCTTGAGGTTTTCCGCCGCCGTTGGCCCTGCCCTTGTTGTGATGCGCGGCCGGCTTGCCCTCACGGCGCGGCCGGCCCTTACCCTCTCCATGGCGGGGCCGGGGAGGGCGCTTGCGTGCCTCGCCCTCGACCGCGCCATCAGCGGCGGCATCAGCCGTGCTCTGCCCTTGATTGCCGGAGCGGCGGCCCTGCCGCCGGGACTGGTCGGGCCGGCGTCCCGCGGGGTACCAGATTTCGTCGAACTCCGGCTCCGTCGGGGCCGCTTCGGCTGCCGCTGGGCCATCGCCGGCGTCGGCAGCGGGTGTATCGGAGGCGGGTGGTGGAGTGCCCTCAACAGCATCCTTGGCAGCGGAATTGGCTTCGGCGTCAGCCTCCTCCGCATCGGACGTCTCCTCGGCGGCTGCTTCTGTGGCCTCGCTGGCGGCACTGTCCGGAGGTGGCGCCGAGGCCCCGAGATCGGCGGCGGCTTCATCGATGGCAGCGGTTTCTGCGGCGGGCGGTTCGGCATCAGGAACGCGCGGCAGCGCGCCCTCGACCACCTCCTTGGCCTCCGAGTTCAATTCTGCATCGGCCTCATCTGTCCTGGCGGCGGGAGGCGCCTTGGGTGTGCGCCGGACGCGATAGCCGAGCGAGTTCAGGATCGAGGCGAAATCCTCGCCGGCAGTGCCGAGCAGTGACGTCATCTCGACGGTGACGCGAAAACCGTTTCCCTCGGCGGCGCCGGGCGGCGCCTCGCCCTGCTGCTTGGTTGGATCGAAGGCGATCAGCGGCCGGATAATGTCGGCAAGGCGTTCGAGAATATCGACACGCACCGCCCGCCGCCCGGCGACCTTGAACCCGGCCACCTCGTACAGCCGCTGGTCGACCTCGGGATCGATGAGGAAGGAAGTGCGGCCCGAAAGGACAATCTGGGGCAGTTCGGCGACGCCTGGCTGGCGAACGCCGCCGTGCTTCAGGGCGTAAAGGATCAGGGCCAGTTCCCGCGGGGCCGGCTTGAGGCTAAGCGGCACGTAGATGTGATAGGCGCCGAACTTCACCCCCAGCTTGCGCATCTTGCCGCGCACGTCCTGATCGAGCCCCTTTACCTCCTCGGCCACGGCGGCGCGCGGCAGGAGGCCGAGGTTCTCGGAGAGCCGGTAGGCGATGCCCCGTGCGGCGCCTTCCAGATCTGGCGGCTCGGCGAGAGCGACGATGGGCTCGAGCTGGGTGTTGATGCTGTGGCGGAGCCAGAGATTCAGGCGCTCCTGCACGCGCTCCAGCGAGGGGCCGGTAAGGCTCTCGTCCGCAAGCACGAGCAGGCGGGGTGCCAGCAGCGTCTCGCCTTCGGCGAGGTTGGCGACTACCTCACCACGCCAACGGACATAGCCGTCGGATCCGAGAACGATCTCCTCGTTCGGAGCTCCGGCCAGCCGTTCGGCGCGCTTTGCGATTTCGGGCGCAATAGTCTGACTGGCGGCGTTATGGAGCCCCTTGGCGTCGCCGCCATCGGAGCGTGCGAGGGTAAATCTGAGGCCCTCGATGGAGCCGATGAGGTGGCCCTCGAGGCTGACTTCACCCCGCTCGTTAACTTCAGGCGATACCATATGCTTGTCTCTCAGATGGCGCATCAGCACGCTGGTGCGACGGTCGACGAAGCGCTGCGTCAGGCGCTCGTGCAAGGCGTCGCTCAGGCGATCCTCTATGTCACGCGTCTTCTCGCGCCAATGGGTCGGGTCCGCAAGCCAGTTTCGGCGATTGGCGACATAGGTCCAGGTACGGATCTGCCGAATCCGGTTGGAGAGGGTGTCGATGTCACCGGTCGCATTGTCGCAGAAGCGTACTTGCTCGGCAATCCAGTCGGCACTGACGTGGCCGGTCCGCATGATGTCGACGAAGATGCGGGTGATGATTTCCCCGTGCTGAGCCGGCGAAATGTCTCGGTAATCCGGTACTGCGCAGCATTGCCAGAGCAGCCGGACGGCATCCTCGCCGGCCGCCAGTTTGCCGGCCTCATTACGGTTGAGGAACTCCAGCGCGTGCTGGTCAGTGGCGACGGGCACCCGCGTCAGGGTGGGCAGTCCGGGTGCCGCATCGAGGCTGCGCAGCAGCGCTTCGGGAGAGCGGAAATCCAGTTCGGCGTTGCGCCACTGCAACACGCGCACGGGCTCGAAATCATGGGTCTCGAGCTGCACCACCAGTTCCTCGTCGAGTTCCGCCGCATTGCCGGTGACGCCGAAGGTGCCGTTGCGCATGTGCCGTCCGGCGCGGCCCGCGATCTGGCCGAATTCCGCCGGCGTCAGCGGCCGCGTCTGGTGGCCGTCGAACTTGCGGTCGTCGGCAAAGGCCACGTGTGTGAGGTCGAGATTGAGGCCCATGCCGATGGCGTCGGTGGCGACGAGGAAGTCGACGTCGCCGTTCTGGAACAGCTCGACCTGGGCGTTGCGCGTCCGAGGGCTGAGCGCTCCCATGACGACGGCGGCGCCGCCACGCTCGCGCCGCAGCAGCTCGGCAATGGCATAGACCTGGCTGGCCGAGAAGGCGACGATGGCGGCGCGCTGCGGCTGCCGCGAGAGCTTCCTCGACCCGGCGTAGGTGAGTTCCGAGAAGCGCGGCCGGTGGATGATCTCCGCCTCCGGCAGCAGCTTGCGGATGACCGGCGCCATGGTCGCCGATCCCAGCAGCAGCGTTTCGCTCACGCCGCGGGCGTTAAGGATGCGGTGAGTAAAGACGTGGCCGCGGTCGAAATGGGTCGCGACCTGGATCTCGTCGACCGCGAGGCACTCCACCGGCATGTCCAGCGGCATGGCCTCGACGGTGCTGACCCAGTAGCGGGCCTTGGGCGGTACGATCCGCTCCTCGCCCGTCACCAGAGCGACGCTGTGGGCGCCAATGCGGTCGGCGACCTTGTGGTAAACCTCGCGCGCCAGCAGACGCAGCGGCAGTCCGATCATGCCAGACCGATGGGCCAGCATCCGCTCGATTGCGAAATGCGTCTTGCCGGTATTGGTGGGGCCGAGAATCGCCTTGAGCGAAGAGGAGGGTCGGGTCATCGAAAGGATATGTAGGATGGGTGACGGTCAGATGCGAGCGTCCCGCCTGGGAACAACCGTGGGCCTTCCTCAGCGCCGGGGTTAACGGTCGGTACGAACGGGGAACAAAGCGGAACCGAATCGGCGGCGAATCGGAAATGCCGGTTTGTTCCCTACACCATGTGGTGGGTGTCCTGCCGATCCTCCGCAAGCAGCGGCGCGGTAGCAGGACGGACGGGCCAACGCCGGCGGCGCGTCTTCACCAGCATTAACAATCTCTTGAAATGGCCGGGATTTTGAGCGCGAATCGTCAGTCGTAAAGGCTTCCTGAAAACTTCCGGACGCATAAAAAGACGACCCTTAACAACTGGGCCGCGCCAATGCTGCCGTCGTGGCGTGCAGCGTTGACGAAAAAGCCGTTGACCGTTCCATATCGGCACGGGAAGAATCTTAGGGATTGCTTAACAATAAATGTGGCGCAGGCGGTTGCCGCCACCGTCCACTCGCCCGGCCGCCCCGACTTGGAGGCCGGCCGGTGCAGGCTCCGCCGGTCTGTTGCCGGCGGCGCCGAGTGGCAGGGTGGCGGCTAGCAGTCGGCCTTGAGCGGCACCCAGTTGCTGGCGACGCTGGATCCCGGAATCACGACGCGGTACTCCGCATCGATCGGATGGACGATCTGCATCGCCTGCGAATAGCTGCCGATCACGGCGCCCGCAGCACCCTCGCTGGTGGTGACGGCGAAGGGGCCGGCGACTTGGCCGCCCTTGCGTACCAGCAGGATGTCGAGGGTCCCGGGCTTGTTGGTATGAACCCATACCGTCAGCTTGGCCGCACCGGGGCAAAGGTGGTCCACGGGCGAAATGATGCCGAGGTCGACCTTGGTCGGCCGGAGCTTGGCGGCGGCGCCAGCCTTCAACTCGAAGGCCTGGGCAGGGGCGGCGGTGAGCGCCAGCACGGTCAGGAGGCCGACGAGGCCGATGTTCGACGACAGTTTCATTTTCCTCTGCTCCTCGTGACGTGGCGTCATGGGGAGAAGATGGATCAGGGCGATTGAACGGACGGTGAGGCGGCCGTTTAGAAAGCGTTCAGCCTTGGGTCAGCTTGGTCAGCACCATCGAGAGGTCGCCGACGCTGGTGGTGACCAGCACGCGGTAGGGAATGAAGTAGCCGGGGTTCTGCAGCGGTGCATACCAGATCAGGATCTGACCATCCTCCGCCAGGTAACTGGTGATCTCGGAGCTGGCAGAATGGCCGGAGACCGGCGAATAGCCGATGCTGCACAGTACGACTGGCCCCTGATAGCCGGTGCGCTTGCTGGTCGCCTCTTCGCTGCGCAGGTAGCGCATGGCGACGTTGAAGCGTTCGATGCCGGTGAAGATCCGCAGCTTGCGGTCGCAGAGTCCGGCATCGAGTGCGCCCCCCTTCAGCACAAAGGAGGCGACCATGTCGTTGACGTCCCGGAGGTGCTTGCGCTCCACTGCCACCCGGTCGACCGGAGAGATCAAGGGGGGCTCGATGACGAAGGCCGTGACGTCATTGCTCGCATACTCGATAGCGACGGTGAAATCCTCGCCCTCGGCCCGCGTCCTCAGGTCGAACTTCTCCGACACCAGGCCTGAGCCGGTGGAGCGACCGGCTGAACCGATCCGCGCGGTGCCGCTAGCGACGAACTGGGCCAGGCCGGCAATGCGGGCGTCGAGCGCCATAGCATAGTGGCTGCCGGTGTCGCTCAGCCGCACACTGACCGAGGCAATGTTGGTTCCGCCGAGGTGGACGAGGTAGTCCGCCGTTGCCTGCAGTTCCGCGGCAGCCGCCGGCGCCGACAGCAGCGCCAGCCCCAAGAACGATGCCCTGATCTTTCGCAGTAAGTCCATGACGGTTCCGCAGTATCGTTCCGCACCGCTGCCGGCGCGAATCATCAGCCTTGAAAAATGCCTGTCCTCCGGCGGGCTGGCAAGGGATGGATGCCGGCCGACCGGGCGACACAGCTTGACGGGAGGGGGCGCTTTCACTATGGAAGCGCCACAATCAAGAACAGACTCCGGCCCGTTGCGGGAAATCGCTCCCGCCGAGGGTCCTTTGAAGGATACTGACATGGCACGCCGCTGCGAACTGACCGGTAAAGGCGTAATGACCGGCAACAATGTGAGCCACGCGCTCAACCGGACGCGTCGCCGGTTCCTCCCCAACCTCGTGCAGGTGACGCTGATCTCGGACGTCCTCGGACGGTCGGTGAAGATGCGTATCTCCGCCAATGCCCTGCGCACCGTTGAGCACCGCGGCGGTCTCGACGCCTTCCTGCTGAAGGCGCCGGAAGCGGAGCTCAGCACCGCCGCTCAGGGCCTGCGCAAAGAAATCCGGGCCGCCCTCGCCTCCTGATCGCTGGCCGACAAGTTTCCGAACCGCGCGGCGCCGACCCGGTCCGCGCGGTTTCGCATTCCGCAAACAAGAGCCGCCCCGGTCTGATGCCGGCCGGCGGCGTAAAAGAGGTGCATGTTCCATGCTCGCTCGCTTCGCCATCGCCGTCGTCGCGATGGTGGCCGTTGTCGCGGCCTCCAATTACCTCGTGCAGTTTCCCGTGCAGGCGGAGATCGGTGGGATCAACCTTGCCGATCTGCTGACCTGGGGCGCCTTCACCTATCCGCTCGCCTTTCTCGTCACCGACCTCACAAACCGGCAGTTCGGGCCGACGGGCGCACGGCTGGTGGTGATTGTGGGGTTCGGCGTCGCCGTAGCCCTCTCGATCTGGCTGGCGAGCCCGCGCATCGCCATAGCCTCGGGCGCGGCCTTCCTGTTCGCGCAACTGCTCGACGTTGCCATATTTGACCGGCTGCGCCTGGGGGTGTGGTGGCGGGCGCCACTCGCGTCCTCGGTAGCCGGCTCGGTCCTCGACACGCTGCTTTTCTTCGGCCTTGCCTTCGCCGCACCATTTGCGGTGCTCGATACTGCCTTCGGCCGCGCCGACGGGTCATTGACCTTTCCGGCGCCGTTCCTCGGCGTCGGCCCCGAGGTCGAGCTCTGGATGTCCTTGGCGGCGGGCGACTTCCTCGTCAAGCTGCTCGTCGCGGCCGCGCTGCTGGTGCCCTACAAGGTGCTGCGCGGACTGATCAGGGACCGCGCCTCCGGCGCTGCGGCAGGTTAATCCGGGTCGGCGCTCAGGTGCTCATGCACGATCTGCCAGCGGCCGTTCCGGAGCCCCAACACGGTGGTGCCACGGCCGGCGCCTGATGCCGCGCGTCCCTCGATCACGGCCCGCCAGTGGAAGCGATAGGTGCAGGCGGCAGCCAGGTCGCCCTCAGCGAGCCAGCGCCGTTCCTCCAGCCAATAGGTCTCGTCCGAGAGGGTGCGCCAGGTCCGCTCGAAAGCGGTCCGTATTTCCGCAAGGCCGTGATGGCTGCCGTCGGAGAACCAGAACACCGCGTCCTCCGCGATGAGTTCGCTCAGCGTCTCGAAGTCGTGCCGGTTGATGCGATCCTCATAGGCCCTGAGTATGTCGCGAGCGCTCACGGCACACCTCTACGGTCCGTCCGGCAGGCTGAACTGCAGCAGCAGCGTGCGCTGCCAGTCGATGAAGTTGTCGTCGGAGACGAGGGTGATACGGGTTTCGCCGTCGGGCCCCGGGTGCACCGCCAGCCCTTCCATATTGTCGATGTCGCTGCCCGTCACCTCCAGCAGCACGTCGCCCCGCATGGTTGCGCCGGGCCGCACGTCAGTGGCCGCTACCCGAACCAGCCGCATGTTGAAAGCCAGCAGGGCGACACCGCGCTCGAGCACGAGCAGGTCGCCATCGGGCAGGAAGGCACAGTCGGCGGGGAAAGTGCCGTCGCCGGACCTGTAGCTCAGGTCGCCCCGGTCGGCGCGGCCAAGCAACCAGCCGCGTTGTGCTCCCGCGTCGTCGCGCACGTCTTCCGTCAGCAGCAGGGTGGAACCGGCGACCGGAGACGCCGGCGGTGCCACGCAGACAGATTCCAGCGAGCGGTTGGTCCTGGCCTCAGTCAGCCAGGCAGGTATGGCGATCTCGGTCGCGGCCCCCTCTGGAACGGAGTCCACGAGTTGGAAATCGGCGACGCGGGTGAGGTTCTCGAAACCGACCCGCAGCGCCGCCGGCACGCCGTCGCGCTCGATCACGGCCAGGGCCTCGGCGTCCCTGGCGAAGGCACGCGGAAGATCGGCGCCACGGGAGTTCTGTATCGGCTCGATCCGAACCCCGATCAGCCCGAGGGGCCGTCCTGTTTCGTCGTAGATCAGCTGGCCGGTTACGAAGTTGCCGCGGTCCGAAACCATGGTGAGGCGGCCATCGGGACCGGTGAAGCCGAGGCCGGACAGGCCGCCGAAGGTATCGACCGCGCTCTGCAGCTCAAGGCCGCCGCGCCAGATCAGGCCTTGCACGGCTTCGCCGGCGGCAACTGAAGAGAACTCGCTGATCGGTACCGCCGTCACCGTCTGCTGCTCCTGGGCGTCCACCCCCTCGGGAAGTATCGCAAGCGCGATGCCAGCGAACAGTCCGGCCGCGAGAAGGGTGCGGCCGGTCGACCGGTGCCTCATCCGAAGCGGCTCCGTTGCAGTTGGCTCGGCGGCACCTCGTCGAACAAGGCTGCCAGTTCGTCCGTCAGGGCACCCGCCAGCTCCTCGGCGTCGAGAAGGGTCACGGCGCGCCTGTAGTAGCGCGTCACATCGTGGCCGATGCCCACGGCGACGAGCTGAATTGGAGATCTGGTCTCGATCTCCTCGATCACCTGACGCAAATGGGCCTCCAGGTAGTTCCCCGCGTTCACCGACTGCGTCGAATCGTCAACCGGTGCACCATCGGAAATGACCATCAGGATACGGCGGTTTTCGGGCCGCCCCATCAGTCGCTTCTGCGCCCATTGCAGCGCCTCGCCGTCGATGTTCTCCTTGAGCAGCCCTTCGCGCATCATCAGCCCAAGATTACGCCGCGCGTGCCGCCACGGCTCGTCCGCCGACTTGTAGATGATGTGGCGAACGTCGTTGACACGGCCGGGGTTGGCGGGGCGTTCGGCCTCGAGCCACGCCTCCCGGCTCTTGCCGCCCTTCCAGGCGCGGGTGGTGAAGCCGAGGATCTCGACCTTTACGCCACAGCGCTCGAGGGTACGGGCGAGAATGTCGCCGCAGATGGCAGCAATGGTAATCGGACGGCCGCGCATGGATCCCGAGTTGTCGATCAGAAGGGTGACGACGGTGTCGCGGAATTCGGTATCGCGTTCGACCTTGAAGCTCAGAGCCTGCAAGGGATCGGTGACCACACGGGTTAGACGAGCCGTGTCGAGCACGCCCTCTTCGAGGTCGAATTCCCAAGTCCGGTTCTGCTGCGCCATCAGCCGGCGCTGCAGCTTGTTGGCCAGTCGCGCGACCGCTCCAGCAAGGTTTTCGAGCTGCTTGTCCAGCAGGGCCCGCAGCTGTTCCAGTTCATCAGGGGGGCACAGGTCGGCGGCGCGCACGATCTCGTCGAACTTCTGGGTGAAGATCTTGTAGGCGAAGCGGTCGGCGAAGGCCTGCTCATTGGCGCCGGGCGGCAGGTTCGGTGCGTCCTCTCCGGCTTCGCCGCTGTCCTCGTCCTCGGACTGCTCGAAGTCGCGTTCGGCGCCCTCGACATCACCACTCTCTTCGGCCTGGCCGGGGGTCTGGTCGGCGTCGGTATCGTAGTCCTCGTTCTCGCCTTCACCCTGCTCGGCGGCCTGGTTTTCGTCTTCACCCCGATCCGGCTCCTGTTCGTCCTCGCCGTCTTCGCCCTCGCCCTCGCTCTCGCTGAGGTCGCCGTCCGGGACTAGGTCGAGGTCGCGCAGCAGTGCCCGCGTGGCCCGCGAGAACAAGTCCTGGTCCTCGAAGCGGGACAGCAGTGTGGTGAGCGAGTTGCCCGCCTTCTGCTCGATCTCCTGGCGCCACAACTCGACGAGGGCGTTCCCGGATGGGGGTATGGCTATCCCGGCAAGGCGCTCCCGCAGGATCAGCCCCAGCGCCTCGGCCAGCGGCGCATCGTCCTTGTCGCTGACCTCGGCGAAGTTGGCGCGAAACAGGCGGTCCTCCAGCATTTCGTGGATGTTGCCGGCCATGCCCGGCATCCGGACGCAGCCGAGCGCTTCGATACGTGCCTGCTCCAGGGCATCGTAGGCGGCGCGCGCATCGGGCTCGGCCGGCGCCCGCTTGCGGTGCGTCGCCGGGTCATGACTGGCGAGCCGCATGGCCATGGCGTCCCCTTGGCCACGCGCGATCGCGATGTCGCGCCGGCTCGGCAGCCGCGGCAGGTTGGCGAGCCGCGCCTTGTCGGAGGTGAGGATCGGACGATCGGCGGAAAATGCGACTTCGAGATCGGCCTTGCCGGCAACGGCGCGGACGGCCGCCCCGACGGCGGACTTGAACACCGCGGTCTGATCGGGCTTGTTCGGTTTGCTGCGGGGGGGCTGGGCCATGGGTTTGATCATCCGTTCGCCTTGCCATCTGCTCGGTTGTCATCCCTGCGAAAGCAGGGATCCATCGTGCAGATCGCGCGGGCGGAGGGGTGGTCCCTGCTTCCGCAGGGATGACACCCGTGGAAAATACTAGGCGGTGATCGCCAGATTGGCCGCCGATTCCGGCAGGTCCTCGCCGAACACGCGCTGGTAGAACTCGGCAACCACCGGGCGCTCCAGTTCATCGCACTTGTTGAGGAAGGTCAGACGGAACGCGAAGCCGAGGTCGCCGAAAATCTCTGCATTCTCGGCCCAGGTGAGAACGGTACGGGGGCTCATCACCGTCGACAGATCGCCATTGATGAAGGCGGAGCGCGTGAGATCGGCAAGGCGGACCATGTTGGAGACCGACTTACGCCCCTTGTCGTCGCGGTCATAGCTCTTGGCCTTGGCCAGCACGATGCCGACTTCCTTGTCGTGCGGCAGGTAGTTGAGCGTCGCCACGATCGACCAGCGGTCCATCTGGCCCTGATTGATCTGCTGGGTGCCGTGATAGAGACCGGAGGTGTCCCCGAGGCCGATGGTATTGGTGGTGGCGAACAACCGGAAGGCCGGGTGCGGTGTGATCACGCGGTTCTGGTCGAGCAGGGTCAGGCGACCCTGTGTCTCGAGTACGCGCTGAATGACGAACATCACATCGGGCCGGCCGGCGTCGTACTCGTCGAACACCAGGGCCACGTTGTTCTGAACAGCCCAAGGCAGGATCCCGTCGCGGAACTCGGTGATCTGCTGACCGTCCTTGAGCACGATGGCGTCCTTGCCGACCAAATCGATCCGGCTCAC
Organism: Devosiaceae bacterium; assembly: GCA_035998685.1. Lineage (GTDB taxonomy): Bacteria > Pseudomonadota > Alphaproteobacteria > Rhizobiales > Devosiaceae > Devosia_A. The sequence goes on along the minus strand of DASYHK010000012.1, from coordinate 44,976 downwards.
ATGCGCATCGAGGTTGACGCGGACCAGCGGCCAGTTCAGCCGCGCCGCCACCTGCTCGATGTGGGTCGACTTCCCGGTGCCGTGATAGCCCTGGACCATGACGCGACGGTTGTGAGCAAAGCCTGCGAGAATGGCCAGGGTGGTGTTGCGATCGAAGAGATAATCGGGATCGACTGGCGGCACATGCGGATCGACTGCGGAGAAACCCTTCACGATCATGTCGGTGTCGATACCGAACAGCTCGCGCACCGAGCAGTCCTTGTCGGGCAGGTTGATATACTGGGTCATTTTCGCGTCGCTCATCGGAAGTCCAGAAAATAGAGGCACGCCACGGCGGCGGCTGGGGCGCTCTATAGCAGCATCGTCGCAGCGGCGGTAGGGGAGGAGATGCCTGAGCAATCGGTGCCGATCCAGGCGACGGATTCGGGCTGCCATTAGTGCTCAGAACTGACTGTCGGCGCCCATCCGATCGTAGATGATAACGTTAACCGAGAATTATCGCCGGTCGTATTATTACACTTGTGCAGGTGGGACCGACTGCGCCGGGGGCAGGCGGAGCGGAGCAAGTCGTGCGTTCCATGTGTCCTCAAAGCTTGAAGGGGCAAACGAAAGACGATGAAGAACATGAAGATTGCGCACCGGTTGTACATCGGCTTTGCCGTACTGGTGCTGATGCTGGCCGGGGCCGTGGGCTCGGCCATTTGGCTAGTCAGCGACATCGAAAAGAAGAGCGGGCGCATCTCGACGCTACGGGCGCCGACGGCCCTTGCAGCCGAGAGGCTGGTGGCAGACCTCCAGGGGTCGCTTGCGGGGCTGCGGGGCTACATGCTCACAGGCGCCGAAAGCTTCAAAACGGCGCGGGCCGAGGCGTGGCACGACATCGACCTCGCCAGCGAGACGATGGACGAGCTGTCGTCCAGATGGACCGATCCCGCCACCGTCGAAGCATGGAACGCGGTCAAGACTATCCGCGATGAGTTCAGGGCGGCACAGGAGGCGGTTGAAGCAATCGCCGACCCGGCCAATACCGGTCCCGCGATCGAAATGATGCTGGCCGAGGCCGCGCCACGCGCCAACCAACTCCTCGATATCCTGCTCGGCCCGCCGGGAAGCGACGGCATGCGACACGGCGGCATGGTCGAAAGCCAGGTGGCGCTGCTCGAGGCGGACAGCGCTACGGTGGCGGAGGAGACCCTGTTTCTGCTGATGGCGCAGTGGGTGCTGCTGCTGGCAGGCGTTGTCGCAGGCAGCGCAATCGCCATCCTGACGGCCCGGTCGCTGTCGAAGCCGTTGGTCGAGATGACCGGTGTGATGGAGAGCCTCGCTCAGGGCGATCTTGAGCGCGAGGTTCCGGGCAAGGAGCGCCGTGACGAGATCGGCGCCATGGCCGCGGCTGTCGAGGTATTCAAGCAGAATGCCATTGAGGTCCGCGAGCTCAACGCAGCCGAGGAGGTGCGCACCGGCCAGACCCGGGAACGGGCGCAGGCCATGGCGTCGCTGGTGACCGGCCTCGGGGAGGTCGTCGACGCTGCCGTTGACGGGGACTTCTCACGGCGCATCGAGGTCAAGCTCAAGGACGAGGATCTGATGGGCGTGGCGTCAGGCGTCAACGAACTTGTCGCCACAGTCGACCGCGGCATCACCGAAACCGGCGGCGTGCTGGCGGCGCTGGCCCGCACCGATCTCACCGCCCGCGTCGAGGGGAACTACAAGGGCGCCTTTGCGCGCCTCAAGTCCGACACCAATGCGGTGGTTGATAACCTCACTGCAGTGACGGGGCAGCTTCGGCAGACCTCGCGTGCCCTGAAGACAGCGACCGGCGAGATTCTCTCCGGCGCTAACGACCTCGCCGAACGCACGACCCGACAAGCGGCTGCCATCGAGGAAACCTCGGCGGCCATGGAGCAGCTCTCCTCGACTGTGGTCGAGAATGCGGCGCGCGCCAAGTCCGCCAGTGCACGGGCACAGGCCGTGTCAGCCACTGCGGAACAGACTGGCGAAGTGATGAAGAAGTCCAACGCAGCAATGGAACGGATTTCCACGTCCTCGGCGAAGATCTCCAACATCATCGGCATGATCGACGACATTGCTTTCCAGACCAATCTGCTGGCCCTTAACGCCTCGGTGGAAGCGGCGCGAGCCGGGGAAGCCGGAAAAGGCTTTGCGGTGGTGGCCATCGAGGTGCGGCGACTGGCGCAGTCGGCAGCCGAAGCTTCCTCCGAGGTCAAGGCTCTCATCGAGCAATCGGGTGAGGAGGTTGGTAGCGGCACGCGCCTCGTTGCGGAGGCGACACAGAAGCTCGAGAGCATGCTGGAAGGGGTGCGCGAGAGCGCTGGCCTCATCCAGGGAATTTCCGAGGCGAGCCAGGAACAGTCCGGTGCCATTGCGGAGGTGACGACCGCCATCCGCCAGATGGATGAGATGACCCAGCACAACGCGGCTCTTGTCGAGGAGACGAATGCCGCGATCGAGCAGACCGAGGGACAGGCTGTCGAGCTCGACCGCATTGTCGACCGCTTTGTGGTCGATGTCGAACCGGAAGGCGCACGTGCCGGTCATTCCGGCGACGCCAAGGGCGTCAAGGCCCTGCAGGCAAAGGTGAAAGCCGCCGCGGGGTCTTATCTCTCCCACGGCAATGCGGCAGTGAAAGAAGACTGGAGCGAGTTCTGACGAACCTGTCCCTATTCGTCGGGCATTCGAGAGCGGCTCCCCAATGGGGAGCCGCTTGTCTTTGCACTGGGCCCGCTCGAGGATGGGAGCGGCGTTCGCTGCGACCGGCGGCTACCTGGTGACCCCGTGGCTCATGCCCTAGCTGGGCCCGCGAGGGAAGGCTGGAAGTGGCCCGCCCGTGAAGTCGGCGAGCTGCTCTTCAGGTTCATGCGGCACCGGAATGCGCCAGGTCTTACGGCTCCGGCTCCACCGGCTCCTGAACCACCAGGTCGCTCATCTGCACCGCGCCCTCGTCGCCGACGACGGCCACGGCGCCGCTGGTTCCCAAGTCGAAGTTTTCTTTCTCCGCCTCCGGCAGGCCCTCGCGTCGCGTCAGCCGTACCGCCACGAAGCCGATGATCGCCAGCTGGATGACGGCATTGGCGACGAACAGACCATTGGGGCCGAACCCCTCGATGACGAGCGACGCCAGCAGGGGGCCGAGGGTGGACCCGAGGCCGTTGAGGAGCAGCAGTCCGGCCGAGATCTCGACATATTCGGCGCGATCCGCGAAGTCGAAGACGTGGGCGGCGGCGATGGCGTAGCTGGGCAACAGGCCGATACCGAGGGCCATTCCGAGGGCAAGCCAGAGCATGGACTGGAAGGGCAGCAGCACCAGGGCGAGGCCCATCAGGCCTGACGCTCCGGCCAAGCCGATCAGCACCTGGCGCCGGTCGACGCCGTCTGACAGCTTGCCCATCGGCCATTGTGCCAGCGCCCCGCCGAGGACTGCAGCACTCATGAACAGCGCCGCGTCGGTAACGCTGCCGCTGGCGTTGCTGGCATAGGTGGGACCGAGCGACCAGAACGAACCGGTCGCCATGCCGATGAGGAAGATCGCAACCGTGCCCGTCGGCGACAGACGGTACATGCGCACCGGTCGGAAACGCACGAAGGTGATCGGAGGGGGCTGGCTGGAGCGGGTCAGTGCGATCGGCACCGCGGCCAGCGAGACCAGCACCGAGGCGATGGAGAAGAGGATGAAGGAGGACGGCTGGAACAGCGTCACCATCATCTGGCCCAGGGTGATGACCGTGAAGTTGACGGTGACATAGGCGGAGATCAGGGTGCCGCGAGTTTCATTGGTTGCCTGGTCGTTGAGCCAGCTCTCGACGACGAGGTAAAGGCCGGCCAGGCAGAATCCGGTGACCAGCCGCAGCATTACCCACACCAGGGCATCGATGGCGACTGGATATCCGAGTGCTGCCGCGGAGGCCACGGAGACGAGGGCGGCAAAGGTGCGGATATGGCCGACGCGGACGATCAGCCTCGGTGTGAAGGCGCAGCCGAGGACGAAGCCGAAGAAATAGCCGGAGCCGAGAAGACCGATTTCGAAGGCGGTGAAGCCTTCGATGCCGCCGCGGATAGGCAGCAGCATCAGCTGCAGCCCGTTGCCCATGATGAGGAGCGCGACACTGAACAGGATCGCTGCGGCGGACCACACGAGGGTATGGGTGGCAGGCTTTTGGCTCACACGGGCTCCCGCGATTTCTCGTACAATGCATCCAATCTGGCACGACCCGCGCCCATGGCCAAACCGGCGTCTTGTCCAGCGGTTCCGACTGCCGTAGCTTTCCCGTGCCACTTGGATGGAGCCTCGAGTGACTGTCGAATTCCTGATCACGTCGCTGATCGTGGTCGCTGCCCCCGGCACCGGGGTGCTCTTTACGCTTGCCGCAGGGCTTGCCCGCGGCTGGCGCGCCAGCGCCGTGGCAGCATTGGGTTGCACCCTAGGCATCATCCCGCACATGGCGGCAGCCGTCAGCGGGCTCGCCGCCTTGCTGCACACCAGTGCCCTTGCCTTCGAGGTCATCAAGTACCTCGGCGTGGCGTGGCTGCTTTACATGGCATGGAGTACGCTGCGACAGACCGGAGCGCTGACGGTAGAGACGGAGCAGACGCCGCTGGCGGCAAGGCAGGTGATCCTCACCGGTATTCTCGTCAATGTCCTCAATCCCAAGCTCTCCATCTTCTTCTTCGCCTTCCTGCCGCAGTTCGTGCCCGCCGGTACGCCCGGAGCGCTGCCGCTGATGGTGCAGATGAGTGCGGTCTTCATGGGCCTCACCTTCGTGGTCTTCCTCGGCTACGGGATTTTCGCCTCGGCCATCCGCAGCCAGGTTATATCGCGGCCGCGGGTGCTGACTTGGATGCGCCGCAGCTTCGCCGCCGCCTTCGTGGCGCTGGGGGCGAAGCTGGCACTGACGGAGCGCTGAGGCCGCTGGCATTGGCGCTAGGCTGCAGAGGCGGGCAGCCGTGCCGCAGGTGCAACCAATTCCCCGGCACCTAGTTTGGCACACTCGTGCGGTCGCATGCTGCGGACGCGCGGAGAGGGGCGGAAATGCGGTCGGAGGAGCAGTTCCCGGGAAGTCTCATCGGCGGCGTACTGCCATGAACAGCCCGACCAAGACTGCAGGCGCAATGCTTATACCAACAGAGCGGAAGCCAATCGACGGGGCCATTTGGGCCTTGGCGCTGGACGTAGCGGCGCGGGCGTTTTGATGCGCTCGAAAGCCGGCTCCGCCGACACTGCAGCAGGGAGCAAAGGCGATCGCCTGGAGGTGCTGTGGGAGAGTCTTCGCACCAGCTTCTGGCTCGTGCCTGGATCTATGGCGCTGCTGGCAGGCGTTCTCGCCTTTCTCTGCCATCTCGCCGACGTGGCCTTGAGCAGGCAGAACCCCGCGACACTCCCGTTCCTGATCTTTGTCAGCACTCCCGACACGGCGCGGCAGGTTACCTCGACGCTGCTGTCGTCGATGATCACCATGACCAGCCTGGTCTTCTCCATCACCATGGTGGTGCTGACCCTCGCGGCGAGCCAGTTCGGCCCGAGGTTGATCCGCAGCTTCATGGCGAACCCCCACACCCAGTACGTGCTCGGTGTCTTCGTCATGACCTCGGTCTACTGCCTCGCCGTGCTCGGCGCCATCGGCAGGGCCAGCGCCGGGGATACCCAGCAGCCTTTCGTGACCGTCAGCGTAGCCCTGCTGCTCACGCTGGTCAGCGTCGGATTGTTGGTGCTGTTCCTCCACTTCCTTGCGCGATCCATCGTTTCGGAAACGGTCATCGAACGGGTGGGAAGGGAGGTCGACGGGCAGGTCGACGGTTTCGATCCGATCCCCGAGGAGCGCAACGATGCACTCGATGATGATCTACCAGCAGATTACCGGGACCGGGCACGTTTCTTCGGCTCGGCGACCGACGGCTACGTCGAAGCGATCGCCTTCGAGCGTCTTGTGGAGCAGGCGCGGGAGGCCGACGTCCTGATCGCGCTGTCCTTCCGACCCGGGGACTACGTCGTTATCGATGGCAATGGCATCGGTGTCTATCCGGCGGATCGCTGCAGCGAGGATCTGGAGGAGGCGATCCAGCACGCCATCATCGTTGGTCCGCACCGAAGCCCGAACCAGGATCCGGAGTTTTCGATTCGGCATCTGGTGGAGATTGCGGTGCGGGCGCTGTCGCCCGGCATCAACGATCCCTATACCGCGGCGGCCGTCATCAACCGGATGTCAGCGACGCTGTCGCGGATGATGCGGCGCGCTCTGCCGAAGGGCGCAATGCGCGACGAGAATGGGGCGCTGCGTCTGATTTGCCCGCACCCGACCTATGCCAGCCTCCTCGGCGTCGCCTTCAATCAAATCCGACAGAATGCCGACGGCAAGCCGATCGTCTTCATCCAGCTGCTCGAAGCTATCGGCAGGATCGCTGAGCACGTCCAGTTGGATGCACAGCGGGAAGCATTGCGGGTGCAGCTCGACGCGGTCACCAGAGCCGCTGAACGCGACGTACACGAAGAGTTCGACCTCGCCGCCATTGTCGCCCGCGCCGACGCGGCCCGGGCGGTGCTCGGGGTTTCACCGGCGGCGGAGAAGGACTAGTCAGGTCGTACGGCCAATGCAGGAAGCGCCCATGTCCGACCAAGCCGCTGTCACCTACCCCCCGCTGAATACCCTGAAGCCGGTAGCACCGGAGGTTTGGATCGTCGACGGTCCGCTGATAGAGTTCGGGATGCCATGGCCGAAAATGCCCTTCCCGACCCGGATGACAATTGTTCGGCTGCGAGGCGAGGAGCTGTTCGTACACTCGCCGACGCCGCTGGTCCCGAGCTTGAGAAAAGAAGTCGGCGTGCTGGGCAAGGTGCGCTGGATCATCGGGCCGAACCGCATCCACTACTGGTGGATTCCGGATTGGCGGGACGCCTTCCCGGAGGCAGAGATCTTCCTCGCTCCCCGCATCAGGGAGCAGGCGAAGGGCCGGATCGACTTTCCGTGCCACGAGATCGGGGGCCCCGATGGCTACCCCTGGGACAATGAGCTAAGGACGCTGCCGGTCAGCGGCGATTTCATGACCGAGGTCATTTTCTTCCACCCTGCCAGCCGCACGCTGATCCTCACCGACCTGATCGAGAACTTCGAGCCGAAGAAGCTGTCGCCGCTGCAGCGCCTGCTTACCTGGCTCGGCGGGGTGCAGCACCCGGACGGGCAGATGCCGCGGGACATGCGGCTTACTTACCGTTCGCAGCGGCGGCGGCTACTGGAGGCGGTCGAGACGATGCTGGCGTGGGAGCCAGAGCGGGTGCTTCTCGCTCATGGCCGCTGGTACGAGGAGAATGGCACTGCCGAACTGCGTCGCGCCTTCCGCTGGCTATTGGACTAGGAGATCTGGATCATTGATGCCGCCTGCGGAACGCATTCCCCTTCACCAGTCTTCCCATGAGAGGAAATGCGTGGAGCAGGATGAAATTGCTGGCAGTAGCGCGACGCACTGGTGACGGTTCGAACGAGAAGAACTCTTCCGGCTGGTGGCGAGTCCTCCTGATCGCCCTCCTAATGATCGTCGTGGTTGCGCCGGTGCCGGCGCAGGACCTGTTGTCCGTGGGAGAAGAGGCCGGGGCGCCGCGACAGCCGATCCCTGCCGTGCCCGAAGAAGACGATGCCACCATTGCCGATCGGCTGCAGCGCATCATGGAGTCAACGGGGTGGTTCACCTCACCTTCCGCCACCGTGAGCCAGGGTGTGGTGGTGCTCAACGGTTGGGCCGACACGATCGAGCATCGGCGCTGGGCGGGCACCCTTGCGGAAAATACCGAGGGGACGGTGGCGGTGGTGAACAGGATGGAGGTGGATGCCGATATCGGTGCCACCTTCGGCCGTGCTGGCGCCGAGATCGTGCGCCTGTCGCGGCAGGCTCTCCAGACGCTGCCGCTGGTCGTCCTGGCCATATCGATCATCGCCGCCGCTTGGCTGGTCGCAAAACTCGTCGCCATGGCTGCACGCCGGTTCTTCGCCCGACGCATTCCCTCGCCGCTGCTGCTGTCAGTAGTGGCCCGCGCCTTTTCGATCCCGGTCTTCCTGCTCGGCATCTACTTTGTGCTGCAGGTGGCCGGCTTGACCCGACTGGCTCTAACCGTCCTCGGCGGTACCGGATTGCTCGGCATCGTCCTTGGATTCGCCTTTCGGGACATCGCCGAGAACTTTCTCGCGAGCCTCCTGCTCAGTGCCCGCAACCCGTTCCGGGGCGGCGATCTGATTGAGGTGGCAGGCCATACCGGCATCGTGCAGAACCTCAACACGAGAAGCACGGTGCTGCTGACGCTGGACGGCAATCATGTGCAGATTCCGAACGCCACCGTCTACAAGAGCACCATTAAAAACTACAGCACGAGCCGCAGCCGCCGGGCCGACTTCACCGTCGGCATCGCCTACGACGCGTCCGCGGCTAAGGCGCAGACGCTGATTGCCGGTGTGCTTCAACAGCATCCGGCGGTCCTCGATGATCCCGAACCGCTCGTGCTGGTCGAGCAATTGGGAGCGGCTACCGTCGATCTACGCGCCTTCTACTGGTTCGACAGCGCCACTTATTCTCCCGACAAGACGAATTCGGCTCTCCTGCGGCAGACCAAGAACGTCCTCACCAGCGCTGGTATTGAAATGCCGGATACGGCACGTGAAGTCGTGTTTCCAAAGGGGGTGCCGCTCGTCCAGCTGCCGGAGCATGCCGAGCCGCAACCGGTGAAGGGCTCCGGCCCTGCATCGAGTGATGAGGCAAGCGACGCCACAACTGGCGAAGGCGGACTACGGAACGAAACGTCAGGGATCAGGGAACAAGCGAACACCACCGTGCCGGAGGCCGGGCAGAACCTGCTGAAGGAATAGTTGAAGCCATGGCTGCCGCCTCAGCGGCCGACGAAACCCTTTACCTTCAGGTGGGTGTAGGCAGCGATGATGGCCCTTAGCCGATCCTCGGAGCTCTTGTCTCCGCCATTGGCGTCGGGGTGGTGGATCTTTACCAGCGCCTTGTAGGCCTTCTTGATCTCTTCCGCCCCGGCCCGGGCCTGGAAGCCCAGAATTTCCAGCGCCTGGCGGTCGTTCTCATGCAGCGGCTGCACCCTCTCCTGCTGCGGGCCGCGAGCCTGCGCGCGGGCATAACGGGCAAAGATGTGCAGCGGGTCCGAGAAGCGCTTGTTGGGGTCGCGCTGCGCACCGCGCGGCATGCGCGGGCCGCTGGCGCTTCCAGCCTTGGCCCCGAAGCCCCAACTGGGGCGGCCGTCGGTCTGGTTGGACTGATGGAGGTGGTTCTCCATCTCCTCGGCCTTCATACCGGAGAAGAAGTTGAAGGCGTGGTTGTAGTGGCGCACGTGCTCGAGGCAAAAATTATGGTAGTCGCCCTCTACCCGATTGCCCTTGGGTGCGCGAAACTCACCCGGCTGCTCGCAGCCTTCCCAGGCGCAACAGGGTGCGGTGGGGCGAGGCTTTTCCTCGCGCCGCGGCTTGATCCGGATGTTGTCGAACAGCTTGGAATCCAGTTTCATCGTTCCTAGTTTACGTCCTCACTGTGCGGTCAGCACTCGAACCGGTAATCCTTATGTCCGTTCGCGACACGATTGTTGAGAAACTTTCCCTCAAATTTGCCCCCAGCCATCTTGAAGTCACAGACGAGAGCGCAAAACATAGGGGGCATTCTGGCTGGAAAGAGGGCGGCGAAACGCACTTTCGCGTGCGCATCTCCACTCCCAAACTCTCCGGCATGAGCCGGGTTGCGCAGCACCGCGCACTGATGGCGGAACTCGCGACCGAACTCGAGACGCAGGTGCATGCCCTGGCCATCGAAGTGATCGACGCTGCGCCGGCAGGACGCCGCTGAGCTTGCCCGGTAGATGGTGTAGCGTCCGAGCCTTGTGAAGCTCCCGCTTCAGGCTTCGCGCATTTCCTCCAGGAAGGATGCGACGGCGTTCGGTTCGACGTTCCTTTCGATAAAGGCTTGGCCGATACCGCGGGTCAGGATGAAGGTGAGCGCTCCCCGGACCACTTTCTTGTCCTGACCGATGGCCTTCATCAGCTCTGCCGTCGGTAGCGCGGCGCCGGGAATATCGGACAGTCGCGTCGGCAACCCGGCCGCGCGCAGATGCGCGGCGATGCGCCCAGTGTCCTGGCTAGGAGCAAGCCCGAGGCGGGCCGAGAAGGCATGCGCCAGCACCATGCCGATGGCGACCCCCTCGCCGTGCAGCAACCGATCTGAGAAGCCGGTAGCCGATTCCAGCGCGTGGCCAAAGGTGTGGCCGAGATTGAGGAGGGCGCGGACACCCGTCTCCTTCTCGTCGGCCAGCACGAAACGGATCTTCGCGGCGCAGGCCCGGGCGATGGCTTCGGCACGGGCCGGACCACCTTCGAAGATCTCCTGGCGGTGCGCCTCGAGCCAGAAGAACAGTGCCTCGTCGTCGATCAGCCCGTATTTGACGAGTTCTGCATAGCCCGCAGCGAACTGCCGCGGCGGCAGGGTGGCGAGGGCCGAAAGGTCGGCAAGCACCAGTCGCGGCTGGTGGAAGGCGCCGATCAGGTTCTTGCCATGGGGCGAGTTGATGCCGGTCTTGCCGCCTACCGAGGAGTCGACCTGGGCGAGCAGGGTGGTGGGGATCTGCACGAAGTCCATGCCGCGGCGAGTGACGGCGGCGGCAAAGCCGGCGAGGTCGCCGATCACGCCGCCCCCCAGCGCCAGCACCAGATCGCCGCGTTCGAGGCGGGCCGCCAATAGACCCTCGACGACCTCGCCTAGCCGGCCGAGCGACTTGCTGGCCTCACCGGCCGGCACAATGATGACGGTATGGCCGATGCCGCCGGCGGTCAGGCCGCGCGCCAGCCGTGGCAGCTGTTCGCGCGCGACCTCGGAGTCGGTAACGATGCCGCAGCGGCGGCCGGGAAACTGAGCCGCAAGGCGCGTCCCTGCAGTCTCGAGCAGGTCGTCGCCAATGATGATGTCGTAGGCACGCTCGCCCAGCGGCACGTGTACGATGGTCGGTTCAGCCGCCAAATGCGCCCCCCGCTGTAGCGCCCTCAAGGTAGCCGAGCATTGCATCGACCACGTCGCTCGCGACCTGCTCATGCGGAACGTCGCGCGAAACCACGGTGATATCGGCTTCGCCGTAGATCGGATAGCGCTGGTCAATCAGGTCCCGCAGCGTCGCTCGGGGATCGGCGGTCTTCAACAGCGGCCGGTTGGATCGGCGGGCAACGCGGGCGAACAGCAGCTCGAAATCGGCCTTCAGCCACACCGAAAGCGCCTGCTGCTTCACCAGCTCCCGGGTCTCGGCATTGATGAAGGCGCCGCCGCCGGTGCCCAGCACCAGATTCTCGTCGCGCAGCAGCCGGCTGATGACCTTGACCTCGCCGGCCCGGAAATCTGCTTCGCCATGGATGGCGAAGATGTCGGCGACAGGCATGCCCGCGGCCTTCTCGATCTCCTCGTCGCTGTCGACGAAGCGGCGGGCGAGTCGCTGTGCGAGGCGTCGCCCGACGGTGGTCTTGCCGGCACCCATCATCCCGACGAGCACGATCGGGCGGCTCCCCAGCAGGACGGCCAGCCGCTCCCGTTTCTGCTCGCGCATTGCGGCGCTGTTGCGTGCCAACCGCCCACCCCGATAACTGACGCCTCGCCTTGAACCGCTCGCCGCCGACAAAGTCAATGCTCGGGCGCCGGGCCCGATCGCGGAACCATCACCGATTTCATAACCTTTGGCTGGCACAGTTCCCCTCGCCCTTGATCGTGCCGACGAAACAGGGGACAGTTTACACCCGCCAGAACCTCGGAAAAGCTGAACCCCATGCCGACCCTTATTCGCCTCCTCGTGTTGCTCCTGGTGCTGGTCGGCATCGCTTATGGTGCGATGTTTGCGCTGGTGGCGCTGGTCGATCCCGGCGAGAAAGAGGTGAGCATTCGGATTCCGGCGCGCAACCTGCTCCCCGCACCGGAGCGCGATCCGCTGGTGCGCCGGCAGATCGACACCAGCCGCCCGGTCGAGCCGGCGCCGGAGGCTCCCGAGCCCGCGCCGGATCCGACCGCCCCGCCGGATCCGGCCGACGGCGAGGTGGTGACCCTTTCACCGGGCATTGAATGAGCGACGATAGTCACCTTGTTGGCGCCTTCCTCGAGATGATGAGCGCCGAACGTGGCGCAGCGAAGAATACACTCGATGCCTATGCGCGCGACCTCGCTGGCTACAGCGACTATCTTGGCAGGCGCAACTCCCGCGCACTCACAGCAGGTCGGCAGGACGTGCTTGGGTACCTTGAAGAACTGACTGCGGAGGGCCTGTCGGCCGCCAGTAGTGCACGCCGCCTGTCCGCCATCAGGCAGTTCCACCGGTTTCTCTGCGCCGAGGCCCTGCGCGCCGATGATCCTACCCGCATCGTCGCCAGTCCCAAGACCCGGCGGCCGTTGCCGAAAGTGCTGTCGATCGCGGAAGTCGACCGGCTGCTGGCGCAGGCGGAAAGCGAAGCGGGGATGGAGCAGGCGCCAGCCCAATGCCTCGCGTCGCGACGTCTCTATCTCTTGCTCGAACTGCTTTACGCCACCGGCATGCGGGTCTCGGAACTGGTGGGGTTGCGCCGGGCGGCCGTGATGCGTGACGCCAGCTACCTCACCATCACCGGCAAGGGGCGGAAAGAGCGCATCGTGCCGCTCAACGACCGAGCCCGCGACGCGCTGAAGAGCTACCTTGAAACTCTTCCGCCGGGGCCGTGGCTGTTCCCGGCGGGGGGTGAAGCGGGGCATCTCAGCCGCCAAATATTCGCGCGGGACCTCAAGCTGCTGGCGGCGCGAACGGGCCTTGCCGCCGCCCGCGTCAGTCCCCACGTGCTGCGCCACGCCTTTGCGAGCCATCTGCTGGCCGGGGGCGCCGATCTTCGGGTGGTGCAGACGCTGCTGGGCCATGCCGATATTTCGACGACACAGATCTACACCCACGTTCTGGACGAGAAGCTCCGCACGCTGGTGGAAGCCCATCATCCGCTGGCCGATGTCGGCTGATCAGGGCACGGGGCGTTAGCCCTTTGTTGGCAGCGATGCCGCCCGCGCCTTGACTCGGCGCTGCGGCGCCGCCACTTTCCGGACACTTTGGGGCGCGAGTTGAGCGCCCATATTTTTCCCAGTTGGCGGGTAGATGCAGACTTATCTGGATTTCGAAAAGCCGGTTGCCGATCTCGAGGGTAAGATCGCGGAGCTAAAGGCGCTGGCGACCACGGACGAGGCGGTCTCCATCGACGAGGAGGTGGGACGGCTGACGGCGCGGGCCGACGAGGCGCTGGTTGACATCTACCGTAAGCTGACCCCCTGGCAGAAGACGCAGGTAGCGCGCCACCCGCAGCGACCGCACTTCTCAGACTACGTTACGTCGTTGATCACCGAATGGACGCCGCTGGCGGGGGACCGCAAGTTCGCGGAAGATGCAGCGCTGCAGGCGGGGTTTGGCCGTTTTGAGGGACAGCCGGTGGCCATTCTCGGCCAGGAAAAGGGCTCCTCCACGGAAACGCGGCTCAAGCACAATTTCGGGATGGCACGGCCCGAGGGCTACCGCAAGGCGGTGCGGATCATGAACATGGCCGACCGCTTCAATATCCCGCTGATCGCCTTCGTCGATACTTCCGGTGCGTATCCCGGCATCGGCGCCGAGGAACGGGGGCAGGCCGAGGCGATTGCCCGTTCCACCGAGAAGTGTCTTGAACTCGGAATCCCGAATCTTGCCGTGATTATCGGCGAGGGCGGGTCCGGCGGCGCCATCGCCATTGCCACGGCCAACCGCGTGCTGATGCTTGAGAATGCCGTCTACTCCGTCATCTCGCCCGAAGCCGGCGCTTCCATCCTCTGGCGTGATGCCGCACGGGCCCAGGAAGCGGCGAACAATATGAAGATCACTGCGGCCGACCTGCTCGGCTTCGGCGTCATCGACGACGTCATTCCAGAACCCGCCGGGGGCGCCCATCGCCACCCGGCGCAGGTGATGGAGCGGACAGGCAAGGCCATCGGCCAGTTCCTTCGGGATTTCGAGGGCAGGACCCGATTGGAGCTTCGCGAGCACAGGCGGGAGAAATTCCTGGCGATTGGCAGTAAACTGAGTTGATCAGCGGGGCCTGGCTCAGGCAGAAGCGGTGGTAACAATGGCGCGAGGCCCGCTTCTGGTTACCGTCCGGTAACTTCGATACCGGTAACTGCACCCATTCTGGCATGGCTTCTCCTGGGCGGACTCCCGATTGTCGACCTTCCTCCGTAGAGCATTCGCACTGGTATTCCTCGTGGGGCTGGTGGCGGCGCTCGGTGCCTGCAGTGGCATCAAGCCAGGGAATGCGCGTGCGCATGCTCCCCTCAAGCAGGCGGTGGTACAGCAGCTGACGAAGCTCGGATCGAGCCCGGGCGAGGCCATGGCAATCCGGATCTTCAAGGAAAGCTCCGAACTGGAGGTCTGGAAGCGCACGGCTTCGGGTGAGTACAAATTCTTCAAGAGCTATGAGATTTGCGCCTGGTCGGGCGAACTGGGGCCGAAATTCAAGGAGGGCGACCGCCAATCGCCTGAGGGCTTCTATACGATCACGCCTGGACTGCTGAATCCGAACTCCAATTTCTATTTGGCGTTCAACACCGGCTTTCCCAACAAGTTCGACCGCGCCCATGGCCGCACCGGTTCCAACCTGATGGTGCACGGGGATTGCTCCTCGCGCGGCTGCTACTCGATGACGGACGAGTCCATAGCCGAGATCTACGCCCTGGTGCGCGAGAGCTTTGCCGGCGGCAATCCATCGGTACAGCTGCAGATTTTTCCGTTCAGGATGACGCCGCAGAACCTCGCGCGGCATGCCTCCAGCCCGCACCTCGCTTTCTGGAAGGACATCAAGGAGGGGTACGATCGCTTCGAGCTGACCAAGCGGCCGCCGACCTGGGACGTGTGTAATCGGGAATACGTGTTCGACGTGCCGCGCAACTCGGGTGTAACGGTGCTTGACGCCGTGGCGGCCTGTCCTGCGGGGGTCGGGGACGTTACGACCACGGCGGCCCTGCAGCAGAAGCAGGCGGCCGACGAGGCCGCGATGCAGGTCGAGGCCGCGAAGCTGGCCGAGAAGGAAGCCAAGGCCACGGCCGAGGCACAGCGGGTCGCGGCCGAGGAGGCGGCCCTGAAGGCACGGGGGGAGGCCATCGGCAACTTCATCGGTGGCATCTTCGGCAGCAAGCAGGAAGACGTGCGGAAGACGCTGAACCCGGCGCTGCGGGCACCCCAGCCGGCGCCGCGCATCGGGCGCGGCTAAAACCTCTGGCATCGTGCCTCGGCCACTACCATCTGTGGTTCCTGCGGGCTTGCCTGCGGATTCGATAATGCCGCAGCGGGTCTGCGAAGCGCCGCGCTGCACCGGATCGGGACGAAGATCATCGCGGAAAACCGGCCTCCATTCGATCGCGAACTGCTAAGTCGGGACCTGGGCGCAGCGGGATTCGCCATGGGCGATCCGGCGTTTGTCCGCATCTTCAAACGGGAGCGGCGGCTGGAGCTCTGGATGCAGCACGGAACGGTTCCCTTCCGGCTGTTCCGCAGCTATGGCATCTGCTGCTTTTCCGGCGGACTCGGGCCGAAACTACGCGAGGGCGACCTGCAGGCGCCGGAGGGTTTCTATCGGGTAGGACGCAAGCAACTCAACCCGGCTTCTCGACACCATCGGGCCCTCAACCTCGGCTTTCCCAATGCCTTCGACCAGCAGCTGGAGCGCACCGGATCGGCGCTGATGGTGCATGGCGGCTGCAGTTCGACCGGGTGCTACGCCATTACCGATGCGAGCATCGAAGAGCTGTATGCCGTGGTCGAAGCGGCCCTGGAGCAGGGACAGCCTGCAGTGGACGTGCACGCATTCCCTTTTGAACTGACGGAGGCGGCGCTTGCGGTGGAGCAGGGCCACCCTTGGCACCGGTTTTGGTGCAACCTGCAGCAGGGCTTCGCGCTGTTCGAGGAAAGCGGGCGCCCGCCCATGGTCGCTGCCCGTGAGGGCGCCTATGTATTCGGCATCGATGCGGAGGACCCGGCATGCGCCGCTATCGCCGCCTGGTCCTGATCGACAGGATCATCCCTTTCCTCGCCGCTTTCGTGGGCCTCGTGGCGCTCGCCGGGTCAGTGTTGGTGCAGATGCACGGCAGTGCCGAACGGGAACGGATCGCCGAGGAGATGGCGCGGTTGCGGTTGTCGGTAGAAATGGTGACGCGGCAGGCAGAGGAACTCGCCGCCGCCGCCGACGATGGTACGGCGGAGGGCCTTCTGGCGCTGCAGGAGCGCATGGACAGGCTTGAGGCAGAGTGGGAGACGGCTGCGGCTGCAGCCCCGGCCAGCGGCCGCGCCGATAGCGCTTCCAGAACTGTCGATCCGTCCTGGCCGACAGAGGACTGCATCCCCACCGGCACCAGGTTCATGGCGACACCGGGCGAGCCGATACCGATCTGCGAGACGCCGGTTGTTATCAGCGTCAGTGCCATCACCGACGATACGGTGCTGGTGGACGGGGCGGGGACGATTGTCGAGAACGGCGTCAGCCAGTTTCCCGACACGGGGTGCTCGGTGACGGCGTTCT
This sequence comes from Devosiaceae bacterium, assembly GCA_035998685.1. Taxonomy (GTDB): domain Bacteria; phylum Pseudomonadota; class Alphaproteobacteria; order Rhizobiales; family Devosiaceae; genus Devosia_A. The sequence continues at coordinate 28,393 of DASYHK010000012.1, read as the reverse complement.
CCGCCGATATTCAGGGTTTCGCCGAACTGCGCGTCAACTGCCAGTAGGCAAAGGCTGGCGGTAGCGCCGCCAGTAGCCTCGCTAGACTAGAACGAGCCGTGGCAGTGCTTGAATTTCTTGCCCGAGCCGCAGGGGCAGGGGGCGTTACGCGACACGCCCACCAGGAGCTGCGGATCGATTGGCCGTAGGCGCGGGTCGTCTGCCGCGGCCGTGGCCGCTGCGCCGGTGGCGGCGCCCCGAAGCGTGCGCCCGGCGAGCGCTGCGGCGGCGGCCGCCTCGGCCGCTCCAGCGTCGTTCTCCCCGGTCAGCGGATCGATGTGGATCTCGCTCAGCTTCGACATATCCGGCGCCTGCGGCGGCTGCGGCTGGCGTACTTCGACCTCGACATGGCTGAGCTGTGTGGTCACCAGTTCGCGCAAGCTCGTCAGCAGAGTCTGGAAGAGCTCATAGGCTTCCTGCTTGTACTCGTTCAGCGGGTCGCGCTGCGCAAGGCCGCGCCAGCCGACCACCTTGCTCAGATGATCGAGCGTCACGAGATGCTCGCGCCACAAGCCATCTATGGACTGCAGCAGCACGGACTTCTCGACCTGGCGCATGATCTCCGGCGTGTAGCGCGCCACCTTGGCGGCAGCCGTCTCGTCGGCAATCTTGATCAGCCGCTCGCGGACCTCCTCGACCCCGATACCCTCCTCCTCGGCCCAGGCCTTGGCGGGAACTTCGACATTGAGATAGGTCTTCGCCGCCGCCTCCAGCTGCTCGGTGTCCCACTGTTCGGGATAGGCGCGCTCCGGACAGGCTTTAGCCACGATGGTTTCGACGACGTCGTGTCGCATCCCCGTAATGGTTTCGCTGACGTTGTCGTCGTCCATCAGTTCCAGACGCTGCTCGAAGATCACCTTGCGCTGATCGTTCATCACGTCGTCGTATTTGAGGATGTTCTTGCGGATGTCGAAGTTGCGCGCCTCGACCTTTGCCTGCGCCCGCTCGATGGCCTTGGTCACCCACGGATGGGTGATCGACTCGCCCTGCTCGAGACCGAGCTTGCCAAGCATGGAGTCCATGCTTTCGACGGGGAAGATGCGCATCAGGTCATCCTGGAGGCTCAGGAAGAACTTCGAACGTCCGGGGTCGCCCTGGCGGCCGGCGCGACCGCGCAACTGGTTGTCGATGCGGCGGCTCTCGTGGCGCTCGGTGCCGACGATATAGAGTCCACCGGCCTCGATGGCCCGCTTCTTGTCCGCGGCGATCTGCTCCTTGATCTCCGCGACCTTGGCTTCGCGCGCGGCCTCGTCGAGGCCCTCGGTCTCGCGGGAGACGCGCATCTCCAGATTGCCGCCCAGCTGGATATCGGTGCCGCGGCCCGCCATGTTGGTAGCGATCGTTACCGCTCCGGGCACGCCGGCATCGGCAATGATCATGGCTTCCTGTTCGTGGTAGCGCGCGTTCAGCACCGCGAGGTTCTCGACCCCCTTCTTGCGCAGCAGGTCCGCGAGCATCTCTGACTTCTCGATCGACGTGGTGCCGACGAGGATCGGCTGGCCGCGCTTGCGGCAGTCGGTGATGAGCTCGGCGATCTCGTCGAATTTCTCGGCCATAGTGCGGAAGATGGCGTCGTCTTCGTCGACGCGCGCCACCGGCACGTTGGTGGGAATGGTGACGACGTTAAGGCCGTAGATGTCGAGGAACTCCTGCGCTTCCGTGGCCGCGGTGCCGGTCATGCCGGCGAGCTTTTCGTAAAGTCGGAAGTAGTTCTGGAAGGTGATCGAGGCGAGGGTCTGGTTCTCGGCCTGGATCTTGACCTTCTCCTTGGCCTCCAGTGCCTGGTGCAGTCCTTCGGAGTAGCGGCGACCCGGCATCATGCGGCCCGAGAACTCGTCGATGATGACCACTTCGTCGTTGCGGACAATATAGTCCTTGTCCTTGTGAAACATCTTGTGAGCGCGGAGCGCAGAGTTGAGATGGTGGACGAGGGCGACGTTCTCGATGTCATAGAGAGACTCGCTCTTGAGCAAGCCGGAGTCCGACATCTGGGCTTCAAGCTTCTCGATACCCTGATCGGTGAAGGTAGCGGAGCGCTGCTTTTCGTCTATCTCGTAGTCGCCTTCCTCGAGCAGCGGGATCAGCTTGTCCGCTGTTTCGTACAGGGCTGACCGATCGTCCGAGGGGCCGGAGATGATGAGCGGCGTGCGCGCCTCGTCGACCAGAATGGAGTCTACTTCGTCGACGATGGCGTAGGCGTGGCCGCGCTGCACCATCTGCTCGCGCGAGTACTTCATGTTGTCGCGCAGATAGTCGAAGCCGAACTCGTTGTTGGTGCCGTAGGTCACGTCGGCGGCGTAGGCAGCCTTGCGCTCGGCGTCGCTCATGCCGTGCACGATGATGCCGGTCGTGAGCCCGAGGAAGGTGTAGATCTGGCCCATCCAGGACATGTCGCGGCGAACCAGGTAGTCGTTCACGGTGACCAGGTGGACGCCCTTGCCGGTGAGCGCGTTGAGATAAACGGCGAGGGTGGCGACAAGGGTCTTGCCCTCGCCGGTCTTCATTTCGGCAATGGCGCGTTCGTTGAGCACCATGCCGCCAATGAGCTGCACGTCGAAATGGCGCATGCCGAGGACGCGCTTGCTGGCTTCGCGGACAGTGGCGAAAGCGGGGACCAGCAGGTCGTCGAGCTTGCGGCCGGCGGTCAGCTGGTCCCGAAACTCCTGTGTCTTGGCCCGCAACTGGTCGTCGCTCAGCGCCGCATATTCGGGCTCCAACGCATTGATCGCATCGACCCGGGGCTGGTACTTCTTGACTTGCCGATCATTGGCCGAACCGAAGATCGCCTTGGCGAGCGCCGCAAAAGCCATGGATGGTGTCCCTTGATTTCGGCCCGGCAGTGCTCACCGCCTCGGGCCCCAAAGCGGCGGGCAACTGCCCGTCAACTCTCTTTGAAAGTGCAGCGACATGTAAGAGCGGGCCTATGGGTTGTCAACGGAGGCAAAATCCGCCAAACCTGCCGCGCGCCAAGGGGGCACGGGCGCCAGGTCAAGGAGAAGAACGATGACTGACCGTACCGCGCCGGCTCCCCGCCAGCCAATTTCAGCGCTCGCAACCGCCCTTATGCTGGGGGTGGCTTTGGCCGCCGCGCCGCTCACAGCGCTTGCCCAGGACGCTCCTGCCACGGAGACCCCTGCCGAGGCACCTGCCGCCGAAGCGCCTGCAGCCGCCGCGGCGGCCACCCCTGACACGGTGGTTGCGACCGTGGGCGGCGAGACCATCACCGAAGCCGATCTCGCCTTCGCTGCGGAAGATCTACAGCAGGAACTGGCGCAGATGCCGCCGCAGGAACGTCGGCCGTTTCTCGTTACCGTGCTGATCGACATGAAAGTGATGGCCAACGCAGCGCGCGAGCAGCAGATGGACCAGAGCGAGATCTTCATGCGTCGCCTCGAGTATCTCGAGGAGCGAGCGCTGCGGCGGGCGTACTTCGCCGAGCAGATCGCTTCCGAGATCACGCCGGCCACAATACAGGCAGCCTATGACGAGATGGTCGCGGAGTTCGAGCCGCAGGAGGAGGTGCACGCGCGCCACATCCTGGTCGCTACCGAGGAGGAGGCCAACGCGGTCAAGGCTGAGCTCGAGGCCGGCGCTGACTTTGCCGAGCTTGCCCGCGAGCGCTCGGTCGATCCAAGCGCCCAGCAGAACGGCGGCGACCTCGGCTTCTTCTCCCGCGGCATGATGGTCGGTCCGTTCGAGGAGGCTGCCTTCGCGCTTACCGAGCCGGGAGAGATCTCGGAGCCGGTGCAGAGCGACTTTGGCTGGCATGTGATCCAGCTACAGGCGGAGCGCCAGAGCCAGCCGCCGGCTTTCGAGCAGGTCGCCCAGCAACTGCAGCAGCAGGTGATGTTCGAGACCTTCGAGGAGCGGCTGGCCAGCCTCAAGGAAGGGATCGCGATCGAGATACCGGATGCTGAACTGGCGGCCGGCGTGGAACAGCAGCAGTCCGAGCGCTGACGCGGTGGCGGAATAGCCCCTAGCGCTTCAGCACGCCGCGCAGCATCTGGCGAACGGTTGCCTCCAACTCCTGGCGCAGTGCGTCCAGGCGACCAGTCAGCAGCCGGGACCATGCATAGGCAGCGATGAGTTCGGCGGCGATGGCGGGGTCGACATTGTCGCTGAGTTCGCCGCGCATCTTGGCGCGCTCGAACAATTGACCCGTCACGGCCCGACGATCTGCAGCGTAATCCCGAAGTGCCTCGGCAGCGGTGTCGTCACTCTGAGCCTCGGCAAAGACCGAGCGGAAGACCTGGCCGCTGCCGCTCTTCCAGTAAGCAAAGAGGCCTTCGAGCAGGGCCAGGCAATCTCCCTCGATCGAGCCCGTGTCGATTGCTTCCATCGACGACTTCTGGCGCAAGTACACGTCTAGCAGGAGCCGTGTCTTGTTCGGCCACCAGCGATAGATGGTCGGTTTGCCCGCCCGCGCCCGGCGCGCTACCGCTTCAATCGAAAAGCTCGCGAGGCCGCCCTCGCGCAGCAGCGCCTCGGCGGCTTCAAGAATGGCGGCTTCGGTGTCGGCACTGCGCCGCGCGCCGACTGATGCGCGTCTCTTGCCATCAGCTGGTTTCCTGTCCATTGCCGCTCCTCGCCCCGACATAGCACAAGCCACGCAGCAAAACGATACGAGCCGTATCGGGGCCTCACGCCGGCCAACCCCCAGACGCCGCGGGAAGGGCCCCTGCTCGAGGCGCAAGCCTAATTATTTTATTGAACGGAACGGTCCGTTTCGATATGCAGGAGCAGTTCGCTCGCAGACCTTAATCATGGAGAATGACGATGACAGACACCGCGTCTGCCGCCGACCAGTCCCTGCCACCCACCCTCTCGCCCGCACCGATCCGCTGGCGCCTGGCGCTACTGAACTTCGTCGCCGTTTACCCGCTGATCACCATGCTGATCTATGTCATCTTTCCGCTCACTGACGGTTGGGCGATCTGGCAGCGAACGCTGCTGCTGGCGCCAATCATGATCGCCGCGATGGTCTACGGCATCGCCCCCCGAATCCAGCGCCATTTTGGCCGCTTCATCGCGGGCAGACAGCGCAACTAGTTGCGCCGTCCACCGGGATCGGGCAAACGGGTCGGGCATCTTCCGCAGTCAGGACGCCGACAATGGCCTACCCGGTTTCTCCCCTCGCACCCAAGGACTACCCGGAATTGCCGGAGGTTGCCGGCGTGCGGTTCGCCACTGCGGAAGCCGGCATCAAGTACCGGGACCGCACCGACGTTCTCCTGGTGGCTATGGATCCCGGTACCACTGTCGCCGGGGTCCTGACACGCTCCAGATGCCCGTCGGCGGCCGTCGACTGGTGCCGGTCCCGGCTCGGGAGCGGTGGCGCGCGCGCCCTGCTGGTGAACTCCGGCAACGCCAATGCCTTCACCGGCCAGAAGGGCCGGGACTCGGTCGGCGCTTCGGCGGCCTATGTTGCCGCGGCTTTGGAGATCGCGCCCGAGGAGGTGTTCCTCGCCTCTACCGGAGTCATCGGCGAGCCGCTCGATCCTGGAAAGTTTGCCGCCGTCACTGGCGAAATGGCGCGGCGGCTGTCGGCGCAGCCCTGGATGGACGCGGCGCGGGCCATCATGACCACGGATACTTTTCCAAAACTCGCGACCGCCACCGTCGAGTTCGATGGCGTTGCCGTAACCATTTGCGGCATCGCCAAGGGGTCGGGGATGATTGCCCCTGACATGGCGACCATGCTCAGCTTCGTCTTCACCGACGCGCCGATAGATTCGTCGGTGCTTCAGCGACTCCTGCAGCCGCAGATCGACAAGAGCTTCAATGCCATCACCGTCGACAGCGACACGTCGACATCCGACACGTGCCTGGTGTTCGCCACAGGAAGGGCGGAGATGGCGCCGATCAACAGCGTTGAGGATCCGCGTGCCGCGGTGTTCGCCGAGGCGCTCGGCGACGTACTGCATGAGCTTGCGATGCTTACGGTGCGGGACGGCGAGGGCGCCACCAAGCTGGTGACGGTCACCGTCGAGGGTGCCGAAAGCGACGGCAGCGCCTTCCGCATCGCGCAGTCGATCGCCAACTCGCCGCTGGTGAAGACGGCTATCGCCGGTGAGGACGCGAACTGGGGACGGGTGGTGATGGCGGTGGGCAAGGCCGGCGAGCCGGCCGACCGCGACCGGTTGTCGATCCGCTTCGGCGATCTGCTGGTCGCCGAAGCCGGAGAGCGTGCGGCGGTCTACGATGAGGCGGCGGCCAGCGCCTACATGAAACAGCAGGAGCTGGAGATCCGCGTCGACCTCGGCCTCGGTACGGGCGAGGCCACCGTCTATACCTGCGATCTCACGCATGGCTATGTCGATATCAACGGCAACTACCGGAGCTGATTTGGCGATCGCTGGTGTCGGTGAGATCGAGCGGGCGGGCCTATTGGCTTGGCCGGGGCTGGATGTGGAGCACGACGGCTCCTGGATCCGCCGGGCGGCCAATGGCCACACCAAACGGGCCAATTCGGCACAGAGCCTTGATCCGGCGGATGACAGGAACGCGGCGGCGCGGCTTACAACCAGCCGCCGCTGGTTTGAGGTGCGCGGACTGGAGCCGGTGTTCCGGGTAACGCCGCTGGCCGGACACGGTGTGGTGGCGGCACTTGAGGCCGCGGGCTGGAGGGCGTTCGACCACAGCCATGTCATGGCCATGGAGCTGCCGGCGGCCGTGCCGGCGCCGCAGGTGGAGGCGGCCACACCAACCAGCGCCGCCTTTCTCGATGCTCAACAGATGTTGCAGGGTTACGATCCGGCAACGCTCGACAAGCTGAAGGCGCTGGTCGGGGTATTCGAGGTGCCGGCTATGGGGTTCATTGCACGGGCGGAGGACGGCCGGCCACTGGCGTCGGCGCTAATGGCCGTTGCCAACGGTATTGTCATCACCGGCAACGTCATCACCGCCGGTTCCGAACGACGCCGTGGCCATGCCGGGGCAGTAGTGCGCACCGGCTTCGCCTGGGCGGCCACCGAAGGTGCGCGGGTAGCCAGTCTCAATGTGCAGGCAGACAATGGAGCTGGCCGCGCCTTCTATGGCAGCCTCGGCTACGAGCGCCAGTATGGCTACTGCTACTACAGGCCGGGCCGGTCATGAACATCATGCTGGTCGTGGCCTGCGCCTTGGTCGACGCGGATCGTCGGGTGCTGATTGCGCAGCGGCCGGAGGGCAAGCAGCTGGCGGGGCTGTGGGAGTTTCCCGGCGGCAAGCTTGAGGCGGGAGAATCGCCGGAGGCGGCGTTGATCCGCGAGCTCGACGAAGAGCTTGGAATCTCGACGAAAACCGCCTGCCTGGCCCCGCTGACTTTCGCCAGCCATGCTTATCAAAGCTTTCATTTGCTGATGCCACTCTATGTGTGCCGGAAATGGCAGGGGACACCGCGGGCGCGGGAGCATGCGGCGCTGAAATGGGTGCGACCGCAGGCGCTGCGGGACTATCCCATGCCGCCGGCGGACGAGCCGCTGATCGCACCGTTGTGTGATCTACTGTGAAAAAGCTGGACCATGGCTGTCTATGGGACATGAAGTTCTGCGCTTCGGGCGCGACCAGTGCGGCGCCACGGCGATCGAGTACGGCCTCATCGCGGCGCTGATCGCCGTTGCGGCCATTGTGGCCATGACTCTCACCGGCGACGGCGTGGCCGACCTCTTCGGGGGCGTCGAGGAGCGGGCCACTGCGGTGTTCGACGAGGCGGACGTCTAGCGTGACCTGTCGCCCAGAACTTTCGCCAGGCTGACCTTGGCGCTGCCCGGCTGCAGGGGCTGCTGCTGGCTCTCATGCGGGGCCCAGCCGCTCATCCAGATGATCTCCAGCGTCGCCCGCACCCGCCCGTCGGGGTCGGAGGCCAGTTCGGCATAGGCGGCGGAGGCGGCGGCCAGCAGCCGCGGCGTCATGAGCCGCCCCGGGCGGTCGGCGAGCGGGTTCTGGGCGCCGAGCACCTTCAGTTCCTGCATCAGCGCCAGCGGCGAGGCGTAGCGCACCACATGCGTCTCGACGTCGGCGACCGGCAGCGCGAAGCCGGCGCGCTGCAGCAGGGCACCGGCGTCGCGGAGCGGGATGAACGGCGCCACCCGCGCATAGGCGCCGCCGGAGACTTCGGCGTCGGCGGCAAGGAAGGCCTGCCGCAGTTCGGTGAGGCTGTCGCCGCCGACGGCGGCCGCTAGGAACAGGCCGTCGGGGGCAAGATGAGCGCGGATTCTGGCGAGATACCCTGGGACGTCGTTGACCAGCTGCAGGTCGAAAAGCGAGACGATCAGGTCGTAGTCGTTCCGCGGCAGCAGCAACTGCTCCGGATCGACGCGATCGGCCCCGTGCAGGGTCGACAGCCGCTCGAAGACGAAGCTGCCGTTGCCGCTGTTGCCGCGCTCGGGCAGGGCGGTGGCGTCCGGCGCCAGGAGCAGCGCCCGCTCGAAGGTGCGGACGACGGTCAGCAGCCGATCCTCGAGATCGTCGAGCACGAGGCGGGTGACGAAATCCTCGCCGGCGGCGCGGCGGGCCAGGCGCCGGGCGATGAGCTCGTGATCGAATACCTGCGGCGCATGGGCCATAGGAGGCGCCCCGATTTCATGGCAGTGTAGGGCTTATGCAAGGCGCACTGACCAATGTCAAAACGGGGTGGCGGAGTGGCCTGGCGGCCGCGGCACGCGGGTTGGGCGGGCTGCTGCTGGACCAGCTCTACCCGCCGGTGTGCCTGCACTGCGAAACCGCCGTGGCGGACGCGGATGCGCTGTGCGGCACCTGCTTTGCGACCCTGCGGCCGATCACGGCACCCCTCTGCCCCCGCCTCGGCACGCCGTTCGAGGTGCCGCTCGGCCCCGACACCCTCTCCGCCGCGGCGATTGCCGATCCACCGCCCTTCGATCGGGCCCGATCGGCTGTGCTCTACAACGAGGTGGCCCGGCGCCTCGTCAGCCGCCTCAAATACGGCGACCGCCCGGAGCTCGCGAAGTTCTGCGGGCGACTGATGGCCGGGGCGGGGGCGGAGTTCTGGACGACCGGCCCGGTGCTGGTCCCGGTGCCGCTGCACCGCGTCCGGCAGTTCGAGCGGCGCTACAACCAGTCGACGGAGCTGGCGCGGGCGCTGGGCAGGATTACCGGTGCGGCAGTCGATCCGCTACTCGTCTCCCGGACCCGAAGGACCCGGCAGCAGGTGGGACTGAGCGCCGATGCGCGGCAGCGCAACGTTGCCGGCGCCTTTGCTGCCCGCCCTGATACGCTGGCGCGGCTGGGGGGACGCGGGGTGGTGATCGTCGATGACGTGCTGACCACCGGGGCGACGGTCAAGGCGGTGACGCGCGCCCTGCAGCGGGTCGGCGTCGAGAGGATCGACGTCATCACGTTCGCGCGCGTGGTGCCCGGGCAAGACTTGTCCTGAGGTTGGGCGAAACCATATGCATGGCAACGATACCAACGGTAGCCGAGATGCCCAAAGTCGAAATCTACACCACCCCCTGGTGCCCCTATTGCCACGCCGCCAAAGCCCTGCTGAACGAGAAGGGGGTCGCCTTCGAGGAGGTGGACGCGGCGGATCCGGAGGTGCGCTCGGCGATGGTGCAACGGGCGCATGGGCGGCGCACCGTGCCGCAGATCTTCATCGGCGAGACCCATGTCGGCGGCTATGACGACATGGCGGCACTGGAACGACGGGGGCGGCTCGATCCGCTGCTCGAGGGATAGGAACTGGGGCGAATGCGACTAGCAGCAGTGCAGATGTGCTCGGGTCTCGAGCCCGAGGCGAACCTCGCGGCGCTCGATAGGCTGGTAGCCGAGGCCGCAGCGGCTGGTGCTGGCTACGTGCTCACCCCGGAGGTTACGGTCGCCTTCGCGGAAAATCGCGAGGGCCTGCGCGCCGTCGCAGGACCATGGGAGGAAAACCCGGCGATCGCCACAACGGCCGAAATCGCGAAGCGGCACGGCGTTCACCTGCATCTCGGTTCACTGGCCGTGGCACTCGATGACGGCCGCTTCGCCAACCGCTCGGTACTCTTCCGTCCTGACGGCGGCATCGCCGCCACCTATGACAAGATCCACCTGTTCGACGCGACGCTGCCGGGGCTGCGGCAGTACCGCGAGAGCGAAACCTATGCCGGGGGCACGAAGGCTGTGCTCAGCCGCGCCCCCGGCTTCGGCCTCGGGATGAGCATCTGCTACGACATGCGCTTTCCCGCCCTCTACCGGGCGCTGGCAGAAGCCGGGGCCGAGGTGCTGGCGGTACCGGCGGCGTTCACGGTTCCCACCGGGCGCGCCCACTGGGAGGTGCTGCTGCGGGCGAGGGCGATCGAGACCGGGTGCTATGTGGTTGCGGCGGCGCAGGGGGGGCAGCACGCCAACGGCCGCGCCACCTGGGGACATTCCATGATCATTGATCCGTGGGGGAAGGTGATCGCCGCCATTGAGGGAGATGCGCCCGGCGTGGTGACGGCCGAGTTCGATCCGGCGGCGGTGATCGAGGCGCGGGGCCGGGTGCCGGCGCTTGCCAATTCCCGCGACTTTTCGCTAAGCGTTAACGATGATGGCGCATAGTTCAGCGCCGAGAGGATATCGCTGGTGATCCAATACTCGCTGGTCTGCGACAAGGACCACAAGTTCGACGCCTGGTTCCGCAACGCCGATGCTTATGAGGAGCAGCGCGGGCGGGGCATCGTCACCTGTCCCATCTGCATGACGCCGAAGGTCGAGAAGGCGTTGATGGCCCCTGCGGTCACGCGCGGCCGCGGCAGCGAGAAGATGGCGGTGTCGATCGGGCATCCCCAGCATGCGCAGCTGCGGGCGGCGATCGAGGCCCTTCGCTCAAAGATCACCAGCGAGGCAGACTATGTCGGCGACAAGTTCGCCGAGGAGGCGCGGAAGATCCATTTCAAGGAGGTGGATCCCCGCGGCATCTACGGAGAGGCGACGCGCGACGAGGTGGCGGCGCTCGCCGAGGAAGGCGTGGACTTCATGCCGCTGCCGAGCCTGCCGGAAGAGCACAACTAGCCGTCCCTCGCCGATTGCGCGCCTTGGTGGGTGCCTGGTCGCCTCTTTCACCCATTCCCCGGCCGTCATCCCCCGGCTCGTCCGGGGAACCCACGATCACCCGCACCGCCTACCGACCACCCGGGGTGGCCCGCAGGACGCGGGCCATGACGGCCGCTCTCGTAGCGATTTCGCCCCGGGGTGGTGAGCCGCGAAAGCCTCGTGGCGACGGAGGGTTGGGTCCCCGCTTTCGCGGGGATGACACCGGTAGGGGGTGGCAAGGTCGGGGAAAATTGTCAGCTTGCTTGCCGCCATTCAACCTCCCACTCGGTGTCATCCCTGCGCAGGCAGGGACCCAATCCTCAGCCCGCACCAGCGGCGACATGGGTCCCCGTGGTCTCGGCGATGCGCGCGTCGCCCGGGGATGACGGGGCGGAGGTGGGGGAGGGAGTCCTGACTGCTGGTGCGGTGATGCGCGAAACCGTCCTACCCACCGCCGTCATTCCCGCGTGCAGCGGGAATCCAGCGCTCCGAAGCTTCCGCTGGTGCGGAGCCTGCCGACCTGGCACCGCGGCAGGACGGGCGGGATCGGAGCGGCGGGTCACAGCGAGCAACGATCCCTTTCGCAGCGTGAACAACACCACAGTTGCCCGCTCTTGCGGGGATGACGGCGGTGGGGATGGCAATATTGGAACTGCGCGAGCGAACAGCGTAGTGCTGGTGTGCCGCCTGGGCGCAATGGAGCCGGAACGGACCATCGGCGGCCACGTTGAGCTGACAGCGCATCCTTTCCATTTCCAGCCAATCCGGAGCTTCCCCTACATGACCACGCCCGCCGCTCTTGCCGGACAATTCGCCATCGGCGGAGAGCTCAGCATCAATCGGCTCGGCTTCGGGGCGATGCGGATCACGGGCAAGGGTATCTACGGGCCGCCGGCAGACCGGGAGGAGGCGCTGCGGACCCTGCGGCGGGTCCCCCAACTCGGCATCAATTTCATCGACACCGCCGACAGCTATGGGCCGGAGGTGAGCGAGGAGCTGATCCGCAAGGCGCTGCATCCCTATGAGGGGCTGGTGATCGCGACCAAGGCAGGATTCCGCCGGCCGGGGCCGGACGACTGGCGGATGGATGGGCGGCCGGAAGCGCTGCGCCGGGGGCTCGAGGGGAGCCTCAGGCGCCTCGGGCGCGAGCAGATCGATCTCTGGCAGCTGCACCGGATCGACCCGAAGGTGCCGCGTGACGAGCAGTTCGCGACAGTGAAGAGCTTTTTGGACGAGGGCCTGATCCGGCATGCCGGGCTGAGCGAGGTGACGGTAGACGAGATCGAGGCGGCGGCGGCCTTCTTTCCGGTGGCGACGGTGCAGAACCGCTACCACCCATCCGCTCGCGGCAGCGATGCGGTGCTCGACTTCTGCACCGCCAATAAGATCGGCTTCATCCCCTGGGCGCCACTTGGTTCGGGGGCGCTGGCCCGGGCCGGATCGCCGCTCGAGGCGGTGGCGGAGCGATATGATGCGACGCCGTCGCAGATCGCGCTCGCCTGGGCACTCAGGAAGAGCCCCGTGATGCTGCCCATTCCCGGCACCGGCAAGGTCGCGCATCTCGAGGAGAACACGGCCGCTGCGGCGATCGAGCTCAGCGACGAGGATTTCGCGGCACTGGACAGCCAGGGACGCTAGCTTGCTGGCTTCTCCGCCAGCACCATGTAGTTGATCCCGAGATCGCGGCTCAGCCGCCACTCATCGGCCAGCGGGTGGTAGACGACGCCCGAGCGGTCGACGACGCGGAGGCCATTGCGCTCCACCAGCGCGGCGATCTCGACCGGCGTCAGGAAGCGGCGATAGTCGTGAGTGCCCTTGGGCAGCCAGCGCAGCACCTGCTCCGCCCCGACTATGGCGAGGGCCCAGGCGCGCGGGGTACGGTTGATGGTGGCGGTGAACAGCAGCCCGCCGGGTGCCACGAGCTCGGCGCAGCTCTGCATGTAGAGCGGCACGTTGTCGACGTGCTCGACCACTTCCATGTTGAGGACGACGTCGAAGCGCTCGCCGGCCGCCGCCAGCGCCTCGGCAGTGGTGGCGCGGTAGTCGACGGCAAGCTCCGACTGGGCAGCATGCAGTTCGGCGATGCGGATGTTGCGCTCGGCGGCGTCAGCCCCGACGACTTCGGCGCCGAGCCGGGCCATCGGCTCGCTGAGCAAGCCGCCGCCGCAGCCGATATCAAGGATCCGCAGTCCTTCAAATGGGCGCCGTAGCTGGCCGTCGCGGCCGAAGTGGGCCAGCACCTTGTCGCGGATATAGGCCAGCCGCACCGGGTTGAACTTGTGCAGCGGCTTGAACTTGCCGTTCGGGTCCCACCACTGCTCGGCCAAGGCAGAGAACTTGGCGAGCTCTTCGTCGTTGATGGTGGTCTCGGTCACGGCAGGTCCTCCGACGTTAGTCCATCATTAGAGACACGCCGCCGGCCCCGCAACCGCGGGGCTGCGTCAGCTCTGTTGCCTCGCCGCACGCATTGTGGCATGTCCCGCGCCGAAACGCAGAGCCGCCGCCGGCGGCCTTACGGGGACTTTTCGTGGCCCGCATCGTGATGAAGTTCGGCGGCACATCGGTCGCCAATGTCGAGCGCATCCGGCATGCCGCCCGGCACGTGAAACGCGAGGTCGAAGCCGGCAACGAGGTTACCGTGGTGGTCTCGGCGATGGCCGGCAAGACCAACGAGCTGGTCGGCTGGGTCAACGAGAGCTCGCCGCTGCACGATGCGCGCGAGTACGATGCCGTGGTCGCCTCGGGCGAGCAGGTGACGGCAGGGCTGATGGCGATCGTCCTGTCGGAGATGGGCATCCAGTCGCGCTCGTTCGCCGGCTGGCAGGTGCCGATCCGGACGGACGATGCGCATGCGGCGGCGCGCATTGTCGAGATCGACCCGACGGAACTCGACAAGCGCATGAAGGCGGGCTGGGTCCCGGTGGTTACCGGCTTCCAGGGCATCTCGCCGGCCGGCCGGATCACGACGCTCGGCCGCGGCGGCTCGGATACCAGCGCCGTTGCGGTGGCAGCGGCGGTCGGTGCCGACCGCTGCGACATCTACACCGATGTCGATGGCGTCTACACCACCGATCCGCGCATCGTCTCGAAGGCCCGGCGGATGAACCGCATCGCCTTCGAGGAGATGCTGGAGATGGCCTCGCTCGGCGCCAAGGTGCTGATGATCCGCTCGGTGGAAATGGCCATGGCCTACAAGGTCCGGCTGGTGGTGCGCTCGAGCTTCGATGACCCGGACGCGCCGCAGCTGGCACCGGACGGCACGCCGGGCGTTCCCGGCACGCTGGTTTGCGATGAGGATGAGATCATGGAAAAGCAGATCGTTTCGGGCGTGACGCTCGCCAAGGCGGAGGCCAGGATCACGCTCCGGGACGTCAAGGACAAGCCGGGGATCGCGGCCGCCATTTTCGGCGCGCTGGCCGACGAATCCATCATCGTCGACATGATCGTGCAGAGCGATTCCGAGGACGGGGCGACGACCGACATCACCTTCACGGTGCCGGACAGCGAGTACGACAAGGCGGTGCGGGCGCTGGAGGCTGCTGGCAAGGCCGGCAGCATCGACTACGCCAAGATCACCGGCTCCAAGGGCGGCGCCAAGATCTCGGTGGTGGGCGTCGGGATGCGCAGCCATGCCGGCGTCGCCGCCTCGATGTTCAAGGCCTTGAGCGACAAGGGCATCAATATCCAACTGATCACGACCTCGGAAATCAAGACCTCGGTGCTGATCGACGACCAGTATGCGGAGCTTGCGGTGCGGGCGCTGCATACGTATTACGGGCTGGACAAGGAAGAGGCCTGAGCCGAGCGACGAAGGTCGTCCTGCCCGGGCTCCAGCGGCGGCGCGGGGCCGCCTAGGCGGGAATCATGGCCACAGCGATCAGCGGTCCGCGCGTGCTCCTGCGGCAATTGCGCGAAACCATGGCGGAGCCCCTGGCGTCGCAGGACCGCCTCAACAAGATCGTCAACCTGATCGCCGACAACATGCATGCGGACGTGTGCTCGTTCTACGTGCTGCGCGACGACGGGGCGCTGGAGCTGTTCGCCACCCGCGGCCTGAAGGCCGAATCCGTGCACATGACGACGCTGCGACTGGGCGAGGGCCTGGTGGGCCTGATCGCCGCCGAGGCCGATCTACTCAACCTCCCCAACGCGCCCGCCCACCCGGCCTTCGCCTATCGGCCGGAAACGGGTGAAGATCCCTTCAACGCCTTTCTCGGCGTGCCGGTACTGCGGGCCGGGCAGATGCTGGGTGTGCTGGTGGTGCAGAACCTCGACAGCCGGACCTACAGCGAAGACGAGACCGAGGCGCTGCTGACGACGGCGACGATCCTCGCCGAGATGATCGCGACGTCGGATTTCGATGCCCTCATCAAGCCGGGCCAGGACATCGACCTGCGGCGGCCGCGCAGTTTCGACGGGGTGAGCTTTTCGGACGGGGTGGCGCTCGGTCAGGTGGTGCTGCACGACCCGCGCGTGGTGGTGGTCAACTTCATCGCCGAGGATACCGAGGCGGAGCTCGGGCGGCTGGCCAGCGCGCTCAGCACCATGCGCGTCTCGATCGACAACATGCTGAGTCATGGCGATATGCAGCATATCTCCGATCACCGCGAGATCCTCGAGAGCTACCGCATGTTCGCGCACGACCGGGGCTGGGTGGACCGGCTGACCGAGGCGATCAACAACGGATTGACGGCGGAAGCGGCGGTCGAGCGGGTGCAGAACGACACCCGGGCGCGGATGATGCGGTCGACGGACCCCTACATCAAGGACCGGCTGCACGACCTCGACGACCTCGCCAACCGGCTGCTGCGCATCCTCACCGGGGATGGCCGCGCGATGGGTGTGAAGGAACTGCCGGAGAACGCCATTTTGGTGGCGCGCAACATGGGGCCGGCGGAGCTGCTCGAATACGACCGCTCGCGGCTGCGCGGGGTGGTGCTCGAGGAGGGGGGCCAGACGTCGCATGTGGCGATCATCGCCAAGTCGCTCGGCCTCGTGGCGGTCGGGCAGGCCGAGAACGTCGTGGCGGTGAGCGAGCCGGGCGACGACATCATCGTCGACGGGACCAGCGGCACCGTGCACCTGCGGCCGACGCCGGACGTCGAGCAGACCTATGTGGAGCGGGTGCGGCTGACGGCGAAGCGCCTCGCCCACTATCTCGAATTGCGGGACAAGCCCTCGGTGACGCGCGATGGCGTCGCGGTGACGCTGCTGCACAATTCGGGGCTGGTGGCCGACCTGCCGATGCTGGAGGAGACGGGGGCGGCGGGCGTGGGGCTGTTCCGCACGGAATTGCAGTTCATGATCGCGAGCAAGCTGCCGCGGCTCAGCGAACAGGTGGAGCTCTATGCCGAGGCCATCCGGCTGACGGCGGGACGGCCAATCGTGTTCCGGCTGCTCGACATCGGTGGCGACAAGGTGATCCCCTATCTCCGCTCGGAGATCGAGGAGAACCCGGCCATGGGCTTCCGCTCGCTGCGGCTGGCCCTCGACCGGCCGGGGCTGCTGCGCATCCAGATCCGGGCGCTGCTGCAGGCTGCCGATGGTGGGCCGCTCAAGATCCTCGTGCCAATGGTGACCGACGCCTGGGAGTTCCGCCGGACCCGGCAGGTGGTCAATCGCGAGGTGGAGCGGCTCCGCCACGCCGGCGAAAAGGTGCCGAGCAAGCTCGAACTCGGGGCGATGATCGAGGTGCCCTCGCTGCTCTGGGAGCTCGACCAGGTGCTGCCGGAGGCGGATTTCGTCTCCATCGGCTCGAACGACCTGGTGATGTTCCTCACCGCCTCCGACCGCGCCAATCCGCGCGTGTCGAAGAATTACGACCCCATTGCCGTGCCGCGGCTGCGGGCGATGCGCCACATCGTCGACACCGCGCGGCGCTACAACGTGCCGCTCACCATGTGCGGCGAGCTGGCCGGCAAGCCGGTCGAGGCGCTGGCGCTGATGGCGATCGGCATGACCCGGCTCAGCATGAGCCCGCCCTCCATCGGTCCGATCAAGGAGATGATCCTCGGGCTCGACCTCGCGCCGGTGCGGGCCTCGGTGAGCGCCGCGCTGCTCGAGGGGGCGGATGGCGTGGGCATCCGCGAGCTGCTGCTGGAGTGGGCGGAGCGGCAGAGTTTGGCGATCTAGGACCGATGCAGAACAACCAGGAATCGACGGTGCGGCAGATGCACGGGGCGAGGCGCTGATGTCGGCGCTCCCGCAGGAAAAGCTCGATGCGCTGGAAAAGCGCTTCTCCAGCGTCGAGGCGGCGTTGACCTCCGGGCCGTCGGCCGAGGAGTTCGTGCGGCTGAGCAAGGAATATGCCGAGCTCGAGCCGCTGGTGCGGCCGATCATGGCCTACAACAAGGTGCTGGCGGACCTCGAGGCGGCGGAGGAACTGCTGCACTCGGGCGACCGTGAGATGGCCCAGATGGCCGCCGCCGAAGTCGAGGAACTGCGGCCCCGCGTCGAGGCGATGGAGCAGGAGATCCGCATCCTGCTGCTGCCCAAGGATGCGGCGGACGAGAAGAGCGTCATCCTCGAGATCCGGGCCGGCACCGGCGGCGACGAAGCGGCACTGTTCGCAGGCGACCTGATGCGGATGTACCAGCGCTATGCGGACATCATGGGCTGGAAGTTCACGCTGATGGAGGAGAGTCCCGGCGAGGCTGGCGGCTATCGCGAGGCGGTGGCCAACATCTCCGGCAAGGGCGTCTATGCGCGGCTGAAATACGAGAGCGGCGTGCACCGCGTGCAGCGGGTGCCGGCCACCGAGGCGTCAGGTCGCATCCATACTTCGGCGGCAACGGTGGCGGTGCTGCCAGAGGTCGAGGACATCGACATCGACATCCGACCAGAGGACATCCGCATCGACACCATGCGCTCCTCGGGTGCGGGTGGCCAGCATGTCAACACCACCGACAGCGCCGTCCGGATCACCCACATTCCCACCGGCATCGTGGTGACCAGTTCGGAGAAGAGCCAGCACCAGAACCGGGCGACGGCGATGAAGGTGCTGCGGGCGCGGCTCTATGAGGAACAGCGAGAGGCTCGTGACAATGCGCGTTCGGATTCGCGGCGGGAGCAGGTCGGCTCGGGAGATCGCTCCGAGCGCATCAGGACCTACAACTTTCCGCAGGGGCGGGTGACCGACCACCGGATCAACCTCACCCTCTACAAGCTGGACAAGGTGATCATCGGCGAGGCGCTGGACGAACTGGTCTCGGCGCTGATCACCGAACATCAGGCGGCGCAGCTGGCAGCCATGGAGAACGGTAGCTGAGCGAGCTGACCATCGGGCAGGCATGGCGCGCAGTGCGGGATATTTTCCGCCGTGGCGGCATCGATACGCCCGAGCTCGACGCCCGGCTGCTGGCGGAACTGGCCTTCGGCGTCGAACGGCTGGAACTGGTCAACCGCGAACGGGAGATTGCTGGGCCGGAGGCGCTGCAGGCCCTGCAGGCACTGGCTGCCCGGCGACTGCGGGGTGAGCCGGTCTTCCGCATCCTCGGCGAGAAAGGATTCTGGGGCCTCAGCTTCATGCTCAACGAGGCGACGCTGGTGCCGCGTCCGGAGACCGAGATGCTGGTGCGGCGGGGGCTGGAACTGCTCGAGGCGCGCCGCAGCAGGCGGTTTCTCGACCTCGGCACCGGCACGGGCTGCATTGCCATCGCGCTGCTGACAGAACTGCCAGCGGCGACGGCCGTCGCTGTGGATCTCGCGGGTGCAGCAGTGGCGGCGGCACAGCAAAACGCGGAGCGGCACGGGGTGGCGGAGCGTCTCGACCTGCGGCAGGGCTCATGGTTCGAGCCGCTCGATCCGGACGAGCGTTTCGATCTCATCGTGTCCAACCCGCCTTATATCGGGCAGGGCGAGTTGGCGACGTTGGCGCCCGAGGTGCGCGAGCACGATCCGGCGCTGGCATTGGATGGCGGGCCGGACGGGCTCGATGCTTATCGGGCGCTGGTCATGGCGGCGCCGGCCTTCCTCAAGCCCGGCGGAAGCCTGTTGCTGGAGATCGGCTACCAGCAGGGACCGGCCGTGCGCAGCCTCGTGCAGGCCGCCGGATTCGCGCGGGTGACACTGGAAAAGGATCTGGCGGGTCTTGATCGGATGGTCGTGGGGTACCATCTTTAGGGCCAGAGCGGGATGCGGGGAGCATTTCCATTTTCTGCTTGGAAAGTGGCGGCGAACCAGCTAGTTTGCCCAGGCTGTCAACGGTACCGGGGTGGTGCCAAGGTGACGGCCACCCGCTCATCGGCGATGCTGCATTAGCAGCAGGGGATACCCCGGACGAGGGCCCGGCCCCGGCTTTATGAGCCTGAAGTGGTTCAACCGCACAGCCATTGGCAAGGCAGACTGCAACCGTTCGTGCGCCCTATGCGCCGACCGCCCGTAGCGCCGGTTTGCTGCCCCGATTGCGCCCTTACTTACCCGTTCCAAGGCTTGAAAACGAGACGATGAGACCCAACCAGCAAAACAGCAAGAACCGCTCTCGCGGCCGCAACAACAATGGCGGGCGCAAGCACGTCAATTCACTCAACCGGAGCTTCGAGAGCAACGGGCCTGACGTGAAGGTTCGCGGCAACGCCGCCCATATCGCCGAGAAGTACCTGCAACTGGCGCGTGACGCTCAGTCCTCGGGCGACGGCGTGATGGCGGAAAACTACCTGCAGCACGCGGAGCACTATTTCCGCATCGTCGCTGCGGCACAGCCGCAGACGCAGCTGCGGACAGACCAGAGCGGGCAGGGCAACGAAGCCGAGGATGACGACGACGATTTTCCGCCCATGAACGATCGCTTCGCATCGCCTGAGCCTGTCAACCGGCCTGCCCAGCAGCAGCCGGAGCAGCAGCAGGCCCAGGGCAACGAGGCGCGGGAAGAGAACCAGCCCGCCGAGACGGCCGCGAGCGCCGACAACGAGCAGCAGCAGCAGCAGCAGCAGCAGCCTGAGGGCGGCGAGGGTCGGCGCCGCGAGCGACGGCCGCGCCGTCGGTCGCGCAGCGGCGGCGAAGGCGAGCAGGGTTCCGGCGATGCCGCCGGGGGCCCGCAGCCCGAGGTCGGCGAACTGCCGGCCTTTCTGACTGCGGGCGGCGCGACCACCGCCGCCGAATAGATAAGGTCGCCGTTTCAGCCGATACCAGGGTCGGGCCACAAGCCCGGCCTTTCTGCGTCCAGGGCCGGCTCCAGGGAAGCCGGCGCCTTGTTGCGGCGGCACCCTTTTGTTTCCGGACACCCTTCCTATATCTCAGCGGAGACCGGGGAGTGCCGCCGAGCGGGCCTCCGGACTTGATCTGACGCAAGGCACGATGCCCAGGCAACGTGCAGGCTCAAATCGACATCCAGGCGTTGCTCCTGTGCCGCATGCGGGCGGGACGACGTGCGTAAAGGAGAGTGGGCTATGAACATCGAGAAATACACCGAACGGGCGCGCGGCTTCATTCAGAGTGCCCAGACCTTCGCCCTGGGGCAGGGTCACCAGCAGTTTTCGCCGCTGCACCTCCTCAAGGTCCTGCTCGAGGACGAAGAGGGTATGGCGACCGGCCTCATCGAGCGCTCCGGCGGTAACCCAAAGGTGGCGCTGGCAGAGACTGAGGCGGCGCTGCGGAAGCTGCCCAGCGTGTCCGGCGACGGCTCCCAGCTCTATCTCAGCCGGGAGCTGGCGCGGGTCTTCGACACGGCGGAGAGCGCGGCGCAGAAGGCCGGCGACAGCTATGTGGCCGTCGAGCGGCTGCTGCTGGCGCTGGTGATCGAGAAGGACGCCGATGCCGGCAAGATTCTCGCATCCGCCGGAGTGACGCCGCAAGCGCTGAACGAGGCCATCAACGCTATCCGCAAGGGACGTACGGCCGATACCGCGTCGGCCGAGAACGCCTATGATGCGCTGAAGAAATACGCGCGGGACCTTACCGAGGCGGCCCGCGAGGGCAAGCTCGACCCCGTGATCGGCCGCGACGAGGAGATCCGTCGTGCCATTCAGGTGCTGAGCCGCCGCACCAAGAACAACCCGGTGCTGATCGGGGAACCGGGCGTCGGCAAGACCGCCATCGCCGAGGGCCTGGCGCTCCGGATCGTGAACGGCGACGTGCCCGAGAGCCTTAAGAACAAGTCGCTGATGGCGCTCGACATGGGCGCGCTGATCGCCGGCGCGAAGTATCGCGGCGAGTTTGAGGAGCGGCTGAAGTCGGTGCTCGGCGAGATCGATGCCGCCGAAGGGCAGATCATCCTCTTCATCGACGAGATGCACACGCTGGTCGGGGCCGGCAAGGCCGACGGCGCCATGGACGCCTCCAACCTGCTGAAGCCGGCGCTGGCGCGCGGCACGCTGCACTGCGTGGGCGCGACGACGCTCGACGAGTACCGCAAGCACGTGGAAAAGGACGCGGCGCTGGCCCGTCGTTTCCAGCCCGTCTTCGTCGACGAGCCAACGGTCGAGGACACCATCTCGATCCTGCGGGGGTTGAAGGAGAAGTACGAGCTGCACCACGGCGTGCGCATCTCCGACTCGGCGCTGGTCTCGGCGGCGACGCTCTCCAACCGCTACATCACCGATCGCTTCCTGCCGGACAAGGCCATCGACCTGATGGACGAGTCGGCCGCGCGGCTGCGGATGGCGGTGGACAGCAAGCCCGAGGCGCTCGACGAGCTCGACCGGCGCATCATGCAGCTCAAGATCGAGCGCGAGGCGCTGAAGAAGGAAACCGACGACGCCTCCAAGACGCGGCTCGGCCGGCTCGAGCAGGAGCTCAGCGAGCTCGAGGAAGAGGCGCAGCAGCTCTCGGCCCGCTGGCTCTCGGAAAAGGAGCGGCTGTCGGGCAGCCAGAAGCTCAAGGAGGAGCTCGACAAGGCGCGGACCGAGCTGGAGACGGCGCAGCGCGGGGGTGATCTCGCACGGGCCGGCGAGCTCGCCTATGGCGTCATCCCGGACCTCACCCGCCGGCTGGAGGCGGCGGAGGATCCGAATGGCGACGGTGCCGCGGAAAATCCGATGGTCGAGGAGGTGGTGCAGCCGACGCATATTGCCCAGGTGGTGTCGCGGTGGACCGGCATTCCGGTCGACCGCATGCTGGAGGGCGAGCGCGAAAAGCTGATGCACATGGAAGAG
This sequence comes from Devosiaceae bacterium, assembly GCA_035998685.1. GTDB lineage: Bacteria > Pseudomonadota > Alphaproteobacteria > Rhizobiales > Devosiaceae > Devosia_A. The sequence continues at coordinate 6,269 of DASYHK010000012.1, read as the reverse complement.
ACGCTCGGAAGCCGGGTGATCGGCCAGGACGAGGCCGTGACGGCCGTATCCAAGGCTGTCCGCCGGGCGCGGGCCGGGCTGCAGGATCCAAACCGGCCGATCGGCTCCTTCATCTTCCTCGGCCCGACCGGCGTCGGCAAGACCGAGCTGACCAAGACACTGGCGCAGTTCCTGTTCGACGACGAGACGGCGATGGTGCGGCTCGACATGTCGGAGTTCATGGAGAAGCACTCGGTCGCCCGGCTGATCGGCGCCCCTCCCGGCTATGTCGGCTACGACGAGGGCGGGGTGCTGACCGAGGCGGTGCGGCGGCGGCCCTACCAGGTGGTGCTGTTCGACGAGATCGAGAAGGCCCATCCGGACGTCTTCAACGTGCTGCTGCAGGTGCTCGACGACGGGCGGCTGACGGACGGCCAGGGGCGGACGGTGGACTTCCGCAACACCGTGATCATCATGACCTCCAATCTCGGCTCCGAATATCTGAGCCAGCTGGCGGACGGGGAATCGGTGGAGCTGGCGCGGGGCAAGGTACTGGATGCGGTGAAGGCCGCGTTCCGGCCGGAGTTCCTCAACCGGATCGACGAGATCCTGCTGTTCCATCGGCTGGAGCGCGGGCAGATGGCGGCGATCGTCGACATCCAGTTCCGGCGCCTGCAGCAGCTGCTGAAGGAGCGGGACATCACGCTGACGCTGACGCCCGAAGCCCGCGAGTGGCTTGCCGCCGAGGGCTACGATCCGGCCTACGGAGCCCGGCCGCTGAAGCGGGTCATCCAGCGCGAGCTGCAGGACCAGCTGGCCGACGAGATCCTCGCCGGTCGCATCGCCGACGGTGCCACGGTAGCAGTCGAGGCGGGCGAGGACGGGCTGCGCCTGCGCCCGGCCGCGGACGCAGCGGCGGTCGACGCCGCAGCCTGATGGGCAACCCATTAAGCAGTGAAGGGCCGGTCCGGTGGACCGGCCTTTTGCTTGCCCATTTGCTCCGTTGCGTTGTAGAACATAACAAGAACATCTACATGAGGAGTCCACCGATGGCTGACAGCTACAAGATCGACTACCTGGAGTTCCCGAGCTCAAACGTCGCCGCCAGCCGCCGTTTCTTCGAGACCGCCTTCGGCTGGTCGGGCGTGGACTATGGCCCCTCCTATGGCGGGATCGAGGGCGCCGGCATCGATGTCGGCATCGATGCCGATGCTGGGCGGGTCGCGGCGCCGCTCGCCATCGTCCGCACCGGCGACCTCGAACAGGCGCAACGCGACGTGGAGGCGGCCGGCGGCACCATCACGCGGCCGGCCTTCGACTTTCCCGGCGGCCGCCGTTTCCATTTCCGGGAACCCGGCGGCAACGAGCTGGCCGTGTGGGTGGCGACGGAGTAGCTGTCCACGGCGCAGCCCACTTCTGTGCGGCGCGGCTTCCCATTACAGTCGCGGCCATGACTCAGCCCTCAGCCGCGACCGCGACCGGAACGTTCTGCCCGCCGACGAACCGGAAGTTCGTGCTGGTTGCGGCCATCTTGGCCTCCAGCATGGGCTTCATCGACGGGTCCGTGGTGGCGATCGCCGTGCCGGCGATTCGCAGCGACCTCGGCGCCAGCCTCGCGGATGCGCAGTGGGTGTCGAACGGCTACCTGCTGCTGCTGGCGTCGCTGATGCTTGTGGGCGGCGCGGCGGGCGACCGCTTCGGCGTGCGCAACGTCTTCGGCTTCGGCATTGCCGCGTTCGTTGCCGCCTCGCTCGGCTGCGCGCTGGCGCCGGATGTGCAGGTCCTGATCGTCGCGCGGGCGGTACAGGGGCTGGGGGCTGCCTTCATGGTGCCATCGAGCCTCGCGCTCATCGCCAAGGCCTATCCGAAGGCAGAGCGCGGCCGCGCGATCGGCACTTGGGCGGCGGCCTCCGCTTTCACCACCGTGTTCGGCCCGGTGCTCGGCGGCTTCCTGCTCAGCTGGTTCGGGGACTGGGGCTGGCGGCTGGTCTTTGCCATCAACCTGCCGCTCGGCGGGCTGGCGCTGGCGCTGCTGCTCGGGCGGGTGCCGGCGGACCATCCCGAGGGGGAGCGGCGCCCGGACGTCGTCGGCGGCCTGCTTGCCACCGCCGCACTGCTGCTGTTGGCCTATGGCCTGACGGGGGAGGGGGGCGAGCCGCCGCTGCCGTCGCGGGTGCTGGTCTTCGGCGGCGTCGGCGTGCTGCTGCTCGGCGCCTTCCTGTTCTGGGAGCGGGTCAGCAAGGCGCCGATGCTGCCCCTGCGGCTGTTCGCCAACCGCGTCTTTGCCGGGGCGCAACTGCTCACCTTCACCCTCTATTTCGCCCTCGGGGCGGTGATGTTCTACCTGCCCATGACCATGATCGGGGGCTGGGGCGAGACGCCGCTGGTGGTGTCGCTGGCGCTAATGCCCTTCGGACTGGGGCTGACCGTGGTTTCGGCGGCCGCGGGACGCCTCGCCGACAGGGTGGGGGCGGGGCCGCCACTGATCGCCGGCTCGCTGCTGGTGGCCGTCGCCTTCGTGCTGCTGGGGGTGACGGCGCCGCTGCAATCGGTGTGGCTGGCGGTGGTGCCGCTGATGGGGCTGTTCGGCATCGGCATGGGGCTCGTGGTCTCGCCGCTGTCGACGGCGGTGATGACCTCGGTGGAGGATGCCGATACCGGCATCGCCTCGGGGTCGAACAACGCCATAGCCCGGGTGGCGGGGCTGCTGGCGATTGCGGCCATGGGCGGCGTGGTGGCAGCGGTGTTCCAGCAGCAGCTGGGGGGCGCCGCGGAACTGCATCTGTTCTTCGGGCTGCCGCCGGCAGAGCCATTGCCGCCCCCGCTGGAGGCGACGCGGCTGCGCGCCACCAATGCCGCGCTGGCGGCGGTCGCCTATGCTACGGCGGGGCTGGCGGTGCTGTCGGCGGCAATCGCCTGGCTGACGCAGGAGCGGCGGTCGCGGTCAACCGCCGGGGGCTGATCAGTCGACGGAGGCGACGGTCACCGGCGCGGGTTCGCGCTGCATCAGGTCGCGGATCTGTTCCATCGTCTGCTCGAACGCCTGGTCGTACTGGGCGGCCAGCGACTTGTCGCGCGGCAGCTTGACGCTCAGCGGATCGACCACGCGGCCATTGACCTTGATCTCGAAATGCAGGTGCGGACCGGTGGAATTGCCGGTGGAGCCGACATAGCCGATCACCTGGCCCTGGCGCACGCGGGTGCCGGGCTTCATGCCATCGGCGATACGGCTCATATGACCATAGCCCGTTTCGAAGCCGTTCACGTGCCGGATTTCAACCTTCTTGCCATAGCCCGAGACCCAGCCGGCCTTCTCCACCACGCCGTCGCCCGAGGCGTAGATCGGCGTGCCGGTGCGGGCGGCGAAGTCGACGCCGGTATGCATGCGGCGGCTCTTGAAGATCGGGTGCACGCGCATGCCGAAGCGACTGGTCAGCCGACCGCCGCCCTCGATCGGGCGCCTGGTCAGGAAGCGCTTTCCGGTTTCGCCGTCGGGATCGTAATAGTCGATGGTACCGTCGTCGGTGCGGAAGCGATAGAATTCGCGGATCGTGCTGCCGAGCTTCAGGCCCACATAGAGCAGCTCCTTGTGCCCCTCGCCATTGGCGTGGGTCTGCAGGATCTCGATGGAATCGCCGGCGCTGATCTTCTTGTTCATGTCGACGTCGTAGGCGTACATCGCGATGATGCGCTGGGTGATGGCGTCGTCGATGTCGTGCTTGCGCGCGGTCTCCCAGATCGAGCGATAGACCGAGGGCAGGTTGGCGACGTTGATCTCCTCCGTGTCCTCGTCGGGGAACTCGATCTCGGTCGGGGCGAGGCCCAGGACGTAGGTGCCGCGGTCGGTCAGCGCGGCGGTCGCGGCGTGCTCGATCTCGCCGGTCTTGGGGTCGGGGAAATAGATGCTGACCCGGTAGGGAATGAGGGTCTTGTCGGACGAGCGGGAGGCGCCGAACAGGATGCGCAGCCGCGCCCCCTCGGGGACGTTCATCGAGGGCAGCACGTTCTTCAGGGTGACGCCGACCATCGCCACCATCTGCTCGGTGAAGCCGTTCTTCAGCAGCGTGTCGGCGAGCGGGCCGGCCTCGCGCACCGCGACGATGCGTTCGGAGCGGCCGAGATTGCCATCCTCCGGCAGCGTGGTCTTGGGCATGACGGTCACGTTCTCCGCGACACCGCCGACGGTGCCTTCGACGATGCCGAGGTCACGCAGAGCGCCGGCTTCCGGCGCATAGGCCAGCAGTTCGGTGTCGCCTTCCCCGTAGAGGTTCTCCACCGTCCGGCGCACGAAGTCGGCGGCGCGGTCGTCGGAGATGGCGGGCGGCGGGACCATGGAGATGGGCAGCGCCGCCAGCTTGATCGACACCTCGCCCTCGACATCGGTGCCATAGATGTCGGGATTGGCCAGATCCTCGCCTTCGGGGGTCTGGATGGGCTGGTTGGCGTCGAGGATGGCGACCGGGTCATAGGGGGCAACATCCTCGGACAGCGCCGTGGCACCGGTCGCGAGGGTGGCGCGGATGCGCACGAAGGGCTGCTTGCGGATCATGTCGCGGCCGTCGACATTCTCGCGGATCGAAGCTTCGACGATCTCGAGCTCGGAGCGGGTCCTGGCGATCGGCCGGACGCGGTCGGTCTTGGCTGCGGAATCGGCATCCGGACCCTCGGTCTCCGGGGTCACGATCTGCAGGGCTTCATAGGCTGTGGAAAAAGTGTCCTGACCCTGGAAGGAGACGTAGAGCGCAGCACCCATCAGGAGAACGCTGGTCAGGCCGGTCATCACCGTGCCGGTGAGCCAGGCGAAGCTCAGCTCGCGGCCGTGCGGAATTTCGCCGTCGGTGGACTGCACCGTAAGTGCCGGTGCATCCTCGTAGCCGCTTGCCCTCAGCAGAGCGGCGTGGCGATTGCGCTGTACCGGGCTCACCCGGACGTCCTGCCTGTCATCAGTCTGCTGCCACCCGATGTTGCGGCCCTGCCCGATGCCGCGCAACTGGCATGACCCGCAGGTCAAAGCGTGTCAATACCGACCCTGCCCATCCTGATGCGCAGCCAATGCGGCGAAAGTTGGCCTCTGCCGCCACTATTCCCCCCTTATCGGTCCCGGCGGAGCGAGCTGTGAGCAGGGCTCCTTCGGTCCGCGGAACGGACTTTTGAAAATCTGACCCAGAGGACTTGCAAAGGGGATAGCGGACACCATCTTAGGCGTCGCGCCGCTTGCCTTCGGGAGAGGCGGCACGGCGCTCCGGGTCAGCGAGAGATCAGAGATCTTCGCCTCGAGCGCCTCCAACACCCCTTCTGGGTCAGAAGCCCACGGCGGCAAGTGCCGAAGTGACAGGGCCTTTAAGGGGTGCTATATATAAGGATGTGCGGAGGGTCCGCAGCCCGGCCAGAGACGCCGATCCGGGAAAATGTCGAAAGACGCGTTTCCCGTGTTGACAGGCCGGAGGGTGGCCCATATAACCCGCCCACCGCTGACGAGGCGGCGCCCACAAGCGCCGGCGACACCAGCGAAACTCTTGAAATAGCGAAGAAATTCGAAATTTCAAAAAGGGTGTTGACAGGCTCCAGGGTCTCGAATACAACCCGCCTCGCTGACGACGTCGAGCGCTAGTCGCTCCCACCGATCAGCGATCCTGAAAGGGCAGACCGGCCGCCGGGCAACCGGAACAAGGTCTTGTTCGCCAGAATTCGGAAGCTCTGCTTCCATGACGTCGCCCCGGAAACGGGACCCCGAGGTCAGCTCTTTGACATTGTGAAGATGGAAGAAAGAGAAACGTGGACGGCGAGGTTCTTGCGAACCTAACCGGGCTCTCGGGCCCGGAGCGGTTTTAATCGACTTCGACGGTGCACGTTTACTCAAGAGGTACACTACCAATCACGTATCCTTCGGGATGCAGTGACAGGTGTGTGTCCTCGTCAATCAAGCAAACGTGCAGACGTCGACTATAGTCAGATTTCAAACTTGAGAGTTTGATCCTGGCTCAGAACGAACGCTGGCGGCAGGCTTAACACATGCAAGTCGAACGCACTCTTCGGAGTGAGTGGCAGACGGGTGAGTAACGCGTGGGAATCTACCCAGTTCTACGGAACAACACAGGGAAACTTGTGCTAATACCGTATACGCCCCAAGGGGGAAAGATTTATCGGAATTGGATGAGCCCGCGTTGGATTAGCTAGTTGGTGGGGTAATGGCCCACCAAGGCGACGATCCATAGCTGGTCTGAGAGGATGATCAGCCACACTGGGACTGAGACACGGCCCAGACTCCTACGGGAGGCAGCAGTGGGGAA
>DASYHK010000023.1:0-539606 GCA_035998685.1 Devosiaceae bacterium | reverse complement strand
GGGAGCCAGTGCTCAGGACCGACCACCAGCATGGCGCCATCCGGTCCTGCGGTGGTGCAGGATCGGCAAGAGCGGCGAGCGTCGCGCGGCCGGTGCACTGGGTCCCCGCGGTCGCGGGGATGACGGCGGTGGGTGGGGCGGATGTGCTCCGAAGCGCTTCCAGCCCTCTGCTCCGCCTCGGCTTCCCCGAAATCTATCCCCGCCTTCTCCACCTGCGGTAGAATCCTCCCATCGCCGCACCGAGGTGCGATCATGACGAGTGGTTGGTGCGGAGAGACGGGTGTGCCCTGAAAGTCGTTTTGGGGCGGGACCGGACGGACCGGCGGGGAGCCACGAGCGAGAATCCGCAACTTCGTCCGCAGCACCAACCCGCCGCACCGGCGAGGCCAAGCCTCACCTTTTTGCGGACTACCCGCTTCGAGGCGAAAGCCTCGCCGGGGCCGCTTCATGAGGAAGCGGCGGCACACTGCGGAGAAACCCGGGCGGCCATGTCGCGCCGGAAGTTTCGGTGTGGCCGCCGCCGCCCTTGACACGGCTCCCTCGATGCCCCTATCAATTCAGTCTGATTATCGGAGCAGATCCCGTGCAGGCTCTTATCGTAGTAGACTGGCGCATCGAGACCGTGGGGTAAAACCCCGCGAGTGTCGGTGCGCGACAAGGTCCCGAAAGGGGCCTTTTTTGTTGCCTAATGTCCGGAGCGGCTGGTGCCGCGCGGGCGAGACCAGACGGCCACGGTCGAGAACAGTGGCGAGCAGGAAGGAACGGACGATGGCACAGCAGATGACGGGCGCCGAGATGGTGATCCAGGCCCTGGCGGACCAGGGGGTCGAGCATATCTTCGGATATCCCGGCGGCGCCGTACTGCCGATCTATGATGCGATCTTCCAGCAGGAGCAGGTGCAGCACATCCTCGTGCGGCACGAGCAGGGCGCCACCCACATGGCCGAGGGCTATGCCCGTTCGACCGGCAAATGTGGGGTGGTGCTGGTGACCTCGGGCCCGGGGGCGACGAACGCCGTCACCGGCCTCACCGACGCATTGATGGATTCCATTCCGCTGGTCTGCATTACCGGGCAGGTGCCGACGCCGCTGATCGGTTCCGATGCCTTCCAGGAATGCGATACCGTCGGCATCACCCGCAGCTGTTCCAAGCACAATTACCTGGTCAAGGACGTCAACGACTTGCCGCGGGTGCTGCACGAGGCCTTCTTCGTTGCCATGAGCGGCCGGCCCGGCCCGGTCGTGGTCGACATTCCCAAGGACGTGCAGTTCGCGCTTGGCGAATACCAGCGTCCCGAGGAGGTCGGCGCCAGCCGGCACCGCAGCTACAAGCCCCAACGCGAGGCCGAGATCGGCGCGGTCGAAGCCGCCGTCGACATGATGCTCAAGGCCCAGCGACCGATCTTCTATACCGGCGGCGGTGTCATCAATGCCGGCCCCGAGGCCAGCCAGCGGCTGCGGGAACTGGGCGAGCTGACCGGCTTCCCGGTGACCTCGACGCTGATGGGGCTCGGCGCCTTTCCCGGCTCGCACCCGCAGTGGCTGGGCATGCTTGGCATGCACGGCACCTACGAGGCCAATATGGCGATGCATGATTGCGACCTGATGATCTGCGTCGGTGCCCGCTTCGACGACCGCATCACCGGGCGCATCGACGCCTTCTCGCCGCAGAGCCGCAAGATCCATATCGACATCGACCCCAGCTCGATCTCCAAGAACGTCGTCGTCGACCTGCCGATCGTCGGTGATTGCGGCTGGGTGCTCGAGGAGATGGTGCGCATCTGGCGGAGCAAGACCAACCAGCCGCGCACCGAGGCGCTGGCGCCGTGGTGGAAGGAAATTGCAGGCTGGCGTGCGCGCAACTCGCTGGGCTTCCGCAATTCCGATGTCATCATCAAGCCGCAGCACGCCATCCGCCGCCTCTATGAGGCAACGAAGGGCCGCGACGTCTACGTCACCACCGAGGTCGGCCAGCACCAGATGTGGGCGGCGCAGCATTTCCCGTTCGACCTGCCCAATCGCTGGATGACCTCGGGCGGACTCGGCACCATGGGATACGGGCTGCCGGCAGCGGTCGGCGTGCAGGTGGCACATCCGGACGCGCTGGTGATCGATGTCGCCGGCGAGGCCAGCGTGCAGATGACGATGCAGGAGCTGTCGACGGCGGTGCAGTACCGGCTGCCGATCAAGGTGTTCATCCTCAACAACGAGCGCATGGGCATGGTGCGGCAGTGGCAGGAACTGCTGCATGGCGGGCGCTACGCCCACAGCTACTCCGAAAGCCTGCCGGACTTCGTCAAGCTGGCCGAAGCCTATGGCGGTCACGGCATCCGCTGCGAGGATCCGGCCGATCTCGACGCGGCCATCGCCGAGATGATCGACTCGCCGAAACCGGTGCTGTTCGACTGCGTGGTCGAAAAGCACGAAAACTGCCTGCCCATGATCCCCTCGGGCAAACCGCACAACGAGATGATCCTGCCCGACGACACCGGAGACATCGGCGCCGTCATCGACGCGAAGGGAAGAGCACTTGTCTGAGTTTTCGAGAATGAGCGGCTTCGCCCGCAGGATCGCGGCGGCGACGCTGGCATTGCTGGCGCTGGGCGGAGCAGCCCTGGCCCAGGGCGAGCGCGTCGCGCTTCCGGGGACGGGCATTTCGCTGGTGCCGCCGCAGGGGTTCGTGCAGCCGGAGGAATTCATCGGTCTGCTCGACCCGGAAGCGGGGACCAGCATCATCGTGACGGTTGCGGAGCCCGCGGCCTACGAGGAACTGCTGCCGGTATTCACTTCGGTTGAGGACGCGGCCGAGTTCTTCTCGGGGCAGGGACTGCAGATCGATGCCACCTTCTCGGTGAGTTCCCCGGACGGCACCATCCCCTACCTGCGCGGCACGCAGGAGGCCAACGGGGTGACGGTCGGGAAGTGGATCGGTCTTGCCGGCGGTGCGCAGGCGGTGCTGCTCACTGCCAATGTGCCCCCCAGTGCGGAGCTGACGCAGGCCGAGTTCGAGGCGCTGCTCGCCTCGCTCGAAATTGCCGGCCCGGCGACCCTGGAAGAGCAGGTGGCGGCGCTGCCGTTCCGGGTGGAGGCGGCAGAGCCCTTCGTCTTCGCTCAGGTGATGGATGGCAGCATGGTGGCGCTGATCGATGCCAGCGTGGCGGAGGGCGAGCCGCAGCCGGCTATCATCCTCGACGCGCGCTTCAACATCACCGGCATGCCGCCGCTTGCCGATGCGGCGGAAGATCTGCTGCGTTCGATCAGCGACTTCGCTGAGATCGAGATCAATGAGTCCGCGGCCACGTCCTTCGCCGGTGGCGAGGCGTGGCTGCTCAGCGGCGTCGCCGAGGATCCTGCGCTGGGGACGGTGCGGGTGCGGCAGTGGCTGGGCCATCGCGACGGGGATCTGCTGCGGATGGTGGCCTACGGGCCGATCGAGGGCTTCGAGGAGATCAGCGGCGCCGTGGACACGATCGCCGCGTCGGTGCAGTGGAAATGACGGCTCCCAGGGAGATCAAGTGATGAACGCACATCTGCAGCCGAGCGGCTCGGCCTATTTCCTCGCCGCCGAGACCCAAGCCCCGGAGCGCCACACGCTTTCGGTACTGGTCGACAACGAGCCCGGCATCCTCGCCCGGGTGGTTGGCCTGTTCTCGGCCCGCGGCTTCAACATCGATTCCCTCACCGTATCGGAGACGGAGCACGAGAAGGGGCTCTCCCGCATCACCGTCGTCACCGTGGCGACGCCCAAGGTGCTGCTGCAGATCAAGCTGCAGCTCGAGCGGCTGATCCCGGTGCACAAGGTCCACGACCTCACCGCCGAGGGCAAGGCGCTGGAGCGCGAGCTGGCACTGATCAAGGTCGCGGGCACCGGCGAGCACCGGTCTGAGACGCTGCGGCTGGCCGACGCCTTCCGGGCGCAGGTGGTGGATGCGACGACCACAAGCTTCGTCTTCGAGGTCACCGGCAAGCCCGGTAAGATCGACAGCTTCATCGCCCTGATGGTGCCGCTGGGACTCGTGGAGGTGGTGCGGACGGGGCTCGCCGCGATCTCGCGTGGCGCCGAGGGGATGTAGCCGCCCCAGGTCGGCGGGGGCCGTGTAGGGGGTCTGCACATGCGTTCTGCAACGATCGGCAGCTTCAGGGCAGCGGCGGGCGTCGGGCGCCAATGAGGGCGATCCTCTACGATCGCTGGGGCGGGCCGGAGGTGCTGCGGCTCGCCGAGATCGAGACGCCGTCGCCGCAGGACGACGAGGTGCTGATCGCGGTGCGTGCCGCATCAGTCAACGCCTGGGACCTCGACCTCATCAGCGGCAAACGCTATTTCGTCCGTCCGGAAGGATTTGCCAAGGGACCCAAGCGTCTGGGCTTCGACCTTGCCGGTGTCGTCGAGGCCGTCGGCAAGGATGTGACGCGCTTCCGGGTGGGGGACGAGGTATTCGGAGACATTGCCTGGGACGGCCCCGGCACCCTCGCCGACTATTGCTGTGTGAAGCAGGCGAAGCTGGCGCTCAAGCCGGACGGCATGAGCTTCGAGCAGGCGGCCGCGATGCCACAGGCCGGCCTGCTGGCGCTGCAGGGGCTGAGGGCCCTCAGAGCCGGCGCGAAGGTGCTGATCAACGGCGCCGGCGGCGGGGTCGGGACCTTCGGGATCCAGATCGCCAAGCTGCAGGGCGCCGAAGTCACTGGCGTCGACAGTGCGCAGAAGCTCGAGGCGATGCGCGCGGCGGGGGCGGACCACGTCGTCGACTACCGGGCGGAGGATTTCACCGGTTCGGGCAGGCGCTATGACTACATCCTCGATGCGGTGGCCAACCGGCCGTTGTCCGCGTATGCGCGCGCGCTCAATCGGGGCGGCAGGCTTTCCGTCGTGGGTGGAACGGAGGGCGTGCTGCTGAAGGTCCTGGTCCTCGGGCCGCTGTTCGGGCTCTTCCGCGGCAAGCAGATGCGCCTCCTGATCTACAAGCCGACCGCCGCGGATCTCGAATGGCTTGCCGAGCGCTTCGTCGAGGGGACGCTCGTGCCGGTCATCGACAGCAGATTTCCGCTCGAGCAGTCGGCCGAGGCCGTCCGCCGGCTCAGCGACGGTCACGCCTGCGGCAAGGTGGTGGTGTCGTTGGCCGGCTGAAGTCACCGGCGAGCCCTGCAGCTTCGAAGCTTCGGCGCCCGGATGGTGCCGCCGGAACCGGTGGCGGTCGTGCGGACGGCCTGACGGCCATTTGCAGGGGTGCCGAAGGGATATAGTATCGCCGGACCGGGCCCCGCCCGATTCTTCGCTACCGCCGAGTCCCATGGCCACTCCCGTTTCCAACCTGCGCGGCATCGCGCTGATGGTGCTCGCCACCTGTGCCTTCGTCGTCAACGACAGCTTTCTGAAGCTGGTGACCGACGGGCTGCCGCCGTTCCAGTCGCTGTTCCTGCGCGGGGTGTCTGCCGCCATCTGGTGCGTACCGCTGCTGCTGGTCACCGGCAATCTCCGGCGGCTGCCGCAGGTGGGCAATCGCTGGGTGCTGGCCCGAAACTCGATGGAGCTGTTCGCGGTCCTCTGCTTCATCGTCGCCCTGGCCAACATGCCGATTGCCGACATCACGGCACTGACCCAGGTGGCGCCGATGCTGCTGCTGATCGGCGTCTCCATCGTCTATGGCGAGCGCATCGGCGCCCTGCGCATGGTGCTGATCGGACTCGGCTTCGTCGGTGCCGTGCTGGTGGCGCAGCCGGGCGGGGCAGGGGTCTCGCCCTATGCAGTGCTCGGGTTCGGCACGGCGCTGGGCACGGCGCTCCGCGAGATCATCGCGCGCAAGGTGCCGGCGGCGATTCCCGGCCCGGTGGTGGCAACGAGCGCCGTGCTCGTCGTCATGGTCGGGGCGCTGGCGGCACATCTCCTGTTCGAACAATGGGTGATGCCGGATGGCCGGCACCTGCTGCTGCTGCTGGCTTCCGGTTTCTTCCTCACCATCGGCCACCTCACGATCTTCCTTGCCTACCGCAACGGCACCACCGCCGCCGTTGCCCCGTTCTTCTACATGTTCACCGTCTGGGCGGTGATCTCGGGGCTGGTGGTGTTCGGAACCTTCCCCAATGCCCTCGCCATTGCCGGCATCCTGCTGATCCTCGGCAGCGGCGTCGTCATCGTGACGCTGGACGAACGGCGCCGTCGACTCACCGTGGTCGCCTGAGGGCGGCATCAGCGCCTTGCATCCGCTCCATCAACAAGCGCGATTGGGCACCGTGGCGATGATGGTGTATGGATCGAAAAAAGTGCCGTAGGGGCGTCCGATGACCAAGCTTTCCGTCAACCTGAACGCCGTCGCCCAGCTCCGCAACCGGCGCAGCGTGCCGTGGCCAAGCGTGCCCGGCATCGCGCGCATTGCCCTCGACCATGGCGCCGACGGCATCACCGTCCATCCCCGTCCGGACGAGCGCCATATCCGGCGCACCGACGTCTTCGAGCTGGAGCGCCTGATCCGCAGCGAGTACCCGGAGGCGGAATACAATATCGAGGGTTATCCCTCGGAGGACTTTCTGACGCTGGTCGAGCGCGCCAGGCCGGATCAGGTCACCTTCGTGCCCGACGACCCCCTGCAGGCTACTTCCGATCACGGCTGGAACATCGACGCCAACGAGGCGGTGCTGGTGCCGGCGATCACCCGGATGAAGGCAGCCGGCATTCGGGTGTCGCTGTTCATCAACGCCGATCCAGCGGCCCCGGCCGCAGCCTGGCGGGTGGGTGCCGACCGGGTGGAGCTCTATACCGGCCCCTATGGCGGCGCGATGGTGCCGGAGGTCGCAGCGGTACATCTCGCGGCGCTGCACGATACCGCCGACGCCGCCCGCGAGGCCGGGCACAACGAGCGCGGGGGCAGGTCGGGGCTGCTGATCAATGCCGGGCACGACCTGACCCTCGAGAACCTGCCACCGCTCAAGCAGGCCATCCCCGATCTCGCCGAGGTGTCCATCGGGCACGGGCTCACCGCCGACGCGCTGCTGATGGGCTACGGCGAGTCCGTGCGGCGCTACAAGGCCGCCTGCGCCTGACTTCGCCCTTGCGTGATCCCATCAACCAGGCCCTGACGCTGTTTACCGGCTACGGCAGGTCGCGCTTTCCACGCGCCCGGACCGCCGACGTCGCGGCGGCCTTCGGCGAGACGTCGGCGGCCGAGCTGCGGGACCGCATCCTCGCCCTCTACGAGGAGCTCAAGCAGCCGCTGGCGGAGCCGGTCGGCAAGGCGGGGCGCAAGTCGGTGACGGAGCGGGCGGTCGCGGAGCTGCACCGGCGCCATCCCGAGCTCGACGAGGAGGGCCTCACGGTCCTTTCCTGGGCTTATTCCTTCGGGCTGCGCTAACCTTCATTGATCATTGAGAGCGAACACAGCGTTCTGGCGTCATAGGCGCTACCCACCCGCAGCCGCGGGCGACGCCCGCAAAGGTCCTTGCCGCCTACAGTTACCGAGTTGTGGCTGGAGATCACGCGGTTTCCCGAGGCGGACAGATGTTGCTTCGTCCCAACAGGGTGCCTCCTTGCGCGGCTGGCCATTAGGCACATATTGCGCCCCAGTTACCTTTTTATACTGGAGAGCAACATGTCGAAGCCCAAGATCGCCGTCATCATCGGCAGCATCCGCCCTGCCAGGTTTGGCGACAAGCCAGCCAAGTGGATTCTTGAGCATGCCCAGGCGCGCGAGGACATCGAGGCCGAACTCCTCGACCTCGCCGACTTCAAGTTGCCGCTGTTCGACGCAGCGGCATCCGACCTCTACGTCCCGCCCTCCGATCCGGAGGTTATCCGCTGGCACGAGACGCTCAACCAGTACGACGGCTACATCTTCGTCACCGCCGAGTACAACCGCTCGATTCCGGGCGCCCTCAAGAATGCCATCGACCACGCCTACACGCCGTTCGTCCGCAAGGCGGCAGCGTTCCTTGGCTACGGTTCGGTTGGCGGGGCGAGGGCGGTCGAGCACCTGCGCAACGTGATGGTCGAGGTGCAGGCGGTGCCGGTCCGGCAGGGCATCCATATCGGGGGCTCCGACTTCATGCCGCTGATGTTCGGGCAGAAGACGTGGGACGAGGTGAAGGGCAATTTCGACGCCTTCGTGCCGGACCTCCTGGACAATCTGGTCTGGTGGACCAACGCCACGAAGACGGCGCGGACAGCCGACGAGGAACGCGAGGCAGCGGCAGCCTGACGCCCTTACCACCCAGCAAACGGGAAGGGGCGGCGCCGCGCGCCGCTCCCTCCACCCCGGCGATTTGCCTGCCGTGCATGGCTGGTTGTCCACCGGCGGACACCCTTTGGCCATTTTGAGGTTGAGTGCACGGTGACTGGGGTGTAGACCCCGCCCACCCGTTACCAGGGTGAGCAAGGTTACATGACGCAGACGACTTCGCCCGGCAGCGATGCCGGTGAGGGGGAGGCTCAAGGTTCGAGCCACCGGAAGACAGAGTTTCCCCTTCTCGTCCTTGGTGCACTCGGCGTCGTCTATGGCGACATCGGCACGAGCCCCATCTATGCCTTTCGCCAAGCCCTGTCGGTCGCTCCAGGCGCCGTGGTCAGCGGCGACGAAGTTCTCGGGCTGCTCTCGCTCATCGTCTGGGCCCTGACGCTGATCGTCGCGGTCAAGTACATCTTCTTCGTGACTCGCGCCGACAACAAGGGCGAGGGCGGAACGCTGTCGCTGATGTCCCTGGCGGCAAGCGGCTTTGCCAAGTCGCCCCGCTGGATCATGGCCTTCGGGGTCACCGGGGCGGCCCTCTTCTTCGGCGATGCGATCATCACGCCCGCCATTTCCGTGCTGTCGGCGACGGAGGGCGTGCAGGTGATCGCGCCGGGGCTATCGCGATGGGTGGTGCCGCTGACCGTGGTGATCATCATCGGCGTCTTCAGCGTGCAGCGTTTCGGCACGGCCGGCGTGTCGCGCGTTTTCGGGCCGGTGACCGCTGTCTGGTTCCTCGTGTTGGGGGCAACCGGCCTGCAGCACATCATCGCCGTGCCGGAAGTGTTGTGGGCCTTCAATCCCGCTTACGGCATCAAGTTCCTCGTCGACCACGCCGCCATCGCCTCGCTGGTGCTGGGGGCAGTCTTCCTCGCGGTCACCGGCGTCGAGGGCATCTATGTAGATCTCGGCCATTTCGGGCGTCGACCGATAGTGGTGGCTTGGTTCGCGCTGGTGTTCCCGTGCCTGTTGCTCAACTATTTCGGGCAGGGCGCCTTCGTGCTGTCGCATGACCTCGGCACCATCGACCATCCCTTCTTCCAGATGGTGCCGGAGTGGGGGCAACTCCCGATGGTGATCCTCGCCACCTGTGCCACCATCATTGCCAGCCAGGCGGTGATCACCGGTGCCTTCTCGCTGGCGCAGCAGGCCATTGCGCTCAACCTGCTGCCGCGCATGACCGTGCTGCACACCTCGGCCACGCAGTCAGGCCAGATCTACATGCCGCAGATCAACACCCTGCTGATGGTCTTCGTCCTGATCCTGGTCGTGAGCTTCGGCAGCTCCGCGGAACTCTCCAATGCCTACGGCATCGCGGTGTCGGGCGTGATGCTGGTCACGGTGCTGCTGCTGGGCGTGGTGATGTGGAAGGTCTGGAAGTGGCACCCGGTGGCGACGCTGCTGGCGATGGTGCCGTTCCTCATCGTGGATATCGGCTTCTTCATCGCCAACGCTAACAAGCTGTTCCAGGGCGGCTGGGTACCGGCGGCGGTGGCGGTGGTGCTGATCAGTCTGATGGTGATCTGGATGACCGGCCGCAAGCGGTTGGCAGACAAGACGCGCCGCGACGAGGTGCCGCTGGAGTTTCTCGTCGATAACCTCAGCAAGAAGAAGCCGACTATCGTTCCGGGTACGGCGATCTTCCTCACCAGCGATATCGAGGGGGCGCCGACGGCGCTGCTGCACAGCCTCAAGCACTACAAGGTGCTGCACGAGCACAACGTCATCCTAACGGTGGTCACCTCGAACCTGCCGCGCGTCGCCGATGACGAAAAGGTGCGGATCGATGCCTATAACGACCTGTTCTACCGGGTGATCGTGACCTTCGGCTACATGGAAACCCCGAACATTCCGAAGGCGCTGGTGCTGGCGCGCAAGCTCGGGTGGAAATTCGACATCATGTCGACCTCATTCTTCCTCAGTCGCCGCTCCCTGAAACTCGGGCCGAAGAGCGGCTGGCGGGCTTGGCCCGACCGGGTGTTCATCGCGCTGGCCCGCAATGCCTCGGACGCGACAGAGTACTTCCACATTCCCACCGGCCGGGTGGTGGAGATCGGAACGCAGGTCCTGCTCTAGCCTCAATCGGAGGAGAGCCACGTGTTTCGTTCCATCGCCTCGCTGCTGTTTCGCCCGCCGCCCTTGTCGCCGGCGGCGCCCCTGGCCAGGTCGCCGGCAACACCGTCCTGACGGGCGACGCTGCCTTCGGGGGGGTGACGCCGGGCGTTTCCCGCCGGATTGCGGCGAGGACCTCCCTGAGCCCGGTGCCACCGACTCCGCCGCAGCCGCGGTCCCGGTCTGGTGCCTTGCGAGCGATTGTCCTAGGCTGGCGGCGGTGTGTGGAGCTGCCGCCAGCGGCGGGCGGAATATGCAGGTGGAACTTCTAGTCTGGCTGTGTGCCGGGGTCGGTATCGGCCTGTTCGTCGCGATGGTCGTGTTCGCGATCTTTTCGGCCGTCGAGAGGCGGCACCTGCGCCGGTGGCGGCGGGACGGGGTGCTGGCCCCGGTGGTGGATCGGGGATCGGTTGGTCGGTCGGAGAACCCGGCAACCACACTGGCGCTGATGGAGCCGGAGGAGAGTGAGCGTCGACCAGCACCGGCCGACGCCGTGTCTCCCTCCAAAGCTATTCCACCCACCGCTGGAGCGGCCGTGTCCGAGCGACCCGCCACACCGAGACCCGCCGCGGAGCGCTCGCAGCTGGACGTCGAGGGGTTGTTCGAAGAGGCTTTTCAGTCGTCGCTGAAGCCGGAGGCGCCAGCGGCGGAGCCACCGGAGCAGAAGCGGCCCTAGCCGCTATGACCGGATGTCGTTGTAGGTCTGGGTCACCGGCCGGCCGCGGAAGGTGACGGAGAGGAAGTTGAGCACATAGGTGCTCCCGGTCCGGAAGATCCCTTCCTTTTCCATCCGTCGACCCGAGGTCAGCATTTTCAGCCGGAAGGTCCACTTCACAGCGCCGACCTTCGACAGGCGGACGGCGATATCGGTATCCTCTCCGAAAAAGGTGATGCTGCGGTCATAGCCGCCGACGGAGTCCCACGCCTTGCGGGTAAAGACGAAGTTGCCACCCTGGATCACCGAGCCGACCCGCAGCACGAAGCGGTTGAGGAGATAGACGAGGTAGGTGAGGAGGTAGAAGACGCCGACCAGCAGCTGCTTCGGGCGGCTGAGATCGTAATAGTGGTAGGGGCCGCTAAGGGCGACCAGCCGTGGGTTGCGCGCGAACTCGGACAGCACGATGTCGAGCCAGCCCGGTGGGACGATGGTGTCGGAATCGATGTTGGCGATCAGCTCGGCGCCGCTGGCCCGGTAGCCGGCGTCGCGCGCGTTCACGAGGCCCTTCTGCGGCTCGTCCACGACGCGGATGCCCTCGAACCCCGCAGCTATCTCACCGGTGCGGTCGGTGGAGGCATTGTTGACCACGATCACTTCGATCTCGTCGCCACGCCCGCAGCGGCTGATCTCGTCGATCACCGACTGCAGGCATTTCCCGATCAGGGCCTCTTCGTTGTAGGCCGGGATGACGAAAGCCAGTTTCATGTTCACTCCAGGCAGTCGGGCCGATGGCGAGGGCGACCCGCGCGGTTGTAAGTGGGCTGCTATCGCAATCCAGCCATCGTAACGGGTAGCCGGCGCGCTGTCGTCTCCGAGACGGCGCGAAGCCATGATCACCGCCATGACGAAACGCCGAAGCGGCTTGAAAGCTGCCGGTCTGGCATATCCGATAAGCCGGACACATCCGCGGCCGACGCCATGCCGGCACGGCATACCGTGCCATTGGCGCCACGGCAACCTTGGCGTTCCCCGCAATACCCCCGGCACAGGCGCGGAAGCTCTTGATCCGAACCGTAACGTTCGGTACGGTAGCTCTTGAAACGGGAACTCGGCAAGCGTGAGCGCGACCGCACCACAGCGAGAGGAAGTGTTTACGCCCCGGCAGCAGCAGGTGCTGACGGCGGCGCTCGATCTGCTCGTCGAGCAGGGCGACCGGCTGACCATGACCTCGGTGGCCCGGCGCGCCTCGTGTTCCAAGGAGACGCTCTACAAGTGGTTCGGCGACCGCGATGGCCTACTGACGGCGACGGTGCAGTTTCAGGCGGCCAAGGTGCGCATGCCGCAGGTGGATCGCTGGCGCCTCGACGCCGCCTCGCTGCGCGCGAGCCTCGAGCAGTTCGGGCGGGACCTGCTGTCGACGATCGTCGGTGAGGTGTCGGTTACCCTCAACCGGCTGGCCATCGGCCATGCCGGGGCAGAAAAGCACGGCCTCGGCGCCATCGTGCTCGAGAACGGGCCGCTGGCGATCCGCAGGCGCCTGAAGTCGGTGCTCGAGGCGGGGCGCGAGGCGCGACTGCTCCGCTTCGACAGCTCCGAGGACGCATACCGGACCTTCTTCGGCCTCGTCGTCCGCGACATCCAGATCCGGCTGCTCCTCGGCGAGACGATCACCTTCGGTGAAAGCGAAATCGCGCGCGACGCGGCTACGGCGACCGAGCAGTTCCTGGCCGTCTATGATGTGAGCTAGGTGCCGCCGGTCGTCCCCACGGGATCCGGGGCAAGAGAGAAAACAACGACAAGCCGGCCCTTTGGCCCGGTCTGTTCGCAGTCAGAATCCGGGTTCCTGCCCGGCAGTCAAGGCGGCCACGGGGCCGAACGCACAAAGGGGAGTTATCCATGCGCGTCTATTACGATCGGGATGCCGATCTCAACATCATCAAGTCGAAAAAGGTGGCCATTGTCGGCTACGGCTCGCAGGGGCACGCGCATACGCTGAACCTGCGCGACAGCGGCGTAAAAGACGTCGTCGTGGCGCTGCGTCCTGGCTCGCCGTCGGCGAAAAAGGCCGAGGGGGAAGGGCTGAAGGTGATGAGCGTCGCCGAGGCTGCCGGCTGGGCCGACGTGATCATGATGCTGACGCCCGACGAGCTGCAGGCCGATATCTACAAGGAGCACATCGAGCCCAACATCCGCGACGGTGCGGCTCTTGCCTTCGCGCATGGCCTCAACGTGCATTTCAACCTGATCGAGCCGAAGAAGACCGTCGACGTCATCATGATCGCGCCCAAGGGTCCCGGCCACACGGTGCGCGGTGAGTTCCAGGGCGGTGGCGGCGTCCCTTGCCTGATCGCGGTGCACCAGGATGCGTCCGGGAATGCCCACGATATCGCGCTGGCCTACGCCTCGGGCGTCGGCGGCGGCCGGTCCGGCGTCATCGAAACCAACTTCCGCGAGGAGTGCGAAACCGACCTCTTCGGCGAGCAGGTGGTGCTTTGCGGCGGTCTGGTGGAGCTGATCCGTGCCGGCTTCGAAACGCTGGTCGAGGCCGGCTACGCGCCCGAGATGGCGTATTTCGAGTGCCTGCACGAGGTGAAGCTGATCGTCGACCTGATCTACCAGGGCGGCATCGCCAACATGAACTACTCGATCTCGAACACTGCCGAGTGGGGCGAATACGTTTCGGGGCCGCGCATCATCACTGACGATACGAAGGCGGAGATGAAGCGGGTGCTGAAGGACATCCAGTCCGGCAAGTTCACGTCCGAATGGATGCAGGAGCATCGCTCGGGCGGCTCACGCTTCAAGGCGACGCGGCGTCTGCACGACGAGCACCAGATCGAGGAAGTGGGCGAGAAGCTGCGCGGCATGATGCCGTGGATCAAGGCGGGCGCCCTGGTCGACAAGAGCAAGAACTAGGCCCGCCGGCGGCCGGCAAGCGAAGGGCTCCGCGCGGCGGAGCCCTTGTGCGTTCGGCGGGGCCGGACGATTATTCGTGGGTCCAGATGCGATTCCCGCGGCCGCGAAGCGACTCGATCAGTTCGGTGCGCGTGACGCCGATGTCACGCAGCAGGTGGTCGTCGAGCTGCATCAGGTCGGCAAAGGTCTTGCGTCGCTCGGCGCTGCGGCGCAGCCGGTTGAAGAATATGTTCATATCAGTATTCCTTTTGTGCAATCTGCGCTGGCGTCTGGCCGGCGAGGCGCGCCATATGCCGCGGCGTCGCTGAACGCTCTGTGAACAGCGCCGTCATCTGCGGCGGGGGGAGAGACAAGCAGTGAGCAAGGACCACAAGTTACCGGAGTTTCCGGTCGAGGGCGGCTGCCAGTGCGGCGCCATCCGCTACCGCGTGACGGCGCCGCCCGCCACCGTCTACCGCTGCCACTGCAAGGACTGCCAGCGACTGAGCGGGGCAGCCTGGAGCATGTCAATGGTGATCGCCGCCGAGCACGTCGAGCTGCTGGCGGGGGCACCCGTTGCCTTCGACAAGGCTGCGGACAGCGGGCGCGTGGTGCGGATGCAGGGCTGCGGCGCGTGTGGCATCAAGGTGTGGAATGAGCCGCTAGCGGCCCCGGGGACGCTGATTCTCAAGCCGGGTACGCTCGACGATTCGAGCTGGGCCGTACCGGTGGGCAATATCTGGACGGACAGCGCGCTGCCCTGGGTCGAGATCGATGCGGGCGAAGTCAACTTTCCCGGCCAGCCGGCCGATCGGCAGCCGCTGATCGACGCCTGGCGGCAGCGAGAAGCGGGATAGGGCGCAGGCTTTCAGGGGGCAGCCGTGACAGTATCAGAAGACATCGAGCGCATCATCGAGCAGGAGCGAAGGCTGGTCTTTCCGGGCTTCGACGAGCACACGGCCTTTGCCATCGGGTCCGCAATCCGCGAGCGGGCGCTGAAGGAGGGCCTGGGGCTGGTTGCCGACGTCAGACTCTGGGACCGGCCGCTCTTCTACGTGGCGATGCCGGGGACGACGGCCGACAATCCGCAGTGGGTGCGGCGCAAGGCCAACACCGTGCAACGGCTGCAGAAGAGCACCTATCGGGTCGTGCTCGAGAAGTCATGGGAGGGCGACGTGTTTCCCCCGGGGCGTGGCCTCGACCCCATGGAATTCGTGCTGGCCGGCGGCGGCTTTCCCATCCGGGTACAAGGCGTCGGCGTGATCGGCGCGGTGACCGTGTCGGGGCTGCCGCAGCGCGATGATCACGCGGTGGTGGTCAGGGCGATCTGCGAGCAGCTCGGCCTCGATGCCGCGGCACTGGCGCTGCCACCAGGCTAGCCGATCTCCAGGAGCGTCAAATGAAACTCGGCTATCTTCTGCTGGACGTCTTCACGGCGGAACCCCTGAAGGGCAACCCATTGGCGGTGGTGCAGAAGGCCGATGGCCTGCTGGACAACCAGATGCAGGCTATCGCCCGCGAGTTCAACCTGAGCGAAACGGTATTCATCTGCCGCCCGAAGCTGGAGCGGCACACCGCATCGGTGCGAATCTTCACGCCGGAGGTGGAATTGCCATTCGCGGGGCACCCGACTGTCGGCGCGGCGGTGGTCCTGGGGCTGCAGACGCGATCGAGCGCGGTGCGCCTTGAAGAGCCGGTGGGGCTCGTGACCTGCGTCATCGAGCGCGTCGACAAGCGAACCGGAATCGCCCGCTTTGCCTTGCCGCTGTTGCCGGAGAAGGTTGGGCAGCCGCCGTCGAAGCAGAAGCTGGCAGCGGTGCTGGGCCTCGAGCCGGACGAGATCGGCTGTGGCGTCTACAGCCCCGCCGTCTATTCGGCCGGCGTCACCTTCTATCTGGTGCCGGTGCGGAACGCCACGGTGCTGAAAAAGCTTCGGCTTGAGCGGCGGGGCTGGAACGACGTCTTTCCGCTCGGGCACAATGCCGTCTACGTCTTTACGGAAACGCCGGACGAGCCCGCCAACCAGCTGGCTGCGCGAATGTTCTCGCCTGGCATGGGGTTCGGCGAGGATCCGGCGACCGGCGGCGCGGCGGCAGCGCTGATCGGGCTGCTCGCCGAGCACGCCACCCCCGGTCAGACCGATTTCGTGCTGCGTCAGGGTCACGAGATTGGACGCCCGAGCCGCATCTCGATCCAGCTGCGCAAGGAGGGCGAGACTCTTACCCATGGCGGCATAGGCGGTCACGCCGTGATCGTCGGAGAAGGCGTCCTTGATCTCGGGGATTGACTGGCAACGGGCAACGCTGGAAACGTGTCCATCCTGCACCGACAGCGGCGCTGGTTGTCGTCCGACAACTGGGCTAGCTGCAGCGGTATCGCGGTAGGGGGATGCCATGTACTTCGTCGGACTGCTGCTCTTTGTCATCCATATTGTCGCCTTCATCGCTGGCGGTGCCAATTCGGTGGTGATGCCGATAATCGGCTCCAGGCTGGCGACCGCCACGCCGGAAGGGCGCGCCAGCCTTCTTGGCGTCGCCGACCAACTGGCCAAGGTGGGCAAGGTGGCGATGGCTACGCTGCTGGTCACCGGGCTGCTGGTGCTGTGGCTGAAGTGGAACTTCCTAATCCCGAATGCCTGGTTTTGGGTGAAGATGTTGCTCATCGTCGCCATGATCGTGCTCATCGCCATGAACGAGCGCAGTGGCAAGCAGGCGCGAACCGGCGACGTCGAGGCGATGAAGCGGTCGAAGCTGTTGGGCCAGCTCACGGCAGTGGCCTTCGCGGGTGTCATCGTTTCGGCGATCTTCGCCTTCAACTGAAGAAGCCGGTCGGCGAAGACATGCCGGCTCGCCACTTGCCTTCGCCGGTGAGTTCGCGCACTATTGTCCGGCAAGTATGGATTTGAACATGCAGCGCACGCGCGCCGTCGCCATCGCCGCCGAGCAGCAGGCCCGCCAGGGCCTGATCCTGCTTGCCGCCGCGTTGCTGCTGCCGGCGCTGCTTCTCCTTCTTATCAGCCCCTGATAACCGGCGGCTCGCGCAGGCGGGCGGGTGGTCAGGGGATGACGACGCAGAACCGAGCAAGAGCTTTGTCCGGTCGCAGCGCCATGTCGCGCCGGCCGTTTGATAGGAAGAAATCATGAGCACGCAGCAGACCGAGATCCCGAGCAACCAGGAGCAGGTGCGCATCTTCGACACCACGCTTCGCGACGGCGAGCAGAGCCCCGGCGCCACGATGACGCTGGAAGAGAAGCTGCAGGTGGCGGAAGCGCTCGACGAGATGGGCGTCGATATCATCGAGGCGGGCTTCCCGATCGCTTCGAACGGCGATTTCGAGGCGGTGGTCGCCGTTGCCAAGCAGGTGCAGAATTCCGTGGTGGCAGGATTGGCCCGCGCCATTTCGGCCGACATCGCCCGTGCCGGCGAGGCGGTGCGTCATGCCCGCCGCGGCCGCATCCACACCTTCGTCTCCACCTCGCCAATTCATCTGGCGCACCAGATGAGGAAGTCCGAGGACGAAGTCCTCGAGATCATCACGGCGACGGTGACCCAGGCCCGGAACCTCATCGACGACGTCGAGTGGAGCGCCATGGATGCCACCCGGACGCCGATTGACTTCCTTGCCCGCTGCGTCGAACTGGCGATCAAGGCCGGCGCCACGACCATCAACCTCCCCGATACCGTCGGTTACTCCATACCCGCGGAGCACGAGCAGTTGTTCCGGTCGATGATCGAACGCGTGCCCGGTGCAGACGGGGTCATCTTCTCTGCGCATTGCCATGACGATCTTGGGCTGGCGGTGGCGAACTCTCTCGCAGCGGTGCGCGGCGGTGCGCGGCAGGTCGAGTGCACGATCAACGGCCTGGGCGAACGCGCCGGTAATGCGGCGCTGGAGGAAATCGTGATGGCGCTGCGCACGCGGGCCGACGCCATGCCCTATTACACCGGCATCGAGACCACGCATCTCAGCCGGGCCAGCCGCATCGTCTCGGCTGCAGCCAACTTCCCGGTGCAGTACAACAAGGCCATCGTCGGCAAGAACGCCTTTGCGCATGAGAGCGGCATCCACCAGGACGGGATGCTGAAGAACGCCGAGACCTACGAGATCATGACGCCGGCCAGCGTCGGCATCAAGGAAACAACGCTGGTCATGGGCAAGCATTCGGGCCGCGCCGCCTTCAAGGACAAGCTGCGGGAGCTCGGCTACGAACTGGGGGACAACGCCTTCCAGGAGGCCTTCGTCCGCTTCAAGGACCTGGCCGACCGCAAGAAGCACGTCTACGACGCGGATATCGTGGCTCTCGTCGACGACGAGGCGGGCTCGGTGGACGATCGCATCAAGCTGGTCGACATGGAGGTGGTCTCGAAGACCGGCGGCGTCCATCGCTGCGACCTGACGCTCAGCATCGACGGCGAGACTGTCACCGCGAGCTATGACGGCACCGGATCGGTCGATGCCATCTTCAACGCCATCAAGCAGGCGGTGGGCCGCGAGCCGCACCTCGTGCTCTACGCCGTGGACGGGGTGACCGGCGGCACCGACGCGCAGGCGAGCGTCAATGTGCGCCTCGAGCTCAATGGCCGCATCGTCTCCGGCAACGCCGCCGAGCCGGATACGCTGGTGGCCTCCGCTCGCGCCTACCTCAACGCCTACAACCGGCTGTTGATCGAGCGCGGCGCTGCGGCACAGGGCGCGCTGGCGGGCTAGTGGGCCAGTGGGCCTTACGCTGGAGCCTCCGGCCAATGATGATGACTGGCGCGCCTTCCACGACATTCGTGAGGCGGTGCTGTTCATCGGCCGGGGGCGGATTGGAGTCTATGATCGCAACCATCCGCACGACCGTGCACCGCAGAACCAGTGCCTGCTGCTGAAACTCGACGGTCGACCCGTCGGTACGGTTCGCCTCGATGACTTCGGAGATGGCAGCGGTTGCTTGCGGCTGGTGGCTGTCACAGAGCGGGAGCAGCGGCGCGGTCACGGACGCGCCCTGTCGGACCTCTGCGACGCCCGCATGCGGGCCCTCGGCTTCCACACGCTGAAGGTGAACGCGGCGCCGGAGGCTGTCGGATTCTACGAGAAGCTGGGTTGGAAGCGACAGCTCTGGGACGCGACGGAGCTGGCGGGTATCGCGGGTGACTGCGTGCAGATGGTGAAGGGCCTGTAGGCAGCACCACGACAATCCGCTCCCGAACTTGGCCGCTGGGCTGGTTTTCCACATGCCCCGCGGTTGGTGAAGGCCGAAACCTGCAGGGCATTCAAGGTTCTGACAGAGCAGCGCCGAAACGTTGCATTCGACACAAATTGCAGCGGTGCCGGCAACGACCTCGAAGGCATGACTCGCGCACTCTCCCGGCAACACAAAGAACTTGTGTTTCCCACCCATTAACCACGTCTGGAGGGCAGCGATGACGCCAACTTACTATCTCGCACGCGATCATCTCGAGCAGGCCGTCTGCATCCTCCACGGCACCGATGCCCAGACGCAGCAGCTCCGCTACATCGTCGAGCGCACCATCGCCCTGATGACCGAGATCGAGGAGCGAGATCGCCGGGAGCAGGGAAATGTGCTCTATTTCGAGCGTTATCAGCGGCAGCGCGAGGGCATCTAAAGCGCCTCCCGCAGGGCCTTCGGCAGTTCCTCCGCCACCACGTCGAGTTCCTCCGGACGTCCGACGCTGATGCGGATGCAGCGGTCGAGGCGGGGTGCCATGGGCTTGCGGATGAAGACGCCGCGCGCCGCCAGTTGTTCCAGTACGCGCATGGCAAAGGTGCCGTCACGACCGCAATCTATGGCGACGAAGTTGGTGGCCGAGGGGAGGGCGGCCAAGCCGTTGTCCGCGGCGATCGCCGCCAGGCGCCCGCGACCATCGGCTACCTGGGCCACGACCTTCCGCAGATAGTCATCGTCTTTGAGGGCCTCCACGGCAGCGAGCTGACTCAGCCGGGTCACGCCGAAATGGTTGCGGACCTTGTCGAAGGCCCGGATCATCCCGGGATCGCCGATGGCATATCCCACTCGCATGCCGGCCAGGCCATAGGCCTTGGAGAAGGTGCGGGTGCGCAGCAGGTTGGGCCTGAGCGGCAGGAGCGGGGGCAAGGCCTCGGCGGGCGCCGTTTCCGAATAGGCCTCGTCCAGCAGCACCAGAGTGTCCTCAGGCACCGAATCAAGGAACTGCTGCAGGTTGCTCCTATCCCACCAGCTTCCCATAGGGTTGTCGGGGTTGGACAGGTAGACGACCTTCGCCCGCTCGCGCCGCGCCGCCGCCGCCAGCGCTCCCAGATCCTCGCGGTCGTCGGCCGTGTAGGGGATCGCCACGAGCCGCCCCCCGAAGCCGGCGACGTGATAGTTGAAGGTCGGGTAGGCGCCGAGCGAGGTCACGGCAACGTCCTCCGGCTCAATCAGCAGCCGGGCGATCAGACCGTGCAGCCCGTCGATGCCCTCGCCGACAACGATGCTGGGCAACGGAACGCCCAGCTGCGCGGCGAGTGCCGCACGCAGCTCGAGCATCTCCGGGTCGCCATATTGCCAGACCGAGTGCGCGGCATCCTGCATCGCTCGGATGACCTTTGGCGACGGCCCGAAGCTGCTCTCATTGGCACCGACACGGGCTCGGATGCGGATGCCGCTCCGCCGCTCCAGCGTCTCGGGGGCCACGAATGGCACCGTATCGGGCAGCGCCTGTACGATGCGGGTCAGGGGCGGCACGGTCATCGGCAATGCTCTCTGGCGGGACGGCTCAAGTCCGGGTGGGGCGGGACGAGCCCGCACCGTTGGTCTGATGCACGAGCGGGGCTAGGCGCCGGCCTGACCGGAGTCTTCGGCCGGCGGCGCGACCTGCGGCATCTTCTTCAGGTAGAGA
Organism: Devosiaceae bacterium; assembly: GCA_035998685.1. Lineage (GTDB taxonomy): Bacteria > Pseudomonadota > Alphaproteobacteria > Rhizobiales > Devosiaceae > Devosia_A. Next base: position 518,867 of record DASYHK010000023.1, on the reverse strand, counting down.
TCGAGCTTGTTGTACGGGATCTCGATGCCGGCCGCGTCGAGCCGCAGCTTTGCCTGCTCGCGGAAGTCCACATTGGCCTGCCACCACTCCGACCCCTTCACCCAACTGCGCAGGTTCAGGACTACGGCGCTGTCACCCAAGGCGTCGACGAAGACGAAAGGCGCCGGATCGGGCAGCACGCGCTCGTCGGTGGCGACCTCCAGCAGTGCCGCGCGCGCCGCAGCGATATCGGCGGAATAAGCAATGCCGATCTTGGTCTCGACCATCCGCGTGCTCTCGCGCGTGTAGTTGATGATCCGCGAGCTCCAGATCTTGGTGTTCGGCGCATAGACGAAAATGCCGTCATAGGTGCGCAGCCTGGTGCCGAAAAGCCCGATCTCGACGACGGTGCCGGCGACGCCCTCGGCGTCTACATATTCTCCGACGTTGAACGGTCGCAGCCAGATCAGGAGGATGCCGGAAGCGAGGTTGGAGAGCGTTCCCTGCAGCGCCAGGGCGATGGCGAGGCCGGCGGCGCCCAGCACGGCAAGGATCGAGGCCGTCTGCACGCCGAACTGACTGAGCACGATGACCGCGGTCACGATGAGCACGCCGTAGCGCACCACTTGGGAGAGGAGGGGCGCGATGGTGTTGTCGACGCGCCGCGTCTTCGGCAGCAGCTCCCGCGAGCCGCGCGAGAGGACGCCGGACAGATACCAGCCGCCAACGAGGACCACGAGCGCGGTCACGACGTTGAGCATGTTGGCGAGCGCCCATTCGGACGAGACCGTCCACAGCTCCACGATTTCCATCAGGCACTCCCTGCAGGCTGGTGATGGTGACTGCCTAGCGGCGAAAGCGCGCCGGCGCAACGTCGACGGCCGAGCAATGACTGGACACCGACTCCCGCCTTTGGTATGTCCCCGCCCGGACCGGGTGCGTAGCTCAGATGGTAGAGCAGCTGACTCTTAATCAGCGGGTCCACGGTTCGAGTCCGTGCGCACCCACCATGTCCCGCTGTCAATAGCCGGTACCGCGCGTTACGAGGCGTGCCCGGCCCCCGACCATTCCCTCCACTTTCCTGCGGCAACTGCTGCCCGGTCGCCACGTGCTCATCGGGTCGCGCGACCGCCCGTCAGCATAGGTCCTTCAATGAGCAGACACTTCATTCTCACCGGCGCTCCGGGCGCCGGCAAGACCGTCCTGATCCGGCAACTGGAACTGGGCGGGCATCACGTCGTCGAGGAGGCGGCGACCGACGTCATTGCCCTGCAGCAGGCGCTGGGGGTTGGCGAGCCGTGGCAGCGGCCGCGCTTCGTCGCGGACATCGCGGAACTCCAGCTCCGCCGGCAGGCGCTGGCGCAGCAATCCGGCAGAAACATCCATTTCCACGATCGGTCGCTGTTCTGCACCTATGCGCTGGCGCAGCATCTCGGACATCCCGTGCCACCGGTGCTCCAGCAAGCAATCGCAGAGGCGCTGACGGAGGGCTTCTTCCAGCGCCGGGTGTTCCTGGTGCGCCTCCTCGGCTTCGTCACCCGCACGGAAGCACGGCGTATCGGGCTCGAAGAAGCGATGGAGTTCGAACGGGTGCACGAGGAGGTCTACCGCCGGTTCGGATTCGACATCGTCCCGGTCGAGCAGGGTGGCGTTGTCGACCGCGCAGGCGAAATGCTGGCGGCGGTAGAGGCAAGTTTGACCTGATGCGCATTCCGCACTGGGAAATTCGTCGAATGTCCGCACGACGCACTTTCTCAAGTTCGTAGAGGCGTCTATATAGCCGGCACGCGCTGGGCCGCTGCGGCGGCTGCGCGGGCCCGCCCGTCCCCCGGACACAGGATGAACTTCGTGGACTTCTTGGTTGACTACTTCACAGGTGACGCGCTTTCGGCGTTCCTGCAGGTCATCATGATCGACCTGGTGCTGGCCGGGGACAACGCCATCGTCATCGGTCTCGCCGCGGCGGGGTTGCCCAAGGACCTGCGGTCCAAGGCCATTCTGATCGGCATCGCGGCCGCAACCATCATGCGCATCGGCTTCGCGCTGATCACCACGCAGCTGCTCGCCATTACGGGTCTGCTGCTGGCGGGAGGGCTGCTGCTGCTCTGGGTGTGCTGGAAGATGTACCAGGAGCTCACCGTCTCGCACTCGGAAGAGCAGGCGGCGACGGAGGCGTTGAGCGATGCCGACCTCAACGCCGACGGGACCGTTGCCGGCGGCGCGCCCCGCAAGACGCTGAAGAGCGCGGTGATCCAGATCGTCGTGGCGGACGTTTCGATGTCGCTCGACAACGTGCTGGCAGTCGCCGGCGCGGCGCACGACCATCCGGAGATCCTGGTCTTCGGGCTGGTGCTGTCGGTGGCGCTCATGGGCATCGCCTCGACCTTCATCGCACGGCTGCTGCACCGCCACCGCTGGATTGCCTGGGTCGGCCTGCTGGTCATCCTCTATGTGGCTGCAAAGATGGTCTATGAGGGAGCGGACCAGCTACTCGGCCATACGCTACCGGCGATTCCGCTTATCAAGGGGTAAATCTAAGCCTCCGGTAACCACAGCCGCGGATTGTAGGCATTTGCGCTTTCGCAATAGGGAATTGCTCACCTTGCGGGGGTAGTTTCCGAGCAGTGCCCACAGTCCCCGGTTGTTCCATGGCTGCCACCGCCCAAGTCCTTGCCGAGCCCGGCGCTGCCGTTGCCGCCGCGGCGGTACCTGTAACGGCGCGTGTCGTGCTGTTGCGCGCGGCATCGGACAGTGCCTGGGAGGAAGCGGTCGCCGGTTTCGACGGCGTCTGTCAGGAGCAGCTGCTTACCTTCGCAAGAACGCGCTGGCCCGGCCTGCGACACGAGCCGGTGCTGTTCGAGTACGGTGGCCAGTTGATCGGTGGCTGCCTGGTGATGATCCAGCCATTGCCGCTGGGCGTCGGCGCCATCGCTGTTGTCAAATGGGGACCGATGCTGGCGGACGCCGGTCGTCCCGATGCGCTGGCGCTCTATGGCGGCATGGTCGAGGCGCTGGTGGAGGAGTTTGCGCGCCAGCGGCGGCTGATGGTTTCGATCCTGCCGCATGCGGCAATCGGCGGGAACAACGATGAGTTCGCGCAACTGCTGCAACGTGGTTTTCGGCCGGGCGCGCGCCTGCGTTACCCCGAACGTTACATCGTCAACCTGCGGCTCTCCGACGAGGAGCAGCGCCGGAGCTTCGAGCAGAAGTGGCGCTACCACCTCAACAAGTCGGAAAAGGCGGGGCTCAGTTTTGAACATGGCGACAGCGAGCGCTTGCCGGAGTTCGATGCGCTTTACGAGTTGATGGTCGATCGCAAGAGGTTTCCGGACCACTCCGCCTACGAGACGGTGCCGGCGTTGATGGCGCTGAGCGACGACCGGCTCCGCCCGGAACTGTTCTTCGTCCGGCACGACGGCGAAATCATCGCCGGGGCCATCATCTTCAAGGCCGGCAACCGCGCCGTCTACCTCTACGGCGCGACCAGCGACCGGGCCCTGCCGCTGCGGGCCGGCTATTTCCTGCACTGGCACATCATCCGGTGGCTGCGCGACAACACCCGGGCCGACTGGTATGATCTCGGCGGCACCGATGGCTTCCAGGGACTGCACCAGTTCAAGAAGGGCATGGTCGGCAGCGCGGGCGTAATCCGCCCCGTACCGCCGGTCGGCAACTACGCCGCCTATCCGCTACCCTTCCTGCTGGGCGAGGGCGCGTTTGCTGCAAGGGAATTCCTGAAGTCGGTCGGGCATGTGCTCGACCGGCTCCGCGCGGATCGCGCCAGTCCCGACCAACGGCGCCATCGCGGCAGTCCCGCCGGAGCACCATAGATGGGTCTGCGCGGCCGGCTGCTGTCGCAGTCCAGCATCATCTTTGCCGGCCGACTGTTCGGTGCCGGGCTGATCTTCCTCGCGCAGGCTGCGATCGCCCGCTACTGGGGCGCCGGAATACTGGGCGAGTACCTGCTGATCATTGCGGCGGTGAACATCATCGGCGTGGTGATGCCGCTCGGCTTCGAGACCATCGGCACCTATTTCGCCGCCGAGTACCGTGCCCGCGGGGAGGGGCGGCTGCTGCGCGGCTTCATGCTGCGCGCCTACGGCCATATCGCCATTGCCGCGGTCGTCCTGTTCTTCGGCGGCTACCAGTTGGCGCCCTACCTCGGCGAACCGGGGAAAGTGCTGCTCGAGCACTGGCTGCCGACCTGCATCATGGCGGTTGCCAACGCTCTGGTGCTGGTCAATGGGGCCCTTATGATCGGGCTCAAGCGCCCCTATGCCGGGTTCTTCGCCGACTCCATCTTCCGGCCGATGCTGATCATCGGGGCCTTTCCGATCGCAGCGATGGCTCTCACCCCCGCCGCCGCCTTCGAGGGCCTGATCTGGATGATCGCTGTCGGCTTCCTGGTGATCGCGCTGGTCCACTTCGCCTATGTGGCCGTCGTGGTCCGCACGATGCCGCTGGAGGTGCCGGCGCGGCCTGGGGAGGTGCGCCGCTGGTGGCGCTTCGCGCTGCCGTGGGTGATCATCGCTCTCGCGACCGATTTTTTCTTCGATATCGACCTGCTGCTGCTGTCCGAGTTGCTCAGTCGGGAAGAACTGGCCGTCTTTGGCGTCTGCACCCGCATCTTTGCCATCATCGCCTTCGGGGTGACGGCGGTCTATGCGGTGACCTTGCCGGACATTTTCGAAAGCGAGGCGATGAACGACCGCAGCGGCTTCCACCGCAAGGTCGGTGACGCCAATCTGGTTGCCTGCGCGCTCTCCCTCGTCATGTTCACGGGGGTCGCCGTCGGCGGTCCGGTGGCGCTGATGCTGTTCGGTCCGGCCTTCGCCGTCGGCGCGGTGCCCCTGACTGTCCTGTCGCTGGCGCTGGCGGTGCGGGCCTTCTTCGGCCCGGCGGCGATGGTGCTCTCGATCCACGACCGGCCATATGCGACGCTGCCGGCGGTGGCGGTGGGCATCTCGACGCTGGTGGCCGCGAACTACCTTCTGGTCCCGCCCCTGGGGTTGCTGGGCGGGGCGCTGGCGGCGCTGCTGGCGCAGACCTTGTGGTCGGTGGCGCTGTGGGTCACGGCGCTGAGACTGGCGAAGATGGACGTCTCGGTCATCCCGCGGCTGCGCGAGCTGCTGGTGCAGCGGCGGGCGGCGGCTGCGGCGCGGGTTGACAGCTAGACGCGCCTACTGCCGCGGGCGGCCGTCCTTCAGTATGCCCAGCCGGCGCTTCAACTGGTCGAGGCGACCGCCAATGCCGGAATCGTAGCCTTCGATCGCTTTGGTGTAGGGCTTCTCCAGCACCGCGTAGTCCTGCCCGAAGATATGGTTCTCGAGGACGCAGGTCTGCCGGTAGCCGTAGCGGCCCAGGAGGGCGAGGGCCACTTCGTTCTCCGGCCGCACGAAGGTGAAGGCTTTGTGGAAGCGGTTGTTGTCCCAGTGCTCGTCGAAGACCCGCATGCCGTGCAGCCCGAGCCGCGTCTGGCGGTGCGAGGGGAAGATCCACGACCAGTAACGGAACAGCGATCCGTATTCCGGCCCCGAGACCAATGCGCCCCCCGGCTGCCCATCGCTCAGCAGGACGATGACATGATAGGGATCGACGGCCTGTAGGCCGTGCAGGAAGGCCTTGGTCAATCGCCCCTTCTCGTGGGCCTTGAAGCGGTCGTTGTAATGCGGGGACTCGTCGATGACCGCCATCAGTTCGCGGTGGACGAGGGCGATGTCGCCTGGGGCGGCAGGACGGTGACTGAGTTCGGGCATGCGGCTCCTCCCGGGGTCGCCTGCAAGGATGCACCAGAAATGCCGCACAAACGGTGAATGACGCGGGCCGCTGCGGCGAAAGTCGAACCCCGTCTGCTTGCCCCCACTGGCGCCAGTGGCTAGAAGATGGGCCATAGGAGCGCGCCACCAGGTTCTGAAAAGGGCGGAGCCCGGCGCGTCGGTAAGCACGATCCTGCCCCAGAGTCGGCAGGTGCCGCTCGGGATCGTGTGGAGGAGAGTTTCATGACCGAGAATCTGGTGTTCGAGCCGAGTGCGGCTGCGAAGGAGCGTACCCATACCACCGCAGAGCAGTATGAGGAGTTGTACGCGCGCTCGCTGAGCGATCCCGACGGGTTCTGGCACGAGCAGGCGCAGCGCATCGACTGGATCAAGCCCTTCACCAAGGTCAAGAACACCTCGTTCCAATACCCCGACGTCTCGATCAAGTGGTTCGAGGACGGTGAACTCAACATCTCGGCCAACTGCATCGACCGGCACCTCGCGACCCGCGGTGACCAGATCGCCATCATCTGGGAGGGGGACACCCCGGGCACGCAGGAGGCGATCACCTACCGCAAACTGCATGAGCGCGTATGTCGCTGCGCCAACGTGCTGAAGTCGCTCGGGATCCGCAAGGGTGACCGCGTCACCATCTACCTGCCGATGATCCCGCAGGCGGCCTACGCCATGCTCGCCTGCGCCCGCATCGGCGCCGTGCATTCTGTCGTGTTTGCAGGCTTTTCGCCGGATTCCCTCGCAGGTCGAATCAATGACTGCGACTCGCGCCTGGTCATCACCGCCGATGAGGGGCGGCGCGGCGGCAAGACCGTTCCGCTCAAGAAGAATGTCGACGAGGCGCTGCAGGACGCGCCGGGGGTCGAGAAGGTGCTGGTGGTGAAGAACACCGGCAACGACGTGGCCATGAAGGGCAGCCGCGACGTCTGGTGGCATGAGGCGGCCGCCGGCGTCGAGCCGTTCTGCGACCCCGAGCCGATGCAGGCCGAGGACCCGCTGTTCATCCTCTACACCTCTGGCTCCACGGGCAAGCCGAAGGGCGTGCTGCACACGACGGGCGGCTACATCGTCTGGACCTCTCTCACCCACCAGCTGACCTTCGACTACCGGGACGGCGAGGTGTACTGGTGCACCGCCGATATCGGCTGGGTGACCGGCCACAGCTACATCGTCTACGGCCCGCTGGCCAATGGCGCCACGACGCTGATGTTCGAGGGCGTGCCGACATATCCGGATGCCGGTCGCTTTTGGGATGTGGTCGACAAGCACAAGGTCAACATCTTCCACACTGCGCCGACGGCGATCCGGGCGCTGATGGGTGCCGGGCCGGAATGGGTGGACAAGCACGACCTTTCCAGCCTGCGGCTGATCGGCACCGTCGGCGAACCGATCAATCCCGAGGCCTGGCTCTGGTACCACCGGCACGTCGGCAAGGGCCGCTGCGAAATCGTCGACACCTGGTGGCAGACCGAGACCGGCGGCCACATGATCTGTCCGTTCCCGGGGGCTTTTCCGACCAAGCCGGGCTCCGCGACCAAGCCTTTCTATGGCGTCAAGCCGCTGATCCTGTCGCCGGAAGGGCAGGTGCAGGAGGAGACCAAGGCCGAGGGGGTGCTGTGCATCGCCGACAGCTGGCCGGGTCAGGCGCGCACCATCTATGGCGACCACCAGCGCTTCGTCTCCACCTATTTCGAGACCTACAAGGGCTACTACTTCACCGGCGATGGCTGCCGCCGCGACGAGGATGGCTACTACTGGATCACCGGTCGCGTCGACGACGTGCTCAACGTCTCCGGCCACCGGCTCGGCACCGCCGAGGTGGAAAGCGCGCTGGTGGCGCATCCCAAGGTCTCCGAAGCCGCCGTCGTCGGCTACCCGCACAGCGTCAAAGGGCAAGGCATCTACTGCTACGTCACTCTAATGGCTGGCGAGGAACCGGACGAGAATCTCGAGCGCGAGCTGAAGAACTGGGTGCGCAAGGAGATCGGGCCGATCGCCACCCCGGACCTGATCCAGTTCACGCCCGGCCTGCCGAAGACGCGGTCCGGCAAGATCATGCGGCGCATCCTGCGCAAGGTCGCAGAGAATGAGTTCAGCGCCCTAGGGGATACCTCGACTCTTGCGGATCCGATGGTGGTCGACGAACTGGTCGAGAACCGCCTGAACCGCTGAGGGCAGCTCACGGGCAGCGGAGATCGGGGCCCCCGGCTCCGATCTTCGCCGGCATGCGGGAGGCGCTGCGCGCAATTGCGTCGATCCCGCATACGCCCGGTTCACCACAGCCCCTGATGACGGAATTCGTTAAGGGTTTCCGAATGGCTTGCTGCCTAATCTCTGGGCAGCGTCAAAAGTCAATCGGAGGCGGCTGTGCCGCATTAGACACATGCTCAACTACTCCCGCGGCGGCGCAGCCCTGGCCTTTGCATTTGCTGCCCTTTTTTCATCCACGGCGCTCGCCGATGACTGGACCGCAGTGAAGCTGCGGGGCGTCGTGGTCGGCCTGTTCGACGGCGAGTGGGTAAAGCTCGAGCGCGATGCGGTCGTCCCGGACGACCAGCCGATCCGGACGCTCGCCAGCGGTCGTGTCACCTTTCAGCGCGGCGACGAGACGGTCGAACTTGGTCCCAATACGCAAGTCCAGATCATAGACCGCGCCGGCTACAGCAAGTTCACGACCGTTAAGCAGCACTACGGGCGCGTCGCGGTCGAGGCCGAAGTACGAAACGTCAAGCACTTCTCGGTGGAGACGCCCTACCTGGCCGCGGTGGTCAAGGGCACCCGCTTCGTGGTGATCTCCGGCGAAGACGGGGCCCGCGTGCAGGTTGAACGCGGCGCCGTGGCCGTAGAAAACAGCGCCGATCGCTCGTCGGTCGTGGTCGAGGCGGGCCAGGAAGCCGCGGCTGCGCCGGGACAGGTGATGGCGGTCAGTGGCCGCGGCAAATTGCCTGAGGTCATCGACCGAAATGGCAAGCCGGTCGAGGCGCGCGCTGAAGCGGCTCGAGACCGGGGTAAGGGAGCGGCCGGGAACGGCGGGAACTCGGCGGAGAAGGGCGGCAATTCCTCCAAGAGCGACAAGTCTTCAGGCAGAAGCGACAAATCCTCTGGCCATGGTGGCGCTTCCTCTGGCCAGGGTGGCGATTCACGGGGCAAGAGCGGCAACAGCTCCGGAAAGAGTGGCGAGGGCAAGAGCAAGGGCGACTAGCTGAAGCGGACGACTGGGGTTGCGGGGGCACCGATGATCGGCAGGGTCAGGCACGCGACGACGCTCGGCATCCTGGCGATTGCCCTGCTGGCAGCCGCTTTGGGCTGGCTCAAGCCGATCGACCAAGGCCTTCGTGACCTCCGTTTTCTCGCCGACGAGCGGGAGCCGACGGGTTCCGTCGTCTTCCTCGAAATCGACGCGAAGTCGCTCTCCGCCGTCGGGGTGTGGCCCTGGCCGCGGCGGCTGCATGCCACGGTTGTCGATCTCCTGATGGAGATGGGGGCTGCAGAGGTCGCCTTCGATATCGACTTCAGCACCACCTCGACCGAGGTCGACGACAAGCGCTTCGCCGCTGCCCTCGAAGACGCCGGCGGATATGTCTCGCTGGCAGCATTCCGGCAGCCCGACAGCCATGGCTCGCGTGAAACCTTCAACCTTCCGATCGAGCAGTTCCGGCAGCATGCCTCACCCGTTACCGTCAACGTGCCGGTCGAAGGCAGCGGCAGCGTGCGGTCCTATTTCTACGGCCTGACGCTGGGCGGAATAGATTATCCGTCCCTCGCTTCGGTCCTAGCGCAGGCCGAGGGGCCTCCGAACGCCGAGTTCCCCATCGACTTCAGCATCAATCCTTCCCACATCGACAGGATCTCTGTGATCGACCTGCTGTCGGGAGCCGTCGCGCCGGAGCGGGTGCTCGACCGGCAGGTCGTAATCGGCGCCTCGGCACTGGAGTTGCGCGATACCTTCGTGGTCCCGGTGCACGGCGTGCTGGCGGGTGGCATGGTGCAGATCCTCGCGGCGGAGACCCTTCGGCAGGGCAGGGTGCTGACGAATGCGGGCCTTGTCCCCGTTGCCGGCATTGTCGTGCTTCTGGCTCTGATATCCCTGGTGGCGCGGCGCCGGATGCGCCTGCCAGGCGCGATCACGGGTGCGCTTGCCGCTGCCGTGTCAGCCGAGTGCGTCGCCTATCTGTTGCAGGTCAACGCCGGTCTGCTGCTGGATACGGCCACTGTCCACCTGATGCTGTTCGGGCTGGTGCTTGACGCCATCCGCCGCGAAGTTCGCTACAGTCGGATGCTGCAGGCGCGGGCGGCGCGGGAGCGGGATGCCAACCGCGTCATTCTCAATCGCGTCATCGCCGACAATTTCGACGGCGTGATTGTGGTCGGCGAGGACGACAGGATCATCGCCGCCAGCCACCTCGCAGAGGAACTGATCGGTGCCGGACTGCGCGGGGCGCTCGCCGAAATCGTGCTGCCGGCAGAGTTCCAGGCAGCTGTGCAGCGTGCGGTTGCCGGGGACTGGACGCAGGACGAGCGGCATCCGTCGGAGATGCTGCTGGCCCAACCGGAAGGCGAGCCACGGCGGATCGAGTACACGGTGACGCTGTCGGAGGTGGAACAGGGGACGGCCGGGCTGCCGGCTCGCCGCGTCGCCTGCGTGACCTTCCGCGACATCACGGAGCGCCGGCGCGACGAAGAGCGTCTGCAGTTCCTTGCCGGTCACGACCCGTTGACGGGGGCGCTGTCACGGCCACGGCTGACGGAGATCATCGAGGAGCTGATGTCAGCCGATGCCGAGCGCGCCGCCGGTCTCGTCGTGGTGATGATGGATCTCGGTCGGTTCAAGACGGTGAACGACACGCTGGGGCACAGCTACGGCGACATGGTGCTCAAGCAGGTCGTCGGCCGGCTGCGGGCCGCAGGCGTGGATACGGTGGCGCGACTGGGCGGCGACAGTTTCGCCCTGCTGCTACGGGGCGAGCGTGGCGAAGACGAGATGCGGTCATTCTTCAGCCGCCTGTTGCAGCGGATCGCGGAACCCTACCAGCTGCGCGACGGGCACCAGGCCATCATCTCAGCCAGCGCCGGCGCCACCACGTCGAGCCTCTCCGGCCATGAGGCCGAAGTGCTGCTCAGCCATGCCGACATGGCCCTGAGCATGGCAAAGTCGCTCTCCGGCAATCAGTTTGCGGTCTTTACCCCCGAGATGGACGAACTGCTGACACAGAAGCAGGACATGGAACTGGCGCTCGGTGAGGCCATCGAGAAGGGCCAACTGTCGCTGGTCTTCCAGCCCCAGGTGGCGCTGGCAACCGGTGAGACGGTGGGGGTCGAGGCGCTGTTGCGCTGGCAGCACCCGGTGCTCGGCGTCGTCTCGCCGGCACGCTTCATTCCGGCAGCCGAGGAAACCGGCCAGATCATCGAGATCGGACGCTGGGTGCTGCAGGCGGCCTGCCGCGAGGTCGCCTCCTGGCCGGTGCCGACGCGGCTCGCGATCAACGTCTCGCCGATCCAGTTCGAATTGGTCGACATGGTGGAGGAGGTGCGGACGGCACTGTCGCTGTCGGGGCTGCCGCCGGAGCGGCTCGACATCGAAATCACAGAGGGCATCTTTATTGCCAGCGCCGGTCCCGTGATCGAGGCGCTGCAGAGGCTGCGGGACCTCGGCGTCGGCGTGGCGCTCGACGATTTCGGTACCGGCTATTCCTCGCTCAGCTATCTGGGACGGCTGCCGCTCGACAAGATCAAGATCGACCAGAGCTTCGTGCGCAACCTGCCGCACGATGCGGAATCGGGCGCCATCGTTCGGGCCGTGATGACTCTCTCGGAGACGCTGGACAAGGTGGTGGTGGCCGAAGGCATCGAGAACGCCGATCAGGCCTGGATGCTGCAGATGATGGGCTGCCATGTCGGTCAGGGCTATCACTATAGCCGCCCGCGCACAGCGGCGCAGATGATGGAGTGGTTCGAAGACCAGCTGCCGGCTCGGCGCGTCGCCGCCCGCTAGACTGCCCGCGCCGCATCGGCTATTTCGCCGCAATCGCCGGGCACCCTTCCGTCCGATTCCCATGCAGCGAGATGCCCGTGCCGATTTCCCTCAAGAGCCTGGTGCCGGCGCTATTTGGCGCCGTTCTGATTGCCGCGCCCGCCGCGGCGCAGACCCTCGAGCAGATGGCGGGGCAGATGGTGGCCGTCGGCTTCCCCGGCGATTCCGCTGATGATGCATCGGTGAAGGCTTTGCGCGAAGAAATCGCGGCAGGCGGTATCGGCGGCGTCATGTTCCTCAAGACCAACGTCGCCAGCCTGGCGGCGGTGGAGCGAATGAACGAGGCCTTTCGTGCCGCGTCGCCGGAGCTGCCGCCGCTGATCACCCTCGACCAGGAGGGTGGGGCGGTGGAGCGGCTGACCAAGGCGGTAGGCTTCAGGGAGATCCCGAACGCCCGTACCGTCGCGCAGGGAAACAGCCCGGAGGCCGCCGGCCGCATCTATGGCGAAATGGCCGAGAAGGTCGCGGCACTCGGTTTTACAGTGAATTTCGGCCCCGTCGTCGATCTCGACCTCAACGCGGACAACCAGATCATCGCCAAATTTGGCCGCTCCTTCAGCAAGGCGCCAAAGACCGTCATCGCCTATGCCGAGGCATTCGTCGAGGCGCATCGGCGGGCTGGCCTGCTCACCGCCCTCAAGCACTTCCCCGGGCACGGCTCGAGCACGGCCGACAGCCATGAGGGCTTCGTCGACATCACGCGCAGCTGGCAGGAAGCCGAGCTTATTCCCTACAAGGCGCTGATCGGCGCCGGCCTCGCCGACCTCGTCATGGTCGGGCACCTGATCCACACCGACTATTCGGAGCTGCCCTCAAGCCTCGCGCCGGAGTGGATCACGGGCGTGCTGCGCGAGGAGCTGGGCTTCGAGGGCGTGGTCATCAGCGACGATCTCGAGATGGGCGCGATCCGGGAGCACTTCTCGCTCGAGGAGACGGTGGAACGGGCGGTGCGGGCCGGCATGGACGTGCTGCTGTTCTCGAATACCGCCGACACCCGCCCGACACTCGGGGCCGAAATCCGCACCATTCTGGTCTCCGAGGCCGAACGTGATCCGGCGTTCCGGGCGCGGATCGAGGAGAGCTACGCGCGGATCGTGAAGCTGAAGGCCGGCATTGGACGATGATCGCCGGTGCTGTTCCCTCAGGGGACGCTAGGCTCTAGAGTGCTGCTTCGTCGCCGGCTGACCTGCGGCGCCCGGCCACGTTCTGAGAGGACGGATGCGACAAGCGAGCGATAGCAGGCGGGTTCGGCGCGTCCGGGCGCTGTTCCTGTCCGACGTGCATCTGGGCATGCGGGCGGCCCGCGTCGACCAGCTCATCGATTTCCTGCGCTGGCACGATGCCGAGTCGATCTATCTGGTGGGCGACCTGGTCGATGGCTGGCGCCTCGCGAAGAACTGGCACTGGCCGTCCGAGTACCATGTGCTGGCCGAGGCGCTGATCGACAAGGCCCTGGCCGGTGCGCGCATCGTGGTGCTGCCGGGAAACCACGACGAGTTCCTGCGGGAGTACCTCGGCACCTATTTCGGCGAAGTCGAGTTCGTCGACCGCACCGTCCACACCACGGCGCAGGGCAAGACCTACCTCGTGATGCACGGGGACCAGTTCGACGTCGTGGTGGCGCATGCGAAATGGCTCGCTCACCTCGGGGACTGGGCCTACCGGGCGACGCTCCGCATCAATCTCGTGGTCAACTGGATACGCCGCCGGATGGGCTTTCCCTACTGGTCGCTGTCGGCATGGGCCAAGCAGAAGGTGAAGAACGCCGTGAGCTTCATCGGCCGCTTCGAGGAGGCGCTGTCGCTGGAGGCGCGGGACAGCGGTGTCGATGGCGTCATCTGCGGCCATATCCACTATGCGGACATGCATGACCGGCTGGGCATCCACTACGTCAATACCGGCGACTGGGTAGAAAGCTGCACCGCCGTGGTGGAGACCGAGGCAGGGGTGCTGGAACTGGTGCGGTGGAGCGAGAAGCCGCCGGAGCGGAAGCCGCGCCGGCTGCGGCTGCGGCGTCCTCCGGAGGCCCCGCAGGGCGAGGAACAGCAGCGCCAGGACGGCGCCGTCTGAACGAACCGATCCCGGTGCCGCAGCCTTGCCACATGACGCCACGCGGCGCATGTTGAAGCTCCCGCGACTGCATCCCCCGGAGCTAAGGACCCATGCGCTTGCCCTCTGCGGCGGCAACGAGATCGCCCGTCGCACGCGCCTCGGCCTTCTATTTCGTCTTCCTGCTGACGGCCGGGGTTTCCAACCCCTACCTCGCCATCTGGCTTACATCCAAGGGCATCTCACCCTCCGGCATCGGCATCATCAACGCCATGCCGTTCCTCACCATGATCCTGCTCAACCAGGCGATCGGCCGGATCGCCGACAAGGCCGGTGACTGGCGCTCCACCATCGTCATCGGCTCCATCCTTGCCGCCTTTGCGCCGGTGGCGCTGTTCTTCGTCAATGACTATCTCGGCATTCTGGTCGTCTGGGTGCTTGTCGTCGTGCCCTTCCAGGCGATCGCCCCCGTCGCCGATGCCGCCACCATCCGCTTGACGCGGCGGGTGGGGGCGGAGTTTTCGCTGGTGCGGGTCTGGGGCACGGTGGGATTCGTTATCATGACCATCGTCGGTGGCGTGCTGCTGGAGCGTTACGGCGAGGGCATGTTCGTGCCGCTGCTGGTGGTGGCGGGTCTGTTGCGGGCGCTGCTGTCGCTGCAGCTGCCGCTGTTCCGCGCACCCGCCACGGAAGGGGGCGAGGAAACGTCCGTCCGGCGGCCGCCGAATCCGCTGGTCGCGACACGTCTGCGCCAGGTATGGCGGCCGTGGTTCCTGCTGCCGCTGGTCGGCGTGGCGCTGCTGCACGGCAGCCACATGATGCAGATGGCCTTCGGGGCGCTGATCTGGCAGCAGGCGGGCGTGCCGGCATCGATCATCGGGCCGCTCTGGGCCCTCGGGCCGGCCGGGGAGGTCGTCGTCATGCTGTTCTTCGCGCGGCTGGCGCGGCGGTTCTCGGCCCGGCACCTGATTCTGGTCGCCTGCCTCGTCGCCGTGGTGCGCTGGATCGGCTTTGCGCTCGAGCCGCCGCTTTGGGGGCTGGCCCTCCTGCAGTTCTCCAACATGCTCACCTTCGGCCTCAGCTATCTCGGGGTGGTGAATTTCGTTGCCAACTGGACCAGCGACGACATCGCGGCCGAGGCGCAGAGCTTCTTCACCGTCATCCGGCTGGTGGTGCAGGTCGTGGCGCTGACCGGCTTCGGCTTCCTGACGGCGCAGTTCGGGGCAGGGGCCTTTTATGGCGCCTCGGCCATGGCGGTGGCGGGCGCCATGCTGACATTCGGGTCGCTGCTGCTGATGCCGGCGCGTCAGGAGCGTCCGCGCTGAGCGGCCGGCGATGTTGCTTGCAAGTTGCAGCGGCTGGTGCAAATTCCCGCAGCGGTCGGCGTGTCGGCCCGGAGCCATGACCGATGTCCACCCTCGAAATCGCGCCGTCCCGGATGACGCCGGAACTGCGCGCCACCGGCTTCTACCTGACCATCTTCATGACCGCCGGCGCCAGTACCGTCTATGGCGGCATCTGGCTCAGCGGCATGGGGATGACCGCCGAGCAGATCGGCATCATCAACGCGGTGCCGGTGCTGCTGATGCTGGCGCTCAACCTCCTGGTCGGGCGCATTGCAGACCGCGCCCGCGACTGGCGGCAGGTCATTGTCGCGGGCGCGTTGCTGGCCGCCGTCATGCCCGTGGGGCTGTTCTTCGTCGGTGACTTCTGGGGCATCCTGCTGTTCTGGACGCTGGCGGCAATGCCGGTGATGGCGATCGGGCCGGTTGCGGACGCCGCCGCCATGCGCATGACCCGGCGCAACGGTACCGATTTCGGCTTCATCCGCGCCTGGGGCACCATCGGCTACATGGCGGCCATCTTTGCCACCGGCTACGTCGTCGCCTCGCTCGGGCCGGCGAGCTTCCTGCCCCTGTTCCTCGCGCTCTCGCTGCTGCGGGGCGGCATGTCGCTGGTGCTTCCCAATTTTCGCGCTCCGCCCGGCCGCCAGCAGGCCTTGCCCGCCGCCGCGGGCGCCAGGCGCCTCCTCGAGGTGATGCAGCCATGGTTCCTGCTGCCGCTGGTCGGCTGGGCCATGGTCTTCGGGACGCATCTGGTGCTCAACGCCTTCCAGGGGCTGCTGTGGAAAGAGCAGGGAATCCCGGCGGACGTCATCGGACCGCTGATGGCCCTCGCGGCGTTCTCCGAGGCGGCGATGATGTTCGCCTTCCGGCGCTTCGCATTGCGGGTGCCGGCCCGCTACCTGATCCTGGCCTCGGCCCTGGTTGCGGTGCTGCGTTGGATCGCCATGGGCTTTTCGCCCGGTGTCGAGCTGCTGGTGCCGCTGCAGATGCTGCACAGCGTCACCTTCGCGCTCGGCCTGCTCGGCTGCATGAACTTCATCGCCAACTGGACCAGCGAGGACATCGCCGCCGAAGCGCAGAGCTTCTTCGTGGTGCTGCAGCAGGGCATGTCGGTGGTGGCGCTGGTCGGCTTCGGCTGGCTGGTCGGCCTCGTGGGCGCGCAGGCCTATTTCGTGGCCGCGGCCTTCGCGCTGCTCGGCGGCCTGCTGGTGCTGGCCTCGGTGCGGATGCAGCAGCCGAAGCCGGCATAAAAAAACGGCCCCGCTGTTACCCGGGGCCGTTGCAGTATGACGCTTTGGAGATTCCTTAGCTGATGCGGCCGCTGGCATGGGCCAGCATGGTGTAAACCTTGCCGCGATCGGAGAGCAGGTAGTTGCGGGCTTCGGCCGCCGGGTCGGGGGCCGCCGCCGCCTGCTGCAGCAACTGCTCGAACTCTCCCATATAGGTCGCCGCGGTGCGGGCGAAATCCGCATCCCGCTGCAGGCGCTTGCGCACCTCGTCATAGGTACCCTGGCCCGCCAGCGTATAGATGCGGCGCGAGAAGACGTGCTGCTCGCCGCGCTGGTAGCGCTGCCAGGCCTCGGCCAGTGCCTCGTGCTCCATGGAGCCGGCAATCTCTTCCGTCAGGCTGGTGAGGTTGCGGGGCTCGGCCTGCTGTTCCGGCTGGTTGGCGGAGGCGTTGCGCAGCACGTCCCGCAGCCAGCCGCCGCCTTCTTCAGACTTGGGGGCCGACGCGGCGGGCCGCGACGGTGCCGCAGTGGGCCGCGGTGCGGTGGCCACCGGTGCGGCACGCTCGGGCTCCTGACGTGGCGGTTCCTGGCGAACCGGCGTCGGTTCCGGCTGGAGCGGAGCCGGCCGTTCGGCCCGCTCGGGCGCCCGCGGGCGCTCGTTCAGGTCGTGCGTTGCCGGCTGGGCGCGGACGATCGCATTGAGCTCCGCCAGGGCCTCAATCTGCTCGGCGACGACGCGGCGCATGGCGGCGGCGCTGGCCTTGGTCTCTTCGGGGAGTTCCATGACGCCGCGGGCCAGTTCCGAGCGCGTGGCCTCGAGTTCGCCGCCGACTTCCTTGGCGGTGGCCCGCATTGCGGCTGCCGTCTCGTTGAAGCGCTGCGTCGCCTCCTCGAGCGCCTGCTGCATCTCGAGGATCATCGTGGCCTGGGTCTGGCGCAGGGCATCGGCCGCCTTCTCGCTCTCGGTGCCGGCGGTGCCGGTGAATTCGCCGAGCCTGGCGGCGACCTTCTCCGAGGTCTCCGTTAGGGCCGCCTCCAGCAGGTTGGTGGTCTCGGCGAGGGCCTTCTCCATCTGCCCGGTCGAGGAGGCCAGCGCCTTCTCCATCTGGCCCGTGGAGGTTGCGAGCGCCGTGTGCACCTGGTCCGCCGTCGTGGTCAGGACCTTCTCGAGCTGGCTCGAGGTCTTGGTCATGGCACCATCGATGGAGGTCGTGGCGTTCTCGAGGGTCTCGGCGACGCTGGACGTCGTCGAGGTCAGAAGATCCTCCATGGTCTTGCGGGCCGTGAGCAGGCGCCGCTCGGTGTCGTTGACGGTGTCGGCGATGGACTGCGCGAAGCCGCGCATCCGCTCGTCGATGTCGTCGGCGCGGGCGGTGAAGCTCTCGGCCAGCGCGTCCATGGCTCCCCGGCGCTCGTCGAGGGTGGAGAGGGCGATCTCGCTGCTGGCGTTTAGATGCTCGGCCGCCTTGTCGATGCTCTGCGCCTCGGCGTTGAGATTGCCGAGCACGGCGCTGAACTCCTGCACCATCGAGGCGATGGTGGTCTGCAGGGCGCCCACATGCTGGGTCACCAGCTGGCCGGCCTCCTCGGTGGAGCTGATGGCGTCCCGGACCGTCGAGGAGTAGGTGGCGGTCTGCTCGGCCACGCTGTTCTCGAGGTTGGCGAGATTGGCGGTGGACGCGTCGAGCACCTTCTGCAGCAGCACGTTGCTGTCGTTGAGCTTGCCGAGTGCCGCGGTGACGTCGGTGAGGATGCGCGATGTCGACATTGACATCAGCTCCTCGGCCTCCTGGGCGTTCTGGGCCAGCGCCTGCTTGAGAACGTTGCTGTGATTGTGCAGCGAGTTCTCGAGCATTGCCGAGCGGTCGCTGACGAGGGCCGCGAAATGGTCGGTCTGCTCGGTCACCACGCGGTTGATCTCGCTGACCCGGCCGCCGATGGCGTCGGCCGCGGCCACCGCCTTGATC
The DNA here is from genome assembly GCA_035998685.1 of Devosiaceae bacterium. Classification (GTDB taxonomy): domain Bacteria; phylum Pseudomonadota; class Alphaproteobacteria; order Rhizobiales; family Devosiaceae; genus Devosia_A. The sequence continues at coordinate 500,495 of DASYHK010000023.1, read as the reverse complement.
GAGATCAGCTCGTCGATGGAGCTGGCGGCGTGCTGGATCTGCTCGAGGGCGTTGCGCACCGCGACGTCCATCCGGTCGGCCGTCTGGGTGACGTCCTCGGAGATGTTGGCGGTCGCCGCGACGATGCGCTGGGCGATCGTCTCCTCGATGCGGTCGGCACCGGCTTCGAGGTCGGTCATCGACTGCACCAGGGCGGTGTTGATCGCGGTGTTGAGCGACGCCAGCCGCTCGGCCGTGATGTCGGCGCGGGCGGTGATGGCCTCGGGCAGGGTGCCCAGCCGCTGGTCGACCATGTCGGTGATCGCCTTGCGGGCCGAATTGACGCCGGTCTCGATGATGTCTGCTGCCTTGCGGGCGCTGTCGCCGACGGTCGCGGAGGCGTCGTCGATGCGGGAGGTGACGCCGGTTTCGGCGTCCGCCATGCGGATGATCGCACTTTCGACCCCACGGCCGAGGTTCTCGTTGACCTCCGCCACCTTCGCGGCGACGAGGCCGGTGACCGTATCGGCGCGGGCCGCCATCGTATCGGTGACGTTCTGCAGGCTCGCATCGATCCGGTCGCGGGCGGAGATGCTCTGCGCCTCGATGGTGCTGGCCAGTTCGGTGGTGCGGTCGCCAATGGCGGCAGCGATCCCGGCGGTGTGGTTGCCGAGCGTCTCGGAAAGCTGCTGGGTACGCGAATTGAGCGCCTCCGACAGCTCGTTGGTCCGCTTGCCGACGGTGACGGCCAGCTGCTGGGTCCGCTCGTCGAGCGTGCCCGTGAACTGAACGCTCTGCTCCTGCATGGTCTGGGCCAGTTGCTGGGCCCGCTGGTCGAGGCTGCTGGAGAGTTCCGCCGTGTGCTGGTCGAGGGTGACGTCGATGATCTGCTTGCCACCGGCGAGCGTCCGGTCCAGCTCCTGGGTGCGGCCGGCGAGGGATTCGTCGATTTCCCGCAGGCGGCTGTCGAGCGACTGGTCGATTGCGGCACCACGACTCTGCAGCGTCTCGTTGAGCAGCTGGGTGCGGCCATCGAGGGCGTCCGCGATCTCCCGCACATGGGCCCCTAGCGACTGCTCGATGTCAGCACCGCGGTTCTGCAGCGTCTCGTTGAGCAGCTGGGTGCGGCCGTCGAGGGCCTCGGCGATGTCCCGGACATGGAGGCCGAGCGTCTGCTCGATCTCGGCACCTCGGCTCTGTAGCGTCTCATTGAGCAAATGGGTGCGGCCGTCGAGGGCCTCGGTGATGTCCCGGAGATGGAGGCCGAGCGTCTGCTCGATCTCGGCGCCGCGGGCCTGCAGCGTCTGGTTGAGCAGCTGGGTTCGGCCATCGAGAGCCGCGGCAATTTCCTGCACATGGGTGCCAAGGGACTGCTCGATCTCGGCGCCGCGGCTTTGCAGCGTCTGGTTGAGCAGTTGGGTGCGGCCGTCGAGCGCTTCGGCAATCACCTGCACATGGGTACCGAGCGACTGCTCGATCTCGGCGCTGCCACTCTGCAGCGTCTGGTTGAGCAACTGCGTCCGCCCGTCGAGGGCGTCAGCGATCTCCCGCACATGGGTGCCAAGGGACTGCTCGATCTCGGCGCCGCGGCTCTGCAGCGTCTCGTTGAGCAGCTGGGTACGGCCGTCGAGGGCGTCGGCGATGATCTGGGAGTGGCCCTCGAGCGAATCCGAGATTTCCCGCGAGCGGCTGGAGATGGTTTCGGTGATCTGCTTGGTGCGCTGACCGAGAGTTTCCGTCATCTCGCGGGTGCGCTGGGTGACGATGTCGTTGAAGTGGCCGGACTTCTCGTCGAGGGCCATCTCCAGCACATTGGCCCGGGCGGCGAAGCTCGCATTGTTCTTCTCGAGCGCCGCGATCAGTCGCTCGCCCTTGTCGCCGATGACGCCGTCGAGCGCCTGCAGCCTGGTGTCGATGACGACGCCGATCTCCTCGAGGCGGGCGTCGAACTGGCTGAGGTTCTGCGAGCCGGCACCCATCAGGGTGACGCGGGCCCGTTCGGTGGTGTCTTCGAGGGCGCCAGTGAGCTCGAGCACGGCCGACTGCAGCCGGCTCTCGAGTGAATTCACCTGCACGGCCACGCTCTCGTCGAGCTGCTTGGTGAGCCCCGAGAGCAGCTGCTCGGCCTCGCGCGAGCGATTGGTGATGTCGGTGGCGATCCGGCTGCCGATCATATCGAGGGCGCCGGATACTTCATGGCCGCGGTCGCGCAACTGGTCGAGCAGGGTGATGCCGCCCTGGCTCAGCAGCTTGGCGAGCGACGAGGTGCGGTTGTCAATGGCGTCGGACAGAGTGACAGCGCGGCTGTCCAAGGCTTCGGTGAGCGAGCCCATGCGCCCGTCGATCACCGTGCTCAGCTCCATCGTCCGGTTCTCGAAGGCCTGCGAGATGGTGTTCGAGCGATCCTCGAGGGTGATGTTGAGACGGCTGGCGCTGTCGTCGAGCGCCACCAGCAGGTGGCTGGTGCGCTGGTCGATCAGCGACACGAAGCTCTCGGTGCGCTCGCCGAAGGCGGAGTTCAGCGAGTTGCCGGCGGTCTCCAGCGCCTTGGTGAGGTTGCCGCCGGATTCGACGATGGTGCCGGCGATGCGCTGGCTGATCATGTCGAGGTCGAAGACCAGGCCGGTGTGGCTTTCGGTAATGGCCTCGCGGACGCGTTCGGTGTTGGTGATTACGGCTTCGCGTTGGCTGGCCAGCTCCTGGATCAGGGCGCGCATCCGCGATTCGTTGTCGGAATAGGTGCGTTCGAGGGCGGTGACCTCGTTGTGGATCATCACCTCGAGTTCGCCGGCGCGGCTGAGGGCACGCTCCAGCCCGTCGCCGAGCGCGTTGACCTCGCGGCGCACGGCCTGGCCGACCGAAGCGACCTTTTCGGAAGCCGTGGTTTCTGGCTCCGCCAGCCGGATGGCGGCCTGGGTGACGGCGGTCGCCGCATTGTGCAGGTCCTGGGCGCGGCGCACCAGCGTCGCGATGGCGAAGAAGCCGAGCACCGGAATGATCGTCAGCGCCACCAGACCAATGAATTCTTCGGAGCCGAAGAACGTACCGTTGGCTATGGCGTCGCCATTGCGCGCAAGGGCCACCAGCACAAGGCCAGCCACCCACACCGCTGCGACGCCCGCCGCGACCAGCGTCGGCCGCTGCGAGGGCTTGTTCTGCAGGCTGTAGAGGATCTGGGAGTGCTGGAACCGGTCGTCATTGGCGACGGAGCCGGTCTGGGCCGCATATTTGTCCGCCGTCCGCTGGCGCTCGGTACGGCCATTGCCGCCGTCGCGCGGCGCCGGACGTACCGGACCCTGCTTTTCCGGGGCATCGTCGGGCTGGTCCAGTCCGGCGAACACCGAGTCCTTGAGGGCGTCCTCGACGGCCGAGAAAGCCAGGCTTGCGGGGTCGCTCTGCGGGGTGGAGGATTTCTTCGCCATACTCTTTACAACTCTCGCATCGGCACGAATGCGCCAGAAAAAGGGGCTTGGTGAGTTGTCATGGACCCCCACCCGTTTCCGGGTCTGTGACCATTTGGGTAAATTGCGATTCAAATGCCCGCAATCGACCCTAACCCACGCCGCCGCACGCTAGGTGGACCACACATATACAAGCAATTTTAGGCAAACCGGAAGTTTTCTTAACGGAAGGTTAACAGGCGGATCCGCCTTCAGCCCACGGCCTTTGCATTGCCGACTTAATCTCCTGTTCACGCCGCTATCCTAGGCTGCAATGCGGCGACAGAAGGTCGTCCCGTTATGAGGATCGCAGGGATGGTACAGAGTACTGCGGCACGAAGGCCGGTCGATGACGCGCAATCGCGGCAGCGGCACCGGCCGATCGACATGATGCATCTGGGCCGGCAGGCCCTCGGCGATCCCGGTCTCGAGGGCGAGATCCTGCGGCTTTTCGACACCATGTCGCGCACGTATTTCGAGCGACTCGAGTCCAGCACCAGCGTCGAGCAGCTGCTCCAGCACCTGCATACGCTGAAGGGTGCCGCTGCCGGCGTCGGCGCCTTCGGCATCGCCGATCTCGCGCGGGCAACGGAAGAAGAGCTGCGGGCCGGCGCGCCGGTCAACCCTGAGCGGATCGACGATCTCGGCATGGCCGTGCACGAGTGCAGCGCCTATATCGCGACGCTGCTGGAAGGCGAACTGGCATAGGAGCCCTGCGGTGGGGCTGCTTGCCGAGGGTGGCGCGCGCGGTTATACCCCCCGCGACCCTTCCGCCTTCCGCGTGCCCATGACCAAGATCACCTTCATCGAAGCCAACGGAACCCGACACGAGACAGAGGCCGAGGCCGGCGCCACAGTCATGGAAACCGCGATCATGAACGGCGTTCCCGGTGTCATCGCCGAATGCGGCGGCGCCTGCACCTGCGCCACCTGCCATGTCTATGTCGACGATGCTTGGTCAGAAACCGTCGGCGGCCCCTCCATGATGGAGGAGGACATGCTGGATTTCGCCTTCGACGTCCGGCCCACCAGCCGGCTGAGCTGCCAGATCAGGGTCAAGGACGAACTGGACGGCCTCGTCGTGCACGTGCCCGCCCGCCAGGGCTAGCCCGAACCCCCATCGCCCCCGGCCACCACCAGCCCATCATCATCGGTCGTTCCGCAGGGGCGACCACGGGGCCCACGGCGCGATCCCGCACACCGGCTTTCTCGCATCGCCATGCGATCATAGATTCTTTTTGTCGCGACACCGTCGTCGTGCCGCCGCCATGCTACGCTGGTGGGCTTGGCAGAAATAAGAAAGCTAATCAATTTCAAATGCTTGTGGTCTAGCGTGCGTATCAGCTATTCTGCCAGCCGGTAAGAGGTTCCATGGCTGCACTCAACACACTACCGCTGAGCTACAAGGTGCAGGGGCGCCGCATCGTCATCGTGGGCGGTGGCGACGAAGCCCTCAACAAGGCACGGCTCGCGGTTCGGACCTCGGCGGCGGTTTTCATCGTCGGCAGCAGCATCGAAGCTGACTTCACCGGCCTCGCCGTTACCGTGCAGGAGCGGCCCTTCGCGCCCGCCGATCTCGATGGCGCGGCGCTGTGCTTCGTCGCCGATCACGGTGCGGACGGCGAGGCCGCCAAGGCTGCGGCACGTGACCGTGGCATCCCGCTCAACGTTGTCGACGTCCCCGACGAATGCGACTTCTACACACCCTCCATCGTCGACCGGGCGCCGCTCACGGTGGCGATCGGATCGGAAGGGGATGCGCCGGTGCTGGCGCGGTTGGTGCGGGCCCGCATCGAGGCCATGCTGCCGCCCGAACTCGGGCCGCTGGCGGCGCTCGCCGGCGCGATGCGCGAGAAGGTGGCGGCGCTGCTGCCGGGGGTGCGTGCGCGGCGCTACTACGAGGACCTCGTGACCTCGCCGCAGGTCGGGCAGGCCCTGGGGCAGGGCGGGGGCAAGGCCGCCGCCGAGGCATTGCTGCAGGCCCACGCCGGCCCCCAGGTCGCGCCGGGCGTGGTCTGGCTGATCGGGGCCGGTCCGGGTGCCGAGGATTTGCTGACGCTGCGGGCGCAGCGGCTGCTGCAGGAGGCGGACGTCATCGTCCATGACGCGCTGGTGCCGGCGGCGGTGATCGACATGGGCCGCCGCGACGCGGAACGGTTGTCGGTGGGCAAGCAGAAGGGCCACCATTCCTTCACGCAGGCGCGGATCAACGCGCTGCTGGTGCGCCTGGCCCGGGAAGGCAAGCGGGTCGCGCGGCTAAAGGGCGGCGATCCCATGGTGTTCGGTCGTGCCAGCGAAGAGATCGCGGCGCTGCGGTCGGCGGACATCGCCTATGCCATCGTGCCGGGCGTGAGCGCTGCGCTGGCGGCCGCAGCCGACACGGCGACTCCGGTGACGCTGCGCAAGGTGTCATCCGGCCTTGTCTTCGCTGCGGCGCATGGCGCCAGCGACGGGGAACTCCGGCACTGGGCGTCACTGTCGGCGTCGGGGATTACCCTCGCACTCTACATGGGCAAGAGCATCGCCGCATCGACGGCCATCCGCCTGATCATCCATGGCATGCCTGCCCGTACCCCGGTCGGGATCGTCGTCAATGCCGGCCGCGCGGCGCGGACGCTGCACCGGGGCACGCTTGGCGAGCTCGCCGATGGTGGCGGCCGCTTCGGCGAGGGGCCGGGGGTCATCCTGGTCGGCGAGGCCGTCGCCGCCGGCGACTGGGCCGACGCCGCTGAGCTTGCTGCCGCGAACTTCAAGGTCGCCTGATGGAAATTCTGACTGGCAACGAACTGCTTTCTGGGGCCGCGGTCTATCTCGATCGCGACGGCCGCTGGGTGGAGGACCTGCAGGCAGCGCGGGTCTTTCTGCCGGAGGAAGCGGAGGCTCAGGACGCGGCGATGGCCGCGACCAGGGCGACCATGCGCATCGTCAGTCTCGAGACCGAAGTGGTCACCCTGCAGGAGGGGCGGATCGTGCCGGCGCGGCTGCGCGAGCGGATCCGCGCCGAGGGTCCGACGGCGCCGGTGTTCGACCGCCAGCACCTGGATGAGGACGGCCATGTATCGATATGATGAATTCGACGCCAGCTTCGTCGCGAGCCGCGTCGCGCAGTTTTCCGACCAGGTCCGGCGGCGGCTGACCGGCGAGCTCAGCGAAGACCAGTTCCGGCCGCTGCGGCTGATGAACGGGCTCTACCTGCAGCTGCATGCCTACATGCTGCGGATTGCCGTGCCCTACGGGACGCTGAACGCGCGGCAGATGCGCAAGCTCGCCCATATCGCCCGCACCTACGATCGTGGCTACGGGCACTTCACCACCCGCCAGAACATCCAGTTCAACTGGCCGAAGCTCAAGGACATCCCGGCGATCCTCGGCGAACTCGCGACGGTCGAGATGCACGCCATCCAGACCTCCGGCAACTGCATCCGGAACATCACCACCGACCAATTCGCCGGCGCCGCGGCCGACGAGATCATCGATCCGCGCCCGGTGGCCGAGATCCTGCGCCAGTGGTCGAGCCTCCACCCCGAGTTCTCGTATCTGCCGCGCAAGTTCAAGATCGCCATGACCGGCTCGCCCAACGACCGGGCGGCGGTGAAATTCCACGACATCGGGCTGATGGCGGCGACCGACCCGCAGGGCGAGATCGGCTGGGCGGTCTATGTCGGCGGCGGCATGGGACGGACGCCGATGGTCGGCAAGCTGATCAATGGATTCGTGCCGCACGAGCACCTGCTGGCCTATTTGGAAAGCATCCTCCGGGTCTACAACCGCTTCGGGCGGCGCGACAACAAGTTCAAGGCGCGCATCAAGATCCTCGTCCATGAGGAAGGCATCGAGAGCATCCGGGAGCAGGTGGAGGCCGAGTTCGCCGCCATCAAGGGCGGCGTGCTGACGCTGCCCCAGGAGGAACTCGACCGCATCAGTGCCTATTTCGCGCCGCCGGCCTTCGAGCGGCTGAATGCCACCCGCATCGACGTGGAGCGCGAGAAGATCCTGGAGCCGGCCTACGGCCGCTGGCTCGAGAACAACATCGCCTCGCACCGGCAGCCTGGCTATGCATGCGTCACCATTTCGCTGAAGCCGGTCGGAGGCGCGCCGGGAGATGCGACGGCGGCGCAGATGGAAGCTGTCGCCAATCTCGCCGAAACATACTCGTTCGACGAACTGCGCGTGACCCACGAGCAGAATCTCGTGCTCCCCCACGTCAAGATCGGCGATCTCCGCGCAGTCTACGATGCATTGTTCGAGCATGGTCTGGCGGCAGGCAATGCCGGCGAAATCACCGACATCATCGCCTGCCCGGGGCTGGATTTCTGCGCGCTCGCCAACGCCCGCTCCATCCCCATCGCGCAGGCCATCTCGACCCGTTTCGCAGCCCCGGAACGGCAGCGCGAGATCGGCGAACTGAAGATAAAAATCTCAGGTTGCATAAACGCTTGCGGCCATCACCACGTCGGCCATATCGGCATTCTCGGGGTCGAGAAGAAGGGCACGGAACTCTATCAGATCACCGTCGGCGGCGACGCCACCGAGGACGCCGCCATCGGCAACATCCTCGGACGCGGTTTCGTCGCGGAAGAGGTTCCCGATGCCATCGAAAGACTCGTCGACACCTATCTCGACCGCCGCCAAGGCGCCGACGAGCCGTTCATCGCTGCCTACCGCCGGCTCGGCGACGCTCCGTTCAAGGAGGCGCTCTATGGTACGGCGTGAACCGCGGTCGGCAGATCATGAGGGCTACCATGGCCTTAGCTGAACTGTCCCTGCAACGCGACCGTCAGCCGGACAAGCTCCGCGCGCTCGGGATCATGGCGCTTAACGGCATGTTCGATGAGCTGGACGGGCTCAGCGTGCTGCGCCAGGCCGCCACCGACCTGTTGCCGGGCAACCTTGCCATCGTCTCCTCGTTCGGCGCCGACTCGGCCGTGCTCCTGCACATGGTGGCGCAGGTCGATCCCAGCCTGCCGGTATTCTTCCTCGAGACCGGGAAACACTTCCCGGAGACGCTGGAGTATGTCGAAACGCTGAAGCGGCATCTGGGCCTGCTCAACGTCACGGCCCTGCTGCCTGATCCCGCCGATCTGTCGCGCTTCGACCCCGCCGGAGAGCTGTGGGAGACCGATCCGGACTCCTGTTGCCACATCCGCAAGACCGAGCCGCTGGACGCGGCGGTTGCGGGCTTCGGCGGGTGGGTAACCGGCCGCAAACGCTACCAGACGGTGGAGCGCGGAGTGCTGCCGCATTTCGAGCTGACGGCGGACGATCGGATCAAAGTCAATCCGCTGGCCTACTTCTCCGATGTCGACGTCAACGCTTACAAGGTCGAGCATGGCCTGCCGGAGCACCCGCTGTTCGACCGCGGTTACAAGTCCATCGGCTGCGCAACCTGCACGACCATCGTCGCCGAGGGGGAGGACCCGCGTGCGGGCCGCTGGCGCGGCCTCAACAAGAAGGAGTGCGGTATTCACTTCGATTTCAACGGTGCCATTGCCCGGCCCGTCGCCGGTGGCGAGCGCAACCTGTTCAAGGACGGCGCCTTCGTCGCCGACCCTTTCCGTGCCTGGACGGAGGAGACCGATCCGCAGGTGGCCCGTTATGTCCATGTGCCGATGCCGGTTTTCCTCGCGCATCGCGAGGCGGTGCTGGCAAGCCCGCATCCGCTGGGGCTGCTGGTGGCGCCCGGGGACCGGGTGGAAGACGTGGGAGCCGATCTGCACCGGTTCGCCTCGATCGCCATCGAGTTCCCCGCCTTCACCGACGGGCGCGGCTATACCAGTGCCCGCCTGATTACCGAACGCTACGGCTTTGCCGGGGAATTGCGGGCAGTCGGGGACGTGCTGGCCGACCAGATCCCGCTGATGCGCCGCTGCGGCATCAAGGCTTTCGTCGTCATGCACCAGCCGACCCGGAAGGCGCTGGAGAGCGGCTCGCTGGCGGCGGTCAACATCTTCTATCAGCCGGTGGGGACGAGCGAAGTGCCAGTGGGCACACGGCCGTTTCTGCGAAGGGCGCAATAGTGTAGGACCGCCACCACCATTAGGTCACTCCCGCGCCAGATTCTCCTTATCTGGCAAGGCCAGCGACGATTGGGCGGTTCCGTAGGCGCGGGACGGCACGAGATCAACCGGAAGGTCGGAGCCGGCCTTCAGCCATACGAGAAGTCCATGTCTCAAGAAGAAATCGTCACCGATGTCGTCGTGATCGGCGGAGGCCCCGTCGGGCTGTTCGCGGTCTTCGAGCTCGGGCTACTCGATCTCAAGTGCCATGTCGTCGATATCCTCGACCGTCCGGGCGGCCAGTGCGCCGAGCTTTATCCGGAGAAGCCGATATACGACATCCCAGGCTTTCCGGTCATCACGGGGCAGGGGCTGACTGATAACCTGCTGCAGCAGATCGCGCCTTTCGGTCCGCAGTTCCATTTCAGCCGCATGGTGGTCGGTCTCGAAAGGCTGGAGGACGGCACGTTCCGACTGACTACGGACGCCGAGGAGGTCTTTCGCACCAAGGTGGTGGTGATTGCTGCGGGGGGTGGCTCCTTCCAGGCGAAGCGGCCGCCGGTCGAGGGCATCGATGCCTATGAGGGCAAGTCGGTGTTCTACGCGGTGCGCCGGATGGACGACTTCCGCGATCAGGATGTCGTCATCGTCGGCGGCGGCGACTCGGCGCTGGACTGGACGCTCAACCTGCAGCCGATCGCGCGCTCGCTGACGCTGGTGCACCGGCGCGATGCGTTCCGGGCAGCGCCGGATTCCGTCAACAAGATGAAGGCGATGGTCGGGGACGGCAAGATTTCTCTGGTCATCGGGCAGATGGCGAGCATCGACGGCGAGGACGGACAGCTCAGCCGCATCCACTTCACGACCGATGCCGGCGATATGGAAATTCCGGCGACGCGCCTGCTGCCCTTCTTCGGGCTCACCATGAAACTGGGTCCGGTCGCCGACTGGGGCCTCGAACTCAACGACAACCTGATTGCCGTCGACACCGAAAAGTTTCAGTCCTCGGTGCCCGGCATCTTCGCCATCGGTGACATCAACGCCTATCCGGGCAAGCTGAAGCTCATCCTGTCCGGCTTTCATGAGGCGGCCCTGATGGCGCAGGCGGCCAAACGGATCGTGTCGCCGGACGAGCGCATCGTGTTCCAGTACACCACCTCCTCCACCAAGCTGCAGAAGAAGCTTGGGGTTGCCTGATGAGGATCCGCGTCACCGACCAGCAAGGTGCCGAGCACGAGCTTGAAGGGCTCGAGGGCTGGCGGGTCATGGAAGTCATCCGCGACTGGGGCCTCAACGTCAAAGCCGAGTGCGGCGGCGCCTGCTCCTGCGCCACCTGCCACGTCTATGTTGCCGAAGCCTGGCTAGGGCGGCTGCCGCTGCCGAGCGAGGACGAGGAAGACCTTCTCTATTCCACGCTCGACAAGAAGCCGACCTCGCGCCTCAGCTGCCAGATCCTTCTCAGCGACGAGCTCGACGGGCTCGAGGTGACGCTGGCTCCAAGCGCGGCGAAGGACGAAGCCGCGGCCTGAGCGGCCAGTCGGCACCTCAGGGCGAGGGTGCCTCCTTCTGCAGGACGCTGGCCAGGTCGGGGATGAAATCCCGTACTGTTGGCTGCGGTATGGCGGCGAAGGGCAGGGGGCGTACCACGCGCATGGCGGCGATGCCCACCCGCACCGTCATCAGTCCGTTGACCACTCCCTCGCCGAGCCGGGCCGAGAGCTTCGTCGCGAGGCCCTGTCCCACCAGCTGCTCCATGACGCCATCGGTGAGTACCAGCCCGCCGGTGACGGCGAGGTGGGCGAGGATGGAGCCGAAAAGCCGCCAGCTTCCGAAGAGGCCGGGACGGGCGCCATAAAGGCGGGCGATGTCGCCGCCGAGACGCACGCTCTCGAAGATGACGAAGGCGATGTCGATCAGCGCTCGGGGCGAGACGGCGGTGACCAGCGCGACGCGGCGGGCCGAGGCGGCTGTCAGCGTCCGCGCACGGGCGTCGAGCGGGGCCATCAGCCGGCGCTCCGCGGCATGGATGATCTCACTGCCGTCGAACAGGCCACCCACATCGGTTGCCAGCCCCGTGCGGGCACGGGCGAGGTCGGGCCTGGCGGCGTAGATGGCATCAAGTTCCCCGAGCACCCCGCGGGCCGCCTCGCTGCGGTCGTGCACCAGGATCTCGGCCGCGCGCCGCCGCAGGCGATCAAGATTGCGCAGCCGCCGCAGCGCCAGCACCTCCCGCACCCCCAGCACTGCCAGTGCCAGCAGCAACACTGCCAGGACCAGGGCTCCGGCCCAGCCGAGCCACGGATGGGCCATGAACAGCTCCTGCAGGAGCCGTTCGGCGGCGAGCCCGAGGGCGAGCGAGACGAGGATGGCGCCGGCGCCCCAAGCCAGCTTTCCGAGCCGGCCGAGGAACCGCGGCGGCGCCGCCACCTCTGCCGCTTCCTCGTTCTCGACCAGCGGCTCGATGCTGTCCGCGACGCCGGCGGCGACGTCCGGCGCGTAGGCGCGGGGCTGGCGCAGTCGACTGTTGCTAACCGGATCGGGGGGGACGGGTCGGGCGACGGGGCGCTTCATTTCATCCTGTCCCCGATCAGGTAGTCCAGAGCCCGGTCGAAGCGGATGTGGGGCAGCACCACGTCCCCCTCGGCGTTGCGCTCCAGCCGTTGGGGGGGAGCGAAGCGGAGGAAATTCAGCGCGATCGGCCGCTCCGCCTCGAGCGCCGATTCCGGATCCTCGGGCAAATCGCCGGGAAACAACGCAATTTCGGTGTTGCCGTCATAGGTCGTGCCGTCGAGACGTTCGCCCTGCTGCGGCGTGCCGATGATCACCTCGAGCTCCTCGCCGGCCTCCTCGATCTTGCCCTCGCGGGTGGCGCGGATGGCCGCTAGCGCCAGCGAGCGCGTCTCGGCGCCGGCGTACTTCGCCCGGCGCGCCGACTGCGCCACCAGCCGCAGCATGATCGCCTGCAGGCGATCATGGCTGGTGTGGTGCAGGTGATCGGCCTTGGTTGCGGCGAAAAGGATGCGGTCGATGCGGCGCGCGATCAGCCGAACGAACGGGTTGGCGTCCCCCTGGCGGAAACAGGCGAGGATGTCGGTCAGCGCCGTCTCGAGATCGGCGACCGCGGCCGGCCCGGCATTCAGCGCCCGCAGGGCGTCGACCAGCACGACCTGCCGGTCGAGGCGGGCAAAGTGGTCGCGGAAGAAGGGGCGGACGACGATCTGCTTGTAGGCCTCGTAGCGGCGCTCGAGCATCGCATAGAGGCTGCCGGAGCGAACTCGGCCGTTCTGCGGCGGCAGTGGCGCGAAAGTCAGTGCCGGGGAGCCGGCCAGGTCACCGGGCATCAGAAAGCGGCCGGGCGGCAGGGTCGAGAGCGACCGCCCGTCCTCGCGGCTCGCCCGCAGATAGGCGGTGAAGGCCTCGGCCAGCGCCTCGGCGGCAGTGTCGGAAGCGTCCTGCAGCGGATCGGCCGCGGCCAGGGCGGTGAGGAAGGGCGCCGCCTCGCGCTCCGAATGCGGACGTCCGGCCCGTTCCAGCGCCTGGGCGCTCCATTCCGCATAGCTGAGGGTTAGCAACGGCAGGTCGAGCAGCCACTCGCCGGGATAATCGACAATGTCGAGGTTGAGCGTCGAAATGCCCAGCATCCCGGCGAGCATGCTGCCTGACTGGTAGCGCAGTTCGAGCCGTAGCTGACTGATGCGGCTGGTGCTTTCGGCCCAGTGCGGCGCTGCTCCGGTCAGCGCCTCGAGATGCTGTTCATAGGCGAAGCGCGGCACGCCGGCATCCGGCGACTCCGCCAGCCGAGCACCGATAAAGCGGCCTTGGCTCAGCGGGGTGAAGCCGGGGAGGCGCCCGCCGGTCAGAAGGTTATGGATGAGGGCGGTGATGAATACCGTCTTGCCGGCACGGCTGAGCCCGGTTACCCCGAGCCTGATCGTAGGCGTGAAGGTACCGGTGGCGGCATCGGCGAGGTTACCAAGTGCAATGCCGATCTCGTCGGTGAAGGTCGTCGGCGGCTTGGGCAAGGGCGCTCCTCGGGTGACCGGACCAATGTAGGACCTTTCGCCGGCAGTTCCAGCCGCCTTGGTCGCTCCTGCCTAAGATCGCCGCGCCCTCAGATCTGGCGCCCGATCTCCTCGAGGTCGAACGGCGTCGTCTGGTAGATCTCGTTGATCCAGTTCTGGAACAGCAGGTGGCCGTGGCTGCGCCAGCGGTTCTCCGGCTCCGCCGTCGGGTCGTCGTTGGGGAAGAGGTCGATCGGCAAGCTCGGCTGCAGGCCGGCGGCGCGGTCGCGCTCATATTCGTCGACCAGCGAGCGGTTGTCGTATTCGAGGTGGTTCAGCATATAGATGGCCCGCAACCGCCGGTCGCCCAGCATGCAGATGCCGATCTCCTCGTTGTCGATGAGGATTTCCAGCTCATCGTCCAGCGAGCTGCGATCGATGTCGTTGTAGCGCGACACCGGTACCGCAAGGTCGTCGGAGAAGCCGCGCAGGAATGGCGAACGGGTGTTGAGCACGCGATGCCGGTAGACGCCGAAGGCCTTCTGCGGCAGGCGCACGCGGCGTACCCCGTGGAAGTGGTGGAGGGCAGCCTGCGCTCCCCAGCAGATGAACATTGTGTGGTGAACGTTGGTCTGCGTCCAATTCATGATCTCGACCATCTCCGACCAGTACTTCACCTCCTCGAAGGGCAGCTGCGCTATCGGTGCGCCGGTTACGATGAAGCCGTCGAACCTGCGCTCGCGGACGTCTCCCCAGGTGGAGTAGAAGCTGCGCAGGTAGTCTTCGGGGGTATTCCGCGACTGGTGGTCGGTAATCCGCACCAGGGTCAGGTCCACCTGCAGCGGCGTCGAACCGATCAGCCGCGTGAACTGGGTCTCGGTTCGCTCCTTGTTCGGCATCAGGTTGAGGAGCCCGATCTGCAGCGGCCGGATATCCTGACGCGCTGCACGGGACGAGTCCATGACGGCGACGCCCTCTTCCTCGAGGGTCCGGCGGGCCGGGAGGTTATCGGGAATTCTGATCGGCATCGGGGTCTGCTTTCGGATGGAGCGGGGACGGAAGTCGGCTCATTGCCGGCTGGATACGTGCAGCAGCGGCCGGAGTACGGCCGGTGCTGCGGGCATCACATTCGACCGCGTTTCCTGATCGCCTGTCCCATCAGTTCGATGAACTCCTCGCCGCTCGAGATCTGGGCCAGATCCGAAGCTTCAATGGTATAGCCGAAATTGTCCGCTAGCGCCTGATAGCGGGGCAGGCGGTCATGCAGCAGCGCCTTGAACCCCCAGGCACCGAAGGCGTCGGGATCCACGTCTGCGTCCCGCTTCACATCGTTTAGCTGCTTGAACTCCGCCCATTTCTTCACCAGGAAGTCAGGCTGGTAGTACATCGGCTTGGGGTGTTCCTGGAAACGGCGAACGAGTTCGGCGGCGTCCGCCTCGGTGCCCCGTATATAGAGAAGGGCTGTCCGTTCGACGAGGGGACGGATGATGGGATCCTCAGGGTCGTCGTGGTCGACTACTTCGATTAGCGAGCCGCCGGTATCGGCGATGAAGTCGTTGTAGCCATAGAGGTCGTGAGCGCGGTCGATAAAGCGCGGCACCTCCTGTACGGCGGCGCATTCAGCCACGCGATGCTGCTCCTGGCGCCGCTGGTATTCATCGAGGGCCAGCCCGCCCTTCGCGGTGTCGCCGGGTCGCCCCAGATAGGTCGAGAGCGGCTCGAGATTGGAGAAGGTGATGTTGGATTCGATCTTTATGGAATCCGAACGCAGCAGGTCGCGCAGGAACGGCACCTTCATGGCCTCGGCCTTGAAGTTGTCGACGATGAATTCGCCCATGTGCCGGGTGCCGATGCGGTAGTCCACGGAGTAGTGGAACCAGTGGTCCTTGCGCAGCAATGCCGCCAGCCGCGTCTTGCCGACGCCGGCCATGCCAAAAACCGTCACCGCGTGGCGCGGCGCCTTGGTGAAGTCCGCCGGTGTCTCGAATAGCATCTGCCAGCTTTCCGTTTCGACAGAAGCCTTTAGACGATGCACCCCAGAGGCACAAGCGAGGCCCGTGGCGAGAGCCTGCAGTGCCGGCAATTTCTGCCGCCCAACCCGGATTCTTCTGCCGCATTGACGGCACATTCCGGCAGCGCCGCTCTCCGAAGCTCTTCATAGACAGCGACTTAAGGCTTTGGCACTGCGCTTGCATTGTCCAAGCCAGATTGGCGTGCAGACGCTGCAATGGGGGTTACGGAGTCTCAGATGGGTATTTATGGCGCACTCTCGAACGCGGTTAGCGGCCTCAGGGCCCAGGCCTTCGCGCTGGAGAACATTTCCGGCAACATCGCAAATTCGCAGACCGCCGGCTTCAAGCGGATCGACACAGACTTCCTGGACATGATCCCGGATGCACCGCAGTCCCGTCAGACTGCGGGTTCGGTCCTGGCGCAATCGCGATCCACGAATTCGGTGCAGGGCGACGTGAAGAGCGTCGCCACTGAAACCAACATGGCGATCAACGGCAACGGCTTCTTCGTGGTCGAGCCGAGCATCGGCCAGGTCGACGGCTCCGCCGTCTTTGCCGGCGCCGACTACTACACCCGGCGCGGGGACTTCGACCTCGACAAGAGCGGCTATCTCGTCAACGGGGCAGGGTACTACCTCAAAGGCCTTCCGATCGACCCGGTCACGCAGAACATCTCGGGCTCGGTACCGGAGCCGCTCCGCGTCTCGAATACCTTCATGCCTGCGTCGCCGACCAGCCGCGTCACCTACCAGCTCAACCTGCCATTGTTCCCGAAGACTGCCGCCTACCAGGAGTCTCAGACTGTCGGTGACGAACTGCTCAGGACCGACTCCTTCGTAAATGCGCCAGCTCTCGAGCCGGCGATGATGCGCGGCAGGGCTACCGTCGACGGCGGCGCCCTGGCGAGCTCGGTAATGCCGGTTGGCGAAACGCTGACCCTGGCGGTCGGTGGCACCAGTACCACTTTCACATTCGTTAACGGGCCGACAGCCAACCCCGACGAAATCGACGTGACCGCCACGCTTTCGGCGGCGCTAGCGGAACTGCAGACGAAGTTCCAGGCGACTGCCGGAGCCGGCACCGCTACGGTCGGACTCAACGCCGCGAACCAGGTTGAGATCGACCTTAATGACGCCGGTGCCAACTCGCTCACGGTGACCGCGTCGGACACCGGTCTCGGCTTCCCGACCTCGGCGGTAACCGCTGATCCTCGCGCCACCACCGTCTCCGCGGCCGACAGTGCGGCCTTCGTCGACCAGTCCGTGGCAGGCGGTGCCATCACAGCCTATTCCGAGAGTGGCGCCTCGGCCAACGTACAGATGCGCTGGGCCAAGGTTAGCAGTGCTGCCAGCGACGGCGCCGATGTCTGGAACTTGTTCGTGATGACCAACGGGGCTGCCGAGGACGCCGAAACGATGTGGACCCGCTATGGCGGCGACTTCGTCTTCGATTCGTCTGGGCGCCCGACACCGGCAATTCGCCAGACCGTGCTGGAGGACCTCGAGGTCAACGGCGTGACTCTCGGCACCGTCACACTCAACCACGGCGCGAACGGGCTGACCCAGTTCGCCGACTCCAACGGCACCGCGGAAGTCACGGCGCTCAACCAGAATGGCTATGCCGCGGGCGAATTCGTCTCGGTGGCTGTCAACAACAACGGCCGCGTAGTTGTCTCCTACAACAACGGCCAGCAACTCGAAGTCGCCCAGGTGGTGACGGCGAACTTCAACGCCGCCAACCAGCTAAAACGTATGGATGGCGGCGTGTTTGCCGCCACTTCCGAGTCGGGTGAGCCGATCCTCGACAACGATGGTGGCATCATCGGTGCTTCGCTCGAGGCCTCCAATACCGACATCTCGGAGGAGTTCACCAAGCTGATCATAACGCAGCAGGCTTATGCTGCAGGGACCCGCATCGTCTCCAGCGCCGACGAGATGCTGCAGGAAGCCCTGAACATGGTGCGCTAGGACGGTGAACCTGCCCCGGCGCGGCTGATCGCGCCGGGCACTGCTGAAGGGAGTTTCGGGCATGGGCCTGTCGATGGCGCTCAGCAATGCGCTTTCAGGAATGACGGTGGGGCAGAAGGGGCTCGACCTGCTGTCGCGCAACGTCGCCAATGCTGGCGTTCCCGGCTATCACAGGCAGTCGCTTACGGTCATCGACACGCTGGGTGCGAATTCCAGCTATGTGCGCGACGGGGCCATCACTCGAGCCTTCGACGAGCGCCTGCAACACTACTACACCCAGACCCTTTCCGAGAGCGGCTTCACCGCGGTCCGCACCAGCTTCCTCGATCGCTTGCAGACTGCCTTCGGTATGCCGGGACAGGCTGGATCCCTCGATACCGCCTTCAGCTCTTTCCAGAGCGCCCTCGATGCCATCGCCACCAGCCCCGACAGCTATGCGGCCCGAGCCCAGGCGGTGTCGGAGGCGCAGTCGATGGCCGTCACCCTCAACAATCTCAGCGACGAGGTGCAGACGCTGCGACTCGAGACCGAGGGCAAGATCGCCAGCAGCGTCTCCGATCTCAACCAGGTGCTGTCGTCGCTGGAGAAACTCAACCTCAGCCTCAGCGACTCCAGCATCGACCTCAACTCCCGCACCAGCCTTCTCGACCAGCGCGACCGGCTGGTCTCGGAGGTGGCGCAGGTCCTCGATGTCCGCGTCAGCTACCGCAACGACGGCACCGTGGCGCTGATGACCCGCTCCGGCGTCGGTCTGCTGGATGTGCGCGCCTCGAAACTCGAGTTTGAGGGGGTCGGCACGATCTCCGCGACCTCGCAATTCTCCGGCGACAGCAGCGAGAACGGTGTTGGCACCCTGAAGCTGTGGACGTCCGCAGGCGTCGTGATCGACGTCGTCCAGCAGAACATGCTGCGGTCCGGCGAACTTGCCGGTCTGATCGAACTGCGCGACAAGACCCTGGTAGAGGCGCAGGACCAGCTCGACGAAATCGCCGCCGGCCTGGCGCTGGCCATGTCGAGTGTGAAGGTACCGTCAGCCGAGGTCACAGTCGGCGCCGCGGCCGGTTTCGAAATCGACCTCGCCACACTCGGCAGCCGCGGCGACGATTTCACGCTCGATTACATCGCCGGCGGCATCAGCCGCTCGCTGCGGGTGGTGAACACCACCGAGACCGTCGATTACACCGATGCCAATGGCGTGCGGGTGGTGGGGGCCGACCTTTCCGATCCGGCGGCGAGCGCGATGGCCCTGCAGGCAGTGCTGGGTGGCGCCTTCACGGTTAGCAATCCGGCCGGCACGACCCTCCGCTTTGTCGATGACGGCGCCGCCAACACCAGCGACGTGAAGGGGCTCGTTGGCCGCGCCACCGCCACCGCCACGCAAGACGGCACGCTGGCCCTGCCACTCTTTCTCGACAACGGCTCCCCCTATACCGGCGCCCTTGAGGGCATCAGCCAGAAGCGCGGCTTCGCCGCCCGCATCCAGGTCAACCCTGCGGTGCTCGCCGACAGCGCGCTGATGGTGAAGTTCCGACCGGAAGGGTCGCTCGGTGAAGCCGACCGCGCGGAGTTCCTCGTCGAGCAGTTGCAGAACATGCGCTTCGTTGCCGGCAAGAAGAGCACCAGCGGCGGCGCCTCTTTCCGCCTCTCCGGCACGGTGAGCGACCTCATCACTCAGACAATCAACTACCAGGGCAGCGTCGCTGCGGCGGCGCAGGGTGCGCACGAGACGCAGACGCTGAAGATGGAGACTGTCACCCAGCGCATGGACGCCGAGTATGGCGTCGACGTCGACGAGGAGATGGCGCGGCTGATGGAATTGCAGAATGCGTTCGCCGCGAACGCGCGGGTGGTCTCGATCGTACAGGAACTGCTCGACATGTTGATGCGGGTCTAGGAGCAGGAAGATGGCAATCGTCGGCAAATCCATGTTTCCGCTGCAAAACAGCATCAAGAACATCACCGGCATGAAGGCCCGTTTCGATCAGCTGCAGCTGCAGCTGGCGACCGGCAAGAAGGCGTCCAGCCTGTCCGAGTTGGGCACCGACCGCTTCTTCGATCTCAGCATGCGCACGCGGCTGAACAAGCTCGAGAGCTTCGGCAACTCCATCAGCAGCGTCAACCTGCGGCTCGACGTGCTCGGCAGCACCATGAGCCGGCTGGATTCCATCGAATCCGACCAGCGCGGCCTGGTGACGCCGGGTGGCTACGGCTCCAGCGGCATCAATCTCGCGACGGCGCCGGAGCTGTCGAAGGCGCGGCTGGACGAGGTGCTGAACCTGCTCAACACCAGCCTCGACGGTCGTTACCTGTTCGGCGGCAGCACCACCGACCAGATGCCGGTGGCGGAGCTGCAGACCATCCTCGACGGCGGTTCCGGCCGGGCCGGCTTCAAGACGGTGCTGGAGGAGCGGACACTGGCTGACCGCGGGACCGATGGCCTCGGCCGGCTGGACCTCGCCATCGTGACCGATACCGTCAGCCTCGCCGAGGATGGAACGCATCCGTTCGGCTTCAAGCTGGCCGCTCTGCGCAGCACTGCCGCGGGCGTCGCCCTCAGCGGGCCGGCGGGTGATCCGGCTGGCCTTACGGTGCAATTCACCGGCGTGCCGGCGGCGGGCCAGAGTGTCGAGATCAGCCTCACCATGCCGGACGGCACCGAAGAGATTGTGCGTCTCTCTGCCACCGAAGGCGAAGGTGGTCCGAGCAGTTTCTCGGTGAGCGGGCCGGGCAGCACCATGGCCAGCGCGGCATCGGTGGCGACGGCGGCGGGGCCGCTGGTGGTCAACGGCCAGAGCTTCTCCATCGGCATCGGCGACGATGCAACCGCCATCGCGGCGCTGATCAACAGCACCGGCACCATGGGTGTCACCGCGAGCGTCGGCACCGGCGTCGACGCCGGCAAGCTGATCCTCACCGGCGACAGCCCTCTCACCGATGTCGAGATTACCGGCACCGTCGCCGGCCTCAATCTCACCGCCGGCACCTATGCCGCCGCCGCCTCGCCCGAGGCCAGTGCTGCAAATTTCGCGGCTGCCCTCGAGGCTTCGCTGACCCGGCTCGGGCAGACGTCGCTGGCGGCCGCCTCGACCTTTGCGGCCGCTGAGAACTTCTTCAACGGCCAGGGGGAACCGGTGCTGCGGGTCGACGGCGACCCCTCCTTCGCCGAGGCCACGGCGCTGAAGGCGGCGACGTCCAGTGATACTGTGTTCTGGTACAAGGGCGGCACGCAGGGGATCAAGGCGGCGGATCTCGGGCGGCTGGCGCTCGGCACGAACACGGCCACGGCGACCACGACGGTCGCCGAGGCGGCTCCGGTCGCCGATGGTTATGGCTTCCGCATCGCCGGCTTTCAGGGGGCGCTGACCGGCGCGACTGCGGCGCTCGCCGGCACCAGCCCCGAGAGCCTCTCCGTCGCCTTTTCCGGCGCTCCCGCAGCGCCGGCCGCCGGAGAGGCATTCACCGTCAACCTCGACCTGCCGGGTGGCGGCACGCGCAACGTCAGCCTGCGGGTGGCGCCCGGTGCCGTCGCCGGTCCCGGCGAGTTCGTGGTCGGCGCCACCGACGCCGAGACCGCCGCAAATTTCGAGGCGGCGCTGCGTGGCGGGCTCGAGGTTGCGGCGGCGCAGGCCGCCGGTTCGGCCCGCGGCACCGTGCGAGCCCAGGTCGATGACGGTGTGAACGTCAACTACGGTGTGCAGGCCAACGAGAACGGCATGCTGGAACTGGTGCGGACGCTCGCGGCCATGTCTACCACCAGCTACGGCAACTCTGACGAAACGGCGCCGCAGCGCTTCGATGCCATGGCGCTGCGCAACCTCGCCCGCCTCAACGAGGGTCACAACAACGAGCCGGGCTCGCTGGAGGTGATTGCCGTCGAACTTGGTCTCGCCCAAGCGACGATGGGCAACATCGGCGAGCGCCACACGGCGCAGAAGGCCCAGCTCGAGGACATGCTGGGCGATCTCGAAGGCGTCAACAGCGAGGAGGTGGCGATGGAGATCCTCGCCCTCAAGACGCGGCTCGAAGCCAGCTACCAGACGACCTCCATGATCGCCCAGATGTCGCTGGTGAACTACCTGTAGGGCAGGGCGTCGCCTCCCGACGGCGTTCTGACCGGGCTCAGCCACTCGGCCTTCATCACGCGCTTCACGCGGGCTGATCCAGCAACTCCACGCATGGGACCTTGGCCATCGCGGCCGGACCGAGTTGCCCGGACCAAGCCGGGCAATGACGGCGGAGGTAATTGCTCGATGTGACGACGGATAGTGGGGCCGAACTGCTACTCGTCGGCAGGTCCGGCGCGCAGGCCCGCGGCCAGTTCGCGGTTGATGTTGATGAGCGAGTCGAGCTTCTGCGCTTCCGGCCGCTGCTGAGCGGAGAGCGTCTGCTTCATCACGAAGATGCCGAGATTGGCGATGTTCTCCCGCAGCGCCCTGGGCAGTTGGCTTCCCTCGCCGGTCACCGAGGTGACGAAGACGTTCCATAGCTTGCGGTTGAACAGGAGGGCGGCGGAGAGTTCGCCGCTCTTGTTGTCCCAGTCGTCTCGTACGATCTGCAGCTGGGTGGCGGCGCGGGACAGGAGATTGGCTTCGAGGACGCGCGGGCTGACCGTCTGCTTGCCCACCTGCTGGTAAGCGAGCGCTGCACTATTTTGCATTGGCGAGGAGTTCCTGTTCGTACTGTATGAGCTTCTTTGCAGCCTTCAATGCCTTGTACAATTGCCCGGTTAATATCTCGTTATTGATTTCGTCGACAATGTGGATCGTCGATGGTGCCGCTTTGACGATGTCGTTGATCAGCTCGAAATAGCTGGTCCGCAGCCGCTCCACGTCTTCGTCGATATACATCAGCTGCACAGCGAAATAGATCCGCCTGGCGGGGCTGTTGGCCGTCTCGGGGGTCAGGATGTCCTTCTCGCGCAGGATCGGCGCCTTGCCGTCGATATAAAGCCTGGTCCGCTGCTCGGCATTGGTTACGACACAGTTGCCGATGATCAGCTTCTCGCCGGGTTTCAGTTCGACCTTCAATGACATGGCGGCATCTCTTGATGTGGCGGTAGCTCCCATTATGCACCCGTTCGGTGCAGAAATCGCTACCATTCACCGAGTGGTGGACGCCGCGCTCTTCACACTCCACGGTACTTACCGGCGCAGGTCGGTATCCTTCTGGGTCTTGAATACGCTACGGGCGGAGACGCCTTCAGCCGGTCCCCGGTCTCCGCCGGAGAGGCCCGGTGTGAGAAAAGCAGGGGGCAACCAAACGCAAGAAGGCGGGCCGAAGCCCGCCTCCCGCATTCACTGTGGCCGCTCGTCTTAGAACAGACGCAGCACGGCCTGGTCGGCCTGGCTGGCCATCGACAGAGCGGTCGAGGACAGCTGCTGGCGGGTCTGCAGAGCGAGCAGGTTGGCCGCCTCTTCGTTGGTGTCGGCAAGCGTGAGGTTCGCCGCACCGGTCTCGAGGGTGTTGATCATGCTCTTCGTGAAGTCGGTCCGGTTCTCGACGATCGAGAGGTTGGAACCGAAGCTCGAAGAATGCGAACGCAGCGTACCGAGAGCGTCGCCCAACGTGTTCAGCCTGGCATCCAGCGTGGTGTCGCTGTCGAAGTCGGCATCGACGGCGCCGGTGATGCCAAGCGAGGCATTGTTGATCGAAGTTTCTTCGCCGTCCGCGTCCTTCGCCTGGATCTCGATGGTCGAGGTCCCGGTCTCGTTGAAGGTCAGGGTCAGCTTGTCGCCGCGCAGCAGGTTTATGCCGTTGAAGGAGGCATCGTCGGCGAACTTGTCGAGCTGGTCGCGCAGGTCGTTGAACTGCTCGACCAGCGCCTTGCGGACGGTGTTGCCACCGATCTCGTCAGTGCCGGCCTCGCCGTCGATGGTGCCATCGGCGGCAACGCCGGTCACGGTCAGCTCGGTGGTCGAGAGGTTCTCGATGCGGAGCTGGCCGCCGTCGTTGGAAGCGCGGATCTTGCCTTCCAGCGAGGTGTTGGCGTTGATCTCGCTGACCAGCGAGTCGACCGTCTTGGCGGTGTTGACGGCCGTCGGAACCGCCTGCGCCGCAACGCCGGCAATAGCGCCGGTACCGGCGACAGTGATGGCCGTTTCGTTGTCGTCGGCGGTCAGCACGAGCTGCCCGTCGTCGTTGATGCTGGCGGTGACGTCCACGTCCGCATCGGCGTTGATTGCGGAGATGAGGTCGTCGAGATCTTCGGTGGCGGCAGTACCGACTGTGTAAGTCACGGTGTCCGTGCCGTCGCCGATGATGACCGTCTCGCCGTCGGCGAGGCCAGCTGTCGCCAGCGTGGTCGCACCGGTGAGCCCGGTGGCCGTGGACGCCGTGGTGGCCGCTTCCGCAGTGTTTTCGGTCAGGTTGACCGAGACCGGCGTGGTACCTACGGCGCCACCGCTGAAGGAGATGGCTTCGTTGCCATCGACAGCGGCACCCTCACCGAGGGCGATGGTGTAGGATTCAGTCTTGAACGACTTGTCCTGGCGGGCCTGACGCAGGGTCGACTGCATCGATTCCACCGTCTTGGTGATCGACTTCAGGCCGTTGTCTGCTGCCTGGATGGTCGAGATACCCGAGGACATGGAGTCCAGGAGGTTGCCCATGTCGGAAGCGCGGCTGTTGAGGGCCGAGGCGGTGAAGAAGTTGGAGGGATTGTCGAGAGCCGAGTTCACCTTCAGGCCGGTAGCCAGACGCTCCTGCGTCTTTGCCATCTGCGCTGCGGTGGACTGAAGGCTGAGGAGGTTCGAGCGAACCGCCTTTGTGAGGTTGATATCGGCCATGTTGAGTTCCCTTTCTGGGGTTCCGATCTAAGTCTGGCGCCTCTCCTGAGACGATGGCCGACTATCGGTTCCGAATCGTAAAGAAGCGTTAATTCGATGCTGGAAGCTGTCGCGAAAACCGCTGGCTGGCGACAGGCTTAAGCAATGGTGTGCGCTCTGCAATCTACGGATGCGACCGACGCGCGAGTACCACAGGCGCCTTTGCCGGCTGGCCCGGAGCAGGGGGCGCCCTTCTGGCTGATGAGCCCTAGATCTTCCTGTCGGCAAGCCGGTAGCCGGACGGGGGCGGAACCCAGTCGGTGCCGCTGCGCATGATTGCCTCCTGCACTGAGACCTGGTGGGGAGGCTCAGCGCCGGAGAGCAGGGCAGCGGCAAAGGCCGTCACAGGCGCTGCAGGATCGGGCAGTGGCGGCGGCTCCGACGCTGCCAAGCCTGGCGCGGCATCGAAGCCCGCAGCTGCATCCGCACCGTCGGCTTGAGGCTTCGCAGGCGTCGGCAGTCTCGGCGCGGCCCGCGGGCGGTAGTCCGAGATGCCGGTGTTGATCGTGATGATCGGCTCCAGCCCGATCCTGGTGCTCATGACGTCCTGACCCTTTGGGTACTCACAACGCGAGCTTAAGCCCGGTCGGGCTGCAAGAGCTTTGCCGCCATTGGTGCAATGTTAATCAATATCGTCATGCTCCACTGCCGCGCTTGACGACCCATAGCTGGGCGACTATACATAGACCTATAGCCAGACGGGTATGGGTTAATAGATGTCGCAAGTCCACGAAGTCCTGTTCCGGGCGCTCGCCGATCCGACGCGACGGGGCATATTTGAGAGGCTGTGCCGGGAGGGCGAGAAAACCGTTGGGGCCCTGACGGCGCAGGCAGGGGTCTCGCAGCCGGTGGTTTCGAGGCATTTGGGGGTGCTGAAACAAGCCGGGCTGGTGCGCGACCGCTCCGCCGGCCGTCACACCCACTACATCGCGCAGCCGCGGGCATTGGCCCCAATGCTCGACTGGACGAGGGAGATGGCCGGGTTCTGGGAAAGTCGCTTTGACGACCTCGAGGACCTGCTGAAAAGGATGGACCAATGAACGAATCATCGAGCGAAAAGCGCTCCGTCGTGGTTGAGCGTGAGATTCCGCATCCGCCGGAAAAGCTCTGGCGGGCGCTCACCCAGCCGCACCTGATCGCGGAATGGCTGATGAAGAATGATTTCAAGCCGGTCGTGGGGCACAGCTTCCGGCTCAGCGGCGACTGGGGCGGCGTGGACTGTAAAATCCTCACCCTGGAGCCGAACAAGACCCTCTCTTACACATGGGATCATCCGCACGAGGAGGCGGCCTTCGATCTCAGAAGCGTCGTGACCTTCACGCTGACTCCCACGGACAAGGGAACCCAGTTGCGCATGGAGCAAACGGGCTTCGGGCCAAACCAGAAGCAGGCTTATGGTGGTGCAAGGTCGGGCTGGCAGGAATTTCTCGCCAAGCTGGAGCAGGTTGTGGCGCGCCTCGAGTAGGACGAGCGATCGGTGCGAAAACCTTTCGATCACAGAGGAAGTTGAGATGGCATGGAACAAGTGGATCAGACAGGGTCACCGCTGGCTGGGAATGATCCTGGTGGCAACAGTTATCGTGGCTAGTTTTGCCGCGGCGACGGGGCAGCGTGAGGACAGTTGGCTCTTCTATCTGCCGCTGCCCCCGCTTTTCCTGCTGATGTTCACCGGTGTCTACATGTTCATTCTGCCCTACCTCTCGAAGTGGCGCGGTGGACGACGCGCCAGCGAAGGGACGTGAGGCCATGGCCAAGGCAGCGAAGAAGCAGGCACCAGCATCGGAACAGGCAAAGGAACCGGTGCTGCTTTCGGGTGGCAATCCGCAAATTGCCAAGGGAGACGGCGATGCACCGGTGCAGGAGTATATTGCCGCCATGCCCGGCTGGAAGCACGAGGTCGGCCGCCGCCTCGATGCGCTGATCACACAGACGGTTCCTGGCGTCGAAAAAGCGGTGAAGTGGAACACGCCCTTCTACGGCGTCAAAAACTCGCTCTGGTTCCTTAGCTTCCACTGCTTCGACCGGTACATAAAAGTTACCTTCTTCAAAGGTGCGTCCCTGCGACCAGCGCCCACAGTCAAATCGAAATACGAGCAGGTGCGGTATTTCCACATCCACGAGGAGGATGAGTTGGACGAAGCGCAGTTCACGGACTGGGTGAAGCAGGCCAGCGAGTTGCCAGGGGAGAAGCTGTGAGCGAATCTCGGCAGAAATCCGAGCAGGAGGGTCTGATGAGCCCGTCGGAGCGCATCGATCGGTACATCCACGATCTGGCGGACTGGCGCAGTGACCTGCTGGCGCGAGTCCGCAAGGCCATGCTGGCAGCCGATCCGGCGATCATCGAAGAGTGGAAGTGGATGGGCAGCCCGACTTGGTCCTGCGCTGGGCTGGTCGCGGTCGGCAATGCGCACAAGGGTAAGGTGAAGTTAACCTTCGCCCATGGTGCGCGCCTTGAAGATCCTCACGGCCTCTTCAACGGCGACGATCGTGGCAATACCCGCCGTTCTGTCGATATCTTCGAGGGTGACGCAATTGACGAGGTTGCTCTGCGAGACTTGGTCCGCGCCGCCATCGCCTACAACCGGGCTCACCTGAAGAAGAACGCGCCGGCGGTGCGGGCCAGAAGAAGTCAAGACGTCAGCTGAAGCCGGGTCGCGGGCGGGAGGGCGCTCCGTCTCCCCACCAGCAGCTCCGGTACCGGCCTCAGAGACGTCCCAAGTCTCCTTAAAGCGAACGATTGACCGCAATACCCCGCGCGGAGGTGCCGGTGCTGGCCGGAAGTTCGCCGCTGGCGCCGTAGGTCCTGGCGCGGGCGGTCTGGCCGACGGTCCTCGCAACATCGCTGAGGATTTCGTCGGTAACGTCGCGTGCGGTGGCGATGACCCGGAGGTTCTCCGCCATCTGCGTCGCCAGCCGCTCATGGCCGCTGCGCAGGCGCTCGACTTCCTGAGGTGCTTCACGCAGCAGGCGGGTACTCTGGCGCTGGATGGAGCGCGCGAGGCCGACATAGTCCTGCGCGAGCCGGGTCTTTTCGGCCGACAGCGTACCTGCGTCTCGAACTCGGCCGGCGCGTAGCAGAGTCGTCTCCTCGTTCATGATGGAGACCAGCGCGTCGAGCGTCGTGCCCGCGCGCTGGCAGAGTTCAAGCGCCGGCAGGTCGTCAATGGCGGTCAGGCGCTCGGCAGCGGTCGTCATCGTGGGGCTCCCTTGGAGAAGTTGAATTGGCTCTGAGGGGACGCCGCCTCCTGGACGGCGAGGAGATTGGCAACAATGGCATCGGCGAGGCCAATACCGCCGGCTTCGGCGAGACCGGCGGCGAACTGCTCCGCCTGCATGCCGCGCCAGGTCTCCTCGGCGAAGCCGCCGCCGAAGGCGTCGCTGTCGCTTTCGATGGAGGCGAACATCTCCTTCATCAGAGTGTTGAGGAAAACCCCTTCAAGCTCCTCGGCCTGCTGGCGGACGGCTGAATGCGGGTGCGGGGAGCCGGGGCGGGTGGTGGCGAGGGGGAATTCCATCAGAGCACCTCGATCTCGGCCTGCAGGGCACCCGTCGCCTTGATCGCCTGCAGGATGGCGATCAGGTCGCGCGGGCTGATCCCAAGCGCGTTGAGGCCATCCACCAGCTGCTGCAGGGTCACCGATTCTGGGACCACCGCGAGGTTGCTGTCGGTGGTCGCAACCGTGAGGTCGGTTCGTGGCTCGACCGCGGTCATGCCGAAGCTCAGCGGGTTGGGCTGCACCACCTCGGGGCTTTCGGCGATGGTGACGGTGAGGTTCGACTGGGCGACGGCCACGGTAGAGACGCGCACTTCCTTCCCCATGACGATGATGCCGGAGTTCTCGTCGATGACGATCTTGGCCGGCTGGTCGGTCTCCACCACCAGCTGCTCGATGTCGGTCAGAAGGTCGACGATGTTGCCGTTGAAGTGGCGCGGCAGGTTGATGCGGATGGTGGCGGGATCCTCCGGCGTGGCGCAGGGGATGCCGATGAAGTCGTTGATCGACAGGGCGACGCGCCGGGCGGTGGTGAGGTCGGGGTTGCGCAGCGCCAGGCGCAATGTGCGCTGAGCCCCCAGTACGAACCCGATCTCGCGCTCGATCAGGCCGCCGGACGAGATGCGGCCCGTGGTGGGGACGCCGGAGATCACGGAGGCGGCGTCACCCTCGACCGCGAAGCCGTTGATCAGGACCGAACCCTGGGCGATGGCATAGACCTCGCCGTCGGCGCCGAGCAGCGGCGTCACGAGCAGGGTGCCGCCCTGCAGGCTGTTGGCGTCGCCGAGCGCCGCGACGTTGACGTCGAGGCGGCTGCCCTGGGTGGCGAAGGGCGGCAGGTTGGCGGTCACCATGACGGCCGCCACGTTGGCGGTCCGCATGTTCTCACCGCGGGTGTTGACCCCGAGGCGTTCGAGCATGGCGGTGAGGCTCTGGCGGGTAAAGGGCGAGTTGTTGAGGCTGTCACCGGTGCCGTCGAGGCCGACGACGAGACCGTAACCGACGAGCTGGTTCTCGCGCACGCCTTCGATGTCGACGATGTCCTTGATGCGCGCCGTCGCCGCCTGTGCCGGCATCGCAGGCAGCAGCAGGGCGATGGTCACCAGCAGCGCCAGCAGCCGTCTTGGGGTCCCTGAAAGCTTGTTCATAATCCGTTTATCCATGCGGCATCCACCTCGATGCGCTGACTGTTGCGAATATCGTGCCAAAACGCTAAGCCCTTGAAATCCAATCTACCCTGATCTCTCTCTGGCGCCCGGCAGCAGAAATTGCCGGGTCGATTAAGTCCTTGTTAAGAGTTCCCGGCAGATTTTGCCGCAGGGGTTAGAGGATTGATTCTTTTTGCGGATCGAGAACAGCAACAGGGTTGGAAGCAGCACGGCGCGGGTACCGGGGCGCAGCGGCAGCACCCCGGCCTTTCAGGTCGACACGGGCGCCCCGACCGCCCACGCCGCCGGCGCTGGCGCCTCGGCGCCGGCGCAGGACATCGGCTCCCTGCTGGCCCTGCAGTCAGTAAGCGATCCGAGCCTGGGCAGGCGCCGCCAACTGCGGCGGGGCAGGGCGCTGCTCGACACGCTCGACGACCTCAAGGCCGACCTGTTGCTGGGTCAGGTCAGTGAGGGCAAGCTCGACCTGCTGATGGCAGTGATTGGCGAAGCGCGGCAGCGCAGCGAGCCGGGACTGGACGCGGTGCTAGACGACATCGAGTTGCGGGCCAGGGTGGAGCTCGCCAAGCGAGGCCGCTACCCCGCCTTCTGAGGTCATCCGGGCCTCGGTACACAATTTAATCACAGCCAGGCTCGCGACTTGCCCGCTGCCGCCTTGGCAATTATACAGGCCGTCCTCAGGGGCGTATGGAATCGAGTCAGGGAATGTCGAGCGCAGAAGTTCTTGAATACCGACCCACCGAAGACGAGCCGTTCATGAACCCGCGGCAGCGGGACTACTTCCGGCAGAAGCTCGAGCAGTGGAAGGAAGACATCCTTCGTGAGAGCCGTGAGACGCTGGAGAACCTCCAGGAAGAAAGCCAGAACCACGCCGACATGGCAGACCGTGCCTCTTCCGAGAGCGATCGTGCCCTGGAACTGCGGACCCGCGACCGGCAGCGCAAGCTCATCGCCAAGATCGATGCGGCGCTGAAGCGGATCGACGATGGCACCTATGGCTATTGCGAGGAAACCGGCGATCCCATCGGCATAGCACGGCTCGACGCGCGGCCGATCGCCACGCTCAGCCTCGAGGCGCAGGAATCGCACGAGCGGCGCGAGAAGGTCTATCGCGAGGAGTAGGCCCGCAAGCCATCGGCTGGTGTCGGTGGCTTGGCGCGGCTCAAGCGAAGGGTATGACCGCGCGGTTGCGATTGCGCCGGCTGCCCTTGATAGTCACCCCCGAGTTCATACTTCGCGGGGGATGGTCATGTTGAAGGCGGTCTTGCTCGGATTCCTGGTGTCGGCCGCTCCCTTGGCGAGTGCGATCGGCCAGGACACCGGCGCCGCTTGCGCCGGAATCGGCGATGATGGCGAACGCCTTGCTTGCTACGATCGCGTGTTCCGGACTGCCGGCGGCGAGGCTCCAGCCAGTGAGGCAATCCTGTTGGAGTCCGAACGGCTGATCCCCGCCGCACCTTCTGGCCGCGAACCCGCCACTCTGACCATCGCCTGCGAGGCAGGAGGGCCGGAGGTCAGCTTCGCCTTTGCCGGGCAACTGGTGTCGGTCACCGGCGACATCGCGCCGTTGACCATGCAGGTAGACCAGAACGCGACGGTGGTGCGCACCATGTCGGCATCGGCCGACAACCGGTCGCTTTCGTTCTCCAGTGATCGGGACACCGAGACTTTTCTCGACAGCCTTGCCGGTGGATCCAATCTGCGGGTGCGGGTGACGCCGGTACGGCAGCGGTCGCTGACCGTCGACTACGACATTGGCGACGTGCTGCCGGCGATTGCGGCGCTACGGGAGAATTGCTCCCCCGTCGACGAGGCCAGCTAGGCCAGGTAGCGCTGCCGCAGGTGGTTCGCAAAAATGTTCGCGTTCAGCGGCTCGCCCGTTGCCCTTTCGAGGAGCTCGGGCGTGGAATATCGTGAGCCTTGCGTCCAGATGTGGTCGCGCCGCCAATCATTGATGCCGACGAAGCGGCCGCTGCGGATATCCTCGCGCAGGTTCGGCAGCGCCTTCTCGATTGCCACCCATTGCTGAGCGGCGATCAGCGCTCCCAGCGTGTAACTGGGGAAGTAGCCGAAGGCACCGCTCGGCCAGTGCACGTCCTGCATGGGCCCGTTGGCGGGGTCGTCGACGGTCCGCAGCCCCAGATACTCGTGCATCTTGGCATCCCAGGCCTCGGGCAC
The DNA here is from genome assembly GCA_035998685.1 of Devosiaceae bacterium. Lineage (GTDB taxonomy): Bacteria > Pseudomonadota > Alphaproteobacteria > Rhizobiales > Devosiaceae > Devosia_A. The sequence continues at coordinate 469,438 of DASYHK010000023.1, read as the reverse complement.
CTCGTGCGGCTGCAACCTCCCCTCGATCAGATCCTTTTCGATCTCGAAACGCAGGATCACGTGTAGCGGATACGTGGCCTCGTCGGCGTCGACGCGGATCAGCCCTCGTTCGATACGGTGGACATGCGCCAGCACGTCCTCGAGGTCCCAGCCGGACACGGCCTCATCCCCCAGATGCTCGCGCACCAGCGGCAGCGCCCACTCCCAGAACTCCGGGCTGCGGGCGACCTGCTTCTCGACGAACAGACTCTGGCTCTCGTGAATGGCCATGCCGCGCGCCTTGCCCAGCGGCCAGTGCGACCATTCGGCCGGCAGGCCCTGCTCGTAGAGGCCGTGGCCGGTCTCGTGCAGGATACCCATCAGCGCGGTCAGGAAGTCGGTGGTGACGTAGCGTGTGGTCATCCGCACGTCGCTCGGTACGCCGCCGCAGAAGGGATGATGCGAAATATCGAGCCGGCCGTGCTCGAAGTCGAAGCCGAGGGCCTCCATCATCGCCAGTCCGAGCGCCTTCTGCCGGTCCACGGGGAAGGGCGCGTTGAGCGGCTTCAGCGGACGGGCTGCCAGCTTCTGCTGCTGATGGTCAAGCGCTTCCGGAACGAAGTCCTTCAGAAACGCCTTCAGCTCCGAGAACACCGGCGCGACCAGCGCGGCCCGGTTGCCGGGATCGTACTGTTCCATCATCGCATCGTAGGGCTCGAGGCCAAGTGCCGCGGCTCGCAGTTCCGCTTCCTCGCGCGCCGTTGCCACCACCCCTTTGAAGGCCGGCAGGAAGTTCTGCCAGTCGCCCTTCGGTCGCAACTCGCGCCAGAGCTGCTCGGAGCGGACCCGTGCCGCGACCTGCCTGCGCACAAAGTCGGAGGAGAGGCAGGTCATGTTGGTATAGACGCGCTGGAACTCGCGAACCGCTGCAAGCTGCATGTCGTCCAGCGGTTCGTCCAGCGCAGCGCCGATCCAGTCGGCGATTATCGGGGCACTGGCCATCTCATGATACATGCCGGCCAGCACCGACATCGCCTCCGCCCGCTTCTCGCCGCCCCCCACCGGCATTTGCACGGCTTCATCGACGCTGAGCATCGACTGCGCGTGCTCGATGGCTTCAAGCCGCCTGCCCAGTTCGTCAAGTTTGAGGAAGGCAGAATTGGCGGACATGAAGCGAACCTCGAGATCTGTGAAACCCGCAAGCAGATAGCGAAACCCGTTGCTCCGGTCACCCCCCATAAACCGAACCTCACGTGCAGCGGCCAGGTAAGAGGGGAAGGGGCGCAGCCGGGGTGGCCGCGCCCCTCTCGGGAAGGCGGTTCCTTCTGGAACCGCCGAATACCGCCCGCACCAATCGGGGGAATGTGTGGGCGGCGGGGACTGATCGGCCGCTAGAACGGCAGGATGGCGTCGGCGATCTGCTGGCCGTAGCGCGGCTGTTGGACGTCGGTGATCTGGCCGCGGCCGCCGTAGGCGATGCGTGCCTCGGCGATCTTGGAGGAGGGAATGGTGTTATCGGCATGGATGTCCTCGGGGCGGACGATGCCGGCGACGATCAGGTCACGGACCTCGAAGTTCACCCGCACTTCCTGCCGGCCTTCGATCACCAGGTTGCCATTGGGCAGCACCTGGGTCACCACTGCCGCAACCAGCGTCTCGAGGCTCTCCTTGCGGTTGACCGAGCCGTTGCCGCTGTCGGCGAGGCCGGACTGCGTCGAGATGCTGCCATCCGCTGTGATGTCGATACCCGGCACCCCGCCCATATTCCCGACGGCCGATCCGATGACGCCACCGAGACCGGCGTTGTTGGAGGAGGAGCGCGCGCGGGCGGTGCTGTTGGAGATTTGGGCGCTGTCGTCGATAGTGACGATCACCGTCAGGATGTCGCCGATGCGGTGCGCCCGCTGATCCTTGAAGAAGCCGCGGGCCTCGTTCGAGAACAGCGAGTTGGGCTGATAGGAGGCGACGACGGCCTGCGGCATCGGCATGTGGACGGGGCGGTATCCGGGCTGGGCCGTCGGATCGTTGATGGCCGTCAGCGGCGGCGGCTCGCCTACCGACTTCAGCCGGTCGAAGGTGCTGCAGCCGGCGAGCAGGGCGCAGAGAGCGAGGGTGGTAGCGAGCTTGAGCATGTTCATCTCTTGGTCCTTTGCGCCTACAGGCCGGCCAGATTAATCGTGTCGGACATTTCGACGGAACCGTTCGCGGTGGCGACACCGTGGAGGATCCTGCGGCTGGCGGTGTTCAGCACCTGGACTGGCTGACCTGCGGCAGCACTGTTGAGTGCCTGGCCCTTTACCGTCAGGGTCAACGGGCCGTTCCGCAGCACGACGGTGACCATGTCGTTGCGCTTCACCGTCTGCGGTTCCACCACGTCGTCGGGGCGCAGCAGCAGCCCGCCACGGCTCTGGTGCCGCAATTGCTTGCCGATGAGCTCGGCAGCATCTGCGATGCCGTTGGCGCCGGCGAACCGGAGCGGCACGAGCCGCATCTCGATGTCGTCTGCCCCAAGAAGGGCGCCCGTTGCCATGCCTTTGACGAGGTGCGGCGCCTCGACCAGCAGTTCGAGGTGCCCCGTAAGGTCGATCGGCCGGTCGAGCCCGGCAATGGCGAAGCGGGAGGTGAAGCTGCCGGTGCTGGGCGCGTGGGTCAGTTCGAGCAGCTTCGCCGGCTCCGGGACGGCCTCGGCGTGAAGCGCGAGTTCACCTGCATCGAAAGTCGCCCGCACCACGACGTCGTCCTGAACGATGCCGCGCCGGCCCAGTTCGTCGGCCAGGAGGTCTGTGAGCATGGGCTCGTCGACGATGGTCGCGGCCCGGCCGACACGGACGCTGCTGATGGTGCCGGTGTCGAAGTCCGTGAGGCCGGCGGCGCGGACGGCTGCCCGGATGGCGGCCAACTCCACGGTGCCGGCAGTGCCGGGCCGAGGGGCGCGGAATAGCGGCTTGTCGGCATGTTCGCCGGCATCGGCAAACATGTCGCCGACAGTGACGATGTTGCCCACCACCGTGATATCGTGCCGCAATTCTGGAGTGGCGCTGGCAGCGCCGGCAGACAGGAGGCCGAGCAGGGCAGCGGCGAGGGCGGTGGAGGTTCTGTTGATCATCTAGCGGTCCTCAGCGCAGTTGGCTCGTGGCCTGGAGCATCTCGTCGGCGCCGGAGACGACACGGGCATTCATCTCGTAGGCGCGCTGTGCCGCGATCAGATCGGCAATCTCGCCGACCGCGTTCACATTCGCCATCTCGAGGTAGCCCTGCATCAGGTTGCCCATGCCGTCGGCGTTTGCGACCCCGATCTGGGCAGGGCCGCTGGCGCCGGTTTCGATATAGAGACTGTCGCCAAGGGACTCGAGGCCGGCCTTGTTGGCAAAGCGAGCCAGCTGCAATTGCCCGATCTGGGTGGGCAGCGGGTCGTTGTTGATAAAGGCCTCGACCGTGCCATCGGCTCCGATCGAGATGCTGCTGGCGCCGTCCGGTACGGTGACGCCGGGCTGGATCGGGTGGCCGTTGACATTGACGAGTTGGCCGTCGGCGTTGCGCTCGAAGGAGCCGTCGCGGGTATAGGCAGTGCGCCCGTCCGGCAGCTCCACGAGGAAGAAGCCCTCGCCACGGATGGCGACATCCAGCTCCTTCTCAGTCTGCACCACGCTGCCCTGGCTCATCACCCGGGGGGTGGCGACGGTGCGGACGCCGGACCCCACTTCAATGCCGACTGGGGCGATGGTGCCTTGGTCAGAGGTACCCGAACCGGCACGGCGGTAGGTCTGATACAGCAGATCCTGAAACTCGGCGCGCTGGCGCTTGTAGCCCGTGGTCCGCATGTTGGCGATATTGTTGGAAATGATCTCGACGTTGCGCTCCTGAGCGCTCATGCCGGTCGATGCGATATAGAGAGCTTTCATGGTCGCTCCTCCCTGGCGTTAGGCGTTGGCGTCGCCGAGCCGCTGGACAGCGGAGCGGCGCATTTCGTCCTGCTTCTGCATCAGCGAGGCAAGACTCTGGTAGGAGCGGGAGACGCGGATCATCTCGGTCATTTCGGCGATACCGGAAACGTTCGACTTCTCGAGCGCGCCTTGCAGGACGCGCGTTGTGGCAATTGCAATGGGGGTGCCGCCGGAGAAGAGGTTGCTGCCCTCGCGCGCCAGCTCCTGCGGGTCGGTGAATTCCACCACCCTTAGGCGGCCCTTGATGCCGTCGTTGGTGGAGATGGCGCCGTCGGCGGCGATGGTGATGTCGTTGTCGTCATCATCGAACTGGATCGGACCGCCATCTCCGAGGACCGGATGACCGTCGGTGGTGACGAGGATGCCCTCGGCATTGATTTGCAGCGCTCCCGAGCGCGTCCACCGCTCTCCGGCCGGCGTTTGAACGGCGAGGAAGCCCTCGCCCTGCAGGGCCACGTCGAGCGGGTTGCCGGTCTGGACGACGGCGCCGCCGCTGAGATCGTGCATGGTCGCCCAATCCTGGGTGTAGGCAAGCGGCTGATCGACCCAGGCGAAATCCTTATGGCGAGCAACGGGCGCCATGTACTCCTCGAACAGCAACTGCTCCGACTTGAAGCCGGTCGTGTTGACGTTCGCGAGGTTGTTGGCCACCACGTCCATCTGCCGCCGCAGGGCGATCTGACGCGAGAGTGAAATCAGCTGCGCATTTTCCATGGCGCACGTCCCCATTGGTTCCCCGGGTCTGCACCACTTCCCCAAGCTGGCAGGCCCGCCGTTAACGTTGCAGAAACCGTGCCACCGCTCGATATTTAACTAAATCATCGGCTTAGCCGGGGCGCTCGGTTGACCATTGGAGTGGAGACTGGTGACGGGTGGCAGTTTCTGCCCGGCAAATTGTGCCGGTCTCGGGCGGATTGTAACCAATCGTTAACCATCGGGCGCTTAGCTCGACTGGTGCCGGAGTCGTCGGCAATCCAAGGGTGGGCAATGGCCGTCGATGTCGAGATCGCAGAGGGAGCTGAGCCCGCGGGCAAGAAGCGCTTCAACCTCAAGCTGCTGCTGATCGCCGGTGCCCTGCTGGTGCTGATCGGCGCCGCCGCGACGTACTATTTCGTCATCGCCGGTAGCGACCGCTCCGGCAGCCACGTGGCAGACGTGCCTCAAACTTTCATTTTCAACCTGCCGCCGATGACGGTGAACCTCAACAGCGACGGTCAGGGCGAACAGTTCATGAAGCTGACGGTGGCCCTCGAGGTCGCGAGCGAAGACGTGATGCTCGACATTCAACCGCGGATGGCCAAGGTCGTTGACGCGTTTCAGGTCTATCTGCGCGAACTGCGCAAGAGCGATCTCGAGGGCTCCGCCGGCATCTACCGCCTGAAGGAGGAGCTGCAGCGCCGGGTAAACGTTGCCATCTACCCGGCGCAGGTCGAGAGCATCCTGTTCAAGGAAATCCTGGTGCAGTGATGGCGGGACCCAACGAACAGGACAAGCTGTCGGACGAGTGGGGGCTGGACGAGGCGCTGGCCGACATTGCGGCAGCTCCGGGGCCCGAGGGCGATGCCGTCAACGACGAGGCAATTTCGGCCGAGTGGGCGGCCATGCTCGATGCCGACCCGGCCCGCGGTGACGGAGATGCGGCGGACAAGGTTCTCAACCAGGACGAGATCGACAGCCTGCTCGGTTTCGATCCGAATGCCGGAGGCAATGTCGAGCTGACGGGCGTGCAGGCGCTGATCAACTCCGCGCTGGTCAGCTACGAGCGCCTGCCGATGCTGGAGATCGTTTTCGACCGCCTGGTGCGGCTGGCGACGACGTCACTCCGCAACTTCACCTCCGACAATGTCGAGGTGTCCCTCGACTCCATCTCTTCCGTCCGCTTTGGCGACTACATCAACTCCATCCCGTTGCCCGCGATCATGTCGGTGATCAAGGCCGAGGAGTGGGATAACTTTGGGCTGCTCACCGTAGACAGCAGCCTCATCTACTCGATGATCGACGTGCTGCTCGGCGGCCGCCGTGTCGGCGGCACCATCAGGGTGGAAGGGCGTCCCTACACGACGATAGAGATGGCGCTGGCCCAGCGCATGATCGAAGTGATCCTGGACGACACCCACAAGGCTTTCGAGCCGCTGACGCCGGTGCATTTCCGGGTGGAACGGCTGGAGACCAATCCCCGCTTCGCCGCCATCTCACGGCCCGCGAATGCCGCAATCCTGATCGAACTGCGGATCGAGATGGACGATCGCGGCGGCAAGATCGAAATCTTGCTCCCTTACGCCACGATCGAGCCGATCCGCGAGCAATTGCTGCAGATGTATATGGGCGAGAAGTTCGGGCGCGACCCGATTTGGGAGGGCCACCTCGCCACCGAGATTTTTGCGGCCGACGTCGAGATCGAGGCGGTGCTGCACGAGGTGGAGCTGCCTTTGAGCCGGGTGCTGGGGATGAAGCCGGGGGACACGGTGATGTTCGAGCGGGCGCCGAGCGACCCGGTGCGGCTGCGCTGCGGCGATGTGGAGCTGACGGAAGCCGTCATGGGCCATATCGGCAACCACGTTTCGGTCCGCGTCGCGCGGCCGCTCAACCCGCCAAAGGTGACGATGGCGGCTTTCGAAGCCATAGACGAAGCCCCGGAGGGCAGGTGATGTTTGGATTGACTCTGGGGCTTCTCGTCGAGGCGTCTGTCGCCATTCTGTTGGCGACAACAATCGGCTATTGCACGATCCTGAACCACCGGCTGAAGAAGCTGCACGCCGATCGCGACACCTTGCGCAAGATGGTGGCCGACCTGGTGCAGGCGACGACACTGGCGAACGCGGCAGTACAGGAACTGAAGTCGGCAGCGGTGGAGGCCGATACCGTCCTCAATGGCCGACTGGAGGAAGCGGAGCGGTTCGGGATAGAACTCGCCAACCACGTCACGGCCGGCCAGCAGCTGATCGACAAGATCGTGCGGATCACCAGCCTCGCCCAGCCGGACGCGCCGATGGACGATCGGCTGGTGGCGCCGAACAAGATGCAATCGGCGCTGCAGCAGCTGGCGACACGGCCGCGGATCAGGGGCAACGCGGCGTGACCAATGTACGCCTCCTGCCGATCGTGATCGCAGCCGGTACGGCATTGCTGCTGCTCAAGAGCGTCGGGCTGATTACCGAGGGCGGCTATGTCCTCTCCGGGGCTTCGAGCGCATATGCGGCCGGCGCGGCAGGCAGCGCCGCCCCGGCGGATGCGCCGCCGAGCGACCCGATGATGACCGATGACAGCCCGACGCTGGACGACGGGGCACCGACCCTGCCGCTGGCCGGCGAGCCCGCGCATGGCGAATCAGCTCATGGCGAGCCCGGACACGAGACCGCCCCGCACACGGAAGCGGTGGCGGTCACCTGCCCTGAAGGGGCGGATCCGGCGGATTGCGCAGGGGTGCCAGAGGCCGAGGCCGGGGCAGCCGGCCCGCTGACGCCGATGACCGTCAATGGTGCAGGCGAGGCGGTGCCGCTCGGCGGTGCTGGTTTAAACAGCGAGGAAGCGGTGCTGGAGCGGCTCGGCGATCGCCGCGGCGACCTGGATGCGCGCGAGGCGGAGCTCGACATGCGGCTGGCGCTGATCGAGGCGGCGGAGCAGCGCATCGACGAGCGGACGGCGGCACTGGAGGCTTTGGAGGCGCGCATCGAGGCGATGGTCGAGGAGAAGGAGTCGCTCGAGGAAGAGCAGTTCGTTTCCATCATCGCCATGTATGAATCGATGAAGCCGCGGGATGCGGCGCCGATCTTCAATCAGCTCGACATGCGGGTTCTCCTGCGGGTGGCGCGGGCGATGAGCCCACGGAGGATGGCACCTATCCTTGCGGAAATGGACCCGCTGAAGGCGCGGGACCTCACGTCCAACATGGCCATCGACCGGGGCGAGCCGACCATCGACATGCCGGTCGAGGAATTTGCCAATCTGCCGCAGATCGTCGGCCAATAGGTCGGGACCTCGCTGGGAGAAATCCTCCGACAAATCAAGGCACTGGATTAGGGGCCCGTTAAGCCGGCCGAGCTATCGTCGATGCTTGTTGCGTAGCAAGCAGGCAGAAGCCGGCGTATGACAGTTATTCGGGGGATCGGGCGAGGGGCGGCAGAAGCCCTCGGGCGCCTTGCCATACGGGTGTTTCTGCTCGTGCTGCTGTCCGCGCCGGTGGCTGCGACGGCCCAGGAGCGGGCGCAGTTGCTGGTCGGCGAGGAAGGCGGCTTCGCCCGCATGATCCTCAGCTTCCCGCAACGCCTCGATTTTCCCGCCTACGAAGTGAACGCCGAGAACGGCGTGCTGGCCATCGAGTTCGAGGAGCCGATTGCCCTGCTGCTGCCGGACGTGCCGCTGGCGCTCCCGGGCTATGTTGCGGCGGCACGCCTCGATCCCGACGGCCGGGGCCTGCGTTTCGGGCTGCGCACGACCTTCAACGTCAACCCAATGGAAGCTGGCGAAAAGCTGTTCATCGATCTGCTGCCGGTGGGTTGGCAGGGGCTGCCGCCGGCACTGCCCGACGAGGTGGTCGCTGAACTGGCGGAGCGCGCCAAGACCGCCGCCATTCTTGCGGAGCAGCGCCGCAAGGCGGAGGAGGCCAAGGGGCTGCGCCCGGTGGCGACGGTACGGGTCGGCCGCAATCCCACCTTCCTGCGCATGCAGTTCGACTGGAGCCACGATACCGAGGCGGAGTTCACGCTCGACGGCGAGACCGGCGATCTCGTCTTCGACTGGCCGGTCCCTGTGGACCTTTACGAGCTGAAGGCGGATCTGCCGCCGGAGATTCTTGAAGTCAGCAACGAAGTGAAGGCGGACGGCTCGCACGTCGTGTTCCGGGTGGCCGAGGGAACGGTGCCGCGCTTCTACGCCACCGGCAGCCGCCAGTTCGTGGTCGACATCGACCTGGATCGGGAAGCCGGACTGGCGGCGGCAATCGCTGCCGACGATGCCGAGTTGCAGCGGGCCGAGCAGGTGCGGGCGGCGCTGCTCGCCGCAGAAAAGATGCCCAGCGACGAGGTGCCGGATGAGACGCCGGCAAGTGATGAAACGGACGCGGCGCGTGCTGTCACTCCCGTGATTTCCGAGATCGGATCTACCGTTCGCGTGGCCTTCCCTTTCGAGCAGGAGACCGCGGCCGCCGTCTTCAGGCGCGGCGATACGCTGTGGATGCTGTTCGACACCGGTGCGGAGATCAAGCCGCCGGAGGCTTCGCGGGTGCTCGATACCATTGCCTCGGAGATCTCCGTCGTTCCTGCTGGCCCGACGACGGTGGTGCGCATGGACCTCAAGGGCGAACGCCTCGCGACTCTCGGATCGGAGGGGCGTTCGTGGGTGTTGTCGCTAGGCGATGTGCTGCTCAACCCGACGGAGCCGCTGGCGCTGGAGCGCAATCGCGACGTCGGCGGCCTCTACAGCATGGCGGCGGTGTTCGCTCGTCCCGGCAAGGTGCATCAGTTCCGGGATCCTGAGGTCGGCGACGTGCTCAGCGTAGTCACGGCGTTCCCGCCGGCGCGTGGCATTGCCCGCAGCCTCGAATATGTGGACTTCCATGCCCTGCGCTCGATCCACGGGCTGGTGGTGCGGCCGGAGAACGAGGCGCTGTCGGTGGCGCTGGAAGACGATGGCCGGATACGGATCACAGCCGAGAAGGGGCTTACGCTGTCGGCTGCGGATCGGGCGCGACGGCTCGATGTCGGCAACGCCGCCGAGTTCCGGAACAGCTATGTCGATCTGCGCAGCCCGCGGGAGCCTGATCCAGCGGAGCTGGCGAAGCGGCAGGGGATCATCATTACCCGCGCGGCGGAGGCGGAAGGACGGCTACGCGATCTGGCGCGACTGGAGCTGGCACAATTCTATGTCGCCAACCGCTTCGCCCACGAGGCCATTGGCGTACTCGAAGTGCTGGATGCGGAACTCCGCTCGCCGGACCTCGAGAAGCAGACCCGCCTGACCCGCGCCATCGCCAACACACTGGCCGACCGGCCGGCCGAGGCGCTGGCCATTCTCACTGCTCCGCAATTCGCGGAGGAGTCCGACGCCCTGATGTGGCGAGCGATGGCGAGGGTGGCAGCTCATGACTTCAGCCGCGCACGCAGTGACGCCTTGGCGGCCGAGCCGATCATCGACTCCTATCCGGACTGGGTGCGCAACAGGTTCCTGCTGGCTGGCGCTCGCGCAGCAGTGGAGACTGCGGACTATCAGATGGCGCTGCGCTACATCGATCTTATTCAGTTCGCGACACTGGAGGCCGGGGAGGTAGGCACCTACCAGTTGCTGCAGGGACGGGTGGCGGAAGCCGAGGAGCGCTATCACGAGGCGCTGGATATCTACGGGCAGGTCGTCACGGCAGACATCCGCCCGAGCCGTGCCGAAGCCGTCTACCGGACGCTCTCGCTGCTCGACCGAACCGGGCGCCTCGACGCCGCCAAGGCGACCGAGACGCTGGCGGCGGAGGCGATGATGTGGCGGGGAGATGCGCTCGAAGCCGACATGCAGTCGATGCTCGCCGACCTCTACTTCCGGAACGGCGAGTATCGCGCGGGGTTCGAGACGGTGAAGCAGGCGGCCGAGCGGTTTCCCGAGAACGCGCCGGTCAACGCCATGCTGACGCAGGCGCAGAGCGTCTTCATCGACCTCTATCTCAACGGCCGGGCCGACGAGATGGGGCCGATAACGGCGCTTGGCATCTACTACGACTTTCAGCAGCTGACGCCGCCGGGAGCCCGTGGCGACGAGATGATCCGCAACCTCGCGCGCCGGCTGGTGAAGATGGACCTCCTCACCCAGGCGGCGGACCTGCTCGAATACCAGATCGACAGCCGTCTTGAAGGCGTAGCGCAGGCGCAGATCGCCACCGACCTCGCCGTCATTCGCATCGCCGACCGGGATCCGCAGCGTGCTTTGGCGGCCCTCAACCGCACCCGACTGGCCAATCTTTCGCCGTCGCTGCAGCGGCAAAGACGGGTGCTGGAGGCGCGTGCTCTGCTCGATGCGGGCCGCGAAGAGCTGGCGATCGACCTGCTGACGCAGGTCGAGGGGCGAGACGCCGACCAGCTTCGCGTGGACGGCCTGTGGAAGCTGAAGCGATACGGAGAGGCGGCCGAGTTGCTGGAGCGCATGCATGCGCCCGGTACGGGCGAGCTCCTGCAGAGCGCGCAGGCACGGATGAACATCGTCAAGGCCGCCACGGGTTTCGTCATGAACAACGACCGGCTCGGGCTGTCGCGGCTGCGGGCCAAGTTCGGCGACGAGATGGCGCAGTCGGCGGAATGGGCGATGTTCGACTTCGTTACCGGCGATACGACTCCAACCAGCGTGGAGTTCCGCAAGGTGGCGCGCGAAGTCTCGGGGCTCGACTCGCTCAACGCCTTTCTCAGCTCCTATCGGGCGACCTACGAGGCCGGCGGCACCATGACGCCAGACAAGGCGGCGCAGGCGGACGCCTGACGTCAGCCGCCGACGAAGCTGCGCACCAGCGATCCCGCCACCAGGTGCCATCCGTCCACAAGTACGAAAAAGATCAGCTTGAACGGCAGCGAGATGACCACCGGGGGCAGCATCATCATGCCCATGGACATCAGCACCGAGGCCACGACCATGTCGATGATGACAAAGGGCACGAAGAGCAGAAAGCCGATCTCGAAGGCGCGCCGCAGTTCCGAGATCATGAAGGCTGGCACCAGGATCTGGAGCGGCATCGTGGTGCCGGCCACGGGTTCCTGGTCGGCCATGTCGAAGAACAGCATCAGGTCCTTCTCGCGGACGTTGGCCGCCATGAAGTCGTGCAGCGGCACCGAGCCGCTTTCGAAGGCCTCCTCGATCTCCATGGTCCCGGCGAGCAGGGGGGCGACGCCGGCATCGTAGGTCGCCTGCAAGGTCGGGGCCATGATGAAGGCGGTCAGGAAAAGCGCCAAGGACACCATTACCGAGTTGGGCGGCGCGGTCTGCAGACCGATGGCAGTGCGCAGCAGCGACAGCACGACCACGATCCGGGTGAAGCTCGTCACCATCACGAGGATCGAGGGGGCCAGGGCCAGGATGGTGATCAGACCGACCAGCTGCACCGCGCGCTCGGTGAGCGTCGCGTCGTCGCCGAAATCGAGCGAGATGTCCTGGCCGAGAGCTATAGTGGGTAGCAGGATGGCGGCGAGCAGTGTCGCCAGCTTCAAGCCGCGATGGAAGCTAGTTCCGGTTGCCGTCGGCGTTGAAGGCGTTGTCGTAGTGATTGCCCGCCCCACGCTTGGTTTGCCCGCTGATGTCGTTCGCTCGGCTGTTTGTAGCTGAGTCGAGATCGGGCTGTTCCGATTTCTCCGGAAGCATGGGGATAACCGGATCGCGCCCGGGCGAGCGCATGAGGCCGGTGTGACGCAGCGACGGCGTCCGGGGGGCTCCCGTTGCACCAGACTGCGCGTGGAAGCGTTCGATGCGGGAGCGAAGCGCAGCTTTCTCTGCGTCAACGCCGTCCTCGGTGGCCGCGTCCGTGCGGGTCGGTTTGGCGGCGGTGCCGCCCGCCGGGACGGTGGGGCGCAGGCGCGGGGACGGGGCTTCTACCGCAATGCCGGTTTCGACGACCAGGTCCTGCGGTCCGCCGGTGAGGATCAGGTGCTCGACATTGTCGCGGCGGACAATCAGCAACTGGCGCTTGGGGTCGATCGCGACGCTGTCAACGACGCTCAGGCGCCGATTGCGGCCGCGGCCGATATTGCTGGACGCCTTGAAAAATACCTTGAGCGACCAGACGCCGAGAACGATCAGCACGAGCACGATGCCGAGAGCAAGAATCGCGGTCAGGGCGGTGTTCTCGGCACCGCCGAACAAGTTGGTCAGGAATTGCATGCCGCGCTCCCTGGTGCTGCCGGCTCACCGACTGCACCTTGCCAGAGGTAATTGCTGCCTACCATAGACCCTGCAATGTGCAGATTGCGAGGCCAGTTCGCCCTTTCTTCCTGTCGGTTAACGCATCGTTAACCATGACCCGGCAGGATTTGCCCAGTTGCAAGGGGGTGCCCGCATGGGCCTGGCAGACCTGCCGCTGATCACGGCGTTGACGGAAAAAATGAAGTGGCACCAGACCCGGCAGGGGTTGCTGGCGGAGAACGTCGCAAATGCCGAGACGCCGGGTTACCGCGGGCGCGATCTCAAGGCCTTCGGGTTCGACGAGCATATGCGCAACCTTTCGGTCACGCGCATCGCCACCGCAGTAACCAATCCCAGCCACATCGCTGCGGCGGGTTCCGGGGGCGACGGGTTCGGGGCCCGGCGGATCAACAATTTCGAGATCACGCCGGAGGGGAACGGCGTGACCCTCGAGGACGAGATGATGAAGGTGACCTCAAACCAGATGGATTACCAGGCCGCGACCACGATCTACACGCGTTCACTGAAGCTGATCCGCACCGCTCTGGGCCGTCAGGGCTAGCAATTGAAGGACTGAGGCAATGGCGGACTTTCTGTCGTCCCTGAAGATCGCGGCCACCGGTCTGCACGCGCAGACGGCGCGAATGCGGGTGATCGCCGAGAACCTGGCCAACGCCGATTCCACCGGCCGCACGCCGGAAGAGGAGCCGTACCGCCGGCGGGTTCCGACGTTCAAGTCGGCGATGGACAACGAGGTCGGCGGGCGCGTCGTGCAGATCGGTCGGCTGGCTTACGACATGAGCGACTTTACGAGCCGGTTCGAGCCGGGGCACCCGGCGGCGGACGAACGAGGATATGTGCGCTACCCCAACGTCAACTCGCTGATCGAGACCATGGACATGCGGGAGGCACAGCGCACCTACGAAGCCAACCTCAACGTGGTGACCGTTACCCGGCAGATGCTCGGCAGCACCATCGACGTGCTCCGCGGCTAGGCCTCAAGGAAAGAATCACCTCAATGTCCACGCCCATCAACGCCGCCGCACAGGCCTACAGCAACACCGCCAAGCTGCTGGGTCAGGCGGCAAAGCCGAACACCGACCAGCTGGCAGCGGCCGGCCAGGGCCATGATTTCACGAAGTTTCTCTCCGAGGCGGTGCAAGGCGTCGTGGATGGGGGCAAGGTCGCCGACCAGAAGGCCCTTGATCTCGTCAGCGGCAAGGGGGACATCGTGGACGTGGTGACGGCGATCAGCCAGACCGAGGTCGCCATGGAGACCATGGTGACAGTCCGTGACCGTGTCATCTCCGCCTATGAGGAAATCATGCGCATGCCGATCTGACGGCATCGGCTGGCTGGGGGCGAGCAGGAGATGACCGGAGCAGACGTCCTCGACATCGCCCGTGAGGGGATCTGGGTGCTGATCATCGTTTCGGCGCCGATGATGATCGTGGGGCTGGTGGTGGGCGTCATCATCGCGCTGTTCCAGGCGCTCACGCAGATCCAGGAGATGACACTGGTCTTCGTGCCCAAGATCATCGCCATCTTCATCACCATGCTGGTGGCACTGCCGTTCATGGGCGCGACCATGGGCACGTATATGGAGCGCATCGCCGAGATGATCGTGAGCGGCGGATGATCTCGCTCAACTGGCTGCCGGAGACTGCCTATCTCTATCTGCTGATCTTCGCCCGCATCGGTACCATTCTGATGCTGATGCCGGCGCTCGGAGAGCAGATGATCCCGGCGCGCATGCGGCTGAGCTTTGCGCTGCTGTTCGCGCTGGTGCTTTTCCCGCTGCTGTCGCCGTCGCTGCCGCGGCTGCCCGACGACATGCTGGAAGTGGTGATATTGCTGCTGCACGAACTGCTGGTGGGGATCATCCTCGGCGTCATCATGCGGCTGCTGGTTTCAAGCACACAGGTGGCCGGATCGGTAATCGCCTTTCAGGTGGGCCTCTCGGTGGCGCAGTCGGCTGACCCCACGAATGGGGGCATCCAGGGCGCCATCATCGGCAGCTTCCTCAGTTTCCTCGGCATCACCCTGATCTTTGCGACCGACCTGCACCATGTGGCGCTGGCGGCGGTCTATGACAGCTACATGATCTTCTCGCCCACCGATCCGCTGATGTTCGGCGATGCGGCGGAGATGGTGGTGCAGACGGTGGCGGGTGCCTTTGTGGTCGGCGTGCAGATGTCGGCGCCGTTCATCGTCTTCGGCCTCGTCTTCTATCTCGGCATGGGGCTGTTGGCGCGGATGATGCCGCAGCTGCAGGTCTTCTTCGTCGCCATGCCGGCGACGATCGGCGTCGGGCTGATCCTGCTGGCATTGCTGCTCTCGATGATGATGGGCTGGTATCTGCTGCATTTCGAGAGCGGCCTGGCAACGCTGCGGGGGGGCTGACGGCATGGCCGAAGATGCCCCCGAACAATCCTCGAAAACCGAAGACCCTTCCCAAAAGAAGCTCGAGGACGCGCACAAGAAGGGTGATGTCGCCAAAAGCCAGGAGGTGACGACCTGGTTCATGCTGGCGGGATCAGCCCTGATGTTCGGCCTGATGGCGGGCCCGACGTCTTCGTCGCTGACGCAGAGCCTCGGCGAGCTGCTGGCCAATGCCCATCAGTACGAAGTCGGTGGCAGCGCCTTTGGCGCCTTCTTTTCCCAACTGGCCGGCACCATCCTCGTGGTGTCGCTGATCCCGATGATCGTGCTGGCGGGGTTTGCCGTGGCGGGCAATCTGGTGCAGCACCAGCCGCTGCTGTCGGTGCACCCTATTACACCAAAGCTTTCGAAGATATCGCCGATCGCGGGCTTCAAACGGCTGTTCTCAAGCGAAGCGCTGGTGAACTTCGCCAAAGGCCTGGTGAAGCTCGCCGTGGTCAGCACAGTGCTGTGGTTCGTGGTCCAGCCCGACATCAGCCGGATGGAGACGCTGATCACTGCCGAGCCATCGATGATCCTGCCGATGTTCCAGGAGATGGGGCTGCGGATTTTCGGGGCGGTGGTGGCGGTGGTCACCATCATTGCCGTCGCCGACCTCGTCTACCAGCGCAATCGCTGGTGGCAAAAGCAGAAGATGACGGTCCAGGAGACGCGCGACGAATACAAGCAGATGGAAGGCGATCCCAAGGTGAAGGGACGGATCCGCGCCATCCGCAACGAACGCAGCCGCAAGCGGATGATGGCCAGCGTCCCGGATGCCACGGTGGTGATCACCAACCCGACCCACTTTGCGGTGGCGCTCAAATACGACAGCACGATGAATGCCCCGGTCTGCCTCGCCAAGGGGGCCGACGGGGTGGCGCTTCGTATCCGCGAACTGGCGAAGGAGCACGACGTGCCCATCGTCGAGAACCCGCCGCTGGCGCGAGCGCTGTTCGCCAGCGTCGAAATCGACCAGACGATCCCCGCCGAGCACTTCAAGGCGGTGGCGCAGGTGATCGGCTTCGTCATGCAGCTGCAGCGCAAGCCGCGCTGGAAGGTGTGATGCAAACGCCCGCAATGGCGGGGAAAACCAGCAATGGCCTACCCCCCCGACTCACCATTTGCTAGAGCTTTCCTGGGCCCTTGATTCGAGGCAAACCGGCCCGCAGGATCACGAGGCCATATGGCGAGCCCACCTCTGGACGAGGACAATTATCCCGATCCGCTGGTCAGCCGCCCGCGGAGTGCCGCGGGTCTCTGGCGGGTGGTGGCACTGGCCGCCTTCTTCATCCTGGCGGCGGTGGCGCTGTCGGCCTTCGGCGAGCGGGTGCCGCCCGACCTGATCCTGGTATTCCTCGGCCTGCTGGCGGTCGTGGGAGTGTTCTGCCTGTTCGCCATCGCTGCCGGCCTGTTCCGTTTCGCGCCCAGCGACGAGACGCGCACACTGTCGCGCGCGATCGTCGACAGCCTGCCCTTCGGAGCGGTCGTCACCGACCGGGAGGGCAAGATCTGCTATGCTAATGCGCAGTACGGCCAGTTCGCCGGCAGCGTCAGCGACGGCGTTCCGGTCGGCGTCACCCGGCTGTTTGCCGGCCAGCCGGAAGCCAGCGAGTCCGTGTACCGGCTCAACCGAGCGGCCCGCGACGGCCGCCCGGCGGTCGAGGACATCCGCCTCATCGGCGGACTTGGCGGGTCGGTGGGCGGCAGCGCCAAGCCGTTCTGGTACCGGGTGGGGGTGCGCGCGCTCCCGGAGGTCGAAGGCAGCGGGGGACTGCTGGTGCTGTGGACGGTCGAGGAGATCACTCGCGACCGGGAGCGCCAGGACAATGCCTTTCTCGAGCTGCAGCGGGCGATCGACTATCTCGACCACGCACCGGCCGGCTTCTTTTCCGCCGATGCCAGGGGCCGCGTGCAGTATATCAACTCGACCCTGGCGGACTGGCTTGGCTACGACCTCGCCGAGCTGCAGGCCGACAGCATCACGCTCAACGACCTGGTGCGGGGGGACGGTGCCAGCCTCCTGATGCGCGGTCCCAACAGTGGCGACATCCGGACCGAGACCATCGACATCGACCTGGTGCGCCGCAACGGCACCAGCTTCCCGGCCCGGCTGCTGCACCGGGCGGCGCGGCTGGCGGACGGCGAACTGGGCGAGACGCGGACCCTGGTCCTCGACCGCCGTGAGGGTGCCGACAAGGAGGAAGCCCTGCGGGCGTCGGAGGTGCGGTTCTCGCGCTTCTTCAACGACACGCCGTTTGCCATCGCGACGCTGGACGGGGAAGGGCGGATCATCCGCACCAATGCGCCGTTCAGTCGCATCTTCGGCTGGTCGGGCGGCGAGAAGAGCATCGAGATGCAGCCGATGGCCGAGCTGATCGCCGAATCCGGGCGCGAGGGATTTGCCAAGGCGCTGGCGGCGGCCATGGCCCACCGCTCGGAAATCGATCCGGTGGACGCCCTGTTGTCGCGGGAGGGCGACCACGCGGTGCGACTTTACATCTCGGGGTCGGAAGAGAGCGCCGGCTCACCCGAACGCGCCAACCTCTACGCGCTCGATATGACGGAGCAGCGCAAGCTCGAAGCGCAGTTCGCACAGGGGCAGAAGATGCAGGCGGTCGGCCAGTTGGCAGGCGGCGTCGCCCACGACTTCAATAACGTGCTGACCGCCATCATCGGCTTCTCCGACCTGCTGCTGCTCAAGCACAAGCCCGGCGACCCGAGTTTTTCCGACATCATGTCGATCAAGCAGAGCGCCAACCGGGCAGCAGGCCTCACGCGGCAGCTGCTGGCCTTCTCGCGGCGGCAGACGCTGCGCCCGCAGATCCTCGAGATCCCGGGGCACATCGACGACCTGACCGTACTGCTGAAACGGCTGATCGGGGAGCAGGTAACGCTTGGCGTCGAGCACGGGCACTCGGTATGGCCGGTCCGCGCCGATCTCGTGCAACTCGAGCAGGTGGTGGTCAATCTCGTCGTCAATGCCCGCGACGCCATGCCGGAAGGCGGCCACATCACCATCAAGACGTCCAACGTGACCGAAAGCGAGGCTGCCGGTCTCAACCACACCGGCATGCCGCCGGCGGACTACGTGCTGATCGAGGTGGTGGACACCGGGACCGGCATGCCGCCGGAGGTACTGGAGAAGATCTTCGAGCCGTTCTTCTCGACCAAGGAACTGGGCAAGGGCACCGGGCTTGGCCTCTCCACCGTCTATGGCATCATCAAGCAGACCGGCGGCTTCATCTATCCGGAGTCGCAGGTGGGGAAGGGGACCACCTTCAAGATCTACCTGCCCCGGCACGTCCCGGCGGAAGGCGAGGCCGTGGCGCGGCCGGTGGCGGCGACGGTCAAGGACCTCACCGGGCACGAGCGCATCCTCCTGGTCGAGGACGAGGACAATGTGCGGTCCTTCTCCGCCCGCGCCCTGCGCACCACAGGCTACGAGGTATTCGAGGCCGACAGTGGCGAGGAGGCGCTCGAGGTGCTGGAGGAGATCGACCACAAGATCGACCTGATGATCTCGGACGTGGTGATGCCGGAAATGGACGGACCGGCGCTGCTGATCAAGGTGCGCGAGCGGCTGCCGGACCTCAAGGTCATCTTCGTCTCCGGCTATGCCGAGGAGAGCGTCCGCCAGGACATCGCCGACGACCAGAGCGTCGAGTTCCTCGCCAAGCCCTATTCGCTCGACCAGATCAACTCCAAGGTCAAGGAAGTGCTGGGCAAGACCGGGCGCGACTAGGGGCCGCCACCAGTCGAGAATGAGGCTGCATGCGCATCTCCATCCAGACGCTGGGTACGCGGGGAGACGTGCAGCCTTATGTGGCACTGGCGCGAGGCCTGCTCGCGGCTGGTCACGAGGTGCAGCTGGTGGCGCCGGCGCAGTTCGAGGATTTCGTGCGCGCGCATGGCCCCGACTTCGCGGCCCTGCCGGGGGAGTTTCTCGACCTGATCGAAACGCCAGCGGCCAAGCAGGCGATCGCACAGGGCCGGGGGTTCAGCGCCGGCTTCAAGCTGCTGAAGCAGCTGAAGCCGATGATGCGGCGGGTGTTCGACGCGACGTGGGAGGCGAGCCGGGCATTCGGGCCCGCTCTCATCGTCCATCACCCGAAGGTGCTGGCGGCCCCCCACATCGGGGAAAAGCTCGGTGTGCCGCTGGTGCTGGCCTCGCCGCTGCCCGGCTTCACGCCGACGGCGGCCTTCCCCAGCCCGCTGCTGCCGAACGTCTCGCTGGGGCCGCTCAACCGCCTGAGCCACCAGCTGATGGCCTGGTCGGGCGCTGCGCTGTTCTCCCGCCCGATGGCGCAGTGGCGCGCCGAGAGGCTCGGACTGCCGCGACGGGGGCGCACCTCAGGCTGGCGCGACCTGCCGACGCTCTATGCCTACAGTCCGACACTGCTGCCGGTGCCGCCGGAGTGGGGACCGAACGTGCTGGTCAGCGGATTCTGGTTCCTCGACGACGAGACCGCCTGGACGCCGCAAACGGCACTCGCCGATTTTCTGGCGGCCGGCGAGGCACCCGTCTATGTGGGCTTCGGCAGCATGCCGGTGGCCGATCCGATGGCGCTGACGGCGCTGGTGGTCGAGGCCACAGCCCGAGCCGGATGCCGGGCCGTGCTGGCGGCGGGCAGGGGCAAGCTCGGCGGGGTCGCATCGGCGCCCCATGTCCATGTCGTCGACGAGGCGCCCCATGACCGGCTGTTTCCGCTGGTCAGCGCGGTGGTCCACCACGGCGGTGCCGGCAGCACCGCCGCCGGATTGCGGGCGGGTAAACCCACGGTCATCTGTCCATTCTTTGGGGATCAGCCGTTCTGGGGCCGGCGGGTGGCGGCGCTGGGCGTTGGTCCGTCACCCATTCCGCAGCGGGACCTCACGGCGGAACGGCTGGCGGAGGCAATCCGACTCGCCACCACCGACAGCGGCATGCGCAGCCGTGCCGAGGCCCTGGGCGCAGCGATGCGGGCCGAAGACGGCGTCGCCGCCGCCGTGGCATTCATCGAGCGACACTCCGGGGCCCGAGCCTGAGCTCAGGCGGTGCGGCCGTTCGGCAGCGGCGTGCCGGGTGCAATGAGCCGGCGATCCGCCAGCGCCGTCCAGAGTTCGTCCGGCACCTCGGTGTTCCACCAGGTGAGGATCCCCTCCAGCTCTTCCGGAGATTTCGGGCCCGGAAGGATGTTGCAGACGGCCGGGTGCGCGAGCGGGAACTGCAGCGCGGCGGCGCCGAGCGGCACGTCGAGTTCCCTGCAGAGGGCGTCGAGGTCGGCGACACGCCGGACGATGTGCTCGGGTGCCTTGGCGTAGTTCCAGGTGCCGGTACCCATGAGGGCGCCGCCGTTGAAGGGGCCGCCGACGACCACCGAGGCCTGGCGCTCGACGCAGGTGGTGAGGAACGGGCTGAGCGAGGTCTGCTCGAGCAGCGTGTAGCGGCCGGCCAGCAGGAAGACGTCCCAGTCGCCGAGGGCAAAGGCGTCCATCAGCACTTCCCACTCGTTGACGCCGAGCCCGATTGCCGCCACCTGGCCACCGTCCCGGAGTTCCCGCAGGGCCCGGTAGCCGCCGCTCTCAAGCTGCTGCCAGTAGGTGCGGTTCAGCTCCTCGCCGTGGGTCATGACCCCGATGTCATGGACATAGAGGATGTCGACGCTCGGCAGCCCCAGCCGCTGCAGGCTGTCTTCGACGGAGCGCATGATACCGTCGTAGGAGTAGTCATAGACCTGGTCGAAGGGGAACGGGTCCACCCAGTTGTGCTGGTGCTCGCGCTCTTCCTCCGAGCGCACGGGTCGCAGGCGGCGGCCGACCTTGGTGGAGATGACGGTGCCTGGCTGGCGGAAGCGCAGCACGTCGCCGACCAGATGCTCGGAGCGGCCGAAGCCATACTGGGGCGCCGTATCGAAGTAGTTGATGCCGGCGTCGAGCGCCCGTGCCACCGTTGCGCGGGCCTGATCCTCGGGAACCGGATTGAAGATACCGGCTAGCGTGGCGCCGCCGAGTCCGAGTTCAGTCACCTCCAGTGCCGTCTCGGCGATGCGGCGTCGGCGAATGGGCGAGGCGGGGCTTGCGGCTTGGTCGGTCATGGCGGGTTCCGATGGCGAGAAAATCGGGCCGGAAACTGACATGTTAGTGGTCGGAGGGCAATCCGGCCGCACGGCCACTGCAAAAGAAAGAGGCGCGCCGAGGCGCGCCTCCCATGGCCAACCTAGCGTCGACTAGTTGTCGGCGCAGAAGCCGGGTTCTTCCTGCGTGCAGACGTCGAGGCCGGTATAGAGCGGATCCTCGACATCCTCGCCCTCGATCAGCTGGATCATGACGTCCGGCGCCCGCTGACCCATCTCGAACGGCCGCTGGCCGATCTGGGCGTGGCTGCGCCCTTCACGGAAGGCTTGGGTCTGCGGCGGCAGGGTGTCGCCGGCGATGATGATAAGATCGTTGCTCTCCAGCCGGTCCATCACCTGGTCCGTCACCTGGGTGTAGGCCTGCGGGGCGAACTGGGCCCAGCCGCCGATGAGAACGAAGGCGTCGAGGTCTGCGTTGGCGGTGAAGACGTCCGCCATCTGCTGGTTGGCAAGGTCCGCCTGGTCGTTGGTGTAGACGGGGCAGCCTTCGATCTCGGTCCAGCCGTTCTGGCCGGTAAGACGTTCGACACCCTCTTCACCGGCTGCCGTGTCGCGGAAGCCCTGGGCGCGCGCGTTGATGTTGGCGGCCGCGACGTTGCCGAGCTGCAGGCAGACCGTGCCGCCCTCAGGCTTCAGCTTCATGGCCTCCTCGGCCATTTCGACGCCCATCAGGTAGTTGTCGGTGCCGAGATAGGTGGCACGGAGGTCCTGGTCTTCCTCCTGCAGGTCGGCGTCCACGGTCATGATCGGGATCGACGGCGCGCGCTGGCGCAGCAGGTTGGCCATGGCCGGCGCATTGGACGGCGAGATCGCGATGGCGGCGACGCCACGGGTCAGCAGGTCGTCCACGACCTGGATCTGTCCTGCTTCATCGGCGGACGACGCAGGACCCGTATAGAGACAGGTGTACTCGCTGTCGGGATTGTTCGCCTGCCAGTCCTGGCAGCCGAGGTTGATCTGCTCGAAGAAGGGATTGTCCAGCCCCTTGACGACGATCGCCAGGGTCTTCTTCTCCTGTGCCTGAGCCGCACCGGCGGCGAGCGCCAAGGCGGCCGCACCGGCGAACAGCAGTATGCTCTTTTTCATAGTCATCCTCCCAAAGGTTACGTCGATGTCCTCACGGACCTCCCAAGTCAGCCCACATACCATACCTTGCGGACATCTTCCGGCGCCCGATCGTATGTGAATGCCGCCTCGATGAGCTGCTGAAAATCGTATCTCGGCTGCCAGCCGAGCATATGTCGTGCTTTGGCATTGTCCAAGGCATTGGAATGAAAAGGAGTCTCAATCTCCACCGCCTCCAGCCCGCGGCTGCTCGAGAGGTGATCGGCGACATCGCCATAATCGACCGGGTCGGTCATGGCGATGTTGAAAAGCTGCCCCGCGGCCTTGGGATTGTCGATAGCCGCCAGCATCGCCGACACCAGGTCGTCGACGTGGACGAAGTTGCGCCTGAGGGGCCGGCCGCCGGTATCGAGCATCAGCGGTACCTTGCCGGCCGCTGCGTGGCGTCGGCGTTCAGAAGGATCGATCAGGGTATCCCAGTCGGGGCCCCCGAACTGATCGTCGCCGAAGCTCAGCACGTAGCGGAAATCGTCCTTCTCCATGATCCATGGAGCGCGCAGGGTGACGCCGTCGAGGCCGTACTGGATGCCGTACTGCTCGAGCATCACCTCCTCGAGGATCTTCGAGAGCGCGTAGACGCCGGGATAGGCGCGACGCGGCGCGGCCTCGGTGATCGGTGCATCGTATGGGAGGAAAATGTGGCCGACGCTGCAGTCGCCGCCGATCAGCATGAACTGTCGCGCCGTCGGGCTCTGCCGGAAGTGCTCCAGCAGCCAGAACATCCCCTTGACCGAGACGTCCATAGCCTCGTCGAGGCTCTCCTTCACCGTCGCCATGTGGACGACATGGGTGACGCCGTCGAGCACCCGTGCCACAGTTTCGCGATCGGCAATCGATCCATGCACGCATTCGAGGCGGTGCTGCGGGGGCAGGGTCCGGTTGTGGCAGAGCGCCCGCACGCGGAGCTCCGGAAATCGCGCGTCGGCGAGCAGCCGCGGCAAAAAGGCCTGGCCGACCTTGCCGGTCGCTCCGGTGACTAGTACGAGCATGGACGCCCTCCCGGGCCGATACTAATAATCTGCAGAACTATTAGTCAACAGAGCGAAGCATTTTGGGGGGCGCGACCTTTCACCGGGAGCAGTGAGTTGGAGTGATATCGGAAAAAACGCTGGCCTTCCAAAAGGATAGTGTCTGCAGGCTGCAGGTTGTGGGCGGCCCGGAGGCAGCAGTATGGCCGATTGACGCTTCGCTCCACATGACCCTATAGAGTGATACTAATTAACGCGGGTCCGCCGCGTGGGGGAAGGGAGGATGAGCCGCCATGACGGTTCTGGAGCTGGAGCACATCTCCAAGCACTACGGCGCGATCCACGCGCTCAACGACGTATCCATGACGCTGAACGCCGGCGAAGTGGTCGGTCTCGTGGGCGACAACGGCGCCGGCAAGTCGACGCTGGTCAAGATCATTGCCGGCAATTTCCATCCCTCGTCCGGCACCATCAGGATCGCGGGTGAGCAGGTGCAGCTGCACAATCCTGCCGATGCCCGCTCGAAAGGCGTGGAGATCGTCTACCAGGACCTGGCGCTAGCCGACAATCTGACCGCGGCCGCCAACATCTACCTCGGGCGGGAACTCGTCAATCGCTGGAACATCCTCGACTACCGCGCAATGTACAAGCGGGCAGGGGAGCTGTTCGCGGAACTGAAGTCCGAGACGCGGCCACGCGATCTCGTGCGCAAGATGTCAGGGGGGCAGCGTCAGGCTGTCGCCATCGCCCGCACCCGGCTCTCGGACCCCAAGATCGTGCTCATGGACGAGCCGACGGCGGCAATCAGCGTGCGCCAGGTGGCGGAAGTGCTGAACCTCATCCGGCGCCTCAAGGACCAGGGTATGGCCGTGGTGCTGATCAGCCATCGCATGCCCGACATCTTCTCGGTCTGCGACCGGCTGGTGGTGCTCCGCCGCGGTCAGAAGGTGGGTGACAAGCGTGTAGCCGACAGCTCGCCGGAGGAGGTCACCGGCCTCATCACCGGCGCCATCGAGCGGGTTTAGGGGGAAGGTACCATGAGCGCTGACAGCTCACTCAACGAAGTCATCGGCCAGCAGGTCAATCGGGGGTTCGTCGCTTGGGTGATGAGCCGGCAGGTGTTCTGGGTCCTGGTGGCGGCGATTGTCGCCTGCGTCGCCTTGGCTCTCCTTACCGACACGTTTGCGACCCCGGGAAACCTGTTCAACGTCACCCGAAACTTTGCCTTCGTGGGGATCATCGCCATCGGCATGACCGCCGTGATCATCACCGGCGGCATCGACCTTTCGGTCGGCTCGACAGTCCTGGTTTCGGCCATCGTCACCAGCGTGCTGATGAACTCGGGTGTGCCGCTGCTGTGGGCATTTCCGGCCGCCATGGGCGCGTCGCTGCTCGTGGGTCTTGTGAACGGAACGCTGATCGCCGTGGTCGGCATGCCGCCCTTCGTCGTCACGCTCGGCATGCTTTCGGTTGCGCGTTCGGTCGGCATGGTGCTGTCCAACAACCGGATGATCTACGAGTTCGGGCCCGATCAGGCCGTGCTGTTGCAGATCGGCGGCGGGTCGCAGGTCATTGCGGGGGTTCCGATACCCAACCCGCTGATTGTGATGATCGTGCTGGCCCTCGTGACCGCCTTCCTGCTGCGCTGGACGCGCTGGGGGCGGCATGTCTACGCTATCGGCGGCAACGAGCGGGCCGCCGTACTCACCGGTGTGCCGGTGCGGTTGGTCAAGATTTCGGTCTACATGTTCGTGGCCTTCTGCGCCGGCCTGACCGGCTTTCTCGAAGCGGGGTGGCTCGGCTCGGTGACGACCAATCTCGGCACCGGCATGGAGCTGACGGTGATCGCCGCGACGGTGATCGGGGGCGCCAATCTCGCAGGCGGTGTCGGGACCGCCTTCGGTGCGGTGGTCGGCGCCCTGCTCATCGAGGTGATCCGTAACAGCCTGATCCTTCTGGGCATCAGCACCTTCTGGCAGGGGACCTTTGTCGGCAGCTTCATTGTATTGGCTGTTGCATTCGACAAGCTCCGCAACAAGGATACGTCCGACTAGCCGCGGGAAAACCCGCCGGCGCTGGACAAGAGGCTGATGGACGACAAGAACCCCGAACGGGGGAAGGTGGGCCGCAAGGGGCCGGGCGGCAGCGGGCGCGCCGGCAAGCGCATCACGATGACCGACGTGGCCCAGCAGGCGGGGTGCTCGCAGTCGACGGTTTCCGTCGTCCTCAACGGCACGCCGGGGATCAAAATCTCGCGGGCCACCCGCAAGCGGGTGTCCGAGGCGGTCGCGGCACTCGGCTACCGACATCAGAAGAGCCTGCCGCGGCGCGGCACCGGTGTGCGCCAGCTGGCCATGATCTTCGACCAGATAGCCACCAGCCCGGAACCGGTGGTGGCGATGGACGGCGCCCGGGAGGCGGCATGGGAGACGGGGCACGTCGTCGCCGCCTACCAGACCTACAACGATGCCGAGATGGAACCGCGGACACTCGACATGGTGCTGCGCAACCGCGTCGAGGCGGTGATCTACGCCACGGTGATGACGCGGCAGGTGATCGTGCCGGAAGCGTTGTACAACGCCGGCATCCCGGTGGTGCTGCTCAACTGCTTTTCGCCCGATCGCCTGTTCGCCGCGGTGGTGCCGGCGGAGGTCGCAGGGGGGCGCGACGCGACGGCGCTGCTGATCAGGGCGGGCCACCGGCGCATCGCCCACATTACCGGGGAGATGTGGATGGATGCCGCCCGCGACCGCCTCAAGGGCTATCGCGACGCGCTGGCCGAGGCCGATATTCCGTACGAACCCGAACTGGTCGCGGAAGGCAACTGGCTGCCGAGTTCCGGCTACGAGCGCACACGGGCGCTGATGGCGCTGCCGGAGCCGCCGACGGCGATCTTCTGTTCCAACGACCGCATGGCCGTTGGCTGCTACCAGGCGCTGAAGGAGCATGGGATGCGCATCCCTGACGATGTGTCGGTGGTGGGATATGACGATGACGAGGTGGCCCGGCATCTCAGCCCGCAGCTGACGACGCTGCTGCTGCCGCATCGCAGCATGGGTCGGTGGGCGGTGGAGAAGGCGCTGGCCCCTGGAGCTGGTACGCGGAGCAAGCACCATCTGGTGAAGTTCGAATGCCTGCTGGTGGAGCGCCAGTCGGTCGGTCCACCGCGATTGCCGGCACGGCTGTTCCGGCCGCAGTCGGTGGTACCGGTAAATGAATGAGAAGGACAGAGCGGACCTGCAGTCGCGGGGCGTAACCGGTCGTATGATATGACAACGAAACCACGACCACAGGCGCCGGAGACAGGCATGGCAGGGGATGCGCGGCGCGCGGGTGAGATGATGGGCGCCGCGCCCCATGACTATGCGGCCAGCGATCCCGCCCGCTCGCATACGGCACATGTCCTGCGCGAGATCGGCCTCGGGATCGTCTCCGGCCGCTATCCGCAGCAGGCCATCCTGCCGGGCGATGCCGAGCTCATGGCGCGCTTCGGGGTGTCGCGGACGGTCCTGCGGGAAGCCATGAAAACCCTCGCCGGCAAGGGACTGATTCAGGCGCGGGCCCGGGTCGGAACGCGGGTGCGCGACAAGTCGGCATGGAACCTGTTCGATCCGGAGGTGCTCATCTGGCACGCCCAGAGCGGTTTCGATGCGGCCTTCCTCGGCTATCTCGGCGAGATGCGGATGGCGCTCGAGCCGGAGGCGGCGGCGCTGGCCTGTGCCCGCCGGACGCCCCTGCAGTTACAGCAGCTCTATGGCTGGGTCGAGCAGATGGGCGCCGACGGCGTCAGTCGCGAAGGTTTCGTCGACGCAGACCTCAATTTTCACCTCTGCGTCGCCAATGCCGCGGGCAATCCTTTCCTGCGCTCGATCTCGACGCTGATCGAAGTGGCGCTGGTGGCGCTGCTCACCATCTCGTCCCCCGCCGACGATCCGGTGCGGCACCTGCGGTCCGTTGCCGCACACCGAGCGGTGGCAGATGCCATCGCGCGTCGCGACACCGCCGCTGCCCGCGAGGCGATGCGGGCAGTGGTGGCGGCGGGGGTGGAACTGGCAGGCGGTTCCGCTGCCGAATCCTGATCGAGGCTCTATCGCGGCTCGGTCATTGAAACGCCGACTGCGATACTATATGTGAAGGCCTGCCTGGGTTCAGGCTACATCTACTGGTTGGGGAGGACGGCATGTCTCAGGACGCCCTCTTCCAATTGGGGATGGGCTCAGTTTCACTGAACGCCGCCCAAACGGAAGAAAATATTGCTAGGTACGCCCTGAGGGCGTGCGCCGAGGCGGTTCAATCCGGCAATCGGACACTCTGTAGAGCGGTCGCGGCCCTTCAGGCGGCGGCGCTGCGCTATGCGCATGGCAAGAGGTGGAACAACAGCGCGAAAGTGCTGATACCCCTCGTGGCAGGGACTCCTCCCAGACCGTAACCGATCCGCGAGCGCGCGGTCGCAGGCAGTGGAGCCAACGCTCCATCACCTTGTGCATGCGCACCGGCCCTTTGGGCCGGGCGGCTCGTCGTATGACGGTTCCGTCCCCCGCTTTTCCATTCAACAGAGACCGGCGGTCCGCTACCGCCCATAGCCGATGTTCCAGACGCCATATTATCTGATCGACAAGAGCGCCCTGCTGCAGAACCTGCAGCGGATCGACCACGTACGCCAGCACAGTGGTGCCAAGGTGCTGCTGGCGCTCAAATGCTTCGCCACCTGGTCGGTGTTCGACCTCATGCGCCAGCACATGGATGGCACCACTTCCTCCTCGCTGTTCGAGGTCCGGCTCGGGCGGGAGAAGTTCGGTGGCGAGACGCACGCCTACAGCGTGGCCTTCGCCGATCACGAGATTGAGGCGGTGGTCGCCAGCGCCGACAAGATCATCTTCAATTCGGCCGGCCAACTGGAACGCTTTGCCGAGCGCACCGCCGGCCTCGCCCGCGGCCTGCGGCTCAACCCCGGAATCAGCTCCTCCGGGTTCGATCTTGCCGACCCGGCCCGGCCGCACAGCCGGCTAGGCGAGTGGGACCCTTGCCGGGTGGCCGCGGTCATGGACCGAATCGACGGCTTCATGATCCACAACAATTGCGAAAACGACGACTTCGCCCTCTTCGACCGTATGCTGGCGCAGATCGAGGAAAAGTTCGGGACGTTGCTCGGTCAGGTGTCCTGGATCAGCCTCGGCGGCGGCATTCACTTCACCGGCGACGGCTACCCGCTCGACGCCTTCTGCGCCCGCCTCAGGGAATTCGCCGACCGCCACGGCGTCCAAGTTTACCTGGAGCCGGGCGAGGCCGCCATCACCAACAGCACGACGCTGGAAGTCACCGTGCTCGACACGCTGAGCAACGGCAAGGACATCGCCATCGTCGACAGTTCGACCGAAGCGCACATGCTCGACCTGCTGATCTATCGCGAGAGTGCCAGGGTCACGCCCGACAGCGGCGCACACCGCTACATGGTCTGCGGCAAGTCCTGCCTCGCCGGCGACGTCTTCGGCGAGTTCGACTTCCCCGCGGCTCTCAACCCGGGCGATCGCATCTCCATCCAGGATGCCGGAGGCTACACCATGGTGAAAAAGAACTGGTTCAACGGTCTGCAGATGCCGGCCATAGCCGTCCGCGAGACGGACGGGACGGAACGGCTGGTCCGCAACTTCACCTTCGACGACTACCTCTCGAGCCTTTCGTAGGCTCCCCTCCCTCAACCCCGCACACGACGGAGGCCTAGGCCAAATGAAGAGAAATGTACTGATCATCGGGGCAGGTGGCGTGGGCCACGTTACGGCCCACAAATGCGCGCAGCACGCCAGCGTGCTCGGCGATATCCATATTGCTTCGCGCTCCATCGACAAATGCGAGCGGATCATCGACTCGATCCGCGAGAAGGGCAGCCTGCGGGGTAGTGGACGGCTCGTGGCGCATCAGATCGATGCCATGGACATTGCGGCCACCACCCGGCTGATCCGCTCGACGGGGGCCGAGATCGTCATCAATGTCGGCCCATCCTTCGTCAACATGTCGGTGCTGTCGGCCTGCACCGCCACCGGGGCCGCCTACATCGACACTGCCATCCACGAAGAGCCGATGAAGATCTGCGAGACGCCGCCCTGGTACGGCAATTACGAGTGGAAGCGGCGCGAGGAGTGCCGGGCTGCCGGCGTGACCGCGGTGCTCGGTGCCGGCTTCGACCCGGGCGTGGTCAATGCCTACGCGGCGCTGGCCAGCGAGCGGTATTTCGACCGCATCGACAGCATCGATATCGTCGACGTCAACGCCGGGAGCCACGGGCGATTCTTTGCCACCAACTTCGATCCGGAGATCAATTTCCGGGAGTTCACGGGGCAGGTCTGGTCATGGCAGGAGGGGGCGTGGACCTCCAACTCCATGTTCGAGGTGAAGCGGGAATGGGACCTGCCGGTCGTCGGCAAGTCCACGACCTACATGACCGGGCATGACGAGATCCATTCGCTGTCGCGCAATCTCGACGTCCCCACCATCCGCTTCTGGATGGGGTTCGGCGAGCGCTACATCACGGTCTTCAATGTGCTCAAGAACCTCGGCCTGCTCTCGGAGCAGCCGCTGAAGCTGGCGGACGGGCAGGAGGTGGTGCCGCTGAAGCTGGTGAAGGCGGCATTGCCGGATCCCGCGTCGCTGGCGCCGGAGTATTCTGGCAAGACCTGCATCGGCAACGTCGTCCGCGGCGTCAAGGACGGGCTCGAGCGCGAGGTGTTCATCTACAACGTCGCCGACCATACCGACTCGTTCGCGGAAGTCGGCAGCCAGGCCATCTCCTACACCGCCGGGGTGCCGGCGGCGGCGGCGGCGATTCTGGTCGCCCGTGGCGACTGGGATGTCGGCGGCATGGTCAATGTCGAGGAACTGCCGGCGCAGCCCTTCCTGCGGCTGCTCGAACTCATGGGCCTGCCGACCCGGATCAAGGACGCCGACGGCGACCGGCCGCTTCGCTTCGACCGCAAGCCGGAAGAACGGGCGCCGGAGCCGCGGCCGGCGATGCATCGGCCGGTGCCCGAGCGCGTGCATGCCGAGGCGATGCCGAGCCTCTAGGTCACGGACGCTCGGGCGGAAGTCCGAGAGGTCATAGGGGTCGTTGCGCTCGAAGTGGCGCGACGGCCCCGGCATGAAGCACGGTTTCGTAGATCTGGCATCCAGCGGCGCGCCGGCCCGGTGCTTGGTTCTGGGAGTCGAACCAAGGGACATGAGGAAGTAGCCCCACAGCCTCCTCGAAGCTCCGCAGGCTGCCCGTGCGGATGTCTCTTGCAGCTTGCGGATATCGTTGCCGTCTGGTGAGCCATCCGCACCGGCGGGGCAGGCATCGGATCGGCTCCCGATACGTTGTCGCCCGGACAGCACCTTGTGGCCTGCCCATGCTCTACTTCACCAGTGACACCCATTTCGGCGACCCGCGCGTGCTCCGCATCGACCGCCGCCCGTTCGACAACATCGCCGCGCATGATCGCGCGCTGATCGAGAACTGGAACGCGGTCGTCGGCGCCGACGACGAAGTGTGGCACCTCGGCGACTTTGCCCGCGGCGATGCCGACCGTGTCGACGAGTTGCTGGCGGGGCTCAATGGCAGCAAGCATCTGGTGATCGGCAACAATGACGGCGCCGCGACCATCGACGCAGCGGGCTGGAGCAGCGTCCAGCACTATGCGGAGCTGCAGCTGGAGGGGAAGTTGATCATCCTCTGCCACTATCCTTTCCGGACCTGGAACCAGATCGGCAAGGGTTCGCTGGACTTCCACGGCCACTCGCACGGGCGCCTGACACCGGCGCCACGGCAGTACGATGTCGGTGTCGACGCTCAGAACTTAAAACCCGTCGGCCTGACGGAGGTCCTGGCGCGGCCGCGCCGCCGCTCCCGGCCGGTGCAGCGGCAAGACGCAGCCCCCGCCGGTGGCGCGGGGGCCGCGTCGAAGGTCAGCGGCGGCTGACGATCACCTCGAGACAGTCACTCGGGATCCCCCTGGTGTCGTCGCCGGCTTCGTGCGGTTGTACGGGTTAGCCCCCAGGGGTGCGGGGTATTCCGAGCCGCCCCAGCTCATGTCGTAGCCGCCCCAGAGGGCGGCCGGGATTTCCGGCGATTGGCACTGTCCGTCCACGAGGGTCCCGATCCGCATGGTGGTTTCGTCGTGGCAGCGGTTCGGATCCGGCGGTACGGGCGCAACGAGGGCAGTCGCCATGGTGGTGGAGAGCGTCAGCGCGGCGAGCGCCAGCGTCAGCGAATTGCGAAAGGTCATTGGTCGTTCTCATCGGTTGGGCCGGCGCACGAACTCTGTCGGCGGCGGCCACGCCCCCCGATGGCAATATGGCGAAGGCGCCGCGGTGGGGCGTCAACCGTTCGGATGAGGTGATGGAAATTTGCCGGAGCCGGCGCGGCTAGCGCGTCAGTGGGCTGGCGAAGCCGGCGATGAGCCGCACCAGGTCGGCCTGTCGCGCCGTGCCGGTCTTGGCGAAGACGCGGTGGAGGTGCGTCTTCACCGTCGCTTCGCCCACACCGAGCGTCGCCGCCGTTTCGGCGACCCCGCCGGCCTGCGCCACCGTCAGTAACACCCGCAACTCGCTGAGGGTCAGGCCGAAGGTCTTGGCAATGACCTCCGGAGCCGGCGGCGTATGCAGCGTCGCCCGATGCACGAAAACGGCAGCGGCGGCGGCGTAGTGGCGGCCGGTGCCGCGGCGCGCCCCCGAGGTCAGCGGCAGCACATGGGCGACGAAATGCGTGCCGTCGCGGGCTTCAATAGGCACGGAGATGCCCTTGGTGCCGACCGCGGTGTCACCAGTTTCCGCGGCGGCGAAAATATCAGCCAGCGCGGCCGTTGCTGCGCGATCGGTGGTCACCAACCGGCCGGTGCTCGAGTTGACCGCGACAGCTTCGGCCAGCATCTCGGACCCGGCGGCGTTCTCGTGAACGATGCGGCCGCCGCCATCGACGAAAAACAGCCCGGAGGCCAGCCCGTCCAACGTGGCGCTGAAGCTCGCCGCCTGCAGGCTGCCCTCCTCGATGACGCGGCCGATAAGTACGGCGCGGCGCACATGCGGTACCAGCAACCGCATGCGCTGGCGGGCGCCGTCGTCGACGGGGCCGTGGCGATGGTGGCGAAAGACGCCGAACATTGCCGCCCAGTCGCCGCGCTTCTCGATCGGAGCGGAGAGAAAATCGGCAAGGCCCTGCGGCGCTCCCCACTCCAGATAGAAGCGTGACTGGCGGAACTCCTGGTAGTCCATGACGTCCGCGGTGCAGACGGGCTGCTCGAGTTCGGCGAACAGATGGACCGCGTTGGAGGGGTCGATGCGTCCGTACTTCTCGAAATAGAGCCGCTTGTAGAGCGGGTCCATGACACCGTCATCGTGATAGATGCCGGCTGCGGCGCCGGACAGACTCTTGGCGAAGATGGCGGCGGAGAGGCCACCGACGAAATCGCGGGCGGAGCCGAGGACGTCGCTCCAGGCCGACGGATCGATGGCTGCATCGTAGATCGCGGCGATGAGCCCCGACAGCGTCTCGGCCTCCGCCGTCGGCGCGTCGATGGTCACTGCAGGTGCGACAATCCCACGGCTTCCCGGCACCGGCTCGGCCCTCCCGAGATTTTGGCGCAGCACCGATAGACAACGGCAGATGAAGCGAGAATGAACGAACCGCCGGTGGCGGCAATTGGCACGGCACCGATCCCGCCGCCGACCGTTATAGCCAGGAACGACGAGCAGAAAACGACGAGACAGAACAGGAGTACCGCATGGCACCGCACGACCGACTGATCGCGTTTCTCGAGCGTGAGGCGGAGTTCCTGCGTGGACGGATCGCGACGCTTGAGGAGAAGGGCTGGCCGTTCCCCGAGTCGCCCGGCGAGGACGAGGGCGGGCCGGACACGATGGAAACGCGGATCGCCGGCTACAAGGCCAAGCTCGACGAGGTGGAGGCGCATATCGCCGACCTGCGGCAGTCGCCGCAATAGCGGCGATCGGTCGCAGCGCCTCGCCACGCCGCT
Source organism: Devosiaceae bacterium (assembly GCA_035998685.1). Classification (GTDB taxonomy): domain Bacteria; phylum Pseudomonadota; class Alphaproteobacteria; order Rhizobiales; family Devosiaceae; genus Devosia_A. Next base: position 436,022 of record DASYHK010000023.1, on the reverse strand, counting down.
GCCGCCAGACCGCCACGGCCGCGTCTTAACCTTTGCGTAAGTTTGTTCGGTCGGGGCGGCGGCAATGGCGATAAATTGGGGATTCGGGAGGATGCGGGCAATGCGGATCGGGCGGACCATGGTGGCCCTGCTGGCGCTGGCTATGCTTGCTGGCCCGGTGCTGGCTGTGTCTCCCCCGCGCCACACGATCGACCTGTCGGTGACGGTTCCAGAAGCCACGGCGACGGGCGTCGGAGGCGCGCAGCTCGGTCTCGCGCTCGCCGATAGCATCGACCCCTTCGTCGCCGCCATCGGGCTCACGGGGCAGAGCGGGGCGCTGGTCTTCGAAGTGGAGCGGAACGGGCCTGCGGCCCGGGCCGGCTTCCTGCCGGGCGATCTCATCGTCGCCGTCGCCGGGACCAGGGTGCGCAATGCCGAGCAGCTCGAATGGATGCTGCGGGATTTCGACAGCGATCCGCTCGAGGCGGAGGTGATCCGGATCGGGACCGGTCCCGACGATCTGCTGGCGGCGCTGCATTCGGCGGCCGGCCGAGGCAACCGCGATGCGATGCTGGCGCTCGGCGATGCCAGCCTGTTCAACCTCGACGGCCAGCGCGAGTTCGGCGCCGCCGAGGAGTACTATCTCCGCGCCTATTCCCTCGGCGATGCCCGGGCCGCCTACCGGCTCGGCTCCATGTACATGACCGGCAAGGGCGTCGACATCGACTATGCGGTGGCCACCCGCTGGTACCGGTTGGCCGCCGAGGCCGGCCTGCCCGCCGGCCAGCACGCGCTGGCGCTCACCTGGTGGAATGGGCGCTACTGGACCGGACAGGCGCTGGTCACCGATCATGCGGAAGCGGTGCGCCTGTTCGAACTGGCGGCGGCACAGGGGCATGCGCCCAGCACGCTCTATCTCGGTCTCGCCCACGAGTTCGGCTACGGGACGACCGTCGACTATGCGAAGGCCGGCGAATGGTACGACCGCTCCATCGCCAGCGGCAGCACCGAGGCGATGGTGCGGCGGGCCGCCATGGCCGAGGCCGGGCAGGGAGGGCCGGCAAACCCGCGGCAGGCGCTGGCGTTGCTCAAGTCGGCGGCGGCGCTCGGGAGCGTCGAGGCCAACCGGCAACTGGGGCGCAAGTATCGCGAGGGCGACGGCGTGGCCCAGCACCCGCTGCGGGCGATGGAGTATTACCGTGCTGCGGCGGAGCAGGGCGATGCGCCGGCGATGTCGGCGATGGCCGAAATCCTGCTCTCGGGCTATGGCGTCACCCGCGATCCGCAGGCGGCCATGGACTGGTACTTCCGGGCCTATCAGGCCGGCGATGCCGATGCGGGCTTCGCGCTGGCGCTGGCACATGCGGACGGGGTGGGGGTGAGGCAGGATCGCGGCAAGGTGGCCGGCTACATGCTCGGCGCCATTCGCGGCGGCAGCAACGCGGCGCTCGAGGAGATGCGCAGCAATGCCGATGGCTGGGAGATCGAGGTGCGCGAGGATCTGCAGCGGCTGCTGCAGGCCAGCGGCTTCTACCAGGGTGAGATCGACGGAGTATTCGGCCCCGGGACGCAGCGGGCGCTGGAGGCGGCGGCGAGCGCCGGCTGAGCCGGCCGCTCCGCCGTATCAGGCGCCAGAAAATCGAGTCCTCACAGGCTGCTGGGCGCGCCGGTCAATGCGTAACGTGAACGTTACGCTATAGCGAGCGCACCGCGACGGGGTGTTCGTCCTCCCAGGCCACGGCGTTGCGCAGCGGCAGCCCGAACTGCTTTTCCTCGATCTCGAAGACGTCGCCGGGTTCGGTCCGGATGCCGTCGGCGAAACTCAGCGTCGCGGTGCCGAACATGTGGACGTGCACGTCCCCCGGCTGCCGGAACAGGCCATACTTGAAGTGGTGGTACTCGAGGTTGGCGATGGTGTGGCTCATATTGTCCTCCCCCGAGAGGAAGGGCTTTTCCCAGAGGACCTCGCCGTTGCGGAGGATGCGCGACATGCCCTCGATGTGGCGGGGCAAGTCGCCGAGCCGCAGTGCCGGGCCGAAGCTGCAAGCGCGCAGCTTGGAATGGGCGAGGAACAGATAATTCACGCGCTCCGTCACATGGTCGGAGAATTCGTTGCCGAGTGCGAAGCCGATCCGGCAGGGGGTGCCGTCGTCGCCGATGACATAGATGCCCGCGATCTCCGGCTCTTCGCCGGCATCCTCGGCAAAGGCCGGGGAGGGCAGGGGCTGGCCGGGGGCGACGACCGTATGGCCGTTGCCCTTGTAGAACCATTCCGGCTGCACGCCCGGCTGTCCGGGCGCCGGCTTGCCGCCCTCGAGGCCCATGCGGAACATCTTCATGGAGTCGGTGAGGGTTTCCTCGGCCGCTGCTCCCGCCGCCTTGTGCATGGCGTCGCGGGTCGAGGCCGAGCCGAGATGGGTGAGGCCGGTGCCGGTGACGTGGAGATGGGCCGGATCGGGGTGGTCGATGGGGGGCAGCATGCGGCCCTCGGCGAGGATGGTGGCGGCATCGACGGCGGGGCCGCGGCCGTGACGAGCCACAGTTTCGGCAAGGCTGCCGCTGCCGGCGGCGGCTTCCTTGGCCAGTTCGAGGACGCTGCTGGCGCCGGCAACGATGCTGGCCGCGCCGTCTTCGATCACCGCCACGGCCCGCTGCCGATCCTCCGTCAGGAACTGTATCAGGTGCATGCCCGCCTCCTCCGCTGCTGTGCTTGCTTCGCTCCGGGGAGCGGCGCGGCATAGAAACATCCCCGCCACAAAAGGCAAGCCACATAAGTACGACTATTGACGGCGCGGGCGATTCTTGGTGGCGCGGATGGCGGGCTACGTAGATTCCTGTAGGGGAATAAGCTGAGTTGACGAATTGGAAACAAAATGGGAACAAAGTAGGCACATGAGATGCACAGCGGGGACGATTCGGCGCATTGCACCGGGTTCCGCGGCATGAAATAAGGAGACCGAAAATGGCTGCATCGACGCCGCTTCGCGTAGTTGAAGGTGGTTCAATGGACAAGGACAAGGCGCTCGCGGCGGCCCTCGGGCAGATCGAGCGCAGTTTCGGCAAGGGCACGGTGATGCGCTTCGGCGAAGGCCCGATCGCGCAGGTGGAGTCGGTCTCCACCGGGTCGCTGGGGCTCGACATCGCCCTCGGCATTGGCGGGCTGCCACGCGGCCGCATCATCGAGATCTTCGGGCCGGAAAGCTCGGGCAAGACGACGCTGGCGCTGCATGTCATCGCCGAGGCCCAGAAAAGCGGCGGTATCTGCGCCTTTGTTGATGCGGAACATGCGCTCGATCCCAACTATGCCCGCAAGCTCGGAGTCAAGGTCGACGAGCTGCTGATCTCGCAGCCGGATTCCGGCGAGCAGGCGCTGGAGATCGCCGACACCCTGGTGCGGTCGGGGGCCGTCGACGTGTTGGTGGTCGATTCGGTGGCGGCGCTGACGCCGAAGGCCGAGCTGGAAGGCGAAATGGGCGACTCCCTGCCGGGCCTGCAGGCGCGGCTGATGAGCCAGGCGATGCGTAAGCTGACGGCCTCGATCTCGCGCTCCAAGGCGATGGTCATCTTCATCAATCAGATCCGCATGAAGATCGGGGTGATGTACGGTTCGCCCGAGACGACCACCGGCGGCAACGCGCTCAAGTTCTACGCCTCGGTACGCCTCGACATCCGCCGCATCGGCGCCATCAAGGAGCGCGACGAGGTGATCGGCAACCAGACCCGCGTCAAGGTGGTCAAGAACAAGCTGGCGCCGCCGTTCCGGCAGGTCGAGTTCGACATCATGTATGGCGAGGGCATTTCCAAGACCGGCGAGCTGCTGGATCTCGGGGTGAAGAGCGGCATCGTCGAGAAGTCCGGCGCCTGGTTCTCCCATGACAGCCAGCGACTGGGGCAGGGGCGGGAGAATTCCCGGCAGTTCCTCAAGGACAATCCCGAGATTGCCGCCATCATCGAGAACGGTGTGCGCGAGAGCTCGGGCCTGCTCAACGAGGCCCTGCTGGCGGGGCCGGACGACACCACCGAATCCGAAGACTAGGCGCCAGGCCGGCGCCGGATCCCCCAATCCCCGGTGCCGGCCACTTTCTGGTTTCTATCATCGCTGATCGCCAAAGATGGCTGCGGCAACTCGACGTTGTAGCAGGCGCCACCATCCTCCCACCCACGGCCGCCTAGGGTCGCCTTCCGTGCTCGGTTCCGGCCGAATGCCGGGTCCCGCTTTCGCAGGGATCAAGACCGAGCAGGAGGCTAGATCGCGCATCTACGGCAACACCGCGGACACCACAAGCCTCGCTGCAAAGTCCAGTTCATTTCCCATGCCTCCACCCCCACCGCTGTCATCCCTGCGCAAGCAGGGACCCAAGCTTCCTCTTGCGCGGGCGGGAGATATGGCTCCCTGCTTCCGCAGGGATGACGCTATAGGGCCATGGACCGGCCCCCTCCTGCACTCAGTTCGCGCGAAACGCTGGTTCCCGCTGTGCGTGCGTTGACGGCCGGAATAGGTGGCGTTGCCGGACACCACCGATCCTGCAGTCCCCGACGTCCTCCCACCCCACGCTGCCGAGACCGCCAAATTCACCGCCACTTCCCTTGACAGTGCCCGCGGCGCCCGGTGAACTACGGCCACTTCCGGCGGCGGGCACGTCCGCCGGATTGTTGCGCCGGGGCAATTGTCCTCCGGTGAGGTACGTACACATGCGGCGGCAAGCCGCGGCAGAGGAGGCAATATGCGCACGATCAAGGGGCCGGCGATTTTTCTTGCCCAGTTCGCGGGGGATGCGGCGCCGTTCGATACGCTCGACAATATCTGCGCCTGGGCGGCAGGACTCGGCTACAAGGGGGTGCAGCTCCCCTCCTGGGTCAGCGGTTTCATCGATCTCGAGCAGGCTGCGACCTCCAAGAGCTATGCCGACGAGCTGCAGGGCCGGGTGGCCAGCCATGGCCTCGAGATCACCGAGCTCTCGACGCACCTGCAGGGCCAGCTGGTGGCGGTGCATCCGGCCTATGACACGGCCTTCGACGGCTTTGCGGCCCCCGAGGTGCGGGGCAACCCCGGTGCGCGGACGGAGTGGGCGATTCAGCAGCTCAAATGGGCGGCGCAGGCCTCGAAGAACCTCGGGCTCAAGGCGCACGCGACATTCTCGGGGGCGCTCGCCTGGCCCTATGTCTATCCATGGCCGCAGCGGCCGGCTGGTCTGGTCGAGGAGGCATTCGACGAGCTGGCGCGGCGGTGGACCCCGATCCTTGACGAGTTCGACCGCAACGGCGTCGATCTCTGCTACGAGATCCATCCCGGCGAGGATCTCCATGACGGGGCGAGCTACGAGATGTTCCTCGAGCGGGTGAACAGCCACCCGCGGGCCAACCTGCTTTACGACCCCAGCCATTTCGTGCTGCAGCAGCTCGACTACCTCGCCTTCATCGATTTCTACCACGAGCGCATCCGCGCCTTTCACGCCAAGGACGCGGAGTTCAACCCGACGGGCAAGCAGGGCGTCTACGGCGGCTTCCAGAGCTGGGTGAACCGTGCCGGCCGCTTCCGCTCGCTGGGCGACGGACAGGTGGATTTCGCGGGCATCTTCTCCAAGCTCAGCCAGTACGATTTCGACGGCTGGGCGGTGCTGGAATGGGAATGTGCCATCAAGTCGCCGGAGCAGGGAGCCGAGGAGGGAGCGCCGTTCATCGCCTCGCACATCATCAACGTCACCGGGAAGGCGTTCGACGACTTTGCGGCCGGCGGCGCCGACAAGGCTGCGAACCGCAAGATGCTCGGCCTGAGCTGATAGAGGACCGCAGGGCGCGCAGCCAGTTGCGCGCTTCAATCACTTGCGGAGCCCAACCCCTCGTGTCATCAGGCCAGGAACCACCCATCGGCCCGAGCGGCCTGCGAGTTGGGCCTAGCCTAGGCCGGAGTGACATCGTTGGAGGAGGAGCCTCCGAGCACGTAATGGAGCAGGACTAAATGGCAGAGAATGGCGCAGAGCGCATCCGCCTCGGAATGGTCGGTGGCGGCACCGGAGCGTTCATCGGCTATGTGCACCGCATCGCGGCACGGCTGGACGGGGACTATGAGCTGGTGGCGGGCGCGCTGTCGTCGCGGCCGGAGGTGGCGCGGGAATCCGGCCGCAATGTCGGGCTCGCCGAGGACCGCATCTACACCAGCTACGAGGAGATGGCAGCGAAGGAATCGCAGCGGCCGGACGGCATCCAGGCCGTGGCCATCGTGACGCCCAACCACGTGCATTTCGGGCCGGCCAAGCTGTTCCTCGAGGCCGGCATCCACGTCATCTGCGACAAGCCGCTGACCTCGACGCTCGAGGATGCGCGGGCACTGGCGGCGGTCAAGCCGAAAAACGGCGCGAGGTTCCTGCTGACGCACAACTACACCGGCTATCCGCTGATGCGGCAGGCGCGGGAGCTGGTGGCGTCCGGCGCCCTCGGCAAGGTCCGGGTGGTACAGGTCGAGTATCCGCAGGATTGGCTGGCGGTCGAACCGGACCCGGACAACAAGCAGGCCGCCTGGCGCACCGACCCCGCACGCTCCGGCGCCGGTGGGGCGATCGGCGACATCGGTACCCATGCCTACAACCTCGCCCGTTTCGTTACCGGGCTGAAAACGGATTCCGTCAGCGCCGACCTGACCAGCTTCGTGCCGGGCCGCGAACTCGACGACAACGTCAACATCCTGCTGCGCTTCGAAGGCGGGGCCCGCGGCATGCTGTGGGCGAGCCAGGTGGCGGTGGGCAGCGAGAACGGGCTGCAGCTGCGCGTTTATGGCGAGAAGGCGGGGCTCGAATGGCGCCAGGACAACCCCAACTACATGTGGTTCACAGAGTTCGGAAAGCCCAAGCAGCTGCTGACGCGCGGCGGCGCCATCTCCGGCAATGCCGCCTCGGCCATGAACGTCCGCGTGCCTTCCGGCCATCCCGAGGGCTATCTTGAGGCCTTTGCGACGCTCTACTCGCAGTTCGCCGAAGTGATGCGCGGCAATGACAAGGGGTATGCTGACCTGCTGCCGACGCTCGAGGACGGGGTAGAGGGCATGGAGTTCATTGCCGCCTCTGTGCAGTCGAGCAAGGCCGACGGCAAGTGGACGAAACTCAGCGAGGTTTGAGGCGGTCCTTCAGGAAGCCGGGCGCCGGCGTGGCGCGCCAGCCGGCCGCTCAGTGCGTCCAGGGAAACTTGCGGTCGTAGCGGAAATTGTCGGGGTAGCTGGCGCGCTGGCGCGGTGCGTCATGGGCCGGCTGTACCTTGTAGGCGATGCCGTTGCGCTGGCAATAGGCCTCGGCCGCTTCCAGCGTGTCGAAGGCCAGCTTGACCTGTGTGCGGGTGTCGGCGCTGCTGGTATAGCCCATCAGCGGCTCGATATCGCGCGCCGTCTCCTGTTCGTGCAGCAGCACCCACTGCTTTGACTTGCCGCGGCCCGACTGCATGGCGTTGGGGGAGGGCCGGTAGATGCGTGCGGTCATCGGTCTCTCATCATCAAAGTGGTCGGGGCAGAGTGATTCGAACACTCGACCCCCGGTTCCCAAAACCGGTGCTCTACCAGGCTGAGCTATACCCCGAACTTCGCCCGCATCCGTTACCCAGTCTTGCGGCAAAGGGCAATAGCGGCCGGGATGGCAGAGCGCCGTTGACGGCAGCCGCGAAATGCTCTGTCTAGGGGCGATGCTCGATCTCACCAGGCCCTGGCCACTAATGCTCGACCGCTCGGGATGGTTGCTGGTCACCGCCGGCTTCGTGCTCCTGCTCTTCGTCGTCTATTTCGTCGACGTACCGGTGGTGCTCTGGGCGGAATCGACGCTTGAACCGGTGCATGGCGTCTTCGAGTTCATCACCGAGTTCGGCGAGAGCATCTGGATTCTCCTCCCGGCGCTGATCCTGCTGCCCCTGACTTGGCTGCTGGCGCGGGTGGCGCGCCCGCTGACGGTGCGCGTCGCGCTGCTGCAGATGACCGGAATCTGGGCCTTCATTCTCGTCGGCGTCGGCCTGCCGGGGCTGCTCATCAATCTCGTCAAGCGGGTCATCGGCAGAGGGCGGCCGCTTAATCTAGAGGAGCCCGACGCTCCGGTGTTCCAGTACCTGCTCAATGACTGGACCTACCAGAGCTTCCCCTCCGGCCATGCCACCACCGCCTTCGCCTTCTGCTTCGTCGCCAGTTTCCTTGCTCCGCGCACGCTGCCATGGATGCTGGCTCTCGCCACACTCATCGCCCTCTCCCGGATCATCATCGGGGCCCACTACCCGACCGACGTGCTCGGCGGGGTGGTCCTTGGTACCCTCGGTGCCTATGCGGTGCGCAATTTCTTCGCCGCGCGCGGGTGGGTTTTCCGCTTACTGCCGGACGGGCGCGTGGTACCGCGGCGGCTGGCTGCCGTGCAGCGGCTGGTCGCGGGCCGGACGCGGCCGGCTCAGCCGAGCGCGGCGCGGTAGCGCTCGAGAGCGGCGGCCAGGTCCGTGCGCAGCTCCCCGATATCCTCGAGACCGACATGGATGCGGAACATGTTGCCTTCCGGCTCCCAGCTCGTCGCGGTGCGCACTTTGCCCGGGGTTACGGGAAGCAGCAGGCTTTCGTAGCCGCCCCAGGACCAGCCCATGCCGAAGAGCTCCAGATCGTCGACCATCTTCGCTACCGCACTCCGCGGCCCCGGCTGCAGCAGCAGGCTGAAGACACTGCCGGAGCCGGTGAAGTCGCGCCGGAAGAGGTGGTGGTCCGGATGGCTCGCGAGCGCCGGGTGCAGGACCGCGGCGACGCCGGGCTGGCCCTCGAGCCACTGGGCGAGGTCGAGCGCCCGGGCCGACTGCTCGCGCATGCGGATGGCGAGCGTCCGGAGCCCGCGGGCCGCAAGGAAGCAGTCGTCGGGAGCTGCGCAGAGCCCCATCATGACGTGGGCCTGGTGCACCGCCGGCCAGGCGCGCTCACCGGCCGACACGGTGCCGAACATGGCGTCCGAGTGTCCGAGGAACATCTTGGTGCCGGCGTGCACGACGATGTCGGCGCCGAGCTCCAGTGGCTTGTGGTAAAGGGGCGTCGCCCAGGAATTGTCAACGATCACGAAGGCGCCGCTGCGGCGGGCGACTTCGACGATAGCGCGGAGATCCTGGATCTCGAAGGTGAGGGATCCTGGACTCTCGACGAAGATCGCCTTGGTCCTTTCGGTGACCAGCGTCTCGATGCCGCCGCCGATGCGCGGATCGTAATACTCGGCTTTCACCCCCATCCGCGCCAGCACGCCGTTGCTGAAGCGCCGCGTCGGGCCATAGGCGCTGTCGGTGACCAGCAGGTGGTCGCCGTGGCCAAGCACTGCCAGCAGCGCCAGCGAGATCGCCGACAGTCCCGAGGGCGCGAGCACGGTCCCCGCCGCCCCCTCCAGTTCGGTGATCACCGCCTCGACGGCGCTGCTCGAGGGATTGCCGGTGCGCCCGTAGTCGAAGCGGGGCTCCGTGCTCTCCAGCTCGTCCAGCGTGCCGAACAGCACGGTCGAGCCACGAAAGACGGGGGTGTTGACGAAACCGAAATGCTGCCCCGGTCGGCGCCCGCCATGGGTCAGCACGGTTTCCGCCGCACGCCGGCGCGTGTTCTGCCCGTGATCTTCAGTCATGCCCCACCCGTGCCTAAAAACAGATCATCCGAACCGAACTGAACAAGGATTGTTCGGAAGTCCCGCCATAGTTTTGCCATGGCGCTTGACGCAACCGTCAATTGCCGCTTCGATGCATAGCAGCATCCCTCCAGCCTTCAAAGGCGGAGGTGCCGCCGCGTTGGGGGAACCGACGGGCAAACAGGGTCAGGAAAGAAAGCAAAACCATGTTCAAGAGACTTCTATCGATCGCCCTCGCGACAGGCGTGGGTATCGCCTCGACCTCCGCGTACGCGCAGTCCACGCTGGAGGCAGTCCAGGACCGCGGTTTCGTGCAGTGCGGTGTCACCGAAGGTGTCGCCGGCTTTTCGATCCCCGACGATTCCGGCCAGTGGGTCGGCCTGGAAGTGGATTATTGCCGCGCTCTCGCCGCAGCGATCTTCAACGACGCCGACGCCGTTCGCTACACCCCGCTCAACTCCACCAACCGCTGGGAGTTCCTGAGCAATGGCAGCATCGACGTGCTGTCGCGCCAGACCACCTGGACCATGCAGCGCGATACCGAGCTCGGCATCTCCTTCGTCGGCACCATGTTCTATGACGGCCAAGGCTTCATGGTTCGGAAGGATGCCGGCGTGAACTCGGTCCTCGAGCTCTCCGGGGCCGCAGTCTGCATCGAGTCGGGCACCACCACCGAACTCAACGCCGCCGACTATTTCGCCGCGAACGGCATGGAGTTCAGCCCCGTCACCTTCGTCGGCCAGGACGAGACCGTGAAGGCCTATGAGGACGGTCGCTGCGACGTCTACACCACCGACTCCTCGGTGCTCGCCGCCGAGCGCTCGAGCTTCAACAATCCCGATGATCACATCATCCTGCCGGAGATCATCTCCAAGGAGCCGCTCGGCCCCTCCGTGCAGGCCGGCGACAACCAGTGGTTCAACATCGCTCGCTGGGTGTATTTCGCCCTGCTCAACGCCGAGGAACTGGGCGTGACGAAGGCGAATGTCGACGAGATGCTCGGATCCGACAACCCCGCCATCAAGCGCCTGCTCGGTGTCGAAGGCGACTTCGGATCCTTCATCGGGCTGAACAAGGACTGGGCCTACCAGATCATCAAGCTCGTCGGCAATTACGGCGAGCTTTATGAAGCACACCTTGGCGAATCCACCCCGATCGGCATTCCGCGTGGCGTGAACAACCTCTGGACGCAGGGCGGCATCCAGTACGCGCCCCCCATCCGCTAATGCCAACTGGCGCGGCGCGCCGTGCGCCGCGCTTCCTGGCACGTCACCGGCCGCGTTCATCGCGGCCGGATGGCAGCGGTCCGGCGACCTTGGAAGCCATGTGAGGTGACATGACGGTAGAAAAGGTCGAGAGGGCCCCCGGGGCACCTCATCAACGTGCCGAAAGCATCTGGAATAACCCCCGTTACCGGGCATTTTTCTACCAGGCTGTTGTCGTTGCCGCGGTCGTAGCGCTCGTGTGGTGGCTTACCGCCAACGTCATGCGCAATATCGCCATGGTCGGGCGTGGGGTCGGCTTCGACTTTCTGGACCGCGTCGCCGGCTTCGCGATCAGCTTCTCGCTGATCGCTGTCGATCGGTCGTCGACCTACCTCGAAATCTACTTCGCCGGCATTCTCAACACCCTGCTCGTGGCCGTCATCGGCATCGTGCTCGCGACGATCGTCGGGCTCGTGGTCGGGATAGCGCGGCTGTCGCCGAACTGGCTGATCCGCAAGACCGCAATGGTCTATGTCGAGATCGTCCGCAACGTGCCGCTGCTGCTCCAGCTCTTCTTCTGGTACTTCGCCGTGCTGCAGGCGATGCCCTCCGTGCGCGACAGCATTTATCTGCCGCTGGGGCTCGTGCTGAACCTCCGGGGGCTCTACCTCCCCCAGCCGATCCCGGATGATCGGTTCTGGATCGTGGCGGTCGCATTCGCCATCGGTATCGTCGGCTTTCTCGCTTACCGCAGCTACGCCAGACGCCTGCTCGAAGCGACCGGCAAGCGCCTGCCGGTCGTGCTCCCCGGGCTGGCCCTGCTGGTGGCCGCGGTGGCCATCGCCTGGCTGCTCAGCGGCACGCAAATGGCCTTCAGCTTCCCCGAGCTCCAAGGCTTCAATTTTGCGGGCGGCTTCAGTCTGCCGCCCGAATTGACGGCACTGCTGGCGGGGCTGGTGATCTACACCTCAGCCTTCATCGCCGAGACCGTACGTGCCGGGATCATCTCGGTCAGCCATGGGCAGACCGAGGCTGCGGCAGCACTGGGATTGGGTGAAGGTGACCGGCTGCGGCTGGTGATCCTGCCGCAGGCACTTCGCGTGATCATCCCGCCGCTGACCAGCCAGTACCTGAACCTGACCAAGAATTCTTCGCTCGGCGCCGCGATCGGTTTCCCCGAACTGGTGAGCGTCTTCCCCGGCACCACACTCAACCAGACCGGCCGGGCCATCGAGGTGATTGCCCTCACCATGCTGGTCTACCTTACATTCTCGCTGATAACGTCGATGTTTATGAACTGGTACAACGCTCGCGTCCGGCTGGTGGAGCGGTGACCATGAGCAGCAGCCAGACATTTTTCGTTCGCAGCGAGATGGTGCCGGAGCAGGCCCCGCCGCGGAGCAATCGCGGGATCGGAGCCTGGCTACGCGCCAATCTGTTCTCGACGCCACTCAATTCACTGGCGAGCCTCATCGGGATCGTCGTCGTCGGCTGGGTGATCTGGAACGTCCTGCAGTTCACGGTCTTCAATGCCGTGTTTTCCGATCCGGAAGGCTTGCGCGGGGCCGCCTGCCGTCCGACCGAAATCGGGCGCGAGGTGGGTGCCTGCTGGATCTTCATCCAGGCGCGCATCAACTTCTTCATCTACGGCTTCTATCCGGCGGCCGAGACCTGGCGCGTCAACGTCATGATGCTGCTCGGGGCGATCTTGCTGGTACTGCTTCTGGTTCCGAAGGTGCCTTACAAGCGCGTCAACGCCGTGTTGTTCTTCGTGGTCTATCCGGTAGTCGCCTTCATCCTGATGGGCGGCGGCGTCTTCGGGCTTCCGCAGGTGCCTACCGAGCAGTGGGGTGGCCTGTCCCTCACGCTGATCATTTCCCTCTTGGGCATCATCTGCTCGCTGCCGCTGGGCATTCTGCTGGCGCTGGGGAGGCAGTCCTCGCTGCCGGTGATCAAGTCCTTCTGCATCGGGTTCATCGAGCTGTGGCGCGCCGTGCCGCTGATCACGGTCCTGTTCATGGCGTCGGTGATGTTCCCACTGTTCATGCCGCAGGGCGTGAACATCGACAACCTGCTGCGCGCCATCGTCGGCATCATCCTGTTCGAGAGCGCCTACATGGCGGAGGTCGTGCGTGGCGGACTGCAGGCGCTGCCGCGCGGGCAGTCGGAGGCCGCGTCGGCACTCGGGCTCAACAAGCTGAAATCGACGATGCTGATTATCCTGCCGCAGGCGCTCAAGCACGCCATCCCCGGCATCGTGAACACCTTCATCGCGCTCTTCAAGGACACCTCCCTCGTGTCGATCATCGGCATCTTCGAGTTGCTGAACACGGTGCGGGCGGCCAATGCCGACTCGGCGAACTGGGGAGCGCCGACGACGGCGATCACCGGCTACCTGTTCGCGGGCGCCGTGTTCTGGATCTTCTGCTTCTCGATCTCGCGCTACTCCATCTGGATGGAAGACCGGCTCAATACCGGCCACAAGAGGTAACCATGACCGACACCGCTTCCGTCACCACCGGCCGCAGTATCGACCGTTCCCAGATGGCCGTCTCGCAAACCGACGTGGCGATCGACATCGTCGACATGCACAAGTGGTTCGGAGATTTTCACGTTCTGCGCGACATCGACCTGCGGGTCATGCGTGGGGAGCGCATCGTCATCGCGGGACCGTCCGGATCCGGCAAGTCGACGCTGATCCGCTGCATCAACCGGCTCGAGGAGCATCAGCAGGGCAAGATCATCGTCAACGGCACCGAACTGACGTCCGACCTCAAGCGCGTCGACGAGGTGCGCCGCGAGGTCGGTATGGTGTTTCAGCACTTCAACCTGTTCCCGCACCTGACCGTACTGCAGAACCTCACGCTGGCGCCGATCTGGGTCCGCGGCACGCCCAAGGCGCAGGCCGAGGAAGCGGCGATGACCTACCTCGAGCGGGTCAAGATTCCGGAGCAGGCGCTCAAATATCCCGGGCAGCTTTCCGGAGGGCAGCAGCAGCGGGTGGCGATCGCCCGGTCGTTGTGCATGAACCCGCGGATCATGCTGTTCGACGAGCCCACCTCGGCCCTCGATCCCGAGATGGTCAAGGAAGTTCTCGACGTCATGATCTCGCTCGCTGAGGAGGGCATGACGATGATCTGCGTCACCCATGAAATGGGCTTTGCGCGGCAGGTCGCGAACCGGGTCGTGTTCATGGACCAGGGGCAGATCATCGAGGAGAACGAGCCGGAGGGCTTCTTCTCGAACCCGCAGCACGAGCGCACCAAGCTCTTCCTCAGCCAGATCCTGCACTGACGCGCTTGTGGCTTGACCCACCGGGAGGCCCTGCCGATAGTGCCGGCGGGGGCGAGCGGGAGTGAGCAGTGAAGCTTCTTGTTTCGGGTGGTATGGCCGCCGGTGGCCGGCTGGCCGCGTGTCTACTTACCCTCTGGTGCAGCATCGTCCCGCTGCCGGCTGCGGCCCAGCAGCCGATCGCCGAGGCGGGGCCGACGCTGGCTGCCGTGCGGGAGCGAGGTCATCTGATCTGCGCCACCAGCGATCCGCTCCCGGGTTTTGCACAGATCGGTGCCGAAGGGCGCTGGACTGGCTTCGACGTGGACTTCTGCCGCGCGGTCGCCGTCGCCATCTTCGGCGATGCCGGCAGGATGGAATTCCTGCCGCTGCCCGGGGACAGCCGCTTTGCTCCGCTGCAGACCGGCACCGTCGATCTGATCGCCCGCAACGGCGCCTGGACCATGCGCCGGGATACCAGTTACGACGCCGGCTTTGTCGGCCCCTCCTTTTTTGACGGGCAGGCCTTCATGGTCCCGCAGGCGCTGGGGATGGTGTCGGCCTATGAGCTGGACGAGGTTTCGATCTGCGTGCTGGCGGACAATACGGAGCAGGTGAGCCTGCAGGAATTCTTTTACGAGACGCAGGGCAACTATACCGAGGTGCTCTACGAGGATCGCGAGGATCTCGCCGTCGCCTACCGATCGGGGCTTTGTGACGCGGTGTCGGCGCCGGCTAGCTGGCTGAACGCGATCCGGCGCAGCCTGCCGGCGCCGGCCACGCACCGCATCCTGCCGGAGCGGATCTCCAAGGGTGCGCTCGGGCCGGTGGTGCGGGCTGGAGACGACCAGTGGAAGAAGATCGTGCAGTGGACGCTGTACGCACTGATCGATGCCGAAGAGGCCGGAGTGACCTCGCTCAACGTCGAATCGCTCGTCGCCGCCAAAACCCACCGGATCCGGCGACTGCTGGGGCTCGAGGGCTCGTTCGGCCCGGCGATTGGCCTGGCCCCCACCTTCATCTCGGACGTCATCCGCGCCGTGGGGAACTATGGCGAGATGTTCGAGCGGAACTTCGGCCCGGCGACGGGTGCGGCCATGGTGCGGGGCCAGAATGCGCTGTGGTCCAACGGCGGGCTGCTCTACGCGCCGCCCCTCAAGTGAGTGGACGGCGTCAGGCGAACAGCAGGCTGACGCGGCGGTTCTGGGCACCCTTCTTCTCGATCTTGCCCAACTTGAGCCGTCCGATCTCGCTGGTGTTTCGCACATGCGTGCCGCCGCAGGGCTGCAGGTCGACCTCGCCGATGCGGATCAGCCGCACCCGGCCCTGGCCACGCGGCGGCTGCACCTTCATGGTCTTCGTCAGGCCGGGATTGGCGGCCATCTCGGCGTCGGTGATCCACTCATCGGTCACCGGCAGTGCCTCCGAGACATACTGGTTCAGCCGGGCCTCCAGTTCCCCGACGTCGGCCGGGACCTCCGGCATGTCGAAATCCAGCCGGCCCTTCTCCTCGCCGATGGAGCCCCCGGTGACCGGGAAGGGGAAGACGACCGAGAGCAGGTGCAGGGCGGTATGCATGCGCATCAGGCGGTATCGGCGGTCCCAGTCGATGCGGGCGGTAACCTGGTCGCCGACGGCGAGCGACGGCTGCTCCGCCGCCGGCACATGGACGATCGCCGCCTTGTCGCCATCCGGATGGACCGTCGACGACAGCAGCACGGGACCGGTCGGCCCGGTCAGTGTCCCGGTGTCGGCGGGCTGCCCGCCGGACGCTGCGTAGAAGATGGTGCGGTCGAGCACGATGCCGCCGTCAGGCGTCACCGCCACCACCTCCGCCTCCAGTTCGCTGAGATAGCTGTCGCTGCGGAATACGAACTCGGTCACCAGGTCCTCCTGCGATTCCGGTTCAAGATTATCACAGCAGCGGCGAGAGCAAACGGGCGGCATAACCGGCGAAGCGCATCGGGAAGGGGATGCTGTCGCGGATTTCCACGGTGAAGGGCCGGGAGTCGGCGAAGTCCTGGATCAGCATGGCCTCGACATCGGCGATCATCTTGGGATGGGTGAACCAGAGGGTGATCTCGAAATTGATGCTGAAGGAGCGGTTGTCGAAATTCACCGTGCCGACGCCGGCAATCTGGTCATCCATCAGGATCACCTTCTGATGCAGGAAACCGGCATCGTACCGATAGACCGAGATGCCATGGTCAATCATCTTGCTGGCATGGGCGTTGCTGGCCAGCCAGACCAGCAGATGGTCGGGCTTGCGCGGGATCAGGATGCGTACATCAACGCCGCGCATTACCGCGGCGAACAGCGCGGTCTGCATGTCGACGTCGGGCACGAAGTAGGGGCTGACGATCCAGACGCGCTGCCGCGCCCGACCAATGATCTCGCTGAAGGCGATGGCGCATTCCTCAAGATGGTCGGTGGGGCCGCTCGGCATCACGAGCACGGATTGCTCGCCGTCGGCTTCGACGGCCTCGGGCGCGGTGGCGGCAATGACTTCGCTGGTCGCCCATTGCCAGTCCTCGCGGAAAACCAGGGCGCAACTGGTCGCGGCCGGCCCTTTCACATGCACCTGGGTGTCGCGCCAGCGGCCGAAGCGGGGATTGTGCCCCAGATATTCGACCCCGATGTTCTGGCCACCGACCCAGGCCTCGGCGTCATCGACCACCACAATCTTGCGGTGGTTGCGGTAGTTGATCCGCATCGGGCCGTAGAACCGCAGCAGCTTGTGCTGCCGGTTGAAGGTCGAGACCTTGACCCCGCCGGCCCGGAGCCGTGCGAGGTAGCGGCGCGGCAGGAAGATGCTGCCGACATCGTCATAGAGCAGGTAGACGTCGACCCCTGCCTGCGCCCGCTCGATCAGCCGGGTGGCCAGCTCGCGCCCCAGCCGGTCGTCGCGGATGATGTAGAACTGGGCGAAGACGGTGCGGCGGGCGCGGGCGATACCGTCGAAGATCGACCGGAAGGTGGCTTCGCCGTCGATCAGCAGCTCGACCGTGTTGCCCGACTGGAAGGGGAGCTGCGAGACCGAGGCCAGAACCGGCCATTGCGCAATCGCCTCCTCGTCGCGCAGTGACAGGTCATGGGCGCGCTCGATGCGCCGGGCGCGGCCGACGGCGGCCTTCCGTGCCGAGCTGTCGTCCATCAGCTTCCAGCCGAAGGCGAGATAGATGAAGGTGGTGGGAAAGGGCAGCAGCAGCAGCGACAGCAGCCAGGCGATGGAGCCCTGCGAGGTCCGCGAGATCATGATCTCGCGGAAGGCGCAGACAAAGGCGAGGGCATAGTTGGCGAAGATCAGGCCGAGGACAATGATGCGGTTGTCGATCAGGTATTCGACGACCTCACGGACCGGCACCATGTCTCAGGCCGGCTCCGCTTCCAGCACCGCCTGCCAGTGCAGCTGGCGGGAGGTTACGAGCCATGGTGGCACCGGCAGGTTCCTGGCCCGCAGGAACTCCGGGTTGAAGAGCTTGGACTGGTAGCGGTTACCGTAGTCGCAGAGCACGGTGACGATGGTCTTGCCGGGACCGAGGTCACGCGCCATGCGCACCGCACCGGCAATGTTGATGCCGCTGGAGCCGCCGAGGCAGAGGCCTTCGTGCTCGAGCAGATCGAAGACATAGGGCAGGGCCTCGCTGTCGGGGATCTGGTAGGCGCGGTCGACCTCGAGGTCCTTGAGGTTGGCGGTGATGCGGCCCTGTCCGATCCCTTCCGTCACCGAGTTGCCGGAGGATTTCAGCTCACCGGTGGTGTAGTAGCTGTAGAGCGCCGCCCCCTCGGGATCGGCCAGCCCGATCTGGATGCGCGGATCACGCTCCCGGAGCGCAATTGCGACGCCGCCGAGCGTGCCGCCCGACCCCACGGAGCAGACAAAGCCGTCAACTTTGCCGCCGGTCTGTTCGTAGATCTCGGGCCCGGTGCCCTCGACATGGGCCTGGCGGTTGGCGACATTGTCGAACTGCTGCGCCCAGATTGCACCCTCTGGCAGTTCCGCATTCAGCTTTTCAGCCAGCCGGCCGGAGATGCGGATGTAGTTGTTCGGGTTCCGGTAGGGCTTTGCCGGAACTTCGATAACCTCCGCGCCATAAAGTCGCAGCGCGTCCTTCTTCTCCTGGCTCTGCGTCTCCGGAATGACGATAACCGACCGGTAGCCGAGCGCGTTGGCCACCAGCGTCAGCCCGATTCCCGTATTGCCGGCGGTGCCCTCGACGACGGTACCGCCCGGGCGCAGCAGCCCGCGGCGCTCGGCATCGCGAACGATGTAAAGCGCCGCGCGGTCCTTAACCGACTGGCCGGGATTGAGGAATTCGGCCTTACCCAGGATTTCGCAGCCCGTCGCATCGGACACGCGATTGAGCCGGATCAACGGGGTATGGCCGATAGCGGAGGTAACGTCGCGGTGTGTGATCATCGAGGCCCAATCGCAGTATCTCGGCCGCAACCTAGGCCGCGCCCACCACCGTGCCAAGTGACTAACATCAACGGCGGCAAGTCATTTCTGCTTCGTGAGCGCCCGGAGAACGGCGCTCTACATTAGCAGGTGGCGGCGCAAGGGGGTGCCCCTGACGGTGGCTCTGGCGGGAGCGCTCGGCGCGAAACGTGAGCGGTGAAATAGTTTTGCTCCTCGCGCCTGCCGCGGCCCTGCCGATTGCCCCGGCGAGCCGCCCCCGCAAAGGCAGAGGCTCATCGAGGCACGCGTAAATGGAATGCCGTCGGCGTGACTGGGATCGGCAGCCCCTTCGGCGCTTGTGACGGCTGACGGCAGACTGTATCTCGTCGGTACCTATAGCCGGAAAGCGCCTCCACGATGCCCCGTACGCTCTCGCATCTGCAGTCTCTCGAGTCGGAGAGCATAGAAATCTTCCGGGAGGTGGCGGCGAGTTTCGAGCGGCCGGTGATGATGTACTCGATCGGCAAGGATTCGAGCGTCCTGCTGCACCTGGCGCGCAAGGCCTTCTATCCCTCCAAGATCCCGTTTCCGCTGCTGCACATCGACACCACCTGGAAATTCCGCGAGATGATTGCCTTCCGCGACCGGATGGCGGTGGAGCATGGTTTCGAGCTGATCGTCCACACCAATGCGGAGGGCAAGGCGCAGGGTATCAACCCCTTCGACCACGGCTCCGCCCGCTACACCGACATCATGAAGACACAGGCGCTGCGCCAGGCGCTGAACGCCGGCCGCTACGATGCGGCGATCGGCGGGGCGCGGCGCGACGAGGAGAAGAGCCGGGCCAAGGAGCGCATTTTCTCGCACCGCAACGCCGCCCATGCCTGGGATCCCAAGCAGCAGCGCCCGGAGCTATGGCGGGTGTTCAACACCCGGCTGGCCCCCGGCGAGAGCATGCGGGTGTTCCCGCTCAGCAACTGGACCGAGCTCGACATCTGGACCTACATCTATGCCGAGGGGATCGACATCGTGCCGCTCTACTTCGCGCGGCCGCGGCCGGTGGTGGAGCGCCAGGGCACGCTGATCATGGTAGACGACGAGCGGCTGCCGCTCCTCCCAGGAGAGACGCCGCGCGAGGAACAGGTGCGCTTCCGCACCCTCGGCTGCTACCCGCTGACCGGCGCGATGCGCTCCGCGGCGACCGACCTGCCGGCCATCATCATGGAGATGCAGGCCTCGCGCAGCTCCGAGCGCGAGGGGCGGCTGATCGACAGCGACCAGCAGGGCTCGATGGAGAAGAAGAAGCAGGAGGGGTACTTCTGATGGCCGTGTCGTCCCGCACCCCGTCGCCAACCCTCCCCGCAACTGGCGACCTCGATGCCTGGCTTGCCGAACAGACCGGCAAGGGGCTGCTGCGGTTCCTGACCTGCGGGTCGGTCGACGACGGCAAGTCGACGCTGATCGGACGGCTGCTCTACGACAGCCAGTTGATCCTCGATGACCAGCTGGCGACGCTGCGCCAGGAGAGCCGCAACCGCACCACCGGGGCGGAGGGCATCGACTTCTCGTTGCTCGTCGATGGACTGACCGCGGAGCGCGAACAGGGCATCACGATCGACGTCGCCTACCGCTTCTTCTCCACGGCGCGGCGCAAGTTCATCGTCGCCGACACGCCCGGGCACGAGCAGTACACCCGCAACATGGCCACGGGGGCCTCGAGCGCCGATCTGGCGCTGGTGCTGGTCGATGCGCGCAAGGGGCTGCTGACCCAGACCCGCCGTCACAGCTTCATCCTCAGCCTGATCGGGGTGAAGCACGTGGTGCTGGTGGTCAACAAGATCGATCTTGTGGACTATGACCCCGAGGTGTTCCGGGAGATCGAGAGCGCCTATCGCAGCTTCGCCGCCGGGCTCGGCTTCGAGACGCTGCAGGCGATCCCGGTGTCGGCGCTGAAGGGCGACAACATCCTCAGTCCGAGCCCTGACACGCCTTGGTACCACGGGCCGCAGCTGGTGCCGTGGCTGGAAGAGGTGGAGGTGGCGCGCGACCGCAGCAACCTGCCGCTGCGCTTCCCGGTGCAGTGGGTGAACCGGGCCAGCCACGAGTTCCGCGGCTTTTCCGGCACGCTGGCCGCCGGCACTGTGCGCGTTGGCGACGAGGTGCTGGTGGCGGCCTCGCGGCGGCCGGCGCGGGTGAGCCGCATCGTCACCATGGATGGCGACCTCGAAGAGGCGGTGGCCGGCGAGGCGGTGACGCTGGTGCTCGACCGCGAGGTCGACATCTCGCGCGGCGACGTGCTGTGCCCGCCCGGCAAGGTGCCGGACGTCTCCAACCAGTTCCAGGCGCGGCTGGTGTGGATGGCTGCGGAGCCGGCCTTTCCCGGGCGTTCCTATCTCCTGAAGATCGGTGCACAGATGGTGCCGGCCTCGATCACGGCGCTGAAGTTCCGCACCAACGTCAACAGCCTCGAGCACAGCCCTGCCAAGTCGCTGGAGCTCAACGAGGTGGGCACCGTCACCATCGCCACCGACAAGCCGGTGGCCTTCGACAGCTATGCCGAGAGCGGGCAGACCGGCGCCTTCATCCTCATCGACCGGATCAGCAATGCGACACTCGGCGCCGGGGTCATCGAGTTCGGGCTCCGGCGGGCGCAGAACCTCTCCTACCAGAGCTTCGACGTCGACCGCGAGGTGCGGGCGCGGCTGAAGGGGCAGGAGGCGTCGATCGTCTGGTTCACCGGGCTCTCAGGCTCGGGCAAGTCGACGGTCGCCAACCTCATCGAGAAGCGGCTGACGGCGGAGGGGCGGCACGCCTACATCCTCGACGGCGACAATGTGCGGCACGGGCTCAACAAGGATCTTGGCTTCACGGAGGCGGATCGCGTCGAGAACATCCGCCGGGTGGCGGAGGTGGCGCGGCTGCTCGCCGATGCCGGGCTGATCGTCCTCGTCTCCTTCATCTCGCCCTTCCGCAACGAACGGCGGCTGGCGCGCGAGATCGCCGGCGACATCCGCTTCACCGAAGTGCATGTCGATACGCCGCTCGCGGTTTGCGAGGCGCGCGATCCGAAGGGCCTCTACGCCCGGGCGCGGCGCGGCGAGATCAAGAACTTCACCGGTATTTCCAGCCCCTTCGAGCCGCCCGAGAATGCGGACGTGGTGCTGCACGGCGCACAGTTCGAGCCATCCGAGCTGGCCGACCAGCTCTATGAGCGGCTGTTCGGCAGCAGTACGGTCTATTCGATCTAGCGCTTCGGGCGACGTCAGGCGCCCAGAAGCAGCTTGATGGCGTAGCCGATGATCACGACCGTGAGGACGCCGGCGAGCCAGAGGCCGACGAACCAGGCAAGCCGCCCGGCGAGGGGGCGTTGCGCCATCAGTGGTAGCCCTCATCCGGATCGATCTTGCCGCGGAACACCCAATAGGCGTAGCCCGTATAGGCGAGGATGACGGGGATCAGCACCACGGCGCCGATCAGCAGGAAGCCGAGCGAGGCGTCCGGTGCGGCGGCTTCCCAGATGGTGAGGGCGCCAGGTACGATATAGGGGTAGAAGCTGATGCCGATGCCAACATAGCTCAGCACGAACAGCCCGAGGGCGGCGAGGAAGGGCAGGAGGTCGCGTCCCCTGTCGAGGCCCCACCAGAGGCCGAAGGCGCAGCCGGCGATGAGCAGCGGCACGAGGGCTGAGAAGAAGGCGGTGGGCCAGCCGAACCACCGCTCGAAATAGAGCGGCTCGAGGAACGGCGTCCAGAGGCTGACGGCGCCGATCAGCCCGATGGTGGCAAGAGCCGCCGGCAGCGCCAGGCGCCGCGCTTTGGCCTGCACGCTGCCCGCCGTCTTGAAGTTCAGCCAGCAGGCACCGAGCAGCGCATAGCCGACGACGACGGCGAGGCCGGTCAGCAGCGAGAACGGGGTCAGCCAGTCCCACCAGCCGCCGGCATATTGACGGTCGGCCACCGGGATTCCCTGCACCAGGGCACCGAGCGCAATCCCCTGCATGGCCGCAGCCACCGCCGATCCGAGGGCGAAGCCCCAGTCCCAGACGGCGCGCCAGCGGGTGGTGCGGAAGCGGAACTCGAAGGCGACGCCGCGGAATATGAGGCCGAGCAGCATCAGGATCAGCGGCATGTAGAGGGCGGGCAGGATGGTGGCATAGGCGAGCGGGAACACCGCCAGCAGGCCGCCGCCGCCGAGCACCAGCCAGGTCTCGTTGCCGTCCCAGATCGGGGCGATGGTGTTGGTCATGAGGTCGCGGTCGTGCTTCTCCGGAAACAGCGGGAAAAGGATGCCGATGCCGAGGTCGAAGCCGTCAAGGATCACGTAGGCAAGGACGGCGAAGGCGATCAATGCCGCCCAGATGAATGCCAGATCAAGCTCCATGATCGCCTCCGGTGGCTTCGATCTGTTGTGCCGGTGTGATGCCGGCGGTACGGATCGGTGCCTCGTCCAGCTCATCGTCGCCCGCTTGCGGCGGCCGGTTGGCGAGCCGCAGCAGGTAGAAGACGCCGGCCCCGAAAACAGCGAAGTAGACGAGGATGAAGAGGATGAGCGAGGTGCCGACGGCCGGCGCATCGACGTTGGAGAGGCTGTCGGAGGTGCGTAACAGGCCGTAGACCGTGTACGGCTGGCGCCCGACCTCGGTGGTGAACCAGCCGGCGAGTACGGCAATGAAGCCCGAGGGGCCCATGATAAGTACGGCCCGGTGCAGGCGGCGATCCCGGTACAGCGTGCCGCGCCGGCGCGACCACAGCGACCAGAGCCCGACCCCCAGCATCAGGAAGCCGATCCCGACCATGATCCGGAAGCCGAAGAAGGGTATGAGGGCAGGGGGGCGTTCGTCGCGCGGCCACTCCTTGAGGCCGCGGATCTCGGCATCCCAGGCGTGGCCGAGGATGAGCGAGCCGAGCGCCGGGATCTCCACGCTGAAGCGGGTGACTTCGACCTCATCGTCGGGGATGCCGAAGAGGATCAGCGGCGCGCCGGCATGGGTTTCGTAGTGGCCCTCCATGGCGGCAATCTTCTGGGGCTGGTGCTCGAAGGTGTTGAGCCCGTGCAGGTCGCCGGCGACGATCTGGATGGGGGTGACGATGGCGGCCATCCACATGGCCATGGAGAACATGATCTGCGCCTGCCGGTTGGTGCTGTCGCGCAGCAGGTGCAGGGCGGCGACGCCACCCACGGCAAAGGCGGTGGTGAGGAACGCCGCCAGCACCGTGTGCACAAGCCGGTAGGGGAAGCTCGGGTTGAAGATGACGGCCCACCAGTCGGCGGGGACGAACTGGCCGACCTCGTTCATCTCGAAGCCGGCCGGAGTGTGCATCCAGCTGTTGGCGGCGAGGATCCAGGTGGCGGACAGTACGGTGCCGAAGGCAACCATGCCAGTGGCGAAAACATGGAGGCCCGGGCCGACGCGGTTGCGGCCGAACAGCATGATGCCGAGGAAGCCCGCCTCGAGGAAGAAGGCGGTCAGGACCTCGTAGCCCATCAGCGGGCCGATCACCGGCCCCGCGACGTCGGAGAACACCGACCAGTTGGTGCCAAACTGGTAGCTCATGACAATGCCGGAGACGACGCCCATGGCGAAGGTCACTGCGAAGATCGTCTTCCAATAGTCGAAGAGCCGCAGGTAGGCGGCGTCCTTCTTCCACAGCCACAGCGCCTCGAGCACGAGCAGAAAGCTGGCGAGGCCGATGGTGAAGGCAGGGAAGAGGAAATGGAACGAGACGGTGAAGGCGAACTGGATCCGGGCCAGCAGTTCTGCGGTCAATCCCAGGAACATCGGGCAAGCCTCCGTTCAGCAGTTGCAGTACCTTAGATCAGACGCAGTTGCTTGACGAGGTTCCTAGATGTCGCGGCTGGAACAGCTTGACGGAGGAGCGTGTTCGTGATTTGTTCTTCTTGGTTCCATGGAGATTGGCATGCGACCCGATCACCTCACCGAGCGACTGACGCGGGAAATTCACGAGATGCCGGCCGAGGTGGCCGACGCCTTGGAGCGCAACGGGTTGAGGCAGGCCTATGAGGCGCGGCCGGCTTACCAGCAGAACGACTATATCGGCTGGATCAATCGAGCCAAGCGTCCGGAGACCCGGCAGAAGCGGCTTGAGCAGATGCTGGAGGAGCTCGCCACAGGCGGCGTCTACATGCGGATGAAGTGGAGCCCGCAGCGACGATAGCGGTGCAGGCGTGCGCCGGGTCAGCGGCAGGCGCTGACGGCGAGAACCGGTGCGAAGATCAACGCACTCGAGACCAGTGCCGCGAGCGTCGCCAGCACGCCGGCGCGACGCAGGAACGGCGCCGGCGCCGGGTACCCCTCGGTCGGCATCCGCGCCTGTACCAGCAACACGCCCGCCAGCGCCAGCAGCCCCCCGAAATAGGCGGCGACGAGGAGGATCCGATGCAGGTCGGTGGGGCCAACCGTCACCTGGTGCCAGCCGGCGGCACAGCCGAGGGCCTGCAGCGCATAGAGTCCCACGAACAGCACGCTCCAGGCGATATAGCCAACGAGGATCAGCCAGATGTTGCGGGCGCGCACGCCACTCATGGCGGACCTCCTTGCGTTGCGAGGAAGAACACCATGGCAATACCGGGCAGCATCACCAGCGCAGAATAGCCCTGCCAGATGAGGGCCAGCCGCAGGTCGGTGGCGCGGCGGGGGGAGACGTAGCCTTGCCGGTGTCGCCACCAGGCATGCGCGGAGATCAGCGTGGCCAGACCCGCATGGATCATGCAGTAGCAGAGCAGGGCGAGGCTGACGGCAGGGTTCGCATGGGCCGTGACGTCAGGCAGGGCGAGCACGACCGGCAACAGGGACAGGGCCGCCAGCAGCGCCGTCGCGGCGGCGGCGGCCAGCCAGACCGAAGGACTGTTCCCCCTGCCATTGGCCACCAGCGCGCGGTAGGCGAGGGCGGCTCCCGCCAGGGCCAGCAGAACCGGCATGGCGCCGTAGAAGGGCGACATGGTGAGGACCGCGACCACGTCCCATGCCGGGGCGACGACGACAAGGTAGAGTGCGCCGAAGAGCAGCGAGCCATAGAGCGTTGCATTGCAGGTCACGGCGAGCAGGTTGGCCCAGTAGGTGACGTTGCCCTTCACCTCCGAATCCTCCGGCGCGCTTTCGCCGGCGCCGATGTCCAGCGGTCCGCGGTCGATGCGGCTGCCGACGCCACGCGGCCACATCAGGAACAGCGCGATGACCAGCAGGATGGCCGGCGGAGTCGCCCAGTAGACCTTAAACAGCAGCGACAGGAAGACGAGGCCGGTGGCGAGGCCAGTCCAGAGCGGCAGGAAGCTCGGGCGCGGCAGCACGATCAGCTGCTCGGCCACTCCGGTGGTCATGTCTACCCCGAGCGTCTCCTGCCGATTCTCGCGGGCAAAGCCGAGATAGCCGGCGCCGCCGGCAAGGCGGGGGGCGAGCTCCGCCGGCGCCAGCCTGTCGGCGCGGGTCTTTATCGTCGGCAGGGCGGCGAAGTTGTAGGCGGGCGGCGGGATCGGCGTCGCCCATTCCAGCGTCGCCGCCTGCCAGGGATCGCGCGGCCGGCGTCTACCGAAGCGGAACTGCAGCACGATGTCGGCCAGCACGAGCGCAAAGCCCATGGTGAGGATGAAGCCGCCGACGGAAGACAGCAGGTTCAGCGAGTCCCAGCCGAAGTTCGAGGGATAGGTGGAAATGCGGCGCGGCATGCCCATGAGGCCGGTCAGGTGCATCAGCAGGAAGGTCAGGTTGAAGCCGATGATGATCATCCAGAAGGCGGGGATGGAGAGCCGGTGCACGCTGAGCCGCCCGGTGAAATGCGGCAGCCAGTAGTAGAGCCCCGCCAGCATTGGGAAGACGAAGCCGCCGATCAGCACATAGTGGAGGTGCGCCACCACGAAGTGGGTGTCGTGGGCCTGGCTGTCGAACGGCACCATTGCCACCATCACGCCGGTAAGCCCGCCGATGACGAAGACGATGAAGAAGCCTACCACATAGAGCATCGGCACGTCGAAACGGGGCCGGCCATGGACCAGTGTCGCCAGCCAGGCAAAGATCTGCACCGCGGTGGGTACCGCCACCAGCGCACTGGCGGCGGAGAAGAAGGCCAGCGCCAGGTGCGGCAGCCCGGTGGTGTACATGTGGTGGACCCAGAGCCCGAAGCTCAGAAAGCCCAGCGCGACGATGGCGACGACGATGGCGCGGTAGCCGATCAGCGGCCGCTGCGCGAAGACGGGGATGATGGTTGACAGCACGCCGGCGCCAGGCAGGAAGATGATGTAGACCTCGGGGTGGCCGAACAGCCAGAACAGGTGCTGCCAGAGCAGCGGGTCGCCGCCGCGCTCGGGATCGAAGAAGGGCAGCTCGAAGGCCCGCTCCAGCTCGAGGAGGATGGAGCCGAGGATCAGCGGCGGGAAGCCGACCACCATCATGCCCGCCGTCACCAGCATGTACCATCCAAAGATCGGCATGCGGTCGAGCGACATGCCGGGCGCCCGCATCTTGAGGATGCTGACGATGATCTCCACGGCGGCGGTGACGGCCGAGATCTCGACAAAGGTGATGCCGAGCAGCCAGACATCGGCATTGATGCCCGGCGAGTAGGTATCGGACGACAACGGCGTGTACATGAACCAGCCGCTGTCGGGGGCGTAGCCGACGATCATGGCGACGACGAGGATGCTGCCGCCAAAGAGATAGCACCAGTAGCCGTAGGCGGTGATGCGCGGGAAGGCGAGGTCGCGGGCGCCCAGCAGCTTGGGCAGCATGTAGATGCCGAAGCCTTCCAGCATCGGGATTGCGAACAGGAACATCATCACCGTGCCGTGCATGGTGAAGATCTGGTTGTAGAGGTCTGGCCCGATGAAGGCGCTTTCCGGCGTCGCCAGTTGCGCCCTGATCAGCATGGCCAGCAGCCCGCCGATGGCGAAGAACACGAGCGCAGTGACCATGAACCGCCGGCCGACGATGTTGTGGTTGACGGCGGAGAGGCGGCCCCAGCCGGGCGGAGTACCCCAGTCGGCGGCCAGCGCCTTGTGCAGGCGGATCGGCGACGGTGTCATCGTAGCGCCTCCAGGGCTGCCGCGTAGTCGGCGGGGGCATGGGCCTCGACCACGAAGTGCATGAAGTCATGACCGGTGCCGCAATACTCGGCGCAGATCCCCTGATAGCGCCCCGGACGATCGGCGCGCAGCCGAATGAGGTTGGTGTGGCCGGGGATGGCGTCGATCTTGCCGCCGAGCGTCGGAATCCAGAAGCTATGGACGACGTCGGCGCTCCGGACGGCGACCTCGACCGGCTCGCCAGCGGGAATGTGCAACACGTTCAGGGAAGCCGTTCCTGCTTCAGGGTAGGTGAACCGCCACTCCCACCGTGCTGCCACCAGACCGATGCGGGGGGTGGCACCATCCGCTCGCGGCAGCAGTTGCTCGCCGAGGACCAGCGAGGCGCCGGTGAGGACGATCAGAACCGGCACCGGCAACAGCAGCCCCCCGGCGACGATCCAGCCAGTGGGAGACAGCCGCCGCAAAAGCTGTGGCCGCAGATATGACAAGGCCAGCAGGACCATGACCATCAGGAACAGCGCGGTGGCGCCCCAGAACATGATCCACCACAATGTCGCTATCGATCCGGCTACGGGCCCGGCGGGATCCAGCGTCGATAGCGGGCCGGCGCAACCGGCAAGCAACGGCGGCGTTGCTGCAGCAACGAGGAAACGCGGGAGCACCTTTCGACAGTGGGCAAGTCTGAGAACGAAGCCGAGCTCGAGCAGGAGGAAACGCCACCGGAAGCGCGGGGCGATCACCCCAACCCGGCCATCCGCGCCATTGCCGACAAGGACGTCAGTTCGGGCATCGCGGTCGCCGGTCACCCGATACATGCGATGATGGTGCACTTCCCGATCGCGCTGGTCATCTGCACGCTCGGCATCGACGTGTTCTACTGGTGGACGGGCGACGAGTTCTGGGTCGAGGTCAGCGTCTGGTCGGCCGCCGGCGCCTTCATCGCCGGAGTGGCTGCGGCGCTCGCCGGTACGGCGGAACTGCTGTTGGTTCCGGGCATCAGGGTTCGCGTGGCCAGTTGGAATCACGCCGTCGTCGCCATGGTGCTGCTGGCGATCGCCGCGGCGAACTGGGGCTTGCGGCTCGATTATCCCGAAGCCGTGCTGCCGCACGGGCTGTTGCTCTCGCTGCTGGCGTCGGTCGTCACCGGGTTTGCAGGCTGGCATGGCGGCAAGCTGGTCTTCGATCACGGCATTGGCCTCATCGTCTCATCCAAGCAGTGAGGCTCGCGACCGCCTGCGACAGCGAACCCGGTTCGAAAAAGTTCTCCAGCGGTTGCACCGGGCCCAGCACCGGCTTGCCGAGCACCAGCCCGAGGATGCCGGTGACGACGAGCAGCGTCAGAGCGGTGATCGTTACGAAGCGCCAGCGCGGATAGCGGCCCTGCGGCTCGAAGAGCCTGAGGATGAGCAGTCCCGAGAAGAGGTGGATGCTTGTCATCACCGTCACCAGCAGCAGTTTCCAGGAGAACCAGGGGACCCAGGTTTCGCGCAGGAAGATGAGGGCGGTGCCGGTGCCGATGGCAACGAAAGCCGCAGGGGAGACGAGGCCGACATAGAAATAGCG
This sequence comes from Devosiaceae bacterium, assembly GCA_035998685.1. Lineage (GTDB taxonomy): Bacteria > Pseudomonadota > Alphaproteobacteria > Rhizobiales > Devosiaceae > Devosia_A. The sequence goes on along the minus strand of DASYHK010000023.1, from coordinate 406,968 downwards.
GGTGAAGATGTGCAGCCGGTAGAGGTCATCGCCCTCCAGGCCGCGCCGCTGGCGGTAGATGAAGGGCAGGGCCAGCAAGCCTGCGGACCAGAGCGAGATGGTGGCCACGTGAAGGAATTTGAGGATCACTACGGTCATGGGCGCCCATTCCGTCGCGGCGGCTGGAGCCGACGCCCTGCTGATCCTCCGCCACGGCGGCCCGCATTGTCCATCCCCGATACCAAGTCCGCTACTCGTTCTCCGGTAACGCCCAGGCGATGACGTAATCCCCGATCGGGGTCTCCATGAAATGGTGCCCTCCGGCCATGATGGCGACGTACTGGCGACCATCCACCTCGTAGGTTATCGGCGTCGCCTGCCCGCCGGCCGGCAGCACCTCCTGCCACACGACCTCGCCGGTTTCGATGTCCATGGCCCGGATCAGGTCGTCGGTCGTAGCGGCAATGATCACCAGCCCGCTGGCGGTAAGGATGGGTCCGGCATTGTTGGGTGTGCCGATGTCGATCGGCAGCATCGACGGGATCCCGAAGGGGCCGTTCTTGCGGGCCGTGCCGAATGGCTGATCCCACAGGGTTTCGCCGGTGGCGAGGTCGATGGCCCGGATGCCGCCATATGGGGGCTGTTTGCACAGCATCCCGGTGAAGGGCACCCGCCAGCCGGCGTTGACATCGATGCCGTAAGGCGTGCCGGCCTGGGGAGCGAGGCTGTCCGGTGCATCTTCACTGCTTCCTACCGCGTCGTCGATCGGCCGCACCCCGAGCTCATCGACTTCCTCACGCGGTATCAGCCGGTTGTGGTTGGGCATGTCGTTGTAGTTGGCGATGATGATGCCGCGATCGGTGTCGATCGAGATGCCGCCCCAGTCCGAGCCGCCGTTGTAGCCGGGGTACTGGATCCAGCGCCGGTCGGCGCTGGGTGGGGTGTAGACGCCTTCGTAGTAGGCCTCGCGGAACTGAATGCGGCACCAGAGCTGGTCGAGCGGGGTCATGCCCCACATGTCCTTTTCCTCGAGGTCCGGCTGCAGCAGGCTGTGGTAGAGCGAGAAGGGCTGCGTCGGAGAAAGGTTCTCCGGCTCAACCCCGCCGATGGGGACGGGGCGCTCCTCGTAGGGTACCAGCGGCTCGCCCGTGGCACGGTCGAGCACGTAGATCTCGCCCTGCTTGCTCGGCAGGATCAGCGCCGGCACCGATCCTTCGGCGGTCGGGAAGTCGACCAGTGTCCCCTGCGAGCCAAGATCGTAATCCCAGACGTCGTAATGCACCGTCTGGAAATGCCAGGCGACCTCGCCGCTGGTGACGTCGAGGGCGACGAGTGAGGTCGCGTATTCGTTCTCCGTCTCGGTCCGCGTGGCGCCGTAATAGTCCACGGCCGAATTGCCCATGGGGAGGTAGACGTGGCCCAGTTCGTCGTCGCCGGTGGCGATCGTCCACATGTTCGGCGTCCCGCGCGAATAGGTCTCACCTTCGGGCGGCAGGCCGTCGAGATCGGGCTGCAGCATGTCCCACGCCCAGAGCAGCTCCCCTGTTATCGCGTCGTAGCCGCGCACGACGCCCGACGGCGCGTCGCGCCGCTGGTTGTCGAGCACCTGGTGTCCGATGACGACGACGCCGCGGACGATGGTCGGGGGCGAGGTGACGGCGAAAAAGCCGGGTACGCTGTCGCCGATTCCCTCCAGCAGGTTGACCTGGCCGGCGGTACCGAAGTCGTCGCAAGGTAGCCCAGTCTGGGCGTCCACGGCAATCAGCCGGGCGTCGATCGTGCCCTCGATGACGCGCGTGCCACAGGCGTCGGCTGGCCGGGCGTCCGGCGCTTCATAATAGGCGACGCCGCGGCAGCTGGCACTGTAGGGGATGGCGTCGGTCGAGACGCCGGGATCGTAGCGCCAGAACTCGAGCCCGGTGTCCGCGTCGAGGCCGATAAGGATGTTCATGGCGGTGCAGAGATACATGCGGCCGTCGATCACCAGCGGGGTGGTCTCGGGCGCATACTTGCCCTCGCTGCCGTCGTCTTCTTCAGGCAGGTCGCCGGTGCGGTACTCCCATACCTGCTCGAGCTCGCCGGCGTTGCCGCGGGTGATCTGGTCGAGCGGCGAGAAGCGCGTGGCGTGATAGGTGCCCCCATAGGCTGGCCAGTCGGCACCGACCTCCAGCATCTCGGAATAGGAGCGCTCGGACGCCTCTGGCGCGGCCTCGGGCTGCTCCGCGGGCGGCTGCAGCGGTTGCATCGGCCGGGCGGGAGAGAGCCCAGCGGCGGGGTCCACCGGCCGCAACGGCGCCACGGGTGCGGCCTCGGGGACAACCTCCACCGTCGTCTCTTGGGCGACGAGCCGGTTCTCCGGGCCCCCGTTCAGCATCATCACCGTTGCGCCAATGGCCAGCAACCCGGCAAGGCTGGCGGCGACGGCGCCGCGGCCGTGCCGGCTGCCACGCCGCAGGCCGGGGATGGTGAGCAGCACCAGCACGAGGACCACGGTCGGTGCCACGAGGCGCGGCACCTGCGCCCAGCCGTCGAGACCAACCTCCCATAATGCCCAGACCACGGTGGCTGCGTAGGTGAGAAGGTAGATCCATATGGCTGCTGGCGACTGCCGGAACAGGAACCAGGCCGTCAGCAGCAGGCCGGCGCCCGCCAAGGCGTAGTACCAGGAGCCGCCAAGCGAGATCAGCCAGACGCCGCCGCCGACAAGCAGCAGACCGAAGACGGCAAGGACCAGTGCAAGTGCGGCGATCAGCCAGAAGCCGATCCCCCGCCGCTGGGCGGTGGCGTCTCGGGAGTGGGACATGGCAGGTCTCGCAATTTGGGGCATCCAGGCGCCAACGCCTTGGAAGTCCCCGCGGTTCCGAGCCACAGCCAGAGTGCCTCCGAGCTGCAGCGGGGCAGTCTCCGGTAGACGGTCCGCCTAACGCCGGCTTCGGCGCTGGTCGCGCGAGAGACCAGTGTGGGTTTCCCAACTCGCTATCGATCTCAAGGTTTTTGCCTGCGTGCCCTTGGGCGTCAGCCGGAGGCTGCCGGCGCGCTTTCGCGTCGCCGGTGGCCATGGCCGGAGCGGCTGCGACCGCCGCGCTTTGCCCGCCCCAACAGTGCCGCCGCAATCTCCCCGGCAGGGCGCACCGGCGCCTGCCCGTCCATTTGACGCTGGACCTGCAAAAGCTGCTCTTTTATCCGCGCCACCGCCACCAGCATTTCCTGCGCCTGGAAGCGCACCGGCAGGATCGTCGAGCGGCTGAAGGTCTGCATCCGCTCTGCCAGAGACGCCATCTGCTGCACGCCGAGATTGGTTTCCACGAGCAGGAGTTCCTGCTCCTCGGCGGAGGTGGCGCCCGCAAGCTGCTGGAGTTCAGCAAGGCGGAAGCTCCAGCGCGACAGAGCCTGGCCGGCGAGCATGAAAGACAGCTCTGCTTCGGAGCGGCGGCGAGACGGGTTACGGGGAGTTCTGGCCGTCATGGCACTGCGAACCGGGAGGCGGGGAACCTATCGCAGGTGCCCGTGACAACGCCGCCCTGGGGCACCGGATGGGAAAATGTCATACTCACACTCGACTACTCATCATGACGACGCTGGTGATCAACGCGCACGTCCAAGTCCTGTTCCCCGTTTCCGGGGCTTCCGCAGATGCCGCCTGCAGGGCAAGCATCACATTCTGTTGGAATTGGGAGTTAAGCGCAACCTGATGCGCCAGTGCCTGAAGAGGCAAGTTCGGCGTGCCACCGCGATGGCAAGGCCGCAGGCTTTGATATCGAACGGGATATGCAACGCGGTAGGGTGGGGAGGTGGCTCCGCGAGTAGGACTCGAACCTACGACAAGTCGGTTAACAGCCGACTGCTCTACCAACTGAGCTATCGCGGAATACCTGTCGGCCTTTGGTCAGGCAGCGACCGTTTAGCGGGTTTGGATTCCTTTGCCAACCCCGAAATGCCAATAAAGCTTCCCGGCTGCCTACCGCCGGCCGGGAGGCGCTTACAGAGCGGCGGCCCGGGCCTCGGCGGCCGTCAGGTCGGCCGGGGTGTTGACGCTGAGAAAGGGATCGCCGTCGGGCTGGAGCGGCCACTCGCAGTGCCCGGCGCCCAGATCCGCGGCGAGGCGGCGGAGGCTGCGCGGGGCGGTGCCGGCAGCCATGGCGGCGGCGAGCGGCGCGAGCGCCGACACCCGCCAGAGGCCATTGGTGGGATAGTCCTGGCCGCCACAGGTGGCGATCACCCCAGACTGTTCTGGCGACAGCGCGGCAGTCAGGCGAGTCACCAGATCGGCGGGCGCGAAGGGCGTGTCGACGGCGAGGGAGAGCAGCAGCCCTGGCGGGTGAGGCTGGCGCGACAGCCAGTCGACGGCGGCGGCCAGCCCGGCGAGGGGGCCTGCATAGTCAAAGGGGAGGTCGGGCACCAGCTGGTGCCGGCGCTCGAGGCCGAGTGCTGCGGCCGTGAGCGTCCCGCCAGCAACGATCAGGGGCCGGGGTGCGGAGCCCAGCGCTGCCGTCGCCCGCTGTAGCAGCGGCTGGCCGCCGACGCGGAGGCCGGCCTTGACCACCCCGCCCAGACGCCGGCCGCGCCCGCCCGCCAGAATCACCGCCGCCAGTTGCACGAAACAGCCCCGTTCATTTCCCCAACATCCTCGCGTATGGGTCTTAAGCGCCTTGAAGCCGGCATAGCACGCGTGGCGGCCCGGCGGACGGCAGCTATTCCGCGGCCCCGATCAAGCCTGCCATCGCCAGCGGGCGGGAAGCCGCCTGCAGAGTAGCCTCGTGGGGAGATGTATGGATCAGACACTGAGCCCCTGGCACGCACAATGTGCTGCCCCCCGGTTTCGAAGCACGGGGGCAGCAGACTCTCACCTGGCTCTGAAGCTGTGGTTCACCCCGGTCTTCGCGGTGTGGGCGTTCGCCTATCCACTGTAGTCGCGGCCATCGGAAAACTCGAAAACTTCGTCGCGCAGGCTGCACTGGCGCTACACGGATGCGGCGCTTCGGAACGGCGCGACCATCTGGTTGAGGTTCATTCGCCAACACCAATGGACCCCGGTCACCCGAAGAGTGGGTGAGCCGGGGCTGCTTCTGACATTGGAGACGGCGTAGGACCGTGGCAGCGCCCAGTGGGGCGGATCGGGGGATCGTAAGGGCACACGCCACGATCACTACGCAGAAGGGAGCCTAGCAGGGGCTAGATGACCATTCGCTGACATCGCTGCCAACGCAGCCCGGTTTCTCCGGCGAAGCCTTCCAAAGGAATAGAGCTACGCTGCCGTTAGCTTCTCGATGCCAGCGGTGACTTCAGCCATGTCGTAGGGCTTCCCGTAGAAAAGCGCGCCTTCCGGAAGGTCGTTCCTCCCGAGCGGTCGCTTGCCCGAAACCAGGACCAGCTTCACCGGCGGCCACTTCTCCCGCACTGCGTGCGCGAGCCTGAGGCCATCCATTGATCCTGGCATGTCAACGTCTGTGACGACGACGCGGATGTCGTTTCGGCTCTCGAGAATGCCGATTGCGTCGTCTGCGTTGGCCGCCTCGACGGGCGCGAACCCTGCCGCTTCAAGCATGTCCATGGCGTGTAGCCGGATCAGGAACTCATCCTCGACGACCAGGACGACGACCGCGCTTGTGGGCATGTTCCATTCTCCCATCGGACCTCGCGGCCGCCGCGGGTGGGGCAGAGGCCAGTAGCCGGCGAACTGTCAACAACTGGCCGTTTGCTGTGATGGTTGCAGGCGGGACGGCGCATTGTCGGTGCTCACGCCGGAAGGGGCGGCGGGAAGGCAGCGCTCGTCGAGCGCAGGCGGCGGTGGCATCGCGGTGGCATCATTGCCGAGGGAGCGATGACTCCAACCCGCTGGCGACGGCCCCTCCGCTATCGGCCCTTTCCCTCGGCAGAGGCGCTGCAGCGAGACTTTGCACGGCGCCGGGCGCGCGGCCCGATGCCATCACATGGGGACAGCTGCAGGTTTGGAGGCAAGATAATTGGAGGCCACGCCCGGAATCGAACCGGGATGCACGGATTTGCAATCCGCTGCGTAACCACTCCGCCACGTGGCCTCACCAACGGCGCTATCTATTACGGATCAAGGCTTTCCGCAAGTTTAACCACCCCTGCGACGGGGCAGCATTCTGAAGAAAATCCGCAACTTTCTGAACGGCATTCTGAAATACCCCCCTCATTTGTTCCCCGCGAGGTGGGCGTGGCGCCGCCTGGTGGCTGCCAGCATCCGCTTTTCGGTGCGCTTGGCGTAGCCCTCGTAGGCACGGCTGCGGTGGGCGCTGAGGGCGCGGCCCTGGCCATCGGTCAGCTCCGCCTCCTCGAGCTCGGTCATGCCGCCGTGGCGGCAGGCGTCGAGGCTGAAGGTCTTGGGGAGGCCGGCGGCGTCGGCGACCTGGCGCACCAGCTGGGCGAACCGGGTCGGGGAATAGATGGTGCCCTCGGGCCGCAGGATGACCGGCAGGCCTCGCCGGGGGGTTTTTGCGAGTACAGCCTCGGCGTCGGCGTAGAAGAGCGTCACAGCGCCATCTGTGGCGATTTCCTGCAGCGGGTGCATCACCATCTGCCCGGTCTTGTGGTGTTCGATCCGGATATGGTCGGGGTGGCTCTTGCCGCGATAATCCGGCCAGCGGACGTAGCCGGACAGCACGTTCTCGGGCCGCTGCAGCCACTCAAAGCAGATTACCGCCGCGGCGCCGACTTCTGGTCGCCCGATCTCGATCGCCTTCCAGGCGAAGGCGTAGACGTCGTTGCGATCGTGCGCCGGCTTCACCTCCTTGACGCGGCTGACCAGTTGCACCCCCACCCAGGGGTTCGGCACGTCGCGTCGGAACTCCCGCGGGTGGTGCGGCTGCATCAGCCGCCAGACGGTCTTGAGGTACATCACCGCCTTCTCGCCCTGGCGGTAACGGCCGCCGGCGATGACCCAGCTGTAGAGCTTCTCGGCGGCCGCCGGCGTGACGCTGGCCACCGGCAACTCGCCGAAGCTGCCGCCGGCCTTCAGCGGGTAGGAGAGGCAGTGATCGAGCAGGTTGCGATAGTCGGGCCGCGCGCGCTCGCTCACCCGGCGCTTGAACGTGTCGCTGTTGAGGTACGATTCGACCAGCCAGGCGACGGATCCGTGCGGCGCATAGCGGCGGATGCGGCCGATCGACCTTCCGCCACCTTCGCGCCACTCGTCGAACTGGGCGTTGTAGACGCCGGCGGCGGCGTCGAGCTCCGGCTGGCGCAGATCCTGCCCCAGCACCTGGCTCTCGAAGGGCCAGCGGCGGCCGGCGGCCTCGGCCTGCTTGCGCCAGTAGGGTGGCGGGTTCCAGTAGAAGGCGGTGGCACCGGAGGCGAGGCGCTTGGCGATGACGAATCGCGGCAGCTCGATGGCCATGCTTACATGACCTCGGCGGCGTCCACGACGTCCATGTCCGCCGATTGCACGCCGATCGCCCGATCCAGATCGTCCCTCAGCCATAGCTTGCGCCGCCCGTCATTGACCCGGGGCTGAGGATATTCCGAACCGACACGCTTAAGGAAGGCGTCGACCGAGGGCTCGCCACAGTAGCCGGCGGCGTGGGAGGCGCCCATGCGGCGCGGCCAGGATCCGGCGGGGATGGCAGCGGGGCGGGTCATTCTGCTGGCGTCCGGATCATCCGGTGCCACTGGCGGTAGCCGGTCCGCTTGTCCAGCATCCGAGAGGGGCTTGGGGTGAAGCCTAGCGATTCGCCGGCTATGGCAATGCACGCGAGGACGTCAGCCGCTTCCTTCTCAAGCTCGAAGAGATTTGGCAGCCCTGAAGCTGGATCGCGTTCCGCCACACCCTGGATGATGCAGCGCGCGGCGCGCGCCGACAGTTCGTTGCACTCTTCGATGAGCTTGCCGAGGACGGCGAGACGCAGCTGATCCTGCTCCGGAAACCAAGGGTTGATCTCGCCCGTGCTCACGCCGCATCCTCCCATCTCCGCAGCCCCAGCTCCACCTTGAGGGCGCCGCGGAAGCTGTCCTCGGCCTCGTGCCAGCGAAGGGTGCGACGGAGGCGGGTGGGGACGCCACGCGGCAGCTGCGGGAAGGGGCACTGGCCGTTGGCCGCCGGTATCACGGTGAACCACTCGACGGTGGCGGCCAACTGGTCGGCTTCGTGCACGGCCGCGAGCACCGCCATGGATGGTGCCGGCACGTCGAAGGCGGTGCGGATGACGGCGTCGAGCCGCGCCTTCTCGGCTTCGATGTGTTTGTCGAGCCCGGGCACCCGCAGGCAAAGCAGCTTCACCGTTGGAGTGATGATGTCGCCCAGCAGGTATTCATGCGCGTCGTGCAGCAGGGCGTGGATGGCGTGGTCGGCGAGCTCGGGGTGCCGCAGCCGGAAGATGTTGTAGACGAGCTCGGAGTGCTGGGCGACGGCGACCGGCGTCTCGGTGCTGCCGCACCAGCGGTTGATCAGCGCCAGGCCGTGCGCCATCGCCTCGGCGGTGATAGTTGCCGGGTCGGGGTTCACCAGGTCGACTAAGCCGCTGAAGGTAGGGGAGAAGATTTGGTCTCGAAGCGACATCGGTTAAGCTTCCCCGGCTGAGGAGGTTCGGGGGATGATGGAAACGATCGTCGGAAGCCTTGCCGCCGGGTTCGCAGCGGCACTTTTCGGCCTCGCCGTGACGCGGCCGCGACTGTACCGGCGCATCGCGCTGGCGCTGTCGCTATTGGGAGTTTTCCTTGCCTCCATGGCGACGGCGTTCGCCGCAGGGCTCGTCGTCAGAGTTGAACCTGCCACGCCCTCCGCCGGCGATGTGATGAGGTTCGCGGGCATGATGATCGTCGGGATAGGCCTGCTGTCTCTGCTTGTGGTCGTTTCGTTCGTTGGGCAGGACCTGTCCGAGAAGAGGCGGGATAGGTAGCCTTCGTCGGTAAGGCCGAGGCCGTACCCGCCGACGAAGGCGCACGCGGTGCTCACCAGGGCGGGAAGCAAGTAGTGAAGGGGCCGGTCCATCATGCTGGCACCTCCGCCTCGAATTGCGTCGCCCATGGCGCGAACCCCATGCTGGCCGCGAGGGCATGCATCGGGGCGTTACCGACAAGACTGCCGAAGCCGATGCGGAAGGGCGCGGCGTGCGCCTGCAGCACTGCCTTGATCAGCGCTGTGCCGATGCCGCGGCGGCGGAACGGCGGCTCGACCCAGAGCAGGTCGATCCAGACGAAGTCGTGGCCGACACGGGGGTGCCAGAAGGTGGCGAAGCCGGCAGTTTCAGTGCCGTCGACGCCGATGACGGCGCAGGACTCGGCCCCCGACAATTCGCAGCGAAGGCTGAAGAACCCGCGGCGCTGACCTTCCCTCAGGCTGTCCGCAACCCAAGCAGCGATCTCCGGGTCGTCGTCGAGCTGGTCGATGATCCGGGCGCTCATGAGCATTCACCGGTCGCCTGTTTGTCACCCACGGCAACGTCTGCCGCCTTCGCTTCGCGGTCCCACTGATAGGCGACGTGTCGCTCAAGTCCGCCAGCGAGATGGCGCGCAAGCCCGATCGCGTCTTCGCGGCCACGGCCGGAAGATCGGGCATGGGTGCCGATCGCCGCGATAAGCATGTTGGCGGAAGCCTCCAGCACATGCAGCGAGTTGTGGCCATCGGCACAGGCGTTGAATGCCTGCATCAGGTTGGCGATTTCTGCTGGAAAGTCTGGGTCGCGAGTGACGGGCATCATGCGTTCCCCTTGGTCGGGTAGGATTGCGCCATCGCCGCGAGCTTCTCGGCCCGCCAGGCTTCGATCTCGGCCTGGAGCAGGTCCATGCGCCGCATGTCGTTGTCTGTGGGCTCGGTGCCAGCATCCAGCGTCGCCATGATGCTCGACCACAGATGCTCGGCGCCGGCCATGTAGGCGTCGCGCGCCGTCGCGAGCTTGGTGACGTCGGCCGTCTACGGGTAAATTTTTTGATGGATGCACCATGCGGCGAAGCCGCCGGCAATCAGCTTGCCCTCGTTGGCCAGCTTGTGGGTGATGTCGAGCGCGCGTTGCTCGACCGGTGTCATCCTCTCGCGCTTGCGCTTTGCCTCACCCATTTGCGGCGCCTTCCAAGCGTTCCGCGGTGGAACACTTCGACGTCCGAGCCCCACACTCGACCTGCAGGGCAAGCGCCACCGACGCGGCGAGGACCTCGGCCAAGCGGCAGAGCGGGGCGTTGGCCTGCGGCGTGATGGTGGGCAGCAGGGCGCGGGTGACCAGGCGGTCGGCCTCGTCGATGTGCGCGGCGATCTCGCGGCCGGAGAAGCCGGCGCGCTGCAGCAGCGGCACGGCGCTCTCCTCGGCGCCGTCGCCGGCGAGGATGACGGCGGCCATGCGCTCAGGGATGGAGCGGGGCCGTTCGCGACGAATGGGGGAGTGAAACATGGGTGCCCTCCAGCGGGTGAAACTGGAGGGCGATAGTGGTAGACGATTGTCTACCTGTCAAGACAAAGGTCTACAACTGCCGGACAGCTGTCGCAGCAACTAGTGCTGGCTGCGGCGGATGGCCTCAGCGAGTTGCTGGAGCATCATGGGCAGCTCGGCCGCCGAGATCCGCAATGCGACCGGCGCATGATCATGAAACTGAAAGAGGAACAGCCGGTCGGACGTCAGTGGATCGACGATGATCTCGATGATCGCCGGCCGCAGCGCCATCTGGCACATTTCGAGCGTCTGGTCGGCGCCGCTGTCGAGGCGGAGCGCCTGGCGGTTGATCATCAGGTTCGCCGCGTGCCGAATCTCTGCGAAAAACCCCGGCATGTCGGAGTAGGGCAGTTCGCAGCGAAACGGGGTCTGGTTGGTGAACAGCAGATCGAAGCTAGCCGCCTCGCCCTCCGGCGAGACGCTCGCCCTTAGGTCTATCAGCCGCTCGGCGGGGGTCCTGCTGGTTTCCAGGACGTGGGCGCCCGGCCCGCCAAAATTGTCGTAGGACATAGTGAAGCCTCCCTCGATTGCGGCGGCTTCTCGGGCCCTTCTCCTCCTGCCACTTAGCGGGAGTCCCCATTAGGGGCACCGAAACAAGCCGCTTCCCGCAAAGGCTGCCGCCGGAGGGGGTGAAGGTTCAAAGCTGGAATGGTGAATATCCCCGGAAACACCGGCGCGCCCTTAACCAGCGGTTAACGCCGCTACTAACTCTGGATGTTTCGCTTCTCGAGTCGCCGCTCGATCATCGCCTCGAGGTCACCATAGAGGTCGTCAAAGTCGTCCTGCGGGAGCAGCTTCATCTTACGGTCGAGGCTACGCATCGGCTCCCGCGGGCCCACGCCATCCAGCAGCCACTGGGCGTTCACGCCGAGCGCCTCGGCGATCGCCATAGAGAATTTCGACCGCTCGCTGCTGCGCTCCTCCAGCTTCTGGAGGGTCGTCCAGTGAGCCTTTGCGCCGAACTTCTTCATCCGGTCGGCGAGGTCGCGATGGCTGATGCCAAGCTCCTCGCGCACCTCTCGAATTCTGTCGCCCATGGTCGCCATGACCGTAGACAATAGTCCGCAGGAGAGAGACGCGGGTCTACTCCTCACTTGACGAAGATGGAGACACATGTCTACATCGCCCCATGACTGACAACCAGATTGACATGCTCGGGCCTCTGATCGAGGCGGTGGAATGCGCAGGGGGGCAAGCCGCCTTGGCATCGAAAGTCAATGAAGTTCAGTTGCCTATGCCCGCCGTCGAACCCAAGACGCGGGGCCATGTGTCCACATGGAAGCGTCGTGGTGCATGTCCGCCCAATATGGTTCTGCGAATCGAGGCGGTCACTGGCATCTCGCGCCATCAGCTGCGGCCAGACGTGTTCGGCCATGAGCCGATTTCCTATCCCGCCACGGCGGCGCGGGAGGCAGCGGAATGATCCGGGCGGGATCAATGGCTGCGCCGGCGGAGCGCGCGGTTCATGTTCCGGGACAGATGCCTGGCAGGATCGCAGGGGATGACTATCCGCGCCATAAGTCGGCGCTCCGTCACTCCGTCGACCGCTTGCAGCTCCACCCAGCCGGAGATGTGCACCATGCCTTCCCGCACTTCGAAGGCCGCTCCGGTGCAGAACAGGCAAGGCACGCCCACCTCTTCGACCAGGGGCGCTGGTTCCCGGCTCCCATCTCTACCCATCACCTAATCCTCCCTTTGTCCGTCACCCAGGCGGCGGACCGGGGCGGGTGCGAAGCTAGTCAGCCGCTCGCCCGCCCCAACTTCTCGGTCGGCAATTCCTGGCGTATCCTCCTCCCTCGCCAGGGCGCTGCCGTCCGTGCCTGCCCGCACGGCCGTTTCCTCCTCCCTCGGCCCAGCGGTTTCCTGAACTCGGTGGGGAAACGTGCCGCTGCAAGGCGCTTCCCCACCATTCTTTCCAGAGTTCAGCAGCGCCGCTTCCGCGACCCGGAGGTCGATCAGCGCGCGTCTGAGGCGCGGCGTCACCGGAATTTGCATGATAGAGCCCCCACGGCTTCGGGAATCGACTTTCTGTCACACCCGGCGCCGGAGGGTCATCGGGTAGCGCGCGAGGCCGATACGCCATGACTGCGCGCCAGCTTCCACGCTCCGAGTACAACGGCCTCAAGACGGTTTTCCGCGAGCTGGTGCGGCGCCTCGGTGGCACCACGCATGCCGCATCGCTGACCCGGGTGCGGCAGCAGGAAGTCTCGAACTACGGTTCGCTTGAGGCCGAGTACGCCGAGCGCTTCGCGCCGATCGACATCATCGCCGATCTCGAGTCCGAAGTGGGACCGGTAGTCACCCGCGAGCTCGCGCGCCTCAGCAATCACATCCTGGTGCCGATGCCGGCGGTGGTGCGGAGCAATTCCCCGCTGGGGCGCATCACCGGGAAGGCGATGAAGGAAACCGCCGAAGTCTTCGTGCGGATCGGCGCCGTCCTCGACGACGAAAAAATCACCCAGGCCGAGCGCGTGGCGTTCCGTCGCGAGATTCAGGAGGCGATGACCGCCCTGGCCGCGCTCGACCTGCAGGTCGAAGCCGAGAGCAGGGGGGGCGAATGATCGGACAGGACGGACGGGAATACGTCTCCGTGACCGTGGCCAAGAGCCGGGCCTTCGCGGCCGCCTGCCTCACCGAGTGGCAGCAGCTGGACGGCAGGGATCGCAGCGACTGGTTGCGGCGCAAGGCGATCAACGTGCCGGCCGAGGTCGTGCCGGCGGCACGGGCACGACTGGAAAAGCGGAAGGCCACTGCGTCGCACTAGTGCGGCCAGGGCGAACGGGGGCGAAGGGGCGGATGGGCAAGGGAACAGACGCGGCACGGGCCGCCGGGGCAGCAGCGCACGCCGCCGTGCTGGACGACTTCAAGGATCAACTGCTGATCACGCTGCTCAAGCGCCTCAAGGCACGGGGCGACGACCTCATCATTCCGGCGGCTGAAGTCGACGACACGGGCAGCGACCTCGTCTCCTTCAGAATCGCCGGCGGTGCCTTTCACTTCACGATTGCGAGGAAGCATTGACCGACCTTCCCGCCCTCGCCGAACCGCCTGGCAACCTCAGCCGTTACGAGCGCGCCGTGTACTGGCTCGACCAGGCGGTGCGGGTCGACGAAGTGCTGTCGGTGCGCAACGAAGCGGAGCAGCTGAAGGTCGCGGGCCGGCAGGCGAAGGACCGTTCGCTCACCGCCAACGCGGTCGAGCTGCAGCTGCGGTCCGAGCGGCGCCTGGGCGAGATGCTGATCCGGGCCAAGGAAGCCGGCCAGCTGGTGGCGCGCCGCCCGGGCCGCGAGGGTAACCGTTCCGAGGGGGAACACTTAGACGATTCCGGCTCCGGCCCAGGCCGACCGCTGCGCGTCACCCTCGCTGACGTCGGCATCGACCGCAAGCTCTCGATGAATGCCCAGCAGCTGGCGCGGAAGGCCGCGCCGCTGTTCGAGCAGGTGATCGCCGAGGCCCGGGCCAAGATCGAGGCGGGCCGGGCGATCGTCGTCAATCCGCTGAAGGAACTGAACACTGCCGACAAGAAGCTCCGGCGGCGGATCCGTGAGGCGCAGCTGGCGCACAAGCAGAAGGCGCTGCCGGACCGGCTCTACGGCGTGATCTACGCGGATCCGGAGTGGAGGTTCGAAACCTATTCGGAAGCCGGCCTCGACCGCGCGGCCGACAACCACTACCCGACCTCGGACCTTGCCACCATCAAGGCGCGGCCGGTGGGGACGCTGGCGGCGCCCGATTGCGTGCTGTTCCTCTGGGCGACGGCGCCGATGCTGCCGCAGGCGCTCGAGGTCATGCGGTTCTGGGGCTTCGAGTACAAGTCGCAGTTCGTCTGGGACAAGCTCGAGGAAGGCACCGGCTACTGGAACCGCAACCGGCACGAGCTGCTGTTGGTGGGGACGCGCGGCAATGTGCCGGCGCCGGCGCCGGGCACACAATGGCCATCGGTCATCGCATCACGCCCGGGCGCCCACAGCGAAAAGCCCGATTGGGCCCATGAGCTGATCGAGAGCTACTTCCCCAACCTGCCGAAGATCGAGCTCAACGCTCGACGGCTGCGGCCGGGGTGGGATGCCTGGGGGCTCGAGGCCCCGGAAGCCGATGTATTGGAGATGCGGACGGGCGGAATGCCCTCCGAGCAGCTGCCCGGGGAGAAACCCGGCGCGAATGGCGGTGCGGCGCCCAGCAGCGAAACCGCGACCGCGGGGGAGGGCGCACCCTCTCCCGCACCTATTCCGACGGTCCAGCGACCGGCTGAAGCGGCCCATGTAGCGTCTGTGGTCGGCCACGAAAGTGGCGTAGCCAGCGGGGGTACACGCGCTTTACCGTCCGTCGAGAACGCGGGGGAGGAGGCTATCGACCTCCCGGCTTCCCCCGCACCCAATGCCCTGGGCGACGCCAATACCATCATCCGCGACGGCTATGCCGCCAACACCCCGCTCGCCGACCTGGCCGCCGCCACCGGGCTCTCTGAAAACGCGGTGAAGCAGCGCGCCAAGCGCATGGGCCTCGGCAGCCGCGAGCGGCAGAAGCTGATGTCGGCAGCTGCGAACCGGCGGCGGGCGTCATGAGCGCCGGCCGCCCACCCTCTAACGACAACCTCAACAGAAGGAGCTCCACCGTGACCACTCTTAGGCTGAGAAGCTGGACCGCAAAGCGCTCAGGCGCCCGCATGACCATCGTCGCGACATTGCCGGATGGTCGGGAGGAGCGGCTCAGTGTCGATGCGATCGAGGTTTCGAACGGCGGTACCGTCGCCATCGACAGGAAACTCGGCAGCACCCGCCGCCTCGAGCTGGTGGAGGGTCAGTCATGAACCGCGCCCAACTCAACGCGCTGCTGGCGACGCACCCTTCGAACAAGACGGCGCCACTGCCATACATCGTTCCGAAGGACTCTCCGAAACCCGCTGCCGTTCAGGAGCTGGCGCCGGGTGCGGTGCATATCGGACAGTCCACCGACAATGGCGGTCCGGTCGGTTTCGACCTCGGAAAGCTGATCGAGGGGCGGCTGCTGATCCAGGGCAACAGCGGCGCCGGCAAGTCGATGCTGCTGCGGCGGCTGTTCGAGCAGGCCTTCGGTCGCATTCAGCAGGTGCTGGTCGACCCGGACGGCGAATTCTCAACGCTTGCCGATCACTTCGACGTCGCCGTGGTGACGGCGGCCGACGCGCTCCGGATCGGGGGCAGGGCGTTTGCCCTGCACCTGCGGGAACACCGCTACAGCGTCGTCCTCGACCTCTCCGACGCCACGTCTGAAGAGCGGCTGCAGCTGGTCGCCGACCTGGCGGCGGGGCTGATCGCGGCGCCGGAGCTGCACTGGCATCCGCTGCTGGTGCTGATCGACGAAGCACAGACGATGGCGCCGCACTACGACACCGGCGACGTCGAGGCCGATACGCGCAAGCAGGCGATCGCCGCCCTGGCTGACCTGATGGGGCGCGGCCGCAAGCGCGGGCTGTGCGGCGTCATCGCGACGCAGCGATTGGCCGAGACGTCGAAGGCGGTGGTCTCGAAGGCGACGAACATCGTCGTCGGCCGCACCATCTTCGATCGCGACCTTGAACGGGCCGGGGCCCTGCTGGGCTTTACGCTCGGGCACAGCCGGGCGCTCCGCAGCCTCGGCGACGGCGAATTCCTCGGCATCGGGCCGGCCATCGCCGGGCCGCGCCGGGTGCGCTTCCGCGCGGGCCCCGTGCAGTCACGGCACAAGGGTGCGGCGCCGGAGGTCGTTGCCCCACCGAGGATTTCCGCCAGTGCCGCCGCAGCGCTGCTGCAGCAGGTGCCCACCTCGGAAACGCAGGTGGAGCAGCCGCGGAAGGGCCGGCGCGGCCGAGGGTGGGACCGCCGCGAGGACGAGATCATTGCCGAGGGCTACCGCGAGAAGCTGGAGGTTCGAGAGATCGTCGATCGGCTCGAGGCATCCGGCTTCCGGCGTCGATCGGTCAGCGGGGTTTCGGGGCGGGCCAGGGACCTCGGCCTCAGGAGCGAGCGGGCGAAGTCAAACTGGTCGGACGCGGAAGACCAGATCATCGCCGATGGCTATGCCCGCGAGGTGAAGATCGCGGACATAGTCACGCTCCTCGCGGAGGCTGGCTTCGATCGGGGCCGGGTGGCCGTGCAGATGCGGGCGATTGGGCTCGGCATTACGCGGGACCGGGTGAACTACTGGACGGAGCCCGAGAAAGCGATCGCCGTCGCTGGGCTCGAGGCAGGGAAGCCGTACCGTGAAATACTCGAGGACCTCCGGCAGGCGGGCTTCCACCGCGGGCTGACCGGCATCTTCAAGTTCGCCCAGAAGAACAACTACTGCCGGGCTGCCGACTCGTGGACGGCGGCGGATATCGAGACACTGCGGCTGCGCTACGAGGCGAAGGTGCCGGTGAAGGAGATCGCGGCCGAACTCGGCAAGACCGAAGCCGGCATCCGGACGAAGGCCAGCCTCCTCGGCTACAAGCAGCGGGTCCCCTGGTCGGAGGCCGAGCGTCAGATCCTCATCGACGGCTGCGCCGCCGGCGAGCTGCTGATCCACGTCGCGGCGAAGATCGGGCGGCCCTATCCCAATGTCGCCGCCGAGGCCAAGCGCATGGAACTGAGCTTCAGGCGCGTTGCCCGGCCGGAGGCCAGCGATCCCCGGCCTGTTGCCAACGCCTCATCTTCTCACCGAGCCGGCGCGTAGCGCGCGGCAGAAAGGGATTCTCCCATGAAAGTCACAGTCGCAACGCAGGTGAACCTCTCGGACCTCGACCACGACCCGGTCATCCTCGCGATGCCCGGCCAGGAGGCGCGGCTCACCCAGCTCGACGATCTCCTCGCCTCGATCCCGGAACACGGGCTGTTGCAGAGCCTGAAAGTTCGGCTGGCTGCCGGCGCCACCCGGTACCTGGTCACCGCGGGCAACCGCCGGCTCGCGGCCCTGCGGCGGCTGTGCGACCAGAAGGCCCTGATCCGCGGCGAGGAAGTGAACGGCCGCTATCCGGTGGCCGTCGTCATCAGCGAGGAGAGCGATGACGCGGCGCGCGAACAAGCCGTCGCCGAGAACATCCAGCGGGTGCCGCCGACGACGTCGGCCGAGGTACGGCTGTTCGCCGAACTCGCGCGGCATGCCTCCAACAAGGACGTCGCTGCGCGCTTCGGGGTGACCGAGAAGCGCGTGCAGCAGCGGCTGAAGCTCGCGACGTTGCATCCGGACGTGCTCGAGGCACTGGATGCAGGCAAGATCACGATGGCGGCGGCGCAGGCCTTCACGGTCGAGGCGGAGCCGGAGAAGCAGGCTGCCTATCTCAAGGAGGCCAGGGCCAGCTGGGAACTCGAGCCGCGCCAGATCCGGCAGGCCTTCACGCAGCAGCTCGTTGCCGGCAGCAGCCCGGTGGCGCAGCTGATCGGAAAGACGGCCTACCTCGCCGCCGGCGGGCAGATCCTCGGCGACGAGTTCGACGACAAGTCAGCCTGGTGGATCAGCCAGGACGTGATCGACCGGCTGATCGCGGCGCACTGGGTAGAACAGAAGGCGGCGTGGCTGGCGGAGGGCTGGCTCTTCGTCGAGACCGCCGACGAGTTCGGCACCGACCAGTGGGGCGGCCACAAGGCGCTGTCGTACACCACCACGAAGCTGCGGCCGGAGCCGGGCGAGTTGAACCCGGAACGAGCCGCCATGGTGGCGGCGCTCGAGCGCAAGATTGCGGACCTCAAGGAGAAGCACCCCCGTATTCGAGACGACTACGAAGGCGAGGACGAGGCCGAGTGGACTGAGGAGGAAGAGGCCGCCTGGAATGAGGCCAGCGAGCTACAGCTCGAGCGCGAGGGCGTCATCGAGAAGGCCCCGAAAGTCTTCTCGGCCGAGCAGCGCAAGCTCTCCGGCGTCGTCTACTGGCCCGACGGCTCCCGGGAGCCGCTGCTGGGGGTGGTGCGGCCTGGTACCAAACTGCCGGGGGAATCCGGCAGTGCGTCCGGCAAGCCGGCGCCGACGCTCGCGGATCCCGGGTCGAACGTCGCCTCGAGCCTTAATGAGACGATGACCTCGGCGCTGCAGGCAACGGTGGCGGCGGATTCCGATATCGCACTGCAGCTGCTGGTCGCGACGCTTCTGACCAAGATGCGGCACAGCGGCTATCCCCGCCTCAACATCGATGTGCGTCCGGTGGGGGTTGTGCCGCCGGACAAGACGTCGACCTTCGCGAAGGAGCTGGCGCGCGTGCAGGGGACCACGCGATCGGCGCTAATGGGCGAGTTGGCGGCGCTCGTGGCGGACCTCGTCGACGTCCGCGGTTTCAACACCGGCCGCCACGAGGACACGGCGGCGCTGATCGACTTCCTCGATCCGGATGTGCAGCCGAAGTTTGACGCCGACAACTATTTCAGGGGCGTCACTAAGGCGCTGGTCGCCCTGGCCTGGGGCGAGATGACCGGCGAGCCGATGCGGGACGCCAAGAAGGGTGAGATGGCGGCCGACGCCGCTGCCAGGGCCCGGGAGACCGGCTGGCTACCGCCGCAACTGCGCACCCGGAGCTATGTCGGCCCCGGTGCGACCGTGCTCGAGCAGCGGCTGGAGGCGGCGGAATGAGCCATCTGCGCCCCGAGACCCTGCTCAAGCGCTTCGAGCGCCGGCAGCGGGTCTTCGACCTGCACGAGCGCGGGCACCAGCCGAGCGATATCGGCCGACGTGTCGGCCTTCGCGCCGAGTCGGTGCGCACCATTCTGCGCGAGGCGGGGCTGGGCAAGGGGCCGATGCCCTACATCGCCAACAGCGTCGATGGCGTCTGGGGCTTGAGCGAGTCGGCGCGCAAGCAGGCCTTCCGCGATCGTGAGAAAGCGGGGGCAGCGGCCACGCTGTCACAGAGTGTGTTCGACTGAATAGCAACCGGCGCCGGGGGCGCCAGAACGGAAGGACCAAAATGCCGAGACAACCCATCATTCAGATGCTGCGCGACGCCGATCGCGGGCGGCTGATCGCCGACATGCAGGATGGCGTGTCGAAAATCGTCGACGCGATCGAGAACGCCCGGGGCAGCGGTACCGGGGAACTGACGCTCAAGATCAAGATCAAGAGCAAGTCGGAAGGGACCTACACCATCGTGCCCTCCCTGACGGTGAAGGTGCCGGAAGCTCCGCGCGCCGAGATGATCACCTTCCTCGATGAGACCTCGGGCGAGCTGGTCCGGCGCGACCCGCGCCAGCCCGATCTGCCGGCCGTGGTCGAGGCGGATTTCCGCAACGGCCAGGGCCGCGCATCCGACGACCAGTAACGCGTTCTTCCGCCCCCGTTCGGCAGGTGCCGGCGGGGTGTCCACCCAGAGCACAGCACAGGAGGGCCGCATGGCCAAGACGACAGAGAACAGGGCGGGGGCGCCCATTCTGGACGAGGGGTTTCTCGGCGAGGTCGCCCAGATCCTCGCAATCGGCGAAGACCGGGCGGTGCGGCCGCCGGTGGTGAACCCCGACGGATCCATCACTCACTTCGTGGCCGAGGGGATGCGCGCTCACACGGTGCCGGCGCTCGACCCCGCATTGCCGACCTTCGTCACCCAGTCGGAGACGATGATCGAGCCGAAGTCCTTCACCGACTACATCGTCCAGTTCAAATCCCCCACCGCCATCTGCCGCGCCTCGCTGGGGCAGAACAGCATCGTCGCCGTGCTCGACTATCATGGTCGCGCCCGCGAGGGCGGCGATGTAGCCGTTCCGGGGCGGGGAGCGCACGTCGCGACGCTGAAATGCCCCTTCGATGTCGACTATGCGAAGTGGCGGGCCGTGTTCGGCAAGTTCCTCGATCAGCAGAAGATGGTCGAGTTCATCGAGGAGATGATCCACACCATCGCGGAGCCCGCCGCGGCGGACCTGCTCGAGGCGATGGGCGACATCGAGATCGAGCGCGTGGTGAGGTTCAAGTCCGCCCGCAACGACCGGAACGGCAACATCAAGTTCGCCTACGAGGAACAGGACGATTCCGGCACCACCCGGGGTGGCGAATACAGCCTGCCCGAGCACGTGGTCATCGTGGTGCCGATCTTCCAGGGCGGCAACCCGGTCTCGCTGACCGCCAAGCTGCGTCACCGGATGGACAAGGGCGAGCTGACCCTCGGGCTGGCGGTGCCCGGCATCGAAAATCTGGAGCGCGAGGCCTTTCGCTCGATCGGCGAGTCGGTGCGCGAGCAGACCAGCACGCCCGTCTTCTACGTCGCCTGACGGCGTCGAACTGTCGCGCCGCGCGCCCGGGGAAAGGGTGCGCGGCGTGCGTGTATGGGGGAAATGGGGCAAATGGCCGATAACACCGGAATTGAGTGGACCGACGCCACCTGGAATCCGCTCCGCGGCTGCAGCCGCGTCTCGGAGGGCTGCCGGCACTGCTATGCCGAGGGGGTAGCAGCGAGGTTCTCCGGGCTGGGACAGCCGTATGAGGGACTGGCAAGGTTCGTCGTCACGAAGACGGCCGCGGCTGGCAAGACAACCCAGTTGCCTCCGCGCCGGGAGGCCCGCTGGACGGGCAAGATTGCGTTCGCCGGCGAAGCGGTGCTGACCCAGCCGCTACGTTGGAAGCGGCCGCGCAAGATCTTCGTCAACTCGATGTCGGACCTGTTCCACGAGTCGGTGCCCGATGAGTGGATCGACCGCATCTTCGCGGTGATGGCGCTCTGCCCGCAGCACACCTTCCAGGTGCTGACGAAGCGGCCGGAGCGGATGCGGGCATACATGCTCGAGCGTTGGCAACCCGCACCGGCGCAGCGCTTCGAGTTCGGCGGCGACGTTTTCGACGTGCCGGCCGAGACAGTGGGTGAGGGGCGTAGGGACCAGGTCGAGCGCGAATGCGAGGGGTTCATCCGCGAGTTCAAGCTCGACGACACCGAACGTGCGGAGCTGTGGGATGAGCAGGACCGGCTGAAGATCATGCAGTGGGCGTGGCCCCTCCCCAACGTCTGGCTCGGCACTTCTGTCGAGGATCAGGTCACTGCCGACACGCGCATTCCCTACCTGCTGCAAACGCCGGCGGCGGTGCGGTTTATCTCGGCCGAGCCGCTGCTGGGGCAGCTGAACCTTTCCGCCTTCGTCGCACCCGCGATGCACATCAACGGCAATCCCTCACCTGAGGGCCTCGCCAGCATCGTAGCAATGGCGAAGGCCGCCGCGATCGCGCATGGCGGCGTCTTCCTCGACTGGGTGATCGTCGGCGGCGAGAGCGGCCCCGGCGCCCGGCCGATGCACCCGGATTGGGCGCGCGAACTGCGTGATCAGTGCGCTGCCGCCGGCGTCGCCTTCCTGTTCAAGCAGTGGGGGGAGTGGGCGCCTGGCGAGTGCGCCAGCCGTGCGCCGGCGCGAACCGAGCAGGCCGCGAGCTATTACGACGACGGCTGGTCGTTTGAGACGGTAACCGTCCGCATGAGTCAGGAAATGCACCGCGACGATGAGCCGGACGTGTGGCGCTTGGGCAAAAAGCAGGCCGGTCGGACCCTCGATGGCGTCGAGCACAACGGCTTTCCGGAGGTACGCGCCTGATGCGCGGCTTCCTCGATGAGGATCGGCACCCGAACGCCCCGCGCGATGCGCACGAGAGCGAGATGCTGACGCTGGTGGTCAACCTGCACCGCACGCGCCCGCTCTCGGTGCAGGTGTCCAACACCGGCGAGGGTGATGTCCGGGTGTGGCTGCCGAAGTCGGTGATCGAGATCGAGCCGGTCGCCCTGGGCTCGACGCTGCGGATCCGCGTGCCGCGCTGGCTGGCCCTGCGCGAGGGGCTGACGACCGCGGCCGATGACCGGCAGGGGAGCCTGCTGTGAGCGCCCGCGAGAAACTCCCCGCCCGCCGTTATTCCGAGAGCTTCGATGTCGAGTTCCCGCCGAGCACGGGCAAGCTCTACGCCGTCACCATCGGCTGCTACCCCGACGGGCGGATCGGTGAGGTCTTCCTCTCCTCCTACCAGAAGGTCGGCAGCCAGGCGGACATGGCAGCGCGTGACCTTGCGCTGCTGATCTCGATCGCGCTGCAGCACGGCGCTCCGCTCGAGGTGATGGCCAGCGCCGCTACCAAGGATGCCGAAAGCCGCCAGGAAGGCCTCGCCGGCGTGGTGCTCGAGCAGCTGCTGGCCTGGCGGCCGGAGGTGCCGGCATGACCCTCGGTGAGTTGCACTTCCTGCTCGAACGCCTGGCTGCCGCCGGCTGCAGCGCCGATCAGCTGGTCGCGGCCGCGCGGGCGGCGCGCGACTGGAAGGTTGAGCAGGAGCTCCTGCGCGCGGTGCGGAGGGCGCTGGCGCCTGAAACCGCTGTGTCGCCCGCGCAACAGCGGCCCGCCTCTCCGGCGCCGAAGATGAATGAGGCGGACTCGGGAGTCCGGGTCGTTCATGTTCCGATGGACGGCGCGGCGACCGCTTCGGGGGGCGGGCCCAAATCCGTCGCCAGGGCGGCGCTACTGATGATGCCGGGCCTATCGCCGGCGGCGCGCAAGGTCGGTGGAAGGCTGATCGAGCGCTACAATCTCACTTCCGGACGCTGCGACCCGAGCACAGCCGGGCTCGCCGAGGACCTTGATCTTACGATGAGATCGGTCCGGCGGGCGGTGGCGGAGCTGGTTCACGCGGGCCTCTTCCGGCGGGTCATCCATGGCGGCTATTCGCATCGCAACGCCTATGTTCCGACGTGGGCTGCACTGCGCGCCGCGGCCGTAGCCTCAGAGGTTGCCGGGCCGAAGATGAACGAGGCGGACTCTGCTCCGACCCGGACTCTGCGGTCCGCCGACCCGGACGAAAGAGTCCGCCAAAACCTGAGAAGGAAACCCATCGGAGAGTCCAGTGGTGGTGGCAGGCACCGCGCGAAGCCGCCGGACAGCCGGCAGCGCGAGTTCCTCTACCCGGTGTCTGGTGGCGGCGGCATGGCCATGGGGGATGCAGCCCGCGGTGCGGCGCAAAGCCGTGTCTGGGCCGCCACCCATGCTCACCTCAAGTCTCTCGGCAAGGACAGCTATGTCACCCTCCTCAGCGAGGTGGACGACGCCACTCTGCAGCGTGCGGTGGACGCCGAGCTGCGTCATCGGGGCTCCGGTCTCCAGGCGCTGCTGATCGCGCTGAACGATCCGCGCGCCCCGCCGACAGCAGCGAGCGGGTGAGATCGGGAATGGCTGGGGATGAAGGGGTGCAAAGGCGATGACGGTGCGCGAGAAGCGGGACATTGAGGACCTGGTGGAGTGGGCGCTGATGCACCAGGTGCCGGGCCTTGGCCTGGTGGGCGGCGGCGGGGATGCCTGGGGCCAGCTTGCCGCGCTGGGCACGCGGGTGCAGACCTCGCGCTATGGCACACCACCTCCATCGGCCGCCGAGGATGGCGATGTCGCCATGGTGCTGCAGGCCATCTGCGGCCTTCCCGACGAAGCCGCGGCCCTGGTCGTTCGCTACGGGAAGACGGGCCGTCGTCCGGAAGGCGCCGATATCGGCGATCCGGTGCCGCGCCAGCTGCGAGAGCGCAACGGGCGCCTGTGCTGGGAGTACGCCATCCCCGGGAACAATCGCAGTCCGCGCGTCGGGCCGATGCTGGACATGCGCACCTGGTCGCGGGAGATGGAAATCGTCCGCTTCGACCGGGCGCAGTGGACGCTGTGGCGCGAAGCGCTCGCCTCAATGGTCGAGCCGTTGAACCAGCACCTGCGCACCCATCTGGCGACAGGGCCTGCAGCGCCAGAGACGCCCTGGGTGGGTGCGCCGCCAGCTGCCGCCGAGGCCGAGGACCTGCCGATCATCGACGATGAGGTCGAGCTGCAGGATCGTCAGCGGACGGTGGGGGAGGTCAGGGACGCTGCACAGGCGGCGGTGCAGAGCCGGGCCACCGACTGGACCGTGCCGAAGAAGGGCCGAGGCCCGCGCCGCCGGCGGCAACGAGACGATGCGCCGCCGAATCGCGGGGTGCAAAAGCCCCGGTCTGCTTGACTCGGGGTTGGAACTTGCGGCATGTGAGAGGCATCCCAATAGGGGAATCACACGCGCTGCGGCCAACCGGTCCGGCGCGTTTCTTTTTAACCGTTCCCGGATGGAACGGTTAGCCACCCAACAGTGAGGTCCGACCATGGTGCGTCTCTTCAGCCGCATGACTATCCTTGTCGTCTCGTCTCTCCTGCTGACCCTCGGTGCCCTGGCGCCGGCGGCGGCCGCAGCAACCTTCCTCCCCGACTTCCCGTATCCGGCGGCGATCGCTTTCGCCGACGACGCGCTGGCTCTCGATCGCCTCGGCCACCAGCTGCAGCTCGAAGGCGTTGAGCCAGAGAGTTCGGCGACGGTGGCCTTCGGTGAGCGTGCGCTGGCCCACCCGCGCTATTCCAACGGGCACTTCGGAGGCGTCGATCTGCAGCTGCAGATGTAGGGGGGTGTTGCTGGCGAGCCGCATCGGGTGCGGCTCGCCTCCTTCCTTCTCCAGCCCACCCCGCCGGGCGGGCTCGACAAGGAAAGTCCAAGGAAACCGGGCCTCTCAGGCCCTCAATGGGTCCTTCCCCGGGCCGTTCCGTATGCGGTGCGGCTGAGCGCGGGTGTTCGCTAGTTTCGCTGGAAATCGACAGGGTTGACGCCGTTGACAGACGAAGTTGC
Organism: Devosiaceae bacterium; assembly: GCA_035998685.1. Classification (GTDB taxonomy): domain Bacteria; phylum Pseudomonadota; class Alphaproteobacteria; order Rhizobiales; family Devosiaceae; genus Devosia_A. The sequence goes on along the minus strand of DASYHK010000023.1, from coordinate 382,057 downwards.
CACGGTTGACGGTGACGCTCGCCTCTGGGTGTCTCTCGCCGAAGCCGGCCGCAGACAGTCGCCACCGGTCAGCCGGGAGGCGGTGCGCAAGCGGGTTGCGAGCCTCGTTGCCGCTGGCCGGCTGGCGACCAAGCCGGGCGCACGCGGTGCGGTGCTGGTCAACCTGGTCGCGTATCTCCGCGCCGTGCGGGACGAGACCGATCCGGCGCAGGACCTGCGCAATGGGCGGGCGGCGCCGCAGCTCGACGCTGGCGACGGCGAGGACGATGCCGGCGCTGACGACACGCAGCCCGGCGGCGGCGGGTACCACCAGTCGCGGGCGCTCCGCGAGTTGTACAACGCGGAGGGCGCGCGCCTCGATCTCGAGGAGCGCCTCGGTCGCATCGCCGATCGGGAGGACGTTGAGCACCGCACCATGCAGGTGTTTCGCATGGTGCGCGACCGGCTGCTGGGCATGCCGGCCGCGCTGTCCGAGCGGATAGCGGCGCAGCCCGATGCACGGGCCGTGCGGGCGTTGCTGCAGACCGAGATCCGGCGGACCCTCGCCAACCTCGCCGATGCGCTCGACCACATGGACGACGAGAGCCCGGACGGGCCTGAGGACCTGGTGGACGATGGCGACGCATGAGTTGCAGCGGGCGAGCGCCCGCCAGCTCAAGGCGAACGGCCGCGTCGTCTACCGCGGGGCCGCCGCCGGCATCCGGCCGGATCCGCAGGAACAGGTCTCGGTGTGGGCCGAGACGCACCGGGTTGTCCCTGAGGGGGGCTCGGTACCAGGTCCATGGCGCAACGAGGTGGCGCCCGAGCTCGTCGAGATCATGGACGTGCTGTCCTCGGATCATCCGAGCGAGCAGGTTGTTGTGATGAAGCCGAGCCAGTCCGGCGGCTCGGCCGTCGCCGAAAACTGGCTCGGCTTCATCATGCACCGCTCGCCCGGGCCGGCGATGTATGTCGGGCCGACGGTGAAGGCGGCGAAGGACTGGTACCAGGAGAAGCTCGGGCCGACGATCGCCGCGACCCCGGTGCTGTCGCCGATGAAAGGCGGCGTGGTTGCGCCGCAGCGCTCACGATCGGGCGAGGGAACAACCGCGGACCGGGTCCGCTTCAAGGGCGGGTATCTGTTGCTCGCCGGCGCCAACTCCGCGGCCTCCCTGCGGCAGCACTCGATCCGTTACATGGTCCGTGACGACCGCTCGGCCTGGACGGACAATGCCGACGGCGAGGGCGACCCGAAGGACCTGTCGGACGCCCGGCTGAAAACGTACCGTGTCTTCGGACTCGCCAAGGTGCTCGACGTCTCCTCGCCCAAGTTCGAAGGCGAGGACATCGATGCGGAGTATCAGCGCAGCGACATGCGCCGCTACTACATGGCCTGCAAGGGCTGCGGGACGCTGACCGACTGGGATTTCGAGGACCTGGTTCACAACGAGGCGCCGCCTTACCGGGCGCACGTCGTCTGCCCGTCCTGCGGGCAGCAGCATTTCGATGCCGACAAGCCGGAGATGAAGGCGCCGGAGAACGGAGCCTGCTGGATTCCGACGGCGCCCGACGCCAATGGCAAGGTGCCGCCGAAGTCGATACCGGCCGCTGAGCGCGATGCCTGGCGGTTCCGGGAGACCGGACGGTCGACCATCGTCGGCTTTGCGATGACGGGGGTGACCAGCACCTTCGAGCGCTGGGACAACCTGCTGGCGCGCCAGGCGGCGGCGGCGGACGATCCGGCCAAGATCCAGCCGTTCCAGAATTCGGACCTCGGGCGGCCCTACAAGCCGAAGACCGACGTCCCGGACTGGGAGACGCTGTCGGCGCGACGCGAGGGTGACTGGCAGCGTGGCCAGGCGCCGGCGGGGGTGCTGTATGTCACGCTGACCGCCGACGTGCAGGGGGACGGGATCTACTGGACCTATCAGGGATGGGGGCCGAACAAGCAGACCTGGCACCTCGATTACGGGTTCCTGCCGGGCACGACCGATGCGCCGCTCGAGGGGGCGTGGCCGAAACTGGACATCATCGCCGAGCGCGGCGTGCTGTTCGGTGGGGTGCGGATCGCCCCGGACAGGATCGGGGTCGACAGCGGCTACAACGCCGATGCGGTCTATGCTTGGGTGAAGCGGCGCCACAATGCGCTGGCACTGAAGGGCGAGGACGGCTGGTCGAAGCTGCCGATCTTCCGGTCGCAGTCGCCGGAGGTGAAGAAGTCGGGACTCAGCGCCGGCCGCGCCCGCAAGCACGGCATGCGGGTGTGGCTGGTCGGCACCTGGGGCATCAAGGGCGCCCTCATGGTCTATCTGGGCCGGGTGGCCAAGGAAGGCGACAGCGGCTTACCGAGCGGCCTCCAGCACTACCCGGCAAACGCCGAGCAGCTCTACTTCGAGCACCTGGTCAGCGAGTACGTCGCGACAGTCGAGAAGAACGGCGAGAAGCGCCGTGAATGGAAGGTCCGGGGGCCGAACCACTGGCTCGACTGCAACGTCTACGGCTGGGCACTCACGCACTATGTCGGCCTCTGGCAGTGGAGCGACGCGCAATGGGAACAGCGGGCGAAGGACCTGGCCGAGATGCTGAAGACGCCCGACGGTGACCTGTTCCAGGAGGGCACCATCTCCGCGCCGGCCGTCAATCCGGTGGTCGCCGATGACGAGCCTCCGCCGGGGCCGGCGGTGGCAGTGAACGCAAAGCCGAAGGCCAGCGGGCTCGACGCCCTCAAGCGCCTCAACCGATAGGAAACGCGCCAATGACGCTCGAAGAAATCGACGCGGCTCTGGTCGAGCTGCGGGCGGCCAAGCAGGCGCGACTGCTCGGCAACACCACCACCAAGGTCGGCTACAGCGACGGCAGCGCGGAGTTCGCCGTGTCGACACTGAGCGAGATCAATGGCGAGATCGCCCGCCTCGAGGTGGCGCGGTCGCGTCTAACGGGCTGCCGTTCGGGCCTCGGCCCCATCCGGCCCGGCTTCGGAGGCCGCCTGTGAGCAGCAAGCCCCGCGTTCGCGTCAGCGCCGGCGATGCTGCCGGTTCGTCGGCCCGCATGATGACCTATGGCAGGGGTCCGGCGCCGCGCAGTGCTTATGCCGCGGCCGACCAGGGCCATCAGTCGCTGGCCGGCTGGGTGCCGCCGATGCTGTCGGCGGACGCGGAGTGGCTGCGCGAGCGCGACGTCTCAATCGGCCGGGTCCGCGACCTCGAGCGCAACGAGGGCTGGGTCAGCGCCGGCATCGACCGTCAGGTCGACATGCTGGTGGGGGGTGCGCTCCGCGTCAATTCGAAGCCTGACGCTGAAGCGCTGGGCATTAGCCTGGCGGAGGCGCACGCGCTCGGCCGCCGCATCCAGTCGGCGTGGCGGGGGTGGGCCGACGACCCGATTTTCCGCTGCGACGCGGAACGCCAGCTCCCGTTCACGGGCCTTGCGGGCCTGGCGGCCCGCGAGTTCGTCGGGGTGGGCGAAAGCCTCTCGGTGCTCCGCTGGCGCGAGCGCGATGGCTGGGGCAGCCGCACTGCGGTCCAGCTCATCGACCCGGACCGCCTCTCCAATCCCAACGGCATGCCCGACAGCGAGACGCTGCGGGGCGGCGTCGAGAAGGACGAGGACGGCGCACCGATCGCTTATCATATCCGGCGCTCGCACCCTGCCGATGTCTTCGGGCTGACGACCGATCCTTTCAGCTGGGACCGCATCGAGCGCTGGGACCGGGTGGTGCCGGGCTGGGATCGCCCGAAGGTCCTGCATCTCTACGACAAGCGCCGCCCGGGGCAATCGCGCGGCGTCTCCAAGTTCGTCGCCGGCATCGTCAAGACCCGGATGCTGTCGCGCTACTCGGAATCCGAGGTGCGCACGGCCGCCATCAACGCCACCATTCTCGGATCGATCTACACCGAGCTCGGCGCTGACTACGCCGCAGAGCGGCTGGGCAATGACGGCGCCACGAACTGGGACGCGTTCAACGATCAACGGGCTGATTTCTATGCAGATCGGCGCGTCATGGAGGATGCGCGGTTCCTGACGATGTTCCCGTCGGATCGCCTCGAGCTCAATACCCAGCCGCGGCAGACGACGGGTTACCCGGCCTTCCAGACGTCGTTCCTGCAGGCCTTCGCCGCTTCTCTCGGCATCAGCTACGAGCAGCTGAGCATGGACTGGAGCCAGACCAACTATTCATCGGCCCGGGCGGCCCTAAACGAGGTGTGGCGCGGCATGATGCGGCTGCGGGCAATCCTGGTGTGGGGCTTTGCGCAGCCGATCTATGCGGCCTGGCTCGAGGATGCGATCGACACGGGACTTGTCGAGCTGCCGTCCGGCGCCCCTGATTTCTACGATGAACCGGCAGCGTACCTGCGGGCCGAATGGATTGGGCCGGGCCGCGGCTACATCGATCCGGTGAAGGAGGCTCAAGCGTCGACCCTGCGCCGCGACGGCCGGATCTCGACGCTCGAGCGCGAGGCGGCCGAGCAGGGCGGCGACTGGGAGATGGTGCTCGAGCAGCAGGCCCGGGAACGCGAAGAAATGATCCGGCTCGGTATCGCCGATCCGGAGACGGACGTCGGAATCGTCGCCCGCACGGATCTTCCCGACAACCGCGCCTCGAACTGAGCGCAGGAGAACATCGCAATGACGGATCTGGATCTGGCGCTACGGACGCCCGGTGGCATCGTGCTGCTCGAGCCCCGCCGCTGTTCGGCGCTCGTCGAGCGCAGCCTTACGTCGCAGCGGCCCGGTGGACTGGTCTCTGGAGCTCTCGGCATGCTCGGTCTCGGCCGCGGCCGGGCGGAGCGCTCCGAGCAGCCCGAGACTCTGGCGATGGCGCCCATCCGCTGGGCCAGCGACGTCGACTATGGCGACGGCTACTCGATCGTCGATGGCATCGCGGTCATCGATATCGAGGGAGTGCTGGCGCCGGACGGTTACTACGACTGGTGGGATGACGTCTGGGTCGGCGGCTATACGCAGATCGGCGCCGCCTACGCCGCTGCCCTCGAAGACGACCGGGTGCGCGGCATCTTTGCCCGCCTCAACTCCCCAGGCGGCTTGGTCGACGGGTGCTTCGACCTCTGCGACGAGCTCCGTGCCGGCAACGGCGCCAACGGCGGCAAGCCGTTTTGGGTCCATGCGCGAATGGCATGTTCCGCGGCCTATGCGATCGCGTCCTGTGCAGACAGGATCCTCGCGCCGGCGGAGGGCGATGTCGGCTCGATCGGCGTCGTCATCGTCCACACCGACATCAGCGGCTGGCTGGCGGAGACCGGCATCAAGGTCGAAGCCATTCAGTCGGCGCCGGGCAAGACCGACGGTGCCATGTGGAAGCCGCTCAGCGAGGAGGCCCGGGCCCACCTGCAGGGCGTCGTCGACCAGGTGGCGCGCCGGTTCACAGGCGCCGTCGAAGCCGGTCGTGGCCTGAGCGCCGAGCAGATCGTCGCCCTCGAGGCAAGATGGTTCCTCGCCGAGCATGACGATGCGGCGCGCTCCGGCCTGGCCCTCGGCCTGGTCGACGAGATCGCCACCGAACGCGCGGCCTTCGCCGCGTTTGCCGAATCCCTGTCCGAAACCACCGGGTCCGGCGCGCCGGCTGCGACAGGGACGACTGCGGCGAAGCCCGCCGCGCGCGCCAGCCAGCAGAAGGAGACAGAGATGTCGCTAGAAGACCAGATCGCGGCACTCCGGGCGAAGGCCTCCCGGGGTAACAAGGCCGCTCTCGCCCAGCTCAAGGCGCTCGGCGTCCGGGTTTCGGCCAAGGCCGAGGACGACGATGACGACGCCGCGGCCGAGGAGGACAAGGAAGAGGCCAAGGCCGAGGACGACGATGACGACGCCGCGGCCGAGGGTGACGATGACGACGACGACGAGCCAGCGGCGAAGGCCACCGGTTCCCGCGCCGGCTTCAAGCTCCTCGGCGCCAAGCAGGCCAAGGGTCGCGAGGACCTCGCCCGCAAGCTGGCCGAGAAGGTGAGCGCGAAGAAGCTCACCTATGGGGAGGCGAAGTCCATGCTGGCAGCCGCCCCGCGGAAGTCCCGTCTCGGCGACGCGATGCAGGGCCGTGACCGCAATCCCGGCAGCGATACCGGCGGCGGCAGCAAGGCATCCGCCGGCCTCGGCGCCGCGGTCGACCGGCTGAACGCCAAGCGGGCAGGCGGGCGCTAGGCGCGTCGCGACCCCAAACGGAGCGACCGGACAGGCCGCTCCGATCTACTTTCCGAGCAACCCAACGATAGGAGGCCGGCATGCCGCCGCGCTCTTTCTCGGTCAACGGCCCAAAGCTGCAGACCGCTCTTCTGAAGTACGAAGCCTTTCCCGACTTCACCCGCGAGTCCGAAGTGTTGCTCGCCGGCGACGGTGCCACCCGGGAAATCGAGATCGGTACTCCGCTCGGTCTTGGCGACTCCGGCGATCCGGAATCCGCCGCCGACGCCGGCAACGCCGGTGACGGCGTACTGACGCTCGCGGATCCTGCCGTCGGCGCCGGTGTGGTGCCGGGCATCTACTGGATCGTCGCCGCCACCGAAGCGGCGAACGGCGGCACCTTCCATGTCTTCGACCCTGCAGGCGCCAATATCGGCACCGCAACCGTCGGCGTCGCCTTCGATGACGTGGTCAAGTTCACGATCGCCGACGGCGCCGCCGATTTCGAGATCGGGGATACCTTCACGATCACGGTGCCGAAGGGCGTCAAGGCCAAAGCCTGGGACCCGGATGCAGTCGATGGCAGCCAGGTGTTCTGGGGCATCGCCCTTCAGCGCGCCACGGCCGCCGACGGCGTCGACGGTTCGGTGCTGGCGCTGGCCAGAGGCCCGGCCGTCGTCGCCAGCGACGGCCTGGTGCTGCCGGACGGCATTTCCGCCGACGAGCGCGCTGCGCTCTACGAGGCGATGGAAGCCAAGTCGATCGTGGTGCGGCTGAGCTAGCCGCACCCTCCCGCCAACGAATGCCCCGGGCCGCGTGAGCGGCCCTTTTCTTATCCAAGAAAGGAAGCCCGGCGATGGACCCGGAAGACTTCAATTTCCCCTATACCGCGACCGACCTCACTGAGCAGGTTAATCGCATCCCCAACAGCTATGGCCTGATCCGAGCCATGGGTCTGTTCGACATGGAAGGCGTCATCTCCACCATCGTCGAAATCCGGATCGAGGACGGCGTGCTGCGCGTGCTGCCGGCCAAGGATCGCGGTGCACCGGGCACGCCCGGCGGGCGCGAGACCGGCAACACCATCTTCATGGAGGTGCCGCACTTCCCCGACCTCGACCTGATCACACCGCAGGACATCCAGAACCTGATGATCCTGGTCGGCCGTACCAAGAAGCCGGCGACGCTCGCCGACGAGATGGCCAAGCGCCTCCGCAAGATCCGCAACAACCATGACATCACCCTCGAGTACCTGCGGATGTCAGCCCTCAAGGGTCTGATCAAGGATGGCAACGGGCAGACCCTCTACGACCTCTACGAGGTGTTCGGCCAGACCAAGAAGACGGTGGACTTCAAGCTCGGAACGGATACCACCGACGTCATCGCCAAGTGCGCCGAGGTGTTCGAGCACATCGCCACCAACCTCAAGGGCGAGACCATGTCCGGCGTCGAGGTGCTGGTCGACAACGGCTTCTTCAGCGCCTTCATCCAGCATCCGAAGGTCGAGAAGTACTGGACCTCGAACCAGCAGGGCGTCGTCGCCATCGCCCAAGCCGAGCGTGAGAATCTCGGCGGTCAGTGGGGCCGGGTGTTCGACTTCCAGAACATCCGCTTTCGCGAGTACTACGGCTCGGCGCCGGTCCGCAACGCCAACAATGAAGTGGTCAACGAGCGCTTCATCGAGGCGAAGCACGGCCATGCCTTCCCGGTCGGGACCATGGACACCTTCAAGACCTGGTTCGCCCCGGCCAACGACGTGCGCTTCGTCAACACCGTCGGTCAGGACATCTACATCTCGCCCGAAATCCTGAAGCACGGCGCCGGCATCGAGCTCAAGTCCGAGTCGAACCCGCTGCCGATCGCCAAGCGCCCGGAAGTGCTGGTCGAGATTTCCTCGAGCGACTGAGCCCTGCCGCAGCCTACGGACCCGCGCACCCAGACTGTGCGGGTCCGGATACGGCGACAGCCGCTCGCAACCCACCCAGGAGGTGACGGAAATGGACGACCTGAAGACGATCAAGGGCATCGGCAAGGCCACCGAAAAGCAGCTCCATGCGGCCGGCGTCACGAGCTTTGCGCAACTCGCCGGTGCCGATGCCGCGGCCCTGAGGCTGAAGGCGGGGTTCAAGGCGATCCACGACGTCGAGGGCTGGATTGCGGCGGCGGCCGTCGGCGCTGCCGCTTCGTCGCCGCCCGCGTCGCGTTCCGCCGGCAAGCCCGCGACCGGAGCCGCAGCTGTGTCCGTTGTGCTGCTGGCGGACGGCGAGCATGGCCGGAAGGGCGAGACAGTCAGCATCCCCGGCGACCAGGCGCGGGCGCTACGGTCGGCCAAAGCGGCCCGCCGCATGACTCTGGCCGACCTCAAGCGCTGATGCGTCGCGACCTGGTCGAGCGCGTGTTGGATGCGGCACGCGAGCGACTGTTCGAGGACGTCGCGGTGAAGGTGGGGGCTGCCGCACCGGTGACGGCGGAGAAGGCGATATCGGGCATCATTCCGGCGACGGAGCGCTTCGAGCTGCAGGGGCAGAACCTGCGCGCCGCCACGCATGTCACGCGCGGCCTCAAGGCGGCGCTGCCGGCCCTGGCATCGGGGCATCTGCTAATCGATGCCGACGGCACCTATCGCGTGATCGATATCGAGCCGGTCGGCGACGGCCGCTTCGAAATCGCGATCGCGCTGACCAAGGTCGCCTGAGATGCGGTTCGTCGCGGCGCTGACGGGCGACCTCGAGAAGGTGATGGCGGAGGAGGCGGCGGCGGGAAAGCTTGCCGTCACCCGCGGCGTCATGCGGACGACGGGCGACCTGCAGAAGGACCTCCGCGGCCAGGTGATGGCCACCATGGGTTCGGTGAAGGTCGCGAATGCCTGGCGCAGCGCCACCGATCCTCGGCTGCCGACGATGTCGTTCGGCGCCGCCGGCCGGGTCTGGTCGAATGCGCCGCACATCATCGATGCCTTCTCGGCGGCACGGGCCGTGCGGAGCCCGAACGGGTTCTTTCTGGCAATCCCGTCGCCGGACGCGCCGCGGGAGTACATGCGCCGGCGGGTCTCGCCAAGCAACTGGAACGACGAGCGGTACGGCCCGCTGCGCTTCGTCTATCGGCGGGGCGCGGCCTCGCTGCTGGTGGTCGATGCGGTCAAGCGCAACAAGGCCGGCCAGGTTGGGCGGCGCCTGAAGGATGGCGGCCGCACCAAGTCGGGCGGCTATCGGAAGGGATGGAGCACAGTGGTCATGTTCTTCCTCGTGCCGTTCGTGCGGCTGCCCAAGCTCTGGGACCCGCAGGCGCTGTACGAACGCGTGCCGGCGCAGATGGCCGACAACATCATTGCTGCCTGGGGCGAGCAATGACCAAGCGGGAGCCCATTCTCGACGCGCTGGCCACCGTGCTGCAGGTGCCGCGCAACGAACCTCTCGGCGACGTCGTCGGCACCTTCGCCACTCTGCTCGACGGGGCGGCCGAGGAGACCGACGAGTTCTTCAACGTACCGATCTTCGAGTTCACCGCGCGACCGGTGCTGCTGATCGTGGTGCAGGCCGAGACCGGGCCGGAGCGCGACGCGGCGATCGAAGCGGCTGTCGAGCTTTATGCGGCGGCGATCGAAGCGGCCGCGCCGCTCGACGCCAATGTCACCGACGTCCGGGTGCTGCCGCCGGAGATGGCGCGCCAGGAGCTCTGGGGCGCGCTGCCGATGAAGGGCGCCGAAGTCACCATCGAAATCGACTACTGGGCTGACCGGGCGACCGGCTGAGCGAAAGGAAGGACACCTGCCATGACGAAACCCCGCGCAGTCGGCGCCGATGCCGTCAACCTGATCGGCTTCGAGACTACATATGGAATTCCGCCCGACGGCGGCGCCGGCGGCGTCTACTACCGCGTCCCGCTGCGGCAGTACGGCCTGTCGCCGGAACGGACCCCCGAAGAGGACCCCACCTGGAACCGCGGGACGCCGGACGCCGGCGACCCGGTGGAAGGTCCTGTCGTCGTCAACGATTCCATGACGCTGCCCATGTGCGCGCGCTCGATGGGTGTCGCACTGCGGGCGGTGCTGGGTGTCCCCGACAGCGATGAGACCGAGGTCGACAGCGGGATCTTCGAACATGTCTTTGCCTCGGGCGAGGACCTGCCGAGCTTTTCGAGCCAGACCGGCCATCCGAAGCTCACAGCGGCGAAGTGGCGCACCGTCCACGGCGTCAAGGCCGGCGGCATGAACTTCGACATGGCTCGGACCGGGCGCGCCCTGGTGGAGATCCCGCTGGTCGGCCAGGGGGAGATCAAGGATGGCACGGTCGGCGGATCGGCGACTGTGGCAGCCGATGCCGGCAACACCGGAAACGGCGTCCTGACGCTGGCCGATCCCGCGTTTGCCGCGGGCGCGGCCGCCGGCGACTATCGCGTCGTCTGCACCGCCGCCGCGGCGGGTGGCGGCACCTTCGAGGTGCTGGACACCGACGATGAGCAGATCGGTACCGTCGATGTCGGCGATGCCTTCGACGGGCCGGTCAAGTTCACGATCGCGGATGGCGCGGCCGACTTCGAGGTGGGTGACGAGTTCACAATCACGCTGCACCCGCTTGCGGCGCGTGATGCCGCCCCGATCATGCTGGCCTACCTGCCCTTCGACAATGCCCGCGGTGCGATCACGGTGGGTGGCGGGGCGATCGCCAACGTCACGGCGGCCAGGTTCAGCTTCTCGAACGCCCTCGAGGCCGTCGAGACGATCCGCGCCGATGGCATGATCGATGGCGTCGATGAAGGCGAGCGCATGGCGACCGGTACCGTCGATGTCCGCTTCGGCGCCGATACCACGCTCGAGGACCTGGCCGACGGCAAGACGCCGGCGGCGATGGAGCTCAGCTTCACTCTCCGGTCGCACCCCGGCTGGAGCCTCAAGTTCCAGCTGCCGCGGGTGTTCTTCTTCAACCCTAAGCTTCCGATCAACGGCCCGGGCGGCATCTCGCAGAGCTGGCAGTGGCGGGCGGCGCACGACACGACGCTTGGCTATCTCCTCGGCGTGGTGCTGACCAACGACGTCGAGAGCTACTGATGGAGCTGCTCGACACACAGAAGGCGGAGCCGCGCTGGCTCGAGCTCTATGACGGGGCGCGGGTTCTCGCGGCTCCCGGCGGCGCGGCAATGGTTTATGCCGCCCGGGCCCGGGCCGATGCCCTGGTGGTGACGCTCAAGGAAGCCGGCGAGGCCGTCACCAAGGCCGGCGGCGTGGTTTCGGGGCTGCCGGACCTCTCCGACCCGGCAGACGAACGGGGCGTCTGGGATGCCATGTTCGCGCTCTCTCTTGGCGAGCTGGCGATCGTCGACTGGGAGGGCGTGACCATCGATCGGAAGCCGGTGGCCTTCAAGCCCGAGCTGGTCACGCGCCTGCTGGGCGATACCCGCGCCGCCGACCTGTTCATTGCCCGGCAGATGGCGCGCCACAACGCCGCGGTCCGCGAGGGAAACGCCTAAGGGCCCTTGCCGAATGGCACTACGGCAAGGGCCGGGGACGAACCTACTGCGATGGCTGCGCCGCCGCCGGCGAGGCCTGTGCCACCACGAACCCCGGCCAGTGCGTCTACCACCAGGAGGCGCCCCGGACCGACGCCGGGCGCATGGCCTGGGGGTTGTTCCGGGCCGGTGCCCACCGGGTGCGGGTCACTTCCATGGGACAGGTGGTCGGCGTCGAAACTGACGCCATCCTGCGCCGCCTCGAGGCGGCCGGGATAGATACCGAAACAGCCGACGTGCTGGTCGCCGCGTGCGAGCGCGGCTTCCTGCTGGCGATGAGTGAGAAAGAAGGAGGGCCGGAAGCGTGAAGAGCAAAGAAGTCGGCATTCGCCTCTCCGTCAAGGACAAGGAAGTCGTCGAGCGGGCGCTCAAGGATATCGGCCGCGAGGGGCAGGATGCATTGCGCGCCATTGAGCGTTCGGGGCGGCCGGCAAGCCACGCGCTGCGCGCCGTGAACGATGGCGCCGCGAATGCTCGGAAGACGCTGACGGGACTGAACGGTGTGGCGCGGCTGGTGCGCACCAGCCTCGTTGGCATCGGCGTCGGACTTGCGAGCGGGCTCAGCGTAGGTGCCATCCGCGACGTCGCCCGCAGCGTGGCGGAGATTGGCGACGCCGCGCGCCGGGCCGGTCTCGACGTCAAGAGCTTCCAGGAGCTCAAGTACGTCGCCGAACAGAACCGCCTCGGCGTCGACAGTCTCACGGACGGCATGAAAGAGCTGCAGCTGCGCGCAGATCAGTTCATTGCCACCGGCGGCGGCAGTGCAGCCGAGGCGTTCCAGCGGCTAGGCTATTCGGCCGACGAACTGAAAGCGAAGCTGAAGGACCCCTCGGAGCTGTTCACGGAGATCATCGGCAAGCTCGGCGAACTCGACCGCGCGGCCGCCATCCGCATCGCCGACGAGATCTTCGGCGGCACTGGCGGGGAGCGGTTCGTGCAGCTGATCGAACAAGGTGCCGACGGCATCCGCCAGACCATCGACGAGGCCCACCGGCTGGGCGCCGTCATGTCGGAGGAGATGATCGATCGGGCCGACGAGCTGGACCGGAAGTTCCAGGCCGTCGCGACCACGGTGGGGACAGCCCTGCATCGGGCGATCCTCGAGGCAGCGGGAGCGCTCTACGACTTTATGGAGCGCTTCGAATCCTTCGATCAGCAGTCTAAGGCGGGGCTGGATGCGCGGCTGAAGGAGGCCGGGCGCAACCGAGTGCGGCTGGAAAACCAGATCCTGCAGAACCAGTCCAAGCTTCGCACCGGCAATCTCGGTGTTCTCGATACCCGGGAGGGGCTGGAGCTTGGCATTAGGCGCGCCCAGGACGGCCTGGCGCAGCTGGCGGAAATGGAGCGCCAGATACTCGACGAGCTCAATAGTCGCCCCGATCCCATCGATATCACCGTACCAGGCGGTGGCGGTGGCGGCATCACGCCGCCGGACAAGAAGGCGATCGCCGCAGCGGACCGCGAGCGCGAGAAGATCGAGGGCGTGATCCGGGCGCTGCGGGACGAACTGGCGGCGATCGGCGCGACGGAGGAGGAGAAGCGCCTCCTCAATGAGCTGCGGCGCGCCGGCGTGGAGGCCGCCTCGGCCGAAGGCCAGACGATCAAGGGGCTGGTCGAGCAGATCGCCGCCGAGGAAACGGCGCTGAAGCAGGTCGAGGACGTCCTCGACAATGTCGGCGATACGGCGCGCGACGTCTTCGGCGGCATTGTTTCCGATATTCGGGCAGGCAAGGACGCCACCGAGGCCTGGGACAACGCGCTGGGCAAGGTCCTCGACAAGATGTTCTCAACCGGGCTCGACACGGGCATCGGCGCCTTCACCGAGCTGCTCGCCGGCGCGTTCCGGCCCGGCGCCGGTGCCACCGGCGGGACCTTCGGCAATGGCCTCTGGGGCTCCGCCATCTTCGGCCAGGCGCATTCGGGGTGGCAGGTGGGGCGGGGTGCCGCACCGCAGTCTCGCCGGCTGTCGGCGGCGAGTACTGCCAGCCTGCCACGCCGGCACATGGGCGGCCTCAACGCCGATGAGCAGCTGGTGGTGGCGCGGCGGGACGAGGGCATCTTCACGCCCCGGCAGATGGACAACGCCGATGGCCTGATCGCCGCCCTGATGCGCAACCTCGAGCACAGCCGTTCCGATGGCGGGGGCCGTCCGCTGCGCGTCGAGCTGGTCAACCGCAATGGCGAGGGCAAGCAGGTCGAGGAAGCGACGATGCGGCAGGAAGGCGGCGTGGATATCGCGCGGCTGATCATCGGCACCGTCAACGGTGCCGCGGCCGAGGGCAAACTCGGCACTGTAGAGCAGGTCTATGGCCTGCGCCGGCGGGGCCTCTAGATGGAGACCTGGCCCGAAGCCGTGCCCTCGGAGCCGCTCGCCGGCACCTTCCAGGCGCTGCCGTTCCGTGAGCCGGACCGGACCGACATGGAGGACGGGTCGCGGCGTGGCCGGCGGTCGACGACGAAGAACATTGCCACGCTGACCTTCACCGTCCGCATGAGCAACGCCGCCTTTGACGTCTTCAAGGCCTGGGTGCGCGACGACCTGGTCGACGGGGTGCTGGAGTTCACGATGCCGGTGTGGACCGGCTCCGGCTTTGCAGAGCGCACCTGCAGCTTCCGCGAGCGCTACGCCGACGACGCCGGCCATGGCCTGCGGCACCGGGTGCGCCTCGTGCTCGACGTCGAGGACTATTGATGCCGGACTGGAGCGCAGCGCTGGCCGAGGCCTACGCCTCGGCGCCGGTCGACGAGTACGTGGTGCATACGCTGGAGCTGCTGCACCCGCAGTTCGTCGATGCCGAGGACAATGCCGATTCCATCCGCGTCGCGCTCGACGATCGCGCCTGGGACCTGACCTATGAGGCGGACGCGCCGCTGTTTGCCGGTCAGACAAAGACCTTCGTGCCGCTCGCCATGCAGCTGAGCCTGCCCGAGCAGTCCGAGAGCAGCTTCGGCTCGCTGAAGATCACGCTCGACAACGTGCCGCGCAGCATCTGGCCGAAGCTGCAGGCGGCGGCGCGGGTGCGGGCGTCGGCGCAGGTCATCTATCGGGAATGGGTGGCGCTGCGCGATACGGAAACCGGCGTCTACGCCACCAGTGGGCCGCCGGACATGATCATCAACCAGCTCACAATGCGGGTGGTCAGCGTCTCGGTACTGCGACTCGAAGGAACCGCCACCTTCGTCGACCTGCTCAACAAGGGGTTCCCGCGGCGCAGCTTCAGCCGCGACGGCTTCCCCGGCCTCTTCGGGGGTGCGTAATGACGGCTAAGCCTTCCGAGTTGGAACAGTTAAGTGTAGGCGAGGGCCGGCTCTCAGTCATCAACGCCCTGATCGGCCGGCCATATCGGCTGGGCGCCCAGGGACCGGAGGCCTTCGACTGCTACGGCGCCGCGCGGGCGCTGCAGGCGGGGCTCTTCGGGCGCGAGATGCCGGAGTTCACGATGCCGGGCGCGGCGGGCCGATCGGCGATCGCCGCGGCCATTGCCGTTCATCCCGAGCGCGGACGCTGGCGCGAGGTGCCGCGGCCTGAGGACGGAGCGCTGGTGACCATGGCGCGCAACCTCTGCGGCTATCACCTCGGCACTTGGCTGCGCGAGGACGGCGGCATCATCGTCCACTCCATCGAAAACTGCGGCGTCGTTGCCGACACGATTTCCACCCTCGAAGCGATCGGCTGGCGCCGGTTCCGCTTCCACCTCCCGGCCGAGGCCTTGCCGATCCAATGAATGTGAATCTCCCCATCAACCCGGCCGGCGGCCGAGCGGTGCTGCTTACCGGTCCGTTCGGCGCGCCCGAGCTCGAGCTTGCGCTCGAGCGGCCGATGACGGTCGCAGAGGTGATCGAGATTCACGGCCTGCAGTTCCGGCTGCCGACGATCGCCGTCATGGAAGGCGAGCCGGTGCTGCGCGGCTGCTGGGCCGTGCGCGTGGTGCGCCCGGGCGAGGTGCTGGCGTTCGTCGCAGTGCCCCGTGGTGGGGGCGGCGATGGCGGCAATACCGGCAAGCAGATCGCCGCCCTGCTGGCGGCGGTCGCCCTGTCGATCGCGGCGCCCATGATCGGCGCTGCCGTGTTCGGCGCCGGGACCATTGGCGCTGCCGTCTTCTCGGCGGCGCTGCTCGCCGGCGGCTCGCTGTTGCTCAATACGCTGTTCCAGCCGCCGCAGGTGCCCGAGGAGACGAAGGAGAACGTCTACTCGGTGAATGCCGCCGGCAACCAGGCGACGCCGCTGGAGCCGATCCCGGCGCTTTACGGGCGCCTGCGCTATCCGCCGCGCTTCGCCTCTCGGCCGTACTCGGAATATGCCGGCAACGACCAGTACCTCTACCAGTTGTTTGCGGCGACGGTCGGCACCGCCGAAATCGAGAAGATCGAGATCGGCGAAACCGAAGCCTGGAACAGCGTCGACGGCTATTCCGATAGCTTCTCCGACCTCGAGTTCGAGATCGTGCAGCCGGGAGACGATGTAACGCTGTTCCCGGCCAACGTCGTCACGTCCCAAGAGGTGGCTGGCCAGCAGGTTCCCGACCCGTCCGACGTCCTCGGGCCGTTCGTTGTTAACATCGCCGGTACCGAGATTGACCGCATCGCCGTCGACTTCGCATTCCCGGGGGGGTTGTGGCGCGCGAAGGACAGGGGCGTCGCCTCGAACTCGATCTCGCTGCGCGCCCAGTACCGCAAAATCGACAATGATGGCGCGCCGGTCGGCAGTTGGACCAACATCTTCTCCTCCAGCATCTCGGCCGCCACCCGCACCCCGCAGCGAATGACCCGGGCGGCGGACGTGGCGCCGGGGCGCTACGAGGTGCAGTTCCTTGCCAACGAAGCCTTCGACGATGATGACGGCACCGCGGTCAACGGCTGCGTCTGGACCGGGCTCCGCGGCTATCTGACCGGCTTCGTGACGCCGCCGGGCTGTACCTTGCTCGCCATGAAGGTGCGGGCGAGCGAGCAGCTCAGCCAGTTCTCCTCGAGCCAAATCCGGATCACCGCCACCCGGCACCTGCCGGTCTGGGATGGGGATGAATGGACCCTGCAGGCCACCCGCTCCATCGCCTGGGCGGCCGCGGACCTGCTGATGAACTCGGATCATTCCATCGGGCTCACCGAATCCCAGTTCGACCTCGATGCCCTCGCCGCGCTCGCCGCCACCTGGGCCGGTCGCGGGGACACCTTCAACGCCCTTTTCGACCGCACCTGGACCCTTGCCGAGGCCCTGCGGGCGGTGCTGCGGGCAGGGCGGGCGCAACCGGTACGTGTGGGCGGCCGCATCGGCTTCGTGCGACTCGAGCCGAAGGCGATCAAGCGCGCGACGTTTACGCCGCGGAACGTGGTGCGCGGCAGCTTCCAGCACCGCCTGGTGCTGTTCGATGAGGAGAAGCCGGACAGCGTCGCCGTCGGCTTCATCGACGAAACCACATGGCAGCAGCGCGAGGTCATCGCCTCGCTGGCCGCGATCGGCGCCGAGCAACCGCAGAAGCTCGAGGCATTTGGCATCACCGATCACGATCAGGCCTGGCGTGAGGGGGTGACCGAGGCGGCGGTCAATGCCTACCAGCGCGAGTTCGTCGGGTTCACGGCGGACTGGGAGGGTAAGCTGCTGGTGCGGGGGGACCCGATCCTCGTCATGCACCCCTTCATCGAAGGGGTGGAGACGGCCGCGCTCGCCGGGCGCGCCGGCGACGTGCTCACTATCGATCGGGATCCTGTGCAGGACATCACGGGGGCGGCCTATGTCATCCTCCGCGGAAAGGATGGCGCGGAATGGGGGCCCTGCCTGGTCGAGACGACCAATGGGCGCGAGCTCACCCTCGATGCCGCCGACCGCGCAGCCGTCGAGGGCGACATGGGCTCGCTTGCCAGCATCCTGCCCTCAGCCCGAGCGGAGCCGGCGCATGTACTGATCTGCGACGGCGAAACCCGGCCCTTCAACGGCCTCCTGGTCTCGGCGGTGCCGAATGCCGCCGGCAAGGTAGAGATAATGGCCGTGGTCGATGCGCCAGAGGTCTACCTCGCCGACGGCACGGAGGTCATGCCCTCTCCCTGGACGCCGCCGACGCTGCCGCCGGCGGTGCCGCTGCGGCCGGTGGTGCTGGGACTGTATGCCGAACTTCGGCCCGCCGTCGCCGGCCTAGAGCTCGACGCCATGTGGTTGCCGGCGCCGGGCGCCAGCGGCGGCTACGTCGCCGAGGTGAGTTATGACGGCGAGGTGACCTGGACCCCAGTCTACGCCGGCAACGCCAACCGCTTCACCGTGTCGGTGCTGCCGCAGATCCTTACCCTTCGGGTCGCGGCGATCGGTAACTTACAAGGCCCATGGAGTATTCGGGAGTTCGTGGCCGGCGAGCTGCCGGACATCCGCATCACAGGCAACTACATTTTCTACCCGATCAACCTTGCCGCCCTCGACGCCGACATTGCGGCTTGGCAGCAGCGTGCCGGCCAGAGCATCCGCGATCTTCGCGAGGGCCTGCAGCGCAACTCGCTCATGGTCATCAACCAGGCCAGCCAGAACCGGCTGGACCGGCAGACCCTACGCCAGGAGCTGCGCAGCGAGATCGACGACAACACGGCGGCGTGGACGCTGGAAGTCGATACGCTGGCGACGGCCGACGCGGCGATTGTCACCCGCGTGGAGTCGCTGGAGGCAGAGCTCGGTGAATATGCCACGATCGAAGCGCTCGACCTGCTCAGCGCCTCGGTCACCGAACTCGACGGCGAGGTGACGGCGACCGCCACGGCGCTGACGACGCTGCAGGGGGAGATTGGCTATTCAGGGGGTGCTGCTACCTTCCGCATGGACCTGACTGGCACACCATCTGCAGGCTGGACCGCCAGCGGTGCGCTGCAGTTCAGCGTGGCCGGCGAGACCATGCGGTCGACGGGCATCTACTTCGAGGCCACCGCCGCCCTCGCTCGCACCATCCTAGATGGCGACCAGATAGTCGTTCGTGCCGGCGGTACGGTGGCGGCTGTGTTCAAAGCCGGCACGACTTTCATTGATAACGCCCGCATCGCCAATCTTACCTCGGACTCCATCAACGTTGAGGAAATTGTGGGCTCCAGCGCCTTCCTCGACAACCTGGTCGTTGGCTCTGCTCAAATCGATGAGCTCAGCGTCAACACCATCCACATTGTTGACGGCGCGGTTACCACCGTTGTGTACGCAGTAGAGCCGGCGAATTCAGACCTTAATTCCGGCGAGAACGTTTATGTTGAGCTAGCTTTCCCCACCTACCTAAGTGGATCTGTAATTCTGATCCTGAACGGAAGCACTGTTAACCCCGGATCAGGGAACGTAACTGCGAGACTCTACAGAAGAGATAACAGCACAAGTTCTCAGACCCTTCTAAGGACTGATGATTACGATGGCGATGACGGATCGCTACAAAAGATGGATTTCACATATGTAGACATCCCGCCGGCCGCTGGTTACTATACCTACCGACTTAGGCTTACATCCAATACTGCCGTATCCGGGTACGGTTACAGTGAGTTGCGATTCGTCGGCACGAACGCAAGCAAATAGGGGGAATGGGGTTGTATCTTTTCACCACCTACGACCTCGCAACAGGGCTCACCAAGCGGCACAAGGCGGTCTCTCATTCTGAGATTGTCGCGGCTCAGGTCGGCGATGGCGAAGGCGTCGTTTCTGGGCATGTAGTCGGCAGGGTAGTGGATGGCGAGATAGTGCCCCTTGCCCACGAAGAGAACTCGCGGCCCTCCAAGGGGCACGGTGGCTAACAGGACGACACTTCGCCGTGCTTGAGCAACTCGTCGCAGTCGCGTGACGGCCCGAAGAAGGCCGGCCCGATCGACTGCGGCGTCGGCTCCGCCAGCCGCGCCTCAGTCCGTGCTCGCTGCTCGGGCGTCATGTTCGCCATGCACCCGCTCAGAAGTAATGCCGCTGCGACGATGGCGCCTGTCCTGACTGCATTCATCGTTGGTCCTCCCGATCCGCTAGCCCCCACTCAACGCCACGCGCATAGCACGAGAAGCAAAGATGTCCAAAAAGCCCGATGCCCCGGCTCAGCTTCAGCTGTCAGCCGTCTCTGAAGAGTTCGCTGCCATGGCCGATTTCTTCCGGCAGCGCAGCCTGCTCCGTGCCTCCGAGGTGGATCAGCTGCGGCGCGAGCTCGCCGCCCGCGAGAGCGACGCCGCCCCACCCGCACCAGCCAAGGATGAGAACTGATGGGCGGCTACTATACCGACGGCACGGTCACCTCCGCCGGCGCCGTCATCACCGGCACCGGTACCGCCTGGGTGACAGATGCCATCCGTGCCGGCGACAAGTTCGGCATTCCAGCGCAGGGGCTATGGGTGCCGATCACCAGCGTCGACAGCGAGACGCAGATCACGATCGAGGCGGCCTGGCCGGGAACGGCCCTCGCCGGCGCCACCTACGCCATTGAGCGCCTGCCGGACCTGACGCGCTCGCTCGAGGCAACGGAAGCGTTGATCGCGCTGCTGGGCAACGGCAACCTTGAAGCCGAGGCCGGGCTGACCGGCGCTGCCGACAAGCTACCGTATTACACCGGAGCGGGGACCAAGGCGCTGGCCGACTTAAAGGCGGGGCCACGGTCGCTGCTCGGAGTGACAGCAGCAGCCGATAAAGCTGCCTACTTCACCGGTGCCAGCGCGGCGGCCCTGTTCACCCTGACCGCCTTCGCGCGCACCCTGCTCGACGACGCCGATGCGGCGACGGCACGGGGCACGCTCGGGCTCGTCATCGGCAGCGACGTGCAAGCCCACGATGCGCTTCTCGCTGCCATCGCAGGTCTAACAACTGCGGCAGGCCGGTTCCCCCGATTTTCCGGCGTGGATACGGTTGTCGCCCAGGCCATCGTGGGCACGGTCTCGCAGTTGGGCGGAACGCCCACCGGGGCCCTATTTGAGTATGGCAGCAACAGCAACGGCACATATTTGCGGCTACCTGATGGGACTCAGCTTTGCTTTGCCGTTGTTCCGGGAGCCAGCGGGACTGTGGTGTGGACCTATCCAGCCGCATTCTCAGGGGCACCAAATTTGCAGCTCACCTGCAATTCGAGTCCAAGCGACCAGCCCAGAATTGTTGGCCCCACATCAACCGGTTCGACGTCTGCTTCGATAGTGGCAATAACTTATGCAGGCAGCGCCTCCTCCATTTCCATAAACGCCGCAGCGATCGGAAGGTGGTTCTAATCATGAAAATCAATCTCGCTCCGCAGCGCCGCGACAACACCCTTGAGGTGTCCAAGGCGGGCGACGTGCTCACCATCAATGACGACGTTTTTGACCTCTCGGCAATCCCGGAGGGTGCCACACTCCCCGCAGACGCCATCGACTGCGAGTGGGTCAGCGGGGACATAACGCGCGTCAGCGGTGAACTGGAGCTGACGCTGATTCTGCCCCACGGTCCGAAGCCGCCGCAACATGTCGGCTTCCCCAACCCGATCATCGACCCACCCGACGGACTGATCATCCTGCCGGCAGAGGAGGCCGCCGATGCCTAACGTCGCAGTGGACCAGAGCAAGCTGGTTACCGCCGAGGACAAGGCGGCGATGCTGAGAGACGGCGCCAAGGCGTCCATTGTCGCAGCAATCGACGCCGCGACGACAGCCCTCCTCGCCCCCTATCCGCGCGCCGAGCGCATGAGCTTCGATGCCAAGGCGGCCGAGGCGCAAGCTGCCCTCGCCACCGATCCGGAGGCAATGGAGCTTGCGACCGTTCCCTTGCTTACCGTCGAATGCGCCGCGGAGCACGGAGGAGCGAACACCTCCACCCGACGTGGCCAGGTGGTCGCAAAGGCAATCGCCGTCAACGCCAAAGCCGCGGCATGGGGCGCGCTTGCGGCCGGCTTCAGCGGCGTTCGCCAGCGGGCCTTTGCGGCCCTCGATGCGGCCGAGGGCCGCGATGACGTTCAAGCGGCCCTCGATACGGCGCTGGCAGAAGTGGAGAGGATGGCCGAGGGGCAGAGCGGCGCCGCCTACTCCAGTGAGGCGACAACTATTGGCTGTGCCGGCCGGTCGGCGGTCACCATGTAGAGGCCCATCGCGAGCGTGCTGCAGGCGAGAACGATGTAGATCGCAGCGGCCTTTGCCATAGCTGTGCCTCCGGTAGCAGTCGCTGCCTCCTAAACGACGATTGGTCCCCCCAAGTTCCTCCGCCCTCGCCGGCGGGCCCTTCACGCCGCTCCATCCGGGGCGGCTTTTCTTTGGAGATCGCCGATGACCGATATCAAGACGCTGCAGCCTGAGGACCCCGAATGGCTGGTGGAAGCGTTCGCGCTCGAGGGCCTGACGGCGATCGTCGGCAGCAGGCACGAGGGCCAGGTCCTTGAGTTCTTTGCTGAGGCCGGCCACCCTTGGGTGAAGGACGACGAGACCGCGTGGTGTGCCGCCTTCGAGCACGCTATGCTCGGCCGCGCCGGCATCAAGGGGACCGGATCGCTCGCTGCCCGCTCGTATCTCGATTGGGGGCAGGAGGTGACGAAGCCGCAGCGCGGCGACGTTGTCGTGTTCAAGCGCGGCAACAGCGCCTGGCAGGGCCATGTCGCCTTCTACCTCGGCGAGGATAAGACGCACGTCTGGGTGATCGGCGGCAACCAGAGCAACGCCGTCACCGTCGCCCGCTACTCCAAGAAGTCGCTGCTGGGCTACAGGCGACCGCCGGCACCAGCAGTCACGCGCCCGGCTCGTCCTGCAGCCGCTCCCGCGGCCGATGCCGACCTGGTGCGGGCCGTGCAGGAGCAGCTGCTCGCGAAGGGCTACCCGGAGGTCGGCGAGGTCGACGGCATCTACGGCACCAAGACCCGAGGCGCAATCGTCGCTTTCGAGGCGGACAACGGCCTTCCGCTGACCGGCGAGCCGACCAAGGCGCTGCTCACCGAGATCCTCGCGGCCCCGAGGCGCCAACTGAGCCCTGAGCGCACCGCGGCGCCGCCCAAGGTTGTGCGCGAGAAGGTGCCAGAGGTGAAGGCCAACCACTTCGCCAAGCTCTGGGGCAAGGTCGCGGCCATCGGCGCAGCTGCCTACACCGCCATCATGGGCGTCGTCGGCGAGGTCGAGGGTGCGCAGGAAGCGCTGCAGCCACTTTTCAACCTCGCCGGCGACGTCCCCGCCTGGTTTTACGGTCTCGCCGTCGCCGGGGTGGCATTCTGGCTCTACCAGCGAGCCAAGGCGGGCGAGACTGCCGGAGTTGCCGCGTTCCAGTCGGGAGAGCGGCGATGAGTACGCTGGGGCCGCTGTTGTTCGGCACCGGCGCGCTGCTGGCTTTCGGCGCGCTGCTGGCCTGGGTGTGGTGGCGGCAGGTCTATGGCCCGCGTGGCGCCGATGACTATCCCCACGAGATCGGAGACGGATCGTGAGCGAGGTCAAGACTAAGCCGGTGCCTGCGAGACATTTCCCGAGCTATGAGCGGTTCGACGACGAACTGGTCGCCGGCAGCATCTTCGTCGCGCCAGTGGCCGAGGGTCAGCCGCAGGAGTTCTGGTACTGCTGCCCTTGCGGCTGCGGAATCACGGCTCCACTCAGGGTCGGTCGGGGATTCAAGCCCGCAGCCGGTCCGAGCTGGAACTGGAACGGCTCCCTTGAGGCGCCAACCCTCTATCCATCGGTGCATCACCAGGGCCATTGGCACGGCTGGCTCCGCAACGGCGTCTGGGAGAGCTGCTGATGATCGCGCAGCTCCTCGTCGGCTGGAAGCTGAAGGCCCTGATCGCCGCGGCGGGCCTGCTGCTCGCGGCCGGCATCTACCAGACCGGTGTCAACGCCGAACGCGCCCGAGGCGAGGCAGCCGAGCTTCGGGTGCAGATCCAGACGCTAGAGCGCGATCGCGAACTCGCGGAGCGGGCACGTGTCAGTGAAGCCAAGAAGGCGGCCGAGCTCGAGGCCGAAGTCCAAGAGAGAGAGGAGGCGCTCGATGCGCTACGTGAGACCCTTACGAACCGGCCTGAGGCTGACCGCTGCCCTGCTACCGACGCTGATCTTGATCTCCTGTACCAGCGCCGGCCGTAACGCCCGGGTGCTGCCCCGCCAGCTGCCGCTGGCGCCGGAATGGGCCGTGCCGGTAGCCGTGTCGCGGCCGCCTGCCGGCACCGACTGGATCGAGGTCGCAAAGCGCGAGCAGAACGGGCGCCTGGAGGCCAATGCTCGAATCGTGAAGTTCGGCACCTGGTACGAGGAGCGGCGGGCGGAATACGGGGCGCCGAGGTGACAGGGGCAGTTACGTGGGAGGCGGCCGCCTTCTTCTTCGGCGTCGTCTTCGTCGCCGGCGCGGGGGTCGCCGGGTTCCTCATCTGGGTCTACCGTCTCGTGGTGGGGCTGCGGCGAGACCAGCGGGTCGACGTCGTCAAGCTCGAGGAGCTAGTCAGGGAGCGCGACACCGTCGCCCAGCTCGAGCGGGAGCGGGCAAAACTCGTCGAGGAGGGGCTGCGCAAGATGATCACCGACCAGGCTCAGCACGTTGCCGAAACCTATGCCACCAAGGAAGGCGTCCAGGTGGGGCTCGGCCGGGTCGAGAAGTCGATCGACCGGCTGAGCGAGCAGGTCGGCAACGCCGTCGACCGGCTGAGCAACAGGCTCGACCGCTTCATGGAGCCGACGGCACCCGCGCCGCCGGCGCGCCGGCCGAGGGGCGGATAGGTGCGGCGGGCGGACATTGTGAATTGACTGCCATGGGGATTGGTGAGCTCATCAACCTTGAACTCCAAAGCGGCCCTGGTCTCACGTTTGTGGGGTCGGGGCTATTTTTCGAAGGTTGGGAAGCTGCGTAGGGTCGCGGCGGCGCCATTGGAGATCGGGTGGATCGCGGGGCGGTCACCACGACCCTACGGCCACATCCCTATCATTCCTTAGGTGACCATTTGCTGGGTAGTGTCTCAGTTTCAATTTTCGGGAACGTGAGATGCTAAATTGTTGGCCACAAAGCGGAAATGTTCTGGCATTCGGCGCCAATGTCATTCAGCCGCGCTTTTGTGGACTTCACGCCGGGGAACACTGTTCCGGACGCTACATCGATCAGCTGGCAGAAGGCTGGATTCACAATGCCGTCATAGCTCGCGACGTGAAGGCGGCAATACTCGTTGAGCGCTGCCGATACATATCCCGCGGACTCTTTGGAATGGGGGTGCGACTTCGAAAAATGCAGCTTGAACGCGCCCACCTGGGCCTTGCCCTTGGCGGTCGCCCGCAAGACAACCTCGGGGCGAACCGAAATCTCGACGCCGTGGTACGTCAGCTTCGCGGGGCTGTGGGCGCCAAGCTCCGGTTCTGCGCCCATGAGGTCGATATCGTCCAGCATCCCGTTGAAGCGCTCCAGCGCGTCGATGTTCGCATTAATGCGCCGCGCCGTCCCGATCTTCTCAGGCGTAAGCTGCTCCAGCGCGTGAAGCGCCTTGTCTATGGGAGACGTGTCGACGGCGCCACCGACCAGATACAGCGCCACCGCCTCTGCGGCTTCGCGATGGTACATGCCCATGTTGAATTCAGGATCGGGGTACTTCCGGTCGTGGAGAATTTTGCGCTGCCGGGCGCCACGACTGACGATGTATTCGCCCAGCTTGTTTACCGAAATTGATGGTTTGTTAACCATGCGAGAACACCTTAGTTAAAGGAGCCGAATCATGACCTTTCAAGCTATAGCCAGACTATCCAACAGGGAAAGCCTTTGTATTGGCGAGATAACAGCTAAAGAGGCAGACCTCGCGGCCGAGGAAAACCCGGCATTCGATGGGTACGGACTGTACCTCATTGCTGTGGACACTGAGGCTCCTAGCGCCCCGGGCCGCATCCTGGCGAAGTTTGCTTCGGACGAAGCGGCACAGACCTTGGCGCGCTTCTTCCGTTTCAATGGAGTGCTGGAGGCGGCCTAGCGGCGCGGCTTCCGTCGATCTGCCATTTCGACCGTCACGCTGTTGTTGATGTATTCGGCGCTCTCAATGGCCTTCGCCTGCTTGTAGCGAGCGGGCCGGTTCGGCTTTGCCGCAACAGCGTCGATCATGCCGACGATCCATTCCATGTCGTGCAGCGTGTCGCTGATCCCTGCTGCCATCGCCGGGGACATGCGCAGCGTCTTGTGCCACCGTGACAGATGCATGCGAGCGAGCCATGACCCTCGCGGATCATCACGAGTGGGTTCTCGCCGCCGCTAATCACCTCTTCTGCGGCGGCGACGTGCTGTGGCAAGCGATGTGCTCAGAATGGGCTGAGATTTCGAACAGAAGTGAAGTGCAACCCCTCATTGATCGCGTGGACGAAATCTTGGCTTAGCCCTTGCTCCACCTTTTCGCCGCCGCCTTCCGCGCAATCTCCGCCCGGCGCTCCGGTGTCATAGACTCCGCCCGCTTCTTGCCGCCCTTGCGGCCTAGCTCCTGCGCAGCCTTGTCCTTGCCGTCGTCGGCGGGGAAGTCCTCTTCCTCTTCGCCAGTGGCAATGCGGGCGATCCTGACAGCGTTGCCGATCACGTCGGCGGGGCGCTTCTGTCCTTTAGGTCCGGTTGGCATCGGGCTTCGCCTTTGGCTGGTAGTGTCTTAGTTCTCCAAGAAGTTCGGCAACCTCTCGGTGGGCCGTAGCCTCCGTTGACCACACGACCTTGGACCGCTGTAGGGCGCTGAGGGGTTTGTGGGTCTTGCCGCTATAGGCCTCGAAGTTGGTCCCTTCGCCCGTCTCTTGATCCATGACCGCCTCGATATTGTAGTGAGGCGCGGCGGCGTCCCCATTCACGGCAAGTCGAACCTCTTCCCAGCCGATGTTCCGCCAACCGAACAGATTCTCCAGGACGGAGCGGACATATGACTCCGGGTCTCTCAGATGCGGCACTGCCGCACGAATGGTAAGTGCTGGATCGCTCATGCTTTCCGCTAAGCATATAGGCGCCTTCGCCTGCAATCTATAGGCGTCAACGCCTAAAAATTTCAAACTGAGACACTACCATTTGCTGACATCTTCCTCTGTGAGGATGGTGGGGGGCTCAATTGCCCCCTTTGCCTTTGCCGTTCCCACCGCCATTGCCGGAGTTGCCGTTCCCACCGCCATTGCCGGAGTTGCCGTTCCCACCGCCATTGCCGGATTTGCCGTTCCCGCCACCATTGCCGGAGTTGCCGTTCCCGCCGCCATTGCCGGAGTTGCCGTTCCCACCGCCATTGCCGGAGTTGCCTTTCCCTCCGCCATTGCCGGAGTTATCGATGCCCTTGCCGGCGCTGTCCGTCTCTTTTGGGCTACGACCACCCATGCCACGGCCGCGAACTTCCTCGGCACGTTGGTTGAGCCCGCCCGCGCGGTTGTCGGACTTGCCGATGCGAGCCTCGGCAGCGCGCGGGTCCGCCGGCCTGCCCTTGGCGTCAACCACTAGCGGAAGTTCGCCCCGGCCACTGACTTCCATTACGGCACCAGGCGTGGCCGTGACCTCCTGGCCGGCAGCAATGACTACGGAAGACCGGTCATCCGAATCTTCGACCGCCACAGCCCCCCGCTCGACCTGCACGCGCGCGCCGCGTTCCCCGGAGATCACAACGAAACGGGTGCCCTTTACGACGGCTGCGAGATGTGGGGTTTGCACAGAAAAGTGCTTAACCTCCCGGACCTCCGCCTCGACCTCGACGTGACCGAAGTGTTGCTTAACCGTCGTATGCTTGGCGCGATCCGGGCGGTCGTATATCTGGATCAGTGTGTTGGGCCCCAGATCGATTATCTCGGCTCCCCTTTCGAGCGTTACCCGGCCGCTTGCCAACGTTTGGATGGGCCTATGATCGGGAATGACTGCGCCTCGCTCCAGCTTTACCCACTGGCCCTCCGACAAGCCCAGCACCACGCCGCGCAGTTTGACGGCGGTCCAGTCGTCGGCGAAGCTGGTAGTATTGAGCGCTGCCAGAGCCACAGCAGACAACAGCGCGATGCGGATAGTGGACATTCTTTGCTTCCTCAGCCTTCTGGCAATGGCAAGGAGATTGCCTCGGACAGCCAGCGAAGAAGTTAACGGACCTTCGGGCGTTGACCTGATGGTGAACGGATGGCTGACGATCGATAGCACTGCGCGCAGAGCAGGCCATCCGCGCTTCGGTACCTGCAGCGGCGCACCACTTTCAAGGTTCTGACGCCATGGCATTCAAACGGCATGAAGCAGACCCTGCAGTCCCTCCGGGAAGCTGGGTTTGAGATCATCGGCTTTTGCGAGGCCGGCGACCACTGCCGCCACAATGCGGTCCTCGACTTCCATGTCCTCATCGAGAAACTGGGCCCGCGCCAACACCTGGCTTGCTCCGCCTGTGGCCAAAGGCGCACGGGGATTATCGTCTCACCCCCCAACGGCTACAGCGGCCGGCGACCCTTATCTTAAGAAGTTTACTTGCCGCCCCCGCCAACGGTGCGGTATTAGCGCGCTGTTCAACACCCAGATACACGGGGCCAACGCTGGTTCTGCGCTTCTCGGATAACGGAAAAGCGCAAAGTGCAGCGATTGCTTCTGGTCGTCGAGGACGATTTTCTTATCCGGTCTGACGTGGAGGCTTCCTTGCGGGAGGAAGGCTTTGACTTGCTGCTGGCGGTCAATGGCGCTGAGGCCATCTCCTACCTCGACGAAGACGTCGGCCGCTTTCAAGCACTCGTCACCGACATCGACTTGGGTAAAGGGCCGAATGGGTGGGAGGTGGCCCACCGTGCGCGGGAACTCTCGCCAGGCCTGCCCGTCATCTATGCCACTGGTGGCAGCCAGCACGGGTGGGCCGCAAATGGAGTGCCGGAGAGCATCCTACTGGCCAAGCCGGTGCTGGCGGCCCAGCTGCTGGCCGCGATCGCAGAGAAGCTGACCGAGGCAGAGATGCGTCGGGCCATGGCCAAGCCAGACCAGGGCGGGACTTAAGGTCCTCTGGGCCCTCCTGCGATGCGAGCTTAGTCAGTGTGTGGCTGAAGATCATCCCGTGAAGGTGCTGACGAAGCCCTTCACCGAGGAGGAGCTTAAGGAAGCACTCGCTGCAGAAGAGGTTCGTGGCGCGGCGGCTGACGCCTGATCTGACACTAGGCACCCACGGTCGGCACGCCGAACAAATCTCCTCGGCGGAGATTTGGCTCAGCAGCCTTTTAGGCTTGGTACTCTTCTCGCCGCTCCAGATGAAGATAGGTATCGTCGAAGCCTGCCATGTGCTTCAGGGCAGGGAGGTTCAGAATCCTAAGGTGCTTGTCGCCAAAAGCGAGGAGACCGAGCCGGCGAAAGTCTTGCAGCAGCCGATTGACGTGAATGGGCGTCACGCCCAAGGCTTCTCCGACATCCGTCTGAGTAAGCGGAAGGGGACAGCTGGTGCCGTCGGTAAGGCCAAGCGAGTTCATCCTGTGATAGTGTTCACAGAACAGGTGAGCCATCCGCTTGCGGCCGGACCGCTGCCCTACGTTGGCGATCCACTCGCGCGCAATCGCTTGTTCAACCAGCGTCGCCCACTGGAGTGCGTCCCGAAGCTTCGGGTACTGCCGGGAAAGATGCTGGATGGCATCATCGGAGGCCGAGGCAACCTCGCAGTCCTCGAGCGCAAGGATTGCGTGGTCCCGTTGTGCAAGCAGCGAAACGCCGACTTCGCAGCAGTCGCCGGGCAGAAGAAATGACAGGATTTGGCGGCGGCCGTCGGTAAGCAGCTTGTGACGGCAGGCCATACCCTTCAGCAGGAACAAGACGGCTCGTGGTTCCTCGCCCTGCCGGGCAACCTCCTCCTTTGCAGGAATGTGACGAACGTTTCCCAGCACCAAATCCACGGCGGCTGCTTCTTCGGAATTCAGGGGAGAGAACAAGCTGAGCTTGCGAACGATGGGGTGCACGGAAGCGCATCCTTCTGCAGGATTCTGCTCCACCTCGGCAGTTGGTTCGTACAGGAAGGGAAGTGGTAGAGGCCCCATCCGCCCGGGAGTGCCAATTGGGCTAGCGGGTTCACTGTCTCTCAATAGCGGCTCGGGATCCCACGATGTCAACGTTTATCCTGCTGTGCTGCTGCCGCAGCGCATCACGGGCGCGCGCGGGCTGGAGAGATTTGAGCACTAGGGAAAAGGGACCTTCCTGCTGCGGCCGCCGAGTCGGAGCACGGCAGGCATCAGCGAGCCAGCTGCAACGCCTGCAGAATGGTGGCGGCATCAGCCGGCTTCGACACGAAGGGTACTGCTGCGAATTCCACTGGTACGTCACGGTCGGAATATCCGCTGTAGAAGACGACACCGACGCCCCGGTCGAGGAGGGCCCGCGCAACTGGATACGCCAGTTCGCCGCCCAGACGGATGTCCAGAATCGCGGCGTCGACTTCCATCGTGTCTCGCTGTGCAAGCTCCAGCGCCTTGTCGGCCTCCGCCGCAAAGCCGACGATCGTGGCACCGCAATCACTTAAGGTCGACGCCAGATCACTGGCGATGAGGAAGTCGTCTTCACAGATGAGTAGCCGAGGTAGCAAGAAAGTTCCGTCCTTTGCCGCAAGGGAATCAGCGGACCATGGAGAATTGGGAGGGTGCCGTGAATAACCTAAGTTAAAAACGAGCGAATCGCTCTCGAATGGCGGCTGATGGCCGATCGATCAGAGCCGAGCTGCAGGGCAGCGAAGAGGCCGCCGCGACGATCGGCGCATATTCCTTGCTCCAGTCGTGGCCGCGGCGGGTGAAGGCGCGAGCCTCGCCGGCGCCGATCGCCAACTGGGTGCGGTAGCCATCGTGCTTGATCTCATGGATCCAGCCGGCGCCGGACGGTGGCACGTCGACCAGCTGCGGCATTGCGGGTTCGATGAAGCGGGGAAGGGTGGGGCGCTCGAGCATGGCGGCGAATCTAGTGACGCCGCCGACAAATGCGAGTCCAAAGCGCGATCACGTTTCCGCGCCGGAACGGGCGGGCAACCTTGGCGGTTTTCCAAGTCAAGCAGAACAGTGGAGCGCCCGATGTCCCCTCCCAACCGACCGACAGCTGCGGAGAACGTCCTGGCCGAAGCGCAGGACATTCTCGGCCGATACCTCGAGCCAGGCGTTGCGATGACGGATCGGGAGTGCATCAACCAGCTGCTCGAGGTCCTCGATGGACCGGTGGCCGTGTTGCTGCAGGAAGAGGCCGACGCGCGGCACGTGGAGCGCTAGGCGATCAAAAGGTGCGGGGGACGCACCGAATACCGCAATGATTGCAATGGGCGGTTGTGCCGCCCGGTGCGGGGACCACCCATTGAATTCGTTGTGTTTTCCGGAATTTTGGCGATCCCGGCGCGATTCGAATGCGAAGTTGAGAAGCCGCCGGTTTATGTTGCCCGAACCTCACGTAGCCGCGCGTACTCTTTTAGTCCTGGGTGAACTTTGAAGTTTCTCGCGGCACTGTCCCAACCCGCTTCGGGGTCGGAGTATTGGAAGTTCCACGAGGAGCCGCCATAGCCGATCCCTCCGCGATATCCAATCGCCGAGAACCGGTAGAGGTAATTCAGCGCCTCGTCCGAGGAGACCTTGTTCACGGGGGACCTCCGGTTGTCGTACTCACGCTCAAAGTCGTCCCTCTCGAAGGTTATAGTGCTGATGGCTGAGCAGGCCTGAAGGGCTTCCGTCCACTGTGGCCAGTGTGGTCCAATCTCATCGTCCAGTTCCAGTTTGAGATAATTGGAGTACCGGTCTCTGGAGCTCACAATGTCTAGATTTGAGAGTGCTGGACCGCGCTCCGGCCGCGACTTGTAAGCTGCGAGGGCGCTGTTGAGAAAGCTGATGACGTCGCGGGGCCTGAGGAAGGTCCGTGCGAGGATGTGGCTCCACTTCGCTTGCGAACCCCGCATCAACTCAGGCTCGGCGATGTCGTCCCAGGTCGCTTCGGCGTCTAGCTTAGCCCTCAAGCGGTAGGACACCATAGCCGCAAGGCTATCGGAGTCCCACTCCAAGGGGAGCGTGAGCGTTTGGCTGATCTTGTTCTTGTCAGAGAACTGCAGTTCTTCCCACAAATCCGAACGGAGGTAGACGACGGGATTGATGGCGACGCCGGCGCTCTGACTCTCACGCTTCAGGTCGCGAGCGGCCAAGACCAACCCGATCAGCATTCGGGTGCGCTCTTCGTCGAGACTGGTTATGCCTTGATCCAGTTCGTCGAAATGAAGGCTGATCGGGCCAGCCCCGCACTCGCGTAGGACGTTGTGGCAGGCATCAATGATTGAAGATGACAGCGCGTTCAACTCCACGCCAAACTGGAAGTCCTTCTTCGATCTTTCGAGGTCGATGCCGCCCAAGGCGTTGCCCATAATCGAGGGGGCAAGAGACAGCTTTCCCAGTTCCAGGCGAGCAGGTCGGAGCACATCCGACAGCGCCGGATCGACACCGCCATAGTTGTCATTCAGGAACTGCGTTAGTGGCTTGGTATCCTCGCATCGCCACGCGTGCGGCTGCTTCAGAGTTAGAGCTGCGAGCTCCACTGCTATGAGGTAGCGCCAAGAGGAGACGTAAGCCTCCACATTGGAGGCGCCAAAATCCACCCTCGCGGCGTGGACGTTCCAAGGGTAGCCCTTCAAGCTTAGGGCTCGGGCTCGATTACCCTCTTGCTTCTCAGTGAAGTATCTGACGATCGCCGTCTTCCCCGTGCCCTTGCGACCTAGGACCAGGAAGGCGTCGCCGCTCTCGATTTTCTCTACGGCTTTAGTAGCGACAAAATATTCCAGCACGGCGTCGTCCTCGGCCGCCACGTCTCCAAAGCTGTTGAGGTCCTCGAGTGTCACGCCACTACGCAAACCCATTTCGCAGTCTCCCCCGATGTTTCCGCTGGTATAGGCATCTCCTCTCCCAATCGCAAACGCCGCAGGCCATTCAAAAGTCGTCCGACTGACGCCATTGGATAAACCCGCTTATGCCGCGACCGTGAATGTAGGGGAGTGGATGTTGCGGGTCCCTGCAAACCATCCCCTTCGAGCATTCTGAAATACCCCCAGAGAAGGCATGTTCCGACGGCGCCGCAGGTCAGATTTTTCGGAATGGACGTTGATGTCTCTAGGGTGGCAGTGGATTTGCAATCCGCTGCGTAACCACTCCGCCACGTGGCCTCACCAACGGCGCTATCTATTGCAGGGCAACAGTTTCCGCAAGGTTATTGGCGGCGGGGAATGTCGTTCACGTCTGATCGATTGAACAACTGTGCCGTTCGCAGTTGCCGAAGCTGGCGGCAGCCTCACGGATCCTGATGGCTGGGCTGCCGGTGCGGCTGCTCCGCCCGCATACCGTGCTTGATGCGCCGCCGCGGCGGCGCTATGCACGGGCCCGGACAGTTCCGGGGCAGTTTGAGGATCCTTCGATGACCGATTTCGCGCAGGCGCGCAGAGCGATGCTCGACCACCAGTTGCGCACCAGCGATGTCACCGACCGGCGGCTGCTGGCGGCCATGGGCAGGGTGCCGCGGGAGGAGTTCGTGCCGGAGGCTCGGCGGTCGCTGGCCTACATCGATCGGGCGCACCGGCTGGTCGAAGAACCGGGCGGACGGGCGCTGCCGGCACCGACACCATTTGCGCGGTTGGTGCAGCTCGCGGGCGTCGGTGCGAAGGACCGGGTGCTCGATGTTGGCTGCGGCACCGGCTATTCGACTGCGGTGCTGGCGGAGCTTGCGGCGGCGGTCGTGGGCATCGAGGAGACGGCGTCACTGGCCGATCGCGCCCGCAAGACCCTTGCCACGCTGGGTGCCGGCAATGCAGAGGTGGTCGAGGCGCCGCTGGTGGCGGGGGTGCCGGAGAAGGGGCCCTACGATGTCATCATCGTCGAGGGCGAAGTGGCGAGCGTTCCGGAGGCGTTGCAGCAGCAGCTGGCCGATGGCGGTCGGCTCGTGGCGGTGATCCGCCGCGCCGGTGTCGGCGTTGCCCACCGTTTCGTCCGCGCCGGCGACGATGTCGCCGCCTACGCGGCGTTCGATGCCAGCATGCCGCCGCTGACGGTTCCGGGACCGAGCGACCAGTTCGTTTTCTAGCGCCGACGCGACCGCCGGCGAGCGGGAACCAATTGCGGTGTTGCGGTGGAGGCACGCGGCCGGGGAAACGCTGGGGATAGCTGCATGGGGCTTGCCCTATCCAGTTGTTAACCCCACCTGCGCAGAATACTGTACCTGGCTTGGAGGTTGAGTACATGCGTATTGGTCGGGTGATGCGCGTCGGCGCGCTGGCGCTCATGCTGTCCGTGCTGCCGGCGGCGGTGCAGGCGGAGACTCTGCGGGAGGCGCTGGAGAGCGCCTATGCCAACAATCCCAACATCATGTCGGCGCTGCTGAGCGTGAAGATGTCGGCAGAAGACATCGCTCTGCGCAAGGCCGGCCAGCGGCCGCAGATCAGCCTCGACGGCAGCGTCACCAACAGCTTCGCGGTCAACCAGGTCTTTGGGGCGACGACGAGCCGCGACTGGCAGCTCGGGCTCAGCTATCGGCAGAACCTGTTCGACAACTTCCAGACAGAGTCGCAGATCGAACAGGCGCGGGCGTTCACGGAACTCAGCAAATACGCATTGCGCAACGAGGAGCAGAACGTGCTGCTCCAGGTTGCGACTTCCTACATGAACGTGCTGCGCGACACCCAGCTGGTGCAGTTGCGCGGTGACAACGTGGCCTTCTTCGAGGCTCAGGTCAGCTCCTCCGAGGAGCGGCTGCGGCTGGGGGAGGGGACGCGGATCGACGTCTCGCAGGCGCGGAGCCGGCTGGCGCAGGCCGTGGCTTCCTATCAGGCGGCCATTACCAGCCTGCAGACCAGCCGCGCCAGCTATGAGCGCTGGGTCGGGCATCCGCCGCGCAACCTCAGCCCCGACTTCCGCTTCGGCGATCTGATCCCGGCCTCCGTCGATATCGCCATCAGCCAGGCGGTAGAGCAGAACCCAGCCATCCTCACCGCCCGTGCCTCGATCCGGGCGGCGCAGGCCGGGTCGGACGCGGCGCGGGCGGCTTTCGGGCCGACGCTCGATCTCATTGGTTCGCTCTGCGCCATTGGCTGCGTTCCGGGCATGCCTGACGCAGGCGGCATGTCGGGCTCAGTCACGCTTTCGGTGTCGGTGCCCCTCTATGCCGGCGGTTCGCTCGGCGCCTCCGTGCGCAAGGCCAATCTCGGCCAGGTTCAGAGCGAAGTCGACGCGCTCTCCACGCGCGACCAGGTGCGGGAGTCGGTGATCTCGGCCTGGAGCAGCATGCAGAACGCCATTGCCCAGATCCAGTCCGCGGAGTCCGCGGTGTCGTCGGGGCAACTCGTGGTCGAGGGGCTCATCCAGGAACGCGACGTCGGCCAGCGGACGACGCTCGACGTGCTCAACGCGCAGGCGGAGCTGACTTCGGCGCGCGAGGGCCTGATCAGCGCCACCTCGAGCCGCGTCGTCGCGGCGTTTGCGCTGGTCGCGGCAACCGGCCGCCTGTCGCCGCCGGAACTCGGGTTGAACGTCGAGGTGAAATCGGCGGATGGCTACATCGCCACCGTCGAAGACGTCTGGCAGGAACTCCGGGCCATCGACGAGTAGGCGGCCTCCGGCTCGGACGGCCATACAAACTCCTGGGGAAGAGCCGCTGGCTGCGGCCCCCTCGGTTCCCAAGCAGCGACGGCTCTGCGTAAAGTGAGTGGTGACGAATCAGGCGCGCCAGCGGCCGGCGCGACCGTCGACACCCGAAGTGAGGCAGTTATGAATAAGCCGGCGTCAAAAGAGCCATCGATGGACGAAATCCTCTCGTCCATCCGGCAGATCATCGCCGATGACGATGCGGCGGTCGCTCCGGCGCGGCCTACGCCCGCGCCTGCGGCCAACACGGCCGCCGCGCCCGCGCCGCGTCCGTTCCCGACGGCTGCCGCAGCGCCCAAGTTCGCGCCGCCGCCCGCTGCAGAACCGCAGGAACCTGCGGAACCGCTGGCGCTGTCGCCGGAGCAGATTCTCTCCAAGCCGGATCCCGAGCCGCCGGCCACGGCCTTCGGTGTTGACGACGAGGACGAAGACGGCGATGGGGATGCCGGTTTTCGGTATTCCGGCGAGCCGGAACTCGTCGATCCCGACGACGTCGCCTTCGAACCGGATGCCGAGGAAGAGGAGAGTGCCGCCTTCACGGTGGCTCTTGACGAGCCCCCTGACGAGCCGGTGGCGGCGCCGGCGATGAGCGCCTTCGTGCAGCCCCCACCGGCGCCACGTCAGCAGCCTTCGCCGCTTCGGCCCGAGGCCTCCCGCCCCGCGCCGCAGGCGCCCCGGCAGGAGACGCCCCGCCAGGAAACACCGCGGCCCTCGCCGTCGATGGCACAGGCATCGCCGATGCCGGATCCGAAGCTTTCGAGCGACATCGCCGAGGAACTGCTGGCGCCGACCACCGGGGCTGCCGTCAAGCATACGCTGTCGCGGCTCAGCGGACTGTCGATGGTGGGGTCGAATGTTACCCTCGAGGACATGATCCGGGACATGCTGCGACCGATGCTGAAGGAGTGGCTGGACGAGAACCTGCCAAGCGTCGTCG
This sequence comes from Devosiaceae bacterium, assembly GCA_035998685.1. Taxonomy (GTDB): domain Bacteria; phylum Pseudomonadota; class Alphaproteobacteria; order Rhizobiales; family Devosiaceae; genus Devosia_A. The sequence continues at coordinate 346,053 of DASYHK010000023.1, read as the reverse complement.
AACGCATGGTCGAGAAGGAGATCTCTCGGATCTCGCGCGGCGAGTAGGCCAGGCGGCGGACGGTAACCTGCGGGCAGTTGACTCCGGCCCCGTGCCTTTGCTTTAGACCTTATCCCCTGAGTTCGGCCCGCCGGCACGACGCTGCGGCGGGCCCTTGCCGCTGGACATCCATATGCTCGAGAAGACCTACGAACCCGGCGCCGTCGAAGGCCGCATCTACCAAGCCTGGCTCGATGCCGATGCGTTCGCCGCCGGTGCCGGGGCGAAGCCCGGGGCCGAGACCTTCTCGATCGTCATCCCGCCGCCCAATGTCACCGGCTCGCTCCATATCGGGCACGCACTCAACAACACCATCCAGGACATCCTGATCCGCTTCGAGCGGATGCGCGGCAAGGACGTGCTCTGGCAGCCGGGCATGGACCATGCCGGCATCGCAACGCAGATGATCGTCGAGCGCCAGCTGATGGAGCGGCAGCAGCCGTCGCGGCGTGAGATGGGGCGCGAGGAGTTCCTGAAGCGGGTCTGGGAGTGGAAGGCCGAGAGCGGCGGCACCATCCTCAACCAGCTCAAGCGCCTCGGTGCTTCCGCCGACTGGTCGCGCGAGCGATTCACCATGGACGAGGGCCTCTCGGAAGCGGTCCGCAAGGTGTTCGTCGAGCTGCACCGGAAAGGTCTCATCTACCGGGCGAAGCGGCTGGTCAACTGGCATCCTGGCCTGGAGACGGCGATCTCCGACCTCGAGGTCGAAAACATCGAGACCAACGGCAAGATGTGGCACCTCCGCTACCCGGTGGAGAACTCAGACGAGGAAATCGTCGTCGCCACGACCCGACCGGAAACGATGCTGGGCGATACGGGTGTCGCCGTGCACCCGGAGGACGAGCGCTATCGCCATCTGGTCGGCAAGCACGTGATCCTGCCCATCGTCGGGCGGCGGATCCCGATCGTCGCCGACGAGTATGCCGACCCGGAGATGGGTTCGGGTGCGGTGAAGATCACCCCCGCGCATGACTTCAACGATTTCGAGGTCGGTGTCCGCACCGGGCTGAAGCCGATCAACATCCTCACGCCGCAGGGGCGGATCAACGGCTATGCTCCCAAGGAATACCGCGGCCTCGACCGGTTCGAGGCGCGTGATAGGATCGTAGAAGATCTCGATAGCCTCGGGGCCCTGGTCTGGGTCGAGGACAAGAAGATCATGGTGCCCTATGACGAGAAGACCAAGCAGGTCGTTATCGAGCCGTACCTGACCGACCAGTGGTTCGCCAATGCCGAGGTGCTGGCGGAGCCGGCGCTCAGGTCGGTGCGCGAAGGCCGCACGAAGTTCGTGCCCAAGTCCTATGAAAACACCTACTTCGCATGGATGGAGAACATCAAACCCTGGTGTATCTCGCGGCAGCTGTGGTGGGGACACCAGATTCCGGCCTGGTATGGTCCGCGGATCAGCAGCGATCCCGACTTCAACAGCCCCAATGCCGGCCCCAAATGCTTCGTTGCCGCAACCGAAGCGGAGGCCGTGCAGCAGGCGACGGCGTATTACGGGCGGTCGGTCGAGATCCACACCTCCGGCCTCAATTCCGGCGCCTACCTCAAGGCCTATTCCACCTTCGAAACCACGCAGCGCGAGCGGCTGGACGCTGCCGCGTGGGCGGCGGCCAAGGACGGCGATCCCTTCGCGGAACTGCGCGACAGCAAGGCGCCGCTGCACCGCGACGAGGACGTTCTCGATACCTGGTTCTCCTCGGCCCTCTGGCCGTTCTCGACACTCGGCTGGCCGGAGCAGACGCCGGAGCTGGCCCGCTACTATCCGACCGATGTGCTGGTGACCGGCTTCGACATCATCTTCTTCTGGGTCGCCCGGATGATGATGATGGGTCTCGAATTCAGCGGCAAGGAGCCGTTCCACACCGTCTACATGCACGCGCTGGTGCGCGACGAGCGCGGCCAGAAGATGAGCAAGACGAAGGGCAACGTCATCGATCCGCTGCAGCTGATCGACGGCTATGGAGCCGATGCCACCCGCTTCACGCTCGCCGCCATGGCGGCGCAGGGTCGCGACATCCGCCTCGCGGTGAGCCGGGTGGAAGGCTACCGCAACTTCGTCACCAAGCTTTGGAACGCGGCACGCTTCCTTGAGATGAACGAGTGCCGGGGCGTCGCCGGCTTCGATCCGCGGCAGAACCGGCTGGCCCTGAACCGCTGGATCGGCGGAGCGACGGCCCGCGCCGTGGCCGCCGTGACCACAGCCATTTCCGACTACCGGTTCAACGAGGCGGCAAACGCCGCTTACGACTTCGTGTGGGGCACCTTCTGCGACTGGTACGTGGAGCTGGCGAAGCCGATCCTGACCGGTGACGACGCCGAGGCGCAGGCGGAGACGCGGGCGATGGCGTCCTTCACGCTCGACCAGATCCTGAAGATGCTGCACCCGATCATGCCCTTCGTGACCGAGGAGTTGTGGGCGGAGACCGGCAAGAACGGGCAGGGGCGCGACAAGCTGCTGATCGTTTCCGAGTGGCCGGATCTCACCGGACTCGAGGACCCCGAGGCCGACGCCGAGCTGAACTGGCTGGTCGAGCTGGTTTCGGGCATCCGCTCGGTGCGGACCGAGATGAACGTCCCGGCGGCGGCCAAGATTCCGCTGCAGATCATCGGCGCCGGCGAGGAGACCGGCATCCGCGTCGAAAGTCAGCTTGCCGCGCTGACGCGCCTCGCGCGGCTGGAGAGCGTCGACTATGTCTCCGACGTGCCGCGGGATGCAGCGCAGCTGGTGCTGGGTGAGGCGACCTTCATCCTGCCGCTGGCCGGCGTCATCGACATCTCGCTTGAACGGGCGCGGCTCGAGAAGGAGATCGGCAAGGAAGACGCCGAAATCGAGAAGATCGACCGCAAGCTTGGCAACGAGCAGTTCGTAGCCAAGGCGCCGGAAGAGGTGATCGAGGAGCAGCGGACGCGGCGGGAGGAAGCGACCGGGCGGCGCGAGCGCATCTTCGAGGCCCTGAAGCGGCTGAGCTGACCGCAGGGCCTAACCCCTTGTGCTGATTCTGCAACAGCAGGATTGAATCCCGCTGCCTGCGCCGGGCTGGCAACCATTTCCTCAGAAAGCTCGCCACAATCTAACCCTAAAAGAGGTCGACGAGACGGCGGGGGCGCACCTGTTCCATAGCCATGGAAACGGGGCATCAGAAGCCGAACGGAAACCGAATTGGCTGCCCTTGTGCCTTGCCGGGGTGCCGACGATAAGAGCGCTTTGACTTGAGCGCCCGCCGCCGGAGCCGGGCAAGGGGGATAGGACTATGAATAGCAACTACGTCGACAAATCGCGGCTTCCGAGCCGCCATGTGACCGAAGGCCCGGCGCGCGCTCCGCACCGCTCCTACCTCTATGCGATGGGGCTGACGACGGAGCAGATCCATCAGCCACTGGTAGGCGTCGCGACGGCCTGGAACGAGGCGGCGCCGTGCAACATCTCGCTGCAGCGCCAGGCGCAGGCAGTGAAGAAGGGCGTGGCTGCCGCCCGCGGTACGCCGCGCGAGTTCACCACCATCACCGTCACCGATGGCATCGCCATGGGGCACCAGGGCATGAAGTCGTCGCTGGCGTCGCGCGACGTCATCGCGGACTCGGTCGAGCTGACGATGCGCGGCCACTCCTATGATGCCATGGTCACCATGGCCGGCTGCGACAAGTCGCTGCCGGGCATGATGATGGCAATGATCCGGCTCAACGTGCCGTCGATCTTCATCTATGGCGGCTCCATCCTGCCCGGCAAGCACCGCGGCCGGGAGGTCACGGTGCAGGACCTGTTCGAGGCGGTAGGTCTGCATTCGGTGGGCCAGATGGACGACCAGGAGCTCGATGAACTGGAGCGCATCGCCTGCCCGTCGGCGGGGGCGTGCGGGGCCCAGTTCACGGCCAACACCATGGCGACGGTCGCCGAGGCCATCGGACTGGCGCTGCCCTATTCCTGTGGTGCACCGGCACCCTACGAGATCCGCGACGCCTTCTGCGCCGCCGCCGGCGAGCAGGTGATGGAGCTGCTGCGCCAGAACCTCAGGCCGCGCGACATCGTCACCCGGAAAGCCTTCGAAAATGCCGCAACCGTGGTGGCCGCCTCGGGCGGTTCCACCAATGCGGCGCTGCACCTGCCGGCCATGGCGCACGAGGCTGGAATCGAATTCGATCTCTTCGACGTCGGCGAGATCTTCAAGAAGACGCCGTACATCGCCGACCTCAAGCCCGGCGGGAAGTACGTGGCCAAGGACATGTTCGAGGCCGGCGGCATCCCGCTGCTGATGAAGACGCTGTTCGACAACGGCCTCCTGCATGGCGACGTGATGACCGTCACCGGCAAGACGCTGGCGGAGAACATGGAGAAGATCCGTTGGAACGACCAGCAGGATGTGGTGCGTCCGGCGAACAATCCGATCACCCCGACCGGCGGCGTCGTCACCCTGCGCGGCAACCTCGCGCCGGAGGGCGCGATCGTGAAGGTCGCCGGCATGAAGAACCTTCGCTTCTCCGGTCCGGCGCGGGTGTTCGACACCGAAGAGAAGTGCTTCGAGGCGGTAACCCATAAGAACTACAACGAGGGCGAGGTCTTCGTCATCCGCTACGAGGGACCGAAGGGTGGACCCGGCATGCGCGAGATGCTGGCGACCACGGCGGCCCTCTATGGCCAGGGCATGGGTGACAAGGTGGCGCTGATCACCGATGGCCGCTTCTCGGGCGCGACGCGCGGCTTCTGCATCGGCCATGTCGGTCCGGAAGCAGCGGTGGGCGGCCCGATCGCACATGTCCGCGACGGTGACATCATCACCATCGACGCCGTTGCGGGGACGATCGACGTCGACGTCACCGATGACGAATTCGCGAGGCGGAAGGCTGACTGGTCGCCGCCGGGGAACCAGTTCGGTTCTGGCGCAATCTGGAAGTATGCCCAGCTGGTGGGGCCGGCGCGCTATGGCGCGCTGACCAATCCCGGCGCCAGGGGCGAAAAGGAGTGTTATGCGGACGTATAGTGCCCGAACCCTGATCTTCGCCGCGGGCGTGGCAGCGACGGCCCTCGTGGTGGCCGCAATGCCGGCGCGCGCGCAGGTCGACGAGGTGCAGGTCACGGAGACCGCGGTGGATGCCGCGCTCAACATGGCCAACATCCTCGATGGCGTGCAGAGCGACGATCTGGTGCTGGCTCTCGAAGACGCAGCCGAGACCGGACAGCCGACGGCGCTGTGGCAGCTGGGGCTGATGTACGAGAACGGCGAGGGGGTCCAGAAGGACCCCGCCAAGGCCTTCAGCTACTTCAGCCAGATTGCTGACGAGCATGCGGACACCCGGCCGGAGGGCATGGAAGCGGATATTGTGGGGCGGTCGTTCGTCAAGATCGGCGAGTACTACCGCGCAGGCCTGCCCGAGGCCGGGATTCCCAAGGACGAGGCCTATTCCAACAAGCTGCTCATGCACGCAGCGTCCTACTTCGGCGATGCCGATGCCCAGTACCGGGTCGGTCGTCTCTATCTCGAGGACGGCGAACTCGGCGGCAACCCGCTGCAGGGCGCGCGGTGGCTGTCACTCGCGGCCCGCAAGGGCCATGTCCGGGCGCAGGCGCAGCTCGGCGACATCCTGTTCAACGGCAAGGGCATAGAGGCCAACGCGGTGCAGGGCCTGATGTGGCTCACCGTCGCCAGCCGCCGCTCCGCGGGCTCCGCCGACGAGGCGTGGGTGCAGGGCCTGCTGCAGGACGCGATGTCGGTGGCGACGCCCGAGGACCGTGCGGAGTCGGTGAAGATGGCCGATTCCTTCGGCAGCAGCTTCGGCTACTAGCCGCGGCGCGCCATTGCTCAGAAGGTGAACCGACCTTCCACCGGCACGTGATCGCTCGGCTTGTCCCAGCCGCGGACCTCGCGATGGACGGTGACGTCCTCCAGCCGGTCGGCAGCCTGCGGCGACAGCAGCAGATGGTCGATGCGGATGCCGTTGTCTCGCCGCCAGGCCCCGGCCTGGAAATCCCAGAAGGTGTAGCTCGGCTCGTCCGTTACCGCCCGCAGCGCGTCCGTCAGGCCGAGATTTGCGAGGCTGCGGAAGCGGGCGAGGCTCTCCGGGCGGTAGAGCGCGTCCCCCCACCAGTTCTCGGCATGCTTGGCGTCCGTGGGGCCGGGAATGATGTTAAAGTCACCGAGCAGTATAAAGGGTTCCTCAAGCTCCAGGCGAGCCTCGACGAAGGCCGTCAGCCGCTCCATCCAGCGCAGCTTGTAGGGGAATTTCTCGCTGTCGACGGGGTTGCCGTTGGGGAGGTAGATGCCGCAGACCCGCACCGCCCCACCTTCGGTGGAGAACACGCCTTCGATCAGTCGTGACTGCTCGTCGCCATCGTCTCCCGGCAGGCCCCGCGTCACCTCGTCGAAGCGGACCTTGGAGAGGATGGCGACGCCGTTCCAGCCCTTCTGCCCGAAGGTCTCGATATTATAGCCGAGCGCTTCGATCTCGGCGCGGGGAAACCCTTGGTCGAGCGTCTTGATCTCCTGCAGGCACACGATGTCCGGCGCCTGCTGGGTCAGCCACGTGGTGACCTGCCCGAGGCGCGCCTTGATGCCGTTGACGTTCCAGGTGACGATGCGCATGCGAGTGTCCTCTACCAGCGAACTCAGGCGGCGCCGTAGAGGGCGCGGGCAACATCCTTGGGGAAGCGGCCGTTGCAGCCCTCCAAGGCAGTGTTGGTCATGATTACCGCGGAAATGCCGTTGGCCGGATCGACGAACCAGTCGTGCCCGTAGATCCCGCCCCAGCGATAGGTGCCGGGGGCCTGCGGACGGTCAGCGGCTGCGGGATCGACGATGACGGCACCGAGATAGCCGAAGCGCTGGCCGGCATCCTTAGCGTCCCGCTCCAGATCGTCGATCTGGTTGGTCGTCGCCTGCACCAGCGTATCGGGGTGCAGTACGGTGCCACCGCGATTGCGAAGCGCCTCGAGGAAGGTCAGAAAGTCGCCGGCGGTGCCAACCATGCCGGCACCACCGGACTGGAAGGCGCGCGGATTGAAGACACGCCCCGGCGAGAAGGTGGTCCGCTTGCCGTCCGGCGCGATCACCGTGTGCGGATCCTGCATCCGGACCGGCTGAGGATCGCCGTCAACATATGGCACGGCCAGTCGGCTGGTATCGGTGACGGAGAAGCCGGTATCGGACATGTCCAACGGACCGGTGACGTAGTGCTCCACGGCCTCGGCAAGGCTGCTCCCGTGGATGCGCGCGATTACAGCTCCGAGCACATCGGTGGCTACCGAGTAGCACCAGCCGCTGCCCGGCGCGAACAGCAGTGGCTGCAGTGCGAGACGCGCAAAGTTCGCCTCGTAGTCGAGATCGGTGTCCTGCATGCCAGTGGTAATCTCCGGGTCGGCGGCATAGTCGTAGCCGAGGCCGGCAGTATGGGTGAGCAGGTGCCTGATGGTAATGTGCCCCTCGCTGCCGTCGGGCAATCGCGGCCGGAAATAGGGCAGGTGGTCCGACACCGCGTTGTTGAGCCCGAGCAGGTGCCGCTCGATCATGGCCAGCGCCGTAGTCGCCACCATCGGCTTGGTCACCGAGGCCAGCCGGAAGATCGCGTCCTCTTCCATTGCGCGTCCGGCCTCGCGGTCGGCGAAGCCGGCGGCGCGGCGATAGATGATGTCACCGTCGCGGGCGGCCATGATGACCGTCCCGACGATGCGCGTGCCGAGGGCGTCGTCGACGACGGCGTCGACCCGATTCTTGAGATCCACCTGCACACTCCCGATTCCGCCGAACGCTATCGGGGCCGGTAGTGCGGATCAAGCGTCAAGGATGCGCTCAGGCGAGGGCGAAGCTGGTCCCGCAGCCGCAGGAGGCGACGGCGTTGGGATTGCGGATCTCGAAGGACTGGCCGATCAGATCGTCCACGTAGTCGATCTCGGCGCCACCCATGAACTCACGACTCATGGAATCGATGAGCACGGTCGCGTCTCCCGACTGCAGGACCAGGTCGTCATCCGTCGGCGTTTCCTGCACCAGGTTGTATTCGTACTGAAAGCCCGAGCAGCCGCCGCCCGAGACGGCGATGCGCAGCACCGTCCCCGCCGGCTGCTTGGCGAGCACGCGGGCAATCTTGCGCGCAGCGCGATCTGTCAACACGATGTCGTTGGATGCTAAAGAGGTTGCGGTCATGTCGGGCCTTCGCTCTGCCGGGCCGGTGCAATCGGCGCGCCGGTTTCCAATGTAGGAACTCCTTCAGGGAATGAAAAGGCAGATGTCCTCGAGCAGCAATGCCCCGGCTCCCTATGCCGCCGACCCTGCACAGTCCCGCGGTCGGGTCCACGGGACCAGCGACAGCCCCACCCGCTCGGAATTCCAGCGCGATCGCGACCGCATTGTGCACTCCACCGCATTCCGCCGGCTGCAGCACAAGACGCAGGTGTTCCTGCACCATGAAGGGCAGCACTTCCGCACGCGGCTGACACATACGCTGGAGGTCAGCCAGATGGCGCGCTCGATCGCCCGGGCGCTGCGGCTCAACGAGGATCTGGCGGAAGCGGTGGCGCTGGCCCACGACCTCGGCCATACCCCGTTCGGTCATGCGGGGGAGCGGGTCCTGCACGAGAAGATGGCGCGCTGGGGCGGGTTCGATCACAACATCCAGGCCATGCGGGTGGTGACCCGACTGGAAAACCGCTACGCCGAGCACGACGGCCTCAACCTCACCTGGGAGACGCTGGAGGGCATCCTCAAGCACAACGGCCCGCTGATCGACGCCGCGGGAGCGCCGGTTGGCCGCTACGCCCGCGAAGGCTTGCCGGCCGGCCTTGACGCCATCCCCGCCAGCACCGACCTGCAGCTTGCGACCCATGCCAGCCTCGAGGCGCAGGCAGCCGCGATCGCCGACGACATTGCCTACGATTCCCACGACATCGACGACGCGCTGCGTGCCGGGCTGATCGCGCTGCCCGACCTCGAGGCGGTGCCGCTTGTCGGCTCCATCGCCACCGAAGTGATGGAACGCTGGCCGGATATCGGTCGCAGCCGCCAGGCGCACGAGGTGCAGCGCCGACTGATCACCCGCAGCATCGAGGACGTCATCGAGACCAGCGCCGCCGCGATCGCGGCAGCGGCGCCCAACTCCGTCGACGACGTCCGCCACGCCGGGCGCACGCTGATCCGGTTCTCACCCCGGCTGGCGGAGGCAGAACAGGGGTTGAAGCGCTTCCTCTTCGACAATGTCTATCGCAGCGAGGCGGTGATGGCCCCGGTGCGGCGGAGCCAGGAGGTGGTGGCGGACCTGTTCGAGCACTATCTGGCGCGCTGCGACCTGCCGGGGCATTGGGGGCAAGCGGTGCAGCAGGCAGCCGACGAGGCGGGCGCCGCCCGCATTGTCTGCGATTTCGTCGCCGGCATGACCGACCCCTACGCGCTCGAGCAGCACGCGCGGCTTTCGGGCGGTGCCGACGGGGCAGGGTAGTGGTAGGAGAGATTCTCGGGGAGGACGGAGATGAGGGTTAGTGGATCGTGCCATTGCGGCGCCATCGCATTTGCGGCGGAGATCGATCCCGAGCGGGTGCGCATCTGCCATTGCACGGATTGCCAGAAGCTGTCGGGAACGGCCTTTCGGGTGGTCGCGCCGTGTCCGGAAGATCAGTTCCAGCTGCTGCGCGGGGCGCCCAAGAGTTACATCAAGACCGCCGAGAGCGGTGAACGGCGGATGCAAACCTTCTGCGGCGACTGCGGTTCTCCCGTCTATGCTACTTCCGTGGGTTCCGGTGGTCGAACCTTCGGCATCCGCGTGGGAACGCTCGACCAGCGTGACCAATTGGCGCCGAAGCGGCAGTTCTGGCAGCGTTCTGCTCTCAGCTGGCTCCCGGGGCTTCCGGGCGCGAGCAATGCCACACAGTAGCCGGCAGCCCGTTTGACGCTACAATCCGATTAGGCTACGGCACGGCGGCGCGAACGAGCCGAAGCTCGAGGTCGGTGCTTCGCGCACGTTCCGCTGTTTTGCCAAGGCCTTGTCCGCCGCTGCGCAAGGGCGGCCCTTGGCCCGGTTGAGAGATCACTAGATGGACGTCTTCGCGCTTTTCGCTGCCCGCATCACCGATGCCCTCCGGACCCTCTATCCGGATGTGAGCGACGAAGCGCTGGCGCGCCTCGTGACCGAGCCGCCCCGCGATCCCGGCCACGGCGATCTGTCGAGCAACGCCGCCATGGTCGTGGCCAAGCCGCTGGGGAAGCAACCGCGCGAGGTGGCGGCGGCCCTGGCGGAGCAGTTCGCCAGCGATCCGGACGTGCAGTCGGTGGAGGTTGCGGGACCTGGCTTCCTGAACTTCCGGCTCGCCGACAGCGTGTGGCTGGCAGTGCTGCGGGCCGTCGGCAGCGAGGCCGGAGATTTCGGCCGGACGGATGTGGGCAAGGGTGAGCGGGTGAACGTGGAGTATGTCTCCGCCAACCCCACCGGACCGATGCATGTGGGGCATACGCGGGGCGCCGTGTTCGGCGACACGCTGGCGTCGCTGCTGGCCTATACGGGCTACGACGTTACCCGCGAGTACTACATCAACGATGCCGGCAGCCAGATCGACACTTTGGCGCGCTCGACGCTGCTGCGGTACCGCGAGGCGCTGGGGGAGAACATCGAGATCCCGTCCGGCCTCTATCCGGGGGACTACCTGGTACCGGTCGGGCGGCTGCTGGCGACGGAGTATGGCGACAGCCTCCTCGGCAAGCCCGAAGCGGAGGTGCTGCCGCTCGCCAAGGATAGGGTGCTCGCGGCAATGATGGAGCTGATCAAGGCGGACCTCGCCAAGCTCGGCATTCACCACGACGTCTTCTTTTCAGAACGGACGCTGCACGGTGAGGGCGGCGACATTGCCTCGACGCTTGCCTGGCTGCGTTCCGAGGGGATGATCTACGAGGGGCGGCTGGAGCCGCCCAAGGGCAAGACGCCCGAAGAATGGGAGGATCGCGAGCAGACGCTGTTCCGCGCCAGCGACTGGGGCGACGACATCGACCGTCCGCTCGTCAAGTCGGATGGCAGCTATACATATTTCGCCGCTGACATTGCCTACCACCGCAACAAGTTTCTGCGGGGCTTCAGGCACATGATCAATGTGCTGGGGGCCGACCACTCGGGGTACGTCAAGCGCCTGCAGGCCGCGGTGAAGGCCGTGTCGAAGGGCGAGGCGGATATCGACGTCCGCATCTGCCAGCTGGTGCGGCTGATGAAGAACGGCGAGCCGTTCAAGATGAGCAAGCGCTCGGGCGACCTCGTGACCGTCGCCGATGTGGTCGAAGAGGTCGGCGCCGACGCCACGCGCTTCATGTTGCTTTACCGGCGGAACGATGCGGCGATGGACTTCGACTTCGCGCTGGTGAAGGAGCAGAGCCGCGACAATCCTGTGTTCTACGTGCAGTACGCCCATGCCCGGGCCTGCTCGGTGTTCCGCGTGGCCGCCCGGGAGCTGCCGGAGCTCGACGCTTCGGCGGCTGCGCTTCAGTCGGCCCCTGTCGAAAAGCTGACCAGTGCCGCCGATCTCGAACTGATCCGGGCGGTGGCGCAGTGGCCCCGAGTGGTCGGCGTGGCGGCGGTTGCGCACGAGCCGCATCGTATTGCATTCTATCTTTACGAACTGGCCGGCGCCTTCCACGGCTTCTGGGCCAAAGGGCGCGAAGACACCGACTTACGGTTTGTTAACGCTGACGACCCGACACTGACTTTGGCGCGACTCGCGCTGGTCGGTGCAGTTAGACAGGTTTTGTTCAACGGCCTCAGCATACTGGGGGTATCGGCCCCGGAAGAGCTTTCATAATTCGGGCGCATTGGTGTGAACACTGGCGCGCTTCTATGGGCGGGGGTCCAGGGTGAGCACCGGCAACACAGAGGGCGCTGCGTTCCATGCCAGCGAAACCGCAGCAGATGGCTGACAACCAGGAAAAATCCGACGACCTGATCGCCGAACTTGCAAAGCTGATGGCGAGCAACGCGCAGGGCGCCGAATCCGAGAGCAAGCCCAGCGTTATCAAGCTGCCTCCGCTGAGCGAAGCGACATCCGCTGCAAAGCCCGCCCCGCTCCGCATTCCCGGCATGGATGGTCCGAAGCCGTCAGCTCCGGCTGCCGAGTCTTCATCTCCGCGACCCGCCACTCCGCCGCAACCGGCAGCACCCCCGCAACCGGCAGGCCCCTCGCAGACGGTCGCTGCCCCGCAGACAACCGGTGTCCGGATCCCCGGCATGGATGCCCCGAAACCGGCCACTCCGCCGCAGCCTTCCGCTGCTCCTTCGCAGGAGCGGCCGGCTGGCGCCAGTCAACCGACAACGCCTCCCGTCACGCCGCCGGCGCCGCCAGCCACACCGGCCGCCGTAGCGCGCCCCGCCGCACCGGCTGCGCCGCCCGGACCCGGAGCAGGCCAGCAGTCACCCGCTCCTGCCACGGCATCGTCTGCCCAGGCGGCCGCCGCATTCGCCCAGCCCCGCTCGACCAGCAGCACGCCCTTCGCGGCTGGCCTCCGCGCCGCTACCGAACCCAAGCCAGGACCCGCACCCGCCGCTCCGTCGCCGGTGCCTCCTGCAAAGTCCGATGCAGCGCCCGCAGCCAAGGGTGCCGACGAGGACAGCTTCGATTTCGACTTCGGCTTCGGCACGCCCACCGCACCACAGCGCGAGGCGGAAGCTTCACCGCCCCGACATCCCGTCGATGACGAGGGTGACGGCGACGGGGCTGGAGCGGACCAACATGAGGGCGAGGATCGCGAGCAGGCGGCTTCGGCCGAGGAAGACGCCGATCCGATCGCTGATCTGATCAAAGCGGAGCTCGGTGGACCACAGGCGCACGAGCCAGCGGCTGCGCCGAGAACCGATTATCCTGCTTCCGTCGAGGCCGTGCCCGCCCGGACTTTCGGTCGCAGCTCCGTACAGGCGCCGGTGCTGATCGGGCACCCGGCGCGGAGTGCGCAAGCGGCGCCGGTCCAGCCTGAGCAGCGTCAGCAGCAGCCGGCACGGCAGGAGCCGAGACAGGAACCGAAACTCGAAGGCGGTGACAGGTTCTCCGTGGCCCCGGTCTTTGGCCTCGGCAGTGGTCAGCCGCGCCAGGATCCACCTGCGGATCACGACACCGATCCCATGGCCGAAATCGAGAACCTGATCGGCGAGGCGGTGCGCGTCCAGATGGCCGATCCCGAGCCGTCGCCGCCGCAGGAGCGGGAACCGCGGCAGGCGCAACAGCCGCCGCCCGTGGTGCCGCCGCTTACCACAGGGTTTGCGCCGCGCCGTGCCGGCCTCAAGGACGTGGAATCGCGCGCGCGCTCGGCGGAGGCCGCGATTCTTGCCGCTGCTGCCGCGACGGGCGCCGAAGTCGGGCGCGTCGAGCCGTCCGTGGGCGGCGGGGACGCACCCTATCGTCGCAGCAAGGTGAAGGCGCCGAACACGCGCTCGTTCGGCGGCATGCGCCAGTATCTCGGCATGGGCGTTGCGCTGGTGCTGCTGCTGGCTGCGGGCTTCGGCCTCTACTGGGTCCTCGGCATGGGGCGCGGCGATCCCGATTCCGCACCGGTGCTGACGGCCGACACCTCGCCGGTCAAGGAAGAACCCGCCGCTCCTGCCGCCGACACGGCGGAGGTGCCGCGTTCGGTGGTCTTCGATGAGATCGACGGTGTCGCTGGAAACGACGAGGCGGAGACCCTGGTGTCCCGCGACGAGACGGCGGATACGCCGATCACCGAAGTCGCCCGGGTGGAGGAGCCCGAGGTAACGGAGTCCGGGCTCGCCAACCGGCGGGTGCGCACGGTAACGGTGCGTCCGGATGGCACCATCGTCAGCGCCGACGAGGCGGTGGCCGGTACCGAGGCGCTGCCGGTGGACCGTCCCAATGTTCCCGACCTGCCGGGCTTGAGCGAGCAGCCGAACGGTTTGCTGGCGGCCACCAGCGACGCGCCGCTGGTGGCGCCGACACCCGCGGAAGACGCCGCGACGGCTGCCGCAGATGCCGCCGCCACCGGGGCCGCGGAGGATCCGATCGCCGCTCTGGTGGCCGGCACCGCGACCGCCACCGGCGCGACCGAGCTGCCGGAGATCGACGCCAACGGTGAAACATCCGAAGTGGCTGCCCTTGACCGCGAACCCGATGAACCGGTGGTATTCGACGGGAGCCTCGCGGCCCCGACGCCGGCGCCGCGGCCGACTGACCGCAGCAGACTCGCCGGTGCAGGCCAGGCCGCTGCCAGTACGCCGGCGACCACCGCGACGGCCAATGCGCCGGCATCTTTGCCGCTGGTTTCGCTGACCGGGGACCAATCGGCGGCAACGCCCGCTCCGCCCGTCGACGCCAACGCCTATGTGCAACTGGCGTCCCTGCCGAGCGAGGGCGAGGCCCGGAGCCAGGTCAACGCCATGCAGTCGCGCTGGGGCAATCTCTTCGGCGGTCAGTCGCTGGTGGTGCAGCGCGCGGAACTCGGCGGTGGACGGGTGACTTACCGGCTGCGGCTGCCGACGGGGTCGCTGCAGGAAGCCACGCAGATCTGCGCCTCGATCAAGGCCAATGGTGGCGACTGCTTCGCCACCAACGGCTGATCTCCGCCGCTTGACCGCCGGCTGCGGGCTCGCCAGCCGCCAGATTGAATCGTGGCGGTGCGACGCGCTATTGCTGTCGCTGGTGGGCGGCCAGGAAAGACAGCGGCCATGAGCGACGACAGGACCGGCTGGTTCAAAGAGCCTGCGGCCGCGGCGGCCGACGAGACGCTCTATGTCGATGTCGACGGTTATGAGGGGCCGCTCGACCTGCTGCTCGACCTGGCGCGGCGGCAGAAGGTCGATCTCGCCGCCATCTCGGTGCTGGCGCTCGCCGAGCAATATCTCGGTTTCATCGAGACGGTGCGCGAGAAGCGCATCGAGATCGCCGCCGACTATCTGGTGATGGCGGCGTGGCTGGCTTATCTCAAGAGCCGGCTGATGGTGCCGCAGGCGCCGAGCGACGAGGAACCCTCGGGCGAGATGATGGCGGCGCTGCTGCAGTTCCGCCTGAAGCGCCTCGAAGCCATGCGGCAGGCGGCAACGCAACTGATGAACCGGCCGCGGCTCGGGCTCCAGGTCTATGCCCGCGGCATGCCGGAGCCGGTGACGGTCAAGCGGCACAATCTCTTCGAAGCCAGCCTCTTCGACCTGCTGAAGGCCTATGCGACGCAGCGCGAGCGGAGCGTCCCGACCGATTACCAGCTGCACGAGCGCACGGTGTGGTCGCTGCAGGAGGCGCGGGAGATCCTGCAGCGGCTTATCGGCGACAGCGCCGACTGGGTGCCGCTCGACCAGTACCTCGCACAATATCTCCACGAGCCCGGGCAGAAGGCGACGGCGATGGCCTCGAGCTTCGCCTCCAGCCTTGAACTGGTTCGGCAGGGGCATATAGAACTGCGCCAGAACCTGACATTCGGCCCGCTGCTGCTGCGGCGCCGGCAGCAGGACCGCGGCGGCGAGGATCCGAATTGATGGCAGCCGAGAGCGGGGACGAAGCCCTCGAAATCGCCGAGCGCCAGCTGCGCATCGTCGAAGCGCTGCTGTTCGCGTCGGGCGAACCGCTGGCCGCTTCCGAGATCGCGCCCTATCTCGGCGAGGGGGCCGACGCCGAGGCGCTGCTCGCCGAGCTGCAGCGGCGCTACGCCGGCCGGGGGGTCAACGTCGTGCGGCGGGGCGACCGCTGGGCCATGCGCACGGCGGAGGATCTCGGTTTCCTGCTGCGGCGCGAACAGACGGACAGCCGGCCGCTGTCGCGCGCGGCGCTGGAGACGCTGGCCATCATCGCCTACCACCAGCCCGCCACCCGCGCCGAGGTCGAGGAGGTCCGCGGCGTCGCCAGCGGCGGCGGCACCTTCGACGTGCTGATGCAGACCGGCTGGGTGCGGATGCGGGGCCGGCGGCGGACGCCCGGCCGTCCCGTCACCTATGGCACCACCGAGGCGTTCCTCGACCATTTCGGGCTAGAGAGCCTCAGCGACCTCCCCGGCCTCGAGGAGCTGAAGGGCAGTGGGCTGCTCTCCAGCCGCTTGCCGCCGACGCTGCAGATCCCGCTGCCCTTCGACGGCGACCTGCGCGACGACGAGGATCCGCTGGACGAGGTCGACCTTGCCGGACTGCCGGACGACGACCAGCCAGAAGACCAGCCATGACCCTTGCCGACGAGGCCGGCAGCTGGGGCCCGCGGGGCACCGCCGGCGTCAGTTTCGCCTCCACTATCGAGTTCGACGCGGTCGAGGTGCGGCTCGGGGGCAGGGTGGTGCTCGACCGCTTCACGCTCTCCCTCAATCCCGGCGAGATCGTCTGCCTGCTCGGCGAGTCCGGTTCCGGCAAGTCGACGGCGCTGCGGGTGGCGGCGGGCATCCAGCGGGTCGATGCCGGGCGGGTGCTGATCAATGGCGAGGTGGTGTCGAGCCCGGATGTCCAGGTGCCGCCGGACAAGCGCGGCATCGGCATGATGTTCCAGGACTTCGCGCTCTTCCCGCATCTGACGCTGCTCGAGAACGTCACCTTCGGCCTGCGCCGGCTCGGCCGCACGGCGGCGGTGGCGCAGGCGCGGGCGGCGCTGAAGCGGGTGGGGCTCGGGGGACGCGAGGCCGATTATCCGCACATGCTCTCCGGGGGGCAGCAGCAGCGCCTGGCGCTGGCGCGGTCGATCGCCCCGCGGCCGGGCATCCTGATGCTCGACGAGCCGTTCTCTAGCCTCGATGCGCGGCTGCGCGAGACGGTGCGCACGGAGACGCTGGCGGTGCTGCGGGAGACGCACGCCACCACCATCATCGTCACCCACGATCCGGAAGAGGCCATGGTGCTCGGTGACCGGGTGGCGCTGCTGCGGGCAGGGCGGATCGCCCAGATCGATACCGCGGCCGCCATCTACCGTTCCCCCGTCGACCTTAGTGCCGCTCGCTTCTTCTCCCGGCTCAACGAGATCGAGGCGGTGGTGGAGGGGGGCCGTGCGGCGACCCCCCTCGGGGCGGTGCCGGCACCGGGACATGCAGAGGGCAGCCGGGTGATCGTGGCGCTGCGGCCGGTCGGACCGCTGGAGATGGCGACCGAAGGACCGGGCGTTCCCGGGCGGGTGGTCGCCAAGCGCGACGCCATCGGCGTCGACCTCTGCGAGGTGCGCGTCGAGGGGCTCGACGACCCCATCGGGCTGCGCCAGCGGGCCAACCGCAAGGTGGTCGCCGGAGGCGATGTCTTCCTCAGGCTCAATCCGGAACACGTCCTTGTGTTTGCCAAGGAATGAACCTATTTCTGCGATTGGAATGCGGTAGAGTTCACGCCTAGCAGGAGACGAGTTTTATGCACGCGCCAGGAATTTGGGGTATCATCATCGTGGCGGTTGTCGTGCTGCTGCTGTTCGGCCGCGGCAAGATTTCGGGCATGATGGGCGAGGTCGCCTCCGGTATCAAGGCCTTCCAGAAGGGCCTCCGCGAGGAGGACAAGACCCCGGCCCAGCTCGACGCTTCCGCACCGGTGGAGAACCGCGAGACCGAGAAGAGCAAAGACGCCTGATCTGGGCGGGCGGCCGTAAGCGGCCGGACTCGAGGACACCTCCATGCTCGGTATCGGCTGGACTGAGATGCTGGTTGTCGGCGTGGTGGCGTTGATCGTCATCGGCCCGAAGGAACTGCCGGCGCTCATGCAGAAGCTCGGACGCTTCGCCAGCACCGTCCGCCGTATGGGCAATGATTTTCAGCGCGAGATCAACAAGACCACTGGCCTCGACGAGGTGCGCAATCTGCGAAGTTCCATCACGCAGCCGCTGAAGGCGACCACCGACGCCATCCGCAAGGAATTCAACACCACGACCTCGAGCGGCCAGGTACAGCCCTCCGGTGCGCTGAAGCCCGCCAAGGCCGGCGCCGACAGCGTCGTCGAGGAAATCCACGCCGCTGCCGGCATGAAGCCGACCCAGTCGCCGGCGGAGGCGATGCAGGACGCGGTCAAGAAACGTGTGGCCGAACGGCCGGCCGCGGCCGGAACGGCTGCCGCCGGAGCCGCTGCCGCATCGGGGGGCAAGACGGGCGCGGCGGCTTCGAAGCCGGCGCGCAAGACGCCGGTTAAGGCGGCACCTCCCAAGGCCAAGCCGGCCCCGACCTCGCCGGTGAAGAGCGGCGACCTGGAGCCGGTTCCGGCGCCGAAGCCAGCCGCTGCCAAACCCGCCGCCAGCGAGACGGCCCCCTCCGAAGCCAAGCCGGTGACGGCGCGGCGCGGCGCCGCCAAACCGGCCGCGACAAAGGGCGCCGCACCCAAGGCTGCCGCTAAAGACCCCGCTGCAGAGGCCTCGGCGGCCGCGGAAAAAACAGCCCCCAAGGCTGCTCCGCGAAAGGCGGCAGGCAGCAGGGCATCAGACACAAAGGCGGCTGCCGGCAAAAGCGCTGCTGCCAGGCGGGCACGCAAGCCCGCTGCCGGGAAGAGCTGATCGATGGCCGAGACCAAGCAGTTGCCGGGGCCGGCGGATGAGGAGGACGAACTCCAGGGTAGCGAGGCGCCGCTGCTCGATCATCTTATCGAGCTGCGCAAGCGGCTGATCCGCTCGGTCATCGTGCTGTTCGTGCTGCTGATCGGCTGCTTCTTCGTTGCCGAGCAGATCTTCGACATCCTGGTGCGGCCCTATCGTTCGGTCGTGCCGCTGGACCAGCTCGACAATTTCCGGCTGATCTATACCGCGCCGCAGGAGTACTTCTTCACCCAGCTCAGCCTCGCCTTCTTCGGCGCGCTGTTCCTCGGCTTCCCCTATCTCGCCTACGAGATCTACAGCTTCGTGGCGCCCGGCCTATACAAGAAGGAGCGCCGCGCCTTCATCCCCTATTTGATCGCGACGCCGCTGTTCTTCCTGCTCGGCACGGCCATGGTCTACTTCGTGGTCCTGCCGCTGGCCATGGGCTTCTTCCAGTCCATGCAGACCGAAGACATCGAGATGCTGGTGAAGGTTTCCGAGTATCTGGGGCTGGCGATGACACTTATCATCGCCTTCGGCATCTCCTTCCAGCTGCCGGTGATCCTGACGCTGCTGGCCTCGATAGAGCTGGTGAGTTCCGGCCTGCTCAAGAAGGGCCGGCGCTACGCCATCGTCGGCATCCTCGCCGCCGCCGCCTTCATCTCCCCGCCCGACCCGATCAGCCAGATCGGCCTCGCGCTGCCGGTCTACCTCCTCTACGAACTCGCCATCTTCTCTGTCCTCTGGGTCGAGAAGCGCCGCGCCCGCGCCGAAGCCGCCGCCGCCGCGGAGTAGGGGCCACTGGCGCGTTGCGATCTCGGCGCCAAGCGCCTTCGCCACCCTATCTCCACGCCCACCACCCCCGCCGCCGTCATCGCCCGCCTCCTGCGGGCGACCCAGCGCGGCGCCCCTGAGTCGTCCGGACAAGCCGGGCGATGACGGCCAAGACGATGGGGCAAGGGCGAGAAACGAGAGACGTTGCCCAGATGCGCTCCCGCACCCTCGCCACCCACCCCATCCCACCACCCCCACCGGCCGTCGTCCCCCCACCGGCCGTCATCCCCCCACCGGCCGTCATCCCGACGAAAGTCGGGACCCAGTAAACACCAGCCATTCGGCTGTACGAAAACGCGCAACGGGCGCGGACGCAGTACGGCGAAACCTCACGCCCCGTGGATACTGGGTCCCGTTTGCCAACGGGATGACGGCCGGTGGGGGTGGGCCTATGGCGCCGGCGCCCCGGCGCTCGGCAAATCTTATCCCCACCCGCGCGAGCTGCGTTAAAATCACTCCATTCCCCCGCGATTGCGCGGTCGCGACGAACGATCGGCGGGGGAGGACGGGTGTGCCCTGGAAGTCGTTTTGGGGCGGGACCGGACGGACCGGCGGGGAGCCACGAGCGAAAATCCGCAACTTCGTCCGCAGCACCAACCCGCCGCACCGGCGAGGCGAAGCCTCACCAAATTGCGGACTACCCGCTCCGAGGCCGAGCCTCGCCGGGGCCGCTTCATGAGGAAGCGGCAGGAACTGCGCGAAGATCCGGGAGCCTCACGGCCCGCCGGAGTCTTCGGCGCGTCCGGCGGGCGGCTGCCCCTTGATCCGCGCGGGCAGTCCTGTAAAGCAGGGCGCGCCAGAGAGAGACAGCCAATGTTCGACATCAAGTGGATCCGCGCCAACCCCGAGGCGTTCGATGCGGCACTGGGGCGCCGCAAGGGCGACTATCCGAAGGCGGCGGAGCTGATCGCGCTCGACGAGCAGCGGCGGCAGGTGATCGCGCGGCTGCAGGAGGCGCAGGAGCAGCGCAATCAGAGCAGCAAGCTGATCGGGCAGGCCAAGGCGCAGAAGGACGAGGCGAAGGCGCAGGCGCTGATGGCCGAGGTCGCCGGGCTCAAGGAGGCGATCCAGCAGGGCGAGGCCGAGGAGCGGGCGGCGGAGGCGGCGCTCAAGGCGCGGCTCGCCGAGATCCCCAACCTGCCGGCCGACGACATTCCGACCGGCGAGGACGAGAGCGCCAACGAGGAATATTTCGGCCGCAACGGCACGCCGGAGACCGCGGCAGCTCAGCGGCCCGCGAAACCGAGCTTCAGCTTCACCCCCAAGGAGCATTTCGAGACCGGCGAAGCGCTGGGGATGATGGACTTTGAAGTCGCGGCCAAGCTCTCGGGCAGCCGCTTCGTGGTGCTGAAATCGCAGCTCGCCCGGCTGGAGCGCGCCATCGGCCAGTTCATGCTCGACCTGCATGTCGACCACCACGGCTACACCGAGGTGCAGCCGCCGCTGCTGGTCAAGGACGACGCGCTGTTCGGGACGAACCAGCTGCCGAAGTTTCGCGACGACCTGTTCCATACAATGCGCAACTTGAGTGCCAAGGAACGGTTCGCCGCTGAACGGGCCTTCTTTGACTCCGTGAGTTCGGGGGGAGCGGATTCTGATCTCGTTGAGGTCCGGAACGAGAAGGGCGAGGTCATTGACCATCGTCTCTCGGCTGAGGGTATGGAGCGGTGGGAGCAACTTGAGGAACAAATCGGGGGATTGAGCCTCATCCCCACCGCCGAAGTCCCCCTCACCAACCTCGTCCGGGAATCCATCCTCGCCGAGGACGAACTGCCGCTCCGTTTCACCGCGCTCACCCCGTGTTTCCGCTCCGAGGCCGGCTCGGCGGGGCGCGACACAAGGGGGATGATCCGGCAGCACCAGTTCAACAAGGTGGAGATGGTTGCGATCACCACGCCGGAGGCCTCCGGCGACGAGCACGAGAAGATGCTGAGCGACGCGGAGGACGTGCTCCGGCAACTCGGCCTCCACTACCGGGTGATGACGCTGTCGTCGGGCGATATGGGCTTCGGGGCGCAGAAGACCTACGACCTCGAGGTGTGGCTGCCGGGGCAAGACGCCTATCGCGAGATCTCCTCGGTCTCGGTCTGCGGCGACTTCCAGGCCCGCCGCATGGAGGCACGCTACCGCGACGGCGAGGGCAAGATCCGCCACGTCCACACCCTCAACGGCTCCGGCGTCGCCGTCGGCCGGGCACTGATCGCGGTGATGGAGAACTACCAGCAGGAGGACGGCTCGATCGCCGTGCCCGAGCTGCTGCAGCGCTACATGGGCGGCCTGACTTCGATCGGCGGCCGCTCTTGACGGACGCCCCGCGCCCGCGCCGCATCCTCATCACCAATGACGACGGCATCGATGCGCCCGGCATCCTGCTGATGCAGGAAATCGCGGCCGAGCTCTGCGACGACATCTGGGTGGTGGCGCCGGACGGCAACCAGAGCGGCGCCTCGCACCGCTTCACCTTCGGACGGGAATTGAGCTTCGAGCCGCACGGGCACAGGCGCTTCGCCGTGGTGGGTGGTTCGCCGGCCGACTGCGTGGTCGCCGGCATGACGCATCTCTGCGCCGACCAATTGCCCGACCTCGTGCTCTCGGGCGTCAACAACGGCCAGAACCTCGGCGACATCATCAACTGCTCCGGCACGGCTGCCGGCGCCCGCGAGGGCACGTTGCAGGGGGCGCTCGGCATCGCCATGAGCCAGGCCGTGAACTATGAGAGCGGCAGCGCCGTCGCCTGGGACAATGCGCGGCGCTACGGCGCCGCCGTGGTCCGCAGCATCCTCGGCGCCGCCGCCGGCCGCGACGCCTATTACAACGTCAATTTTCCCTTCTGTCCGCCGGACGAGGTCACCGGCATCCGGGTGGTGCCGTCGCAGCGCTTCTCGCGCTCGCCGATGCGCTACTACGAGAGCGACAATGCCGGGAAGTTCTTCATTGCCATTCCGGAGACGCCGCTGCCGCTCGATCGCAGTCAGGATTTCCACCTGCTCCACCATGCCGACGCCATCACGGTGACGCCGATCAAGCTGCAGTCGAGCGATTTTGAGACCGCCGCGCGGCTCGACGGCAAGCTGCTACTCGGGGAGTAGGGGCTCCGGGAAGGCAGTCGGGCCCGGCCCCCCTCCCATCCTCCCCCGCAAGGGGGGAGGTGCCGTCCTGTGGGGTGGGCAGGATGGTGCCACACACTCGATCGAGCACCCTCCCCCTTGCGGGGAGGGTTGGGGAGGGGGTGGCGGCGCACCCGCACCGGTCGGTCCGCGCAGGTAACCCTACCAGCTCCTGAATCCCCTACATGCATTTCCGCGCAATTCGCATCTAGTTTAAACTCATCTTTACCTTAATGGCCCAGTCTTGGGCTCGTTGAGTACATGCGTATGAGTGGACTGATGAGTAATTGCGTGAACGGTAAGGCACTCAGGGCAGCTGCATTGGTCGGCCTCTTCGCCGGCGCTGCCGCACTCTCGGGATGTACCGCGCTCGGCAGCAGGACCTTTGCCGACCGCACGACGACCGGCTCGGTGTCGGCGAACGGTTCCGGCGACGTGCTGCAGCCGATGCCGACTGCCCTCGGCGCGCCGACGCGGGTCGCAGCCGGTCCCTTCACCCCACCCTCCGACATTGGCGGCGGCATGAGCGCCGGCGCCACCCCGGTGATGACGCCGATGTCAGGGCAGGGGCCGATGGGCTCAGTGTCGACTGAAGACTTGCCAGTGATTACCTCGTCAACTTCCCAGGGGAACGTAAGACCCATGTCCGCTCAGCCCTCCCTCTCACCGGTGCCGGCGGCGCCGACGGCGACCGCCATGGTGGCCCCCGCCGCCGCTACCCCCAGCCTCGTCTCGGTGCCCGGCGACGCCTATGTCCACGTCATCGAGAGCGGCGAGTCGCTCTACACCATCGCCCGCCGCTACGACGTGACGGCACAGGCCATCGTGCAGGCCAATGGTTTCTCATCGCCCGACAAGATCTTCGTCGGGCAGAAGGTCGTGATCCCGGGTCGTCGCGATCTGCTCGCCAAAAAAGGCCCGGCCACACCCGATGGCAGCGACGATGCCACGCAGGCGCCGATCGAGGTTGCCTCGGTGGAAGCGAACAGCGGCACGCCGATCGCCAAGCCGGAACTCATACAGACGGAGACCCCGGTGGCGGGCAACAAGCCGCCGGTGCAGTCGACGGCGGAGCCGGTCCATTCGGGCGCCGAGAAGTTCCGCTGGCCCGTCAGCGGCCGGGTCATCACCGACTTCGCCAGCTCCAAGGGCACCGGCATCAATATCGAGGCGCCGGAGGGCTCTGCGGTCCGGGCTGCCGAGAACGGCCAGGTGATCTATGTCGGCAACGGCGTCGAGGGCTACGGCAACCTGGTTTTGATCCGGCATCCCAACGGCTACGTCTCGGCCTATGCCCACCTCAAGGACGCATCGGTGGCCAAGGGGCAGGTCGTGAACCGCGGCGACAATATCGGCTCCGCCGGCATGAGCGGCGGCGTCTCCCGCCCGCAGCTGCACTTCGAGCTCCGCAAGGGGGCGACCCCGGTCGACCCGATGCCGCTGCTGGCCAGCTGAAGTCAGGTCTGAATCACAGTCACTCACGGCGGGCAGGGAGAGAACCCCGGCCCGCTGTCTGCTGTCACACGGCCTTGCCCATCGCACCGGCCAGGTGATGGACGAACTGGATGGCGACACGGCCGGACCGGGCGCCGCGGGTGGCCGCCCATTCGATCGCCCCGGCCCGCAGTTCCGCTTCCTCGATCTCGAGCCCGTAGGCGTCGCAATAGCCGCGCACCATGGCGAGGTAGGTCGGCTGGTCGCAGTGGTGGAAGCCGAGCCACAGCCCGAAGCGGTCGCTCAGCGAGACCTTCTCGTCCACCGCTTCCCCGGGGGTGATGGCGGTCGAGCGCTCGTTCTCCACCATCTCGCGGGGCATCAGGTGCCGGCGGTTGGAGGTCGCGTAAAAAAGCACGTTGTCTGGCCGCCCTTCGAGGCCGCCATCGAGGATGGTTTTCAGCGACTTGTAGCTGGTCTCGTCCTTGTCGAAGCTCAGATCATCGCAGAAGACGATGAAGCGCTCCGGCCGCGCCGCAACGAGGCGGATCAGCGGGGGCAGGGCCTCGATGTCCTCACGGGCGATCTCGATGAGGATGAGGCGCGACGCGCCGGCTTCCGCAAGGCCCGCGACGTGGGCGTGCACAGCCTTGACCAGCGAACTCTTGCCCATACCGCGGGCGCCCGAGAGGAGCACGTTGTTGGCGGAATAGCCGCGGGCGAACTGCAGGGTGTTCTGCAGGAGGGTGTCGCGCACCTCGTCGATGCCGCGCAGCAGGTCAAGCGGTACGCGGGCGACCCTTGGCACTGGCCGCAGGGTCGCCGAAGAAGCTTCCCAATGGTAGGCACCGGCATCAGTGAGGATCGGGGTTGCCGGTTCCGGCCGTGGCTGCATGGCCTCCAGGCTCTCTGCAATACGGGCCAGCGACGCGGCAATGGCGCCCGCGTAGTCGTCGCTCATTCGTGGGAAATCCTCCGGCATTAGCCCCGTTCTGCCGCGCTGGAATGCCTTTGCAATCGCTGGGGGCCAAATGTATAGTCCGCGCGATTTTGTACCGGGTGGGCCTGCCCATAGCCGGTGCCTTCCCCTATATGGGACAATCTTCGGCCGTTTGACAAGCCGAGCGCCAGTGCGTGAACAAGGAGCCTCTATATGTTCGTATCCCCCGCCTTTGCCCAGGACGCCGGTGCCCCTGCAGGAGGCGGAATGATGGAGATCGCGACGTCGTTGATGCCGATCCTGCTCCTGGTCGTCATCTTCTGGCTGCTGATCTTCCGGCCGCAACAGAAGCGGATGAAGGCACAGCAGGCAATGCTCGCCGCCATCACCCGCGGGGATACGGTTGTCACCACCGGCGGCATCGTGGGGAAGGTCACCAAGGCTGCCGACGGCGAGGATCTTGAGGTCGAGATCGCCCAGGGCACGCGCGTCAAGGTGGTTCGGACGATGGTCGCCGATGTCCGTTCCAAGTCGCAGCCGGTGAACGACAACAAGCCGGCCTGAAAAACGACACCAAGCGGCCATAGGTAGCAGACGATACCGGCCGGCCTTTGGGGTCGGCCGTCGCAGCCCGCAGGGGCCAGTCGGGGACCACAAGTCACATGCATACATCGCCGGTGCGCGCAGCGCTGATCCTCCTCGTCTCACTGTTGGGGATCCTCTTCATGCTCCCCAACCTGCTGCCGAAGGACACGCTGCAGGCGATGCCGGACTGGTTGCCGAAGCAGACCCTGACGCTTGGTCTCGACCTGCAGGGGGGCTCGCACCTGCTGCTGCAGGTGAACCGCGAGTCGATCGTGTCGCAACGGATCACCGACCTGCGGCGCGACGCCCGCTCGGTGCTGGCGAGCGAGAACGGCATCGGCAATATCATCACCACCACCGACAACTCGATCGTCATTGAACTGACGGATCCGACCCAGGCAGAGGCGGCGATGCAGGCCCTGCGTGGGCTGCAGAACACCGTGACCAACGTGATGTTCGGCGGCATCGGCGTGGACGAACTGGCATTTTCGCAGCGCGCCGACGGTCGCATCGAGGTGGCCCTGACCGAGGAGGGCATCACCGAGCGCATGTCCTCGCTGGTGGCACAGTCGATGGAGGTCATCCGCAACCGCATCGACGAACTTGGCACGACCGAACCGGTCATCCAGCGGCAAGGCTCCGATCGGGTGCTGGTGCAGGTTCCGGGCTTCGACGACTCGAACCGGCTCAAGGACATCATCTCGCGTACTGCCCGGCTGACCTTCCACCTGGTCCACCCCACGATGAGCGCAGCTCAGGCGGAGGCCCAGGGCGTGCCGGCGGGCTACATGATCCTGCCGAGCGCCGACGGCGGCAGCGAGTTGATTAGCGAGGACGTGGAACTCGGCGGCGAGTCGCTGGTCGACTCGCAGCCTGGTTTCGACCAGCAGAACAACCAGCCGGTTGTCACCTTCCGCTTCGACACCCGTGGCGCCATCACCTTCGGTGAGATCACGTCACGCAATGTCGGCCAGCGCTTCGCCATCGTGCTCGACAACGAAGTGGTCACCGCCCCGGTCATCAATCAGGCGATTACCGGCGGTTCCGGCCAGATCTTCGGTACGTTCACGCCCCAGAGCGCCAGCGATCTCGCGGTGTTGCTGCGAGCCGGCGCACTTCCGGCGAGCCTCGATATCGTCGAAGAGCGGTCGGTTGGGCCAAGCCTCGGCGCCGACAGCGTCGAGGCCGGCGTAACGGCTGGCATCATCGCCGCCATCGCCACCATCGCCTTCATGGTCATCGCCTATGGCAAGTTCGGGGTCTTCGCCAACATCGCCCTGATCGTGAACATCATCCTGGTCATCGGCACGCTGTCGATGCTGGGGGCGACGCTGACACTGCCCGGTATCGCCGGCATCGTGCTCACCATGGGCATGGCGGTCGATTCCAACGTGCTGATCTACGAGCGGATACGCGAGGAACGGGCTGCCGGGCGAAGCATCCTCGCTTCCATCGAGGCCGGGTTCGCCCGCGCCATGTCCGCCATCCTCGACTCCAATATCACCACCCTGATTGCGGCGGTCGTCCTGTTCTACCTCGGCTCCGGTCCGGTTCAAGGCTTTGCCGTCACGCTCGGCATCGGTGTCCTGTCTACGCTCTTCACCGCCTACATGCTGACGCGGTTCATGATCGGCACCTGGTACCGCGTCGTGCGGCCGAAGGCACTGCGCGTGCAGTTGCTGCGCCTGATTCCGGACAACACCAAGATCCCGTTCATCAGTTGGCGGAAGATCGCGCTGGTGCTGTCAGTGGTGACGAGCCTCGTCTCGATAGGCTGGTTCGGCATCAATGGGCTCAATCTCGGCATCGACTTCAAGGGCGGGACGGCAATCGAGGTGCAGCACCAGGACGGTCCGGCGGATGTCGGGGAAATCCGGCAGCTGCTGAACGAGCTGGCGCTGGGCGAAATCCAGGTTCAGGGGTTCGGCACGCCTGAGGATGTGCTGATCCGCGTCCAGCTGCAGGAAGGGGGTCCGGAGGCTCAACAGGCGGCGGTGGATGCCGTCACCACGACCCTGGCTGCTGAAAATTACGAACTCCGCCGTACCGAGGCCGTCAGCGGCACGGTGTCGAGCGAACTTGCGATGACCAGCACCATCGGCCTTTCGGTGGCGGTCCTCTGCATCCTCATCTACCTCTGGTTCCGGTTCGAATGGCAGTTCGCGGTCGGGGCGGTGGTCACCACCTTGCACGATGTGATCCTGACGCTGGGCCTGTTCGCGATCACCGGCATCGAGTTCAACCTGTCCAGCATTGCGGCCATTCTCACCATCATCGGCTATTCGCTGAACGACACCGTGGTGATCTACGACCGAATACGCGAGTATCAGGTCAAGTTCAAAAAGCTTTCGGTGCCGGAACTGCTCGACCTGGCCATCAACTCGACCCTGCCGCGGACGATCCTGACCGGCGTGACCACTTTCTTCGCCCTGCTCGCGCTGGTGATCTTCGGCGGGGAAGTCATCCGCGGCTTCACCATCGCCATGCTGTTCGGCATCCTCGTCGGTACCTATTCGTCGATCTTCATCGCCGCGCCGATGCTGATCTTCACCGGGCTGAAGACGCGCGCTGATGCCGAGAAGGATGCGGCCATAGAGAAGCGCGCCGACGGCGCGCAGGTATAGCCGGCGTGCCGGAAGCGGCCCACTATCCGCAGCAGGCGCCGATCGAGGCCTATGGCAATGGCGGCTTCCGTTTCGCCGACATGTCGCATCGCGGGTCGCTGCTTTGCCTGCCGAGCGGCATGCAGGCCTGGGATGTCGAGACGGCGAGGCAGCTGACGCTCGAGAGCCTGCGGCCGGTTTTCGAAGTGGCAGCCGAGATCGACGTGCTGCTGATCGGTCTCGGATCCGATATTGCCGGGCTGCAGCGGGAGATCCGGGATACTCTGCGGGCCGAGAGCATCATCGTCGAGGGTATCGCCACCGGCGGCGCCGTCCGTACCTATAACGTGCTGCTCGGGGAAGGGCGGGCAGTCGCGGCGGCGCTGATCGCCGTCGACAGCGCCGGCTGACGTGGTGAGGCGCAGTCTCGGCCATGCCGGCAGCTATCTGAGAGAGCACGACCGCGACCGCTACCTTGCCTCGCTCTTCGTGGCGTCGCCCGGCCGGGAGGCGGTGCAGGCGCTGTATGCCTTCAATGCCGATGTGGCGACGGTGCGAGACCGGGCACACCAGCCGGCGCCAGGCGAGGTGCGGCTGCAATGGTGGGCGGATGCGTTGGCCGGGGAGGGGCACGGGAATGTGCGCCAGAACCCGCTGGCCGCGGCCCTGCTCGAGGCGATCGAAGCCTACCGGTTGCCCGCGGGCCCGCTGCTGCGGCTGCTCGAGGCGCGGCGCTTCGACCTCTACGACGATCCGATGCCCGATGTTGCGAGCTTCGAGGGCTATGCAGGCGAGACCGTGTCCATCCTCTACCAGTTCGCCGCAATGGTGCTGAACGGGGGCGAGGAGGTCGAGACAGGTGACGCCGCCGGCCATCTTGGCGTTGCGCACGCGCTGATCGGGCATCTGCGCGCTTTCGGGCACAATGCCGCGCAGGGGCGGCTCTTCCTGCCATGGTCGGTGTTTGCGGCCAACGGCGTGCACGAGGCCGAGATCTTCGCCGGCACCATCAGCGAGGGGCTGCTCGCGGCGCATGCGCAGCTGACCGAGATGGCTGGTGACCATCTCGAACGCGCGGGGCAGGCCATTGCCGCACTGGCGCCAAGTCTGCGGCCGGCCTTTGCCCAGGCCGCCGTGCTGCGCCGTCAGCTGCACATGGTCGCGGCGCAGGAGGAGACACCG
Organism: Devosiaceae bacterium; assembly: GCA_035998685.1. Lineage (GTDB taxonomy): Bacteria > Pseudomonadota > Alphaproteobacteria > Rhizobiales > Devosiaceae > Devosia_A. The sequence continues at coordinate 316,926 of DASYHK010000023.1, read as the reverse complement.
TTCACGACGCCACCCGAACCGGCCGACTGGCGCAAGCTCGCCGCCATGTTCCTCTGGGTCAGCCGGCAGCGTCGCTGAGGCTCAGGCCCAGGCCGCCAGGTCTTCGAGCGCGCGGGCGCTCATTGCCCGCTTCTTGGCCTGTTGCTTGTCCGGCCCGCGCCAGCGCCCTTCGTGCCCCTCGGGCTTCCTGACCTCGACCGGCGGCAGCAGCCCGAAGTTGATGTTCATCGGCTGGAAGCTCCGCGGTCCGGGCTCGCCCTCCGCCGCAAGGTGGCCGCCGGTAACGTGGGCGAGCAGGGCGCCCAGCGCCGTGGTTTCGGCCGGCGCCTCCAGCCGTTCGCCGCGGGCATCGGCTGCGGCCATGCGGCCGGCGATCAGCCCGATGGCGGCGCTTTCCACGTAGCCTTCGACACCGGTGATCTGACCGGCAAAGCGCAGCCGCGGGTCGGCCTTCAGCCGGAGGTCGCGGCCGAGCACCTTCGGGGAGTTGAGGAACGTGTTGTGGTGCAGCCCGCCAAGCCGCGCGAACTGCGCGTTCTGCAGCCCCGGGATCAGCCGGAAGATCTCGGCCTGACGCCCGTATTTCAGCTTGGTCTGGAAGCCGACCATGTTCCAGAGGGTGCCCAGCGCGTTGTCCTGGCGCAGCTGCACGATGGCATAGGGCTTGGTCTGCGGGTCGCGCGGATTGGTGAGCCCCACCGGCTTCAGCGGCCCGTGCCGCAGCGTCTCGCGGCCCCGCTCCGCCATCACCTCGATCGGCAGGCAGCCATCGAAATAGGGTACGTTCTCCCACTCGTGGAAGACGTGCTTTTCGCCCGTCAGCAGGGCGTCGACGAAGCGGTTGTACTCGGCCTCGGTCATCGGGCAGTTGAGATAGTCGGCGCCGGTTCCGGCCGGGCCTGGCTTGTCGTAGCGCGACTGCGCCCAGACGATGTCGTGGTCGATGCTCTCGGCGTGGACGATGGGGGCGATGGCGTCGAAGAAGGCGAGTTCCTCGACGCCTGTGAGCGCTTGGATCGCCTCCGCCAATGGCCGTGACGTCAGCGGTCCGGTGGCGATAATGACGTTCTGCCAATCAGTTGGCGGCAGCCCCGAGACCTCGCCACGTTCCACAGTGATCGCGGGATTGCTCGCGATAGCGGCGGTCACGCCTTCGGAGAAGGCGACGCGGTCGACGGCCAGCGCGCCGCCGGCGGGTAGGGCATGGGCATCCGCCATCTGCATGATCAACGAGCCGCAACGCCGCATCTCCTCATGCAGGAGGCCAACGGCATTGTGCTGATGGTCGTCGGAGCGGAAGCTGTTGGAGCAGACGAGTTCGGCCAGCCCCTCCGTCAGGTGCGCTTCGGTCATGCGCTCGGGGCGCATCTCGTGGAGGATCACCTTGGCGCCGCGTCGCGCAGCCTGCCAAGCGGCCTCGCACCCGGCGAGACCACCGCCGACGATGTGGATGGGCTGGTTCTGTTGCATGGCCCGCAGATAGCAAGCGCCGGGGGCGGGCGCAACGTCGCCGTTGCCGCGATCAGGCAGCCCGGTGCTGGTGCCGGCCTTCCGCAATCTCCTCGGCAATCTTCTGGCAGAACGCCTCGAGGTCACTCGGCTTGCGGCTGGTGATCAGCCCCTGGTCCGTCACCACATCCTTATCGTGCCAGATGCCGCCGGCATTGATGACGTCGGTCTTCATCGAATGATAGGAGGTGACATTGCGGCCCTTCACGAGGCCGGCCTCCACCAGCAGCCAAGGGGCGTGGCAGATCGCCGCCACCACCTTACGCTGTTCCCAAAAGTCGCGAACGAGCTTGAGCACATCGTGCTCCGCCCGCAGCAGGTCGGGATTGATCTGCCCGCCGGGCAGGACGATGGCGTCGTAGTCGTGGGCGGAAACTTCGGAGACAAGCTTGTCGACGTCGACGGTGCGACTCCAGTCGCCGTGGTGCCAACCTTTGATCACGCCCGGTTTCAGCGAAACGACGTCCACCTTGGCGCCAGCCTCCGCCAACCGCGCCAGCGGCACCTCCAGTTCCGACTGCTCATACCCATCGGTCGCGACGATGGCGACGCGCTTGCCTGACAAATCATGCATGGCCCTTCTCCGACTCTGCCTGTAAGCAGGAAAAACGGAAGTGCCGTCGCGCGGTTCCGCAGCGGAGACGGGGGAACTATGAACGAGATAACGCTCTGGGGGCGCCTGAACTCGGCGAATGTGCAGAAGGTCGTCTGGGCACTTGGGGAACTGGGGCTTGACTACCGGCACGTGCCGCTCGGCGGCAGTTACGGTGGGCTCGCTGATCCGCAATATCTCGCGATGAACCCGAACGGACTGGTGCCGACGCTGCGTGACGGCGAGCTGACGCTGTGGGAAAGCTCAGCCATCCTCCGCTACCTTGCTGCGCGTTACGGGGCAGGGTCGCTCTTCCCAGTGGATGCTAGTGAACGGGCCATTGTCGACCAGTGGACGGACTGGAGCACCTCCACCTTCCAGCCGGCTTGGATCGCGGTCTTCTGGCTCTTGGTGCGGACGCCTGAGCCACAGCGGGATGCGGCGGCCATCGAACGGGCCGTCAGCGCTACCCTGCGCTGCTTCAGGATCCTTGAGGGGCGGCTGGCAGACGTGCCGTTCCTTGGCGGCGGCCAGCTGACCTATGCCGACATCGTGGCGGGAACTGCGATGTACCGCTGGATGACGATGCCGATCGAACGGCCGGCGATGCCGAATGTCGAGGCGTGGTACGGGCGGTTGCGGGACCGGGCGGCGTTCCGGAAGGGCGTGTGCGTTCCCTATGACGAACTGGTGGGGAAGCTCGCGTTCTGAGCGCTGGATACCAAAACACCCGCTCTTTAGAAAAGAGCGGGTGTTCGGAGCGTTGCTATGCGAGCAGTGTGCGGGCGGTTAGATGCCGCGTGCATGATCGCGGGCAATGCGCTGGATGTCAGTGCGGCTGATGCCAAGGTCGTTCAGCTGACGGTTGTCGAGAGCGGCGAGCTCACGGACGGTCTGCTGGTAGGCGGCCCACTTCTTGAAGGTCTGTCGAATACCCATTGAGAATCTCCTTTCGTTTACGAGGAGATATCTAGGGTCGTTCGCAGCCTGTGAGCAGGGGTCAAATGCTCACAACAGTCATGCGGCCAATGCAAGGCTCCGGCGGATCGCATTCATCGGAAGTTAAGGAAGGGCGGGAGGCGGCGCATGGTAACAGTCCGTCGCCGCCTCGCGCGTCAGCGGTCGAACAACCCGCGTGTCATCTTCTGGAACTCGGTGCCGGATATGCCGAAGCCGTCCCGGGTTGTCGGCACTTCCATCTCCCGAAGCGTCTGCTTGACGTCGATGAGGCGCCGGAGGCGCCATACTGCCCGCACGAACATCTGCGTCTCCAATTCGCTGTCTGGGCAGCAAAAGATGGGGGAAGTCGCGGCTGTGGAGTAGTGGTCTCCAATCACACAGGGCATGCGCCAGGCGCATGCCGCGCTGGTACTGTTGTCACTACTCCGCGGCCTCGCCGATCCTCCCGGGCCGCCGTTGCATCACTTCGCGCAGGAAGCGGCCGGTGTGTGAGCGGGGATTGTCGATAAGGTCCTCGGGCGCGCCGATGCCGACGATCTCGCCGCCGCCGTCGCCGCCCTCGGGCCCGAGGTCGATGATCCAGTCGGCGGTCTTGATGACCTCAAGATTGTGCTCGATCACCACCACCGTGTTGCCGCTCGCCACCAGTTCGTGCAGCACCTCGAGCAGCTTGGCGATGTCGTGGAAGTGCAGACCGGTCGTCGGCTCGTCCAGCATGTAGAGGGTGCGGCCAGTGGCGCGCTTGCTGAGTTCCTTGGAGAGCTTCACCCGCTGCGCCTCGCCGCCTGACAGCGTCGTCGCCGGCTGCCCGACCTTCACATAGCCGAGCCCGACGCGCTGCAGCGTCGCGAACTTGTCGCGAATCGAGGGGACGGCGGCGAAGAACTCGGTGGCCTCGTCGATGGTCATGTCGAGTACGTCGGAAATCGACTTCTCCTTGAACTGCACCTCCAGGGTCTCGCGGTTGTAGCGCTTGCCCTTGCACACCTCGCAGGTGACGTAGACGTCGGGCAGGAAGTGCATCTCGATCTTGATGACGCCGTCACCTTGGCACTTCTCGCAGCGGCCGCCCTTGACGTTGAAGGAGAAGCGGCCGGGGCCATAGCCGCGGGCCTTGCTTTCCGGCAAGCCGGCGAACCACTCGCGCAGCGGCGTGAAGGCTCCGGTATAGGTGGCGGGATTGGACCGGGGAGTGCGCCCGATCGGGCTCTGGTCGATATCGATGACCTTGTCCAGGAATTCGAGGCCGGTGAGATGGTTGTGCGGTGCCGGGTTGAGGCGGGCGCCGTTGAGGCGGCGGGCAACTGCCTGGTAGAGAGTGTCGATCATCAGCGTCGACTTGCCGCCGCCGGAGACGCCGGTGATGGCGACGAAAAGGCCGAGCGGCAGGTCCACCGAGACGTTCTTCAGATTGTTGCCGGTGGCGCCGTCGAGATGCAGCTTGCGGGCCGGCGTTGGCTGGCGCCGCTCCGCGGGCAAGGGGATTCCCATGCGGCCGCTCAGATACTGGCCGGTGATGCTGTCGGGGTTGCGGACGATATCCTCGGGCGTGCCCTCGGCGACGATGCGGCCGCCGTTGACACCGGCCCCCGGACCGATATCGACGACATAATCGGCGGTCAGGATGGCGTCCTCGTCATGCTCGACGACAATCACCGTGTTGCCGAGGTCGCGTAGCCGGCGCAGCGTCTCGAGCAGCCGGGCATTGTCGCGCTGGTGCAGGCCGATGGACGGCTCGTCGAGCACGTAGAGCACGCCGGTCAGGCCGGAGCCGATCTGGCTTGCGAGCCGGATGCGCTGGCTCTCACCGCCGGAGAGCGAGCCGGAGTTGCGGGCGAGCGTCAAGTAATCGAGGCCAACATCGTTGAGGAAACCGAGCCGCTCGCGGATCTCCTTGAAGATGCGCTCGCCGATCTGGCGCTGCGTCTCGTTGAGCCGTGCCGGCAAACCCTCGAACCATTCCGCGGCGGCGCGGATCGATTTCTCCGATACCTCGCCGATGTGCAGCCCGTCGATCTTCACCGCCAGCGTCTCCGGCTTCAGCCGGTAGCCGTTGCAGGCAAGGCAGGGGGCCGAGGACATGTACTTCTCGATCTCCTCGCGCATGCCGGCGGATTCGGTCTCCCGGTAGCGGCGCGCGAGATTGCCGAGCACACCCTCGAAGGGCTTGGTGCTTTTGTAGGTCCGGAGGCCGTCGTCATAGACGAACTGAATGGGGGTCTTGCCGGTGCCGTTGAGGACGGCGTCCTGCACCTCCTCCGGGAGGTCCTCCCAGGCGGTGCCGGTGGAGGCGCCATAATGCTGGCACACCGCCTGCAGCGTCTGCAGGTAATAGGGCGCCGAGGTCCTGCTCCATGGGACGATCGCGCCCTCGCGCAGCGACAGCGTAGGGTCCGAGACCACGAGGTTGGGGTCGATCTTCTGTTCCGTGCCGAGACCGTCGCAGACCGGGCAGGCCCCGAAGGGATTGTTGAAGGAGAACAGGCGCGGTTCGATCTCGGCAATGGTGAAGCCGGAGACTGGGCAGGCAAACTTCTCGGAAAACGTGACGCGCCGCGGCTTGCCGTCGGCGTCCAGCTCGTCGGCGAACTCGGCGAGGGCGATGCCGTCGGCCAGCTTCAGGGCCGTCTCGAGGCTCTCCGCAACCCGCGCTGCAATGCCCGGATCAACCACCAGCCGGTCGACCACCACCTCGATATCGTGCTTCAGCTTCTTGTCGAGGGTTGGGGCATCCTCGATGTCGTGGAACTCTCCGTCGATCTTGACCCGCTGAAAGCCCTTTCGCATCAGATCGTTAAGCTCGCGGCGGTACTCGCCCTTGCGGCCGCGGGCGATCGGCGCCAGCAGGTAGAGGCGCGTTCCCTCGGGCATGGCCATCACCTTGTCGACCATCTGGCTGACCGTCTGGCTTTCGATCGGCAGCCCGGTGGCGGGCGAATAGGGGACACCGACCCGCGCAAAAAGAAGGCGTAGATAATCGTAGATTTCCGTGACCGTACCCACCGTCGACCGCGGATTTCTGCTCGTCGTCTTCTGTTCGATGGAGATCGCCGGCGACAGCCCCTCGATATGTTCGACATCGGGCTTCTGCATCATTTCGAGGAACTGCCGCGCATAGGCGGAGAGGCTCTCGACGTAGCGCCGCTGACCTTCGGCATAAATGGTGTCGAAGGCGAGCGAGGACTTGCCGGAGCCGGAGAGCCCGGTCATCACGATCAGCGTGTCGCGCGGCAGTCTCAGGTCCACCGACTTGAGATTGTGCTCCTTGGCACCTCGAATGACGATCTCGCGGTTGAGGCTGGGTTTCTCGGCCATGGGTGTTCCGTCAGCTGGCGCGCGAGCATAGGACCGCGATGTGCCAAGGGATGTCAGTGTTCAAGCAGTAGGGGAGGTATCGGAGCATCAAATGGGGTTAGGATGCCGATCCTGCAAGGCAGGTAAGCAGCATCCGCAGCCGCCTTCAACGGTTTTCCGTTCTCCTGGCCTACGTAGAAGAACATATGAAGAACAACAGGGAGTCGGTCAAGTGCGCCGCAGGCTGGCGCATCATTCGAATGCCCTTGTTGACTTCTTCCGCGGCCGGAACATAGAGTGAACGACAATGATGTGGGGATTGCTGCAATTCCGGCCCTTTTCTGCCGGCACGGGATAAACTAGAGCTGCAATCCCGAGGCCGCGGCCGCGGGAACAGATGGAAGGAGACTGTCATGGCCGGCAGCGTGAACAAGGTGATCCTGGTGGGCAATCTGGGTGCCGATCCCGAGGTGCGCTCGCTGCCCAGTGGCGGCAAGGTCGTCAATCTCAGCGTCGCCACGTCCGAGAACTGGCGCGACAAGAATACCGGCGAGCGCAAGGAACGGACCGAGTGGCACCGGGTGGTGATTTTCTCGGAAGGGCTGACGCGGGTTGCCGAGCAGTATCTGCGCAAGGGCAGCAAGGTCTATATCGAGGGTCAGCTGCAGACGCGCAAATGGCAGGACCAGAGCGGCCAGGACAAATACACGACCGAGATCGTGCTGCAGGGCTTCAATTCCACGCTCACCATGCTGGACGGGCGCGGCGAAGGCGAGGGCAGCGGCGGTTTCTCCGGACCGCGCGAGGCGCCGGCGGGACGCCAGGACGGCCGCCGGCCGGCCGCCAACGCCCCGGCCTTCGAATCCGGCGGCATGGACGACGACATACCGTTCTAGGCAGAGCCTTATCCAATGTCCTAGGCGGAGCCTTATCCAAATCGATAGATGCGAATGGGGCTCCAGGGCTCGTTTGGTCGCAGGTTCGAACCGGGTGCCACAGCTCGGGCGATGGTCCGTACCCGCGCAGTGTGGGGCATCACCAGCCTCGGGTTCGACGCGCTCCCGAAGATCTCTTCACTCCGCCTATCATCCGCGGCCAGCGGGAATCCAGCGGTCGGCGATCTCCACGAGCGCGACGACATCCGGTCCTGCCGCATCAGGACGGGCAGAGTTCGGCGCCTGTGGAAGATCCGGAGCAATGGTTCCCGCGAGGCGCGTGACAGCGTGGCGGGGCGCGCCAGAAATCCGGTCCGAATTCGACGGCAGGAGCAGAATTGCAACGGGCGGCCAAGGGCCGCCCGTGGGCTTCGGTTGGTGGAAAGACCTATTTCGTGAACGGTACGGAAGCCTTCAGGCGGTCGCCGGTCTCATTGTAGAGGACGTCCAGTTCCACCTGGATGCGGCCGCTCTGAAGGGCGAAGACTGCCGTAATGGTCAGATCGTTGCCGTCCTCGTCGGTCGCACGTTCGCGCAGGTCGAAGCGCACGCCGTTACCTTGGCGGCGACCGACCGCCGCCTCCGGCGAGAAGCCGGCGTTGCTGGTCATTGCCGCCTCGAACCGCCGGGAGGCGTCGACATAGGCCAGCGTGCCCTTGACCGAGAGCGGGCTACCGGCAATTGCGCAGCGGCCGGAGTAGTTGACCTTGTCCTGGTTGCCGCGGGTGAGGTCAAGGCGACAGCGCACGGTTTCCGACGAAGCCCCGGTCAGGACGCCGGTGCCGGTCCAACTGCCGACATAGGAGTGCAGCAGATCAATGTCGGCCTGGGCGGCCTGAGTCGGGGCAGTCATGAGCATCGATGTCATGAGCAGAGTTGCGAGTGCGAGGCCGCGCCACACGGGGCCAGACGTCTTCATTTCCTAACGCCTCCAAGCGAATGAAAGAATCGCCCCCCGGCGACCAGCAGCGCAGGCAGGAAGAATAGATCCCCCAGCAGTGCCAGCGCCAGAGTTATCACAAATAGTGAGCCAAACAAGGCCACCTGCGGCAGTTCGGAGAAGGCCACGATGGCCGTTCCGGCACAGAGGATGACGGTCGTGGCAATGACTGCGCCGCCGATGCGCTCGATGGTGTGCTTGATCGCCTCGACATGAGAGAGTGCCTGCTGCCGCCGGCCCTGCAGGTAGTGCGAGAGGAAGTGCACGGTATCGTCGACGGCGATGCCGAAGGCGATGGTCAGCGCCAGCACGGTTGTCATCTGCAGTCCCGCGCCGCTCCACCAGAGATAGGCCTGGGTGCCGAGGATCGGGAACAGGTTGGGGATCACCGAGACTAGCGCCAGTCGCCACGACATGAAGGCGAAGCCGATCAGGAAGAGGTTGAGGATGACGCTCATGGTCAGGCAGACCTGCAGCGTGCGGACGATATCGTCGGTGGCGAAGGTGGTGAGCAGGCGGAAGCCGCCGATGGCGGTGCCCTCGATACCGGCCGCCTCGATGTCCGCCCTTGTCGCGGCCACCAGTTCCTTGAGCGCATCCGACTCGACGATAGTCGGCATGAAGCCGGTAACCAGCGCCTGGGAGCCGTCATCGGTTACGAACCGCCGCTTCATGAACGGGCCGACAGCGTCGAAGATTTCGTCGCGGGTGAAGCCGGAATCCGCATAGTGCTGGAAGCTGGCTGCGGAGATGACCTTGTTTTCCCCGAGATGGCTCTCGAGGATCTCGTGCACCCGCCTGATCTTGTCGAAGTCGGCATCGGCGACGCTGGAGACACCACCTTCGAGGGGCACGCTGATGTAGAGCGGCGCCACCCCGCCGACCCCCTCGTCGATGCTTTCGGCAGCGTCGAGCGCCGTCGAGTCCTTGGCGATGAAGTCCTCGAAGGAAAAGCGGGGCTGGATCAGGAAATACGGGATCAGGAACAGTGCAGTGAGAGTGATCGCGAGGATCGCCATTGGCCGCCCCAGCCGGCTGGCGAGGAACCAGGCGAGGGGCAGGGGGGCGGTGAGGGCAAAGCTCGGCGTCCGCGGCAGCTTCAGGCCCAGCCGTACGGCGCTCATCAGCAGCAGCGGCAGGAAGGTGGTGACGGCGATGAAACTGAGAATGGTGCCGATGGCGCCGGCAATGGCGAATTCCTGGATGCCCTGGCCCGGCGCGAGCGACAGCGTGGTGAAGGCCACAAAGGTGGTGAGCAGGGCGAGTGCCGCCGCCGGTGTGACGCGTTGAATGGCGAGCGCCAGCGCCTCGCGCGAATTATTGCTGTCGCGCCAGTAGGCGATCCAGTTGAAAATGAGGAACAGGCTTTCGGCGAAGGTGATCACCAGCACCAGCGTGGTCACGATGATGGTGAGGAAGCTGAAGGAGCCGAAGAACAACAGTACGACGCCCATGCTCCAGAGCACTGCCAGGAAGGGCGTGGCTGCCACCAGCAGGGCGCCCCAGAAAGAGCGGAGCGAGAACAGCGCGATCAGCGCACCGAGCGCAAAGCCGTAGATGGTGAACTTCACCTGGTCGTCGACCGCAGCGTTCAACATCTCCGAGGTCCAGATGGGCGGCCCGGTGAGCTCGATCTGGATATCGGCGTCCTCGTACTGCGCCTCCAGTTCCCGCAGGCTGGCGATCATCGGCGCCGGCCCCGTCTCCTCGACGAGGTCGGGGTTGGTGAACATGATCATCACCACCCCGGACAGGTCGGGGTTTATGAGGTTTCGCATCATCGGGTCGTTCTGCTGCAGGTCGCTCAGCGCCGCGACGACCTGCTCCGGGCCGGACATGCCTTCGGGCACTGCCGGCACCGAGCCGCCATCACCATCAGGCTTGCGCAGCGAGAACGGCGACAGCGTGCCGACCGCATAATCGGTAAGCTCGAGATCGAACGCCAGCAGCCGCACGCGCTCCAGCACTTCCGGGTCGGTCAGGCTCGGCGAGGTTACCAGCAGGTAGATGTCGTTCTCGAAGGTGCCGAAGGTATCGGCAAGATTCCTGTAGGTGGTATAGTCCGGACCGGACTCCGCGTAGACGCGCATCAGATCGCCGTCGACGCTGGCGCGGGGCACCTGCCAGATCGCCAGCAGCGTCAGGGCTAGCACGAAAACTGCCACAATCCTGGGGTATCTGAGAGTGATCAGGCCGAGTTTCTCGAGCCCGAAACCGATCGACCGCTTACCGGTCAGCCAGCCGGCGAAACGCTGGGCGGGTGAAACTGCCGTCAATAGAATCGCCTCCGGCGGAGTGTAAGCGCGCGCGGATTACTAAGGCGTTCCGGACGCTTCGTCCAGCATGGGGCCATCCGGGGCAAAGCTGCGATGCCGGCCACGGGGGCAGGCGGCAATGGCCTTGCGGAGCGGAATCGACTAGACCAGTCGCAGACAGCACAAGAGCAGATCACCCACAGTGACAGACACGCCCGAAGACGACACCGGAATCCCGGCGCCTTCTGAACACGCCCCGGTTTCCATTACCGACGAGATGCGCAAGTCGTACCTCGACTACGCGATGAGCGTGATCGTGAGCCGGGCGCTGCCAGACGTGCGCGACGGGCTGAAGCCCGTGCACCGGCGCATCCTCTATTCGATGCACCAGCAGGGCTATGAGTGGAACAAGCCCTACCGGAAGTCGGCTCGCGTGGTCGGCGATGTCATCGGTAAGTACCATCCGCATGGCGACGCCGCCGTCTACATGTCGCTGGTGCGCATGGCGCAGGACTTTTCACTGCGCGTCACACTGATCGACGGGCAGGGGAACTTTGGCTCGGTCGACGGCGACATGCCGGCGGCCATGCGCTACACCGAAGTGCGCATGGAGAAGGTGACGGGGGCGCTGCTCGAGGACATCGAGAAGGACACCGTCGACTTCAAGGACAATTACGACAATTCGGAAACTGAGCCGACGGTGTTGCCGGCGCGATTCCCGAACCTCCTCGTAAACGGCGGCGGCGGCATCGCCGTCGGCATGGCCACCAACGTGCCGCCGCACAACCTCGGCGAGGTGATCGACGCGACGCTGCTGTTGATGGAGCGGCCGGAGGCGATGGTCGAGGAGTTGATGCAGGTCCTGCCGGGACCGGATTTCCCCACCGCCGGGCTGATTCTCGGACGCGCCGGCATCCGCTCGGCCTACGAGACCGGCCGCGGTTCGGTGCTGATGCGGGGCCGGGTCGCCATCGAGGAGATGCGCAAGGAGCGCGAGGCGATCATCATCTCGGAGATTCCCTACCAGGTGAACAAGGCATCGATGATCGAGAAGATCGCCGAGCTGGTGCGCGACAAGCGCATCGAAGGCATCTCCGACATCCGTGACGAATCCGACCGTAACGGCATGCGCGTCGTGATCGAACTGAAGCGCGACGCGGTCGCGGACGTCGTGCTCAACCAGCTCTACCGCTTCACGCCGCTGCAATCCTCCTTCGGCTGCAACTTCGTCGCCCTCGACGGCGGCAAGCCGAAGGTGATGAGCCTGCGCGACATCCTCACCGCGTTCATCAGCTTCCGCGAGGAAGTGGTCACCCGTCGGGCCCGCTTCCTGCTCAACAAGGCGCGCGACCGCGCCCACATTCTCGTCGGCCTCGCCGTGGCCGTCGCCAATGTCGACGAGGTCATCCAGCTGATCCGCACGGCCCCCGATCCCGCCACGGCGCGCGAGCGGCTGATGGAGCGCGACTGGCCGGCCAAGGACGTGGCGCCGCTGATCGAGCTGATCGACGACCTGCGCCATAAGATCAACGACGACGGCACCTTCCGCCTTTCGGAGGAGCAGGCGCGCGCTATTCTGGCGCTGACGCTGAGCCGGCTCACTGCGCTGGGCCGCAACGAAATCGGCGACGAGCTGAATGCGCTGGGCAAGGAGATCGCCGAATACCTCGAGATCCTGCGTTCCCGCGAACGGGTCCGCGGCATCATCCGCGAGGAACTGCTGGCGGTGCGCGAGCAGTTCGCGACGCCGCGCCTCACCACCATCGAGGACAGTGCCGGCGACGTCGATGACGAAGACCTGATTGCCCGCGAGGAGATGGTGGTGACCGTCACCCATGGCGGCTATATCAAGCGCGTGCCGCTCTCCTCCTACCGGGCGCAACGCCGCGGCGGCAAGGGCCGCTCGGGCATGGCGACGCGGGACGAGGATTTCGTCTCTCGCCTGTTCGTCGCCAACACCCATACGCCGGTGCTGTTTTTCTCCTCGCTCGGCCAGGTCTACAAGCTGAAGGTCTGGCGGCTGCCGGTGGCGGAGCCGCAGGCGCGGGGCAAGGCGATGGTCAACCTGCTGCCACTCGGCGAGGGCGAACGGATCACCTCCATCATGCCGCTGCCCGAGGACGAGTCGGACTGGCAGAAGCTCGACATCATGTTCGCGACGCTGCGCGGGACCGTGCGGCGCAATTCGCTCGCCGATTTCATCGAGGTGCGCCAGAACGGCAAGATCGCAATGAAGCTGGACGAGGGCGACGGCATCGTCGACGTATCGACCTGCTCGGCGAGCGACGACGTGCTACTGACCAGCTCCGGCGGACGCGCCGTGCGCTTCCAGGTGGACGACGTGCGGGTGTTCAAGGGCCGCGATTCCACCGGTGTCCGGGGGATCACACTCGGCGAGGGAGAGAAGGTCATCTCCATGTCCATTCTCCGGCACTTCGAGGCCACGCCGGCCGAGCGCAACACCTTCATCAAGCAGTATGGAGCCATCCGCCGGGCACAGACCGGCGAGAGCGGCGAGCCGGAAGCGCCTAGCATCGGCGAGGAGACCGAAGAGGAGAGCGGCGAGGTCGCACTGTCGGTCGAGCGCTATGCCGAGATGGACGCCAACCAGCAGTTCGTGCTGACGGTGACAGAGCTCGGCTATGGCAAGATTTCCTCGTCCTACGACTTCCGCACCTCCAATCGCGGCGGCAAGGGCATCCAGGCGACGGATCTCGACAAGCTCGACGAGATCGGCCCACTGGTCGCTGCCTTCCCGGTGGACGAATCCGACCAGTTGATGATGGTCTCGAACGGCGGCCAGTTGATCCGCGTGCCGGTCGAGGGGATCCGCTTCACCAAGCGCGCCTCCAAGGGCGTCCGCGTATTCAAGACCGCCGAGGGCGAGAAGGTGGTTTCGGTCGAGCGGATCAGCGAGCCCGAAGGCGAGGAGAACGGCGAGGGCGAGGAGGGCGCACCCGGCGCCGGCAACCCTACCGAATAGCGCTTGATTTGGCGGAGCCGCGATGGCTTGCTCCAGTGCGGGACCGGTGTCGGCCCCGCACTGGAGGTCCATTATGATAGATCTCGCCATCCTGCTCCCCTATGTCGCCGCCTGCCTGTTGTTCTCCATCGTACCGGGGCCATCGGTTTCCATCGTCGTTGCCAACTCGCTGGGCGGCGGCACCCGGGCCGGACTGCTGACGATCCTCGGCACCGCACTCAGCATGCTGAGCATGGTCTTCATCGTCGCGCTTGGCCTCGAGGCGGTGATGAGCCTCGTCTCGGAAGCTTTCGAGATCATCAAGTTAGTGGGCGCAGCCTACCTGGTCTGGATCGGCTGGAAGATGTTCACGTCCCGCGGCGGCCTCGAGGTAGCCGGCGTGGCGGGGCGGGCGCCGGCCGGGCGCTATGTCTGGCAGGGCGCGCTGGTCAACTGGTCCAACCCCAAGACGCTGCTGTTTCTCGGCGCCTTCCTGCCGCAGTTCATCGATCTTGGTCGCCCGGCCTTCGGGCAGATCATGATCCTCGGGCTGATCGTGATGGCTGTGGCATCGTTCACCGACGCCCTCTACGCCCTCGCCGCCGGCCGCGCGCGGCAGCTGCTGACGGCCTCTCGGATACGGGTGCTCGGCCGGGTCTCCGGCGCCATCCTGATGCTGGGCGGTATCTGGTTGGCGCTGCAGAAGCGCGCCTGATGCCCGCGAGCGGTTGGTGAGGGAGACGGCTGCCGGCTCCCGGCGAGGTCCATCACCAGCGGGGAAACCGCCAAGGAACAACAGCAACATCCCGGTGCCGGAGGCTTCTGCTGCCGGCCCCGCGGAGCGCTGCTGGACAGAGCCGCAAGCCGCGCGATAGAAGGCGTCTCCCGTTGGTGGAGCGAGGCGCGCTCCATTGCTTCTTCTTGTGACGAGACTTCCATGCAGAGCATGAACGATATCCGGTCGAGCTTCCTCTCCTTCTTCGAGCGGAACGGCCATCAGCCGGTAGAGTCGGGGCCGCTGGTGCCCCGGAACGATCCGACGCTGATGTTCACCAATGCCGGGATGGTGCCGTTCAAGAACGTCTTCACCGGCGTTGAGAAGCGCCCCTACACGACGGCCACCACGTCCCAGAAATGCGTGCGCGCCGGCGGCAAGCACAACGACCTCGACAATGTCGGCTTCACGGCACGGCACCACACCTTCTTCGAGATGCTGGGGAATTTCTCGTTCGGAGACTATTTCAAGGAGCAGGCCATCGGGCTCGCCTGGGAACTGCTGACGCGGGAGTGGGGGCTCGCGCCGGAGCGCCTGATGGTCACCGTGTACGAGGATGACGACGAGGCGCACGCTCTCTGGAAGAAGGTTGCGGGTCTCGGCGACGATCGCATTGTCCGGCTCGGCGCCAAGTCCAATTTCTGGCAGATGGGCGACACCGGACCGTGCGGACCGTGCTCGGAGATCTTCTACGATCATGGGCCGGCGGTGGCCGGCGGTCCGCCGGGTTCGCCCGACGAGGACGGGGACCGCTTCATCGAGATCTGGAACCTCGTCTTCATGCAGTTCGAGCAGCACGAGGACGGCCGGCGCGCGCCGCTGCCGCGCCCGTCGATCGATACGGGCATGGGGCTCGAGCGGATGACGGCGGTGATGCAGGGGGTCCATGACAACTACGACATCGACCTGTTCCGGGCGCTGACGGCGGCGGCGGCGCAGGCGGTCGGCACGAACGCCGCCGGCACCGACAATACCAGCCTTCGCGTCATCGCCGACCACCTGCGCTCGATGAGCTTCCTCATCGCCGAAGGCGTGCTGCCCTCCAACGAGGGGCGCGGCTACGTGCTGCGGCGCATCATGCGGCGGGCGATGCGCCATGCGACGCTGCTCGGGGCCGAGAAGCCCGTGATTCACCGGATCGTGCCGACGCTGGTGCGCGAGATGGGCCAGGCCTACCCAGAACTGGCGCGGGGCGAGGCGCTGATCGCGGAGACGGTCGAACTAGAGGAACAGCGCTTCCTCAAGACCCTGGGACGCGGGCTGCAGATTCTCGCCGACGAGACCCGGGACCTTGAGGCCGGCGGCGTGCTCAAGGGTGAGACCGCGTTCAAGCTCTACGACACCTATGGTTTCCCTCTCGACCTGACGCAGGACGCGCTGCGCAGCCGCGGCATCGCCGTCGACGTCGACGGCTTCGATGCTGCGATGGCGGCGCAGAAGGCCGAGGCGCGCAAGAGCTGGTCCGGATCAGGAGAGGCCGCGACCGACCAGGTGTGGTTTGCGGTCGCCGACGCGGTCGGACCCACGGAGTTCCTCGGCTACGAGACCGAGAGTGCCGAGGGCGTGGTGACGGCGCTGGTGCGCGGTGGCCAGATGGCCGACCGGCTCGAAGCGGGCGAGGAAGGCTTCGTGGTGCTCAACCAGAGCCCGTTCTACGGCGAGAGCGGCGGCCAGGTCGGCGATACCGGCACGCTGACGGGCGAGGGCGTCGAGGCCGAGGTCGTCGAGACCGTCAAGCACCACGGCGTCATCGGTCACCGCGTGAAGCTGCGCACGGGCACGCTCGCCAAGGGGACGCCGCTCAGCCTCGTGGTCGATCATCGCCGCCGGCTGCAGATCCGCGCCAACCACTCGGCGACGCACTTGCTGCACGAGGCGCTGCGGCAGGTCCTCGGTGATCATGTGGCGCAGCGGGGGTCACTGGTGGCGCCCGACCGGCTGCGTTTCGACTTCGTGCACATGAAGCCGATGACCCGTGAGGAGATCGAGAAGGTGGAGGATATCGCCAACACCATCATCCTCGAGAATTCGCCCGTCGAGACGCGGCTGATGGACGTCGAAGAGGCGAAGGCCGCCGGGGCCCGCGCCTTGTTCGGCGAGAAGTATGGCGATGAGGTGCGGGTGGTCTCGATGGGCCGGCCCACCGGCAACGCCATGGGCTGGTCGGTTGAGCTATGCGGCGGCACCCATGTGGCCCGCACCGGCGACATCGGCCTCGTCAGCGTGGCCTCCGAGAGCGCCGTCGCTGCGGGGGTGCGCCGGATCGAGGCGCTGACCGCGGAGGGGGCGCGGAAGCGGGCACGGGCCGACGCCCAGGCTCTGGCCGCGGCCGCCAACGTGCTGCGGGTGGCGCCTGGCGAGGTGACCGATCGCGTGTCGGCACTACAGGAGCAGGTGCGGAAGGCCGAGCGGGAGCTGGCCGAGGCGCGGCGCAAGCTGGCGATGGGCGGTGGCGGCGGGGGAGCGGAAACAGCGTCCGGCGAGACCGTCAACGGCGTCAGCTTCGTCGGCCGGGTAGTCGAGGGGGTAGCACCGAAGGACCTGCGGGGCCTAGTCGACGAGGAAAAGAAGCGTGCGGGGTCCGGCGTGGTCGCGCTGGTGCTCAAGGGTGAGGACGGCAAGGGCACGGTGGCGGTCGGGGTGACGGACGACCTCGTCTCACGGTTCTCGGCGGCCGAACTGGTGAAGCGCGCGACGGCCGCGTTGGGCGGGCAGGGGGGCGGTGGTCGACCTGATATGGCTCAGGGCGGCGGCCCCGATGGCAGCAAGGCCGAGGCCGCGATTGCCGCAGTGCGGGGCGGGCTCTAGGGCTTCTGCTCTTCCGGGGGCGGCACCGTCCCCGGCAGCGGCCGCTGCACAGCGGCAGTCGCCGTCGCCGGGCCGATGCCACCGACGCCAAGGCGCGACATCACGCGGATGCGGGTCTCGTCGGAAATGACGTTTAGCACGCCGGCAGTCACCACCACCCCGAGCCCGACATAGGACAGGGCGTCGGGAAACTCGGCGTAGAACACCGCCCCCAGCACGATCGCCCAGAGGATCTGGCTGTACTGGGTCGGCGCGATCTGGCTTGCCTGTACGCGCCGGGTGGCGGCGATGAAGAGGATCTGGCCGGTGCCGCCGAGGCCGCCGATGACGGCGAACATCGCCAGTTGCTCGAGGCTCGGCAGCACGAAGACCGGCAACATCAGCAGCAGGTTGAGTCCGAGAATATAGGCCGAGGCGACGCCGATCAGGCTGACCCGGGTCTCGGTTGGGGCGACGACGCGCAACACCGTGGTGGTCATGGCGCCGAAGAAGGCGGCACCGATGGCCGCGAGATGCCCGAGCTGCAGCTCCCGGAAACCCGGGCGGACCACCAGCAGCATCCCGGCGAAGCTGAGGGCGAGGAACAGCCAACGCGGGCCGGTCACCCGTTCGCCGAGCATCGATACCGAGACCACGACGATGAACAGCGGCGCGAGGAAAGTCAGGGAGTAAACCTCCGCCAGCGGGATCGAGGTGAAGGCATAGATGACGCAGAGATTGCCGAGCACACCGCTCACCCCGCGAAGGTGCACCAGGCGCGGGTTGCGCAGCCGCCAGAAGGTGCGCCAGTGCTCGGCCTTCGGCTTGGTAAAGACCGCCGGCAGCAGTGAGAACAAGGTGCCAAAGAACGCGATTTCATAGACGGGCAGGGCGCCTCCCATGCCTTTGATGATCGCGTCGCAGCACGAATAGAGGGCATAGGCGACAAAGCCAAAGGCGACGCCGGCGGGCATTTCGTAGATCCGAAAGGAGGACTCGAGGGGCAGACGCTTCAGCTATACGCCCGCCTGCGCCGCGCCGTCGATAGTTTCCCTTATTCCGAGCCGGCCGAATCCCCGTCCAGCGCCGGTCCGATCACTTCGATCCGGTTGGTCCAGAGGTAACCGGCGAAGGTCTCCGGCACCTCTGCCAGCTGCTCGAGCGTTCGATGCCGGCGGTGCCGGGGTCACCGGCTTCGTATGGGCCGAGCAGGATGACCTCACTGCCGGCATCGTGCATTCGCTGGAGGAACAGGTTCGGCCACCCCCAAGCGAAGGGGGCCAGGTTGAGCGGCAGCATGACCTTGGTGTCGCGGCAGGCGTCGGGGACGTAGCCGGTCCAGCCGAGGCCAAGATACTGCAGCAGGCAGTCAACCATGCCCCGGCGCGACCAGACGGCGAGGCCGTCCATGCGATCCGCCGCACGCAGGGTAGGCGGGTCGCCGCCATAGGCGCCCCAGATCAGCGGCCGCCAGTCGGGCTGCGACTCGAGGAGATCCGCCAGCATGTCGCCCTCTCGGGCCTCGTTGCTCTTGAAGTTGATGAGGAAGCGGCCTTCCGGGAAGGCCGCTAGCACCTCCGTTAGCGACGGCATCAGGCCCACACCGTCGCCGCGGAACGGGAAGGAGGCACCGCCGTCGGCGGTGTAGCCATGGCCGATGTCGAGCGCCTTCAATTCAGCGAGGCTATGGGCGCGGGTCTCGCCGCTGCCTTCGGTGCGACAGTCGAGTGTCCAGTCGTGGAAGATCGCGAACCGCCCATCGGTGGTGGGATGCACATCAATCTCGACGATGTCGGCACCTGCGGCGAAGGCCGCACGCATAGATGGAATCGTGTTCTCCAGATGCTCGTGCGTCGGAGGGTGGATCCGCTCCGCCGTGCAGGTGGTATCGTCGAGACCCTCCCGCGAAAATGTCTGGTGCACGCCGCGGTGGGCGATGAGCCTCACCCCGCCTTCGGGCGGCGGCACGCGCCAGGAGGCGTTCCAGAGATAGACCGCGCCGATAACGGCGCCGATCCCGAGGAGGATGCGGCGCAGCCGCCGCCTACTCCTCGAAGGCAATCTCGCCGCCGCTGCTTTCCTCAATCTCGCGCTCCTGCGGGTCGCCGGCAACGTAAACGTCGCCACCGCTCGATGCTTCCGCCACGATCTGTGCATCGGCGTAGACATCCGCGTCACCGCCGCTGGACGCGTCGATCCTGACCGACTGGCACTGCAGGCCACTGCCGCGCAGCGTACCGCCGCTGGAGACATCGATGCTGGCGCTCTCGCATTGGCCGTCGATGCGGAGGTCGGACCCGCTGGAGACGTCGATCTCATAGGTGCCGCCGAAGGCGGAGCGAATGGTGAGATCGGCCCCACTTGACACGTTCAAGGTCAGATCATCGGCGGCAAGACCTTCGACCTCGACATCGGCACCGGAGCTGGCTTCGACGCTGTGGAGGCGAGGAACCTCGACAACGAGACTGATCTCGCGGTCGCCAAACATGAAGTCGAGCAGGTTCCAGTCGACTTTGGCAGTCAGCATGCCGTCTCGAACCTCGAGGATCAGCTCGTCGAGTTCCTCTTGCTTCGGTGCCATTGCCTGCACGCTCTGCTCTTCGCCCACCGTGACGGTGGCGTTGATGCCGGACGTGATGTCGATGGCGGTGAAGGGCGGGAGATCGTAGCGCGCCTCTGCTGCCAGCGTCGGCATGACCAAGGCGCACATCACCCCGCCCAGCGCGGCGGCCCTCTGAAGTTTCTGCATCCCTCAACGTTCCTTCCCTTGCCCCAACGACAGACAGTGAAGCTGGGAGGTGTGTTAGTCGTCGTTCAAGGGGCTGGGTGAAAAAATGCAGCGATAGCGCCGGGAGCGGCCCATGGCCGCTCCCGTTCACCGGCAGGATCAGGCGGCGGCCATCGCCTTCTGCAGATTGGCATCGACGGCATCGAGGAAGCCCATGGTGGAGAGCCAGGGCTGGTCCGGCCCGATAAGCAGTGCCAGATCCTTGGTCATCTTGCCGCTCTCGACGGTCTCGACGCAGACGCGCTCCAGCGTGGTTGCGAACCTCATCAGATCGTCGTTGCCGTCGAGCTTGGCGCGATGGGCGAGGCCGCGGGTCCAGGCAAAGATCGAGGCGATGGAGTTGGTCGAGGTTTCCTTGCCCTGCTGGTGCTGACGGTAGTGGCGCGTGACGGTGCCATGAGCCGCCTCGGCTTCGACGATCTTGCCGTCGGGCGTCGCCAGCACCGACGTCATCAGGCCGAGCGAACCGAAGCCCTGGGCAACGATGTCGGATTGCACGTCGCCGTCGTAGTTCTTGCAGGCCCAGACATAGCCGCCGGACCACTTCAAAGCTGCGGCCACCATGTCGTCGATCAGCCGGTGCTCGTACCAGATCTTCTTGGCTTCGAACTTGGTCTTGTAGTCGGCTTCGTAGATCTCCTGAAAGATGTCTTTGAAGCGCCCGTCATAGGCCTTGAGAATGGTGTTCTTGGTCGAGAGGTAGCAGGGCACGCCGCGGGTTAGGGCATAGTTGAACGACGCGTGCGCGAAGTCGCGGATGGAATCGTCCAGATTGTACATGGCCATGGCAACGCCGGCGCCAGGCGCGTCGAACACCTCGTGCTCAATGGTCTGCCCGTCCTCGCCGGTGAACTTGACGGTGAGCTTGCCCTTGCCGGGAAAGCGGAAATCGGTGGCGCGGTACTGATCGCCAAAGGCATGGCGGCCGACGATGATCGGCTGAGTCCAGCCCGGCACCAAGCGTGGCACGTTCTCGCAGATGATCGGCTCGCGGAATATCACGCCGCCGAGGATATTGCGGATGGTGCCGTTGGGTGAGCGCCACATCTTCTTGAGGCCGAACTCCTCCACCCGGGCCTCGTCGGGAGTGATGGTGGCGCACTTCACGCCGACGCCGTGTTCGCGGATGGCGTTGGCGGCATCAACCGTCACCTGGTCGTCGGTGGCATCGCGGTGCTCGATCGAGAGGTCATAATAGCGCAGGTCGACATCGAGGTACGGGTGGATCAGCTTGTCCTTGATCGCCTGCCAGATGATGCGCGTCATCTCATCGCCGTCGAGTTCGACGACGGGGTTGGCGACTTTGATCTTGGCCATGCTGAATGCTCCTGGGCAGCGCGTTTTCGTTGCGCCCGCCTATAGCATGAAAACGAGGCCTGAAAAGCCGCCGACAGGTGGTCGGTCCGGCGGACGGTTCGATCCCCCGTTGCCGGCGGAGGGAAAGCTATTTCGGCGGCAGGGTCTTCACGAAGGCCTCGCAATAGTTAATCCAGTCGAGCAGGGCGTCGTCATCTTGGATGCCCTCGTCGGCAACTTCGACGAAGCCGTTCATCTGCCTTCCGCCCATTTCCATGGCAGTGGCCCCGGGGCGCGACTGTGCCTGCTGGTGACGGGCCGGGCCGACCCGCGCCAGCAGGCTCCCGGGTTTCATCGCTCCCACCAGCATGTTGCCGTAGTGCATGAAGCAGACGCCACCGAACATCTTCTTCTCAATAATGCCCGGCCGGTGCCCGATGAAGGCTCGAATGCGGTCTGCCAGTTCGTCGGATGCCTCAGACACTGTCGTTCGTCCTTTCGTCCCGGTACGTCGCGTGCCGAGGCAAGTCGGCCGCGACAGTGTCCCATTCGCGATGGCTTCGCGAGAATATCAGCTGTCCGGGGACAAACCAGTCGCTCTGCGGGCCGAACAGGCCCACAGGCAACAGCAGCCGGTCCGGCGCCCGCGTGGTGGAGGCGAAGAGCGGGGTGCCACAGGTCGGACAGAAATGGCGAGTGAAGTCAGCACCGGAGGCGGCGGGGCGGCTGAAGCTGCGGGTTCGGCCGATGACGGACACGGAGGCCCGATCCACCATGGCCGCCGCAGCGTGTCCCGCGCCGGTCGCCCTCTGGCAATCCTCGCAGGAACAAAGGAACATGGCGTGGGCCCGGCCACGGACGGTGACGGCAACTGCGCCGCAGGCGCAGGACGCCGAAATATCGATGGTGGGGCGGCGGGTGCTGCTCATGCCGAACGCTCTCATGTGTCGGGAGGGGGAGCAATAGTCGTGAGTGCGTCCGCATGCTGAAGGCGGAGCGCGCCGCGGGACTGGAGACAGGATGTATTATTCGCCGACGCTGCCGATACTGACCAGCCGGCTTCGCCTGCGCGCTTTTGTGCCGTCGGATGTGGATGCGGTCTTCGACTACCGCCGACGGGAGGACGTCACCCAGTACCTGACCGACCCGCCGATGAACCAGCAGCGTTGTGCCGAGATTGTCGGCGCGCGGCTCAGCCAGTTGAGCCTGGCGGAGGAGGGAGACAAGATCTTTCTCGCGGTCGAACGTCGGTCCGACTCCGCGATGCTGGGGGAGGTCACGCTGATCCTCCGCAACCTGGAGGCGCGCCAGGGGGAGATCGGCTACATCCTGCACCCGCGCCATCACGGGCAGGGCTACGCCACCGAGGCCTCGCAGACGCTGCTGAAGATGGGGTTCGATGGTGCGGGACTGCACCGCATCTACGCCCGCTGCGACGTCCGCAACGCAGCTTCCTATGGCGTCATGGAGCGTCTTGGGATGCGGCGGGAGGCGCATTTCCGGGAGCATGCGCTCTTCAAGGGAGCGTGGGACGAAGAGTTCGTCTATGCGCTGCTGGAGGACGAGTGGCGGGGATCGATAGGTCGGTCCCTAGGCGATCGATAGATATTCATCAGACCACGGAACCGGCTCAGGGAATCGGCGTTCTGCGTTGACAAGGCGTAGAGTGCCTGGCGGAGGAGGTCGCAGCCATGAAGTTCCCCTGTTCCCCGATCGAGACCAAGAGGTTGTTGCTTCGACCTTTCGAGAGGACAGATCTCGACCAGGTCATGGACTACTACGCCTTGCCGGAGGTGCAGCGCTACCTCGACGTGAAGGGACGGGACCGCACTGAATGCGTTTCCGCGATCGAGGCAATGAGCAGGCAGCGGCGCTTCAACCGGCCCGGCGATGTCGTGAGCCTCGCCATCGTCCGGCGCAACGACAGGAAACTGGTCGGGCAGATCTCGCTGCGGTGGACGGATGCCACCGCCAGCCAGGCCGAAGTCCGCTTCGTCGTTAATCCCGACTTCTGCGGGGAGGGCTACTGCACCGAGGCGATGCGGGCGGTGCTGGACGTGGCTTTCGGCGAGCTCGGCTTCCACCGCGTCTTCGCCCGCTGCGGCGCCAAGAACCGTGGAACCGCTCAGATGCTCAAGAAGCTCGGCATGCGGCTGGAGGCGCATTACCGGGAACACGCGCTGTTCCAGGGCGAATGGGACGAGGAACTGCACTTCGCGATCCTTGACCGGGAGTGGCAGCGCGGCGGCAAGGTCAAGGAACTGACGACGCACCTCGTCGCCTGATCCCGCCGGGCCTGATCGGCTGCCTTGCACGAAAGCCGTTGCCACGCTAAGTGCGGCACGCAAGGGCGAGGCGCATGGCGGGCACAGACAAGTCACAGGAAGTCACATATCGCCCTGGTCCGGCGATCATTCTCTGCGAGCCGCAGCTCGGCGAGAACATCGGCACGGCGGCGCGAGCCATGGCCAATTTCGGCCTCTGGGATCTCCGCATCGTCAATCCGCGGGACGGCTGGCCGAACGAGCGGGCAGTGGCGACGGCATCCCGGGCCGACCACGTGATCGAGCGGGTCCGGGTATTCGCGAGCGTGAACGAGGCCATCGCCGACCTGTCGCTGGTGTACGCCACCACGGCCCGCCGGCGTGACCTTCAGAAACGGGTCCTCGGCCCCGAGGAAGCGTCGCAACGCATGCGCAGCCATATCGCCGGCGGCGCCGGCGCGGGCCTGCTGTTCGGGCGCGAGCGCTGGGGTCTCTACAACGAGGAAGTAGCGCTCAGCGATGCCATCGTGACGCTGCCGGTGGAGCCGGCCTTCGCGTCCCTCAATATCGCCCAGGCGGTGCTGCTGATGGCTTATGAGTGGCGGCGGCAGTCGGAGGAGGGGGCGGCGCTGCTGTTCACCGACATGCTGGCGGAGGCTGCCACCAAGGCGGAGCTCGCGGGACTGTTCGAGCATCTCGAGGAGGCGCTGGATCGTGCCGGCTTTTTCACTGCGCCCGACAAGCGTCCCACCGTCGTCAACAACCTCCGTGCCATGCTGAGCCGCGGCACGCTCTCCTCGCAAGAGGTGCGGACCCTGCGCGGCGTCATCTCGTCGATCGACCGCAAGCACGAACGGCCCGATCCGCGGCGAGCGCCGGCCTCAGGGAATAACGAAAGCCCGCCGCGGTAAAGCGGCGGGCGGTGGGGTTCGGCAAACGTGACAGCTAGTCGGTAGCGCCGTCGTCGGCCACGTAGATCGTCAGGGTACCGGCGACGACGGCCGCGCCGATGATGTCGGCGACGGTAGCTCCGCGGGCTTGGATCTGCGAGACCAGCTCGGGATTGCTGCCGACTGCCGACTGCACTGACACCGAGCCGTCGCTGGCGAGGGTCGAGCTCAGCTCGTCGGCGGCACAGTCACCGACGAGAACGACTCGCGCGTTGGTGGCTGCGGCGATTGCGGCTTCCTCGGCGCCCTGCTGCATTCCAGCGAGCGTACCGATGTTGACCTCGCTGCAGGAGGCGGTTCCACCTGCTTCAGCGGCGGCCCGCTCTTCGGCGCTAACCACGCCATCCCCATCAGTGTCGGCGGCCGCGTCGGCGGCAGCCTGCTCTTCGTCACTGATCTGGCCGTCGCCATCGGTGTCGACGCTGGCGTCAACTCCGGCGTCCACATCGCCGTCGCTGTCGACATTGGCGTCTACGCCCGCCTCGGCGTTCGTGTCGGCGCTGGCGTTGGTGCCACCGGCCTCAGTGTCGGCAGTGCCGCTGGCGGCGGCGCCGGCCGTGCCGCCTGCGGTCGCGTCCTGGGCGACGGTGAGGGTGGGGCTGGAAATTGCAAGCGCTGCCGTGAGCGCAATAAGGGAAACGAATTTCATGATGGTGGTCCCGTTCTTTTTGTTGTAGCCCTACCCGCGCGGCCACAACGCAACCTCTCTCCCTTGGTTGCGGCGACATTGCCCCGGCAGGCGGGCGCCAAGCTTGACTTGCGGGGCCTGCGCCCCTATTACGCCCCCACCTATCGCGCCCCCAGGGGCCGCTAGGCGCACCCGGGATCACTCTGAACATTCGAGGATCTGTCGGTTCTCCCGCAAGGGCGAGCAGAGGAGGGCGCGGTCATCTTTCTGCTTCACGAAAGGACACGCGATGTCGAAGCGCCAGGAATCCAAGCATAAAATCGATCGCCGTCTCGGCGAGAATCTGTGGGGCCGGCCGAAGAGCCCGCTCAATGCCCGCGCCTACGGTCCGGGGCAGCACGGCCAGCGCCGCAAGGGCAAGACCTCGGACTACGGCCTGCAGCTCCGCGCCAAGCAGAAGCTCAAGGGCTATTACGGCTCCATCACCGAGAAATCGTTCCGAAAGCTCTATACCGAAGCCGCCCGCCGCAAGGGCGACACCGGTGAGAACCTGATCGGGCTGCTCGAGAGCCGTCTCGCCTCGGTCATCTACCGCGCCAAGTTCGTCGCGACGCCCTTTGCGGCGCGGCAGTTCGTGTCGCACGGCCACATCCTCGTCAACGGCAAGCGGGTCAACATCCCGTCCTACATGGTGAAGCCGGGCGACCGGATCGAGGTCCGCGAGAAGTCGAAGCAGCTGGGCGTCGTCCTCGAGGCGGTGCAGCTGGCGGAACGCGACGTGCCGGAATATGTCGAGACCGACCACAGCAAGATGACTGCGACCTATGTGCGCGTGCCGGCGCTCAGCGACGTGCCGTATCCGGTGCAGATGGAGCCGAACCTGGTGGTCGAGTTCTACTCGCGCTGATCGGCTTCGATCATGGAATTGCCTAGGGCCGCCCGTCGGGGCGGCCCTTTTTCATTCTAAGTGGTGACCGGCGTCAAGGACTCCTTGATCGGCTCCTGGTCGTGCGGGATGAAGCTCTCGAAGCGCCGCAGGCGGGCATAGATCGACTGCAGCTCGACGATGGTGGTCCAGGCACGGGCAAAGAACTGGAACGACGAAGACACCTGTCCAAAGGCCAGGGAGACCTGCTGGTAGACGCCGAGGGTAAGGGTGCCGGCGAGGATCGAGGGTGCCAGCGCCAGCAGCGGGATGTAACCAGCCGTCTGCAGATAGCCATACCGGGCGAGGTTGAAGTAGGTGTAGTGGAAATAGAGACGGAAGTAGTTTTTCTGTACGCGAGCGAAGAGCTCCCGCGTGGTTGCGGGATCGGCGCGGTCGGCATTGTCCTCGCCATAGACCAGTTCCTTGCGGTAGGCCGCCTCCACCAGCTGATTGTTGAAGTTGAGGCCCGGGAGCTTGAAGCCGACAGCGGCCAACAGCACCGTTCCGAGCGCCGCCGCTATCAGCGCGACCCAGACCAGTCCTCCCGGTACTGCCCCTAGCAGCGGCAGTTCGGTCACATTCTCCGACAAGGTCCAGAGTAGCGGCAGGAACACCGCCAGGGTGATCAGCGACGAGAAGAAGCTGGTGCCGAGGTCCTCGACGATCGAGGCGAAGCGCATGGTGTCTTCCTGCACGCGCTGCGCCGCACCCTCGGTGGTGCGGATCTCGGGCCAGTAGGCCATGTAGTAGGAGTTCATCGCCTTGCGCCAGCGGAAGACGTAGTGCGAGGTGAAGAACCCCAGCAACACCAGGGCCAGGATGTTGGGCAGCAGCACGGCGAAGATGATGAAGATCTGGCCGTAGAAGGTGTCCGGCTCCACCGACCCCGGCTCGGTAAGCGCAAGCTGCATGGTGTTGAAGAACGTGCCGGACCAGTCGTTGACGAAGGCGTCGATCTGCACGTTGAAATAGATGAAGAGGAGGATGCCGGTGGATCCGACGACGGACCACCAATACCACTCGTTGCGCTTGTAAAAATACCAGAAGACGCAGAACAGCACCGAGATCAGCACCACGAACTGGTAGGACCAGATCCGTTCGGCGTTGAGGAAGTTGGTGTCCTCCACGACGCAGTCGGCGATGGGCGGTGCCGTGCTTTCCGTGGGCGCCGGTGCGTTGGGATTGGTCAGGCCGGCCCCGGCAGCGGGGGGCTCCGGCGTGGGGACCACGTCAACCGTCGGCACGCGCTGGCCGAGCGCGGGGTCCTCCGCAAGGGGGGCCTCGGGTACTGCGCCGGGGGCGCAGATTGCCGGTGCGAGGAAGCGGTCGATCCCCACGATGCTGCGTATAGGGTCGCCGACGGTGTACCAGATGAGAATGGAGACCAATAGCCATAGTACGACTGAGGCGAAGAACTGCTTTGGAACCGGAAAAAAGGAACGGAACACGCGGCGCAACTCCTCGCCTGACACTCATCTGCGCGTCATGTAACCGACGCAATCGGGCATCGGCAAGGAATCTGCCGTGATAGCGGGGAATTGAAGCTGCTGCTGCTGTGCCATCAGTCTTTCCACGCACGAACCGACGCGCTATCAGCGTGCATGGACATGCAAATGCAGACGATCGCGGCGCCGGTCACGCCGGACGATGAGGGCGATGCGGCCGCCCACCCGCTGTTTCGTGATGCCCCGCGGACCGTCGAGTTCAACAAGCTGCGCAAGCGGCTGGTCCGGCTCACCCGTGAGGCTATCGAGGGCTTCGGCATGGCGCGTCCGGGCGAGCGCTGGCTGGTGGCGCTTTCGGGCGGCAAGGACAGCTATGGCCTGCTGGCGCTGCTGCTCGACCTCAAATGGCGGGGGCTGCTGCCGGTGGACTTGCTGGCATGCAATCTCGACCAGGGGCAGCCGAACTTTCCGAAGCACGTGCTGCCGGACTATCTCGCCGGCGTCGGCGTGGCGCACCGAATAGAGTATCGGGACACCTACTCGATCGTCACCGATAAGCTGCCGGCAGGTGCCACCTACTGCTCCCTCTGCTCCAGGCTGCGGCGCGGCCACCTTTACCGCATCGCGCGCGAAGAGGGTTGCTCCGCGCTGGTCCTCGGCCACCACCGGGAGGACAGCCTCGAGACGCTGTTCATGAACCTGTTCCACGGCGGCAAGCTGGCGGCGATGCCGCCGCGGCTCATGAACGACGAGGGCGACGTCGAGGTGCTGCGGCCGCTCATCTACTGCGCCGAGGCCGACCTGCAGAAATTCGCCGATGCCATGGCCTTCCCGATCATTCCCTGCGACCTCTGCGGGTCGCAGGAGGGGCTCGAGCGGAACGCGATGAAGGCGATGCTTGACGACATCGAGAAGCGCATGCCGGGCCGCAAGGACGTGATGATCCGGGCGCTCGGGAACGTTCGCCCGAGCCATCTGTTGGACCCGCGGCTGTTTGACTTCAACGGATTGCGTCCATGAGCCTCGAAATCTCGAAACTTGCCGACATCCTTCGCCATGCCGCTCAAGCTGAGATCCTGCCGCGCTTCCGGCGTCTCGATGCCGGCGCGGTGCGGCAGAAGAGCGAGGCCATCGACCTCGTGACGGAAGCCGACGAGCAGGCGGAGCATCTGATCCGCGCCGAGGTCACCGGCCTCGTGCCGGATGTGCTGTTCATCGGCGAGGAGGGGGTCGCCGCCGATCCCACCTCCCTCGATGCGCTCGCCGGAGCCGACTATGCGGTGGTGGTCGATCCGGTCGATGGCACCGCCAACTTCGCAGCCGGCCTGCCGCTGTTCGCCGTGATGGCAGCAGTGGTTCGCAATGGCGAGACGGTGGCCGGCATCATCTACGACCCGATGGGAGACGACTGGGTCATGGCCGAGAAGGGCGCGGGCGCCTTCCTGCGGCGACCGGTCGGTGCCGGGGAGCGGCTGCAGGTCGCCTCGGCTCCGGCGCTCGAACAGTTGGTGGGAACCGTCTCGCTCGCCTACCTGCCGCAGGCCAGCAAGCCGCAGGTGCTGGCCAATCTCGCCAAGGTACGGGTGGCGGCGAACTACCGCTGCGCCGGGCATGACTACCGTCTGCTGGCCGGCGGCCACACGCATTTCAGCATGTACAACAAGCTGATGCCCTGGGACCACCTGGCCGGGACCTTGATTCTCCAGGAGGCTGGCGGCTACGCGGCTCGTCTGGATGGGTCGCAATACCGGCCGCATCACAGGGATGGGGGATTGCTCCTGGCTACGGACCGGGGCAGCTGGGACATGCTGCGTCGCGAGGTGTTCACCGACCAATAGCAGCGCTTCCCTGCTGCCGCGTGCCTTCTCGCTTAGGGCTCGACGATCGTGGGGGGCGGCGGGGCACCGACGCCAAACAGCTTTCCACCCTCGGCAATCAGCACCGAGGTGAGCGCCAGGGCGCCAAGCATCAGGTAGCCGCTGGCGATCGGCGTAATGGTGCCGTCGAACTGCTGCCCGATAAAGGTGCCAAGCAGCGCCCCGCCCACAGTCTGGATGAAGCCGAAGACCGACGAGGCCGTGCCGGCGACGGCACCCAGCGGTTCCATCGACAGCGAGTTCATATTTGCTGCTGCCCAGCCGAACATGAACATAATGACCGCAAGGATCGAGAAAAACAGCCAGAACGGCAGGAAGCCGGTGGTGCTGAAGAACAGCCACACGCCGCTCATGACGACGAAGACGCAGAGCGCGAGGTGGCTGATCCGGCGCATGCCGAAGCGGCTGACGATCCGCGAGTTGAGGAAGGACGACACGGCCATCAGGCCGGCCATGGCGGCGAAGGCGACGGGGAAGTAGACGCCGAGGCCATAAATGTCGACATAGACCTGCTGGCTCGACGAGATGAAGCCGAACAGCGCTCCGAACAGGAACATGCCTGCAAGGCCGTAGAAGATCGCGCTGCGGTTGGTGAAGACGATGCGGAACCCCTGCAGTACGGAGGCGAGAGTCAGTTGCCGGCGATTGGCGGGGTCGAGCGTTTCCGGGAGCCGAAAAAAGGCCCACAAGCTGAAGACCGCCCCGAGGCCGGCCATGAACAGGAAGATGTTCTGCCACGGACCGGAGAGCAGAATGATCTGTCCGATGCCTGGAGCGACAATGGGCACCGCCATGAAAACCATGAATGTCAGCGACATCACCTCCGCCATCTGCCGCCCCGAGAAGCAGTCGCGGACCACCGAGGTGGCAATCACACGGGTGCCTGCGGCACCAATCCCCTGCACGAATCTCATGGCCAGCAGCACCCCGAAGTTCGGGGCGAAGGTCGCGGCGAAGGCGCAGATGACGTAGACGACCAGACCGATCAGCAGCGGCGCGCGGCGCCCGAAGCGGTCGGATAGCGGCCCGATAGCCAACTGGGCGAAGCCGAAGCCGAGCATGTAGGTCCCGATCACGAACTGTCGCTCATTGTCGCTCGTAACCCCCAGCGCTTCGCCCATGTAGGGGAGCGCCGGCAGCATGACATCGATGGCGAGCGCG
Source organism: Devosiaceae bacterium (assembly GCA_035998685.1). Taxonomy (GTDB): domain Bacteria; phylum Pseudomonadota; class Alphaproteobacteria; order Rhizobiales; family Devosiaceae; genus Devosia_A. The sequence continues at coordinate 286,580 of DASYHK010000023.1, read as the reverse complement.
TTGAGCGCCATGAGTGCGGCCATAAGGCCAATGAACTCGGGGCGGGAGAGGGCCCGCGCCGAGGTTGATTGTTCGGTCATGTGATCGCTCTGGTCAGCCGGGAGGGGCTGCGAAGGGCCGGAACATGAACTCCGAGCCCGGCTTTGGCAAGCCGCGGAAGCTGCGTTCCGTCAGTGCGCCGGCTGCAATTGGAACGTGCGGGAGGCAAGCTCGCGGATGGGGAGGTGCAGGGCGGCGGAAGCCAGACCGAGCATCACCCCGAGGTACCAGACGAGGCTGTAGGATCCGGTCTGATCGTAAACGAAGCCGCCGAGCCAGACACCGACGAAGGAGCCGACCTGATGGCTGAGGAAGGCCATGCCATAGAGCATGCCCATGTAGCGGGCGCCGAAGAACAGGGCGACGAGCCCAGCCGTCAGCGGCACCGTCGACAGCCAGAGCACGCCCATGGCGGCGGCGAAGATGTAGGCGCTGAGCTCCGTGACCGGCAACAGGACGAAGAGGGCGATGGCGACAGCCCGCGAGAAGTAGATGGCCGCGAGGAGCAACTGCTTCGGCAGCCGGTCACCCAGGTGGCCGGCGAGCAGGCAGCCGACGATGTTGAAGAGGCCGATGACGGCGATGGACCAGCTGCCGACATCCGGCGACAGCCCGCACTGGACGAGATAGGCGGGCATGTGGACGTTGATGAAGGCGAGGTGGAAGCCGCAGACGAAGAAGCCGATGACCAGCAGCCGGTAGGACCCGTGCCCCCAGGCGCGGGCCAGCGCCTGCATGAATGGCATGTCCGCCTGACCGACAGGGTTCTCGGTACGGCCCCTGAGGACGAACGCCACCGGGATTATCAGGACAAGGATGATCGCGAGGTAGAGCAGGGCGCTCTGCCAGCCGAAATTGGAGATGAAGGCCTGGCCGAGCGGCGCGAAGGCAAACTGGCCGAAGGAGGAGGCGGCAGTGGCAATGCCGAAGACGAAGCCGCGCTTCTCCTGCGGCACGTTACGGCCGAACGCCGCCATCACGACCGAGAAGGAGGAGGCGGCGATGCCGACGCCGGTGATGACGCCGCCGGTCAGTGTCATGAGACCGGCATCGGGCGAGACCACCATCAGAGCCATGCCGGCCGCATAGATGAGCAGCCCGCCGATGATGACCTTGCTGGTTCCGTAGCGGTCGGCGAGGCCGCCGGCGATGGGTTGCCCGATGCCCCAGGCGAGGTTCTGAACCGCCATGGCCATGCCCCAGGCTTCGCGGCTCATGCCAAGATCGCCGGTGATCGGCAGCGTGAACAGGCCGAAGCTGGTGCGGATGCCGTTGGTCGCGGCGGCGACGACGCAGCCGGCGATGATGATCGCGAGCAGTGGGACGGCAGGAGAGCGCGCGGCGGTGATGGCGGACATGAGGCACCCCGTACTGGGAATGCCTTCTCTAGCGCCACCCGCCGATCAGGCCAAGCGCATTCGGGTGATGGACCCGATCACCTCGGGTTATGAGTCGGCAGCTCAGGCCGACTGCTTCAGCGGGACGCCCTTGTCCTCGAAGTGCTTCTGCAGTTCACCCTGCTGGAACATCTCGCGGACGATGTCGGCGCCGCCGACGAACTCGCCCTTGACGTAGAGCTGCGGGATGGTTGGCCAGTTGGAGTAGGTCTTGATGCCTTCGCGCAGGTTCTGGTCCTCGAGCACGTTGGCGCTCTGATAGTCGACGCCGAGATAGTTGAGGATCTGCACGACCTGCCCGGAGAAGCCGCATTGCGGGAAGTCCGGCGATCCCTTCATGAACAGGAAGACGTCGTTGTTCTTCACCTTGTCGTCGATGACGGCGTTGATGTCGGTCATTTGCACGTGCCTTTCGCGTTCCGGAGCCCGGAGTGTCTGTCGCCTAGATAGGCCAGCATCCCGTCACTGTCGAGGTGCCGCACCGGCTTGTGAGGATCGTCGCTATTCCGGTACGGCCGTTTGCAGGGCGAGGGCGTGCAGCGCACCGCCCATGTCGCCCTGCAGGGCGGCATAGACCAGCTGGTGCTGCTGGACGCGGCTCTTGCCGCGAAAGGCCTCCGAGGTGACGGTGGCGGCATAGTGGTCGCCGTCGCCGGCAAGGTCGCGGATCTCGACGCGGGCGTCCGGCAGGGCGGCCTTGATGCGACGCTCGATCTCGTGGGCGGCCATGGCCATGGTGGGTTCCTCGATATGCGGTGGCTTCCGCAAGAGATATGGCACGCACCCTGGGCGGCTTCAATGCGTCCCGGCCGCCGTTCATGCCCCCTGCATGAACTTGGGGAACCATCCTTCATGGGCCTCACGCAGCTCGGCGACCGGGATCGGGCGGGCCTCCCCAAGGGTCAGGGTGGTGCCGCCGGTGATGCCGATCCAAGGCGCGAACACGCCGGCATAGGGATAGATGTCGTCGAAGAAGTGGTCGAGGTCGCTGCGCGCCATGGTCACCAGGTAGCGGCCCTGGTCCTCGCCGAAGAACAGCGGGATCGGGTCGCCGCCATTGAGCTGGTTGACCTCGGCGCCGATGCCGGAAGCCATCGCCATCTCCGCCAGGCCGACCGCCAGGCCGCCATCCGAGAGGTCGTGCACCGCCGTGGCCATGCCGTCGCGGATGAGGATGCGGACGAGGTCGCCGGCCTTCTTTTCCAGCGCCAGGTCGACCGGCGGCGGCGTGCCGTCGCGGCGCCCGAAGATGTCGCGCAGATAGACCGACTGCCCCAGATGGGTGCCCCACCAGTCCGGCGCGCCGATCAGCAGGATGGCCTCGTCGGCGGCCGCGAAGCCGATCCGCGCCATGCGGCTCCAGTCCGGCAGCAGGCCGACACCGCCGATGGTGGGGGTCGGCGGGATGCCCTCGCCGTTGGTCTCGTTGTAGAGCGACACATTGCCGGAGACGATGGGGAAGTCGAGGGCGCGGCAGGCTTCGCCGATGCCCTCGACGGCCCGCACGAGCTGACCCATGATCTCGGGACGCTCCGGATTGCCGAAGTTGAGGTTGTCGGTGGCGGCCAGCGGCTCTGCACCGGTAGCCGTCAGGTTACGCCAGCACTCGGCCACCGCCTGCTTGCCGCCTTCGTAGGGATCCGCCTCGCAATAGCGTGGTGTGACGTCGGAGGAGAAGGCGAGCGCCTTGGTCGGGTGCCCCGCGACCCGGATGACGCCGGCATCGCCGCCCGGCAGTTGCAGGGAATTGCCCTGCACCAGCGTGTCGTACTGCTCCCAGACCCAGCGGCGCGAGGAGAGGTCGGGCGAGCCGAGCAGGCGCAGCAGCGCGTCGGCGATGTCCATCTGCGGGATATCGTCGGGATCGAGCGGGGCGGGCGGGACCGGCGCCGTCCACGGGCGGTCGTATTCCGGCGCCTCGTTACCGAGGTCCTTGATGGGCAGGTTGGCGACCTCCTCGCCCTGCCAGAGCACGCGGAAGCGGAGGTCGTCGGTGGTGCGGCCGACGGTGGCGAAATCGAGCTCCCACTTCTCGAACACCGCCCGCGCTTCGGCTTCCTTCTCCGGGTGCAGGACCATGAGCATCCGCTCCTGGCTTTCGCTGAGCATCATCTCGTAGGGCGTCATATGCTCTTCGCGCACCGGCACATTGTCGAGATTGAGTTCGATGCCGAGGTCGCCTTTGGCGCCCATCTCGACCGAGGAACTGGTGAGGCCGGCGGCGCCCATGTCCTGGATGGCGATCACCGCACCGGTCGCCATCAGTTCGAGGCAGGCCTCGAGCAGGCGCTTTTCGGTGAACGGGTCGCCGACCTGCACGGTTGGGCGCTTCTCGTCGATGTCGTCACCGAAGGCGGCCGAAGCCATGGTTGCGCCGCCGACGCCGTCACGGCCGGTCTTGGCGCCGAGATAGACGACGGGCAGCCCGACGCCGCGGGCCTTGGAGTAGAAAATCTTGTCGGTATCGGCGAGGCCGGCGGCGAAGGCGTTGACGAGGATATTGCCGTTATAGCGGGCGTCGAAGTCCACCTCGCCGCCGACGGTGGGGACGCCGAAGGCGTTGCCGTAGCCGCCGATGCCGGCGACGACGCCGGAGACCAGGTGCTTCGTCTTCTCATGCTCGGGCGCGCCGAAGCGCAGCGCGTTCATCGCGGCCACCGGTCGTGCGCCCATGGTGAAGACGTCGCGCAGGATGCCGCCGATGCCCGTCGCCGCTCCCTGATAGGGCTCGATGAAGCTCGGGTGGTTGTGCGACTCCATCTTGAAGACCACCGCTTGGCCATCGCCGATGTCGACGACGCCGGCATTCTCGCCCGGCCCCTGGATTACCCGTTCGCCCGTTGTCGGCAGCGTTTTCAGCCATTTCTTGCTGGATTTGTACGAGCAGTGCTCGTTCCACATCGCCGAGAAGATGCCGAGTTCGGTGAGGGTCGGCACCCGACCGAGCAGTTGGAGGATCTTGCCATACTCCTCGGCCTTCAGGCCGTGGTCGGCAACCAGCTTCGAGGCGACGTCGACATTGTTTTCGAAGGTCATTGGCTGGGGTCGGTTCCGCTGGCGTCAGACCGGCCCTGCTTAGCGCAAGGGGGGCGGCGGGGCGACAGAAAAGACCGGTTTTGCAGCGGCATTCACGCGGGGTGGCGATGTCGGGCAAGCAGCCGGTCGACGAGTACCGCAACGCCGGCGATCGTGCTGACGGCGAGGGCGAGCGCGCCGACGCCCGTGCCGACAGTCAGGTAACCGAAGCGCCCCGCGTCGAGGATGTCATAGGGGTACTGGCCGGTCAGCGCCCCGCGGAGGAGCACCCAAGCCACATAGGCAAGGCCCGGGACCAGGATCCACAGCACGTCGCGGGCGCGCAGCTGCCCGTGCGGCACGGCCATCGCCCACCAGCCGAGGTAGCAGAGCGGAGCGACGTAGTGGAGCAGGATGGTGGCGAGCAAGAGCGGCCCCTCGAACTGGTAATAGGGCGCCAGCATGAAGTGGTAGTAGACCATCACCAGGGTGATGTAGACGGCCATGGCCGCCATTGCCCGCGGCCGGCGGAACCAGGCGAGGCCGCGCCATGAGCTGAGGACTGAAAGGTAGACCAGCAGCAGCCCCAGATTGGTGAGATGGGTGAAGTAGGTCCAGAAGCTGACCAGTGCGCCCGGCAGCGAGAGGGCGATGGGATCGCCGGCCGAAACCGTCATCAGCGAGGGCACGATGATGGCGAAGTCGACGGTGAGGCCAACCAGTCCTACCGACAGCCCGACCGGAGCGAGGGCGCGGTGCCAGGCCACCCTCAGGCTGCCTGCATGAGCCCCGAGAAGAGGTCGCGTCCATCGAGGCCGCCATGCGCCGCCTCGATCAGGTTTTCCGGATGCGGCATCAGTCCTAGCACGTTCTTGCGGGCGTTGAGGACACCGGCGATGTCGTTGACGGAGCCGTTGGGGTTGGTGCCGCCGGCGTAGCGGAATGCGACCTGGCCGCCGTCCTCGACCGCCGCCAGCGTGTCGGGGTCGGCGAAGTAGTTGCCGTCGTGGTGCGCTACCGGGCAGCGGATGATCTGGCGCGCCGCGTAGCCGCGGGTGAAGGCGGTGTCGGCGTTCTCGACCGAGAGGCTGACCTCGCGGCAGACGAATTTCAATGAGGCGTTGCGCATCAGCACGCCGGGCAGCAAGCCGGATTCGGTAAGGATTTGGAAGCCGTTACAGACGCCTAGGACGTTGACGCCGCGCTCGGCATGTTCGCGAACCGCCTGCATCACGGGCGAGCGGGCAGCGATGGCGCCGGCGCGGAGATAGTCGCCGTAGGAGAAGCCGCCCGGCAGAACGATCAGGTCGACGGCCGGAATTTCCGTGTCCTTGTGCCAGACCACGACCGGTGCTGAACCCGAGATCTTGGTAAGGGCGGCGACCATGTCCTGGTCGCGGTTGGAGCCGGGAAACTGGATGACAGCGGACTTCATGGGCCGATCCTGCAGTGGAATTCGACCGACTTGTGATGCCTCGCTCGCGGAATGGCAAGCGCCGCCCACGAAATTCTGTCCGCGGAGCGTTTACTCCGCGGGCGTGACGGCAGCGCGTGCCTGGTAGCCGCGGCTACCCGGGGTGCCGGGCAGGTGCGACCAGGCGGGACGCTCGAACAGGAAGCGGCCCCAGCCGGTGATCCGGACCAGTGCGTAGAGCACCAGCGGCGCGGTCAGAGCGACCAGGAGCACGATGGTGCTGAGGACGCCGGTATCGGCAACGAGGTCGAGCTTCAGCAGTACCAAACGGGTGACGGCCATCGGAATCGAGAAGCTGAGGTAGATGACGATCGAGTGCTCCCCGAGCCAGCGCAGCCACTGCATCCACTCGAGCTTCGCGAGCAGCGCCGCGGTGACGCAGACGGCGAGCGAGCCGGCGAGCGCGAGGACGAGGTGCAGGCCGGGCAGGGCAGCGTAGCCCGTTTCGACATGGTCGGGGCTCGCCACGAAGCCGCCGCCGAAGACCAGCAGCGTGTTGACGAGCGCGTAGAGCGCGAGGCCGGCGAGTGCCGCAAGCGCGTGCTGTGCCGCCCACTCGACCACCTGGAAGATGCGGGGGGCGAGGGCATAGCCGGCGTAGAAGTAGACGAAGTACTCGGCGAACTGGTCGACGACGTAGCTGCCGGTATGGACGGGTGCCAGCTGCAGCGCGGCGCCGGCCGCCAGCGCCAGCCACTGATTGACCCGCAACTCCCACAAGAGCTTGGTGGCGAGACTGAAGACGGCAAGCATGTAGATGAACCAGAGGACGCCGTAGGGTTCGACTACGGCCCAGGCGACACTGGTTGCGGCGGCCACCGGATCGCCGGTGCCGAGGCCGACCTTGAAAATGATCTGCAGCACCGCCCAGAGGGCATAGAAGTAGAAGTAGTGGAGGACGCGGCGGTCAGCGTAGCGCAGCCAGTCGCGGGCGATCACCTGGCTCAGGAACAGGCCCGAGATCAGGAAGAACTCCGGCATGCGGAAGGGCGTCGCCCAGCCGATGACATAGTGCAGATAGCCGGTGCTGCCGGTTTCCTCGCCGACGCCATAGGCCGAGTGCATCATCACCACGAGGATGATCGATAGACCCTTGGCCACATCGACCCACTCAAGACGGGTTGCCTTCGCTGACATGCCGCATGCTCCTGGACTGCTGGCCCGGACAATATCCGGCCAGCGTCACCAATGCTTACGGAGTCGCAACATAGGCTTAAGCGTTTTGCTTAATGTGCAGCCTTTTACCGTTCAGGCGAAACCCGGCAGCGGCAGGGCGCCCAGCAGCAGCAGGCCGAGCGACAGGAAACACAATGCGGAAATCGTGAATGTCTTGAGCATCTTCGGTCACGGACGGCTTGGCCGGCGCATTTTGCCGGCCTGGCGCTGATGCCAGCTGCGGCCTGAACCGAAGCTGAATGCCTAGATCGGTACGGAGGCGTAGGCGGCGAAAAGCAGGCCGATCGTCAGAAAGAACGCAACGGCAAGGGAGAAGGTCTTGAGCATGGGCGGAGCTTTACAGAGGTCCAGCGCGATTACGCAGCGCGGCGGTACCATAGAGGGGGAATCTTAACGCGTGATTTCGATGCTGTAGTCTTCGATGACGGTGTTCGCCAGCAGCTTCTCGCACATTTCCCGCAGTTCGGATTCCGCCTGTGTCGCGTCGGCCACATCCAGGTCGACGTCGAAGATCTTGCCCTGGCGTATGCCCCCCACGCCGCTGAAGCCGAGGCCGCGCAGCGAGCCCTGGATGGCCTGGCCCTGAGGGTCGAGGACGCCAGGTTTGAGGGTGACGGTGACGCGGGCTTTCATCTGGGATTCCCGGCAGGGGCGCGGCCGTTGCGGCAGCGCGTGGCAGTCATTGCACGAGTCGCGGTCCGGTGGTCAACGCGTTATCGGCTTCGACCAGGATGCCCAGCCGCTGGGCGACTTCGCGATAGGCATCGACCAGGCCGCCGAGGTTCTCGCGGAAGCGGTCCTTGTCGAGCTTGTTCCGGGTCTTGATGTCCCACAGCCGGCAATTGTCGGGTGAGATCTCGTCGGCGAGAACGATTCGCATCATGTCGCCTTCATACAGCCGGCCGCACTCGATCTTGAAGTCGACCAGCTGGATGCCAACACCCATGAAGAGGCCGGTAAGAAAGTCGTTCACCCGCACGGCGAGCGACATGATGTCGTCGAGCTCGGCCGGGGTCGCCCAACCGAAGGCGGTGATGTGCTCCTCGGAGACCATCGGGTCGTTGAGGGCGTCGTCCTTGTAGCAGAACTCAATGATCGAGCGGGGCAGCTGCGTGCCCGGCTCCAGCCCCAGCCGCTTCACCAGCGAGCCGGCGGCGACGTTGCGGACGATGATCTCGAGCGGGATGATCTCCACTTCCTTGATCAGCTGTTCGCGCATGTTCACGCGGCGCAGGAAGTGGGTGGGTATGCCGAGCCCGTTGAGCTTGGTGAAGATGAACTCAGAGATGCGGTTGTTGAGGACGCCCTTGCCGTCGATTACCTCGTGGCGGGCGCCGTTGCCGGCGGTGGCGTCGTCCTTGAAATACTGGACCAGGGTGCCCGGTTCGGGGCCCTCGTACAGAATCTTGGCCTTGCCCTCATAGATTTTCCGCCTGCGATTCATATGAATTACTGCCGTCCGTCGATGTGGGGTGGAATTGGCGGGTTTCATGCGCCAGAACCGTCCGACAATGCAAGCTCTTTCACGGCAGCGCCCAGGGCGGGGCGGGGTGCGGCAGTTGGCGCCGGCGCGGGCGTTGATTTGGTGCAGATTCCAGCTTATGTCCAACGCATCCAAGGCGCTTGCCGCCAGCCAATCACCACCCGGGGAGAGCATTCAATGGCCGGATTCGACGATCGCAAAAAAGGTCAGGAAGCCAAGTTCGCCCACGACGCGGAGCTGCGGTTCAAGGCCGAGGCGCGGCGCAACAAGCTCTTCGGGATGTGGGCAGCCGAGCAGATGGGCCTGAGCGGCGAGCAGGCAAAGGAATACGCATCCGAGGTGGTGGCTGCCGATTTCGAGGAAGCCGGAGACGAGGATGTCTTCCGCAAGGTAGCGGCCGATCTCAAGGCCAAGGGCAGCTCGATCAGCGACGATGCGATTCGCCAGAAGATGCTAGAACTCACGCAGACGGCGCGCGACCAAGTCCTCGCGGAAGGCTGAGCGCTCAGCGCAGGCGCTGCATCAGCCGGGTAAAGATCAGCAGGCCCTCCGGCCACGGTCCGTGCCCGGAGTCCAGGTCGATATGTCCGGCGTTGCGGGCGAGGTGAAGCTCGGCCCCCCAGGCCGTGGCGAGATCCACGGCACTGTCGACCGAGCAGCCGCGGTCGTCGGTCGAGGCGACCAGCATCGAAGGAAAGGGCAGGGGGTCCCGCGGGACGTTGCCGAACTCCCGGGCCACCGGCGGCAGGTCGCCTTTCTCGTGATCGGGCGGCGCTACGAGGAAGGCGCCGCGGACCTTGGTGTCGACCAGCCGCTGCGCCACATGCACCACGGCCGATACCGCCAGCCCGTGCGCCACCAGCACCACCGGCCGGGTCGACATCATGATCTCGTGCTGGATGGCCTTCAGCCACTCGGCCCGCTTCGGACGGGATTCGTCCTCTTGCTCGACCATACGGCCATTGCCGAAGCGGTCGGCCCAGCGGTGCAGCCAGTGGCCGGGCGCGGCGCCTCCGAGGTCGGGCAGTAGCAGGATATCGACTTCGGAAATCTTCACGTGCCGCGTGTCCGGTTCATGAAAAAGGCATGGGGGTAAGCCCGGAAGCCGACCTCATGAGCGCTCCGCTCGTAGAATCCGACCGCCTCGGGCACCGACAGGAGGGCAATGCCCACGCCGTCCCCCAGTTCCTCGCGGCAGTGGCGCAACAGTTCCCTTCCGATCCCGCGCCCCTGGAAATCGCCGTGTACGGCAAGGTCGCCGCAATAGGCGACCCAGGCGAAGTCGGTGAGGCAGCGGGCGAGGCCCACGCAACGGCCGTCGATCCGGGCGGTGACGATGAGGTCGGCGCCGGACAGCATCGCCGCCACGCGGTCGGGGTCGGCGAGCGGCCGGGTCGCCCCCAGCGTGCTGTTGCCGACGACGTCGATGTACTCCTCGACCGTGACGCCGGCGTCGCGGGCATAGACGAGCGCGCTCATGGGTCGGAGCCGAAGACCCGCTCAAAGATCGAGTCGACGTGCTTCAGGTGGTAGAAGTCATCGAACATGGCGTCGATATCCGCGCCGGACAGCTTCCCCGCGACCTCCGGGTCGGCTTTCAGCTTTGCGGCAAACAGGCCGGCGCGGTCGCCGCTCGCCTCCCACACCTGCATGGCGTTGCGCTGCACTGCCGCATAGGCGTCCTCGCGGCTCATCCCCGCCTGGGTCAACGCCAGCAGCACGCGCTGGGAGTTGTGTAGCCCACCCAGGAGATCGAGGTTGCGGCGCATGTTGTCGGGATAGACCACGAGCTTCTCGACCACGCCGGTAAGCCGTGCGAGGGCGAAATCGAGGGTGACCGTGGCATCCGGCCCGATCATCCGCTCCACCGAGGAATGCGAGATGTCGCGCTCGTGCCAGAGGGCGACGTTTTCCAGCGCCGGCGTCACCATACCCCGGACCAGCCGGGCGAGGCCCGTGAGGTTCTCGGTGAGCACGGGGTTGCGCTTGTGCGGCATGGCCGAGGAGCCCTTCTGACCCGGCGAGAAGTATTCCTCCGCCTCCAGGACCTCGGTGCGCTGCAGGTGCCGGATCTCCGTGGCCAGCCGTTCGACCGAGGACGCGATGACGCCGAGGGTCGCAAAGAATATGGCGTGGCGGTCTCGCGGGATCACCTGTGTCGAGACCGGCTCCACCGCGAGCCCCAGCTGCTCCGCCACATAGGCTTCGACCCGCGGGTCGATATTGGCGAAGGTGCCGATGGCGCCGGAGATGGCGCAGACGGCGATCTCCTTCCGGGCGTTCAGAAGCCGCTCATGGTTGCGGCGGAATTCCGCATGCGCCTGCGCCAGCTTGACGCCGAAGGTCGTCGGCTCGGCGTGGATGCCGTGGCTGCGGCCTATGGTGATGGTGTATTTTTGCTCCCGCGCACGCTTCTCCAGCGTCGCCAGCAGCCCTTCGAGATCGGACAGCAGCAGGTCGGCGGCACGGGTCAGCTGCACCGAAAGGCAGGTGTCGAGCACGTCCGAAGAGGTCATGCCCTGGTGCACGAAGCGCGCCTCCGGCCCGACGATCTCGGCGAGGTGCGTGAGGAAGGCGATGACGTCGTGCCTGGTGGTGCGCTCGATCTCGTCGATGCGCGCCACATCGAAGGTGGCAGCCTTGCCCTTCTCCCAGATCACCGCCGCCGCTTCCTTCGGCACCACGCCCAGTTGTGCAAGGGCGGTGGTCGCGTGGGCCTCGATCTCGAACCAGATGCGGAAACGCGTCTCGGGCGACCAGATGGCGACCATCTCGGGGCGGGAATAGCGGGGAATCATGGCTCTCTGCCTGTTTCTTGCGACATCGATTGCGGCTGGCGGCCGCGGGCATAGCGGGTGAGGCGCTGCTCGAGGGTGCCGGTATGGAGCTCGAACAGGTGGTTGTCGCGGTCGTAGAAATAGAGCGAACGGCCTTCACCCTCGACCCGGGACCGGCCCTCCCGCAGCTCGAGGCCGAGGGCCAGGATGCGTGCGCGATAGTCGTCCAGTTCGGCCTCGTCGACTGCGAAGGCGATGTGATTATAGGTCCGCGCCGGCAGCGCCTCGCCCTTCATGATCGCCACCCACAGCCGCGCATCGCCGAGCTCGAAGAAGCGCTCCTCGGATAGCGAGAAGGTGTCGCTGCCGCTGTCATAGACCTTCTTTGCCCCCAGCACCGACACCAGGATCTCCTCCATGGCATCAAGGTCGGCAACGACGAAGGTCATGTGGCTGAGCCCGGCAGGGCCGGAGCTAGGCATCGATGCTGGCCCCGGCGTTGCGGAGGGCAGCAATGCGGGCGGCGTAGGTCGCTGCGTCGTTGCCGGCGAAGACCGAGGTGCCGGCCACGAGGACGGTGGCACCGGCGGCGGCAAGTTTGCCGGCATTCTCTACGCTGATGCCGCCATCCACCTCGATCTCGATGTTGCGCCCGGCGACGAGGCCACTGACCTGGCGAACCTTGCCGAGGCTGTCCGGGATGAAGGCCTGACCGCCAAATCCCGGATTCACGCTCATGACCAGAATGAGGTCGACCTCATCAATCACATGCTCGAGTACCGACACCGGCGTCGCGGGATTTATGGCAACGCCGGCGCGCTTGCCCTCGGCGCGGATGGCCTGCAGTGAGCGGTGCAGGTGCGGACCGGCCTCGGCATGGACGGTGATGATGTCGGCGCCGGCGCGGGCGAAGGCGGCAATATAGGGATCAGCCGGCGCGATCATCAGGTGGCAGTCGATCACCTTCGCCGTCAGCGGCCGCAGCGCCGAGACCACCAGCGGACCGATGGTAAGGTTGGGGGCGAAATGGCCGTCCATGACGTCGACATGGATGTAGTCGGCACCGCCCTCGTCGATGGCTTTGATCTCCTCGCCGAGGCGGGAGAAATCCGCCGAGAGGATCGAGGGGGCAATGCGGAGGGGTCGGGTCGGCATGGCGTCCTCTTGGCGGCGCTGAACACGGAGGTCCTTACCCCTTCGGCGGGTCCGGCTACAAGGGGAGTGCTGGTACAGATTCCTGGACTTTGGGGCGCCGAGGGAGCGGGTTCCGGATGAGGGGGGTAACAGTTGGCGTTGCGGTTGCAGTTGCAGTTGCGGCCGATGACGATGGTGGGGGCAGGGCGAGCCGAGGCCGAACTTCACAAGCGAGGGAGCGGCAGGAGGGCGCATTGCGCGCCCGGAGCGGGCCACGTAACTAGTGGCGGTCTGGAGGCGCGATGGACGGGTTTTCGTTTCCGCTGGTGTTCGGGGCGGGGGTGCTGAGCTTTCTCAGCCCCTGCGTGCTGCCGCTGGTACCGCCGTACCTCACCTATATGAGCGGGGCGAGCTTCGAGCAGCTGCGGGCCGACGGCACCACCGCCGGCGTGGTCTGGCAGCGCAGCGTCTTTACCTCGCTCTTCTTCATCCTCGGCTTCTCGCTGGTCTTCATCACCTTCGGCGCTACCGCCACCGCATTCGGCCAGGCATTCCGGCAGGCGCTGCCGGTGATCACGCCGATCGCGGGACTGTTCATCATCGGCATGGGCCTGCACTTCCTCGGCGTCTATCGCATCGGCCTGCTCGACCGGCAGCTGCGGCACCAGGGTCCGGGCGTCGCCAGCGGGCCAGCCGGCGGTTTTCTGCTCGGACTCGCTTTCGCCGTGGGCTGGACGCCCTGCATCGGACCGGTGCTGGCGGCTATCCTCGCCGTGGCGGCGAGCCGCGACACGGCGATGGACGGGGCAGGGCTGCTGGCGGTCTATTCGCTCGGGCTCGGTGTACCCTTCCTGCTCGCTGGCGTCGCCATCGGGCCGTTCCTCACCTTCTTCGATGGGTTCAAGAAGCACCTCGGTACCATCGAGAAGATCATGGGCGGTCTGCTGGTGCTCACCGGGCTGCTGTTTCTTACCGGCCAGTTCACCCGCATCTCCTATTGGTTCCTCGAGACCTTCCCGGTGCTGCAGAGCTTCGGCTAATCACGGCATTAACTTTGCGGGCATTATGAGTCACCGACAGGCGCCGATCGCGGTTATGTGATCAAGCAGCAGCAGCGTCTGCAGTCGGTTCATCACGGTTCAGGGGGTCTTGATGGCGGAGGGGAGCGTGCTCGGGGGAGCCGGCGCCGAGGCAGAACTTTTACCGGTCGCGGCGGCGGCGGCGGTTGGCGACATCGCGCCTGCCATCGTCGTCAGCAGGCGGATCGAGGATGTGGCACCGGCCTGGCAGCAGTTCGAGGCCGATGGCGTGCTGTCGCCAGGACAGAGCTACGCCTTTACCAGGCTATGGGTCGCGACCCAGCGGGTCCCCGAGCAGGATCAGCTCTATATCGTCGCGGAACTGGGCGGGGTGGCGATCGCGCTGCTGCCGCTCCGCCGCCGGAAGGTGGGGGGCATCGCGGTGCTGTCGTGGTTCCCGGGCTGCCATGTCGGCTGCAATGCGCCGCTGGTGGATCCGGCGCGGCTGGCGCGTCTCGGTCCGGACGGGCGCCGGCGGCTCTGGCAGCGGATGCTGGCGGCGGCGGACGCCGACCTGCTCCACCTGCCTGCGGTGCCGGTGTGCGAGGTCGACGGCAATGACATCTTCGCCGAGCTCGGCACGACCATCGCCGGCGATACTCTCTATCGCGCCGCCTTCGGCAGCTGGGAGGAAGCGAACAGCACCCAGCGCAACAAGTCGCGCCGCAAGCATGACCGGCAGCAGGGTGAGCGGCTGGAGGCTCTCGGTGCGGTCACTTTCGAGGAACTGGCACCCGGGGCCGAGGCCGGCGCCGTGCTCGAGCGGATGTTCCGGCAGCGCGCCGAGCGTTTCCGGCGGCTGGGTATTGCCGATCCGTTCGTCGGCGACGTCCGACGCTTCTACGACGCCACCGTGACGCCGGACTCGGGGCTGCCGGTGAGGCTGCACGTGCTGCGCCTCGACGGCGCCGTGGTGGCGGTGCGCTACAACATCGTCATTGGCGACCGCATGTTCTGCCTGATCTCGTCGATGAGCGAGGATGCCGCCATCCAGGGCGGATCGCCGGGCAAGCAGTGCCTGCTGCGGGTCATGCAGAAGGTGTTCGACGAGGGCATCCGGGTGTTCGACATGGGCGCCGGCTTCACCGACGAGAAGCGGCACTGGTGCAACCTGCAACTGCCGTTGCGCCAGCACTATCTGGCGCTGTCCATGCGCGGCGCCGTCGCCGGCTGGCTGCACCGCAACTGGCAGGTGCAGCGGCTGCGCATCAAGACCAACCCGACGCTGCTGCGGCTGGTCAAGTCGCTGCGCTCGGCAGCGCCGGCGCTCGCCCGCGGCGCCCGCTAGCCTCAGATCAGCTTCAGCGCCCGCAGCGAGGCGTGGCCGTTGCGGCCAATGATGATGTGGTCATGCACGGTGACGCCGAGCGGCTTCGCGATATCGCTGATCTGGCGCGTCATCTGCACATCGGCCGAGGAGGGCGCCGGGTCTCCGGAAGGGTGGTTGTGCACGAGGATCAGCGCCGTGGCACCGAGCTCGAGGGTGCGCTTGATCACCTCGCGCGGGTAGACCGGCGTGTGGTCCACGGTGCCGGTCTGCTGCACCTCGTCGGCGATCAGCCGGTTCTTCTTGTCGAGGAAGAGGATGCGGAACTGCTCCACCTCCTCGAAGGCCATGGCGGAATGGCAGTAGTCGATCAACGCCGACCAGGAGCCGAGGATCGGCAGTTGCCGCGAGACGCGGTCGCGGGCGAAGCGCTGGGCGGCGGCTTGGATGATCTTGAGGTTGGTGCCGGTGGTCTCGGTCACGCCGTCGACCTCGGCGATGCGGGCGGCAGGCGCGGCGAGGGTGCCGGAGAAGCTGCCGAAGCGCGCCAGCAGGTCCTTGGCGATGGTCTTGGTGTCCCTGCGCGGGATCAGCATGTGGAGCACCAGCTCCAGCAACTCGTAGTCCTGGAGGGCGTCACCACCCACCTGCAGGAACCGCTCGCGGGCGCGCTGGCGGTGTCCGAGATGGTGGGGCAGGGGCGCCTCGGCCAAACCATCCTCGGGTGGTCTGGACGCTGCGGTCATACAGCTAGCGGCGGGCGTCGAGCGGGTTGAAGAGCCCGCGCGGCGAGGCGGTGAAGATCTCGCAGCCGGTCTCGGTGATGCCGATCGAGTGCTCGCACTGGGCCGACAGGGTGCGGTCGCGGGTGACGGCGGTCCAGCCATCGGCGAGGATCTTCACATGCGGGCGCCCGAGATTGATCATCGGCTCAATGGTGAAGATCATTCCCGGCTTCAGCGGCACCCCGGTGCCGGGAGTGCCGAAATGCATGATGTTGGGCTCGTCGTGGAAGAGCTGACCGACGCCATGGCCGACGAAATCGCGGACGACACTGGTCCGTTCGGCTTCCGCATGGCTCTGGATCGCCGCGCCGATGTCGCCGGTGGTATTGCCGGGGCGGGCGGCGTCGATGCCCGCGGCGAGGCTCTCATAGGTGACCTCGATCAGCCGCTCCGCCTTGCGGCTGATCTCGCCGACGGGGAACATGCGCGAGGAATCCCCGTACCAGCCGTCGACGATCAGGGTCAGGTCGATGTTGACGATGTCGCCTTCGCGCAGCGGCCGCTCCTCGGGAATGCCGTGGCAGACGACGTGGTTGATCGAGGTGCAGGTGGAGTGGCGGTAGCCCTTGTAAAACAGCGTTGCGGGCACGGCACCATGGTCGCGCGCGAATTCATAGGCGAGGCGGTCGAGGGCCGCCGTGGTGACGCCGGGCCGGACCTCGTCGACCAGCAGGTCGAGGGCTTCGGCGGTCAGCCGCCCGGCCTTGCGCATCCCCGCGAACCCGGCTTCCCCGTGAATGGGAATGACGCCCGAGGTCCGGCGGCTCTTGGTTTCGGCGTCGACATAGGTGATCATGAAATGCTCCGCAGCTGACGCCAAAGTAGTATGGCGGCTGTGAGATTGGAAGGGTCGGGGCCGAGGGCAAAAATACCGACAGCGGTCGCGGCGCCGCTTTGGCTGTGACAAAAGGGCCGGCTTGCTTGACCTTTCGGCGGAGCAAGGGCATGTGCACTGGACTCTCGCCAACCGTGGTCGCGCCATGCCATCGCCAGAAACCGTCACTGCCGGCCTGCTGGTGATCGGCGACGAAATCCTCTCCGGCCGGACCCGCGACGTCAACATCGCAGCGACCGCCCAGTTCTGCACCGACCTCGCCATCGAGCTGCGGGAAGTGCGTGTGGTGTCCGACGACACGGACGCCATTATCGAGGCGGTAAATGCGCTGCGCGAGCGCTATACCTACGTCTTCACGACCGGCGGGATCGGGCCCACCCACGACGACATCACCGCCGATGCCATCGCCCGGGCCTTCGGCGTGGCGCTGCCGATCAATCCGGAAGCGCGGGCCCTGCTGGAAGCGCGCTGGAAGTCGACCGGCACCGAGGTGACGGAAGCGCGGCTCCGGATGGCGCGGATTCCGGAGGGCGCGTCGCTGATCATCAATTCGGTCAGCGCCGCGCCGGGGTTCCGGATTGCCAATGTCCATGTGATGGCCGGAGTGCCGGTGATCATGCAGGCCATGCTCGAGGCGATCGCGCCGACGCTGCAGGGCGGGCGCAAGATCCACTCCACCAGCATCCAGTGCAGGGTCGGGGAGGGCGCCATCGGCGGGCCGCTGGGGCGCCTGCAGGAGGAGTTTCCCGACGTGCGGATGGGGAGCTATCCGCAGATGGGGCAGAACTTCGTGATGACCGAACTGGTCCTCCGATCCCCGGACGAGGCGCGGCTGACGGCGGCGGCCGAGCGGGTTCGGGCCATGGTGGCCGAGGTGCACCGCGCGGCCGGTGTTCCCGACGCACAGGACGCAACCCCGGTAGCCTATTGACGCAGCGGGGCCGCCGGCCCCGGACAACTGGAGATTATTCCGACGTGACCCAGAGTTCGCAGAAATCCTTTCCCGTCACCTGGGACCAGTTCCATCGCGACAGCCGGGCGCTGGCGTGGCGGCTGACCGGCATGGGGCCGTTCGACGCCGTCGTCGCCATCGCCCGTGGCGGCTTGGTGCCGGCGACAATCGTCGCCCGCGAACTCAACATCCGGGTCGTCGAAAGCGTATCGGTGAAGAGCTACGACCACCAGAACCAAGGCAATGTCCGGGTCCTCAAGGCCATCTCCGATGACATCCTCGCGATGGCCAAGGGTGGCGGCAAGGTGCTGATCGTCGACGACCTCGTCGACACCGGCGCCACCGCCCGCGTGGTGCGGGAGATGCTGCCCGGCGCCCATTTCGCCACCGTCTATGCCAAGCCCAAGGGCCGCGAGATGGTAGACACCTTCATCACCGAAGTGAGCCAGGACACCTGGATCTATTTCCCCTGGGATCTCGATGTTGCCTATGCGGCACCGATCTCAGGCGGCACCGACTGAGATTACTCCGGTAGCGCCAGCTGCTGCACGATGTTGATCCAGAGCCCCGACGGGTCGCGCAGGCTGAAGCGGCGCTGTCCGAAGGCCTCGTCGGTCAGCGGGTAGTCGGGCTCACGACCGCTGGCCCGCACTTTCGCGAGCGCGGCTTCCGCATCGCCGACTTCCAATTCCATGCTGATGCCGGCGGCGTAGGGCTCGGGGCCGGGAGGGGCGGACGGATGGTCCGGGGACATGAACCCCATGCTGGCGCCCTCGGCCTGCAGGTAGACGAACCAGTCGTTTTCGAACACCACCGAAAAGCCGAGGTGGCGCACCCAGAAGTCGCGGCAGGCGGGGAAGGCTTCGGTGACGACGAGGGGGTAGCGGTCGAGATACTGCATGGGCGGTCTCCGTGAATGACGCTCCTCAGTAGCGTACAAACACTGCCAGCTCCGGTCAGGCTTTCCGCAGGGCGCCAATCGTTGAGTTTTCGACGCTGCTGTGGGAGAGGAAACCGACGCGGGCGTGATGGAATGGTAGACATACGGGACTTCAGGTCCGTGGCGGAGCGCCCGTCGTTCAAGCGTATCCGATCGTTCTTGACTCCACTTGGCTCTACCGCCTCTAGCCGTATTGGCGTTCTCCCCCAACCCATTGGATTAAAAGATCACTTTGTTCTTACCGAGCGGTCCAATGATGGGTATAGTAAATCTGCGCGGGCGTGGCGGAATGGTAGACGCAACGGACTTAAGACGTGATTTGAGTGCCCCGGGGGAAACCCCAGGTGCAGAACTGCCCAAACTCGGGGAAGCCTGTCAGATGGTGATCCCGAGCCAAGCCATCGGAACCGGTGGAAGGTGTAGAGACTAGACGGGCAGCACCTACGGCCGAACGGCTAAGGTGAAGGGATAGTCCAGACCCCAAACGCTTCGAGGAAGCTCGATGCGGCGGTGAAAACCGTAGCAGGTACGAAAATCCGTTGAGGGTAACCTCGTGTGGGTTCGAGTCCCACCGCCCGCACCAACCTGCAGCGGCCATATGACATGAGCGCCAGGTGCGGCGCTGACCTCGCCGCCTCAGGTGTCCAGAAAATCCCACTCATCGCCGAGCGCCCATCGCAATGAGGAGAGCTTACCGTTGATCATGCCCCACTCGAGATCGTCCCACGGGCCAAGTTGTCCTCTGTAGGCGTCGGCAACGCGCTCGCCCGCAGCCTTCGCACGTCGCACTACGACGTTCAAGAAATTCCAACTTTTCCGTATCTCAGATACGCGAAAGTTAGAAAACCTGAGTTCGCGCCTGCCAGCATCATAAGCTGCTACGGGTACCTGCGGCCTGTCCACCCCCTGGGCCATCTTGGTGATGGCACTCCTTCCCTTGCGGAGATTAGGGCCGCTATTCGACGCACGAACTGCGGAGATTATACCCTGCGCGATGCGAGGTAATGCACCGGGTGAACGAGCATACGGGGGCAACCATCTTGATGCGTCTAACCCGTCGCCGCCAAACTTGCTCCGATGACACGTTCCCCACATGCCCTCTCACGATGCGGTTCAACAGAGCCGCAATGGGCGCTCAGCCCCCGCATCCGTCGCCGGCGGCGGCGCTGCCGGCGGGATCACTGGGCACCACGGCCTAAAGGCTTTGGCCGGCGCAGGCGGTAACGCCATAAGTACTACTCGGGCTGTTCGCGTTGCCGCTCTCGGGGCAAATGCTTTCCATGTGCCGCCGCTCTAGCGGCGCTCTCACTCACCGACACAGGAGGCAATTTGTCCAACGAATCTGAAAAGCAACGTCCAACACATGAGATCTTCGTCGTGGCTGGTGACGATCAGAACGCACGATGGCTGCGCGTCGGCGCGGCCTTTGCCAACCGGGACGGCAAGGGCTTCAATCTCACCCTCGACGCATTTCCTTCCCGCGATGGCCGGCTTGTGATGCGTGAGCCGCAGAACAAGTCTGCCGATGATGGCGGTGAGAAGAAGCCGGCGGGGAAGACACGCCGCACGGGTGCGCCTGCACCGGCACCATAAGCACCATGCTAGAGTACGGCGACGGCGTCCTCAGGCTCGGTTTCGGCGGACTTTCCGCCGAATCTGCGGCTCAGGCTCCGATAAGCATTGCCCACCGCGTCACTTGTTTTTCTGCCCGAGCTATCCTCGGCAACCGTGCTATGTAAAGGGTATGAAGGAGACAGGGATCAACCGCGTGAGGATCGCAGACCTCGAGGGCGGTCTATATAACCATCAGCGGCACCAATCGCGGTCGGATCGCGGCAGACGCCGCTATCACCCCTTCTCGTTCGATTTTGGATTTGAGCGAGCCCGCCGAGGAATGGGATGAAGCTGTAAAGCAGGCGCATCTCGCCAGACGCGAGCGGCATGTCGAGTGGCTGAAATCCCGTTTCGGGACGGCGGAGATTGGCCAGGTCATAGGGAATGCCGCTGACCTCGGCCCTAAGCCGATGTCTGCGCACGGCAGCCATTTGATCAGCAATCGTTACGCTGCAAGTAAAGCGTAGGGGGACCAAGCCAATTCCCGCCGAGGAGAGGGTGAAGGTCGCCGGCCTCGATGTTGTGCGGTCTCTGGCGTTTTGATCGCCGCTTGCACTTCCGGAATAGTGCTCAGAGCAGCCGGTGCCCGTCCGCATCGAAAAACAGCAGCCGGCTCGGGTCGAATTCCGCCTCGAATTTGTCGCCTGTCTTGAAGTCGCGGCCCTCCTGCACCCGGACCGTCAGCACTTCCCGTCCGCCATGCCCGGCGTAAACGAAGGTCTCGCCGCCCAGATGCTCGACAATCTCGGCGGTCACGGCGAGCTTTGCTTTGCCGCCAGGATTGAAGTGTTCGGGCCTGAGACCGGCGACAAGGGTCTTACCATCTTCGAGCTTGCGGGACAGCGTGCCGAGCGGGATTGACTGCCCGCCATAGTCGGTCAAACGCAGCACATCTCCATCGACCACCCCGGACACAAAATTCATCTTCGGCGAGCCGATGAAGCCGGCGACGAACTGGTTGGCCGGATCGTCATAGAGCTGAAGCGGTGTGCCCACCTGTTCGATCACGCCATCGCGCAGAACCACGATCTTGTCGGCCAGCGTCATCGCCTCGACCTGATCATGGGTCACATAGATGATCGTGGCGTTGAGCTCCTTGTGCAGCCGCGCAATTTCGATGCGCATATGCACGCGCAGTTCGGCATCGAGATTGGAAAGCGGTTCGTCGAACAGGAACACCTCGGGGTGCCGAACGATCGCACGCCCTATCGCGACGCGCTGGCGTTGACCGCCCGAAAGCTCCTTGGGGCGGCGATCAAGCAGCTGCTCGAGTTCGAGGATCCGCGCCGCCTCGAGAACCTGTTTCTCGATCTCGTCCTTCGGCACCCCGGCATAGCGCAGCGCGAACCCCATGTTCTGCCGCACCGTCATGTGCGGATAGAGTGCGTAGGACTGGAACACCATGGCGATGCCGCGCCTAGAAGGGTCGACATTGTTCACCAGCGCATCACCGATATGGATCTCGCCCCCCGAGACCGTCTCCAATCCCGCGATGATGCGCAACAGAGTCGACTTGCCGCAGCCCGAGGGACCAACGAAGACGACGAACTCCCGGGGCTTGATGTCCAGATCGACGCCTCTGATCACCTCCACGGCGCCGAAGGATTTCCGGATGCCCTTAAGACGCACGCCGCTCATGGACGTCTCCCTCCTCACTCCGCACAACCATCTTCACGACCGCCGCTTCGGTGCGCACATGGCTCACGCGCACCTCGATCCCACCGGCCCTGGTGCTCCTGACCCAGAACCCCGCTGATCCTCC
Source organism: Devosiaceae bacterium (assembly GCA_035998685.1). Classification (GTDB taxonomy): domain Bacteria; phylum Pseudomonadota; class Alphaproteobacteria; order Rhizobiales; family Devosiaceae; genus Devosia_A. The sequence continues at coordinate 264,851 of DASYHK010000023.1, read as the reverse complement.
GCGCAGCGGCACGATGTCGGGCCCGATGAGTTCGGCCGAGCCCGATACCGAGATCGTCACCGGCTCGAACAGGAAGGGCAGCTTGTTGTCCGCCTGGTCGAGCAACCGCACCATCACGCGCACCTCGTCATGAATGCCGAGTTGCTCCGCATCGGCCACAACCTCCAGACGCGTCGGCACCGGATCGGCGACGAAGCGCTTCTCTGCCACCTTCCTGCCATCGACGAAGCCCGCAATCGTTCCGTTTTGCCAGACCCAGCCCCATTCTCCCAGGTCTGCTTCGGTGACATGCCGGTTGTCCACTACGACCGGCGGGTGCGGCAGGTGCGGGAAGCGCTGCCTGTCTGGGCTGACACGCTTGGGCGGATTGTCACCGTATCGTAATTCCACCTCGTCGCAATTGGTCAGGATCATGAGAGGCAGAATGCCGCCGATATTGCGCTCGCCCCGCGCCCAGTAGGTGACGGGTGCGAGGACCACACCGTCTTCCGGGTCGCACTGGCTGGCATAGGCGAAGGCGGCGAATTTGGGCTCGCGGAACATGTCAATCACCCCGTGATGGCAGATGCGGTCGCCGGAGCCGAAATCCTTGTGCGTATTGTAGTCGAACGCGCACCAGCCGATGGCTCCCGCGATCTGAGGATCGCCATAGGCCGCGTTCAGAACCTCGAGATGGCGCAGCACATGCTCGGCCTGGCGCTGTTCCTGGTCGAAGGACTTGGTGGGGTACATGTGACCGCCATATTCGGTGATCATGTAGGGGACCACCCGGTCGAGCCCTGTCACCTCCTGCTGCGGCCGGAGTGGTGTGCGCGGGCGATTGCCGCCCAGCTCCTCATTGCCGAGAATGAAGTCGTTCATGGTGTAGACGTCTTCGAGCAGTTCGCTATCGGTGATGCAGCGCACACCGCCCGTATCGCGGGTGGCATCGAGCTCATGCGCCAGCCTGTTCGTCTCGGCATAGAAATCATGATCGTCCGCGGATTCGTTGATCCGAACGCCCCAGATGACGATGGATGGGTGATTCCAGTCGCGCTCGATCATCGCGCACACATTGGCGATGGCCTGCTGCTTCCACTCCTCGCCGCCGATATGTTGCCAGCCCGGAATCTCCTCGAAGACCAGCAGCCCGAGTTCGTCGCAGCGTTCGAGAAAGTATACCGACTGCGGGTAGTGCGAGGTACGCACCATGTTGAGCTTGAGTTCGTTCTTCAGGATCTCGGCATCGCGTTCCTGCGCCGCCCTGCCCATGGCATAGCCGGCATAGGGGAAGGACTGATGCCGGTTGAGTCCTCGCAGCTTGAGCTGCCGACCATTGAGCCAGAAGCCATCGGTCCCAAAGCGTGCCTCCCGAAAGCCGAACCGTGTAGATACGAAATCGCTGCCGCTGTCGGTTTTTAGCTCAAGATCGAGCGTATAGAGCGCGGGTTCGTCGATGTCCCAAAGCGCGATGCCCTCGAGCCCGTCCAGCCTGAGGTGAAGCTCCGCTCCGTCGATCTCGGCACTGGCGCGGCCAATCTCCCTGCCTGTCGCATCTCGCAGCACGGCCGAGACCGAGCCGCTGCACGCAATCCTGCGTGGATTGGCGATCGAGATCCGTGCGCTCACGGATTTTTGCGCTTCGAGCACGTCCGGCGTCTCGATCTTCAAATTGGCGATGGAGACAGGCGGCGTGACCTTCAGCCAGACTTCGCGGTAGATGCCGGCATAGGTGAGGTAGTCGATCATCCCCCCGAAGGGCGGAATCTGCGGGTTCTCGCTGCCGTCGATCTTCACGTTGATCGTGTTCTCGGCCCCATTGAGCTTGTCCGTCAGGCGCACCTCGAAGGGCGTATAGCCATCGGCGTGCCCGCCCACGACCTCGCCGTTGAGCCTGACCTCGGCATTGGCCATGGCGCCATCGAAGACCAGCGCAACTTCCTGGCTGTCCCATTCGGGGCGTGCTTCAAAGGTTTTCTCGTAGGTAAAGACACGCTGATAGCTCGTCTCGTCGAAATAATTGTAAGGCAGCTCGACGGCGCTGTGAGGAAGGCGAACCCTATTCTCGCCCTCGAACAGCCAGCCATCGTTGAAGTCTATCAGTTCGCGCACGCGAGAAGCCCCTATTTGACTGAACCGAGCAGGCCCTGAACAAAGAGCCGCTGCAATACGAAGAAGATGATCAGGGTGGGCAGGGTGGCGAAGATCGCCGAGACCATGATGACGCCGAAATCCGGCGTGTAGGCGGAATTGAGCGTCGCGACCACCAGCGTCACCGTCATCATGTCATTGGTCTGCAATACGATGAGCGGCCATAGATAATTGTTCCAGTGCTGCATGAAGGCGATGATGGCCGCCGCCGCATAGGTCGAGCGCATGACCGGGAAATAGACGAAGGCGAAGATCTGCCATTCCTTCAGGCCATCAATCTTGGCGGCGTCGCGCAATTCTGTCGGGAAGGCCTTGCTGGCCTGCCGGAAGTAAAAGATCATGAAGATCCAGGCGACCGTGGGCAGGATCACTGCCTGATAGGTGTTTATCAGCCCGGCGCCCGCCATCATTACGAAAAGCGGGATCATCAGCGCCGCGAAGGGGATGGAGAGCATCAGCAGCATGCCGGCGAAGATGCGGTCGCGAAACCGGGACCGGAAGATCTCGAAACCATAGCCCGCGAGCGATGTGACCAGCAGCGTCGCGACTGTTCCTGCCCCGGCGATGAGCAGGGAATTGAAGGTGATGCGCACCACATCCACCTGCTCGAGGAAATTGGCGACATTCTCGATGAATCGAGTTCCAAAGGTGGCCTTGCCGGTGATGATATCCGCCGACGAATTGGTTGCCCCGATGATCATCCATATGAACGGGAAGATCGAGATGAAGGCGGCCAGCGACAGCAGGAGATAGGTGATGACGTTCGAGACGAGCCCGGTCCAGTTGCGGTTGCTGATCCGCGTCGAGGACATGCCGAGGCTTGTGGTACTGTCGGTCATGCACGGCGGTCCCGTGCTGCCAGAAACTGCAGATAGCTGAGGATCCCGACCAGGATCACGATCACGTAGGAGACCGTCGCCGCATAGCCGAAGCTGGGCATGAAGCGGAAGGTGAGATTGTAGATATAGACCGACAGGGTGAGCGTAGAATCTGCTGGGTTGCCGCCATTGGTGATGTTCATGATCTCATCGAACAGCTGCAGCGTCCCGATGGTGGAAATCACGGAGGTGAACAGAATCACCGGCTTGAGCAGGGGCACGGTGATGTGGATGAACCGGGCCCACGCGGGCACGCCGTCGATGCGCGCCGCCTCGTAGATCGAGCGGTCGATATTCTGCAGGGCGGCCAGATAGAAGATCATGTTGTACCCGGTCCAGCGCCAGGTGATCGCGGAGATGATGACGATGCGGGCCCAGAATGGGTCGAGCAGCCAAGGTATCGGCTCGCCGATCAGATGTGCCCAGAGCAGGAAGTCGTTGATCACGCCATCCTCGGCGAACATCGACTTGAACAAAACCGAATAGGCGACCAGCGATGTCACACAGGGCAGGAAGATGGCCGTTCGGAAAAAGCCGCGCCCCAGGAGCCGAGGATTGTTGAGAGCCGACGCGAATATGAGCGCCAGCGTTAGCATGATCGGGACCTGCACCAGCAGGAATATGAAGGTGTTGAACAGCGCCCGGAGCAGGATGGGGTCCTGCGTAAGCCGAATGATGTTGGAGAGCCCGCCGAAGCTGAGATTCATCCCGCGGCCAACCTGGAAGCTCATCCACAGCGACCACAGGATCGGATAGATCATGAAGATGCCGACCAGCACCAGGGCGGGCATGACGAACAGCCAGCCATTGATCTGCTCGCGGCGCTCTATGTCGTTGTCGGAGAAAAGCCCGCGCTTCTCACCCGTTCCGGCCATGGCCATGTGCTTCACCCGTACTGGAACCGAGGGGCAACGGCAGCGCGGGCGCAGCCGTCACCGAAATGGGCGCCTGCGGGTGCTTTTGCCCCGCAGGCCTCAGCTTACATGACGAGTTGGTTCACCTGATTGTTGATGTCCTCGACAATCTCCTCGGTGGGTTTGGTACCCTCCGTCAGGTCCGGAATGGAGGCCTGAATGGCGTTGTCCGCTTCGTACGAAAAGATGCCGTAGTTGACGCCCGGAATTTGCGACATCCAGGTCGAGAAATTGGCCCAAACCGGCTGGCCGCCGAAGAATTCGTCGCTGGCCTGGAAAGCCGGTCCTTCACGTGCGGCGAGCAGGGAGCCAAACGCACCCTGATTGACCAGGATCTCCTGATAGAAGTCGATGTCGCCGCCCCAGATTTCATCGAGGAACTCGATGGCGAGCTCCTTCTGAGGAGCAGACGACAGGACATACCAGCTCGACCCGCCCGTGTTGGAGGCATTGGTGGCCCCCTCGACATCGAGACGCGGCACCGGCGCGACGCCCCAATTGCCGGCCAGCTCGGGATTGGACTTCACGGTTGCCGTCATCCACACGCCGGAGACGACGGAGGCCACGTCACCCGCCAGGAAGGCGCCGGTATAGTCGTTCCAGCCATTGGACTTGTCGATGGCGTCGGAGCGCAGCAGTTCGCCATACGTCTCCACGGCCTCGGCGAAGACGGGATTGCCGACCAGATTGGGGTTGCCATCCGCGTCGAAATACCAGCTGCCGGCGCCCTGCATCATATGCCGGGTGACCGTGGCGCTATCGACGCCCACGGACATGAGCGGAATGCCCGTTTCCTCGTAAACCTTATCGGCGATTTCCAGCACTTCGTCCCAGGTGATGTCCACTAGGTCTTCGTGGCTGTATCCGGCTTCCGCGAGAATGTCGGTGCGATAGAACCAGCCCGTCACCCCGGAGTCGAAGGGCAGCGAATAGGCCGTGCCATCGACGGACGAAATGTCGACCTTGTACTGGGCGAACTTGCTCATATCGATGTGCTCGCCCAGCGGTTCGAAGGCGCCGGGATAGGAAAGCAGGAACTTCTGTGCGCTGTAGTCCTCGATCAGCACGATATCCGGCAGGCCGTCGGTGACGCCCGAGGCCAGCTGCGCCTGAAGCTTCTGCTCGAGGCCTTCGCGCTCGAAGATGACGACGTCGAGCTCGAAGTCCGGATGCGTCTCCTGGAAGCGATCAGCGGCCGCTTCCATCGTAGCACCGTTGAAATTGGGGTCCCAGGCCCACACGGTGACCGTCGCGGCGAGGGCCGAGGTGGCGGCCAGCATGCTGATACCGGTCAGGGTGGCGCCGAGCGTCCAGCGCAAGGCAGGCGAGTTACGAACCATGATGTCTCCTCCCAGAGTATCCCGAGCGGGTCCCCTCCCGCCCCGATCATAGATTGTTAGCTGCATTGCAGGAGGAGCGCAATAATTCAGTAAATTTTTAGTACATTGACCTAGACGGGAACTACTGTAGTGAGCTCAAAGGCTTAGGCTTCCATCACTGCCGCGCCGGACGTGGGCCTCAGTTCTGCTCTTCGGGCGTACGGGTGCTTCCCCGCCAGATCAGCGTCGAGGCCAGGGTCAGCCGCTTGGCCAGCGTGCGGCCGCGCGAGCGCTCGAGAAGCAGCTCGACCGCAGCCTCTCCGATCTCCTCGAAGGGTAGCCGCACCGTCGATAGGGGCGGGTTGAGGAACTGCGCCACGGAAATGTCGTTGAAGCTCGCGACTGCCACATCGCCGGGAATGGACAGGCCCTTTTCGTGAATGGCGCGATAAGCGCCCACCGCCATGTTGTCATTGCAGGTGATCAGGCAGTCGGGCGGATTGGATTCCTCCAGAAGGGCCCGGGTCAGCCGGTAGCCGGACTGCTCGGTATTCTCCTCTGTACGGCACAACCGTTCGTCGAACCGGCCGGCCTCGCGCATCCATTCCATATAGACCCGGCATCGCATTTCGGGTTGTGCGCGCCTGACGCCGTTATAGACATCGTCCCAGCCCACGAAGCCGATGCGCTTGTAGCCCATGCCAGTGAGCGCCAGCAAAAGCTTGCGCATCGCCAGTCCTAGATCGGCCTGCACGCTGTCGAAACGGTCCGAGGCGGGAGAGAAATCGGCGAAGACCACATGCTTGCAGTTCTGCTCCAGCCAGGCGATCTCGTCCTCGTCGTGCCGACCCACGGCTATGGCCCCCGAAGCTTCCTGGAGCAGGTTGACGTCCGGCAAGCGGTTATTGTGATAGACTTTGACGGTCTCGATCTTCTTGGCGTGGCAACGGCTTTCGATACCCAGCCTCAGCCCCACATAGTAGGGGTCGGCCAGTTCCTGCTCGGGGCGCAGGAAGTGGACCATCGCCACCTTGTGCATGCCGTTGGGCGGGTTGCGCCGCCGGTTTCTCGGCGTGAGGTAATTGAGCGCCTCGGCAGTCTCGATGATGGCCTGCCGCTTCTGCGGTGTGACTGACAGCGAGGCGTCGAAATTTAGCACGCGTGAGACGGTGGCGGGCGACACACCCACCGCGTTGGCGATCTGCTTTATTGTGACCATCGACGTTTCACGGTTTAAGGGGCATAAGGCCGAGTACATGAGCAGCGGGGCAGGCGTCCGCGCACAGTCCTTGCAGAGGGAATGAGGTTGCCATAGCACAGTTCCTGCAGGAAAGGGGCACCTGAAAATCAGCATCCGGCGCTGGGCGGCTCGATGCGATGAGTGCCGAGTTCAGTCCGTTATATTTATCGCTGGATGGTGACATTTGAGACATCTGCGCACCTAACTCAACGGTCGAAATAAGGGCGCGAAGCGGCCGGTTGGCAAGCGAAGCCCCATTCACACGGTTCCCTTTGTGACGCTGCCGGTGCCAGACCGTGAGGGTGCATCAAGCGGTATCGATCGGCGACAGCCGATCCTTGTTCTTCGCTTTTAACCGGGACCTGATGCGAGCGTTCGCTCAGTCATGGCGGGCCGTCTGGCCCAGTTTTCCGGGCCCTGTGGCCCGCTGTCCCACCGCCCGCACCACTTAGATCGCGAAACCGTCGTACCTGTTGCACCGCATGAGCGTGCCAGGGCATGCCCACGCGAACGCGCCTTGCCCCGTACCAAAAGCCTGTCCGTGATCGAACGCAGCGCGCGATATTCGAGTGATGGTGCCGCCATTGGTCGCCATCCAGCATCTGAGGAGTGCGGCGGCGAGGATTATCAGCGGTGCGATCGCGGTTGGGCCCGGCGAGCAGCACGTCGTCAGCTCCAACAAATAGGTTGCAAGCGATCTAAAATGGTTCTTATGATCCGGAAGTCGGACGGATCAATTGCTCGACACTTTGGGCTGCGCGTGGTGTGGTCGTGAGCAGGGGTTATGGGCCGGACATGCCGACCGGAACGGCTTTCGCTGCGTGGGAGCCGCGAAGGGCGGCTCCTCAGCCCGATTGCTCCCGCGTTGCGCACGGTCAATGCCTAGTGGTCGGAATTGGTTCGTCGGATGGAGCGGTGCCCGAAAGGTCGACGAGTGAACCGGGTCAGGGGGCCAGCTGCGATCCACAGCGGGGGGATGATTGCAGATGAAGATGCTGATCGAAGGGAAGTGGACCGCCGCCTCGGACGGCAGTGTCGACCCGGTCCTCAACCCGGCCACCAATGAGGAGATCGGGACGGTTCCGCGTGCCACGGCCGAAGATGTCGAGCGCGCCGTAGACGCCGCGCAACGCGGAGCAAAGGCGATGGCGGCGATGCCTGCCTGGCGGCGTTACGAGATCCTCGAGGCCGTGGCGCGCCGCATCGAGGCCAACCAGACCGAACTCGGGATCCTGCTCTGCCGGGAGAACGGCAAGCGGATCGGCGAAACGACCAGCGAAGTGGGCGTCGCCGCGCGCATCTTTCGGGGCTATGCCGAGGAGGCCAAGCGCGTGTTCGGGAAGACCTTCCCGCTCCACACGATCCCCGGCCGCGAGAAGTCGCTGGCAATCACCATGCGCCAACCGCTCGGGGTGATCGCCGCCATCGTGCCGTTCAACTATCCAGTGGAACTCTGGAGCCACAAGGTCGCGGGCGGGCTGGCTGCCGGCAACGCCGTCATCACGAAAACCCCCGAGGACTGTCCGCTCGCCATCATAGAAATCGCCCGCTATCTGGAGGAAGAAGGCCTGCCGCCGGCGGCGCACCAGGTGCTGACCGGCGGCCGCGACGTCGGCGAGGCGCTGGTCCGCTCAGCAGGCGTGCAGATGATCGCCATGACCGGCTCCACCGCCGCCGGCCGCCGCATCCTCGAGGTCGCCGCACAGAACCTGACCAAGGTGCACCTGGAGCTCGGGGGCAATGATGCGACCATCATTTGCGACGATGCCGACATCGCGGCGACCGCAGAGGCCCTGATCGCCGGCCGCTTTACCTCCGGGAACGGCCAGATCTGCTGCGCGGTAAAACGGGTCCTCGCCCACTCCAGCGTCTACGACCGCCTGCTCGAAGCGGTGTCGGACCGAACCCGGCAGCTCACGGTCGGTGATCCCATGGATCCCGCGACCGATGTCGGCCCGCTCATCAACCGGCGTGGTGCAGAGCGCGTCGAGGCCCAGGTCAAGGCGGCGGTCGCCGATGGTGCGGCCATCGTCGCCGGCGGTACGCGCAGGGACAATTTCTTTGCACCCACCATCCTCACGCGTATCGAGCCCGGTACGCCGGCATTCGCGGAAGAGACCTTCGGCCCGGTGCTGCCGCTGATCCCTTACGATGATTTCGAGGCAGCGCTCAGTCTCGCCAACGACAGCCCGTTCGGGCTGCAGGCGGCGGTCTTCACCAATGATCTTCGCAAGGTCATGCGCGCCTATGAGGTGCTCGACGTGGGCACCGTGATCATCAACCACACGACCGCCGTGCGCGTCGAGACGCTGCCCTTCGGCGGCAACAAGGGGTCGGGCAACGGGCGCGAGGGCATTCACGACACGTTGCACGAGATGACGAAGGACAAGACGCTTCTGCTCCACGAAATCTTCGGGGGCAATGTCTGATGCCCGAGCTGACCGTCAGGCACATCAAGAAGAGCTTCGACGGCAATCCCGCGATTCGCGACATCTCCTTCTCGGTGGCGGCGGGGCGTGTTCTCGCCCTGGTCGGCGAAAACGGCGCCGGCAAGTCGACCCTGATGCGCGTGCTCTCCGGGGCCATCCAGCCGGACGGTGGCGAGGTGCTGCTGGACGGCGAGCCGGCTCGGATCGCGCGCCCCGCCGATGCACTGTCGCTTGGAATCCGCATCGTCTACCAGGAGCTCAGCCTGCTGCCGCATCTGAGCGTCGGCGAGAACGTCCTGCTTGGGCGTATGCCGACGCGCGGGCTGCCGTTCCAGGTCGACTGGCGGGAGGTCAACCGTATCGCCGGCGCTACCCTTGCCGGCTTCGGGTTTCCAGACATCGATCCGCAAGCGCTGGTCCGCAGCCTGAGCGTCCCGCGGCAGCAGGTCGTGGAGATCGCAAAGGCGCTGGTGACGGAGCCGAGAATCCTCATCCTCGACGAGCCGACGGCGGTGCTCTCGGCGTCGGAAACCGACAGGCTGTTCGCCAAGGTGCGGGAGCTCGCCCGTTCTGGTGCCACCGTCATCTACATCTCCCACAGGCTGGAGGAGATCTTCGAGATCGCCGACGAGGTCGTGGTGCTCAAGGACGGGCAGAGCGTGTTGCAGGGGGAGGTCGGCACGCTGACCCAGGCAGAGCTGATTACGGCCATGGTGGGCCGCCCGCTCGAGGCGATTTACCCGGAACGCAACCGGACGCCAGGACATGCCGTGCTCGAGATCGAGCAGCTCTGCGACGGCCACACCTTCGAGGGTATCGATTTAACGGTCCACGCGGGCGAGATCGTCGGCATGTTCGGCCTGGTCGGATCGGGGCGCACCGAACTCGCGAAGGCCGTGTTCGGCAGCGAGGCGTGGACAAGCGGCGAGGTCCGGCTGGAAGGCGCAGCGGCGCGCATCACCAACCCGGCGGCGGCCGTACGTGCCGGGATGGCGATGATCACGGAAGACCGCAAGGGCGACGGTCTCGCGCTGGATGCCAGTGTGGCCGACAACGCGATGCTCGCGAGCTATCGCCGCACGTCCCGCGCCGGCGTCATCGACGGGACCGCTCGGAAGCGCATGGTCGATCAGAAGGTTCGGGAGCTTTCGATCCGGCTCCGCAATACCGCCCAGCCGGTGCGTCAACTCTCCGGGGGAAACCAGCAGAAGGTCGTGCTGGCCAAGTGGATGCTGGTGGAGGGCACCAAGCTCTTCATCTTCGACGAGCCGACGCGCGGTGTCGATATCGCAACCAAAGTCGAGATCTATCAGATGATTGCCGACCTCGCCGCCGCCGGGGCGGCCGTCTTGCTCATTTCCTCGGAGATGCCGGAGGTGCTCGGCCTTTCCGACCGGCTGCTCGTCATGCGGGAGGGCCGGCTGGTCGCCGAGCTCGAGCCGAGTGGTTTCAACCCGGAGGTGGTGTTCGCGCATGCCGCAGGGCTCACGCTGCACCAGGGATCGGAGCGCCTGCAATGAGCGAGGCCTCACCAACCGCGACTCAACTGCCGGCTTGGCAGCGCTTCTCGCGAGCCGACCTGATCTTTGCCGCCGCCATTCTGGCGCTGATCGTATTCGCGTCGCTCGCGTCCGAAGCCTTTCTCACGCAGCGCAACATGGTCAATGTCTCGCGGCAGCTCGTTACCAACGGCTTCCTGTCCTTGGGCATGCTGATGGTCGTCCGCACGGGCGGCATCGATCTGAGCGTCGGATCGGTGCTCGCCCTGGCCGGTCTGCTGGCCACCGGGCTCCAGGAGCAGATGCACTTCTCGGCTGCCATCCTGCTCGCACTGGGTTCGGGTGTCGTTATCGGCTGGATCAATGGTTTCCTGATCGCCCGCTACAACCTGCAGCCCTTCATCGTCACGCTGGCGACGATGGGGTCGGTCCGCGGCCTCGTCTACGTCTATGCAAACACGCCGCGCTATCCGGTCGACGAAGCGTTCCGCGGCCTCCTGGGGGGCGCCTTCATCGGCCCCGTGCCGGTGACGTTCATCCTCTTCGCGCTCGCCGTGCCGATGGTCTGGTTCTACCTGAACCATGCGGTTTCCGGCCGCCTCGCCTTTGCCATCGGCGTCAACAAGGAGGCGGTGCGGCTGGCGGGCGTCAATGTCGGGCGCCACATCATCTTCGCCTACGTCGCCAGCGGGCTGTTTGCCGCCATTGCCGGGGTACTGCTGGCGAGCCGCCTCGGCATCGCCCAGCCCAGTGTCGGCGTCGGCTACGAACTCGACGCGATCGCCGCGGTGGTCATTGGCGGCGGCCTGCTCGGCGGCGGCGGCGGCACGGCGATCGGCGTTCTGGGCGGGGTGATCGCGCTCGCGGTCGTCGACAATGTGCTGAACCTGTTCAACGTCGACTCCTACTACCAGCAGCTTCTCAAGGGGCTGATCATCCTCGTGGCGGTCCTCGCCCGGCGGAAAAAGGCCTGAACCAAAACGCCTGGACTCATCCGGGCGTATGCACAAGGAGGACTACGGTGACCATCTGGAACAGACTGAAGGCGGTGTGCCTTGCGGGCACGACCGCGATGTTGATCTCCGGTGCCGCGACGGCACAGGAAACCATCAAGATCGGCATGGTGAACCTGTCGCTGTGCTGCGCCTATTTCGTCGGCATGGACGCGGCGGTGAAGGACGCCGCCAGCGCCTATTCCAATGTCGAGATCCTGTCGACCGATGCCAATGGCGACGTCGAGAAGCTCACCTCAGACGTCGATGATCTGCTCAACCAGGGGGTGCAGGGCCTGATCGTCTCCGGTGCCTGGATCGAAGCGGCGCCGGCTGCCATCGAGGCCATCAACATGGCGGGCGTGCCGGTGGTCATGGTCGACCGGCTGCTCAAGGGCGGCGACTATACGAGCTGGGTCGGGCCGGACAATCGCGCCATCGGCGAGGGCATCGGCGATTACATCGTCGAGCGGCTGGGCGAGGAGGGCGGCAAGGTCGGCATCATTCGCGGCGGCCCGGCCGACAATACCATCGGGTCGAACCGCTCGGAGGGCGTGCAGAGCAAGCTGGAAGGCACCAACATCGAAGTGGTCGTGGCGTCGGACTGGGGCAACTGGAGTGCCGATGGCGGCTTCACGCAGATGGAGGACCTGCTGGCCCAGCACAACGACCTGGACGCGGTGTTCTGCGAGAACGACTCCATGTGTCTCGGGGCGCAGAAGGCCATCGCCGACGCGGGGCTGACCGACCAGATCTTCATCACGTCCGTCGATGGCGAGAAGGGTGCGCTGGCCGCGATCATGGAGGAGGGCAGCAATTACGCGGCCACCGGCCTCAACAACTCGGACCAGATTGGACGGGCCGGCTTCCATCGGCTGATGGCGATCCTCGCGGGTGCGGTGCCGGAGAAGGACACAGCGCTGCCATCGCCGATCATTACCGCCGACAATGTCGTCAAGTTCTACGACGAAGACAGCCTCTTCTAGGGCTGAAGGTGGGGTGTGCGATCCGTACACCCCTCATCCGGCACCAGCGCAGAGGCGCGGGGGGGCATCTCGTGTCGGCGGGGGCCGGTTTCCCACCATGCGCACCGATCGGCGCGAATGGTCAGGTGCGGCGGTCGACGCGTTGATGTCTCTCCAGGAGATCAATCGAGAGCCACGATCGCCTCGACTTCGAACAGCATGGCGTCGATGGCCAGCTTCGGCACCGGAACCAGTGTCTGCGCCGGAAGCCTGTCGCCGAAGATTTCAACGACACTTCTTGTCAGCACGCCCAGCTTGGACATGTCGTGATCCACGACGAAAACCGTCAGCTTCGCGACCTGATCAGGCGTGGCACCGATGCCCTCCAGCGCGGCACCAAGATTAGCGTAGGCCTGTGCGACCTGTGCCGAGAAATCCGGCGACAGGTTGCCGCTCCTGTCCTGGCCGCCTATCCCGGAAACATAGGCGGTTCTGGCATTGGGTGGAGTGATGACCACGGTGCTGTAGCCGTTGGGCGAAGGATCGTGGAGCGTCTTGGGATTGACGATCTGCAGGGCGGGGTCGTCGGCGCTGGCGGCTGAAGCAAGGCCTGCGGTCATGGTGAAGAGCACTCCTATGATGATGGTTGTGGTGGCTAGTGACATGGTTTCGCCTTCGCGCTTGTCGCAACAGCAGCACCGTAGTCCGCCGTACCTGTCAGCTTGTGTCAGGTTGGGTTATGCTCCTTCATGCGTGCCAGTCGCCTCCTCTCGATCCTCACGACACTGCAAGCGAAAGGGCGCGTCACGGCTCAGGCTCTCGCTGACGAGTGCGAGGTGTCCCTCAGAACAATCTACCGGGACGTGGACGCACTGAGTGCCGCTGGTGTCCCGGTTTACAGTGAGCGAGGCAGCAGCGGCGGCTACCGTCTTCTGGACGGCTACAGGGTTCGCCTGAACGGCCTTTCCGAAGCGGAGGCCGAAGCGTTGTTTCTGACGGGACTTGCGCGGCAGGCAGCGGATCTTGGCATGGGTCCCGTCGCCGCCAGCGCGCGCAAGAAGCTCCTTGCCGCCTTGCCGGCAGCGCTGCGGGCTGGTGCGACGCACGCACGGTTCCACCTCGATGCAACAGCCTGGTTCGCGGAGGGCGAGAGCCTGGAGCACCTGCCGCTCATTGCCGACGCCGTCTGGAACGAACGGCCGATCGTCATGTGCTACCAGAGCAGGGAGGCAGAAAGGGATCGAGAGGTCGAACCGCTGGGCGTCGTCCTCAAGGGCGGTGTCTGGTATCTCGTTGCGCAGGATGAAGGCGGCGCCCGCACCTACCGCATCTCCCGCATCAGGACGCTGAAGGTGCTTGAAAACCGCTTCGATTATCCAAAGGCCTTCGATCTCGAGGCGTATTGGACGGAGAGCGCTCGACGCTATGAAGCCGGACTTCATCCCAACCGGGCGGAGATCAAACTCTCGCCCTGGGGCGTCGGGATCATGGACGATTTCTTGCCGCCTTACGTGCGTGCCGGGGCTGTCATATCCGCCGAGGCTGACGAACGTGGGTGGCGAAGCGTCACCCTGTCCGTCGGCTCCGTCGACCACGCGGCTCTGGAAATCTTGCGCTTCGGTACCAGCGCCGAGGTGGTCGGGCCACCCGAACTGGTCGCCAGGATGGCTGAGATCGTCCGCGTGCTGGCTGAGATCTACCCTGGCGAGCGGACGACAGGTGGCGATGGCGGAACCACCGGCTGAGCGCATGGCGCCGTTTCGGCCGCTATACTCGACGGTCGCGCAGGTATCTCGAGTCGGCAGACCGCGGCTGTCTCCCGTAACTGAAAGGCCCGTCAGGCGAGACATTCGACGGTGAACCCCCCCGGAGCCTGCACGTAGAAGGTATAGCCGTGGTGTTCGTCTGGCGGATCAACGGGGATGTTCGCGGCCACCAGCCGCTGGTAGATGGCATCGACGGCTGCCCGGTCGGGCTGGATGAAGCCGATGTGGAAGTTCCCCGGGTATACTGCGTCCTTGCCTTTCATGAGGGCGAGGACCATGCGGTTCTCATCGCTGAGAAAGATCATGTTGCGCCCCCGCTGGCCCATCCGGCGCATGCCGAAATAGGTCGTGAGGAACGATGCCGCTTTGGCCGCGTCACTTACCGTGAGATTGATGTGGTTCAAAGCCATTGATCAGCTCCCCTAGATCGAGGCCTGCCGGATTGCGGCCGCACCGATGGCGAGACCAATGACGAGCACAACCAGGACGACCAGCGTGCCATGGAGAATGCCGGGGCTGAACAGCTCGCCCATGAACAGGGCGCGCTCCGCGTCGACGACATAGGTCAGCGGGTTGAAGCGTGAGGCGATATAGAGCCAGTTCGGCCCGCTTTCGAGCGGCAGCAGAACCCCACCGAGCAGCATCAGCGGCAGGGCTACCGACTGGCTCACCATGTAGAACAGCGAGGTGTTGTTCTTGGCGGCGATGGCCAGGGCGTAGGAAAGCGCCGCCACGCCCACGCCAAAGAGGCCGAGCAGGATGAGGCCATAAAGCATCGGCACCGGAAAGAGCTGCAGGCCGAAGGGCACGGCGATGACGATCATCACCACGGCCTGGAAGAACAGCGGGAACATCTCCTTGAGTGCCCGGCCCATCAGGATCGCCGGCCGACTCATCGGCGTGGCGAGGAAACGCTCCAGCACGCCCGAGAGCAGTTCCTCGGTCAGGCTCCAGCCCACCATGGCCGTACCGAAGAGGGTCAGCATCACCATCATTCCGGGAATGAACCATTGCAGCGGCGACGCGCCCTCGATGCCGACGTCACCCAGTAGCGGCACGAACAGGCCGATATAAAGCAACGGCTGCACGAGGCCGAAGGCGAGCCAGACCCACCCCGAAACCAGCGGCCTCATCTCCCGAACGAACGAGGTCCTGACGTCGTAGAGGAAGTCCATCGTGTTACTCCTTCAAGCAACTGCCGCCTGCGCTTCGCGCAGCGACCGGCCAGTGAGGCTGAGAAAGACATCGTCGAGCGTCGGGCGGCGGACGGAGGCGGTGGCGACATCCACCCCCTTCTCATGCAGGCGGCGGATGAACTCCGGAAGCAGGGCCTCGCCCTCGCGTACCGTCACGACGACGCTGCAATCTTCGACCATCACATCCCGGGCCTGCGGCAGGTTCTGCGCCAGCTCGGCGGCAACGACCTTGTCGCTGTTGGCCAGGCCGATGGTGATCCGGTCGCCGGCCAGATCGGCCTTGAGACGCGCCGGACTGTCGTCGGCGATGAGCTGCCCGTGGTCCATCACCATCACCCGCTCGGCCATGGTGTCGGCCTCGTCCAAGTAGTGCGTGGTGAGAAAGATGGTCATGCCGGTATCACGCCTGAGCCGCAGCACATGATCCCAGAGATTGGCCCGGCTGTGCGGATCGAGACCCGTAGATGGTTCGTCGAGGAACAACAGGCGGGGGCTGTGCATCAGTCCCAGTGCGACGTCCAGCCGCCGCTTCTGGCCGCCCGAGAGCGTTGTGCCGATCCGGTCTTCCATGCCGGTCAGCTCCAGCATGCCGATCAAGTCATCGGCTCGCTTGCGGGCCGCGGCGGGATCCATGCGCATGGCGGCGCCCTGCGTCAGCAGTTCATCGCGAAGCTTGTAGTATTGGCCGGCGCCGCTTCCTTGCCCGACATAGCCGATGTTGCGGCGCACCCCCTCCGGGTCCTCCCTGATGTCGCAGCCGGCGACCGTTGCCGTGCCCGAAGTCGGCGGCAGCAAGGTCGTCAGCATGCGGACCGAGGTAGACTTGCCGGCACCGTTGGGCCCCAGAAAGGCCACCAGCTCACCCTCGGTCACTTCGAGGCTCAGGCCCCGCACTGCCTCCACAGATCCGCCCTTGGTCTTGAAAGAACGCGTCAAATCACTGGCGTGAATCATCATTGCTTTCCTCGCTCAAGACGCGGCAGCCTCTCGGGCAGCGGGCACGTGCTGTCACCGGCGCCGAAGATGACACGCTCGACATTTTCTGCCCCACAGCCTAAACTGCGTACAATGCACAGTGTTTAATCGGAACAACGTACGCTGTAAAGACTTATTGGAAGGCGGAATGGCAGAGGAAATTTCCGGCAAGGGCGATCCACTCAAGAGCCTGCAGTTGCTCTGGGGTAAGGCCGAGCCTCCGAAGCGCGGCCCCAAGAGCAAGGTCAGGCTGCAGGACCTCGTCGCGGCTGCGGTCGAGATCGCGGACCGTGAGGGGATCGCAGCGGTCTCCACCCGCCGCGTGGCCGATGCCGTCGGCATCTCGGCCATGAGCTTTTACACCCACATTCCGGACAAGGCGGTGCTGATCGATCTCATGCTGGACGCGATCGCCGCCGGTCCGGAAGACGCAGCCGACCCCGAATTCGATCCCGCGGAATGGCGGAGCAACATTACCTTCGTCGCCACCGCGTTTCGCGACTTCTACCTTGCCCATCCCTGGGCCCTGGAGGTTGGCACGCATAGACCCGTCCTGGGGCCGAATACCATGCGTGCCTACGAAGCAATCCTGCGCGCGGTCGATGGGCTGGGGCTGAATGAGGTGGAAATGGACATGTCGGTGACCCTCATCACCAACTACGTCTACGGCGCCGTGCGCGATGTCGCCCGCGCCAGCCAGGTGAAGCAGCGCACCGGCATGAGCGACGATGAATGGTGGTACACCATCGCCCCGTTTCTCGAGACCCTCGACTTTTCACCCTATCCCGTCGCCAATCGCGTCGGCCCCGTCGTGGGTGAACTCTACGGCCTGGGCGACCCCGACCGTGCCTTTCAGTTCGGTCTCGAGCGCCTGCTGGACGGTCTGGGCGTACTCATCGCCAGCCGCGAAGGATCGGACCAGGCGCTGCCGCTGGGCCCGACAGCGGAGGTCGGCACATCTAGAGGCTGACGTATTGACTGGCGCTTCGCGAAGAAGGAACAGGCACGCCACGCGGGTGCACACCGCCCGTACCACAGCAGGAGGCAGGCCGTGTTGATCAAGCGTGAAATTCTGGAAGCCATCAGGCGCGGCGAGATCGACCTGCAGTTCCGGCGCTGGACGCGGCCATCGGTGAAGGCGGGGGGTACGCTGAAGACGAGCATCGGGTTGCTGCAGATCGGCCGCGTCGACGAGGTCGATCCGGACGACGTCACCGATGCAGAGGCGAAACGTGCCGGCTTGTCGGACGTCGCCGGATTCCGCCGCTGGCTCGACACCATGAAGCAAGGCCCGCTTTTCCACCGCATCGAGGTCAGCTATCTCGGGGAGGATCCCCGGCACGCGCTCAGCGAGACCGGGGACTTGAGCGCGCAGGAACTGCAGGACGTGGTGGCGGCTCTCGAGCGACTGGACGGCAATGCCACCAGCGGCGCCTGGACCGGTGGTACTCTGTCGCTCATCGCGTCGAATCCGGGAAGGCGGGCCGAAGAGCTGGCAGCGGAAGCGGGCGCTGAGAAGCAGCCATTCAAGGCGCGCGTGCGGAAACTGAAGGCGCTCGGGTTAATCATAAGTCTCGAGACCGGCTACCGGCTGTCGCCGCGCGGTGAAGCTGTGCACGCCTTTCGCACCGCCGGACAGCAGGGAATGGACATCAGCCACTAGCCGCCCACAAGCACCGCCGCGCGATTTCACCGGTAGAAGGCCAGTCCCTGATGGCCCAACCCCGGGCGTCTAGCTGCGGCAATCCTCGGAACGTCCCACACGGCGGGAGGCCATTCAGGCGCTGAGCCGATCCGACAGCCAGGGCTGCTCGGGCGCGGCGGGCCCAACGGTCCGGAATTCGCGGAGGGTGCCGTCGAGGGCGCGCTGCAGCACGGCGAGGGCCCGGACCCACTCGCGATAGCGCGCGCGCGCCTGCCGCACCTCCGCCAGCACCGTCACGGGGCCTGGGTCGACGTGCCAGGGCGGCGCGTCGCCGCTGCGGGCGCTGAATCGCACGATGTCGCAATGCGGGGCGGGCAGGGCGAGCACAGCCCAGTAGACGGTGACCGCATCCTCGGCCGCATAGGAGGAGGTTTCCACTGCCTGGTCGCGGAAGGCCCAGACGAGCAGTTGTTCGATGTCGATGGTCGTGGCCATAGCTGGGCTCCGCCGGTTGTTCGTCATCCTGAACGCCGAAACGGCGCCGCGGGTTTCCGTCGCGGGAGGAGGACTGACTACGGAACCGCGGCAAGTGTCCCTCCGTTGGCCAACAACGGAGAGACTCGACATGTCCGACAACATCCGCATAGCCGCCATCTGCGGGAGCCTCAGGAAGGGCTCCTACAATGCCATGGCCCTGGAAGCCGCCAAGGCTGCGGCGCCCGACGGGGTCGAGGTAGACATCATCCGGTTGAATGGGGTTGAGCTCTACGATGCCGACCTCGAGAAGGAGGGCTGGCCGCCGGGCGTACAGCGGCTGCGTGAGCGGGTCGAGCCGGCGCGGGCGGTGTTGTTCGCCACGCCGGAGTACAACTACTCCATTCCCGGCGTGCTCAAGAACGCCATCGACTGGCTGTCGCGCCCGACGGGCGAGGGGCCGCTCTACGGCAAGCCGGCGGCGGTGATGGGCGCCTCCACCAGTCTCACCGGCACCGCCCGGGCGCAGGCCCATATGCGCAGCGTCTGCTTCTACAATGCGATGCCGCTGCTGGCCTCCTCGGAGGTGCTGATCTACCGCGCCTCCGAGCGCTTCGACGACAGCGGCCTGGTCGACGAGAAGAGCCTCGAGAAGGTGGCGGAGCTGATGACGGCGTTTGTCGACCTGATCCGGCGGTATCCCGAGGCCTGATCGGCGCCTTGCCCGCAGCTGTTGACCCTCACGCGGCGTGAGGGATTATGCACCGTCCTGCGGAGGCGCGGACGATGAAAATGCTGACGGTCAAGGAACTGGCGAAGCTGGCGGGAGTCTCCGTCCGCACGCTGCACCACTATGACGCGATCGGCCTGCTCAAGCCCGCGCTGACCGGGAACAACCGCTACCGCTACTACGGGCGGGTGGAGCTGCTGCGGCTGCAGCAGATACTCATCCACCGGGAGCTGGACATCCCACTCGCGGAGATCGCCGCCATTCTCGACGCACCCGGCTTCGACCGGCTGGCGACACTCGAGGAGCAGCGCCGGCGGTTGCAGGCGGAGGCGGAGCGCTATTCCCGGCTTGTGAGGACGATCGACCGCACGATCGCCAGCATCAAGGGAGATCGCGAGATGCGAAACGCAGACTTGTACAAGGGATTGTCGCCCGAGAAGCAGGCGGAATACGAGCAGTGGCTGGTCGACAGCTATGGCGGCGATATGCCGGAGCGCATCGTCGCCAGCCGCCGGCGCATGTCGCAGATGGACGCTGCCGAGCAGGCGGCCCACATGGCGGAACTGGCGAGTATCGAGCAGGGACTGGCGGAGGGGTTGCGCCGCGGCGTCGCGGCGGAATCACCCTCGCTCGGGCCGCTGCTGCGCCGGCACCGGGACTGGGTCGCCGGCAGCTGGGGGCAGCCATGCCCACCGGAAGCCTATGCCGGGCTGGCCGATCTCTACCTCGGGCACCCGGACTTCGTTGCCCGATACGAGCAGATCGAGCCGGGCTTTGCCGCCTATCTGTCTACGGCCATGAAGGCCTGGGCCGGGCGCCAGGACTGCTGAGCGCCGCTACGGCATCGGAATTGGCATGACTTGGTTAGGATTGTGACGACCCCGGTGGGCATTCCTAAACTTATTCACAGCTTGCTTGGGGGACAAATTGCGGGACTCACACCGGGCCGCGATACTGACTGAAGGCGAATCAGCAGGTGCGGCAACCATGCGTGCTTTCTCCACTGTCGCGGCGGAGCCGGGGCCTTGAGGCAGGTCAAGCTCGTCGTGGACTACGGCATGGTGAGCCATGGGCTTGCGCCCTTGTTCATCGACGGCCACCCGACCGAGCTCGAATTCTGGGGCTTCTCCAGCGACATCGTGCGGCGGCTGCGACGGCTGAATGATCTCTACGACCGGCAGATCAATTGGGATAATCCGCGCGACGAGGCTTGGCGGCTGTCGGAGCGTGACCGGCACGAGTTCAACGCGCTGCTGCCATTCGTCGTCTCGGAACTGGAGATGGCGCTGGGCGAGCAGTGGGAGATCGTGCTCGATACCGAGCCGCTGTGAACCTCAGTCGAAGCGGTAGTGCAGGCGGGCCATGCCGCCGCCCAGGGACTGCGCCGACAGCAATGTCGGCGAGGCCGTGAAGCCGGTCGGCGGAAACAGCGGGTAGCCGCCGCCGATAATGGAGGAGACGAGGTAGATCTCCAGCTCGTCCAGTGCACCGCGTTCCATGAAGGCCATCTGCAGCCTGCCGCCACCCAGCATCCAGACGTCGCCATCGTCCAGCCCGCGGAGTTCCTCGACCAAGGCATCGACGTCGGTGCGCGTCTCCAGCGGGCCGCTGGGATTGTCGATGGGACGCGACGTGACGACGACCACCCGCTGGTCCCCATAGGGCCAGGTGCTGCTCTCGCGGGCGACCCAGTCATAGGTGGCGCGGCCCATGACAACGGTGCGGATGTGTTTGATGAACTGGTCGTAGTGATGCTCGCCGAGTTCGGCGTCGCCGCGCTTGAACAGCCATTGCAGCGACTCGCCGGGGCCGGCGATGAAGCCGTCGAGGGAGGAGGCGATATAGCCGAGAATGCGCGCCATGGAGGTCTCCGCTATGCGGTTGGAGGAGCGGCGATGCTGCGCTAGATTCGGAAGATGTACTATAGCCTCATCGACACTGCCATCGGGACCATCGGCATCGGCTGGACCGAGCGCGGCGTGGCGCGGGTGGCCCTGCCGGGTGCCGACCGGGCGGCCACGGAAGAGGCGTTCCTGCGGCATAGGGCGTCGCCCGGGGACGCCGATGCGGTGCTGGCGGCGGCGATCGCCGAATACGCGGAGGGCGAGCCGGTGGCATTTGCCGGCGTGGCGCTCGACCTCGACGGGGTGCCGGCGTTCAACTGCCGGGTCTACGACGACATCCGCAGGCTCGGATGGGGCGAGACCACCACCTATGGCGCCATCGCCCGGCGGCTGGGCGACGTCAACCTTTCTCGAGCTGTCGGCAGGGCACTTGGCGATAACCCGATCCCGCTGATCATTCCCTGCCACCGGGTGCTGGCGGCCGGCGGGCGGACGGGCGGCTTTTCGGCACCGGGCGGGGTGACGGCCAAGATGCGGATGCTCGCGCTGGAACGCGCCGGAACGCCGGACGGGCAGTTGGCATTCGGATTTTAATGGCGAACGAGGGGGTGTCCCTCGCGTCCATTACGGAAAGATTCCTCCGACGCGCTCGATCCTCCTCACCGGCGACGATCAGGAGAGGAGTACCGACATGCCCCAGGCAACCCGGCATCGCATTCATCTTTCCGGCGGCACGGAGCTGTCCTTCATCGCGGCAGGCGAGGCATCGAAGCCGGCCGTGCTGCTGCTGCATGGATTTCCGAGCTCGGCGCGCACGTTCCGAGAGGTCGTGCCCCAGCTGTCGCTGGCGGCGCATGTGATCGCGCCCGATCTGCCCGGCTTCGGCGAATCCGATGTCTTGCCGACGGCCTCATTTGCCGCGTTCGGCCGCGCGACTTCCGAACTGCTGGACCGGCTGGACATCGGCCCGCTCCACATCTACCTCCATGATTTCGGCGCTCCGGTGGGTTTTCACATCGCGATGCAGGCGCCGGAGCGCGTTCTCGGCCTGATTGTCCAGAACGCCAATGCTCATCGAACGGGCTTCGGCCCGGAATGGGCGGGGACGCTGGACTACTGGGCGCATCCAAGCCCGGAGAACGAGGCGGCAGCGACCGCGCACCTGACGCTCGAAGGGACGCGCGACCAGTATGTCGCCGGTGTCCCAGCGGAGGTGGCGGCGCGGATCTCACCCAGTCGTTGGGAAGAGGACTGGCGGGTAATGGGCCTGCCGGGCCGGATGGATACGCAGCGCGCGCTCATCGCCGAGTATGCGAACTACGTCGCCCGCTTCGATGCCATCCAGGAGTACCTTGCGCGGTGGCAGCCGCCTTCCCTGATGCTCTGGGGCAGGCATGATGCGTTCTTCGATCTCCCGGAGACCCTGTCGTGGATGCAGGACCTGCCGAGGATGGAGGCCCACATCTTCGACGCGGGGCATATGCTGCTCGAAACGCATGCAGCCGAGGCCGGGTCGCTGATGCTCGACTTCGTCCGGCGGCTACACCGGGAAGGGGAGGGCAGCAGGCCCGCGTAATACCCGCAAGCGACGAGGGCTTGTGGGGACACGACGATTGCGCTAACCGCCGGTGCAGTGCCAGGACCATCACGGTCCGATCCGGCGGACGGTCCCATGCCTCGTGCAAACACTCCCGCGGCCCTGTGGCTGGCGACGCTGGCGATCGTCGCCATCACGGCGATGTCGGCCTGCGTGCACGAGGCGGCGAAGGTCGCACCGATCGGGCAGCTGATGTTCTGGCGCAGTGCCGTGGCACTGCTGCCGATCCTCCTCTACATGGGGCTGCGCGGTGAGCTGCCGCGGGCACTCCTGACACGGGTGCCGGGCAAGCACCTGGTGCGGAGCCTGCTCGGCACAGCCGCCATGTTCTTCTCCTTCACGTCGCTCGCCTATCTGTCCGTCGGCCCGGCTACTGCGCTGAGCTATCTGGCACCGATCTTCAGCATTGCGGCAGCCATGCTGCTGCTGCGGGAGCGGCCCGGCGCCAGCGTCTTCATGGGAGTCGTGCTGGGGTTCGGCGGCATTGTCGTGATGCTGCTGCCGTCGCTGTTCGGGGCGGAAGTGCGCGAGGGCGCGCTGATCGGCGTTGCCGCGGGCCTCGCAATGGCGGCGACCAGCGCGCTGTCACGGGTCCAGGTCAAGGACCTGACGCGGACGGAGCCAGCGTCCGGCATCGCCTTCTACTTCGCGCTGGCCGCTGCGGTGATCGGCCTTGGCACCGCGCCCTTCGGCTGGAACGAACTTGGCGGGACGGCGCTCCTGCTGCTGATCGTGGCGGGCCTTCTGGGAGGCGTGGCGCATGTGGCGATGTCGGAGGCGATCGCCCGGACGCAGGTTTCGGTGCTGGCGCCGTTCGAATATACCGGCATCGTCTGGGCCTTCCTGTTCGACCTCGTGTTCCTGGAGGTGGCGCTCGACCTGCTGACGGTCACGGGGGCGCTGATGGTGGTGGGCGCGGCGCTGCTGGTGGCGCTTGCCGGCCGCAGGCGGGGGCGGGCGGCACTCGAGCAGGCTGCGGCAGCCGAGACCGCCGGCCACTAGTCGATCGCACCTCAACTGCCGCCCGTCAGGGCCCAACCCGGCCGGAGCCGGCGGTGGAGTAGCGCGGGTCGGGGTCGCTGCGCTGCATCTGCCACCGTCATGGCCCGATTTGTTCGGGCCACCCAGGGGCGCCATCCAGTGCGCGCAGCTGTTCTTTCGCGCGAAAGACTTCGCGCGGCTGGGTCCCCCGAACAAGTCGGGGGATGACGACCGAGGGATGGGAGGACGAACGAGAGATGGGGCCCCGGTAGACGAATGGGATTCCGGGCCGAGGCGCCGGGCGTCGGCGGCGCAACCGGATGGCTACTGCTTGCGCTTGAAGCTCTTCAGGTGGCCGACCGCTTTCACAGCCTTGTCGGCGAGGGTCTCGACGGGTTCGACCACCGACAGGGCCAGAACGTTCTCGCCGGGAGCCGGCAGCTCCAGCGTCGCGAACTGGCTGTCGAGCAAACTTGCCGGCATATACTCGTGCTGGCGCCGGGCGATGCGTTCGGCGATCACCTCCTTGGGCCCGTGCAGGTGCACGAACAGGATCTCCTCGCCCGCCCGCTCTACGAGATAGTCACGGTAGACGCGGCGCAGGGCGGAACAGGCGCCGACAGCGACGCCCTTGCTTGCCGCGGCCTCGTGCAGGGCAAGCGCCAGGGCCTGGAGCCAGGGCCAGCGATCCTCGTCGGTGAGCGGGATGCCGGCGCGCATCTTTTCGACATTGGCCTCGGGGTGGTAGCCGTCGCCGTCGAGGAAGGGCGCGTGCAGGCGGCGCGCAATGGCCGCCCCGACGGAGCTCTTGCCGCTCGAGGAGACGCCCATGGCGATGATGATGCGGGCCGGCCGGAGTTCAGACCGTGGCAGTGAAGGCGCCGTCGACATAGAGGATGTGTCCATTGACGAAGCGTGACGCTTCGGAGGCAAGGAAGACGGCGGCGCCGCCCAATTCTTCGGGCTGGCCCCAGCGGCCCATCGGCGTGCGCTTTTCGACCCAGCTGTTGAACTCCTCGTTCTTGATCAGCGCCTCGTTCAGCTCGGTGAGGATGTAGCCGGGGGCGATGCCGTTGACGTTCAGCCCGTGCTTCGCCCAGTCGGTGGCCATGCCGCGGGTGAGGTTGGCGACCGCGGCCTTGCTCGCCGCATAGGGGGCGATGGAGGGGCGGGCAAGGTTGCTCATGATCGAGCAGATGTTGATGATCTTGCCGCTGCCCCGGTCGATCATGCCCCGGGCCACGGCCTTGCCGACGGTGAAGACGGAGGTGAGGTTGGTGGCGATCACCTGCTCGAACCGGTCCTCGGGAAACTCCTCGAGCGGGGCGCGGAACTGCATGCCGGCATTGTTGACGAGGATGTCGATGGGGCCGATGTCGCGTTCGGCGAAGGCGATGGCTTCGCCGACGCTGTCGGCGCTGGTGACGTCGAAGGCCAGCGCCCGCACGCTGGCGCCGGTGCCGGCAAGCTTCTCGCAGGCGATGCCGAGTGCCTCCTGGTCGCGGCCGTTGAGGATGAGATCGGCGCCGGCGCCGGCCAGCGCTGCGGCGATGCCGTAGCCGATGCCGCGGCTCGATCCGGTGACCAGCGCCCGCTTCCCGGCGAGGCTGAAGAGCGACAGTGATTGCAAGACGTTGGACTCCGCTGTGACGCGGCGCACAGACTAGAGGGAACGAGCAAGGATGGAAAGGCGGGCCGCCGCGCGGAGGCCGCCCGCGGGGTGTTTGTGGTGGCATTCGCCGGGCGCGCATGCCAGAAAGTCGCAACCCGAAGCTTCCCGACACCAGAGGAACCGCAATGTCGTCTGCTGATATCGGCCTGATCGGCCTCGCCGTGATGGGCTCGAACCTCGCGCTCAACATCGCCGACAATGGCTACACGGTCGCCGTCCACAACCGCACGGCGGCGCGGATCGACGAGTTCGTGGCCACCGCCAAGGACCAGGGCCTGAGCGAGAAGGTGGTGCCGGAGGCGGACCTTGCGAACTTCATCCGGGCGATCAAGCGCCCGCGCTCGGTGATCATCATGGTGAAGGCCGGGCAGCCGGTCGACGACACCATCGAGCAGCTGCTGCCGCTGCTCGAGGAGGGCGACGCCATCCTCGAATGCGGCAACTCACTCTATACCGACACGGCGCGCCGCTTCGCCTATCTGCAGCCCAAGGGCATCGGCTATCTCGGCGTCGGCGTGTCAGGGGGCGAGGAGGGGGCGCGGCATGGACCCTCGATCATGGTCGGCGGCTCGAAGGAGCAATGGCACAATGCCGAGCCGATCCTCACCGCCATCTCGGCCAAGTTCAACGGCGAGCCCTGCGTCGCCTATCTCGGCGAGGGCGGGGCCGGGCACTTCGTCAAGACCATCCACAACGGCATCGAGTATGGCGACATGCAGATGATCGCCGAAGTGTACGGGGTGATGCGCGACGGACTGGGCATGAACCCTCTGGCGGCGTCGGAAGTGTTCAAGGAGTGGGATCGCGGGCAGCTCAACTCCTACCTGATCGAGATCACCGGGCACGTGCTGGCGGCGGTGGATCCGGAGACCGGCAAGCCGCTGGTGGAGTTGATCCTCGACAAAGCAGGGCAGAAGGGGACCGGCGTCTGGTCGGCCATTGCAGCGCAGCAGCTGGGCGTGCCGGCGACGGCCATCGAAGGCGCGGTGGCGGCCCGCTCGATCTCGTCGCGCAAGGACGAGCGGCTGGCGGCGGAGGCGGTCTATGGCCGGCGCCAGGACCGCCGCTCCGAGGTCACGCTCGGCGAGCTGGAGCTGGCGCTGCTGGCGGGGAAGATCGTTTCCTATGCCCAGGGCTTTGCGGTGATGGCCAGGGCCTCGGAGGAGAACGGCTGGAACCTGCCGCTCGCCACCATCGCCAAGATCTGGCGCGCCGGCTGCATCATCCGGTCGCGCTTTCTCGACCAGATGGCGGCGGCCTACGCCAAGGGCGACAGCGCCAACCTGCTGATGGTGCCCGATTTCGTGGCGCTGATGAAAGACGCGCATCCCTCGCTCCGCAAGGTGGTCGCCGCCGGCGCCACGGGCGAGTTCCCGCTGATCTGCCTCTCGGCGGCGCTCGCCTATTTCGACAGCTACCGGCAGGGGCAGGGCACGGCGAACCTGATCCAGGGGCAGCGGGATTTCTTCGGCGCCCATGGCTTCGAAATCGCCGGCCGCGGCAAGGACCTGCACGGCGACTGGCCGAGCACGCTGGGGAAGTAGGGGGCGCTGCCCCCGGCCGCCGTTCCGCTCACCGCCTTTCCCCATTCACCGGCCATCATCCCTATCCACCGGCCGTCATCCCGGCGCGCCGGGATGACGCTCCGTGGGAGTTGGTATCTTGGGGCACAGCATTGCTACCCCGCCATGATCCTACGCATTTCCACTGAGGCACGCCGGTAGCCGCCCGTGTAGAATACGCGGGAGGGCGGGGCCGATATCGGAAAAGCACTTCTACGTCTACATGCTGGCGAGCCGAATTGGCGGGACGATCTACATCGGCGTCACCAGCCGGCTGATCGCCCGCATTGCGGAGCATCGAGATGGCGTGGTGCCCGGATTCACCGAGCGCTACCAGGTCCACCGGCTGGTGTGGTTCGAGGAGCATGGGACCGCGGAGAGCGCGAGAAGCAGATGAAGGAATAGCGGCGGGCCTGGAAGATCAAGCTGATCCACGAGCGCAATCCGAACTGGGACGACCTGTATCCGGCACTGGCGATGTAGGCGGCCTATCGGGCCACCGGCCGCAGCTCTCACTGCCGGCTACCCCTCTACCTCCGGCCGTCATCCCGGCGAAAGCCGGACGCAGTACTCACAGGGGCTGGGGCAAGGTCCGGTGGTTGCCTATTCAGCGGAACTTCCCTGCGCTCGTCTCAGGTTGCCGTTGTCCCGGCAAACGCCGCTGGGCCGGAGTTTACTGGGTCCGGCCTTCGTCGGGATGACGGTCGGTGGGTGAGTGAGGGGAGGTGCAACGACACCCTCACCCCGCGCCATCGACCCCGAGGAAGCCGCCCGACTGGCGGGCCCAGAGGCTGGCATAGATGCCGCCCTGGGCAAGCAACGCCTCGTGAGTGCCGGATTCAGCGATGCGGCCCTGGTCCAGCACGACGATGCGATCCATGCGGGCGATGGTGGAGAGGCGGTGGGCGATGGCGATGACGGTCTTGCCCTCCATGATCCCGTAGAGGGTCGAGAGGATCTCGGCCTCGACCTCGGAATCGAGGGCTGAGGTCGCCTCGTCGAGGATGAGGATCGGCGCGTCCCTGAGGATGGCACGAGCGAGCGCGATGCGCTGGCGCTGGCCGCCGGAGAGCCTAACGCCGCGCTCGCCGACATGGGCGTCGTAGCCGCGCCGCCCGGACTGGTCGCGGAGGCCGGGGATGAACGCAGCGGCGGCGGCCCTGTCGGCGGCCGCCTCGATCTCCGCCTGCGTAACGTCGGGGCGGCCGTAGGCGATGTTGTCGCGAACCGAGCGGTGCAGCAGGGCGGCGTTCTGGGCGACCATGGCGATGTGGCGGCGGAGGCTCTCCTGGGTGACGGTCCGGATGTCCTCGCCATCGATCTCGATGCGTCCCGACTCGGCCTCGAAGAAGCGGAGAACCAGGTTGACCAGCGTCGACTTGCCGGCGCCGGAGCGGCCGACAAGGCCCACTTTCTCGCCGGCCGCAATATCCAGCGAAACGCCGTCGAGGCCGCCGTCGCCGCGGCCGTAGTGATGACTGACGTCGCGGAGGGTGATGGCACCGCCACTTACCGCAAGCTCCTTCGCATCCGGCGCGTCGGCGATGGCGAGCGGCTGCGCGACGGATTGCAGCGCCTCGCGCGCCGTGCCGACGAATCCAAACAGCGCGGAGACCCCGTCGAGCAGCCATTCGGCCATGGCGCTGATGCGGAAGCTGAGGGCGAGGGCGGCGGCGATCATGCCCACTGGTGCCGCGTCCGCCTGCCAGAGCAGCACGCCAGAGCCGACGAGGCCGACCATCAGCAGGCTGCCGAGGAGCAGCATGCCGACATTGATTGTAACCTCGAATTTCTGCAGCTCGACGAAGGTGGCGCGGGTGGCCTCGAAGGCGTTCCGCGCCTCTCGGTCCTCCTGCTGCCGGTTGGCGAAGAGCTTGATGGTGTCGATGTTGGAATAAGTGTCGACGAGCAGCCCGGTGAGTTCGGAAAAGGCCTCCTGGAAGCGCTCGGAGGCGCGGGTGAAGCGCGGGACGGCGTAGGCCATAAGCCCGAAATAGAGGGCGATCCAGATAGCGAGCGGCACCACCAGCCAGGGATCGACGCTGGCCATGAGCCAGACGGAGCCGGCGATGTAGAAGGCGACATAGGCCAAGGTATGCAGCGCCGAGTAGGCGGCGCCGGTGGCGGAGCTGCCGAGTTCGCGGACGCGGGTGGCGATGCGGCCAGCGAAATCGTCCTGGAACCAGCCCACCGACTGGCGCAGCACGTGGCGGTGCGAACGCCAGCGGATGAGGGTGACGGCGCTGGGCCGGAAGGCGACGTCGTCGAGGCTCTCGCGAACGAAGCCGGCGAGCGGCCGGGCGACGAGGACAAGCGCGGCGACGGCGGCCAGTTCCAGCCCGTGGCGGGCCCAGAGTTCATCCGGGGCAGTTTCGCCCAGGGTGTCGACGAGGCGGCCGGCATAGCCGATCAGCCAGACTTCGATGGCGGCGCCGATGAGGCTGAACAGCAGGCTGAGCGCCATGACGTGTCGCAGCGGCCGCAGGTGGTCCTTGAGGAACGCCCAGAGGCTCGCGGGCGGCGTCCGCTCGACATAGGGGAGAAACGGGTCGACGAGGGATTCGAAGCGACGAAACATGAATGCCCTCCAGGGGCCGGAATTCGTGAATGAGGAGGCGGACTGACGGGCAGCCCGAAACGGCACTGCTGGGTCAGCTGGTATGGGTGCCGGAAGTCCTCATCGAACGAATCCCCTTCATGGGTCGCAGAGCGACACGATAGCGCGAGGGCGCGCCGCCGTCACCCCCTCAGGGGTGCGGCGGCGGCTGGGGCATGCGCGGCGCGGCAAAATCGTCGGGATCGTCGTCCTCGTGCGGCGGCGTCACCTGGTGGCCGGGAGGCGCGAGGTCGGGATGGTGCGGGTGCTTGGCCACCGGCGGGCGGTGCATCAGGTCGAACTTCCAGGCCGCGAAGACGAAGAAGCCCGCGGCGACGGCAACGAGGATGCCGGCGCCGAGGAAGGGGGCGCCGGGGAAGTAGGACGGCGAACCTTCGGGTGCGGTGGTGTAGTAGTTGAAGAGCTGGGTTGCGAGCAGCGGGCCAATGATGGCGGTCAGCGAGTTGGCGGCATTGATGGCGCCCTGCAGCTCGCCCTGGGCGTCATCGCGCACCTGCCGGCTCATCAGCGAGTTGATGGCAGGGCCGGCAAGTCCGGCGAGGGAGCCCACCATCAGGAAGCCATAGAGCCCGAACTCGGTGTGGATGAAGGCGGTGCCGACGAGGGCGATGGCCGCCGCAGCCATGCCGATTAGAACTGTCGACCACTCGCCGAGGCGCTTGATCACCGGGCCGATCAGGAAGGCCTGGCTGATGGCAAAGCCGATGCCGAAGGCGCCGAGCGCGAGGCCGATCTGGCTCGAGGAGAAGCTCAGCACCTCGATGGTGAAGAAGTTCCAGACCGAAGGGAAGGCCTGGCTTGCGAGCGTGAACAGGCCGAGCGCCAGCAGCAGCCAAAGCACCACGGGATGGCGGCCCAGAGCCAGGAGCGCGCCGAAGGGGTTGGCGCGCCGCAGGTCGAAGCGGCGGCGGCGGTCCTTCGGCAGGCTTTCGGGCAGCACGAAAAGCCCGAACAGAAAATTCGAGAAGGCGAGGAAGGCCGCGGCCCAGAAGGGAAAGCGCGGGCCGAACTCGCCGAGCAGGCCGCCGATCACCGGCCCAATGATGAAGCCGAGACCGAAGGCGGCGCCGATCCACCCGAAGCGCTGGGCGCGCTGTTCCTGCGGCGTAATATCGGCGATGTAGGCGGTGGCGGTGGCCACGGCGGCGCCCGCGATGCCGGAAAGGATGCGGCCGATGAAGAGGAAGGCGATCACCGGCGCGAAGCCCATCAGCAGGTAGTCGGCCGTCAGTCCGAGCAGGGAGATCAGCAGGACGGGCCGCCGGCCAAAGCGGTCGGAGAGGTTGCCCAGCACCGGCCCGAAGATGAACTGCATCAACGAGTAGGAGAAGACGAGCCAGCCGCCGATCACCGCCGCCTGGGCCACGCTGCCGCCCGTCAGTTCGTCGATCAGCTGCGGCAGCACCGGCAGGATGATCCCGAGCCCCACCATGTCCAGCAGGATGGTGAGCAGGATGCAGGCGAGCGTCAGCTTGGATTGGGGCGAAACCGGCATGCAGCAACTGGACCATTGAATTGGGGCGCAGTTGACACAGCCGCGCGTGGCAAGGCAAGCGGCAATGGTACCCGGCAGCACCCGCCGCCGGCGTCCTAGCCTGGCTGCCGCGGCCGCTCGGAACTCCTCGGCGCACCCGCGATATCGGGGTCCGGTGCGGGGTCGTAGCCATAGAGCCAGGCGAGGCGCCGGAGGTGCCCGCGCGGCCCCTGCATGGCGATCACGGCGTCCCGGGCGAGGGTGAGGGGCCACTCGAGATGGAAGGCGAAGCCGTTGGATTTCGACAGCCGCCGGACCCGCTCGACCCGCGGCCGGCGCATCGCGGCATAGCGGGCAAAGGCCGATGCCGCGTCGGGCTCCGTCATCAGCAGCGGCGCGAGGATGGCCGCATCCTCGATCGCCATGGCGGCCCCCTGGGCCTGGAACGGCAGCATGGCATGGGCGGCATCGCCGATCAGCCCGATGCCGCCCTCGTGCCAGGTGTCGGTCTCCACCGTCGAGAGCGGCCAGAAGCCCCAGTCTTCTCCCGCCGCTGCTAGCAGTGCGTCGAAGCGGGTGCTGCGCAGCATCGCCCAGGGCAGCCGGGGCGCCCTGGGCGTCTGCGGGCCGAAGGCCTCGGCCTCGGGGACGCGGGAGAACAGCACGACATTGACCTGCCTGCGGTGCGGCAGCGGGTAGCAAACGGCGTGATAGCCGGGGCCGAAGAGCAGGCTGGTGCGGTCGGGCGCTACCGCGCCATCCAGCGCCGAGCTCGGCAGCGTGATGCGCCAGGCGACGGTGCCGGTGTAGGTAGCTTCCGGCCCCTGAAGTGCGAGCGTGCGGGTCCGGGAGTGCACGCCGTCGGCGCCGACGAAGGCGAAGCCGCGGACGCTGCGGGCGCCGCCGTCGGCCTCGTCGAAGGTGGCGGAGATGCCGCGGGTGTGGCTGACCGCGTCGAAGCTCCGGACGCCGAAGATGACGTCGATATTGGCGAAGCGCTTGCAGGCGGCATAGAGGACGGCCGCGAGGTCGGCGCGATGCATCACCGCATAGGGTGCCGCAAAGTGCCTAGCCATCGCAGAACCCAGGGTCAGCGTGGTGAGGGGGCGCCTGGCGCGGTACGGGAACAGGTCGATCCCCGTGGGCTCGAAGCTCCTCGCGCGCAGCGGCTTGTCGAGGCCGAGCCGGTCGAGGACGCGCCGCGCATTGGGGCTGACCTGCAGGCCGGCGCCCACCTCCTGCACCGCCTTGTTGCGCTCGAGCACGACCACGGTGGCGCCGAACTTGGCCAGCGCCAGGGCAAGCGTCAGGCCGGCGATCCCCGCGCCGGCAATGTAGACGGTGCGGCCTGAGCCGGACACGGTCCCGGCCTAGGCAGTCTCGAAGATGGCCGAGAGCGGCTGCGAAGTTCCCGGAAGCAGCTCCGGATTGAAGACGTAGTGGGTCGAGCAATAGCTGCAGACCACGTCGTTCTCCTTGCCCATGTCGATATAGATGTGCGGGTGGTCATAGGGAGGCAGCGCGCCGATGCACATGAATTCCTTGGAGCCGACGTCGATGCGGGCGAGCCCCTCGGTATTGTGGAAGTGCGGGATGCTCGAATGCGCCATGGCCTGCTCACGGGGTGGTGGAGAACGGCGCGACCATAGCGAAGCCGGATAGCGGGTGCAACGGATGCCGGGGCAGTGGATTCCTGTGACCAGCGGCGCTACGGAGACGGCGCCTGAAGTCGGAGAAAACACCATGCTCAAGGAGTTCCTGCGCAATTGGAGCCCGCGCGCGGATGCGGCGGACCAGCAGCGCCAGGCGGGCGCCATTCCCTATGCGGTGGTGGACGGGCAGGTCGTCTTCCTGCTTGTCACCGCACGGCATTCCGGCCGCTGGATCTTTCCGAAAGGAGCACTGAGCAAGTCGCGTACCCCGTGGGAAACCGCCGCACGCGAGGCGCGGGAAGAGGCGGGCGTCTCCGGCGAAGTTGCCCAGCAGCCGATCGGCAGCTACCGCACGAGCAGCGGCGACGGGCAGCGGTCGCTGGCCGAGGTTGACATGTTTCCGCTGCTGGTGACGGAGCAGCACGATGAGTGGCCCGAGATGGCGGAGCGGCACCGGCATTGGGTCATCCTGCCGGAGGCGCGGCGGCTGCTTGCCTATCGGCGGCTGGCGGCGCTGGCGGAGGCGCTCAGCCGGCAAGTCCTTACGCCATAGCGGGGCCGATCAGAAACCGCAGCCCGAAGAAGAGAGCCGCCGAGAGCAGGCCGGCGGCGGGCACCGTGATCACCCAGGCGGCGGCGATGTTCACCAGGTGCTGGCGCCGGACCAGCCGCCGGCGCTCGCGCTTGCCGTCCTTGCTGAGGGCCGCCTCCGGCGTGGCGTTCAGCCGTGCCGGATCGACCTTCTGGGCCTGAACGGGGACGATCGAGGCGTCGATATCCTGCTTCGAGACGAACTCTCGAAAGAAGCCGACGCCGAAGACGGCTCCCACGGCGATGTGGGTGGACGAGACGGGCAGGCCAAGTGCCGAGGCGATGAGTACGGTGGTGGCCGCAGAGAGGGCGACGCAGAAGGCCCGCACCTCATTCATCTTGGTGATCTTCTCGCCCACCATGCGGATCAGCTTGGGGCCGAAGAGCGCGAGTCCGACGGCGATGCCGACGGCACCGATGGCCAGCACCCACAGGGGCAACTCGATGCCCGAGGTCACGACGCCGCCGCCTTCGACGGCTGCAACGATGGCGGCGAACGGCCCCACCGCATTGGCGACGTCGTTGGCGCCATGGGCGAAAGAGAGGAGCGCAGCGGAGATCACCAGCGGCAGCCGGAACAGGGTCGCCACCTGGCGGTTCCGGTTTTCGATGTGCTGCGAGCGTCGCCGTACCCAAGGCATCGCGACCAGCCAGCCCAGGCCGAAGAAGCCTGCGCCAACCAAGAAAACCGTGCCCCAGCCCGGTTTCCAGAGGCGGCTGAGTCCCTTGCTGGCCATGTACATGGCGAAGATCCCAGTCATCAGCCCGACGATGATCGGCAGCCAGACGCGGACGGCGGCAACCTTGTCCACCTGATCGGCGATGGTTCGGCGGATGAAGGCGAGAAAGATGGCGGCGATGATGCCGCCCATCACCGGCGAGATCACCCAGCTGGCAACGATCGCGCCGATCATCGGCCAGGAGATGGCGGCAAGGCCCGCTGCGGCAATACCGGAGCCCACCACCCCGCCAACGACGGAGTGGGTGGTGGAGACGGGAGCGCCGAGGATGGTCGCAAGGTTGATCCAGAGCGCCGAGGCGAGCAGCGCCGCCATCATCACCAGGATGAAGGTCGAGTTGTCGAGGGCGGCGTCATCCGTCAGGAGGTCGCGTGCGACGGTGTTCACCACATCGCCACCGGCGAGCAGTGCCCCTGCCGCCTCGCAGACGGCGGCGATGGCGAGCGCGCCCAACATGGTCAGGGCCTTGCTGCCGACGGCGGGGCCCATATTGTTGGCGACGTCGTTGGCACCGACATTGAGCGCCATGTAGCCGGCGATCAGCGCAGCGATGATGACGAGGTAGTCGAAGGGCCCGCCCGAGAGCGAGACGGCGGCCCAGACCATTGCCGCCAGCAGGAACACCAGGGCGATGCCCGGTGGCGCGAGCCGCCGACCCAGATCGTGGGTCGCTGCCTCGAGGCCAACGAGTTTCTTGAGGTCCTTGTCGAGAGCGCTCTTGGCCACCGATGTCGTCCACTTCTTGTCGAGTGCTGATGCGGCTTAGCATGAGTACGTCGGAAGGCCAGGCGGCAGTTGCATCATTTCACCGGCAAAGTGTGCCGGGAGGCGACCACTTGTCCCGAACCGCGTTGGAACGATTGAGCATAGCTGCTAGATCGACCACGCTTACCGGGGACACCACCATGCCAAGCTTTCTCTCAGGGGACATCGAGATCGCCTACGAGGTGCACGGGGCAGGGGATCCGGTCCTGCTGATTCACGGCTTCGGGTCCAACGGCAGGGTGAACTGGATCGATACCGGCTGGGTCGAGACCCTCGCCAGCGATGGCTATCAACCGATCACGATGGACAACCGCGGCCACGGCGAGTCCCGCAAGCTCTACGATCCGCAGCTCTATTTCGCTCACGACATGGCGCTGGATGCTAAGCACCTGCTCGACCACCTCGAGATCCAGCGGGCGCCGGTCATCGGATTTTCCATGGGCGCGCGGATCGCAGCCTTCCTGGCCCTCAACCACCCGGAGCAGGTCAGCGCCACGATCTGGGGCGGCATGGGCGAGAACCTGATCACCGGCCTCGAGAATTCCGAGGAGATCATCGAGGCGCTGACGGCGGAATCTCTGAGCGAGGTGAAGGGGGCGACGGGACGCGTGTTCCGCATCTTTGCGGAGCACACCGGCGCCGACCGCGCTGCACTCGCCGCTTGCATGGTGTCGTCGCGGGAGCCGATGAGCGAGGCCGAGGTCGCGGCGATCACCGTCCCCGTGCTGGTGGCGGTGGGCAGCGAGGACCAGATGGCCGGCTCCCCCGAGGTGCTTGCGAAACTGCTGCAGCAGGGTGAGGCCTTCCTCATTCCCCGACGGGATCACATGCGCTCGACCGGTGACCCGAGGTTCAAGGAGGCTGCTCTCGAGTTCCTGGCCCGACATCGCTGATTCCATGCGGATCGGTATTTCTGAACCATTTTTCGTCGAAGGACTTGGTTTGAGAGCAAAGCTGGTCTTATATCGGCGTTCTACGATGGAGAGGCGCATGAGCACGACGATCAGGAAGCCGGGCCCTCTGGCGGCCATCGATCCGGTATGGGACGCAGTGCTGGCCGGGGCGCGGCAGGCGGCGGCCACCGAACCGGCGCTTTCGAACCTGCTTTACTCGAGCGTCCTCAATCACGATGAATTCGAATCGGCGCTGGCGCATCGCATCGCCGAACGCCTCAATCACCCTGACGTCTCGGCCGATCTGATCCGCCAGGCCTTCGAGGATGCCCTCGAGCTGCGCCCGGAGATCGGGGCGGAGGCGCGGGCGGATCTGGCGGCGACCCTCGAGCGCGACCCCGCATGCCACAAGGCGCTCGACGCCTTTCTCTACTTCAAGGGCTACCAGGCGATCCAGACACACCGCTTCACCAATGCCCTTTGGCTGAACGGGCGCCGCGATCTCGCGCTCTACCTGCAGAGCCGCTCGAGCCAGGTTTTCCAGGTCGACATCAATCCCGCCGCCCGCATCGGTCGCGGCATCATGCTCGACCACGCCACCGGCTTCGTCGTCGGCGAGACGGCAGTAATCGGTGATCATGTGTCGATCCTGCAGGGCGTCACCCTCGGCGGGACGGGCAAGTCCGAGGAAGATCGGCATCCCAAGATCGGCAATGGCGTCCTCATCGGGGCGGGAGCGATCGTGCTCGGCAACATCAAGGTCGGTGAATGTGCTCGTATCGGTGCCGGCTCGGTGGTGGTCAAGGAAGTGCCGCCGCGGGTGACGGTGGCCGGAGTTCCGGCACGGATCATCGGGGAGGCGGGGTGCGCGCAGCCGGCCTCGCGGATGGACCACATGGTCATCATCAACGACCAGGAAGCCTGAGCGCCGCATTTTCGCCCAGTCTGGCGGGGAAAAGCGGTGACCGGCATTGCCCGGAAGGCTGCGCGCCCTATGGTGGCGTTCCCATCACCCCGGCAAGGAGCGGTCCGTGAACCACCCCGAGATCATCAAGCTGCAGAAATTCCTGCAGCAGAAATTCGCCAACCGGGGCATCGATGTCCGTCCCCGCAAGCAGAACGACAGCGTCGAGGTCTATCTCGGGGAGGAGTTCCTCGGCCTCATCTATGTCGACGACGAGGACGGCGACCGGTCCTACAATTTCCAGATGGCGATCCTCGACGTCGATCTCGAGGATATCCAGTAGGCGTCAGTAGGCGCCGATGGCCTCGAGCCGTTGCCGTATTTCGGCATCGAAACGTTTCCAGTTCACCAGTACCTCCGCATCGAAGGCGTAGAGCGCCGCAAGTCCCGGGCCGAGCGTGACCGCACGCAGGCAGCGGGCGGCGGCTCCCGGCGCCACCGGTTCGCTGCATTTGGCGACGAACGGATCGGCGGTCAGGGGGTCGTACCACACGGTCTCGCCGGCAAAGCCCTCGTTACCACGGAGGGGCTTGCCGACCAGCCCCGGAGGTCCTTCAGCTTCGTCGGTGCCGAAACGGTGCAGGTAGACCCCGTCGAGCAGCCGTGCACTGGGGCGGACG
This sequence comes from Devosiaceae bacterium, assembly GCA_035998685.1. Taxonomy (GTDB): domain Bacteria; phylum Pseudomonadota; class Alphaproteobacteria; order Rhizobiales; family Devosiaceae; genus Devosia_A. The sequence continues at coordinate 227,727 of DASYHK010000023.1, read as the reverse complement.
CGACTCGGCGGCAGCAGTGTCACATCTACCGGCAGCAAGGCGCCATCAACGCCGAGCGGCAGATGTAACTGCAGCTCCACCTGGCTGACGAAGCCCGCTTCCGGCTGCTCCCCATAGCGGAACCACGTTACGGGAATCTCGAGATCGCGGCCGCCGATGGACCGCGTCAGTGCCGGATCGCTTGTCGCCGCGGCGGCCGGGAGTGCTGCCGCCTGGCGGGCAGCGTTGATGACATGGGCGACTCCTAACCCGCCGAGGGCGAGGGCCAGTGCGATGGCCGCGAGATTGTAGCCGACTGCCGCCGGAGCGGGGCCAGCATGAGTTCTGGGGGAAACCATGGCTGCAATTAACCAGCTTTGCCGAGACGAGATGACAGCCGAGTCAGCCTCCCATATGCTTAACGGAGCGTTAACGAGGTCGGCGCCGCTGCAGGCGCCGCGAGGCACAGGTTGGCAAGATGATCAACGAATTCCTGCTGGCAGCCTTCATCACGGCGGTCGGGCTGTCGATCGCCGGTGCCGGCACCCACTGCTATCAATGGCTGACGCGCGAGCAGGCGGTGTTGCGCTATGACGGGCGCTCCCTGTTGCACAGCTTCGGCCATCTGCTGATGAGTTTCCTTTGCGGACCCTACATCATGCTGCAGATGGGCTGGGGACAGGAGCGGGGCGGCACGCTCTCGGCGACCTGGGCGCTGGCTTCGGCGCTGCTGGCCTTCGGCTGGGCCTTCATCACCGGTCTGTTCAGTGTCGGGTTCTACGTCGCCTTCACCGGCTGAGTTGGCCGGCGAGGGCGTCAGTGGGCGGCTGCCACGGTCACGCGGTCGTCGATGATGTCGACCCAGACGCCGGCATGCTGCTGCGACTGGCGCTTGATGTACTGGTAGGGCGTCTCGGTCCACACCCGCACCATGCCGTCCTGGTTGTCGAGCACCAGGTCGCCGCGGTCGGTCCGAACCATCAGCACGGCATGGCCGTTGCCGTTGCTCTCGCGGACGACCGCCATCAGCAGCGTGCTCGGTTCCCAACCGGCGTCGATGAGCTGGCGGCGCTTGGCGAGGGCGATGTCCTCGCAGTCGCCATAGCCTGACGGATAGGTCCAGAGTTCATCGACCTGATAGAGATCCTCGTCGGTCACCGGCACGATGTCGCGGTTCATGGCGTTGTTGACCTCCACCAACAGCTGCCAGCGGTGCTCGTCGAGAGCCACCGCATCGACAATTCGTTCGAAGGCCCCGCACTCCCGACTGTGCAGCTTGCAGAACTCGTTGTGCCCGATGGGGATGCTGGTCGGTCCGGCAACCGGCGCGAAGGCGGCGTGGCCGAAATTCAGCTGTCCGGACATGGCCGGTGCGGAGAAGCCGAGTGCGGCGACAAGCGCCACGGCGAACGTGCGGATCGTGTTGTTATTGTGCGGCATTTTCGTGAGCCCCCTGTTGGAGATCACGATGCCTGCGTGCGATTTCGCTGTTCCGAAAACTCCAAGCTAGTTTTTAATCTAACTGTCGGGAGTCCGGTAAGGGAACGTTAACCACGTTCCCCAGCTTGGTGAGTGTTATCCACACGCTTGGCGTGGGTGCAGGAAACCTGCCGCTAGTTCATGCGGAGGTTCTGCTGGACCACGGCAAGCATCTCCTGGGCGGAGATGAACTCGACGGCCACGCCGTCCTGGAAGTGGCGGATGACGCGGGCGCGCATGCGCCCGAGGGTGACCGGCGTGCCCATGGCGGGACGGACGGCGAGTTCGATGGCCGCGCCGGACAGCGAGATGTCGATGATCTTGCAGTTGTAGCGGCGGCCGTCGTCGAGGACCACCGTGGAGTGCCGGATGTCGGGGACGACGCGCTCGTGGCGCCGATCCTCGGGAAGGTTGAGGATATCCTTGTTGGCCAGCCAGGTGAGCTGGGCGGCCATCTTGTCGCGCTTCCTGCTGGAGGCGATGATCTCCATCATGAAGCCGCCGTCGACCAGTTCGGTCACGGTGCCTTCGATCCGCCCCAGGTGATCGAGATAGGCAATGACCTTCTCGCTGACGGTGCCGGCGACCGGGGCAACGACCATGGCGTCGCCGGGCGACATCTCCAGGACTTGGCAGGGGAACTCGCGCCGATCGGAGAGCATGTAGCGCCCGAGCACCGACACCTTCACGCGCTGGAATCGCGGCAGCTGCGCGTATACGCGGGGGGGCCGGGCGAGGCGCTGCGGTGCAGGATCGTCGGTGAGCATGAAACGCCGATGCCGGGGTCTGGGAGAGACGGCAATCAACATAACAAGTCTTGGTTAACTGAAGGTAAGGGTGGGGACCGCGGTTGTCGTCAAATACCGCCGGCCCGGAGAGTCAGCTGCGGCCGCCGTCGATGACGGCGAGATGGGCGTAGCGGCGGGCAGAGCGGCCATAGACCGTCGAGGTCATCGGCAGCATGCCGTCATCGCCGCCGGCGCTGGCGAACACCGCTTCACGGGGAACCGAGGCGGCAATGTCGCGGGCCATGTCCTCGAGCGAGACGTCGTCCGGCCAGATCAGCCGCAGGCCGGTGATGCGCTGTTCCATGACCGGCTGCACGCCGAACCAGTAGGGCTCGTCGAGCGCGGTCATCGAGCCAAGCAGGCGGGTATGGGTCGAGCCATTATGGCGGACCGGGAGCAGCATGGTCTCGATGGTCAGCCGGGTGTTGATGGCGGTTGTCCCCTGAAAGGTGACAAGGGCCACGGCGTGATCCTCGGTCACGGCACGAATCAGGGTAGCCATGGCGTCGCGGTCGCGCTGGTGCCAGAGGCGGGTGAAGGAGCGGCCCTTGAGTTCGCGGGCATAGGCGGCGCAGAGATGGGAGCCGGCCAGCCGGAAGTCGAACTCGTTCTGATCGTTGAGTTCGAGGATGAAGGTATTGGCAAGGGCGCCGCGAATGCGGGTGGGATCGATGTCCCGCCGGTCGGGGGCGCTGCGCGAGCCCCGGAGGGTGTTCCAGTAGTCGTAGAGCGTCTTGGTGCTCGTCTTCTGCATGATCACTTCCATCCCAAGCCCAGGCCAGCGTCCCGAGTGTGGGTGCGCCCGCCGCCACCGCCACAGTGACAAAACCGGCCGGCCAAATCGCCTTTAAACCTTCCTTAAGGTTAACGCCGGCGGCGACAGTGTGGATAAGTCTCGAAACCACGGTAAGATGCCGTCGCCGGCGAGGAAAAACATGAGCGACTCCGAGAATTCGCAGGAAACGCCGGGCTCACATGACCGCCAGCCGATTCTGCTGCTGCCGGGGGTGGTGACGGCGCTGGCGGCCGTGATCGTGGCTGCCCACCTCGTCCGGGTGCTGCTTTTTAACGATTCGGGCCTCGACCCGCTGGTGCTCTGGGGCGGCTTCCTGCCGCTGCGGCTGCTGCTGCCCGAGGCCATCCCGGGGGGGTGGCTGCCGTTGCTGTGGACGCCGTTCACGCACGGCTTCCTGCATGGTGGCTGGGAGCACCTGCTGTTCAATGTGGCCTGGCTGGCGATTTTCGGCACGCCAGTGGCGCGTCGCTACGGCCCGGGGCCGACGCTGGCGGTGTTCCTCGTCTGCACCGCCGCCGGCGCCGCTGCCTTTGCGGCGGTGACGATCGGCGACGGAGCGGTGCTGGTCGGGGCGTCGGGCGGCATTGCCGGCCTGACCGGCGCTGCGATGCGCTTCGTGTTCCAGCCGGTCATCACCACCCGGCATCCAGAGACCGGGGAGGTGATCGTGCTCGGGCGACGGCTGGCCTCGTTCTCCGATCTCTGGCGGAACACGCGGTCGCGCTACTTCATTCTGATCTGGGTCGTGCTCAACGCCGCCGTGCCGCTGTTCCCGCTGTTCACGGGCGGGGCAGGCGTGCAGATCGCCTGGCAGGCGCATCTCGGCGGCTTCTTTGTCGGCCTGTTGCTGGTGCCGCTGTTCGAACGTCGAGAAGGAGCTGGATGATGGAGAACTCTGAAGCCCTGGCCGCACGCATCGAGAAGCTGGAGACCCTCGTGGCCTTTCAGGACCAGGCGATCGAGGATCTGAGCAAGACGGTTACCGACCAGTGGAAGATCATCGAGACGCTGAAGCGCGAGCTCGCCGGCCTGGGCGCGCAGGTCCGGGAGGTCGAGACGCATCCGGCGCTGTCGGTGACGCCCGACGCACCGCCACCGCACTACTAGGCGCCCGTGCCGTAGACCTTGCTGGGGTCGAACAGCCGCGGCTCGCCCGTATCCTCGAGCCGCACGCTTCCGTCTGCGGCGACAGCCCGCCGGTAGAAGCACGATTTGCGCCCGGTGTGGCAGGCGGCGCCGCGGCCGGTCTGCTCGACCACCAGCAGCAGCGCGTCCTGGTCGCAGTCGGTGCGCAGTTCCACGAGGCGCTGCACTTCGCCCGAGGTCTCGCCCTTCTTCCAGATGCGGGCTCGCGAGCGCGAGTAATAGTGCACGTCGCCCGTCTCGATGGTCTGGGACAGCGCCTCGGCGTTCATATGCGCGAGCATCAGCACGGCGCCGGTTGCCGCTTCGATGGCAATGGCAGTGACGAGGCCCTTGTCGTCGAAGCGGGGCGCGAAGACGGTGCCCTCCTCGAGCGCCTCGTGCGACAGGGTCTGTGGATCGGCGAAGGTTGTGCTCATGGCGCGGGTTGTAGCCCGCGCCACGCTGATGTGCCAGTCCCGGTCAGTCCTCGAGGCCGATCCAGATCTCGGCGGTGCCGAGGCCGGTGGCCGGGTTGAAATCGGTACCGTAGTACTCGATGAAGCTGATGCCCTCGGCCTGGCGGTAACCCGATTGCGGGAGCCACTGCCCGTAGATCGCCTGGATGGTCGAGCGGATGGTGGAGATGTGGCCTTCGTGGCGGTGTCGGGCGTAGCGCCGGGCAGGGACTTCCAGCACCTTGAACTCCTTCGGCAGCTCGGCGTTGGCCGTCACTTCCATGCCGGACATGTATTCGCAGGTCGATTCGTCGGCATCGGCAACAACGCCATAGGCGGCGCCCGGGACCGCCCCTGGCACATTGCCGATATAGGCGCCGAACTGCTGCCACTGCTGGGGGAAGCCGTTGGGGCTCGACATGTCGTGCCGGCCCATAAGTCCGGCGATGCGCATGGCGGGGCGGCGTTCGATGAGGGGATCGGGTAGCTTGACGGAGGTGTCGCTGTTCATCGGTAGAGGCTCCACGATTGGAAGATTTTCGAGGGAGCGCCGGCGGCGGACCTCGTCCGGTGTTGTGCCGAACTGGTCGCGGAAGGCGCGGGTGAATGCCTCGTGCGAGCCGTAGCCGGCTTCCAGTGCCACCTCCAGGATGTCTGGGGCGCCTCCCGCCAAGGCTTTCGCCGCCTCGGAGAGGCGGCGCCCGCGGCGGTAGGAGGAGATCGAGTACCCCGTTGCGACAGGGAAGATGCGGCTCAGATGCGACCGCGACACGCCGGCATGGCTGGCCATGTCGTCCAGCGTCAACGGGTCCGCGGAACGGGACTCGATCAGCCAGATGGTTTTCGTGATCACTGACATCGCTGCTTTCTCGCTCAAGGCTTCAACTCTATGCCACCGTCAGCGTTGTCGCATTTGATCGCCGTTGCGCTGGCGCGCCGGAGGAGCCGCCCTTGCGGCACACTCCGCCAAGCCACATATTCGGATAACCGTAACCAAAGGTAGATGCGTGGCCGGCCCTGACAATCGCAAGGCACTGAAGACTGGCGAGACTGGCGCCGCCAGTGGGGACGTTGCGGCCTTCATCGAGAAGGTCAATGCGATGATCGTCCCGCGGACAGCGGGGCAGGCGGGGCGGCTGCTGTTCGCCCTCGACGCCACCATGAGCCGGCAGCCCACCTGGGACCTTGCCTGCCGCCTGCAGGCGGAGATGTTCGAAGCCCTCGCCGATACGGTATCGCTGCAGGTGCAGCTGATGTATTTCCGCGGCTTCGGGGAGTGCCGCGCCTCCAAATGGGTCAACGATCCGAAGGCGCTGGCGGAGCTGATGACCCGCATCGACTGCCGGGGCGGCAACACCCAGATCGGCAAGGTGTTTTCGCATGCGCGCACCGAACACAAGCGGGGCAGGATCAATGCCCTCGTCTATGTCGGCGACGCCATGGAGGAAGACATCGACCGGCTGGCCCAGAAGGCGGGCGAGCTCGGGCTGCTTGGCTGTCCGATCTTCGTCTTCCAGGAGGGGCACGAGCCGCTGGCGGAGCGGGCCTTCAAGGAGTTCGCGCGGGTCAGCAAGGGTGCCTATGCCCGGTTCGACAGCAGTGCGCCCCAACAGCTGGCGGCCCTGCTGCGGGCGGTAGCCGCGTTCGCCACCGGCGGGCGCGAAGCGCTGCAACTGCAGAAGACGCCATCCGCGAAGCTGCTGCTGGAGCAGTTGCGCTGAGATGAACATCTTGCTCGTCCTCTTCGCGGGACTGGTGGGGCTGCTGGTGATCACCGTGCTGTTCCGCCGGGTGGGAAAGGCGCGGCTGCTGCGGAGCCTGCGCTGGATCATCGGCGGGACGGCGGCCGTGTTGGCCCTCTTCCTGATCCTCCGTGGGCGTGCCGATATCGGCGGCATCCTCGGTGCCGTGGCCTTCACGGTGTTGCGCTACGGGCGGCTCGGGCCTTTGGTGATCGGGGGCTCCGATGTCAGCGAGGACAATGAGTCGGGGGTCAAGAGCCGTTTCATCACCATGAATCTCGACCATGCAACGGGCGATATCTCCGGCCGGGTGATCGCCGGCCGCTTCAAGGGTGCCGATCTCATGGAGCTCGGTGAGTACGACACGCGCGAGCTGCTGGCTGAAGTCTCGGGCGATCCCGACAGCCTGGCGCTGCTCGAGACCTGGCTCGACAAGAACCGCGCCGGCTGGCGCGAGTATTTTGCGGAGCAGGATGCCGCCGAAGCGGGGGAGCCGCCGCCAGGGGGCGGTTCTACGCAAGCGGATCCGGAGGCCGAAGCCTACAGCGTTCTTGGCCTCGAGCCCGGGGCAACCGCCGACGACATCCGGGAGGCCCACCGCAATTTGATGAAGCGGGTGCACCCCGACCAGGGCGGGTCGACCTACCTCGCTTCGAAGATCAACGAGGCCAAGGACCGGTTGCTGAAGAAGGTGTCGGGGTAGAGGGCACGACTTCACCGCTATCACCCCTGCGGCAGCAGCTTTCAAGGAGCTTGGAACCCTGCTTGCGCAGGGATGACAGCGGTGGGGTGGGGGGATCGGGGGTATGGACACTGATCACTGCAGCCGGAGCGCATTTGTTCCCGTTCTCGCCGCCATTTAACCCCACGCTCGGTGTCATCCCTGCGAAAGCAGGGACCCACGCTTCCTCTTGCGCGGGCGTGGGGATAAACTGGCCTCTGCAGTCAAGGGGCGCGGTGATCAGCATCGTTAGCGTTTGCCGCCATTTAACCCGATGCTCCGTTTCATCCCCTGCGGCAACAGAGACCTATGTCGCCGCCCGCGCGAGGTGAGGGTTGGGTCCCTGCTTGCGCAGTGATGACAGCGGTGAGGTGGTGCGATTGGGGCCTCCCTCAGCGCTTGCCGATGAGCGCGTAGAAGCGGTCCTGTTCGTTTCGATCCTCGGCGAAGACGCCGGTGAAGCGGTGGGTGATGGTGGCGGCGCCATGCGCCCGCACCCCGCGCACCGACATGCACATGTGCTCGGCCTCGAGCAGCACGGCAACGCCGCGCGGATTGAGCCGCTCGTTGAGCGCGTCGACGATCTGCGCCGTCAGGTTCTCCTGGGTCTGCAGGCGGCGGGCGTAGATCTCTACCAGCCGGGCCAGCTTGCTGAGGCCTACCACGCCATCATGGGGCAGGTAGGCGATATGGGCCTTGCCGACAAACGGGACCATGTGGTGCTCGCAGTGGCTGGCGAAGGGGATGTCGCGGACCAGCACGATGTCGTCATAGCCGCCGACGTCCCGGAAAACTCGGTCGAGGACATTGTCCGGCTGTTCCCCATAGCCGGCGTAGAACTCCTCATAGGCGCGGACCACCCGGCCGGGCGTCTCGAGCAGACCTTCTCGACGCGGGTCGTCGCCGGCCCAGGCGATGAGCGTCCGCACGGCCGCTTCGGCTTCCGCACGGCTCGGCCGGGACAGTGCCGGCTCCGCTATCGGCGCGGGCTGGCTCTTGACGCTGACGTCCATCACGGCTCCTTCGTCTGCAGGCCCGACGCCAGGTACACTGAAAGCTCGATCTCGTCGTCGGTGCCGAGCGGACCCTGACAGCGCGCCCGTTCGCCACTATATAGTGGGGGCCGAAAGGCTCACAAGAAACAGATTTGTGCCATTCATGGACCTGAGCGATCTCTATTCCGACCGCATCCTCGAAATCGCGGGCAATCAACCAATGCCGGGGCGGCTGTCGCAGCCGGACGCCTCGGCGCGCCGGGTCAGTCGCGTCTGCGGGTCGATGATTGAGGTCGATATCAGCGTTACCAGCGGCACGATCACCGGATATGGCCACGAGATTTCCGCCTGCGCCCTCGGCCAGACCTCCGCAGCCATCGTCGCCCGCTCTATCGTCGGGACACCCACTGCCGAGTTCCGGGCGGTGCGCGCGCAGATGGTGGAGATGCTCACGGCCGCGGGGCCGCCGCCGTCCGGCAAGTGGGACGACCTCAAATATCTGGAACCAGTGCGCGCCTATCGCGCCCGCCATGCGTCGACCCTGCTGGTTTTCGATGCAGTGGTCGAGGCCCTCGACCAGCTGGATTCCAAGCAAGCGGTTACTGCGGTTTCCTGATGCAAAACTTCACGCAGCGTTTCTGGGCGGCCGTCGACTGGCCGTTCAAGCTCGCCGCCTACGGGCTGATCCAGACCTACCGCTACACGCTGTCTGCCTTTACCGGCCGCAGCTGCCGACATGCCCCCAGCTGCTCCGAATTCACCCGCGACGCCATCTGGCACCACGGCTTCTGGCCCGGCGGCTGGATGGGCCTCGCCCGCATCACCCGCTGCCGCCCCGGTGGCACGCACGGCTTCGACCCGGTGCCGGAGGGGCTGCCCGAGCAGGCGCGCTGGTATCTGCCGTGGCGGTATGGACGGTGGCGGTAGGCCTCGCTGGACCCGTCGGACCCATCGCTGCCTGCAGGCCACTCCGCCGCCACTCTCGCTCGCCATCCCACCAGCCCCACCGGCCGTCATCCCGACCAAGGTCGGGACCCAGTAACCACCGGCCGTCGAGCTGTACGAAAAGGCGCAACGGGCTCGGACCCAGAACCGGGAAGACTTCATGCCCCGTGGGTACTGGATCCCGTTTGGCAACGGGATGACGGCCGGTGGAGGTGGGGCGTTTGGTGCACGCCCGCCCGCTCTCGCACCCGACGCACCTCCACTCCCGCCAGTCCCGGTGGGCGGGTGATGACGGCGGAGAGCAAGATGGGCCGTTCCCCCTCCGAACTCTCGCCACCCACCGCCGTCATCCCGAACGCCGCCCAGCGGCGAGCCGCGAGCCAGTGCTCGGGACCGACCACCAGCATGGCGCTATCCGGTCCTGCGGTGGTGCAGGATCGGCAAGAGCGGCGAGCGTCGCGCGGCCGGTGCACTGGGTCCCCGCGGTCGCGGGGATGACGGCGATGGGTGGGGCGGGACTGTGCTCCGAAGCGCTCCCAGCCCTCTGCTCCGCCTCGGCTTCCCCGAAATCTGTCCCCGCCTTCTCCACCTGCGGTAGAATCCTCCCATCGCCGCACCGAGGCGCGATCATGACGAGTGGTTGGTGCGGGGAGACGGGTATGCCCTGAAAGTCGTTTTGGGGCGGGACCGGACGGACCGGCGGGGAGCCACGAGCGAGAATCCGCAACTTCGTCCGCAGCACCAACCCGCCGCACCGGCGAGGCGAAGCCTCACCAAACTGCGGACTACCCGCTACGAGGCCAAGCCTCGCCGGGGCCGCTTGCCGATGGAAGCGGCGGCAGGGGGATTGCAGCACCATCCGGGCGGCTAGGCCGCGCCGGAAGTTTCGGCGCGCCCGCCTTCTCCGCATCTCTGCGGGACAAGGCGGAAGGCCGGCAAGCCGCCGATCGGCTGCGTCTGGTTCGGGTGACACTGTGGCTGCGGCCATGCTAGAGAGCCGCGCCGGCGGCGGCGATGCCGCGCGCCCGAGTTCATGGAGATGAAAATGCAGATCAAGGTGACGTTCCCCGACGGTGCAGTTCGCGAGTTCCCGCGCGGCACCACCGGGACCACCGTGGTCGAGGGCATCTCCCAGAGCCTCGCCAAGAAGACGGTGGCGATGAAGGTGAACGGCGTACTCAGTGACCTCGCAGATCCGCTGGAGCTCGATGCGCAGGTCGCGTTCGTGACCCGCGACGACCCGGCGGCGCTGGAACTGATCCGACACGATGCGGCGCATGTGCTGGCGGAGGCGGTGCAGGAGCTGTGGCCGTCGACGCAGGTCACCATCGGCCCGGTGATCGAGAACGGCTTCTACTACGATTTCTACCGCGAGGAGCCGTTCTCCGAGGACGACCTGCGGCAGATCGAGAAGAAGATGAGCGAGATCGTCCAGCGCGGCGCTGCCTTCACTAAAGAGGTCTGGAGCCGAGAGGAGGCGAAGCGGGTGTTCGCGGCCAAGGGCGAGCAGTTCAAGGTCGAGCTGATCGGTGCCATCCCGGAGGACCAGCAGGTCAAGATCTACAAACAGGGCCAGTGGTTCGACCTCTGTCGCGGCCCGCACATGCGGAGCACCAGGGACGTCGGGCAGGCGTTCAAGCTGACCAAGGTGGCCGGCGCCTACTGGCGCGGCGACAGCAACCGCGAGGTGTTGAGCCGCATCTACGGCACCGCCTTTGCCAGCCAGAAGGAGCTCGACGCCTATCTCCACATGCTGGAGGAGGCGGAGAAGCGCGATCATCGTCGGCTCGGCCAGGAGATGGATCTCTACCATTTCCAGCCCGAAGCGCAGGGATCGGTGTTCTGGCACCCCAAGGGCTACATGATCTGGCGGCAGCTCGAGGGCTATATCCGCCGGCGTCTCGATGCCGACGGCTATCTCGAGGTGAAGACGCCGCAACTTATCGACAACAAGCTCTGGGTGCAGTCGGGTCACTGGGGCAAGTTCCGCGAGAACATGTTCGTGGTCCCGGACGAGATCCCCTCGACCGAGGGGGAACAGCCCGAGATCTCGCCGGATGCGAACTTCCTCGCGCTCAAGCCGATGAACTGTCCGGCGCATGTGCAGATCTTCAAGCAGGGCACCAAGAGCTACCGCGACTTGCCGCTGCGGATGGCGGAATTCGGCTGTTGCCACCGCAACGAGGCGCACGGGGCGCTGCACGGGCTGATGCGGGTGCGGCAGATGACGCAGGACGACGCGCACATCTTCGCCCGCGAGGACCAGATCAAGGACGAGACGGCACGGTTTCTCAAGCTGTTCGCCACCGTCTATGGCGACATGGGGCTGAGCAGCATCCGCTACAAGCTGGCGACGCGGCCGGAGGTGCGGGCGGGCGACGACGCCACGTGGGACCGCGCGGAGCAGGCACTGGCCGAGGCGCTCACGGCCTCGGGCATCGACTTCGAGTATGCACCGGGCGAGGGGGCCTTCTACGGTCCGAAGCTCGAGTTTCACCTCACGGACGCCATCGGCAGGACGTGGCAGTGCGGCACCTACCAGCTCGATTACGTGCTGCCGGAGCGGCTGGATGCCACCTACGTCGCCGAAGACGGCTCGCGGCAGCGGCCGGTGATGCTGCACCGGGCGGTGTTCGGCTCGTTCGAGCGCTTCATCGGGCTGATGATCGAGAACTATGCCGGCAAGCTGCCGATCTGGCTGGCGCCGACCCAGGTGGTGGTGGCCACCATCGTCTCCGATGCCGACGGCTATGCGGGAAAGCTGGTGGACGACCTCACCGCCGCCGGCATCCGCGCGGAACTGGACACGCGCAACGAGAAGATCAACTACAAGGTGCGCGAGCACTCGGTGCAGAAGGTGCCGCTGATGTTCGTCGTCGGCAAGCGCGAGGCGGAGGAGGGCACCGTGTCGGTCCGGCGTCTCGGCACCGAGGGGCAGCGGGTCATGCCGGCGTCGGAGGCAATTGGCGAGCTGCAGGCGGAGGCGACGCCGCCGGACATAGCAGCATCGATTTGACGGGCACCGCTCAGGCGGCGGCGAAGCTGACGGTAACGGACAGAGATGCTGCCGCCCGGCGGGGGCCGATGGTTCGGATCAGCAGGACCGCGGGGCGCTTGCCGGTGTTGCGGTAGGCATAGGTGGTGCCGGCCGCAATCCGGACGAAGCTGCCGGGCCCGACGGGTCCGGTAGCGCCGTTGACCATGAACTCGAGTTGACCGGCAGCCACCACGATCACTGTTTCATGGGTGTCGTGCCGCCGCGCGGGGCTTTGGGCATAAGGCGGCAGCACCTGCCGTTGCGCCCGATAGCGGCTGTCCCCGTCGGGGTCGTTGGCGATGAACAGGACTTCGTTAGTGGCGAGATAGAAAGCTGTGGCGGGCATATCGTCCCCTGTGGGTGCCAAACCGATAACTTATGCGTTACCTCTCCAAGGCTGAACGGAACTTGAACGGCTGGCGGTGGCACCGGGCCGCGCCGGATATTCTAGGAGGCACACATGGCTGACCCGATCCCGGTGACCGAGAACGTGGCCATCGAGCCTGCCGAACTCGATGAGAGCTTCATCCGCGCCTCCGGACCCGGGGGGCAGAACGTCAACAAGGTGGCAAGTGCGGTGCAGCTGCGCTTCGACCTCCGGAATTCGCCGTCGCTGCCGCAGGCGGTGAAGGCGCGGGTGGCACGGCTGGCCGGTAGCCGCCTCACCAAGGACGGTGTCATCGTCATCACCGCCGACAATTTTCGCAACCAGCAGCAGAACCGGGAAGATGCACTGGAACGGCTGCTGGAGCTGCTGCGGCAGGGAACGGTGGTCCCGAAGCGGCGGCGGCCGACACGGCCGACTCTGGCCTCGAAACAGCGCCGGCTGGCGGCCAAAAGTCAGCGTGGCAATATCAAGCGGTTGCGCACGCGGCGGCCGGAAGAAGATTGATCGTTCCGTGATCCGGCAGGCTCATTCTCCCTCTTGAACACCGGCCCGCTTGCGCTCAGAGTTGACAGGGGCACGCACTACCGAATCCGCAGCCGGCGCGACGGTGGCTCTTCAGGAGCGGCCGGCGATTGAGAGACGACCGATGAACCGCACCGGGACGCACGTCATTGTCGTGGGCAATGAGAAGGGGGGATCGGGTAAATCCACGACCGCCTTCCATCTGTCGATCTATCTGCTGCACCAGGGCTTCCGGGTGGCGTCGATCGATGTCGACAGCCGCCAGCAGACCTATACCCATTATGTGCGCAACCGGCGGGCCTGGGCCAAGTCTCACGACCTGGTGCTGCCGCACACCACGCACTACCACCTGCCGCTCACCCGGTCGGACTCGGTCAAGGAGAATCACAGGCTGGAGTTCGACCTGTTCCGACAGGCCGTGATCGAGGTCGAGGGTGAGGTCGACTTCCTGATTGTCGATACGCCGGGCTTCGACACCCATCTCACGCGGCTCGCGCATTCGCTTGCCGACACGCTGATTACGCCCCTTAACGACAGCGTCATCGATCTCGACGTGATGGCGCATGTCGATCCGGTGACCGGCGATCCGCGGGAGATGAGCCATTATGCGCGGCTGGTGCAGCGGGCACGGACGGAGCGGCTCGCCATCGACGGGCAGACGATCGACTGGGTGCTGGTGCGCAACCGCATCTCGATGCTGTCGTCGCGCAACATGCGGCAGGTGCAGACGGCGCTCGAAAAGATCGCCGTGCGACTCGGCTGCCGCGTTGCCGACGGCATCGCGGAGCGGGTGATCTTTCGTTCGCTGTTCCCAACGGGGATGACGGTATTCGATCCGCTCGACCCCGAACTCCTCGGCGGCCTCCCCTCGATGTCGCATGTGAGCGCCCGGCAGGAGTACCGGGCGCTGGTCGAGGCCCTGCAGCTGCCGGTGAGCGAGCGGGCGGCAGCCCGCCAGGCGGCGCTGAGCGCCTGGGAGAAGACGGCGGACGAGCCGGCGCGCTTCGATCACATGGCGATGCCAAGCTAGCACCGGCCAGTCGGCACGAGCGGGCGGAACTGCTGGCGCAGACATGGCTTTCAGGCCCCCGCCTTGCTCTCCGCTTTCGCATGGAACAGATCGGGACCGATGACGTTGCGCGGTCAATACCGTCGCGAGTCCCCGGCAAAAAACTTCTCCGGAGGCAGACGGAATCAGCCACCAGCAAAGGAGCGACGAGATGCAACGGCTCAAGCCCATACACGCCGTAATACTCCCGATCCTTCTCGCCGTCCCCGGCGTTGCCCTTGGTCAGCAACAGGACGTGGAGGCCATCGAAGACCGGCTCGGCCAGTATGAAGCCCGCTTCAACGCCGGCGACGCGGAAGCGGTGGCCGAACTCTTCAGCGACGACGTCACCTATTATGACGCCCTCGGCCAGGTGCACGAAGGGAGGGACGCGGTCGAACAGCTTTGCCGAGGCAATTTCGAGGCCGGCTTCACCGACATGACCATCGATACCGTCGAGATCGAAGTGTTCGGTGACACGGCCTATGACATCGCGCGATACACCGTCTCAGGGCCCGGCGGTAACCAACTGGAGGGACACCACCTGGCGATCCTTGCCAAGGAGGGCGATGAGTGGATGGTCCAGCGGACCCTCGTCAACGCGCTGCCGCCGGAACCGCCCGCTCAGTAGCTGCGGGCGTTCACACCAGAAGCGACTGTCCGCCGTCGATCCAGATCGGCGTGCCGGTGACGTGGCGGGAGCGGTCGGAGGCGAGGAACACCACCAGGTCGCCGACATCCTCGGCCTTGCCCGGCCTGCCGTCGGTCAGGGGAACATCGCCGTCGGGGTATTCCGCCGGTTCCTCCGCCCGCTCGACGTTGCGCTTCTTGGTGTTGTCGTCGATCTCGGATTCGATGGCGCCGGGACAGATGACGTTGACGCGGATGCGGTGCTTGGCCAGTTCCAGGGCCGCCATCTGCGCCAGCGCCAGTTGTCCTGCCTTGGTGGACGAATAGGCAGAGGCGCCGGCACTGGTAAAGGTCCGGGTACCGTTGATGGAGGAGGTGATGGCGATGGAGCCGCCCTGCTTCTGCATCAACGGGATCGCATAATGGAGTGTGAGGAAGGTGCCGCCGAGGTTGATGGACATGGTCTTGTTCCAGTCCTCGTAGCTGAGTTCGGCGAGCGGCGCCCAGACGCCGTTGATTCCGGCATTCGCAAAGACGAAGTCGAGCCGCCCGAAGGCCTGCTCCAGCTCCGAAAAGGCGGCGCGCATCTCATCGTCTTTGGAGATGTCGGCAACGAGTGCGGGGGACCTGCGGCCCAGATCGCGAATGGCGGCCGCGGTTTCCTCAAGCTCATCGCGGGTGCGCCCGAGTACGGCCACGTCGGCACCGGCTTCCGCCAGCTTCAGAGCGGCCGCTTCGCCGATTCCGGAGCCACCGCCCGTCACCAGCGCCAACTTCCCTCGCAGATCCATCATCGCCTCCGCCTGTTGCCAAGGCCGAACGTTCGGTACCGGCGGCGGTTCCGGCGAGGCGGAGGCTAGTGGCCCTGGGGCAGGCGCACCCGAGCGGCGCGAACGCCGTCTGGGGAGAAGACATCGAGGTCGATAGTGACGGGAGGCATGACCACCCGCCGGGTCCGGGCCGAGAGCGCCAGCACGGCGCCAAGCAGGTCCGTTACGCGGCGCCGTGGCATCCGGGGCTGCAGCCGCCCGGCTATCGCGTTGACGGTGCGCTGGCGCACCATCGGATCGGCTGAGGAAAGTGCCGACTGGCCGACGAAGCGCGCCAATTCTGAAAGGCTAGAGGTATTGCTCATTTGGGCTACTCCAAACACACGCCACAAACTCGCTTCCCTGCGGGCAACGGTTCACCTGGCGGGCGCCGGTGCCATCACCTCTTTTGTCGGAGCCGCCACCGGCGGCACCGCTATCAACTCTGCATCGCGAGGCAGCTCAGCGCGGCCTTCTGCAGATGGTCGCACATGGCAGTCGCGTCCTCGCGGCCAACGAACCCGGTGAAGCGGGCCCGATAGAAGACCTGCCCGTTCTTCTCGAAGCGTTCGACATAGGGTTGGAAGTTGCCAAGGCCCGCAATGGAGCCGGAGGCGCTCTGCAAAAGGCTGGTGGCGCCGGTCTCGGTCGGCGCGGCACCGATCTGCACCACCCATCCACTGGCCGGCGGCGCGACCACCGGCTCGACAGCGGCAACGGCGATCTCTGCCGGCATCGGCTGCTCGGCGACGGCCCGCGGGGCGTCAGCTGTGCTGCCGCTGGTCATCAGGTCGACGGGCTGACCGCCTTCGCCGATGCCGACGGGCGGCACCAGGGGAGCTGATGGTGCCGTCTGCCCGAGCGGAGCCGGGGCCGCGCCAAGGGAAAGGCTTTCACTGAGCCAGGCGCCGATCACATCCAGCGGCCGATCCTGCGGGGCGGCCGTCGGGGTTGCAGAGCCGGAGCCCATGAGATTTGCCGCCTGCACGGCCGGCTGCAGCCCGATATCCTCCGGACGCGGGGCAGGGGCGGGCGTGGCGACGGCGACCAGCACCGGATTCTCCAACTGGGCGCGGACGGCGTCCGGATCGGGGCGATCCGGCAGGTGGGTCGCTTCCATCGTCACCGCGGCGGTGCGGAAGGTGGGGTAGGGCATGGGCGTCACCGGTTCGGCCACGGCGACGCGGATCGAACCCTTGCGGCCTGGTATCGGCACCATGGCAGTGCGCAGATAGTCGCCGTTGCGGCCCTTGCCGACGTACTTCTTTACCAGTTCGCGGACCTTGGCGTCGCGGCTGGCACTGGTGTCGAAGCCGAAGGCGATGACGACGATGTGGCGGTTCTCCGGCCGGGCGGCAGTCATGAGGTTGAAGCCGGAGGCCCGGGTATAACCGGTCTTGATGCCGTCGACGCCGCGCTCGCCGAGCAGCCGGTTGTGGTTGCCGAAGGTCTGCTTGCCGTAGGAAAAGCTGCGAGTCTGGAAGAACTTATAATACTCGGGAAAGTGCTGGTAGATGGCAATGGCGAGGATGCTCTGGTCGCGGACCGTCGTGATCTGCTGGCTGTCCGGCAGACCGGAGGCATTGCGGTAAGTCGTGCGGTTCATGCCGAGCGCCTTGGCGGTCGCCGTCATGCGCTTGGCGAATTCGCTCTCGGTGCCGGAAATATGTTCGGCGATCACCCGCGCCATGTCGTTGGCGGATTTGGTGACGAGAGAGAGAAGGGCGTCCTTGACCGTGATCTTGGAGCCGGGCCGCAGGCCGAGCTTGGTGGGGACGGCGTTGGCGGCGTGCTTGGACACGACCATCTTGTCGGTCAGGCGGATATTGCCGGCGTTGAGCTCCTGGAAGAGGACGTAGAGCGTCATCACCTTGACGACGGAGGCGGGGTAACGGGCAGCGTCGGCGGCACTTTCATAGAGCACCTGGCCGGACTTGGCATCGACCACAATGCCTGCGAATTTTCGTGGTACGGAAGCGGCGGAAGCTGCCATCGGCAGCATCACCAAGATGGCAAGAACCGCAGCTATCAGGAAGCGCGCCAGGGACGGGCGCGAGGTCGAGGTCAGCCGAATGTCCACCCTGTACTCCAACTCAGATACTCGGACGTTCGATCGTCCGTACGCTACGCTTGCCGGAGTGCACTGCCGGTTCCCCCGACCACGGCTGCTGTCCGACCCGCAGACCATAGGGTGGCGCCGTTACGAATCCGTAAAATGCGATTCAAGTTGGAGACGTGGTTAAGGGCGTGTGAGGCAGACGGCGCGGGAAACAAAGTTTGACCGGGATGCCCCTTAACACTGCCGGGCTTTTGCCTACATAATGGCTTCACCATGCTGCACCTCGCTGATCCTGATGTCCTTGCCGTAACCGACCCCGCACTGCCCGATCCGAGCGATCGCCAGCGGCACGGGCGGCTGCGCATGGGACCGGAGGGCGACGACAAGAACGATGGCGGAAAAACCGACTCCGCCACGATCACCAAGACCAAGCCAAAGACCAAGCGCCCGAGCCTGTACCGGGTGCTGCTCCTCAACGACGACTACACGCCGATGGAATTCGTCGTTCTCGTTCTGCAGGACATCTTCAACAAGACACGTGAAGAGGCCATGCGGATCATGCTGCACGTCCACAATCAGGGGGTAGGGGAGTGCGGCGTTTATCCATTCGAGGTGGCCGAGACCAAGGTTACCCGCGTGATGGATACGGCACGCAAGAACCAGCATCCGCTGCAATGCGTGATGGAAAAACAATAGGAATCGACCATGCCCTCATTCTCGCGCGGACTTGAAAAGGCCCTCCACCAGGCGATGAACCTCGCACGGGAGCGGGCTCATGAGTTCGCTACACTCGAGCATCTCCTCCTGGCGCTGACCGACGACCGGGACACCATCTCGGTGCTGACCGGCTGCGATGTGGACGTCGAGGCGCTGAAGGGCGACCTCGAGGACTTCATCAACGAGGAGCTGGACAGCCTGGTGGTGCCCAATGGCCAGGATGCACGCCCGACGGCGGCGTTCCAGCGTGTCATCCAGCGGGCGGTGATCCACGTGCAGTCATCCGGTAAGGAAGAGGTTACGGGTGCCAATGTGCTCGTCGCCATCTTCGCAGAACGCGAAAGCCACGCTGCCTACTTCCTCGAGCAGCAGGACATGAGCCGGCTCGACGCCGTCAACTACATCTCGCACGGCATCACCAAATCCGGACCCAACGAGGAGCGCCGGGTGCGCGGGGCAGAGACGCCGGGGGCCGGGCAGGGCGAAGACGGCGAGCGGGCCAGCGGCCAGAGCTCGGCGCTGGCGGATTTCTGCGTCAACCTCAACGAGAAGGCCAAGGCCGGCAAGATCGACCCGCTGATCGGCCGCGATGCCGAGCTGCGCCGCACCATTCAGGTGCTGTGCCGGCGCTCCAAAAACAATCCGATCTATGTCGGGGATGCCGGCGTCGGCAAAACCGCCATCGCCGAGGGCTTGGCGCGCAAGATCGTCGAGGGCGAAGTCCCCGAGGTGCTGCGCGAGGCCACCATCTACGCGCTCGACATGGGCTCGCTGCTCGCCGGTACCCGTTATCGCGGCGATTTCGAGGAGCGCCTGAAGGCGGTGATGAAGGAGCTGGAGAAGCATCCCAACGCCATTCTCTTCATCGATGAGATCCATACGGTAATCGGCGCCGGCGCCACTTCGGGCGGGGCGCTCGACGCCTCGAACCTCCTGAAGCCGGCTCTGGCTTCGGGCGGCATGCGTTGCATCGGCTCGACGACCTACAAGGAATACCGGCAGTTCTTCGAGAAGGACCGGGCGCTGGTCCGGCGTTTCCAGAAGATCGACGTCTCGGAGCCGACGATTCCTGACGCCATCGAGATCGTGAAGGGCCTGCGGCCGTATTTCGAGGACTACCACAAGCTGAAATACACCGATGAGGCACTGAAGGCGGCGGTGGAACTGAGCGCCCGCTACATCAACGACCGCAAGCTGCCGGACAAGGCGATCGACGTGATCGACGAGACGGGAGCCAGCCAGATGCTGCTGACGGTGGAGAACCGCAAGGCGATCATCGATGTCGAGGACATCGAGGCAACGATCGCCAGCATCGCCCGCATTCCGCCGAAATCGGTCTCGAAGTCGGATACCGAATTGCTGTCCGGACTGGAGACCAACCTCAAGCGCGTCGTCTTCGGGCAGGATCTCGCCATCACCGCGCTCAGCTCGGCGATCAAGCTGGCGCGCGCCGGGCTCCGGGAGCCGGAGAAGCCGATCGGTTCGTACCTGTTCACCGGCCCCACCGGCGTCGGCAAGACCGAGGTCGCCAAGCAGCTGGCGGACACGCTGGGCGTGGAGCTGCTGCGCTTCGACATGTCGGAATACATGGAGCGGCACACGGTCAGCCGGCTGATCGGCGCCCCGCCGGGCTATGTCGGCTTCGACCAGGGGGGACTCCTGACCGACGGCGTCGACCAGCATCCGCACTGCGTGGTGCTGCTCGACGAGATCGAGAAGGCGCATCCGGACCTGTTCAACATCCTGTTGCAGGTGATGGACCACGGCAAGTTGACGGACCACAACGGCAAGTCGGTGGACTTCCGCAACGTCATCCTGATCATGACCTCGAATGTCGGGGCCATGGAGCTGCAGAAGTCGCCGATTGGCTTCGGCCGCAAGCGCGAGCAGGGCGATGACGAGGAAGCCATCAACCGGATGTTCACGCCGGAGTTCCGCAACCGGCTCGATTCCATCATCTCCTTCGGCCCGTTGCCGCCGGCAGTGGTGCGGCAGGTGGTCGAGAAGTTCGTGCTGCAGCTCGAAGGGCAGCTGGCGGAGCGTGGCGTCACCATCAACCTGACGCCGGAGGCCGCCGAGTGGCTGGCGATCCGCGGCTATGATGAGCGCATGGGTGCTCGGCCGCTCGGCCGGGTGATCCAGGAGCACGTCAAGAAGCCGCTGGCCGAGCAGGTGCTGTTCGGCGAACTGGTCAATGGCGGCTCGGTAACCGTCGCCGTGGTCGGCGTCGGACCCGAGGCCAAGCTGGAGCTGATCGCGGCGCCGCCGCGGCCGGCCCGCCCCAAAGCCATCCCGGCACCGAAATCGGGGAAGAAGGCCTCGAGGCCCGCCGAAGAGAAGAGCTGACGGCGCGCCACAGACGAAACGACAAGGCCGGGAGCGATCCCGGCCTTTTCCTTGTGCGGTGACCGCTGTGCCTACAATGCGGCGGCGATCGCCCTGGCCTGTTCCGCAAGCTCTCCGTCGTCGGCCTTGCCCTCGCCGTGGCGGCCGATCGGGACGCCCTCATAGACGGGGATGACATGAAAATGCAGGTGGAACACGGACTGCCCGGCCGGTGCCTCGTTGAACTGAGCGATGCGAATGCCGTCGGGTTGCAGAGCCTGCTGCACCGCCCGCGCCAGCCGCTGCACCACCGGCATGGCGGCGGCAAGGGTCGCGGGATCGGCATCGAGCAGGTTGCGCGAGGGCGCCTTGGGGATCACCAGCAGGTGGCCCTTGGACTGTGGGAAGATGTCCATCATGACGAGGACCTGGTCGTCCTCGAAGACCTTGTGCGCCGGGATCTCGCCGCTGATGATCTTGGCAAAGATGTTTCCGGGATCGTAGTCGCTCACGAGGCCGCTCCCATTACCCGCTCCTCCTCGCCCACCGTGTTGCCGGGATAGGCGTCGATCGTTTCCTCGATGACATCGGCGGCAAGCCCGGTGCCGTCCTCGTGCATCAGCTTCTCGCGCAGGTCGAGCGCGGCGGCCTCGTAGGAGGCGTCGGTCGCCAGGTCCTCGAGCGCGGTGGCGAGGATGCCCGGCGTCAGCTTGCGCAACCGGACGGGGGCCGGGCCGCAGCCGAGTTCGTAGACGCGGCGGCCCCAGTAAGGCTGGTCAAAGAACTGCGGCACGATGAATGTCGGCTTGCCGGCGAACAGACCGGCATAGGTGGTGCCGGCACCACCGTGGTGGACCACCGCCTTCACGTGCTGGAACAGTTTGGTGTGGGGAGCCGGCCCGATGGAATAGACGGTCGGTGGCAGGTCCTCGGAGCGAATGCCGCCCCAGCCGCGGCCGATGACGACGCGGCCGCCCCAGATCTCCAGGGCCTTGAGGATGATCTCGGTGTTGCGCGCGGCACCCCAGGGCATCGAGCCGAAGCCGAGATAGATCGGTGGCTCGCCGGCGGCGAGGAAGGCGGAGAACGCCTCGTCGGGTTCCCAGTTGGTGGTGTCCTCGAGCCGCCAGAAGCCGGTGAGAATCGTGGAATCCGGCCAGTCGCCGGGTCGCGGGGAGATGGTGGGCGAATAGGCGTGGAGGGCGGGGATGCTCTCGCCGCGAGCGTTCTTGGTGAAGCCGCTGCGCTTGCGGCTGCGGAGGCCGAGGAGCTTGGCCCGCATGCGATCGCGCGGAAAGTCGTAGTAAGTCTGCTGCGCCGCCTGCACGACATAGCTCAGCCGGTTGAACAGCGGGTCGAGGCTGATGCGGTTGAACAGCGGGTCGGGCGCAGGGCCGTCGTAGGAGAAATGCGGGAACTCGCCCGTCGGGTTCAGCGGCTGGAAGGCCGTCATGATCGCCGGCACGTCCAGCGCCTCAGCGATGTCGATGGCAAAGTTGGTGGTCTGGTGGAAGACGATGGCGTCCGCGCCCTGCGCTGCCACCCAGAGCTCCCGGCAGGCTTCGCGAAGGATGCGCTGGCCGTCTCGCAGCAGCTTCGGCGCATAAAGCAGCAGGCTCTTCGACATGGCGTTGTCGAAGTGACTCTGGCGGATAAAGGCCTGGATATCGGCGCCCAGATTGTGGAATTCGATCTCGTGGTCGGTGACGAAGGTTTCGAAGTCGCTGGTGGTGCAGAGGACGACCGAGTGCCCGCGCCGCTGCAGCGCAATGGCGAGGGCGACGAATGGCTGCACGTCTCCCATGGTTCCGATGGCGGCAATCGCTATGCGTTTGCCCATACACACCTCGCTAGACAATTGTCCGCCCGCACGGCCGCGCCATGCTCGGCGATCCCGGAGGCCCCCGCCGTGCGACACGCACGCAAAGACCGGATCAAATTTCAACCCTGCATGCAGAGCTTCAGTTCCGGCCGGACCTCCCACAACAGCGCTTCGTGCCACGAGCCCGGCCTGCGGTCAACCTGAGCCCGGCTCACCGCGGCGGAACGGGGCCAGCTCGTTGAGCAGCCTCTGCTCATGATCGACCGCGTCGCGTTCCTGATCGAGGAAGCCGGCCACGGCCTGCCGTAGTCCGGCATGGCCGATCCAATGGACGGAGCGGGTGGTCGCGGGTACGTAGCCGCGGGCCAGCTTATGCTGGCCCTGGGCGCCCGCTTCCACCGTCGTCAAGCCGTGCGAAAGGGCGAAATCGATGGCCTGGTAGTAGCAGAGCTCGAAATGCAGGAACGGCTGCTCGCGGGTGGCGCCCCAGTACCGTCCGTACAGCGTGTCGCTGCCGATCAGGCTCAGCGTGCCGGCCACCGGCTCGCCTCCGTCGTAGGCGAACATGAGGACGATGCGGTCGGCCATGGCCGCCGACAGCAGCGAGAAGAAGGTGCGGTTGAGATAAGGTCGTCCCCACTTGCGGCTGCCGGTGTCGGTGTAGAACTCGTAGAAGGCGTCCCACACGGACTCGGTCAGGTCGCCCCCGGTGAGCCATCTGACCTCCAGCCCGCCCGCCAGTGCATCCCGCCGTTCCCGGCGCGTGGTCTTGCGATGACGCGAGGAGAGGCTGGCGAGAAAGTCGTCGAAGCTGGTGTAGCCCTCGTTGTGCCAGTGGAACTGGGTGTCATGGCGCAGCAGCCAGCCGCTGGCGCTGGCGAGCTCCGCTTCCTCGGCGGTGACGAAGGTGGCGTGCACGGAGGAGATGCCATGGCGCTCGGCCAGTGTCTCGGCTGCCGCCAGCAGCGCCTGTCGGATGTTGGGGGCGCCGGACGGCACCAGCAGCTTCGGCGCCGTCACCGGCGTGAAAGGGATGGAGCACTGAAGCTTCGGATAGTAGCTGCCACCGGCCCGCTCGAAAGCGTCGGCCCAGCCATAGTCGAAGACGTACTCGCCCTGCGAGTGGCCCTTGAGATAGAGCGGCATCAGGCCTAAAGGCTCGCCGCCTGCGTCGGAGACGAGCACGTGCTGCGGTTGCCAGCCGGTGCGGCGGGTGGCGCAGCCGGATTGCTCAAGCGCAAGGAAGAAGGCGTGGTCGAGGAACGGGTTGTCGGGCCGGCCGCTGCTGCCGGGGAGCATCGCGTTCCAGGTGGCGGCGGGAATGTCTGCCGTCGCAGCGATCGTCCGGGCCGTGAAGCCTTGATCAGGCACTGTCGGGATCGAAGCCTTCGAAAACGATCTGGTCCGCACCGGTCCGCGCCAGCCGAGCCTCGTCCGGCGAGCGGACCGTCCATGCCGTCACCGGCATGCCAAATGCGCGAAAGAACTTCACCGCCGGCAGTCCCAGAGCCTGAACATCGCAGGAGATGAAGTCGAAGCGGGTGCGGGGCCAGTGGAGGAGGTGTCGCAGGCGGGCACGATCGCCACTGTCCAGTTTCCTCTCCGAGGCCTCGTCGTCATAACCCTGGGTGATGATGCCGAGGGGACCGGCATAGCCGCAGTCCCGAATGGCCACCAGCATCTCGGGGTCGAACGACTCGACGGTCACCGGCCCCTGGTAGGCGGCCAGTGCCGCTGCCGCGCGAGCGGCAAGTTGCCTGGTGGAGCGCCAGTCGCGCTGGCGTTTCAGCTCGATCTGCAGCAGCGTCCGTCCGGCGACCTGGTCGAGAAAGTCCTCGAAGCGCTGCGGGCAGTCGCCGGCACTGCTTCCGAGCAGGGGCAGCTTCGTCAGCTCGCCGACGGTGCGGTCGTGTACCAGCCCTTCGGTGCCTGTCAGTCGTGCGAGCGCATCATCGTGGAAGACAATGGCCTCGCCGTCGCTCGACAGCTGCAGGTCGCACTCGATGGTGAAGCCGCGAGCGATGGCTGCCTCGAAGGCGGTGCGGCTGTTCTCGATGACTCCGGCGGCACGATCGTGCAGGCCCCGGTGCGCAATGGGGCGGTCAAAGCGGGGACGTGGTGGCATCGAAGCGGCTCTCGTGAAGTTCGGATATGGGCGCCGTCAGCACGGAAGGGAAGAGGGCGCCGTCACGCTTCTACTTCGACGATGGCCTCGATCTCGACGGCGGCGCCGAGCGGCAGGGCGGCGACACCGAAGGCGGCACGAGCATGCCTCCCGCGGTCGCCCAGCACTCCGATGATGAGATTGGAGGCGCCGTTGGCGACCAGATGGTGTTCGAAGAAGTCCGGAGTGGAGGCTACGAAGACCGTCAGCTTCAGCACCCGCTTGATGTCGTCTAGATCGATGCCGGCGCTGTGCACGATCTGCGAGAGCACATTGACTGCGGCGAGTTCGGCAGCGTTGCCGCCCTGAACGACGTTCATGGTGTCGCCCAGGAGGCCCGTAACCGGACCATCTTCGGTCGCCGAAATCTGTCCGGAGACATAGAGCAGGTTGCCCGTCCGCGTCACCGGGATGTAGCTCGCTGCCGGAGCCTTGGGCTCTGGCAGTTCGTATCCGTATTCCCGTAGTCGCTCGATCGGAGTCGTCATCGCTGCTTGCCTTCTGGTTCGATCGTCTCGTCGTCGCGCTCGGCGCGTGCTTTCACCCGGTCATACAGCTTTCCGCGGATAACGGCATCCTTGCCGAAGCGGTTTCTCACCAGGTCCATCGCTCGTTCGGCGGCGGCACGGCGGGCGATTGCCGGTTCCAGCAGGTCCGACGGGTCCTCGCCCGTGGCCTCGCTCAGGCCGCTCACCCCGATGCCGATGAGCCGGAAAGCCGTGCCATCGGTCTCGCGCACCAAAAGGTGCCTGCCGGTCTCGTAGAGCACACTGGCCAACTGCGAGGGGATCATCAGATGCCGGGCGCGTGTGCGCAAGCGGAAACCGGCGGATTTGAGCTTGAGGGTCACAGTGTCGCCGACGAGGTTCTTCGCCTTCAGCCGCTCCGAGAGCCGTTCGCAGAGGGCCAGCAGTTCCGTCGAGAGCGCGTCGAGGTCGCTGAGGTCGGTATTGAAGGTGCTTTCGGTGGAGACGGTCTTCATTTCCCCGTCGATGGATACGGCGCGGGCGTCCTCGCCGCGAGCGAGGCGCGCGAGGCGGGCTCCGGTTTCGCCGTAGCGGCGCACCAGATCGAGCGGCTCGACATCCTGCAACTGTCCGATCGTTTCGAAGCCGTCCTTCCGCAGCGTTTCCGCAAAGACCTTGCCGACGCCATAGATCAGCCCGACCTTGCGCGGTGCAAGGAAGCTCAGGGCCTCCGCCCGGCCAATGACGGCGTAGCCACGCGGCTTGTCGAGATCGGACGCGACCTTGGCGAGGAACTTGTTGTAGCTCAACCCCACCGAGATGGTGACGCCGACTTCCGCCTCGACGCGCCTTGCCAACCGCGCCAGCACCTCGGCCGCACTCGCCCGGTGCAGCGCCGCCGTACCCGTCAGGTCGAGAAAGGCCTCGTCGATCGACAGCGGCTCCACCAGCGGCGTGAGTTCCTCCAGCAGGCGCCGTATCTGACGACTCGCATCGACGTATTTCTGCATGTTCGGCCGCACGATCACCGCCTCGGGGCAGAGCTTGCGCGCGGTGAACATGGGCATGGCGGAATGTACACCGGACTGCCGGGCGATATAGCAGCAGGTCGATACGACGCCGCGCACGCCGCCGCCGATGATCAGCGGCCGGTCGCGCAGTTCGGGGTTGTCGCGCTTCTCGATCGAGGCGTAGAAGGCGTCGCAATCGATATGGGCGATGGCCAGCGCGGCCAATTCGGCATGCGCGAGGATGCGTGGCGAGCCGCAGTGCCGGCAGCGTTCCGGCGGATTCTCCGCGCTGCCGCCGGCGAGGCAATCCCGGCAGAGGGTGACGAGGCGCGACACGACTGGGCTCTCAACCGGCGGGATTGAGCTGGGACCAGACGCGCATGAAGTGTTCGGGGCGCAGCCCGTTATTGGCGCAAAGGGCCAGCATCAGCGGCTCGTTCTGCGCGAAGTAGTCGATGAGGCCATTGCCGAGTTCCTCGCTGCCGACCGCCTCACGCAGCGCTGCCGGCGAGTAGCCGGTCTGTGCCATGAACTCGGCCAGCTGCGCCGGGTCTTCTGCCAACTGCCCGAGGCAGAGTTCGGCGAGTGCGGCAGGCGTCAGATGCGGCAGCTTCGGCATCCGGGTCCCCCGCCGTTTGAGGATTCGTAATTCATTGATGTTAGCCTGAATCTGATGCAGAAGACGAGCGCCTGACAGCCCCTGCTGGGCCGAGCGAGAAGCCATGCCCAAGACCGTGATGATCGTCGAAGACAACGAGCTCAACATGAAGCTCTTCAACGATCTGCTCGAGTCCCGGGGCTATTCCATCATCCAGACGCGCAATGGCCTCGAGGCTCTTGACCTCGCCCGGGCCCACCATCCCGATCTCATCCTGATGGACATCCAGTTGCCGGAGGTGTCGGGCCTCGTGGTCACCAAATGGCTGAAGGAAGACGACGAGCTGCAGTCGATTCCCGTCATTGCGGTGACGGCCTTCGCCATGAAGGGGGACGAGGAGCGGATCCTGCAGGGCGGCTGCGAGGGCTACATCTCCAAACCGATCTCCGTGCCACACTTTTTGGAAACCATTGCCCGCTACATTGGTCCCGCCGACTAAGGCACTCAAGCACTTAGCCGAAATCTGGGGGCAACTGGGCTTTGACAGCACGCGTGCTGATCGTCGACGATATCCCGACCAATGTGCGGTTGCTGGAAGCGCGGCTGACAGCGGAGTACTTCGCGGTGTCGACGGCCTCCTCCGGGCGGGCGGCACTCGATGCCTGCAACCAGGGCGACATCGACATCGTGCTGCTCGACGTCATGATGCCGGAAATGGATGGCTTCGAGGTCTGCCAGCGGCTGAAGAGCAACCCGCAGACCCACCACATCCCGGTGCTCATGGTCACGGCGCTGGACCAGCCGTCGGACCGCGTGCGTGGCCTCCAGGTGGGGGCGGACGACTTCCTCACCAAACCGGTCGACGACATCCAACTGATGGCGCGGGTGAAGAGCCTGGTGCGACTCAAGGCGCTCACCGACGAGTTGCGGGCACGCGCGCAGACCGGTCAGGAGATTGCCATCGAGGATGCGCTGCGGGCGATGAACTCGATCAACGCCGATGGCGGTCGCATCCTCCTGGTCGACAGCGATCTTCGCCATGCCGAGCGCATCAAGTCATTTCTTGCCGACACCAATCAGGTGGACATCCTTGCCCACCCCGAGGATGCGGCGATGGCCGCGGCCGGCGCGGACTTCGAACTGGCCCTTGTGAGCATGGCGCTGGGCGACTTCGACCCGCTACGCGTCTGTTCGCAGATCCGGACCGTCGAGCAGAGCCGGTCGCTGCCGCTGATCCTTATGGCCGAGGAAACAGACCGGCCGCGGGTGGTGCGCGGGCTTGATCTCGGCGTCAACGACTTCATCCTGCGGCCGGTCGAGCGCAACGAACTGCTGGCGCGGGTGCGAACCCAGATCCGACGGCACCGTTATGCCGCGGAGCTGCGCCAGCGGGTCTCCAATACGCTGGCGCTCGCGGTCACCGACGAGCTCACGGGGCTCTACAACCGCCGCTATTTCGACCGCCACCTGTCGCTGATGCTGTCGAAGGCGCGCGATCAGGAGCGCGACATGGCGCTGATGCTGATCGACATGGACTTCTTCAAGGCGGTCAACGACACCCATGGCCACGACATGGGTGATGCCGTGCTGCGCGAGTTCGCGCTGCGGCTGCGGCGCAATATCCGCGGCGTCGACCTCGCCTGCCGCTTTGGGGGCGAGGAGTTCGTGGTGCTGATGCCGGACACCGACTATCAGCAGGCGCAGAGCGTTGCCGAGCGGGTGCGGATGGCAGTGGCGGAGCGTGACTTTGAGACGGGGCTGGGCCGGCCGCTCTCGGTCACCGTCTCGGTCGGCGTGGCCCTCAACGAGACGGTGGACGATACCCCGGAGATGCTGCTCAAGCGCGCCGATGTGGCGCTCTACCGCGCCAAGCGCGAGGGCCGCAATCGGGTGGTCTTCGACGCCGCCTGAGCAGGCGTCCGCCGCGTTAGGGTTAACCCTTTATTATTAATATGCTCTCCGCTTCCAGTGCGGGCGGCGGCGGGCTAGCTTGCCTTCAAGAGAAGCCGCCCACGGGACTGGTCTTCTCCAAGCAAACCCTACGGTTCTTCTCAGGTCCGCCGCAACTCCTGGGTCCGTAGGGCGGCTGGTCCGGTAGCGGACAGAGTGGCCTCTTCGACATGCCGCTCCGGGCCAGCCACATCTCTACCGCGTGCCGCCGGAAGCCGGCACGCAACAAAAAACCCCGCGTCCTGGACGCGGGGTTTTGCTGTTCGGCGGCTATCGAAGACTACTTGATCTTCGATTCCTTGAATTCCACGTGCTTACGAACGACCGGGTCGTACTTCTTGAAGCTCAGCTTCTCGGTCTGGGTCCGCGAGTTCTTCTTCGTCACATAGTAGAAGCCGGTATCGGCGGTCGAGACGAGCTTGATCTTGACGGTATTGGCTTTGGCCATGGTCTTGTCCTTGAAACGCCGAACCGCGCGGGTCGCGCGCGGCAAAAAGGGTTGGCCGCGAGCGCGTGCCGGTCAGATTTGCGCGCAAACTAAGGATTTGCCGGCCAATGTCAAGGTGGCTATTGGCCTCTTGCCGGGCCAGCCATGTCGTCGGGTAGGGCCGGGTCTCGGTGCAGGGGATCGAAACCGTGCATCCGCTGCGCCCACTGCAGCCCGACCACCGCCCCCTTGATCGAGGGCAGCATCAGCAGCGGCAGGAACAGGGCCAGCGGCACCATGGTCAGCAGGTAGAAATAGGGATGCGGTGGCGTCGACATCTCGAGATGCAACATCGCCCCGACGAGGAGGTGTCCGACGATGAAGATGGCAATATAGGGCGGCAGGTCGTCGGCGCGGTGGTGATGCAGCGGTTCGCCGCAGGCGGGGCAGGCGTCGTTGACCTGAGATAGGCGCGGAACAGCTTGCCGGTGCCGCAGCGCGGGCAGCGGCAGAGGGTGCCCTTGCCGATGGCACCCCAAAGCGGACGCGGTTCGCGGTCGACGATGATATCAATGCCCATGGTCAGCGCTTACCCCGGCTTCTCGCGGACGCCGGACGGCGCCGCTGTGCTTGCCCTCCAGATGGGCGCTTGCCGCGGGATTTCCCAGATGACGGTTTGCCGCGGGTGCCCTCCGACAGCAGCTCGAATCGCAGCGCACCAGCGACCGGGGCGGCCTCCAGTAACCGTACGGTTACGGTATCGCCGATACTGAAGGTCTCGCCGGTACGGTCTCCCACCATCGCCTGCCGCTCCTCGACGAACCGGTAATAGTCGGCCCCCAGGGTGGAGGCGGGGATGAAGCCGTCGGCGCCGGTCTCGGTGAGGCGGACGAAGAGGCCGGAGCGGGTGACCCCTGAAATCCGGCCCTCGAACTGCGCCCCGATCTGGGCGGCCAGGAACTGCGCCAGCAGCCGCTCGACGGTCTCGCGCTCCGCCACCATGGCCCGGCGCTCGGTCGCCGAGATGTGCTGGGCGATGCCCGGGAGCTTGGCAATTTCGTTGTCGCTGAGGCCGTCCTTGCCAAGCTCGAGTTCAAGAGCGCGGATCAACGCCCGGTGCACGATGAGATCGGCGTAACGGCGGATCGGCGAGGTGAAGTGGGCATAGCGGTCGAGATTGAGCCCAAAATGACCGTAGTTCTCGGCAGAGTATTCCGCCTGCGCCTGGCTGCGCAGCACCATCTCGCTGACCTGCACGGTTTTTCCGGCCTGCCGTGCCTTGGCCAGCACGCGATTGAAATCGACAGGCCGCACCGCTTCCGATTTGCCGAAGGGCAGGTCGAGCGAGGCAAGGAACTCCTGCAGCGCGGTCAGCTTCTCGCGGCTCGGCGAATCGTGGACCCGGTAGATGAGGGGCGAGTGGTGCTTCTCCAGCGTCTCGGCGGCCGCCACGTTGGCGGCGATCATCATTTCCTCGATCAGCCGATGGGCATCCAGGCGCTCCGGAATGCGGATGTCCTTGACCATGCCTTCGGCATCCAGCACCACCTTGCGCTCGGGCAGGTCGAGGTCGAGGGGTCCGCGCTTGTCGCGCGCCGCCGCCATTGCCTCATAGGCGTCCCAGAGCGGCCGCAGGATGGTGTCCAGCAGTGGCCCGGTCACATCATCCGGACGCCCGTCGATCGCCGCCTGCGCCTGGGTGTAGCTGAGCTTGGCCGCGGACCGGAAGATCACGCGGTGGAAGCTGTGGCGCTTCTTGCGGCCCTGCGCGTCGACCACCATGCACACCGCGAGGGCAGGGCGGTTCACCCCCTCCTTCAGCGAGCAGAGGTCGTTGGAGATGCGCTCGGGGAGCATCGGCACCACGCGGTCCGGGAAGTAGACTGAATTGCCGCG
The DNA here is from genome assembly GCA_035998685.1 of Devosiaceae bacterium. Taxonomy (GTDB): domain Bacteria; phylum Pseudomonadota; class Alphaproteobacteria; order Rhizobiales; family Devosiaceae; genus Devosia_A. Next base: position 196,833 of record DASYHK010000023.1, on the reverse strand, counting down.
CAGATAGGCCTCGCGATCGAGGTCCGAACCCGGCCTGACATACGCCGCGACATCGGCAATGGCGACGGTGACGATATGACCGCCGGGATTCTTCGGGTCGGTATCCGGCGCGGCGTGGACGGCGTCGTCGTGATCCTTGGCGTCGGCGGGATCGATGGTGATCAGCGGGATGTCGCGCCAGTCCTCGCGGCCTTTGAGCGAGACCTCCTCGGCCGCCTCCGCCGCCTTGAGCACGGAAGCCGGGAAGCGGTACGGGATCTCGAGGTCGTGGATGGCGATCATGCTGACCGCGCCTTCGCTCTGCGGATTGCCCACCACCGACACCACCCTGGCGCGGGGGATCATCATCCGCCCGGAGACCTTGATCTCCACCTCCACGAGGTCGCCGTCGCGAGCGTCGCCAAGGTCGCCGGCGGCGATCCGCATCTCCCGCTGCTTGCGGTCGGTCGGCAGCAGACGGGCGCCGTCCTCGTCCATGCGGACGATGCCGATCTGGCCACGCCGCGGCTTGTCGAGGATCTTCATCGCCTTGGCGGTGTAGTGGGGCACCGCCGCGTCGCCGGGGGTGATGCGGGCCAGAATGCGATCGCCGGGCCCGGGTACGACACGGGAGTTCGGCGGCTGCACGACAACCACGCGCGGTGGTTCGCCCTCGTCTTCGTTCCAGCTGGCCGGGAAGGCGTGCAGGTCGTCGGGATCGGCGTCGGCGGGAATATCCAGCACGGTGACGGCCGGCAGTGTGGCGGTGCGACGGATGCTGCGCCGCGAGCGGGCGATCAGCCCGTCGGCTTCCATCTGCCGGAGCAAGACCTTGAATGGTGCGCGCTGCGCCCCGCGGATGCCGAAATGGCGGGCAAGGTCGCGCTTGCCATCAAGGTCTGGGGCCTCCGCCATGGCCTCGAGGACGGCCTCGCGCGTCGGCAGTTCTCCGGCGGCATGACGCGTGCGCCTGCTGCTGATCTTCGGTCTCGGCGCTCTCGCCATCTCTGCCTCTAGGCGGTCGTCTCCGCCTTGGTCCTGGTTGCCGTCTTCTTCGCGGCGGGCTTCTTTGCCGGCGCCTTCTTCTTTGCCGGCGCCTTCTTGGCGGCAGCCTTGCGGGTGCCGCCCTTCTTGCCGCTGGTCGCAGCCCGCGCTGCCAGCAGTTCGAGCGCCTGCTCGACCGTCACATCCTGCGGCTGCAACGTCTTTGGCAGCGTGGCGTTCACTTTGCCCTGATTCACATAGGGGCCGTACTTGCCGTCGCGGACGCTGATGGTGCCGTCATCGTGCTCGAAGGTCTTGATTGCCGCCGCCGCGGCGCCGCCGCGCCGGCCGCCGCCGGCGGCCTTGGCGGCCAGCAGGTCGACGGCCCGGTTGAGGCCCACCGTGAACACCTCCTCGACGTCGGGAAGGTTGGCGTAGGTGCCCTCATGCAGGATGAAGGGACCGTAGCGGCCGATGCCGGCGGTGATCGGCTTGCCGGTCTCGGGATGATCGCCGACCGGGCGCGGCAGGGCCAGCAACTGCAAGGCCTTCTCCAGCGTCAGTGTCTCCGCCGACCAGCCCTTCGGCAGCGAGCTGCGCTTCGGCTTCTCGTCCTCGCCGAGCTGGACATAGGGGCCGAAGCGGCCGGATTTGAGGAACACGGTGAGCCCGCTTTCGGGATCGGTGCCGAGAATGCCGTCGCCGGCCGCGGCCTCGCTGGCACCGCCGCTCGCCGCTTCCGACAGCTGCATGGTGTGCCGGCACTCCGGATAGTTGGAGCAGCCGATGAAGGCGCCGAACTTGCCGAGCTTCAGCGACAGCGTGCCCTCGCCGCAGGTGGGGCAGCGCCGCGGATCCGAGCCGTCGGCCTTGGGCGGGAAGATGTGGTGCTCGAGCAGGTCGTTGAGGGCGTCCAGCACCTCCGACACTCGCAGATCCTTGATCTCCTCGGTATGCCGCGAGAACTCGGTCCAGAAGTCGCGCAGGACCTGCTTGTAGTCCAGTTCGCCGGCGGAGATGCGGTCGAGCTGCTCCTCGAGATGGGCCGTGAAGCCGAACTCGACGTAGCGGGCAAAGAAGCTCTCGAGGAAGGCGGTGACCAGGCGGCCGCGGTCCTCCGGGATCAACTGCCGCTTCTCCAGCCGGACATAGTCGCGGTCCTGCAGCACCGAAATGGTGGCGGCATAGGTGGAGGGCCGACCGATGCCCAGCTCCTCCATCTTCTTGATCAGGCTCGCTTCGCTGAAGCGCGGCGGCGGCTGCGTGAAGTGCTGCTCGATCTGCGTCTCTTCGAGCTTCGGGTGGTCGCCAACTTCCAGCGGCGGCAGTTCACGGCTGTCGAGGTCGTCGGCGTCATCCTGGCGGTCCTCCTTCGCCTCCACACCGTAGAGGGCGAGGAAACCGGGGAAGGTAACAACCGAGCCGACGGCGCGTAGCGCGATGGGGCGACTCTCGGCCAGCACGTCAATGTCGGCAGTGGTGCGTGCGATCTCGGCCGCCTTCATCTGGCTGGCCAGCGTGCGGCGCCAGATCAGGCCGTAGAGCTTCTGCTGGTCGGCCTCGGCGCGGATGGTGTCGGGATGGGTGAAGAGGTCGGTGGGACGGATGGCTTCGTGCGCCTCCTGGGCGTTCTTGGCCTTGGTCTGGTAGATGCGCGCCTTTTCCGGGAGGTATTCGGAGCCGAACTCCTTGACGATGGCGCGCCGCGCCATGTCGATGCCCTCCGGAGCGATCTGGACCGCGTCGGTTCGCATATAGGTGATCAGCCCGCTCTCATAGAGGCGCTGCGCCACCTGCATGGTGCGCGATGGCGAGAAGCCGAGGCGGGAGGAGGCGTCCTGCTGCAGACTCGAGGTGGTGAAGGGCGGGTAGGGGTTGCGCTTGGTCGGTTTCTTCTCGACCGAGACGACGCTGAAGGTGCCGCCATCCAGCGCCCGCTTCAGCGCCTCGGCCTCGGCGCCGGTCGCTATGTCGAGCTTGTCGGTCTTCTTGCCGTCGACCGAATAGAGCCGCGCCTCGAAGCTCTTGCCCTTCTCGTTGAGCCTGGCGGCGACACTCCAGTATTCCTGCGGCTTGAAGCGCTCGATCTCGGCCTCGCGGTCACAGACGAGGCGCAGGGCCACCGACTGCACGCGGCCGGCGGAGCGCGATCCCGGCAGCTTGCGCCAAAGGATCGGCGAGAGGGTGAAGCCGACGAGGTAATCGAGGGCCCGGCGCGCGAGATAGGCATCGACCAGCGGCGCGTCGATCTCCCGCGGATGCTGCATCGCCTCGGTGACCGCCGCCTTGGTGATGGCGTTGAACACCACGCGGCTGACCTTCTGGTGCTTCAGCACCTTCTTCTGCTTGAGCACGTCGAGGACGTGCCAGGAGATGGCCTCACCTTCGCGGTCGGGGTCCGTAGCGAGGATCAGTTCGTCAGAATTCTTGAGGGCGCTCGAGATGTCGGACAGCCGCTTCTTCGACGCCGGGTCCACCTCCCAAGACATCGCAAAATCTTCGTCCGGCCGCACCGAGCCATCCTTGGACGGGAGGTCCCGCACATGCCCGAAGCTCGCCAGAACCTCGTAGTCCTTGCCGAGATAATTGTTGATTGTCTTGGCCTTGGCCGGACTTTCAACGATGACGAGCTTCATGCCTGGCCGCTTTCAGGAGGGGGTCTGGGACGCGGCGCAACATGGTGAAGCGCTTCTGACCTGTCAACGGGCGTGGCCGAGCAGGGCTACCGTTCCCCTTAGGGGAAGATTTTTCTTGAAGGGAGCGGGGGGATCTGGCGGCGGCCGCTATGCTGCTTCAGGTATCCTCCTTATCCGACCGTCATCCCGGCGAAGGCCGGGACCCAGTAAACGCAAGGTGTTGCCGTCGTCGGTGGCGTCCGTAGCTGGCGCTCGCGTCGGCTGAACAGTTGTCTCGACGGCTGATGCGGGATGAAAGCCGCTCGGCAAGGAGACCAGATGTAGTGGGTACTGGGTCCCGGCCTTCGCCGGGATGACGGGCGGTGGGCGGGCTGGTCTAGCTCTTCAGCGCCACCAGTTGGCCGCTCGACCACTCGATGCGGCCTTCGAGGTCGAGGCCGAGCAGCAGGGTCTGCAAGCTGCTGGCGGAGAGGGCGGTGGCGGCGATGAGTTCATCCACGGCGACCGGGGTGACGCTCAGGGCGGCGAGCAGGCGATCGCGCTCCGCCTCGCCGGGCGGCGTATCGTCCTCGCCGATCGACAGCGGCGCTTCCCAGTTGACCTCCGGCACATCCCACCTGCGGGGCTCGGCCTCCCGCAGCACGTCGATAATATCGGCGGCGCAGGTCACCAGCCTCGCGCCCTGTTGAATGAGTGCGTTGCCGCCCTCGGCGCGCGGGTCGAGCGGGGAGCCGGGGACGGCGAAGACCTCGCGATCCTGCTCGAGGGCCATGCGCGCGGTGATCAGCGAGCCGGAGCGCTTGGCGGCCTCCACCACCACGATCCCGCGCGACATGCCGGCGACCAGCCGGTTGCGGCGCGGGAAGTCGCGGGCGCGGGGCGACCAGCCGAGCGGCATCTCGGTGACGAGGGCGCCGCCATTGGCGACGATGGCCTCCGCCAGCGGCAGATTCTCCTCGGGATAGATGCAGTCGAGGCCGCCGGCGAGGACGGCGATGGTGCCGGTCTCGAGGCTGGCCGCGTGGGCCGCGGCGTCGATGCCGCGGGCGAGGCCGGAGACGATGAGATAGCCGGCCGCGCCGAGTTCGCGGGCCAGCACCCGCGTCAGCTTCTGGCCGGCGGTGGAGGCGTTGCGGGCGCCGACCAGGCCGATGGTGCGGTGGGTATCGGCCCCAACGCCGCCGAGTATCGAGAGGAGGGGCGGCGCGCCCGCGGCGTGCCGCAGCAGGGCCGGGTAGTCGGGCTCGCAAGCCGCTATCAGCCGCGCCCCCATGGCCTCGAGTGCCGCGAGCTCGGCCTCGGCCTCGGATGCCGGCGGAACGCGGGGGGTGAAGCCGAGGCGCCGGGTCAGCGACGGCAGCGCCTCGATGGCGGCCTCCGCCGAACCTTCCCGGTGCAGCAGTTGGCGGAAGGTCCGCGGGCCGACATTGTCGGTGCGGATGAGGCGCAGCCAGGCGAGGCGTTCGGGCCGGTCCAGCAACCTGCTGCCCGACCACGCCATCGCGCCTAGGCCTTGCGGGAGCCGAAGCTGATCTTCGGCTCGCTGCCGGACCACAGCCGGCGGATATTCTGCCAGTGCTTGAGGATCAGGATGATCGCCATCAGGCCGGCGGTGGCCGCCAACGGGATGCTGTTCGAGACCACATAGGCAAAGATCGGCGACGTTGCGGCGGCGGTGATGCCGGCCAGCGACGAGTATCGCTGTGCGACAGCGATGACCAGCCAGACGGCGCAGAAGATCAGCCCCACGGGCCAGCTGAGGGCCGTCAGAACGCCGATATAGGTCGCGACGCCTTTGCCGCCCTTGAACCGCAGCCAGACCGGGAACACGTGGCCGAGAAAGGCGCCGATGCCGGCGACCATCGCCGCCTCCGCGCCCCAGAGCCAGCGGGCGAGCAGGACCGCTGCAGCCCCCTTCAGCACGTCGAGGAGCAGGGTCACGGCGGCAAGCGTCTTGTTGCCGGTGCGCAGGACATTGGTCGCCCCGATATTGCCGGAGCCGATACTGCGGATATCCCCGAGTCCGGCCGCCTGCGTCAGCAGCAGGCCGAAGGGGACTGCTCCGAGCAGGTAACCGAGCAGGGCCGCCAGAGCCAGGAGCCCGTAGTTCATGCGTCTTCCCCCGCGAACTCGAACACGCGCCGGCCGCCGACATAGGTGGCGGTGACCACCCCGGCCAGGCGCGCGCCCTCGAAGCTTGTGTTACGGGAGCGGGAACGCAACGACGCCTCCTGGACCTGCCAGGGATAGTCGGGGTCGAAGAGGATGAAGTCGGCCGGTGCCCCCGGTGCCAGGCGGCCGGCATCGAGGCCGAGAATCTCCGCGGGACGGGCTGTCATGGCGCGCAGCACCGTCATCAGGTCGACCTCACCGGCATGCACGAGGCGCAGTGCCGCCGGCAGCAGCGTCTCGAGACCCACGGCGCCGTCGGAGGCCTCGGCGAAGGGGCGGCGCTTGACCTCGGTGTCCTGCGGGTCATGGTCGGAGTGGATGGTGTCGATGACACCCTGCTTCAGGCCCTCGACCAGTGCCCGCCGGTCGTCCTCGCTGCGCAGCGGCGGGTTCAGCTTGAAGTAGGTGCGATAGGCGCCGACGTCGTTCTCGTTCAGCGACAGGTTGTTGATGGAGACGCCGCAGCTGACGCGTGGATTCCGTCGTTTCTCGTTCATCATCATGGCAACGGCGCGGCCGGTGGAGAGCTGCGCCGCGTGGTAGCGCACGCCGGTGAGAGCGGCGAGTTGCAGGTCGCGGTCCAGCGGTACCGTTTCGGCCTCCGCCGGAATGCCACGCAGGCCCAGCACCGTGGCATATAGGCCCTCATGCATGACACCGTCCCCGGCGAGCCCGGCATCGCGCAGCTGGTGGATCACCGGCATGTCGAAATTGGCGGCGTAGGAGAAGGCTGCGCGCAGCAGTGCGCTCGATTGGATCGACTGCCGCCCGTCGGTGAAGCAGACGGCTCCGGCCTCCTTGAGGAGCCCGAATTCCGTTATTTCCTCGCCATTCAGCCCCTTGGTGATGGCTGCAGAGGGCAGCACGTTGACCTTGCAGGTGGCGCTGGCGCGGCGCAGCAGATAGTCGACCAGCGACCCGTCGTCGATGGCCGGCTGGGTGTCCGGCATGGCGACGAAGCTGGTTACGCCGCCGGCCGCCGCCGCCTCGCCGGCGCTCTGCAGCGTCTCGCGATACTCCCGCCCTGGTTCGCCGGTGAATACGCGCATGTCGATCAGCCCCGGCGCCAGCACGCGGTGACGGCCGTCGACGCGCTTGGCGTCTGCGCCGGCGGGCGCGGCCCCGGGCGCGAGGGCGGTCACCTTTCCGTCCTCCACCCGCAGCCAGCCGATGCCGTCGAACCCGGAGGCCGGGTCGACGATGCGGGCATTCTCGACGATCAGCGGCCGCGTCATGCCTGCACCTGCGGGCGCTCGGCGAGCAGCAGGTCGAGCACCGCCATGCGGACCGCGACCCCCATCTCCACCTGGTCGGTGATCACCGAGCGGCTGCCGTCGGCGATGGCCGGATCGATCTCGACGCCACGGTTCATCGGGCCAGGGTGCATGACGATGGCGTCCGCATTGGCCAGAGCCAGCTTCTCCGCATCGAGGCCGTAGAAGCGGTAATATTCGCGCACCGATGGGATCATGCGGCCGCTGGCGCGCTCGTGCTGCAGGCGCAGCATCATCACCACGTCGACGCCCTCGAGGCCCTCCCGCATGTCGGTGAAGACCTCGGTGCAGAGCTGCTCGATGCCCCTGGGCAGCAGTGTCGCCGGCGCGATGACACGGGTGCGCACGTGCATGGCGCCGAGCAGCAGCAGGTTGGAGCGGGCGACGCGGGAATTGGCGATGTCGCCGCAGATGGCAACGGTGAGGCCGGAGAGCCGCTTCTTGTGCTGGCGGATGGTCAGCGCGTCGAGCAGCGCCTGGGTGGGATGCTCGTGGGCACCGTCGCCGGCATTAATCACGGAGCAGCCCACCTTCTGGCCCAGCAGCTCGACGGCGCCGGCCGCCGGGTGGCGGACAACGATGACGTCGGGTTGCATGGCGTTGAGGGTGGCGGCGGTGTCGATCAGGGTCTCGCCCTTGCTGACGGAGGACGATTTCACCGACATGTTGACGACCAGCGCGCCGAGCCGCTTGCCGGCGATCTCGAACGAGGCCTGGGTGCGGGTCGAGTTCTCGAAGAAGAGGTTGATCTGGGTCTTGCCGCCGAGCGTCGGCAGCGTCTTGCGCGGCTGCCGCGAGATCGGAATCATCGCTTCGGCATGCACCAAGAGGCGCATGATGTCGTGCTGGTTGAGCTGGCTGATGCCAAGCAGGCTGCGATGCGGAAATGGCGGGCTCTCGCCGGACGCGCCGGCCGGGTCTCCCGCGGCTTGTGCTGGCGACAATTCGGCCATGCTGCTCCATCCCGAGTGCTGCCGCGGGTCTAGCCCAGCGGCGGCGGCCCGACAAGAGCCGGGAAATGCGTAGGCAAGATTATCGCGGCCGCAGCCGCTCGAGCGCACCTTGCAGAATGTAGCTGGCCGCCAGCTTGTCGACGACCTCGGCACGGCGGTCGCGACGGACATCGGCCTCGATGAGCGTGCGGGTGACGGCGCTGGTCGACAGCCGCTCGTCCCAGAAGACCACGGGGATGCTGATGCGCGGCGTCAGGTTGCGGACGAAGGCGCGGGCCGACTGTGCCCGTGGCCCTTCCGTCCCGTCCATGTTGAGCGGCAGGCCGACCACGATGCCGACGACCCGGTTCTCGGCGATCAGTTCCACCAGGCGATTGGCGTCGGCCGTGAACTTCTGCCGCTTGATGGTCTCGAGCGGCGTCGCGGAGTAGCGCATACCGTCGGAGATGGCGACGCCGATGGTTTTCGTCCCGAGATCGAGCCCCAGCAGCTTGCCGGCAGCGGGCAGGGCGGCAAGGGGGGTGTGGTCGTCGGTCACGGCGGCGCCTTTGCATCGGTCCCGGCATTCGCTACCTCTGGGGTTCGGCATTGGCAAGGGTAGGACATGAAGCTCACCTGGTTCGGCGGCTCGACCTTTCGCATCCACATTGGGGGGCAGATCATTGTTACAGATGCGGACAGGGCGGCGGCGCCGGTGGATGTGACCGAGCTGCGGTCGGGCGCGGACCGGGAGATCGCGCTCGGCGATCTCGGGCGCCTGCCGGCGATCGACGGAACCGGCTGGCGGCCGCCGCGGGCGGTGTCGCCGCTGGAAGTGGACGATGCGCCGCGCGACATGACGATCGGACAGCTGGAAGGGCATGTGCTGCTGGTGCATGCGGCGGGCGACCCGCCGCTGCTGTTGGCTGGCGGCGCCATCACCGGGGCGGGCCGGTGGAGTCGGGATGCGGTGGTCGTCGGCTATGGCGCCGCCGTGAGGACGCCGGAGGTGGCCGTGGGGCTTCTGGAAGTGCTGGGACCGAAGCTTCTGCTGCTGGCTGCACCGGCGCCGGAGCTCGACGTGCTGTTTCCGGTCTTGCGGGAGCATTTGTCCGGGACGGCTCTGGTGGCGCTGGAGGCGGGGATGGCGCTGGAGGCGTGACACCCGGCTGTTCCCAAAACCATTTGTCTTCCGCCGGCCGCCATTGCTAAGAAGCGCGGAGCCGATTGCTGCTCAGGAGCTTCCCTTGTCCGTCGACGCCGCCACCGTTACGCGCATTGCCCGTCTTGCCCGCATCCGCATCGAAGAGGATGAGGTGACGCAGTACCAGGACGAGCTCAACGCCATTCTCGGCTTCGTCGAGCAGCTGGATGAGGTGGATGTCGCCGACGTCGAGCCGATGACATCGGTGACGCCGATGCGGCTGCGGCGGCGCGAGGACGTGGTCAGCGATGGCGGTTATGCCGAGCGGATCGTCGCCAACGCGCCGCTCAGCGAGGATAACTTCTTCATGGTCCCGAAGGTGGTGGAATAGAATGGCGGTCAGCATCGCCATAGAGACGCCGCTGCAGGACGATGTGCGCCGGCTCGTGGCACAGCTCAACGAGCATCTGCTGCCGCTGTCGCCACTCGAGTTCCAGTTCAAGATGACCGTCGAACAGATGGCCGAACCCGGCACCACATTGTTCGTGGCGCGCGACGAGGACGGCAAGGCCGTCGGCATGGGCGCGTTGAAGGTCCAGTCGGCCGAACTGGGCGAGGTCAAGCGCATGTTCACCAACCCGCAGGTGCGCGGCAAGCGCATCGGATCGGCGCTGCTCGACGCCATCGTCGCGTTGGCGCAGGCAAAGGGTCTGCCGGTGCTGATGCTCGAAACCGGCACCGGCCCCGGCATGGCCGAGGCGCACCGGCTCTATACGCGCAGTGGATTTGTTGCGCGAGGGCCGTTCCTCGACTATCCCGAGAGCGAGTGGTCGGCGTTCTTCGAGCTGCCGCTCAAGGCGGGCGTTCCGGCGTGACTCTCGCCGTGCCGCCCGCGATAGCCGCATTGCTCGACCACGAGCCAACTTAAGGTTTTCCCGTTGTCTGACCTGACCAAGCTGAGCCTGGCCGATGCTCGCAGGGGCCTGGAGGCCAAGAGCTTCTCCGCCATCGAACTGACCGAGGCGTATCTGGGGGCGATCGAGCGGGCCAATCCGGCGCTGAACGCCTATGTGGCGGTGACGGCGCACGAAGCGCGGACGATGGCCAACGCCAGTGACGAGCGGCGGGCCCGCGGCGAGGCGGGACCGCTGGAGGGAGTGCCGCTCGGCATCAAGGACCTGTTCGGCACCAAGGGCGCCCATACCCAGGCCGGCAGCCACATCCTCGACGGCTTCAAGCCCGAATACGAGTCGACGGTCACCGCCAATCTCTGGCGCGACGGCGCGGTCATGCTCGGCAAGCTGAACATGGACGAGTTCGCCATGGGCTCCTCCAACGAGACTTCGTTCTACGGTCCGGTGGTCAATCCGTGGCGGGCGGATGGCTCCAACACAAACCTCGTGCCCGGCGGCTCCTCCGGCGGCTCCGCCGCCGCGGTCTCGGCCTGGCTCTGCGCCGGCGCCACCGCCACCGACACCGGCGGCTCGATCCGGCAGCCGGCCGCCTTCACCGGCACCGTCGGCATCAAGCCGACCTATGGCCGCTGCTCGCGCTGGGGCATCGTCGCCTTCGCCTCCTCGCTCGACCAGGCCGGCCCGATCGCCCGCACAGTGGAGGATGCGGCGATCCTGATGACCTCGATGGCCGGCTTCGATCCAAAGGATTCCACCAGCGCCGACCTGGCCGTGCCCGATTTCGCCGCGGCGGTCGAGCGCGGGGTGAAGGGGCTGACCATCGGCATCCCCAGCGAATACCGCATGGACGGCATGCCCGCGGAGATCGAGGCACTCTGGCAGCAGGGCATCGCCTGGCTGAAGGCCGAGGGCGCGACGGTGCGCGAGATCTCGCTTCCGCACACCAAATATGCCCTACCGGCTTATTACATCGTCGCCCCGGCGGAGGCCTCCTCCAACCTCGCCCGCTATGACGGCGTGAAGTACGGGTTGCGGGTCGCCGGCAAGGACATCACCGACATGTACGAGCTCACCCGCGCCAAGGGCTTCGGCCGCGAGGTGAAGCGGCGGGTGATGATTGGCACCTATGTGCTCTCGGCCGGCTATTACGACGCCTATTATGTGCGGGCGCAGAAGGTGCGGACGCTGATCAAGCGCGACTTCGAGCAGGCGTTTGAGCAGGGCATCGACGCCATCCTGACGCCGGCGACGCCATCGGCCGCCTTCGGCGTCGGCGACGAGGACATGAAGGCGGATCCCGTGAAGATGTACCTCAACGACGTGTTCACGGTGACGGTGAACATGGCGGGGCTGCCGGGAATCGCCGTGCCCGCCGGCAAGGACAGTCGCGGGCTGCCGCTCGGCCTGCAGCTGATCGGCCGGCCCTTCGACGAGGAGACGCTGTTCGCTGCCGGCCGCGTCATCGAGCGCAGCGCCGGCATGGAGTTCGCGCCCCGGCAGTGGTGGTGAGGCGGGCTACTTGATGGCGGGGCGGTTCGGCACTACTTGCGGAAGATGCGCCGATTGAAGTTAGTGGAGTTGCCCGCCGCCGCGGTGGCCGGGACCAAAAGGGACCATGCCATGGCCGATATTTTCACGTCTCTCGACTGGTCGTCCCCGCCCAAGGACATGTCGAAGCACCTGCAGGCGCTGTGGTGGGTCAAGAAGGGCGGCCTGAAGGTCGGCCCGGAATGGGAAGAAGCGCACACCATCGTGCAGGCGATGGAAGGGGTGCCGGAATTCGACTGGGTGCACGCCCTGCTGCACTGGATCGAGGCCGACATGGGCAATGCCGACTACTGGTACCGCCGTGCCGGCCGCAAGCGCGCCACCGCCAGCGTCGCCGCCGAGTGGGAGCACATCGCCCGTGAGCTGAGCGGCGTCACGCAGCACTGACGGCAGCCCGTCTCCAGGCGCCAACCTTTCCCTGAAATGAGCTGTGCGTAACTTCGCGTTCGCCGGAGCCGAATCTCCTTTGCGGTGCTATCAGGCTGGGACGAGGCCAGTGAGAATAGCGTACATGTCGACAGCGCTATATGTCGTGATTTTCAGCCGGGGCGACTGGTGGGTGGACGTCGAGGGGCGGGCCAGCGGGCCGTACCGGACCAAGGAAGACGCCGCCGTCGAAGCGACCCACCTTGCCCGTTTCGCGTCCCATAGCGGGCACGAGAGCGAGGTGCTGGTCCCGGACGAGAATGGCCGGCACCGGATCGTCTGGGCGAGCGACGAAGCCCCCCGCTACTACGCCCCGACTGCTGCAGAATAGCTGCCACGGCGAGCAGTCCGGTGCGATGGCCCGGAATGCTGTGCCGTAGCCGCCCTTTCCACGACGCCGCGCATGGTCCTCCACTTCCGTGAGTGGGAGAGGGACGAAGCCGTTGGCGTGAAAGCTCGCCGAGGACGGGGCACTGGCGGCAGGACGAGAGTCGGCGGCTTCCCCCGATCGAAGTTGCTACGCCATGGCAGCCGCTTACGCCCGTTCCGTCTCAGGCGACTCGTCCGGGTCCCGGTCGGCGATGCGGCGGGCGGCGGCGCGGGTGGTAAGCGCGCCGCCAAGGCAGGTCAGGAAGATGACGATGATGACGGCATCGACGATCTCGATGCCGACCAGCTCCGCCTCGTGCGCGGTGGTGACGACGGCCAGCGTGGCGGCGGCCTGCGGAATGGTCATGCCGGTCATGACCAGGCGCTCGGTGGTGCCGTAGCCGAAGAGCCGGCCGGCCGACCAGGCGGCGGCGCCCTTGCCGGCGAGGACCACGACGACCAGGACGCCGGCCATCATCCACATCCACGGGTCGGTGAAGACCTCGAGATCGAGCAGCATGCCGGTCTGGATGAAGAACACCGGGATAAAGAGCATGCGGCCGGCAAAGACCAGGTGCTCGACCAGGTCCTCGCGATTCTCCAGCACGCGGTTGAGCGCCACCCCGGCGATAAAGGCACCGAGGATGTCCTCGGTGCCGATGAGATCGGCGAGCGCGGCGAGGACAACGAGGATGGCGATGACGAAGAGCGCGTTCTGGGCCCGGGAGGCGCCGGCGCCCTCGAAGACGCGGCGGCTGAGGCGCGGGACGATCAGCAGCGCCGCTGCGGCGAGCAGGAACAGCAGGCCGAAGGTGCCGGCCCAGCCGAACGGTCCCTCCTCGGCGCCCGCGAGCTGCAGCACGACGACGAGCACGAGCAGCGAGGCGGTGTCGGTGAGCAGCGTGCCGCCGATGGCGGCGACGATCGGCCGCCGCCCGAGCAGCCCGGAGGAGCGGATGACGGGATAGGAGATCAGCGTGTGCGACGAGATGGCGGCGGCGACGAGGGCGGCGCCGAACCATTCGAGATCGAGCAGGAACCGCCCCGCCAGCAGCCCGGCGGCAAAGCTCAGGGCAAAGGCGAGGCCCCCGAAAGCCGCCGCCTCGCGCTTGTGCTCGCGCACCACGTCGAGGTCGATTTCGAGCCCGGCGAGGAACATGATGTAGAGCAGCCCGATCGAGCCCAGCAGCTCGACCACGGGCCCATCGGGCAGCACACCGACGCCGCCGGGGCCGACGATCATGCCGATGACGAGGAGCCCGATCAGCCCCGGCGCGGGCAGCCGCCGGAACGCGAACTCGACGGCGATGGCCGCGGCCACGAGGAAGGTGAACTGGAGGATCTGGTCCTCCAAGGGCAGGCTGATCTCCATCGTCCTCTGGCTCGCAGGGTCTGGCCGGGGGCGGGGCTCCAGGAAGCTAACGGCCGGCGTGGCGCGGTGTTCCGGCGGGAACCCGACCCGACCCTTCAGCGCTGCAGCGGCAACAGCTTTTCTGGAGGCGACGATGGAATTTCTGGCTGATCTGGTGGGGCTTGGCTCGACCGAGCCCAACGTGGTGCAGGCGATGGTGCGGGCAGTCATCGTCTTTCTCAGCGCGCTCGTCATGGTGCGCTGGGGCGAAAAGCGGTTCATGGGCAAGAACACCGCCTTCGACGTCATCCTCGGCGTCGTGCTCGGCTCGGTGCTCAGCCGCGGCATCAACAGCGCCGAGCTGCTGCCCTCGCTGGCCGCCGGCGCCGTGCTGGTGCTGCTGCACTGGCTGTTCGCAAAGTTCGCCTTCCACTCCGACCGCTTCGGCACCCTGATCAAGGGCTCGACGCGCGTCCTGGTGCGGGACGGCGAGATCGACTGGGCCGAGATGCGCGCCAGCCACACCAGCCGCGACGACCTGCTGGCGGCGCTGCGCAAGGAAGGGCTGCGGGGCTGGGAGGAGGTGCGCGAAGCCCGCCTCGAGCGCAGCGGCGAGGTGAGCGTGATTAGGGAATAAGGGGGGTGGGCGAGACGAAGGTGCCCCAGGTCCGCGTGCTGGTGACCGCGGCCGCCCTCTCCACCACCCTTCGGGTGGTCCCCCTCTCCCGTAAACGGGAGAGGGCCCGACTGCACCACCGGCGCCAGCCCCGCAGTCGGCGTTCCTCCACCGCGAAGCGGGGGAGGGGGACCGCGCGAAGGCGCGGTGGAGGGGGCGGCCAGCTACGCCGCACTACCGCTCCGCCGCCTCCCGTATCGCCGTCAGCACCAGCGCCGGCCGCAACTCCAGCTCCTCGACCGGGAACCGCAGCGTCCGGATGCCCTGCGCCGCCAGCCACGCCTCCCGCCTGGTATCTTGGCCAACTCGCTCCTCATGCACCGGGCCGTCCAGCTCGACGCAGAGGCGCGCCGCAGCACAGTAGAAGTCGAGGATGTACGGGCCGAGTGGGTGCTGGCGACGGAAGTGCTGGCCGGTGCGGTTGCCGCGGAGCATGGACCACAGCAGCTGTTCCGGCTGCGTGAGGTGGCGGCGCAGGAACTTGGCCCGCTTCAGGGTGAGGATGGAGGCACGCATGTGGGCCTGTTTCCCGCGTTGGATGCAGGCAGGCTAGCGCTGGTTGGGTCCGGATGGGGAGTCGGTGCGATTGCTTAGGGGAAGCTGCGGATGGGCCGCTGGTCCGGTGCTCGCGGCCGCCCTCTCCACCACCCTTCGGGTGATCCCCCCTCCCGTGAACGGGAGAGAACGCCGACTGCGGGCGCCGCGCCTTCCTCCACCGCGCAGCGGGGGCTGCGAGCCGTGCCGAAGGCAAGATCGCTCCAGTGGAGCGATCTTAGGCGAGATGGCCATGAGAGCTATGCTCGAATGGCAGGGGGGACCGGCGTCAGCCGGTGGAGGGGCGCGGCATGAGGGGATGGTTCGATGGTAAGTTTTCTCGGTTGGCAACCGCACCCGCGGCGTCCAGCAGGAGCGACCCCCTATCGGCCGGTGGCCACCATCCTGTCTATGCGACTGCCCTGGCGCTAAACAAATGCCGCAATTAGCTCGTCAATAGCTTTTGCTCTCTTGCGAACCACGTCCTTCTTATAAGAAGCTTTCAACTTCGCGACCGTCGCTCTGCACCAGTTGGGGCTCTTCAAGCTGGACTTGTGATCAAACAACTCGTCGTCCTCGTCGACGTCTACAACCTCAGCGTTGAGGTCTAGCGCCGTTGCTTTTGCTACGTTCTCAAAGACTCCCACAAGCTTTGGAAGATTACCATCCTCAATCACGTTCTTTAGTGAACTGAAGAGCTTCTTGCCGTTCTTGCTGTCGCGAATGATCTCGCTCACAGCGTAGGCTACAAAGTACCTGGTGAGATTGTAGTAGGCAAAGGACTTGTCGTCTATCTCGCTAAGGGATGGCTCAACTGAAGAAAGCAGCTCAATCAGCGCTACTATCTTCCATCCATTCACATCAGGTCTTCCAAAGATCTCACCATGGAGCTCGTCCATCACCTTGTACTTTTGGTGACAGCTCCATGGTTGGCCAAGATCCAAAGCAAGCAATGCCAAGCCAGCGTCCTCGTTCGAAATGACCACTGCGGCCTTGCTCTTCTCCCCTCGCTTTACCTCATAGCTATACTTAGTAGGATCGACCTTCGATACTTCCCGTTTTAAACGTTGCTGAATACCATGGTTGGACCGCATGTCGCGAGGCTTGATGGCATTTTGATTGTTGCTGTTGGTCGTGATCTTGTCGGAAAGTTCTGCGTCACCCTTTGTTTCAACAATCTTAACGAGTATTTTCAGGTCATCTGAAATACTGCTTTTAGTGTTGTATAGTGAGGTGAGACTTTGAGCCCCATTAACCACCATATAGTTTTTGACGGAAACCGACTCGTCTTCCTCAGTCAGTTCCTCGCACAGAATATTGATCCCGTTGTGATAGAGCGGAAAATTGCGATGCTCCTTTTTGTTTTTAATGCTGGCGATCAGTGCTTTGTTGACCTTTGTATTTCCCAGCGAGAGCCTAACGTTCTTTTCGAACAAGGTGCCGTCTGCGATACCCTTAAGGTGAATTAGTTGCAAAGCATCAGCCAAGAAGATGCGGGAGGAAACCTTGTTAGAACTGTAGGCGATCACGTCTGTGTCGGCGACGTTAAAGTTAAAAACATCCTTTACGCCACTGTCGGCGCCGATCTCAAGGTACTCGTCGCAGATAGCATCAGCGTCGTAGAGCGTAATATTATCGACGCCATCCAAAAATGCGACGGCCTCTTTGTTCGCTAGGACGTTTGTGCAGAACAGCCCCTCGACAGCGAAGCCCGCATCTACCTTGTCTGCCAATTTATTGCGGCTAATGGCTTGCTTTAGGCGACTGTTGGCATTGCCGGCCAGTATTGCTTGTATCTTGCTGGCGCTAGAGAACTGGCTGATCGAGCCATGAAACTCTTTTAGATCAGTGTCGCCGAGCGTTGCCTTCTGTTTTTGGCGTACCTTCGTTTGGATTAGATAGATCGTCTCGGTGACATCGTTAACGTAGATCCCGTCTATGCCTTTGTCTTGCTTCGCATCGACGCAGGCATCGTCCGCATCCTGGCGGTCCAATCGGAAGATATTCTCTAGAAACCAGCGAAGGAATTGGGCTGAGACTATGGGGGATCGCTCGGAGTAGGGCTTAAGGATGCCGGCGGTGATGACGTCATAGTGTAGGTCGTCAGTTTTCATGAAGCGCCTCGGATTTGGGTGTGCTCACCGGCTGCCGGCCCCGGCATGGCTTGAAGTCACCCAAGTTGCTGCTGCGGGCGGCGGCGGAGTGAGCCTTAGCTCAACTACACCCCGTCGTCGTCCCGCACGTGTCGCATTTCAAACACGTGCCGTTCCGCACCATCGTGAAGTTGTGGCACTCGGAGCACTGGTCGCCGGTGTAGCCTTTCATCTGGGCCTCGGCCCGCAGCAGCCCCGTGTCCTTGGCGGCGGGGGGTGAGGGGATGGGGTCGAGCTCGGCGGCCGGGAAGGCGGCAGGGGCGACGGCGGGGTCGGGCTTGTAGGCGGTGGTGGATTTGAGCGCCGTCACCGTCGAGGACTGGAGGGCCGTGGCCGGGCTCTGGGTCAGCGGCTCGCCGGCGACCAGCATCAGGCTCTGGTTCTTGACCCGGCCGCGGGTCATGCCGCGGGAAACGAGGTTCTGCGCCGGCACCGGAGTCGGGGCGTGGGCGGCGTCGCGCAGGCCTCGGTCTTCGGCGACGCCCTTGCCGAGCGAGGTCGAGCCGGAGTCCGGGTTGACGTGGGCGAGGTCGTCGCGGTCGAGATAGGAGACGGCGAGCTCGCGGAACACGTAGTCGAGGATCGAGGTGGCGTTCTTGATGCGGTCGTTGCCCATCACCATGCCGGCCGGCTCGAAGCGGGTGAAGGTGAAGGCCTCGACATATTCGT
Organism: Devosiaceae bacterium; assembly: GCA_035998685.1. Classification (GTDB taxonomy): domain Bacteria; phylum Pseudomonadota; class Alphaproteobacteria; order Rhizobiales; family Devosiaceae; genus Devosia_A. Next base: position 179,072 of record DASYHK010000023.1, on the reverse strand, counting down.
CGAGCGGCACGCCGTATTGCAGGCCGATCGAGATGGCGATGGCGAAATTGTTCATCATGGCGCGGAAGGCGGCGCCTTCCTTGTGCATGTCGATGAAGATCTCGCCGAGCCGGCCGTCGGCATATTCGCCGGTGTGGACGTAGACCTTGTGGCCGCCGACGACGGCCTTCTGAGTATAGCCCTTGCGGCGGTCGGGCATCTTCTCACGCTCGCGGACGCGCTCGATGACCCGCTCGACCATGCGCTCGGCGATCTGCGGCACCCGGGCCGCGGCGTTCTGGGCGAGCAGCGCCTCGGCCGCGTCGTCCTCCTCCTCGTCGTCGACTTCGGCGAGGATCGAGGAGTTGAGCGGCTGCGAAAGCTTGGAGCCGTCGCGGTAGAGGGCGTTGGCCTTGAGCGCCAGCCGCCAGGACAGCATGTAGCTCTCCTTGCAGTCCTCGACGGTGGCGTCGTTGGGCATGTTGATGGTCTTCGAAATGGCGCCCGAGATGAAGGGCTGTGCCGCCGCCATCATCAGGATGTGGCTTTCGATCGCGAGGTAGCGCTTGCCGATCTTGCCGCAGGGCGAGGCGCAGTCGAACACCGGCAGGTGCTCGGGTTTGAGGTGCGGCGCGCCCTCCAGCGTCATGGCGCCGCAGACGTGGATGTTGGCGGCCTCGACGTCCTTCTTGCTGAACCCGAGATGGGCGAGCAGGTCGAAGGAGATGTCGGCGAGGTGCTCGTCGGTGACGCCGAGGGACTTCAGGAAATCAGCGCCCAGCGTCCACTGGTTGAAGATGAACTTGATGTCGAAGGCGGACTTGGTGGCGCCGTTCAGCGCCGCGATCTTCTCGTCCGTGAAGCCCTTGGCGCGAAGCGTTGCGGCGTTGATGCCGGGTGCCTGGTCGAGATTGCCGTGGCCGACGGCATAGGCCTCGATCTCGGCGATCTGGCTTTCGCTGTAGCCGAGGGTGCGGAGGGCAGGGGGAACGGCGCGGTTGATGATCTTGAAATAGCCGCCGCCAGCCAGCTTCTTGAACTTCACCAGCGCGAAATCGGGCTCGATGCCGGTGGTGTCGCAATCCATGACGAGGCCGATGGTACCGGTCGGGGCGATCACCGAGACCTGGGCGTTGCGATAGCCGTGCTTCTCGCCAAGGGCGAGGGCTTCGTCCCAGACGGTGCGGGCGCGCTCCGCGAGCGGCGCGTCGCGGAGCGAGGCGTGGTCGAGCGGCACCGGGGCGATGGAGAGCTGGTCGTAACCCTCGGCATGGCCGTGCGCGGCATTGCGGTGGTTGCGGATGACGCGCAGCATGTGCCTCGCGTTGCGCTTGTAGTCCTTGAAGGCGCCGAGCTCGCCGGCCATCTCGGCCGAGGTGGCGTAGGCAGTCCCGGTCATCACCGCGGTGATGGCGCCGGCGATGGCGCGGCCCTCGGCCGAGTCATAGGGGATGCCGGAGGTCATCAGCAGGCCGCCGATATTGGCGTAGCCGAGGCCGAGGGTGCGGTACTCGAACGAGCGCTCGGCGATGGCGCGCGAGGGGAACTGCGCCATCATCACCGAGATCTCGAGGACCATGGTCCAGAGCCGGCAGGTGTGCTCGAAGCTCGCGACGTCGAAGGAGCCGTCCGCCTTACGGTAGGGCAGGAGGTTCACGGAGGCGAGGTTGCACGCGGTGTCGTCGAGGAACATGTACTCCGAGCACGGGTTGGAGGCGACGATCGGGCCGGCCTCCGGGCTCGTGTGCCACTCGTTGATGGTGGTGTGGTACTGGATGCCGGGATCGGCCGATGCCCAGGCGGCGTAGCCCACCTGCTCCCAGAGCTCGCGGGCCTTCAGGGTCTTCGTCACCTTGCCGGAGATGCGGCCCTTGAGTTCCCAGTCGCCATCGGTTTCGACCGCCTTCAGGAAATCGTCGGTGACGCGGACGGAGTTGTTGGAGTTCTGGCCGGAGACGGTGAGGTAGGCCTCGCTGTCCCAGTCGGTGTCGTAGATCGGGAAGTCGAGGTCGGTATAGCCCTGGCGCGCGAACTGGATGACGCGCTGGATGTAGTTCTCCGGCACCATCGCTTTCTTCGCGGCCTTCACTTCGCGCTTCAGCGCCGGGTTCACGGTGACGTCGAAGCAGTCGTCGCCATTGCCCTCGCAGTTGACGCAGGCCTTCATGATGGCCTTGAGGTGCTTCGAAACGGTCTTGCTGCCGGTGACGAGGGCAGCGACCTTCTGCTCCTCCTTCACCTTCCAGTTGATGTATTCCTCGATGTCCGGGTGGTCGATGTCGATCACCACCATCTTGGCGGCGCGGCGCGTGGTGCCGCCGGACTTGATGGCACCCGCCGCACGGTCGCCGATCTTTAGGAAGCTCATCAGCCCGGAGGACTTGCCGCCCCCCGAGAGGCGCTCGCCGGAGCCGCGCAGGGCGGAGAAATTGGTGCCGGTGCCGGAGCCGTATTTGAACAGCCGCGCCTCGCGCACCCAGAGGTCCATGATGCCGCTCTCGTTGACGAGATCGTCGTTCACCGACTGAATGAAGCAGGCATGCGGCTGCGGGTGCTCATAGGCCGACTTGCTCTGCACCAGCTTGTGGGTGAAGGGATCGACGTAGAAATGCCCCTGGCCGGGGCCATCGATGCCGTAGGCCCAGTGCAGGCCGGTGTTGAACCATTGCGGGGAGTTCGGCGCCACCTTCTGCGTCGCCAGCATGAAGCGCAGCTCGTCGTAGAAGGCGCGGGCGTCTTCCTCGGTGTCGAAATACTTGCCCTTCCACCCCCAATAGGTCCAGGTGCCGGCCAGCCGGTCGAAGACCTGGCGGCTGTCGATCTCGGAGCCGTAGCGCTCCTCCTCGGGCAGCTTCTCCAGCGCCTTCTCGTCGGGCACGGAGCGCCAGAGCCAGGAGGGGACGGAATTCTCCTCGACCTTCTTCAGGACCTTGGCGACGCCCGCCTTGCGGAAATACTTCTGCGCGATGATGTCGGCCGCAACCTGGCTCCACGTCGCCGGCACGTCGATGCCCTCGAGCTTGAACACCACCGAGCCGTCGGGGTTTCGAATCTCGCTGGTGGTCGAGCGGAACTCGATGCCGGCATAGGCGCTCTCGTTGGCTTTGGTGTAACGGCGTTCAATGCGCATTCTCTAACAGTCCCCAAATGAGGCGGACGCAAATTGCCCGCCGGCCGCACCTTGCGGCTTCTGCCCTTGTTCCTGACGCTTACCAACCTGGACCCGGTATTGCCCCCGGATCGCGGCATAGTGCCCCGTGCCTCGCACGTCGCCGGACTGCCGCCGGTTTCTCGTTTCGAGGACTTGCCGCACCGATCCACTGGACCCGGCGCAACCCGAAAAAACTCGCCTTGTTTTCCGAGTCGGTCAACGGCAGAGGAATAGGCCGGATCGACAAGCCCTAGTGGTGACGGCCATCCCTGACGCTAAATCTTGTGTATCATATGTGGATTGTGGGGAAAAGATGCCACCCCGATTCGAGCCGCTCCGCGGTTAATTTTGCTGCTTCCCGGCCGTCACGCCGCAACCGCATTCGGCGCTAAGCCTCACCATTTCCATAGCTCTTCACCGTCCCTCAGGCGGGGCACGAGCATCAGCTCCGGCGGCTAAGTCGGGCGCAGCTGCGACGGCTGAATCCGTCGTTGTCCTGTCAAGCACAAAATTTGCGCCAAAAGGCTGTTGCCGAACCGGTGCCCGGGTGGCAGCAGCCCCGCCGCACTCTCTCCGGAGAACTCGCTTTTTGCCTCTCCGCTCTAGAAGGAGGCGGGGGACCATGCTAGAGACCAGCCGACCCGGACGGCCGGGACCCGGCTCTTGGAAATGCGGCATGAAACGAGACGGAATCGGACAGTTTTTATCTGAGATCTTCGTGTGGTGGCACGGCCAGACCTGGGGCACGCGCCTCGCCATCGCGTTCGGTTTCGACCTGGTCGGCGAGGACGAGCTCGGCAACCGCTACTGGCAGGAGCGCAAGGGCAACCGGCGCCGCTGGGTCACCTATAACGGCCCCGCCGACGCCTCAGCTGTCGCGCCGGGCTGGCATGCCTGGATGCAGCGCCGCACCGACGTACTGCCCACCGAGGACCGCTATGCACCCCACGCCTGGGAGAAGCCGCATCACGCCAATCTCACCGGTACCGCCGCCGCCTACCTGCCGGACGGCAGCCTGCTGAAGGCGGGAGAGCGACCGCGTGTTACCGGCGACTACGACGCCTGGTCGCCTGAATAGGCCGGCCCCGCTGCCGATGCCTATCCTCCGGAACCTCCGCCGCCTGGCGCTGCCGGCGCTGAGCGCCTTGCTGCTGGCTGCGGCGCCTGCCGCGGCCGACACCATCGCCAATCCGGTGGCGGCATTCTCCGGCCTCGACAAGATTACCGGCCGCATCACGAATTTCGACGTATACATCGACGAGACCGTGCAGTTCGGCGCCCTGCAGATCACCCCGCGGGTCTGCTACACGCGGCCGCCGACGGAAACGCAACGGACTTCGGTATTTGTCGAGGTGGACCAGGTAAGCCTGCGCGGCACCGTCAATCGCATCTTCACCGGCTGGATGTTTGCGGACAGCCCGGCTCTCAACGCCGTTGACCACGCCGTCTATGACATCTGGCTCCTCGAGTGCAAGCAGTCGACGGATGTGCCGCCGCCTGACTCCACGCCTCCCGAGGCCGGGGCGCCGGACGCCGGAGCCGAAGCGGCCGATACCCGCGGCTAGCGGGCCGCCCGCGTCATCGCCATCTCCAATTCCAGGTGCGCTGCGCGTTGCGGTTGACAAATCGTCGAGCGCAGGTATTTAACAGGATTGTTATTTAACAAGGGTGTTAACGTCATGTCTGACAGCCTCAGCGCCACCTTTTCGGCCCTCGCCGATCCCACTCGGAGGGCGATCCTCGCCCGACTCAGCAGCGGCGAGCGCTCGGTGTCGGAACTCGCCGAGCCGTTCGACATGAGCCTGCCAGCGATCTCCCGCCATCTGAAGGTGCTGGAGCAGGCCGGCCTGATCAGCCGGGGGCGGGAAGCGCAGTGGCGCCCCGCGCGGCTCGAGACGGCCCCGCTCCGCGAGGTCGCCGGTTGGGTCGATTACTACCGGCGCTACTGGGAGCGCAACTTCGACCGGATGGACAGCTATCTTGCCGAACTACAGAAGGGAAATCCCGATGCAAAGCAGTGAGGCTCACGCGGTCGCATCCCAGGAGGTGCTCGAGATTACGCGCATGTTCGACGCGCCGCGGGGTCTTGTCTTCAGGCTCTGGAGCAGCCCCGAACACATTGCCCGCTGGTGGGGACCGGAGACCTGCTGGCTCGATACCGTTGAGATGGACTTCCGCGAGGGCGGCAGCTGGCACTTCTGGATGCGGAACGGGGCCGGCCTTGACCACCATATTTCCGGTAGCTACCGGCTGATCCAGCCGCCGGACCGGCTGAGCTTCACCTACATCAATGCCTATGACGGGCACGAAATGGAGATCGATCTCCATTTCTTCGATCGCGGCGGGCGCACCGAGATGCGCTTCCGGCAGGCGCCATTCCTCAATGCAGCGGAGCGCGACGGGCACGAGGAGGGGTGGTCGAGCACGTTCGACCTGCTCTCGGCGTATCTCAGCCTGCTCGGCGGCTCCAGGGAACCGAAAGGGCGGCCGCGCCGCGATGGCATCGCGGAGGACATTGCCGCCGCGCGCGAGCGACAGCGCAAGTGGTGGGGCGAAGGCCAGGTGGGCCCGGAGGGGCCGGAGGCCTGATCAGTGAAGCGACGTGACGTGCTGACTTTCGGCGCTGCCGCCCTGGCGGCAGCCGTGACGGGGAGGGTCATGAGTGAGGAGGAGGGACCGCAAGTGGCTGCACCGGCGATAACGACTTCTGCGGACGGAACGCCCATTGCATTCGAAGCGCGCGGCGAGGGGCCAACGGTGATCCTTGTGGGTGGTGCCGGCAACAACCGCCACTTCCCGGAGATCTGTGCGCTGCCGATGGCGGAGCTGCTGGCCTCTTCGTTCACCGCCGTGGCGTTCGATCGCCGCGGGCGTGGCGACAGCGGCAACATGGCGCCCTACGCGGTCGCACGCGAGGTCGAGGACATTGCCGCGTTGATCGATGCGGTTGGGGCCCCCGCCTACCTGTTCGGACACTCATCGGGCGGCGCGCTGGTGCTGCACGCGGTCATGGCCGGCCTCGATATCGAGGCCGCCGCCGTCTACGAGGTGCCCTACAGCATGGACGATACGGCGGTGGAGGAGGCGCGACGCTACTCGGGTGAACTCGACGCGCTGCTGCAAGCCGGCGGCAAGAAGGAGGCCGTCCGCTACTTCCTCGCCATGACCGGCATGCCGGAAGAGATGATCGAGGGCATGGCGGGTTCCCCTTACTGGGAGCCCCTCGTGCAGTCGGCACCGACACTGGCCTATGACGTGGCGGTCGTCGAGCAGCCCAACCGGTCGCGCGTGCCTTCGGGCGCTCTCTCGCAGACGAGCATCCCGCTCCTGGCAATGGCCGGCGGGAGCAGCCCGGCTTGGATGCAGGAGGCGGCGCGTGCCATTGCCGATGCGGCCCCGCGCGGCAGTTACCGGGAGTTCCCCGGTCGTGATCACATGATCGAGGCTGAGGTAGTTGCTCCGGTCCTGGTGCAGTTTTTCGGAAGCCCTTGATGAAGACCATGTGTGGGTTGAGGATGCCGTGCTGACCCTACCGGAAATAGTGGAGCGCCCGCCGCGTCCCTACGTTGCCATCCGCCGCGAGGTGACCATCCCGTTCGATGAGGTCGCCGGCCCGTGCTTCGACGAGCTGTTCGCCTGGGTTGCCGCTGCCGGCATCGAGGAGGCGGGGGCGGTCTTCATCAGGTACGAGCTGGTGCGGATGCCGGAACTGGTAGTGGAGTTCGGGGTGCCGCTACGGGCTTCGGCAGCGCCGGGGGAGGGCATGGTCGCCGGCGAACTGCTAGGGGGGCGCTACGCCGTGCTCACCTACTGGGGCCACCACCACAACCTCATGGATGTCAACGCGGTGATGGTCGGCTGGGCACGACAGAAGGAGATCCGCTGGGATTCGCGTCAAACACCGGAAGGCGAGGTCTTCGCCTGCCGGCTGGAGCTCTACGAGACCGACCCGGCAGAAGAGCCGGACCCGGCCAAATGGGAGACGCGGCTCGAGTTCAAGCTTGCGGATTGAACCTGCCGTGGTCCTCCGGCGAGGCGTGATCCCAAGCAAAGAAGTCGGCGGTCTCCGCCAGCGCCGCCGCCAGCCGCAGCTCGTACTCCTCGCGCGGAATCTCGATGCCGCCGAGGCTGCGCAGGTGCTCCGTGACGAACTGGGTGTCGCAGAGCCGGTAACCACCGGCGCGCAAGCGGTCGACGAGGTGCGCCAGTGCGATCTTGCTGGCATCGGTGCGGCGGTGGAACATCGATTCCCCGAAGAAGGCGGCGCCGATGGAGAGTCCGTAGAGCCCGCCCACCAGTTCCTCGCCGTCCCGGACCTCCACCGTATGACAGATGCCGCGGGCGAACAGCTGGCCGTAGAGGCTCCGGATGGCGGGGTTGATCCAGGTGCTGCTGCGTTCACTGCCGGCGGTGGCGCAGCCCTCTATCACTGCTTCGAAATCCCTGTCGACCGAGATCGAGAAGCCGTGCGTGCGCAGCCGTTTGCGGAGGCTTCTTGAGACATGGAATGCATCCAGCGGCAGAATGCCCCGCTGCTGCGGGCTTACCCAGAACAGATCGTCCGAAGCCGCATCCTCGGCCATCGGGAAGATGCCGGCGCGATAAGCCCGGATGATGAGATCCGGGCTCAGCTCAAGATCGAAGGGGTCGGACTTGCGGGTCATGCCGGCAATATATGGGCCGGGGCAGGCGCAAGGGCAATTGCCCGGCCATCATCCTGCCAACCGGCCTGGAGATGGCTGCTACGCCTTGTTCTCGGAGAGGTACTTCTCCAGCCAGTGGATGTCGTAGTTGCCGGCGATGATGTCTGGCTCCTGGATCAGGCGCTGGAACAGCGGCAACGTCGTCTTCACGCCGTCCACGACGAACTCGTCCACCGCGCGGCGCAGCCGCTGCAGGCACTCGGTGCGGGTGCGTCCGAAGACGATGAGCTTGCCGATCAGGCTGTCGTAATAGGGCGGGATGGAATAGCCATGATAGACGGCGCTGTCGACGCGAACCCCGACGCCCCCTGCTGGGTGGTAGAAGGTGATCTTGCCGGGGGAGGGCGCGAAGGTCTGTGGGTCCTCGGCATTGATGCGGACCTCGATGGCGTGGCCGCTGAACCGCACGTCCTGCTGCTGGATCGCAAGATCCTCGCCGGAGGCGACACGGATCTGCTCGTAGACGATGTCGACCCCGGTAATGCGCTCGGTGACCGGGTGCTCGACCTGCAGCCGCGTGTTCATCTCGATGAAGTAGAAGTTGCCGTCCTCATAAAGGAATTCGATGGTGCCGGCGCCGGAGTAGCGGAGCTTCCGCATGGCAGCGGCGCAGATCTCGCCGATTTCCTGCTGCTCCTCCATCGGCACGGTCGGAGCGCTGGCTTCTTCCCAGACCTTCTGGTGGCGGCGCTGCAGGGAGCAGTCGCGGGTTCCGAGATGCACGGCGTGGCCCTTGCCGTCGCCCAGCACCTGGATCTCGATGTGGCGCGGCTTCTGCAGGTACTTCTCGATATAAACGGAGTCGTTGCCGAAGGCGCCCTTCGCCTCAGTGCGGGCCGTCGAGATTGCGATCGCCATCTCCTCGTCGTTGCGGGCGACCTTCATGCCGCGCCCGCCGCCGCCGGCGGTCGCCTTGACGATGACCGGGTAGCCGATCTCATTGGCGAGCTTGATGGCATCGGCGGGCGTCTTGATCTCCCCCTCGGAGCCCGGCACCACCGGAATGCCAAGCTCCACCGCGGTGCGCTTGGCCGTGATCTTGTCGCCCATGATCTCGATGTGGTGCGCGGAAGGGCCGATAAAGGTGATCTTGTGCTCGGTCAGGATCTGCGCGAAGCGGGCGTTCTCAGAAAGGAAGCCATAGCCTGGGTGCACTGCGTCGGCGCCGGTGATCTCGCACGCCGCCATGATCGAGGGGATGTTGAGGTAGCTGTCGCGCGCCGGATTGGGGCCGATGCAGACGCTCTCGTCGGCCAGCCGCACGTGCATGGCATTGGAATCGGCGATTGAGTGCACGGCGACAGTCTGAATGCCGAGTTCCTTGCACGCGCGCAGGATGCGCAGCGCAATCTCGCCGCGGTTGGCGATGAGGACCTTGCTGAACATTACTCGATGACCACCAGCGGCTCGCCGTATTCGACCGGCTCTGCGTCCTCGACGAGGATGCGGGAGATGGTGCCGGAGCGGTGGGCCGGGATCTGGTTCATCGTCTTCATGGCTTCGATGATGAGCACGGTCTGACCCTCGGTGACCTTGCTGCCGACGGCGATGAAGGGCGGTTTGCCCGGCTCCGGCGAAAGATAGGCGGTCCCGACCATCGGCGAGGTGAGGGTCCCGGGGTTGGAGGCGACATCATCGGCGGCGGCATTGCCGCCCGCCGTCGCCCCGCCCGAAGGCGCGCCGGGCGCTGCCACTGCTTGTGGCGGCGGTGGCGCGTAGGCCGGCGCCTGCACGTGCTGCACGGCTTGCGTCGGATAGGAGCGGGTCACCCGGACCCGGACCTCCTCGCGCTCGATCTCGATCTCGGCGAGGTTCTGCTCGTTGAGCAGTTCGGCGATGGCGCGGATCAGGTCCTGATCCGCCGTCGAGGACGCCTTGGTCATGCAGTCCGCCTCCTGGATAGGGCTTGTGTTCTTATAGTTTCTCGGCCAGCGCGGCGAGGGCCAGTCTATACCCGGTGGCGCCCAGCCCGCAAATCACCCCGGTGGCGACCGGTGACACATAGGAGTGGTGCCGGAAGCTCTCGCGAGTGTAGATGTTCGATAGATGCACTTCGATCACCGGCAGCCCCACTGCCCGCAGGGCGTCGTGGATGGCGACGGACGTGTGGGAATAGGCGCCAGGATTGATGACGATGCCGCCGAATTCGCCCAGCGCCTGCTGGATCCAGGTGACCAATTCGCCTTCGTGGTTGGATTGCCGGGCTTCGACCTCGAGCCCCAGCGCTTTGCCTTCGGCCTCGCACATCGTTTCGATGTCCGCCAACGTTTGCGACCCGTAGGTTGCCGGCTCGCGGACCCCGAGCATGTTGAGATTGGGCCCGTTGAGGACGAGTATGCGCTTGGCCATGACCAGTACTTCTGCATCGGGCCGGTCGACCGGCGCAAGTCCGGTTACAGGAATTGCACGGGAAACGCAAAGGCGCAGCGTTGCCGGCTAACCTTCGCTGTCCACCGGCTCGCACACCGTCTTGCCGCAACTGCGCATATTGGCGATGCGGGTCCGCAGCCCGTCGATCCCGACCGCGCCGGGGATCAGCTCGTCGCCGATGATGTAGGTCGGGGTGCCGGAGATGTTGAGCGCTGCTGCCAGCTGATAGCTGCGTTCGATGACCGCGCCGACTTCCGGGGTGCCCATCTCGAGTTCGAGATTGATGCGGTTGAGGCCCATCTCCTGCGCCGTTTGCAGCGCGGTCTCGCCCGTGATCTGGCCGCGCGAGGTGAAGAGGCGGCGGTGGAAGTCCCAGTAGTCGGCATCGGAGCGGCCGACCAGCACCGACACCCGCGCCGCGTCCGCCGATTCCTGCGACAGGATCGGGAATTCCTTGAGGATGACCTTTAGGTTCGGATCCTCGGCCAGCAGCGTCGCGAGATCGGGCAGCGCCTGCCGGCAATAGCCGCAATTGTAGTCGAACATCTCGACCAGCGTGACGTCCCCTTCGGGATTGCCGAGCACCACATGGTCGGGGTCCTCGTAGATCTCTGCATGCATGGCGGCGATGGCGGCTTTCGATTCCTCCGCCTGGGCGGTTCGCAGCTCGCTGTCCAAAGCCTCCGAGACCCGCTGCAGGATGCGCGGATTGTCGAGCAGGTAGCGCTCGATCATGGCATTGATGGCTGCCGCGTCTAGCGGGGCGGGCGCGTCACTGGGGGTGTCCTGGCGCGCGGCCACGGTTTCCGCGACGAGTGCCCGGACCTCCGCCTCACTGAGCCCCACCGGCACCGGCCGCGTCACCACCCAGGCCAGGGCAGCCCCGAGGACGACGACCAGCAGTGCAAGGATCATGCTCAGGCGCGACATCTGGATCTCCGCTGGTCGCCGCACGTCGCGGCGTCACTGCAATAGCACCACGAGGTGCACACGGCGTTGCCACTAGCATCAAATCTAGTTGAGGTGCCAACAACTTCCCTCTAGGGCTGCGCCAAACACCCGCAATGGACCTTGCCATGATCGATGCCCCCGCGACCGGCCTGCGGCCGTTTCATGCCATGGAAATACTCGCCCGGGCCAAACAGCTCGAAGCCGAGGGGCGCGACATCTGCCATTTGGAGGTCGGGGAGCCGGGGGCGTCGCCGGCGCCGCGAGTACTGGCGGCGGCAGCCGCGGCCTTGTCTGGTGTTCAGGGCTACACCCACGCCAAGGGACAAAAGGAACTCCGGCTGGCGCTTGCCGACTACTACGCGACGCAGCATGGGGTGGAGGTCGATCCCGAGGACATCGTCGTCACGATGGGTTCGTCCGCCGCCTTCATTCTCGCCTTTCTGGCCGGCTTCGAGAAAGGCGCCCGCATCGCCGTCACGCGGCCCGGCTATCCTGCCTATCTCAACACCCTTGACGGGCTTGGCCTGGACGCGGTGGAGATCCCGGTCTCGGCAACTGCCGGCTGGCGCCTCACAGCGGCCGACATCGAAGCGGCCCATGCTCGGCAGCCCTTCGATGGCTTGCTCTTCGCCTCGCCGGCAAACCCGACCGGCGCGGTCGTCGACAGGGCAGGCCTCACGGCGATCGTCGCCGCCTGCCAACGGCTCGGCGTGCGCCTCATCTCGGACGAGATTTATCACGGTCTCGGCTATGGCGGGCCGCCGGTCAGCGCGCTGGAACTGACCAGCGATGCGATCGTCATCAACAGCTTCTCGAAATACTACTGCATGACCGGCTGGCGCATCGGCTGGATGGTGATGCCTGAGGCGCTGATCCGGCGCACAGAGATGCTGCAGCAAAACCTCTTCATCTCTGCCCCCTACCTGAGCCAGGTGGCGGGACGTGTGGCTCTCGGAGAGCGCGGCTACGCCGAAGCGCAGAAGGCCCGCTACGCCGCCAACCGGACACTGCTGGCGGACGGACTTGGAACGCTGGGGTTCGACGGCACCTACTTCACGGACGGAGCATTTTACGTCTATGCAGATGCCGGGCGCTTCACCAATAACTCCATGGACTTCTGCAGCGAGATGCTCGAAAGGGCAGGGGTTGCCGCGACACCGGGCGCCGACTTCGACAGGCTGAACGGCGGTCGGTTCGTGCGCTTCTCCTATGCCGGGACGCATCAGACGATGGAGGAGGCGCTGATGCGTATGCAACGCTTCTTGCAACGGTGAGGGCGCGGAGAAGGTCGACTGCTCTCGCGATTCCCGTCATCGAGACCAAGCGATTGGTGCTCAGGAAGCCGGAATTTTCTGATTTCGAGGAGTACCGCAAGCTAATGATGTCGCCGCGGGCGCGTTACATGGGCGGTCCCTACGACGAGCAAGGCGCCTGGGGCATGTTCTGTCACGATGTTGCGGGGTGGGCGCTTTTCGGCCATGGCGCCCTGATGATCGACCGGAGGAGCGACGGCGCCTCCATCGGCCAGGTTGGAATCAACCATGGGCCGCTGTTTCCGGAGAAGGAACTTGGCTGGCTGCTTTACGAGGGCTTCGAGGGCCACGGGTACGCTCTCGAGGCGGCAGCCGCACTTCGGGATTGGGCGTTCAGGGAACTGGGTCTGACGAGCCTCGTCAGCTACTGCGACCCGAACAATTCCCGCTCGCTGGCGGTTGCGGAACGGATGGGTGCCGTGCGAGACGATACAGCACGGCGACAGGACCCCGAAGATGTCGTGATGCGGCACATGCCGACATAACGCGCTGCTGGTTCGAGGGTCTGGCATAGGCGCCAACCGTGTCCGCCAACCCAGCTGGAAGCGAAAACGGCGGCCCCGGGGGCCGCCGTTTCGACTTCCATGCTCTGTTAGGACTCAGCCGCCGAGAAAGCCGCGCTGCCACCAGCCTGCCTTTTTCGGCTTCGGCGCCTCTTCCTCGGCCGGTGCCGCCGTGGAGCTGACGACAATCTCGTCCTCGGGCGGTGCCGGTTTCCGCCGGCGGGAAGGCTTGCTGGCGACGACTTCGGCAGCCGCTGCTGCCGCGGCCGCCGCTGCTGCGGCCGCAACCTCGGTCACCTCCGGAGCAACGGCCTCGACGGCCTGAGCGGATTCACTGGGCGCCGGCTCCTCGCTGGCTGCCGCCTTCGGCTTCCGGCTACGCTTCGGCTTAGCAGGCGCCTCAGCGGCCACTTCCGGTGCCGTCTCCGTGGCCTCGGCGGCCGACGGCTCCACCGGCGAATCCTGAACCGTCGCTACGGCGTCGGCCGACTTGCGGGTGCGGCGCGCGCGCTTCGGCTTCTCGACCGGCAGTTCTGGTTCGACATCGGTCGCGGCCTCGTCGGCGGCGCCGGCGCTCGCTACCAGCGGTTCCTCGCTCACATCCTCGCCGTCCGGGGCCCGCGCCACCGAGGCATCGCCATTGGCGTCGATGCGCTCGCCCGCTTCGTCGCCCGGGCGCCGGTTGCGGCGACCGCCACGGCGACCGCGGCGGCGGCGCTTGCGCGGCTCCTCCTCCTCGTCGCCGGCAGCGGCATGCACCGGCCGCGCTGCCTCTTCGGCGCCTTCTTCATCCTCGCTGGCGGCACCGTCGGATGCCTGGGGCTGCCGCTGCTCGCGGCCCTCGTCACCGCGCTCGCCACCACGGCCGCGCCGCCGCCGACGGCGCCGACCCGGACGTTCGCCATCCTCAGTGCGCGGCGCACTGGGCGCTGCTGCGACCACCGCCTCATCCTCGTCCTCATCCTCTATCTCGTCGTCCGCCGCGTCCATCGCAGCGGTGTCGACGCGGACGTGGGTCGCGGCGATCTGCTCCCGCGTGTCGTGCAGCCGCGGCTCTCCGCGTTCGATCGCATAATGGCTGGGACCGACATGGTCGTCGGCAACTACGGTGATCGACAGGTTGTACTTCGCCTCGAGGAGGTTGAGCGTCGTGCGCTTGCCGTTGAGGATGTAGAGCGCGACATCGGTCGGCATCCGTACGTTGATCGACTGTCCGGCCTTGCGCAGTACGTGGTCTTCGATCGCCCGCATAATCATCAGCGCAAGGCTTTCGACGGAACGCACCAGTCCCGTGCCCTGGCAGGTCGGGCATTTATGGGTGGAGCTTTCAACGACGCCGAAGCGGATGCGCTGGCGGCTCATCTCCATCAAGCCGAAATGGCTGATGCGGCCGACCTGGATCCGGGCCCGGTCGTTCTTCAGGCAGTCCTTGAGCTTGCGCTCTACCGCCCGGTTGGAGCGGTTCTCCATCATGTCGATGAAGTCGATGACGATCAGACCCGCGAGATCGCGCAGCCGCAGTTGCCGTGCCACCTCCTCGGCCGCCTCCAGGTTGGTCTGGAGCGCCGTGTCCTCGATGTTGTGCTCCTTGGTGGAGCGCCCCGAGTTGACGTCGATGGACACGAGGGCTTCGGTCGGATTGATGACGATGTAGCCGCCGGAGGGCAGCGTGACCTGCGGCGAGAACATCGAGTCGAGCTGACCCTCGACATTGTAACGCGAGAAAATCGGCTGATCTTCCTTGTAGAGCTGCACGTTCTTGGCGTGGCTCGGCATGATCATCCGCATGAAGTCCTTGGCCTCGCGGTGCGCCTCCTCGCCGGCCACCAGCAACTCGTCGATCTCCTTGTTGTAGAGGTCGCGGATGGTGCGCTTGATCAGCGACCCTTCCTCGTAGACGAGGCACGGCGCCTGCGACTTGAGCGTCAGCGAGCGGACGTTCTCCCACAGTCGCTGCAGATACTCGAAGTCGCGCTTCACCTCGGCCTTGGTGCGCGAGGCGCCGGCAGTCCTCAGGATAATTCCCTGGCCCTGCGGTACCTCGAGATCGCCGACGATGTCCTTGAGCCGCTTCCGGTCGGCAGCGTTGGTGATCTTTCGGGAGATGCCGCCGCCACGGGCCGTGTTCGGCATCAGCACCGAGTACCGGCCGGCCAGCGACAGATAAGTGGTGAGGGCTGCGCCCTTGTTGCCGCGCTCCTCCTTGACCACCTGCACCAGCATCACCTGGCGGCGCTTGATGACCTCCTGGATCTTGTAGGTGTTCCGCCGCACGGAAGGCTTGCGCCGCGCCGGCATTTCTTCGAGGGCGTCGCCGCCGCCGATGCTCTCTACCGGCTCGGAGCTGGCGGGCGCCTGCTGCACGTTCTCGGAATCGCTGTCGCCATCTGCGTCGTGGTTGTCCGCATCTGCCTCGGTGGCGGCCGCATCCTCGCCATTCTCCTCATAGCCGTTCTCGGCGTCCTCGGCCTCCTCGTCGCGCAGCAGCGCTTCGCGGTCGGCGACCGGAATCTGGTAGTAGTCGGGGTGGATTTCGCTGAAGGCGAGGAAGCCGTGGCGGTTGCCGCCATACTCGATGAAGGCAGCCTGCAGCGACGGCTCTACGCGCGTAACCTTGGCGAGGTAGATATTGCCTCTGAGCTGCCGCCTGGTGGCGGATTCGAAATCGAACTCCTCAAGGCGGTTACCGGATGTGACGACGATCCGTGTTTCTTCCGGGTGGATGGCATCCACCAGCATTCTCTTCGTAGCCATAACTTACTCCGCGCCTTCGCGCGCCCATCCCTTGAACCCCTGGCGGGGCGGATCGGCGAGCCGATCCTTCCGGAATGGCGCCATGCGAGGCGAAACGTGTGTTGAAAGCGGCGCGCGTGGCGCAGCTCGGGGAAATGGCGCCGTGGGCGCCAGGTTCAGCGGCGCTAGTGCCGCGAGCGTAGGAGGTCCGGACTCGGGAGTGAGATACGACAAATGCGCAACCGGAAAGTATTGCGTCTGGCTTTGCCCGTCCGATAATCATCAGACCTCTTCCATTTGGCGGGACGCGCATAACTGCGTCTGCCGTTCGGCCGTTATGGCCGAAATCGTATTCCGAGGCGCAAAATGTGCCGCATTTCCCGAACCTGGAACAGGCACCTGGCTGTTCCGGCTCCGCCGCTGCCGAAGATGTGGGAAAGGGCCAGGATGCCCAGCAATGACCCGCAACCAGCAGTGGACCGCCTCATCCGAAGGCTTTAGGGCGCCTGCCGCAAATTGGCAACAAGAAAGTCTAAACCATCAGCTTGGCGGGCATTTCGCCTGCTTCCAGCGCGCCGAACGTCGTTCTTGCGGTAAAAGGTCATGTACCGCCGCAGAATCGCCAGAGCCGGGTGCGATTGCTGAACATTCACGTGGGGACGCCTAGCACCTTGTTCAATTCCAAAGCATTCGTCAGCGGGTTCGTCAGAATTCTCGCGATCATGCTGTTTCTGCCCATCGCATTCACGAGTATCGCACCGGCACTGGGGCAGGCGGATTCGGCAGCGGCTCTCCCCGAGATGTCGGATGCCCGGCTGACGACGACGCCGGAACGTGCGCGGCTGGTCCTCGACCTCACCAACACGACCGAGTTCGCCGTGGTCTCGCTCGACGGACCGGACCGAATCGCCGTCGACGCCCGGGTCTCGGCCCTCCAGTTCGCGGCGCCGCCGGACCCTGCGGGCGACGGTCTCGTCAGCAGCTACACCGTCGAGATGATGGAGTCGGGCAGGGCGCGAACGACCCTCGTCCTCAGCGCTCCGGCACGGGTACAGCAGGCCTATGTCCTCGAGGCGGTGGCGGAGCAGCCGGCGCGGTTGGTGGTCGATCTCATTCCCGATACCGCCGAGGCCTTTTCCGAGCGCGTTGCCGCCGATCTCGCGGCATCGCAGGCGCTGCGCGATTCGGCCGCGGCGGTCGCCGCAGTGCCGCCCGCATCCGCAATGCCGGCAGGAACCACTCGGCCGCTGGTGGTCATAGACCCTGGGCATGGCGGCATCGACAACGGCGCCTCGGCCCCCAACAACGTGCTGGAAAAGAACATCACCCTCACCTTTGCGCTGCAGTTGCAGGAGGAGTTGGTGGCGACCGGACGCTTCGACGTCGCCCTGACCCGGACCGACGACGCCTACCTCACGCTCGAGCAGCGCGTCGCCCTCGCCCGGGCCAACAAGGCCGACCTCTTCGTCTCGCTGCACGCCGACAGCTTTCAGCAGCGGGAGATCCGCGGCGCCAGCGTTTATACGCGCGACGAACGCGCCACCGATGTGCTCGACAAGGTACTGGCGGAAAACGAGAACAAATATGATCTCGTCGCCGGCTTCGCCGTGCCGCAGACCCAGCCGGTGGTGGTCGACATCCTCGTGGACCTGATGCGGCGCCAGATGCGGCGCCAATCATTCCTTGCGGCTAAAGCCATTGTCGAGGAACTGAAGCCCAGCATCGAACTGCGCCGGTTCCCGGTGCGCCAGGCGGATTTCTTCGTGCTGCAGGCACCCGAGGTTCCCTCGGTGCTGGTGGAGCTGGGCTTCCTGTCCAATGCCGACGACATCGCCAATCTGCAGAAGAGCGAGTGGCGCGACCGTGCCGTCGGGGCGCTTGCCCGGGGCATTGCCGCCTATTTCGAGCAGATCGAGGTGGTCAATGTCGCGATGCCCTGATGGAGGCGTGTCCACAATTCCGCCCTTCTCTGCTATGATTCCTTACGTTTTGCGCCGCCCTGCGTCGGCCGCCACCCTTTCGGAGTACTGGATCGGATGCTGAGACTGTTGGGCTGGCTTTTCGGCTTCGGCATCTTCTGCGCCATGGCCGGCCTCGCCGTCGCCGGTATCTACCTTGCGCAGGTGTCGGCGGCGCTGCCGGATTACACCGTGCTCAAGGATTATCAGCCGCCGGTGACGACGCGGGTGCACGCCGCGGACGGGACGCTGCTGGCCGAGTATGCGCGCGAGCGCCGGCTGTTCCAGCCGATCGAGACCATCCCAGAAACCCTGCTGCAGGCCTTCATCTCGGCCGAGGACAAGGATTTCTACAAGCATGGCGGCATCGACTTCGCTGGCGTCGTCCGCGCGGCCCGCGACAACATCCTTGCCCGCGTCGACGGCGGCACCGGTCCATTGGTGGGCGCTTCCACCATCACCCAGCAGGTGGCCAAGAACTTCCTGCTCACCACCGAGCAGACCTGGGATCGCAAGGTGCAGGAGGCGATCCTGGCGCTGCGCATCGAGTCGACCTTCTCGAAGAACAAGATCCTGGAGCTCTACGTCAACGAGATCTTCCTCGGCCTCAACTCTTACGGCGTCGCCGCCGCCGCCCTCAACTACTTCGACAAGGCGCTCTATCAGCTGACCCTGAGTGAAGCGGCCTATATCGCTGCCCTTCCCAAGGGGCCCAACAACTACCATCCCTTCCGGCGGCCCGAGCAGGCCATCGAGCGCCGCAACTGGGTGCTCGACCGCATGGCGGAGAATGGCTACGTCACCCAGGCCGAAGCCGATGCAGCCAAGCAGGACCCGCTCAACGTCATCCCGCGCCAGTCGGGCAGCCAGCTCTATGCCGCCGAGTACTTCACCGAGGAGGTGCGGCGCGAACTGGCGGGCCTGTTCGGGGAGGATCAACTCTACGGCGGCGGCCTTTCGGTTCGTACGACGCTCAATCCGAGGCTGCAGCGCTTCGCCCGCAAGGCGCTGATGGACGGGCTCATCGCCTATGACCAGAACGAGGGCTTCCGCGAGCCCGTCGCCACCGTCGACGTCTCTGGGGATTGGGGGATTGCGGTCAACGAGATCGAGCCCCTTGGGGACGTGCCGGAATGGACGCTGGCGGTGGTACTGGAAATCGCCGCCAACGAAGCCCGCATTGGTCTCCGCCCGGGCAACGACGCAGGCGGCGCGGTGGCCGCGGAGCGCGAGACCGGAACGCTAGCCGGGCCGGACATTCCCTGGGTCAGCAGGCCGCTTTCGGAGCTCCTCGAGGTGGGCGACGTGGTCTACGTGTCGCCGGTCGAGAACAAGCCCGGCCACTATACGCTGCAGCAGGATCCGGAGCTCGAGGGCGCCATCGTCGCCATGGACCCCCGGACCGGCCGCGTGCTCGCCATGGTCGGCGGCTTCTCCTTTGCCGAATCCGAGTTCAACCGTGCCACCCAGGCGCTGCGCCAGCCGGGTTCCTCCTTCAAGCCGATCGTCTATTCGGCGGCGCTCGACAACGGATATACGCCGGCCTCGGTGGTGCTCGACGCGCCGCTCGAGATCGTCAATGCCGACGGCTCCGTGTGGCGGCCGGAAAACTACGCCCAGCAGTTCTACGGGCCGCAGACGCTGCGGCGCGGCATCGAGCGCAGCCGCAACGTCATGACGGTGCGGCTGGCCAAGGACATCGGTATGCCGCTGGTCGCCGAATATGCCCGCATGTTCGGCATCTACGACGACCTGAAGCCGCTGCTGGCGATGTCGCTCGGCGCCGGCGAGACGACCGACATGCGGATGACGGCGGCCTATGCTACCATCGCCAATGGCGGCCGCCGCATCACGCCGACCCTCATCGACCGCATCCAGGACCGATACGGCAAGACCATCTACAAGCACGACGAGCGCATCTGCGACGGCTGTTCGGCGACGGAATGGCAGAACCAGCCGGAGCCGCTGATCATCGACAACCGCGAGCAGGTGCTCGATCCGATGACCGCCTACCAGATCACCTCGATGATGGAAGGGGTCGTCCTGCGCGGCACCGGCACCGGCGCCACAAGACTCAACCGTCCGGTGGCCGGCAAGACCGGCACCTCCAACGACTACAAGGACGCCTGGTTCATCGGCTTTACCCCGGAATTGGCGGTCGGCGTTTATGTCGGCTTCGACCGGCCGCGCAACATGGGCCGGCAGGCGACCGGCGGTGAGCTGGCAGTGCCGATCTTCACCGAGTTCATGAGCCGGGCGCTCGAAGGGACTCCGCCCACTCCGTTTCCGATACCGGCCGGGATGACGCAGGTCTGGATCGATCCCGGCACAGGGGTGAAGGCGATGGGCGGGCAGGCGGCGGTTGCCGAAGCCTTCAAGCCCGGTACCGGTCCCAATCTCATTACCTCCGTGATCGGCGTCGATTCCAACGCCTTCGTCAGTCTCGAGACCGGCGGCAGTGCCAATACTGATCTCACCTCCGGGCGCGGCGGCCTGTTCTAGGACCCACAGGTTGATCCGGCGGCCGTCGTCCTCTACATGACCCCCGATGAGAACGAGGTGACCGATGCGTGCGGAAGTCGAGAAGTCAGTGGCCGAAATCGAGCAGGTGCTGAGCCTGCTGAGGAGGCATCTTTGACTGGGATACAGCAGAAGCCCGCCTCGACGACCTAAACGCCCGCACCGAATCTCCAGAATTTTGGAGCGATGCGGACCGCGCCCGGGACGTGATGCGGCAGCGCGACGAGCTCGAGGCGCAGGTCAACACCGTCCGTCATTTCGAGACCGCCCTTCGCGACAATGTCGAGCTGATCGAACTCGGCGAGGCCGAGGGCGACGACGAGGTCGTCAAGGAGGCCGAGGCAGCACTGGCGCAGCTGCTGAACGAGGCACGGACGGCCCAGGTCGAGACGCTGCTTTCTGGCGAGGCCGACGCCAACGACGCCTATCTCGAGATCCATTCCGGCGCTGGCGGCACCGAGAGCCAGGACTGGGCCAACATGCTGCTGCGCATGTACACCCGCTGGGCCGAGCGGCGGAACTTCAAGATTGAAGTGATGGAGATGCACGACGGCGAGGAAGCTGGCATCAAGTCCGCCACCATCCAGATCAAGGGCCACAACGCCTATGGCTGGCTGAAGACCGAGAGCGGCGTGCACCGCCTGGTGCGCATCTCGCCCTACGACAGCGCTGCCCGCCGCCACACCAGCTTCTCCAGCGCCTGGGTCTATCCGGTGGTGGACGACACCATCAACATCGAGATCAACGAAAGCGACCTCAAGGTCGACACCTACCGCGCCTCCGGTGCCGGCGGCCAGCACGTCAACACCACCGATTCGGCCATCCGCATTACCCACATTCCCACCGGCATCATCGTCGCCTGTCAGGCCGAACGCAGCCAGCACAAGAATCGCGCGACCGCCATGGCGATGCTGAAGGCACGCCTCTACGAGGCGGAGTTGCAGAAGCGGGAGGAGGCGGCCAATGCCGAAGCGGCGGCCAAGACCGATATTGGCTGGGGCCACCAGATCCGCAGCTACGTGCTACAGCCCTATCAGATGGTCAAGGATCTGCGGACCGGCGCCGAGACTTCCAACACCGGCGCCGTCCTCGACGGCGATATCGACCAGTTCCTCGAGGCGTCGCTGGCGGCGCGAGTTGGGGGCAGTGCGGACTAGCGCCGGGCGCCGACAGTGGCTACGGCCGCTGCATAGGTGATGCCGCCGCCGAAGGCGACGAGGCCGAGGCGGTCGCCGGCGGCGCGTCCCGGCAGGGCGTCGAGCAGCGCCAGCGGGATGCTGGACGAGCTGGTATTGCCAAGATTGCGGATCACCGAATGCGCCGGCCGGCCGGAGCGCCGGGCGATGGCGTCGATGATGCGCTGGTTCGCCTGATGCGGCACCATGAGGTCGATGTCCTCCATGGTGATGCCCTCGGCGGCGCAGGCCGAGAGCAGTGTCTGCGTCATCGCCCGCACCGCATCGGCGAACACCTCGCGGCCGTTCATCGCGATATAGCCGTTGCCGGTCCGCGGGACGCTCAGCAGTTCTCCTGACTCCGGTGAGCCGGAAATGGTGGGCCGGGCGTAGGAAAAGAGCGGCGCCGGATCGGTCTCGGCGCTCGCCACCAGTGTCGCCGTCGCCGCGTCCCCGAAGAGCACGGCGGTATTGAAGTCGTCTTGGTCGAGGAGCGGTGACAGCAGCTCAGAAGTCACCACCATCACCCGCGCCCGGGGATGGTTCACGACGTAGTCCCGTGCCTGCGCAAGGGCGTAGAGATAGGCCGAGCACGCCGCGTTGATGTCGTATGCCGGCAGCCGGGCGCGGCCGCCGGAACTCAGCGAATCGGCGACGCGGCAGGCGAGCGACGGCGTGATCACGTCGGGGGTGCCGGTGGTGGCGATGACCAGGTCGATGTCGCCGATCTCGAGCCCCTGCTCCTCGAGCAGCTTGCCCGCCGCCGAACTCGCCATAGACAGCACCGTCTCGCCAGGAGCCGCCCAGCGCCGGCTCTCGATGCCGGTGAGGCCGACGATATCGTCGGAGTTGCGGGTCTTCCAGTTGCCCTTGAGGTCCGCATTCGCGATCTTGCGGCCGCCCGTCGTCGCGGCGATGCCGCACACGCCGACAGCGACGTCGCTTTCGCGCCGGGTCTGGATCGCCGGCTTCGCCATTGCCCGGCGACGGAGGATGGCGCGATCGATGCGCTCGGCGGTAACGGCGCGCCCTTCTGTCTGCGATCCCGGCGCCACCTCCACCAGGAGCAGCGGCGCGCCAACGCTGATCTTCTGCCCAGGCGCTGCCGCAAGGGCGGTGACGGTGCCGGTGACGGTGGCTTGGATGTCGACCGCGGCCTTGGTGGCCTCGACCACCGCGACCAGGTCGCCCACGGCGATCTGCTGCCCGACCTCGACGGAAATCTCGACGACTTCGACCTCGTCATCGGCCGGGCCGGAGCCAATGGCACTGATGGCGACCGGGCCGCTTTCCACCTGCGGCGCCTCCCATTCGAGGTCGAAACCAAGCAGTTCGGCGCAGCATTCGAGCACCCGCCCGTAGGACGGCAGGGTGTCGATCTGGCGCTCGAAATGGAACGGCACGAAGCCGTCCTCCCGCGTGATGCGGCGGCTCGTCACCGCCACTCCCGCCTTCTCCGCCACCGTAGCGAGGATTTCCGCCCCGAAGCCGGCGGTGTGGTTGTCCTCGTGCACGACCACCAGTCGTCCGGTGCGGCGGACACTGCGCAACACCGCCTCCTCGTCCCAGGGCGAGATGGAGCGGAGGTCGAAGAGATCGACATCGACGCCCGCCGCCGCGAGGGTTGCAGACGCCAACTGGCACTGGGTCACCGGATTGCCCCAGCTCACGAGGGTCAGCTCGTCCCCACTCGCCAGCTGCCGTGCCCGACCCGGCGGTACGAATTGTTCCGCGCAGTCTGCGGAGGTCCGGCGGTCACCGAGGTTGAGGGTGCTCTTAGGGTAGAGGAAAACCGTCGGTCGCCCGGAGGCGAAGGCGGCGTTCAGGAGGCCGGCGGCGTCCCCGGCGCTCGAGGGCATGACCACGTCGATGCCCGGCGTATGCGCCAGCAGTGCCTCGAGCGTCTGGGCGTGGAAAGGCCCAAGCCCGGCCTTGTAGCCACCGCAGCTCACCATCAGTATGACCGGCGCTTGCCAGGTGCCATTGGTCCGCCAGTAGAGCGAGCCCATTTCCGAGAGGATCTGGTTGAAGGCGAGCGGCAGGAAGTCGGCGAACTGCAGGAAAGCGACCGGTCGGTCGCCCGCCATGGCGCGGCCCACCGAGGTGCCGACAATGGTGGATTCTGAGAGAGGCGCATTCCGGACGCGCCCTGGAAAGGCGGTAGAGAGGCCGCGGGTGACGCCGAACACATCACCCTTCGGATCCTCGATATCCTGCCCCAGCAGGCACACCCGCTCGTCGCTTTCGAGGTGGTGGCGGAGGACGCCATTCAGCGCCTCGCGCATCGTCAGCGTCGCCGATGTGTCGTCGCCGCGATACTCCCGCCGGGCAAGGAGTCCTGCAGGATAGGGAGCCTTTGCGCTTCCAGCCGAGTCCGGCGGCGGCTCTTTCCGGACCGCCGACGCCGCGGCCGCGACCTCCGCGATCAGTGTCGTCTCGAGCTGTGCGAGGGCCATCTCGCCCATCTGCGACTCGCGCAGTGACCGCCTGATCGCCTCCAGCGGATCACACTCCGCCGACGCCGCGATGTCTTCGTGCGATCTGTAGAGGCTTTGGTCATCGGCATTGGTGTGGTCGGCAAGGCGCTCGAGATCGAGCAGCACAATGGCCGGGCGGCGGGCCGTGCGGACCTGCGCCACCGCGGCCTCGAAGGCGCGTCGGGTGGTGCCGAGATCGGCGCCATTGACGCGGGCAATCTCGATGCCGAAAAATTCCCTCGCCTCTCGCCCCGGCAGGTCGAAGAAGGTCTGGCCCGGCGTGCTGGTCGAGATCGACCAGCGGTTGTTCTCGATGACGAAGAGCACCGGTGCGGCGCTGCGGACGGCCTCGGCGACGGCCTCCATGAATTCGCCCTGCTGGGTGGTGCCGTCGCCGACGCAGCAGACGACGACGGGATCGCCCTCAAGATGGCGGACTGCCTGCGCGTTGCCGACGGCCGGCAAGGCGTTGTTGCCGACTGGCCCGACCATCGAAGCGACATTCAGCTCCCGGGCCGAAAAATGCGCGCTCATCTGCCGGCCGGCCGAATGCGACGGCCCAGTGGCGAGCAGGCCCCGGAAGAACTCCGCCACCGGCAGACCACGAGCGAGCAGGAGCGCCTTGTCGCGGTAGTGCAGGTGCAGCCAGTCCTGCGGCCCGAGGTAATCGGCGAGCAGCGCCGTCGACTCGTGACCGGCACCGGAGACGTGGAAATGCGCCAGTCCCTGCTTGACCAGCCCTTGCTCGACGCGATCCACCTCGCGCGCCATGAACATCGCCCGGTGAAGGCGCAGCATGGTCGGTATGTCGGACGTCATCAGCATGGCAGCGTCAGCCTAAACCCGCGCTGCAATAAAAACCAGAATAGTTCGGCGCGTTTGCCGCCGTGACGAGAGATAAGCTGCGGATGTGACGATGGTGCTACTATCGCACGTCTTGCTGGCGTCGCCGCCAGTGCGAACCTAGCTACCGAGGAAGCGTCGCAGGCGCTGGCCGGCATCGAGGAACGCCGTGGGGTCGACGGCTACGTTTTTCCGCCGAATCTCGAAGTGCAGATGCGGTCCGGTGGAGCGGCCGGTCGAACCGACGCGGGCGATGGGAGTGCCGCTCTCCACGCGCTGCCCCGCCTTGACGAGGAAGGCCGAGAGATGGGCGTAGCGGCTGCTCAGCCCGCCGCCATGGTCGATCTCGACGAGGTTGCCATAGCCGGATCTGCGGCCGGCGAACACCACTTTGCCGCGGCCGGTGCTGAGCACGGTGGTGCCGCTCGGAGCGGCAAAATCGATGCCCGCGTGGAAGGCTTTGGCACGCGTGAACGGGTCGCGGCGATTGCCGAAGTTGGAGCTACGGCGGGCCGCCACGGCGAGCGGGCGGTGAAGTGGCGCCGGCCCGATAGCGCTGCGGACGGACTTGTAGCGCGACAGCGCCTCCATCACCGCGTTGGCGTCGTCGGCAAGGCTTGCGGCATCCGGAGCATCCTGCGCCGGCAGCAGTGGCCCGCCGATGGCCGGCGTCTCCGTCGGCAGGGCGGGCGTTATGCCCACGCTGCGCAGTTCGGCCAGTATGGTTTCCGTCGAGTCGCTGGCGGCTTCCGTCAGGCCGGCGAGCGCCAGCCGGCTCTCCTCCATCATCTCCTGCACCGCCGCGCCGACGGTCTCGATATCGTCTGGCGCACTGCCGAGCCGCAGCGCCGGGACGGGTGGTTCTTCCGAAGCTGCGGCGACCGATGCGGGCTCGAGACCCAGTTCCGCGGCTTTGAGCGCCAGCTGCCGCACATACTGGTGCTGTTCGAGCAGCACTTCCTGCTGTTGCGTCAGTTCCTGGAGCTGGAGATTGAGGTTCCCCGTCTGCGCATACTGGCGCGAGTGCAGGCGGTCGACTTCCGTCCGCAACTCCGCCACGCGGTCCTCATAGGCCGCCAGCACCAGGTCGCGCTGGCTGCTCATCAGGCCCGCGATTTCGGGAGCCATGAAAAGGGCGACGAGGGTGATGACGTTGGTGCCGCAAAGCGCGGCGAAGACGCCGTAGAACAGGGCAGGGCGGATGCCCGTCGCCTGGGCCGTCTGACGGCCTTCCGGCCGCCCTTTGCGAAAAGCCATTGCCGGTGCCGTGCCGGCTTGGGAAATCATACGCACTACCGCAACTCCCGCACGCATTGACGCTGCGGAAATGATGATCGGTTAAGGTTAACAAAGGCGAAAAAGGCCGCTGCTGACGGACTAGCCTTGCGCGAGCGCCCGCGCGGCTTCCAGGACGTCTTCCGCGTGGCCCTTGATGCGGCGGACCTCCCAGATCCGGCTGATGCGCCCCTCGGCATCGATGAGGAAGCTCGTCCGGACGAGGCCGACATAGTCCCTGCCGAACGTCTTCTTTTGCTGCCAGAGGCCATAGGCCTCGACCACGCTGCGCGTTGGGTCGGCGGCCAGGGTGACGGCGAGACCGTATTTGTCGCGGAAGGAACAGTGCGTGGCTACCGTATCGGGCGAAACGCCGACGACCGTCACGCCGAGCTTCTCGAACTCGGGCAGCAGCCCGCTGAAGCCGATGTTCTCGATGGTGCAGCCCTCGGTGTCGTCCTGTGGGTAGAAATAGAGCACCACCGGATGTCCGCGCTGGGCCGACAGCGTGAAACCGCCGCCATCGGCGGTCGGCAGTTCGAAATCGGGAGCCATCATTCCGACGCTGAGACCTGACATGCTCGATCCTGTGAATTGCCGCGTTGCCAAGCCGTTGGGCGGCTGGCTTTTGACGCCACATTGCAGCCGGTATCATGAATAATAGAACCTGAGCCCGGTTGATTCTAGGATAGGGCGCAGTACCGGGCAGCCTCAAGTCGGAAACCAGTGAAACCAACACCCGTTCCAGGACAGCAGGTCCGCCGGCGATCGCCGTTGCGAGTAGCGGGCCGGGTGGTTTCCTGGCTGTTCGGCGTGCCGCTGGCACTGACCCTGACGCTCTACCTGGTGCTGCTGATCACGCCGGTGCCGCTGCCCTTCATCAGCAACCAGGTGCGCGACCTCGTGGTCGCATCGCTGCCTCCGGACAGCGAGCTCGAGCTCGGCGAGATGGCCCTGGCGCTCGAGCGCTACGTCTACCCGGTGATCCAGTTCCGGCCGGTCGTCTATACCGACACGAGGAGCGGCGCCAAGGTACGGATGGACGCGCTGGAGGTCGGGTTTTCGCCGATCCGCGCGCTTTGGGGACAGCCGGGCGCCACGGTGACCATCGTCGGGCCGCATATCCAGGTCAACCAGGACCTGTTCGGGCCGCGCCTGGCGAGCATCAATGTGCTCCCGAACGAGACGGGCGGGCCGCCGACCGTGCAGATCATCGAGGGCGCCGACGCCTTTCCGGAAGTCAACATCTCCTCCGAGGGCGTAGACGTCCTTGGCGAACTGCCGCCCTCGGCGCTGGCGATGCGCTCGGACAACGACTGGCTGATCTACAACCTCGAGGCGGCGGAGGAGGGGATTGCCGGCATTGTGGAGCAGGCGCAGCTGGAGCGGTTCTCGCGGCTGGTCATCCGGGATGGCACCCTCGACATGAACGACGCCCTCTACGGGCTGTTCCGGACTTTCCACGATATCACGCTCGATATCGCACCCACGCGCGACGGAAACGCAGTCGAGGGCGAGTTCTCGGCGGAGTTCGGCGGCACGGTCATGAACGGCAATGTCGAACGCCTGGTCGAGGAGGATGGCGGCTCGCGGCTCCTCGCCTCGGTGACCAATCTCGACTTCGCGTCCTTCATGCCCTTCATCAATGATCCGGTGCAGATGATTGCCCTCGTCGGCTCGGGTGCTCTCTCCGTGGATGTGGCCTTCGACCCGGATGGCAAGGTGGAGGGCGGAACCTTCCACGCCGACGTCACCGGCACGGATCTGCGCATCGAGGACGACCTGTTCCCGGTCGCCAGCAGCATCCTGGAGATCGATTGGGAACCCGAGGATGCACGGTTCGACCTTGCCGAGGCCCAGATCAGCATCGGGGAAAGCTCCGGTTGGGTCAGCGGTGTCTTCAAGCTCGGGCTGGACGAGAAGTTCGGCCCCACGGTCGCCATTTCGACCGAAGGGCGCGACATCAGCATCCACTCGGAACTCGGGGCACCGGAGACGCCGTTCGAGAAGCTGTCTTTCCGCGGCTGGTCGGCGCCGCTCTATGGGGCCCTGGGCATCGAACATTTCTCCGCCAGCAAGGCCGACGGCGCCCGGCTCGTCAGCACCGGGCGGGCCGACATGCTGCGCGAGGGGCTCGGCTTCGACCTCAGCATCGCCGGCGAGGGCATCACCGCCGACGACCTCAAGCGTCTGTGGCCCTACTTCATCGCCACCGAGAGTCGCGATTGGTTCGTCAAGAACGTCGTCGGCGGACGGATCAAGAACTCGACTATGCGCTACGACTTCCCCGTCGGCACCATCGGCAAGAAGGGGGAGGAGAAGCCGCTGCCCCCCAACTCCATGTGGATCGACATCGTCGGAACCGGCGTCCAGGTCATTCCTGCGGCCGGCATGGCACCGATCAGTATCGACGGCGAAACCCGGCTGCAAATGCGGGACAACAAGTTCACCGTCGCCGCCGACGGCGGCACCCTCCAGACTGGCAACGGCCCCATCGACGTCGCAAACGCCGCTCTCGTCATGGGCAGCGACGATCCTGACGAGCGGCTGATCGAGATTTCCGGCGACGTCTCCGCCGGCATCCCGGCACTGCTGGCGCTGGCGCGCGAGCAGCAACCCGGTCTGCTGGACGGTAGCGGCCTGCCCTTCAATCTCGACGCCCTCGCCGGCAGGCTGTCGGTGTCGCTGGTCTCGACCATCGTCCTCGATCCGGAGGGGCAGACCAAGCGTCTCGACTATGCCGCCAACGGCATCGTGCAGGACTTCAACTCGTCGGAGCCGCTCGACAGCCACACTATCGCCAATGGCCAACTGTCCTTTGTCGCCTCCCAAGCTGGCTATCGGATCTCAGGGCAGGCGGAAGTGGATGGCCTGCCGGCCGACCTGCTGATCGAAGGCGACCTGGAGGAGGGGGCCGCGCCGCCGTCCATGCTGCTGAGTGCGACGCTCGACTCCGAGGACTTCGCGGCTATGGGTTTCGATGTCTCTGAGTTCATCGACGGGACGATCAAGTTCGTGGCGCGGCCGATGCCCGACTCCAGCATGCAGATGGCGGTCGACATCACCGATGCCGCGGTCACCCTCGAAGATCTCGGCATCAGCAAGGCAGCAGGGGTCGAGGGCGCGCTACAGGCAGAAATCCTGCAGGACGGCGAGCTGACGGAACTCTCGCAGGTTGACGTCGCCTTTGCCGACGTGCGGCTGCAGGGGGCGTTGTCCTTCCACAACGAGGAGGGGCTGAAGTCCGCCGATTTCACGACCTTCGCACTGAGCCCCGGTGACGACGCACAGCTGTCGCTGGCACCGGTAGCGGGCGGCTATCAGGTGCGGCTGCGCGGTCGGCAGCTCGATCTTAAGCCGATGCTGAAGCGCTTCTTCAGCCTGGAGGAGGGCTCGACCGGCGGCCCGCAGGCGACGGCGATCTCCCAGACGCTCGTCATAGATGCGGAACTGGACCGTGCCCTCGGCCACTTCCGGACCACGGCTTTCAACCTCGACCTCGACATGGCGCTGCGGGGTACGGACATCCAGCGAGCGGAATTGCAGGCTCAGTTCGGCAACAACCGCAGCGTCTCGGTGACCACCAATCCGACCCCGGAAGGCAAAGTCTTGTCCGTAGCCTTCAACGACCTCGGCAGCATGCTGCGGCTGATGGGCATCTATCCCAATATCGAGGGGGGCGAGGGCAGCTTGGTGCTGGAGACGTTTGCCGAGCGGAAGATCGACCGCGGCAAGTTCATCCTCGGCGAGTTCGCTATCGTCGACGAGGACAACGTCAAGGAAATCCTCGGAAACAACCGGGAATCGCAGCGGCTGATTTCGAACCAGAACAAGCTGCAGTTCCGCGGCGGCGAAGCCGACTTCGTGCGGCGTTCGGACCGCATCGAGATCAGGGAGGCGATCCTTGCAGGCGACAGCGTCGGCGGCACCGCCCGTGGCTTCATCTACACAGACAGCCGGCAGTACGACCTCGCCGGTACCTATGTGCCGCTGTTCGGCCTCAACAACGTCTTTCAGAAGCTGCCGATCTTCGGCCCGCTGCTCGGCGGGCGTGAGGGCGAGGGGCTGTTCGGCGTCACCTTCGCCATCCAGGGCCCCCTCGACAGCCCGGACTTCAAGGTGAACCCCGTCTCGGCCCTGGTGCCAGGAGTGCTGCGGCGCATCTTCGAATACCGGGCAAAGGAGCAGCCGCGGCAGCAATAGCCGCCGTTATCAGATGGGCTTCAGCAGCGCGTGGCGCTTCTTGCCGACCGAAAGCTTCAGCACGCCCTCCGGGAGCAGATCGTTTTGGCCGATCGTCCGCCGCTCGTCCTCGACGAGCACGTCGTTGAGGCGCACCGCTCCCGACTGGATATGGCGCCGGGCCTCGCCGTTGGAGGCGGCGAGCCCCGCCTGCACCAGCGCCGACTGGATTCCGAGCCCATCAGCAAGTTCTCCCTGCAGCACTGCGGTTGTCGGGAGCGAGAGATCCAACGCCCCGGACTCGAAGGTGGCACGGGCCGTTTCCGCGGCCTGGACGGCAGCGTCGTGTCCATGGACCATTGTCGTCACCGCCGTCGCGAGCTTCTTCTTTGCCTCGTTGACATCGCCCCCGACGATGCTGGCGATCTCATCGAGCGACAGCGGCGTGTAAAACTTGAAGAACCGCTCGACATCGGCATCCTCGACGTTCCGCCACCACTGCCAGAACTCGTAGGGCGACAGCATTTCCGGGTTCAGCCAGATGGCACCGGCCGCCGTCTTGCCCATCTTGGCGCCGGAGGCGGTGGTCAGGAGCGGGCTGGTGACGGCGAAGAACTGCTCACCAAGCATCTTGTGGCCGAGGTCGATGCCGTTGACGATGTTGCCCCACTGGTCGGATCCCGACATCTGCAGCACGCAGCCGTAGCGGCGGTGCAGTTCCACGAAATCGTAGCCCTGCAGGATCATGTAGTTGAATTCGAGGAAGCTGAGCGACTGCTCGCGCTCGAGCCGGAGCTTCACGGATTCGAAGCTGAGCATGCGGTTGACGGAGAAATGGCGACCGACGTCACGCAGGAACTCGACATAGTTGAGCTGCAGCAGCCAGTCGGCATTGTTGACCATCACGGCATCGGTCGGGCCCGAGCCGTAGCGAAGAATGCGCTCGAAGATCAGCTTCAGCTTGGCAATGTTTCCCTCGATTACCTCGGGGGTCAGGATCGGTCGGGCCTCGTCCTTGAACGAGGGATCACCGATCATCGTCGTGCCGCCGCCCATTAGGGTAATCGGCCGATGCCCCGTCTGCTGCAGCCAGTAGAGCAGCATGATCTGGATCAGGTGCCCGACATGCAGGCTCTCCGCGGTCGCATCGAAGCCGATATAGGCCGTCACCGGCCCCTCGAGCAGCCGCGCATCGAGACCCTCCGGGTCGGAGATCTGCTGGATGAAACCGCGTTCGTCGAGGATGCGGAGGAAATCTGACTTGAACTTTGCCATGGGGCAGGGCCTCGTGGTTCGACAGGCTCACCATGAGGGCTACAGGGAGCCCGCGTTGGTGAGGACCCCACCCTGAGCCTGTCGACGGGCGGGGTCCGGGTCCACCATTATGGGCGCCTACCGCCCCATGCCGGCGGCAATCTCGGCGCGGCGGCGGTCAAGGTATTCGGAGCAGGAGGCGATCAGCTCGTCGACCTTGCCCTCATAGAAATGGTTGGCGCCCTCGACCAGTTGCTGTTCGATGGTGATGCCCTTTTGCGCCTTCAGCTTGTCCACCAGCTTCTGAACCGATTGCGGCGGCGCCACCCGGTCCTTGTCACCATGAATGATGAGGCCGGAAGAGGGGCAGGGGGCAAGGAAGGAGAAATCATAGAGGTTTTCTGGCGGCGACACTGAAATGAAGCCCTCGACTTCTGGCCGCCGCATCAGCAGCTGCATGCCGATCCAGGCGCCGAAGGAGAACCCCGCGATCCAGCAGCCGCGGCTTTCGCGGTTGAGGCTCTGCAGCCAGTCCAGCGCCGAGGCCGCGTCGGAAAGCTCCCCCACCCCGTGGTCGAACAGGCCCTGTGAGCGGCCGACGCCGCGCGAGTTGAAGCGCAGGACCGAAAATCCCCGCTGCGCGAACATGTAGAACAGATGGTAGACGATCTGGTTGTTCATCGTGCCACCGAATTCGGGGTGGGGATGCAGCACGATGGCGATCGGCGCGTTGGGTTCCTTGCCCTGCTGGTAGCGGCCCTCGAGGCGACCTTCCGGCCCGTTGAATATGACTTCTGGCATGACTGGTTCCCTGGGCTTTCCAACGCACCGGTGTGCCCGGCGCCGGCTCTTACGCGCCGGCTCCCGGCTTGACGAACCGGTCGCCGCTCCCTAAAACAGGGGACGAAAAACTAGTTTCGAACGGTTCTAAACTAGGTGCGCGGTAGCCGATGTTGGTTGGACCGCTTGCTGCGGTTGATATCCGTATTGTTAGGCGCGCGTGACGGTTGACTTGTTGGCCGGGCGCGCACCGCTGACGAGCGCTCCTTGTAGTGAAAGTGAGCGACCGATTTCAAGAAGTGTTTCAAGCTTCTCGCGACGCCGCGGCGTCCAGGCAGGATTCGATGACGCAACCGGCGGTCTATCTCGATCACAATGCTTCGGCTCCGCTGCTTCCAGAGGCGCGGGCCGCGCAGATTGCTGCGCTTGATCTCGCCGGCAATCCGTCCTCGGTCCACAGCCATGGCCGTGCCCTGCGTGACCTCATAGAGGGTGCGCGGACCAGCGTCGCCGCCCTTGCTGGCGCCGAGCGCAGCCAGGTCGTCTTCACCGGCTCCGCCACGGAGGCCATCACGCAGGCCATCGTCGCTGGCGCCCAGGCTCTGGAGGTCGACGCAGTGGTGGTAACCGCCGGCGACCATGCCGCGGTCCTCAAGGCCGCCGAGGCGACCCGGCTGCCGGTAAAGGTCGTAGGGCTCGACGCCGACGGACGCATCCGACTCGAGGAGATCGCGGCGGCCGTCGCCGCGGCCGATCTTGTCGGCATGAAGCTGCTCGTCTGCGCGCATCTCGTGAACAACGAGACCGGCGTCGTCCAACCCGTCGAGCACCTCGAAGTCATGGTGGGGCCGACCCCGCACCATCTGTTTATCGATGCCGTGCAGGGTTTCGGGCGGCTGGCCCTCGAATTTGCGTCCCGGGCACCCGATATGGTGGCAATCAGCGGCCACAAGATCGGCGGTCCCGCCGGCGTCGGTGCCTTGCTGGTCAAGGGTCATGCCGACCAGGTGCGGCTGATTCCGGGTGGTGGTCAGGAGCAGGGCCGCCGCGGTGGCAGCGAGTCGGCATCCGCGATCGCCGGCTTCGGCGCGGCCGCCGAGGCGTTTCCGTCCCGACTGCAGGAGGCCAGGGTGGGGGCGCTGATCGAGCGCATCGAAGGCGGCATGCGCGAGTTGGTGCCGGAACTGGTGATTTTCGGCGAGCGGACGGAACGGATCGGCAGCGTCACGAACTTCGCCGTACCGGACTTGAAAAGCGCCGTGGCCATGATCGGCCTCGACTTGCTCGGGATCTCGGTCTCCTCCGGTTCGGCCTGCTCGTCCGGGAAGGTCGGCAACAGTCATGTGCTGGCCGCAATGGAGGTGCCGCCGGAACTGGCGGAGTGCGCAATGCGGGTAAGCGTTGGGTGGAGCACGACGGCGGACGACGCCGCGGCCTACCTCAAGGGTTTTGGTGAGGTTCTGGAGCGGCACCGTGGCCGCCGGAACCGCGCAGCATAGGAAACGGACATGGCAGCCTACGACATCCCGACCCTCAAGGAAGAGATCGAGCATGACACCGTCGAGAAGGTGTTGGCGCTCGACGTCGACAAGTACAAGTACGGCTTCGAAACGCTGATCGAGAGCGACCGCGCTCCCAACGGCCTCAACGAGACAATCATCCGCTTCATCTCCGCCAAGAAGGAGGAGCCGGAATGGATGCTGGAGTGGAGGCTGGAGGCCTATAAGCGCTGGCTCACCATGACCGAGCCCAAATGGGCGAAGGTTCACTACCCGAAGATCGACTTCCAGAGCATCAGCTACTATTCGGCGCCCAAGACCACCGGCGGGCCGAAGAGCCTGGCTGAAGTTGATCCTGAGTTGCTGCGCACCTACGAGAAGCTGGGCATTCCGCTGAAGGAGCAGGAGATCCTTGCCGGGGTCGAGGGCGCTACCCCCTATTCCGGCAACGTTGCCGTCGATGCCGTCTTCGACTCGGTCTCGGTAGTCACCACCTTCCGTGCCGAACTCGCCAAGGTCGGCATCATCTTCTGCTCGATCTCCGAGGCGATCCGGGAATACCCGGAGCTGGTCAAGCAGTACCTGGGATCGGTGGTGCCGGTGAGCGACAACTACTACGCTACCCTGAACTCCGCAGTCTTCACCGATGGCTCCTTCGTCTACATCCCGAAGGGCGTGCGTTGCCCAATGGAGCTTTCAACCTATTTCCGCATCAACGAGAGGAACACCGGACAGTTCGAACGGACGCTGATCATCGCCGAGGAAGGCAGCTATGTGAGCTACCTCGAGGGCTGCACGGCGCCGAGCCGCGACGAGAACCAGTTGCATGCCGCCGTGGTCGAGCTGGTGGCGCTCGAGGATGCCGAGATCAAATACTCGACGGTGCAGAACTGGTACCCGGGCGACAAGGACGGCAAGGGCGGCATCTACAACTTCGTCACCAAGCGCGGCGACTGCCGCGGCGACAACTCCAAGATCTCCTGGACCCAGGTGGAAACCGGGTCGGCCATCACCTGGAAGTATCCGAGCTGCATCCTGAGGGGGGACAATTCGCGCGGCGAGTTCTACTCGATCGCCATCTCCAACGGCTATCAGCAGATCGACAGCGGCACCAAGATGATTCATCTCGGCAAGAACACCTCGAGCCGCATCATCTCCAAAGGCATCGCCGCCGGCTTTTCGGACAACACCTATCGCGGCCAGGTCTCGGCTCACGCCAAGGCAAAGAATGCCCGCAACTTCACGCAGTGCGACAGCCTGCTGATCGGCGACAAGTGCGGGGCGCACACGGTGCCCTATATCGAGAGCCGCAATTCGTCGGCGCAGTTCGAGCACGAGGCGACGACGTCCAAGATCTCGGACGACCAGCTGTTCTACTGCCAGCAGCGCGGGCTGAACGACGAGGAAGCAGTAGCGCTGATCGTCAACGGCTTCGTCCGCGACGTGCTGCAGCATCTGCCGATGGAGTTCATGGTCGAGACCCAGAAGCTGATCTCGATCTCGCTCGAGGGGAGCGTGGGGTGACCGAGTACTGGTTCGCCCGCCGCTACCCGGTCGGCCACTGGCGCAATGCCATGGCGCCCATCAGCCCCAAGGCGCGTCGCGTCACCTGGGTCTTTGCGGGCGGCATGACGCTTGGCATGCTGGCCTTCTTCGTGTTCGGGCTGATCGGCCACTGGCGCATCGGCGCTGGCATATTCGCAGTACTGGCAGCCTATAGCGGCTGGTACTTCCTGTTCGTCCCGGGCAAGCGCTTCGACCGTCATCACACCGTTGAGGACTACGCGACGGGACGGGTGGTGCCGGGGGCCGCAGCAACGGCGGAGGCGGCTCCCGCCGGCGGCAGGGTCAACCTCCCGGAGCAGTTCGCGGCGGTGACTGAGCACTGGCGGCCACGCCTCGTGGCGGAACTCAATGGCCAGGAAGTGAAGCTGGTGAAGGTGCAGGGCACCTTCCCCTGGCACCACCATGTGGATGCCGACGAGATGTTCCTCGTCTGGAAGGGCGCGATCCGGCTCGAGTTCCGCGACCGCGTCGTGCGGCTGCGGGCCGGTGAGGCCATGGTGGTACCACGCGGCGTCGAGCACCGGCCGGTGGCGCGCCACGAAGCCCAGATCCTGCTCTTCGAGCCTGCCGGCCTGCGCAACACCGGCAACGTCGAGGATCCCATTTTCACGGCCCCGGAAGCACCGCCGGCCGACAACGACCAGAGCCAGCCGGGCAACCGGGACGGCACCGCCTTCGGAGAACAATCATGACCACCCCAATGCTCGAAATCCGCGATCTGCACGTGCACATCGACGATCGCGAGATCCTCAAAGGCGTCAATTTAGTCGTGCCGCGTGGCGAAGTGCACGCGATCATGGGCCGCAACGGCTCCGGTAAATCGACGCTCAGCTATGTGCTCGCCGGCAAGGAGGATTACCAGGTCACGAGCGGCGAAGTGCTCCTCGACGGCGAGAACATCCTCGATCTGGAGCCCGCCGAGCGGGCCACGGCCGGGCTTTTTCTGGCCTTCCAGTACCCGATCGAGATCCCCGGCGTTGCCACCATGACCTTCCTCAAGGCTGCAATGAATGCCCAGCGCAAGGCTCACGGGCAGCCCGAGATGAGCACGCCCGACTTCATGCGGACGATAAAGGAGGCGGGCCAAGCTCTCAAAATCGCACCGGAAATGCTGAAGCGTGCCCTCAATGTCGGCTTCTCCGGCGGCGAGAAGAAGCGCGCCGAGATCCTGCAGATGGCTTTGCTCAAGCCGAAGATGTGCGTGCTCGACGAGACCGATTCCGGCCTCGACATCGACGCCCTGAAGATCGTGTCCGACGGCGTCAACGCGCTGCGCGATCCGGCTCGTTCAATGCTGGTGATCACCCACTACCAGCGACTTCTCAACCACATCGTGCCCGATGTGGTGCATGTGTTCTCCGACGGGCGCGTGGTGGAGAGCGGCGGCAAGGAACTGGCGCTCGAGCTTGAAGCCAAGGGCTATGCCGGCTTCGACGAAACCGCGGCGGCATAAGGAAGCATGAGCATGAACGTGCCCCTCCGGCTCGGACCGGCCGAACTGAAGCTCGTCGAGCAGCTGACCGCCGCAGGCGCCCGTGCCGAGGCCGAGCGCCTAGCGGCGTCCGGCCTGCCGACGCGCAAGGTTGAGAGCTATCACTATACGGACCTGAAGATGCTGCTGCGCAGCGTCCCGGATTTTGCCGAGGCGGGAGCTGGGATTGCCGCGTCGCCGCTGCAGCTCGAAGGCGCATGGCGGTTGCCGATCGTCAACGGCCAGCCGCGGGAGGCTGCCCCCCCGCCACCGGACGTGCGGCTCGGGCAGGGTGAGGGACCTGCGCTATCCCAACGCGACGACGTCCTGGTGCGCCTGAACCGGGCACTGGTTCCGAAATGCCTCACCCTCACCGTGGATGGCCACATACACCAGCTGCTGCACATCGATCGGCAAACCGCAGGGCCGGCGGGCCACGCAACCAGCGCCGCCCGCATCCTTGTTTCCGACGGCGCCAGCGTCACCATTGTCGAGACGTTCTCGGGCAATGACGCGGTCCATCTCGGCAACCATGCCACCTATGTCGCTGTCGGCAGCGGTGCCAGCGTCACCCATGTCACCATCGATCTCTCCAGCCGGCGCGCCACGCACTTTGCAACCAACGAGTACCGGCTCGCAGAGAATGCCCGGCTGCGGACCCTCGTGATCCACGCCGGCGCCGGGCTCAGCCGCACCCATCTGTTCCCCCACTTCGAGGGTAGCGGCGCTTATGCCGACCTCACCGGGCTGAACATGGTCGGCGAGGGGCAGCATGCCGATATCACGATGGACGCCAGCCACGCCGTGCCGCACACCTCCAGCAAGCCGTTGTTCAAGTCGGTGGCGCGCGGCCGCTCCCGGGCGGTGGTGCAGGGGCGGCTGGTGGTCGCTCGCGACGCGCAAAAGACCGATGCCAAGCTGATGAGCCAGGGGCTGATGCTCTCGGACGAGGCGGAGATCCTGGCCAAGCCGGAACTGGAGATCTATGCCGACGATGTCGTCTGCGGCCATGGCGCCACGTGTGGAGCCATCGACGACGAGGCGCTGTTCTACCTTATGAGCCGCGGCGTCGCCCGCGCCGATGCCGAGACCATGCTGGTGCGAGCCTTCCTCGCCGAGCTGCTAGACCCGATCGAAAACCAGAGCCTGCAGAGTGCGCTGCAGGGGGTCATCGACCACTGGCTGGCCGGAAAATGATGAGCGGTTACCGGCGATGAACTTCGACCTCGCAGCGGTCCGTGCCGACTTCCCGATTCTGGAGGAGCAAATCCACGGGCACCGGCTGGTCTATCTCGACAGCGGCGCCTCCGCCCAGAAGCCGAAGGCAGTGCTGGATCGGATGGATCGCGCCTACCGGCGAGAATATGCCAACGTCCACCGCGGGCTGCACACCCTCGCCAACCGGGCTACGGAGGCGTTCGAGGGCAGCCGCGAACGCGCTCGCCGCTTCCTCAACGCCGCGCACCTCGAGGAGATTGTCTTCACTCGCTCTGCCACCGAGGCGATCAATCTGGTCGCCTCCTCCTTCGCCGCACCGCGGATCGCCGAGGGCGACGAGGTCGTGCTTTCAATCATGGAGCATCACTCGAACATCGTGCCCTGGCATTTGCTGCGCGAGCGGCAAGGGGCGGTTCTCAAGTGGGTGGATGTCGATGATGACGGTGCCTTCGACCTGGATCGCTTCGCCGCGGCGCTCAGCGAGCGCACCAGGATGGTCGCAATCACCCAACTGTCCAACGTGCTGGGCACGGTGACACCGATCACGCAGATCGTCGAGATGGCCCACGCCCGCGGCATCCCGGTGCTTGTCGACGGCAGCCAGGGCGCGGTCCACTTGCAGGTCGACGTGCAGGCGCTAGGGGCAGACTTCTACGTCTTTACGGGGCACAAGCTCTATGGGCCAACGGGGATCGGTGTGCTCTATGGCCGCCAGGAACTGCTGGCGGAGATGCGACCCTTCCAGGGCGGCGGCGAGATGATCGAGACGGTGAGCACCGACGGTGTGAGCTACAACGAGCCGCCGCACCGGTTCGAGGCCGGCACGCCGCCCATCGTCGAAGCCATCGGCCTCGGCGCGGCAATCGACTACGTCGAGGGTCTTGGGCGAGAGGCACTGGCCGCACACGAGGCGGAGCTCACGGAATATGCCTCGGAGCGGCTGCAGCGTATCAACTCGCTGCGATTGATCGGAAACGCCGCGGGGAAGGCCGCGATCTTCTCCTTCGAAATCGCGGGCGCCCATGCTCACGACGTCGCCACCATCCTCGACCGCTACGGCATTGCTGTGCGGGCCGGGACCCATTGCGCCATGCCGCTTCTCCAGCGATTTGGCGTTACCTCTACATGTCGAGCCTCGATGGCCCTATATAATGGCAAGGACGATGTCGATGCGCTGGTAGAGGGTATCGAGAAGGCAAGGACATTCTTCGCATGACTGATGATACTACCGATGCCACCGCCGAGGATGGGCCACGCATGGAAACGCGCCACGGGGGCGGGCTGCCCGAGGCCGAGGTGGCGCGGATTACCGAGGATCTGATCGGTGTGCTAAAGACCGTCTACGATCCGGAAATACCGGTCGACATCTACGAGTTGGGGCTGATTTATAAGGTCGACCTCGACGACGACCGAAACCTTTCCATCGACATGACTTTAACCGCGCCCGGCTGCCCGGTCGCGGGTGAAATGCCTGGCTGGGTCGAGAACGCCGCCCGCTCCGTCGAGGGCATCCAGGACGTGACCGTGAACATGGTCTTCGATCCGCCCTGGGACGCCAGCCGCATGTCCGAGGAAGCTCAGGTGGCGCTCAACTGGTGGTAATCCGAGCGCTTCTGGTGTACCATCGTTGTTTACCGATAGAGTGAAGCCATGCCGTTTCCCATCATGACCCTCACCGACCACGCCGCCGAACGCGTTGCCGAGATCATCGGCGACAGCGAGAAGCCGGTGATCGGCGTCCGCGTCGGCGTCAAGAATGCCGGCTGCGCCGGTATGGCTTATACTCTCGATTACGTGACCGAGGCGGTGGCCGGCGACGACCATGTCGAGGACAAGGGCGTGCAGGTGTTCATCGATCCCAAGGCGACCCTATTCCTGCTCGGAACAGTGATGGATTACGAGGAGTCTCTCCTGTCCTCCGGCTTCACCTTTAAAAACCCGAACCAGACCGGGGAGTGCGGTTGTGGCGAGAGCGTGCTGCTGCAGCCCGCTGACCTCAAGGCACTGGCCGAGGCCCGGGCAGGGGCCTGAGCGGCGATGGAAGGCCCCGCCGCCCGGCCTTGCCTTCGCGAGAATACCATGCCATCGCAGCGCCATGCTTGACGCCCGCAAGTCCCTCACCATCGTACCGCCGCGCCGCCCCCTGATGGGGCGCGTAACGCCTCCTGGTTCGAAATCCATTACCAATCGGGCGCTGCTCCTGGCAGCGCTGGCGCGCGGCACCAGCCGCCTCAGTGGAGCGCTGAAGAGCCAGGACACGGCACTGATGGCGGCTGCGCTGCGCCAGATGGGCGTCACCATCGAGGAGCCAGGCGACACCAGCTTCGTCGTCACCGGCACCGGCCGCCTGCTGGCACCCGCGGCGCCGCTGCTGCTCGGCAACGCCGGGACCGCCACCCGTTTCCTGACCGCCGCCGCCGCGCTTGTGGACGGCACCGTGCTCGTCGATGGCGATGCGCATATGCGGAAGCGACCGATCGGGCCGCTGGTTCGCGCGCTGAATTCGCTAGGGATTGCGGCCGCGGCTCCCAGCGGCTGTCCACCGGTCACGATCCGTGGGGAAGGCAATTTTGGTGCCGGCCGTGTCGAGATCGATGGGGGCCTCTCCAGCCAGTACGTCTCAGCCCTGCTGATGGCGGCGCCTTTCGGCGAGGGAACGATAGAGATCGCTCTCACCGGCAAACATCTCGACGCCCGTGGCTATGTCGACCTGACGCTCTCGGCGATGCGGGCTTTCGGCGCCGTCGTCGAACAGGCCGAGGACATGGTCTGGCGGGTGCAGCCGACGGGCTACAGCGCGACCGACTTCGCCATTGAACCGGATGCTTCGGCAGCGACCTATCTCTGGGCCGCTGCGGCGCTGACCGGCGGCAAGGTCGACATCGGTGTGCCAGTGGACGTCTTTACTCAACCCGACGCCCGGGCCGCCAGCTTCATTGCCATGTTTCCGGAGCTGCCAGCGGAGATCGACGGCTCGCAGATGCAGGACGCGGTGCCGACGCTGGCGGTGCTGGCTGCGTTCAACCGGACTCCGGTTCGTTTCACCGGCATCGCCAACCTGCGGGTGAAGGAATGCGACCGTGTTTCCGCCCTCGCCACTGAACTCAACCGCATCCGTCAGGGACTGGCGCGTGAGGAGGGCGACGATCTGTTGGTGTTTGGGGATGCGCGGCTGGCCGACGTCGCCGATCGGAATCATCTGACCCTTATCGAGACCTATGCCGATCATCGCATCGCCATGAGCTTTGCGCTTGCCGGCCTAAGGATAGGTGGGATCACGATCCTTGACCCCGACTGCGTCGGCAAGACCTATCCTGCCTACTGGGATGCGCTCGCCAGCCTGGGCGTCGAGCTTCGTCCCTGAGGCCTACGCCGCGGCCGTGTTCTCCGAACTCAGTTCGTTCTCGCTCAGCACCTTGTCACGCCCTGCGTGTTTGGCGGCATAGAGGCAACGGTCGGTGCGCTCAACCAGGGACGATGGTGTGTCGCCCTTGCGGAAGGCGGCGACGCCGAAGGAGGCGGTGATACGGCCAAGCTTCTCATTGGTCGACCGCTTGAGAAGTTCCTTCGCCCTGATCGCCTTGCGGACGTTGTCGGCGACGATTACAGCACCCTTTAGATCCGTCGCCGGCAGGATCGCGGCGAACTCCTCACCGCCGTAGCGGGCCGCGATGTCACGGCCCTTGATGTTCGACTTCAGCGTCATCGCCACCAGCCGCAGCACCTGATCGCCCGTCTGGTGACCCCAGGTGTCGTTGAAGCCTTTGAAGTTGTCGATGTCGAGTAGCAGCAGGCTCAGCGGTTCGCTGCCCAACTCTGCCCTGGCGCATGCCTTGGCCAGTCCCTCGTCGAGGTACTTGCGGTTGAATATCTTGGTCAGCGGGTCGAGCATCGCCTCACGCCTCACGTCGTCCAGGTCGCGCTGCAACTGCGAGATGTCTTCCCGCGACGCGCCCAGCTTCTGCTCGAGTTGCTGGTTCGCGTCCTGCATACGGCGGGTCTCGTTGAGCAACTGGCGGGCCATCTGCTTCAGCGCTTCCGGACTTACCTCCGTCTCTAGGTCGTTACGCGCCCGCTCCAGGTGACCCGAGTAGGAGGCGGCGGACGTCAGGGCGGTGTCGATGGCGTCGTGGACGGCGTCGATCCGCTGCGACATCCGCTCGGAGACGTTGGAGATGCGCTCGTTTGCGTCCTGCGCCCGCAGGAACTCGTTGTAGAGCCGCTCTGCGAGATCCGCATTGGCGCTGCCCTCGCGGAAGATGGCATTGATGCGGGCGTTCAGAGTCGGGTTTACGCCCGTGGCATAGGTGTAGAGGAGCTCGTAGAACTGCGGGTAGGGCGGTATCGTGGACCGCTTCAGGAGGTCGAAGGCGGAGTTGGCGTATCCCAGCGCGCGCTTGAATTCCTGTTCCGACACAGACCGCCCCGCCGCTTTACCGCCCTGCCAACAGCTAAAGTTTCTCTGCGAAGACCATTAAACACTGGTAAAGACCGCAGTAATACCGATGTTTATCCTGCCTATGAGCCATCACAAATGTGATAGGCCAGTTGCCGGGCAAGGATTTGGTGCTTTAGCGCAGCAGGAAAGCAGGTATTGGGCCATCGTCACCGAACGGCGAATCGCCTTTGGGAGGGTGGCGGGGGCTCTTGTTTTGCTGCTTCTGCGATCGGGAGGAGCGATCGTCTCGCGAGCGGGACTTCCTTGTTTCTGCAGAGGCCGGTTCAGTCGCCACGGAAGGTTCGCGCTCAAGCTGCGCGTCGCGCTCGCGTGGGGCTGCTTCCGCCTGTTCCTGAACCGGCGCCCTTGCGGGCGCGCCTGCAGGCTTGCGCCCGCGTGTGCGGCGCGATCGCGCAGCCGGCTGCTGTCCCTCGGCTTCGCCATGTGCCTCCTCGGTGGACGGCCTCGACCCCAGGACCGCGTCAAGCGGCATCAGGGGAATGTCACGCTGGATCAACCGCGTGATGGAGTCGATGTACTTGCCGTCGGAAGGCGTGGCCAGCGTGATCGAGGTGCCGGACCTGCCGGCCCGGCCGGTGCGCCCGATCCGGTGGATGTAGTCCTCGGCATGCGTGGGCACGTCGAAGTTGAAGACGTGGCTGACTGCCGGGATGTCGAGGCCACGGGCGGCGACGTCGCTGGCGATGAGCAGGGCCAGCCGGTCGTTTTTGAACGCATCGAGCGTCTCGGTGCGGCTCTTCTGGTCCATGTCGCCATGCAGGCCACCAGCCGAGAACCCGTGCCGCTGCAGCAACCGAGCTAGCGTCGCCACATCGCGCTTGCGATTGCAGAAGATGATCGCGTTCTTGAGGTTCGCTTCGCCGCGTATGAGCTGGCGGAGGGCAGCCCGCTTCTCCTCCGGCTTGTTGGAAACCTGCACCATCTTCTGGTCAATGGTCTCGGCCGTAGAGTTCTGCCGCGCCACTTCGATCTTGATCGGGTCGCGCAGGAAGCGCTTAGTCAGCCGCTCGATCTCCGGTGGCATCGTGGCCGAGAAAAACAGCGTCTGCCGCCGTGGCGGCAGCAGCCCGCAAATGCGCTCGATGTCGGGGATGAAACCCATGTCGAGCATGCGGTCGGCCTCATCGATGACCAGGATGTCGACGCCCGACAGCAGGATGCGCCCACGCTCGAATTGGTCCAGCATGCGGCCAGGGGTCGCGATCAGCACGTCGGCGCCGCGGTCGAGTTTCTTGTTCTGCTCGTCGAAACTGACGCCGCCGATCAGCAGCGCCACCGACAGCCGGTGGTTCTTCCCGTACTTCTCGAAGTTCTCGTGCACCTGCGCCGCGAGTTCACGGGTCGGTTCGAGGATGAGAGTCCGCGGCATCCGCGCCCGCGCCCGGCCGCTCTCCAGCAGCGTCAGCATCGGCAGCACGAAAGAGGCTGTCTTACCCGTGCCTGTCTGTGCGATCCCGATGATGTCCCGCTTTTGCAGGACATGCGGGATGGCCTGGGCCTGGATGTCGGTTGGTTTGGTATAGCCCGCAGCGGTGACCGCTTCGGTCACCTTGGGGCTCAGTCCAAGTTCGGAAAAGTCGTTTGGCAAGCTCTTCGTCCACTCAAGGAAATGAGAAAAGTATCGGCGGGCAGCTCTTGAGCTGCTGTGAGCCGACGGAGTGGTCCCTGACGCGGCCGGAACATAAAGGAAACCCCTTGAGTGTCAACGTGCCGCCGGATCACTTGCTTAATACGTCTTCGTGCATTCGGTTGCGCGCCAGCTATATGGCTTACACATCAAGGGTGGTCACGAAGGCCGCATTTTCCTGGATGAAGTCGAAGCGCGCTTCCGGGCGGTTGCCCATGAGGCGGTCCACTGAGGAGCGGGTACCCTCTCGATCCTGGAGCACCCGAACCTGCAGCAGCGTGCGGGTTCTCGGATCCATCGTGGTCTCCCGCAGATGCACGTGCGGCATCTCGCCCAGCCCTTTGAAACGGGTGATGTCGGTCCTGCCCTTGCCGTTGAACTCCGTTGCCAGCAGCCGATCCTTGTGCGCATCGTCCATCGCGTAGAGCGTCTTTGCACCTTGGGTAATGCGGTAGAGTGGCGGCATGGCGAGATAGAGGTGGCCGTCGTCGATGAGCCGCGGCATTTCCTGAAAGAAGAAGGTCATCAGCAGCGACGCGATATGCGCCCCGTCCACATCGGCGTCAGTCATCAGGATGATCTTATCGTAGCGCAGATCATCTTCGCGATAGCGGTCGCGGGTGCCGCAGCCCAGCGCCTGGATCAGGTCTGCAATGGCTTGGCTTGACTGCACCTTCTCGCGGCTGGCGCCGGCAACGTTGAGGATCTTGCCGCGCAGCGGCAGCACCGCCTGGCTAGCCCGGGCTCGCG
Organism: Devosiaceae bacterium; assembly: GCA_035998685.1. Lineage (GTDB taxonomy): Bacteria > Pseudomonadota > Alphaproteobacteria > Rhizobiales > Devosiaceae > Devosia_A. The sequence goes on along the minus strand of DASYHK010000023.1, from coordinate 134,315 downwards.
CCTGCTTGGCGCTGCCACCGGCGCTGTCACCTTCGACGATGAAGATCTCAGCACCCTGTGCTGCCGATTGCGTGCAGTCGGCAAGCTTGCCCGGCAGCCGCAGCTTTCGGGTGGCACTCTGCCGGTCGATCTCCTTTTCTTTGCGGCGGCGCAGCCGATCCTCGGCGCGCTCGATCGCCCAGTCCAGCAGCTTGCTGGCCTGGTTGGGTGCGGCGGCGAGCCAGTGGTCGAAGGCGTCCCGCAACGCCGTATCGACGATCCGCGTCGCCTCCGGCGAGCTCAGCTTGTCCTTCGTCTGGCCTACGAACTCCGGCTCGCGCACGAACACCGACAGCATGGCGCTGCAGTGCACGAGCACGTCGTCGGCGGTGAGCACGGCGCCCCGCTTGTTGCCGGTCAACTCAGCATAATTGCGCAGGCCGCGGAGCAGGGCGGTCCGCAGCCCCTGCTCGTGGGTGCCGCCCTCGGCCGTCGGAATGGTGTTGCAATAGGAGCTCAAGAAGCCGTCACCAAGATTCCAGGAAATCGCCCATTCGGTGGCGCCGTTGGTGCCGGGCTTGCCGGACTGTCCGGAGAAGATTTCCTCGACGATGCGCTGCTCGCCCTCTATTCGGGACGCGAGGAAGTCCCGCAGCCCTCCCGGGAAATGGAAGCTCGCCTTCGCCGGAACGTCGTCGCCGGCCAGCGCCTCGTCACACGACCAGCGCAGTTCGACGCCGCCGAACAGGTAGGCCTTGGCGCGCGTCATCTTGAAAAGCCGCGCCGCCGAGAACTCGGCCTTGCCGCCGAAGATTTGCGCGTCGGGATGGAACCGGATGGAGGTCCCGCGGCGGTTCTGAACCTTGCCTGCCGCCTCTACGGCACTGGTCGGCTTGCCGCGCGAGAAGCTCTGGCGGTAGAGCGTCTGGTCTCGCGCCACCTCGACCACCAGGTCGTCGCTGAGTGCGTTGACCACGGAGACGCCGACACCGTGCAGCCCTCCCGAGGTCTCGTAAGCCTTGGAATCGAACTTGCCGCCCGCATGCAGCGTCGTCATGATGATCTCGAGCGTCGATCGTCCCGGGAACTTCGGGTGATTCTCGACGGGGATGCCGCGCCCGTTGTCGATCACGGTCAGATAGCCGTCGGCGCCATAATGGACCTCGATCCGCGTCGCGTAACCCGCGATCGCTTCGTCCATAGAGTTGTCGATCACCTCGGCGAACAGATGGTGCAGGGCATTGTTGTCGGTCCCGCCGATGTACATGCCCGGCCGCCGGCGCACCGGCTCCAGGCCCTCGAGCACTTCGATGTCGGCGGCCGAATAGGAGTTGGCGTGGGCGACGTTTGCGGCCTTCGCGGGGGTCGTTGGGGCCGGCCGCGCCGGCTCCACCTCGCGCTGTTCGGCCGCCTCGAAGAGATCGTCACTCGCTGCCATGGGAGTCCTTGCCTGTCGCCCGAATCGTCGGTCTTGCCAGCACCATCATATCTGGAACTGGGGGTGGCCAGAGCGGCATGTGCCAAGGTGGCGCCGGACTGTCAACCGAGTGAACGGCAAGTGAACGGACGTTTCCGCAACTGTTCAACTGCCGAGGCGTAGCACGAGGCCCGAGAACGCCGGGGTGTTGCGGGAGGAGTCAGCACCATCCCTCCCCGGCTGCCTCGCACGTATCGAGCCTGCCGCCGCGCATGTTCGCTTCGCGTTGCCATGCAACATGAACCGGATATGAACGGCGGATTTCGCACGCATTCACCGAGGTGCCCGTAGTCTCCTGCAATGCTCGTTCATCAGCGGCGCCACTCGACCCAGGAGATTTGCCATGACCACACTCGTTTCGACCTTCAAGAAGAGCGGCCGCGCGGCGCTGGTTGCGCTGGCGCTCGGCGCCGCCTCCTTCGGAGCTGCCGCGCCCTTCGCGGCTGCGCCGGCAATGGCTCAGAACCTCTCCTTCGAGTTCGGCATCAGGGGCGGTGGCGACAACTTCTCCTTTGGAGTCGGGAAGCGCGGCGAGCGCATCCGCCGTGATTGCCTCACCAACAATGAGATCCGCCGCGGGCTGCGCCGTGAGGGCTTCCACGAGATCCGCTTCCTCGACCGCCGCGGCAACCGCGTCACCCTGACGGCTGAAGACCGTCGCTACGATTATCGGCTGCGTGTCAACCGCTGCACCGGTGCAGTCGCGATCCTCGATCGCGACCGCAAGTATCGCCGCGACCGCAATCCGGGCTTCGGTCTGCACTTCCGCTTCTAGGATCCGCGGATAGAACTGCCCGGTCCCGGCATGGTCTGGGCCGGGCCGCCGCCGTCGCACCTGCAGGTTAAATCGCTCCCGCCAATCAGCTAGTGGCCCCGTTTTGGGGCAGGCGGTTCACACTCCGTTTGCTTCTCGGCAGCACTTTTTTAAGCCTGCCCTGCTAGAACTCCGACATACGGTTTTTGTCAGGAGTAGCCGTATGCGGGACAAGTTCGATCGAGCAGTGACCGTACCGTCGGCTCGAGCGGCGTCCCCTTCCGATGCACGGTGGTTGCAGGCCGGATTTTCAAGTTTTGCGTACCGGCTTGCCCATCCTGCACTGCCTCGTCCCTTCATCATGACCTTGCTGCTGGCGACGTTCTACTTCGCCTGATCTTGCGCCCTGCACCCGGGGTTGCTAGACCTTGGCCGTCTCGAACCAAGACTAGACCTTGGTCGTCTCGAACCAAGAGGAGGGCTGCGTGAAAGGCTATTTCCGTCACCATCGTCAGCGCGGCCCCGTCTCCGCCCAGCGGCATCTGCTGCTGGGCTGACCGAACCGGGTCCGGACGTCCATCCGTCAATCCTTCTGGTCTGCCCCTGAACGCATCGGCGCCACCGTGCCCGATGCCTCCATGGCAAGCGCTCCTGCGCCTTCCGGAAGGTTTGAAGAATGGGCTCGATCAGCCTCAGAAACGTCTCCCTCACCGCCAGCGTCCCCCTGTTCCGCGACCTCAACCTCGTTATCGCCGACGGCGACCGGGTCGGCCTCGTCGCCGGCAACGGCAATGGCAAGACCAGCCTGCTGCGTTGCATCGCGGGACAGGCGGAGCCGAGCGGCGGCGACATCGTCTGCTCCCGTGGCCTCCAAATCGGCTATGTCAAGCAGGACGTGCCGAAGCATCTGCTGGATCTGACGCTGCACGAGTCCGTGCGGCAGGCACTGCCGCCGGAGGTTCGGGATTTCGAGAGCTGGCGTGCGGACGTTGCGCTGGACGATTTCCAGACCCCGGACGAACTGCGCCAACGGCAGGTGAGGGCGCTGAGCGGCGGCTGGCAGCGGCTGCTGCTCATTGCACGCATCTGGGTCAACCAGCCCGACGCCCTGCTGCTCGACGAGCCCACCAACCATCTCGATCTCGGAAAGCTGTACCAGCTCGAGGCATGGCTGAACGCGAGCACGCGAAATATGCCGGTGATCGTCGCCAGCCACGATCGCGAGTTTCTCGACGCCTGCACCAACCGCACGCTGTTCCTGCGTCCCGAGCAGTCGCGCTATTTCGCGCTGCCGTTCTCTGAAGCAAGGCGCGCGCTTGCCGAAGAGGATGCCGCCGACGCCAGCAAGGCCGAGCGCGAACTGAAGGAAGCAAAGCAGCTGCGCCGGCAGGCGGCCAAGCTGACCAACATCGGCATAAACTCGGGCAGCGACCTGCTGACGGTGAAGGCCAAGTACCTCAAGGAGCGGGCGGCCAGAATCGAGGCGGCAACCACGGCCGTCCACAGGGAGCAGAGTGGGGACATCCGCCTCGCCAACAGCGGCACCCATGCCAAGGTGTTGCTGGCGCTGGACGACATCGAGGTGGCGACGCCGGCCGGCGAGCCGCTGTTCCAGACCGGCAGGATGCACGTCTTCCTGGGCGACCGGATCGTGTTGCTGGGCCGCAACGGCTCCGGCAAGTCGCAGTTCGTCCGGCTGCTGCACGTGGCGATCACCGGCGGCGAGGTGCCGGGTGTGAAGGTAACCCCGTCGGTGGCTCTCGGGTACCTCGACCAGGAGATGTCGCAGCTCGACAGCCGGCGGACGCCCGCCGAGATCATCGGGCATTACGGTGTCGGGGACGGGCGGGGGAGGGCGCTGCTTGCGGCAGCAGGGTTCCCCATCGAGAGGCAGGGACAGCCGGTGGCGCAGCTTTCGCCCGGGCAGAAGGCGCGTCTCGGCCTGCTGGCGCTGCGCCTGTCGGCGCCGAACTTCTACCTGCTCGACGAGCCCACGAACCACGTCGACATCGCCGGTCGCGAGCGCCTTGAGGAAGAGCTGCTGACGCAGGAGGCGACCAGCATCCTCGTCTCCCACGACCGCAGCTTCATCCGCAATGTCGGAACGAGGTTCCTCCTGATCGAGGGTCGCCGGCTGCGCGAGATCGAGGGGCCGGAGGCATGGCTTCAGGAGGTGGCGCAACTGCAGCTCTGAACTCAGCCGGACGCGATGGTCGCGATGTAGGCGTCCATGCGTGCGTTCGCTTCAACGACCACGGCGGTGAAGCCGCTCGCATGGGTGGCGTCGCGGGCGGCGATGTCGGGGAAGCGGATAGTGGCGGTGACGCGGGTGCCCTCGCCGTCAGGTTCAAGGAGGATTGTACTCAGCATCTGCGGCGATGGCAGCGGGTCGCCGTAGTTGGTCCCGTGCGGAGCATCTCGGAAAACGATCCGCTCAGGTGGAACGATCTCCACGAAAACGTAGGTGACGGGGAAGGACTCGCCGTCCTTGAACTGCAGGACCTGGTGCCACACCCCGCCAGGGCGCGGGTCGAGCTCGCAGACCAGCATCCGCGACCCGTGCGGGCCCCAGAAGTGCACGAGGTGAATGGGATCGATGCAGCAGCGAAAGACGAGCTCCCGCGGCGCCGCGACGGTGCGGCTGATGACGATCTCCGGTTCGTCGGCGGGTGTGGAGACGACACTGTTGGTCACGGGCATTCTCCGGCGCAGGGGGAGGCTGGTGGACGGCTCCGGCGATGCTCGCGGCCCTCTGGTCGAGGGCAGGAAGCCGGAGCCGGCCTCCATAACGACTAGCGGGCCGCCGTGGCCGGCGCGTCGAGGAACGCGATCGCGGCCTCGGCGAGGCGTGGATTCATGAAGATCTCGTAGTGCGTACTGTCGGGCAGGATCGCGAGCCGGTTCGCGTTCATCCCGGAGCGGTCCCAGTTGGCATCCTGCTGCCCACCGCCGAGCAGTTCGAAGAACCGGGCCACATGCGAGGTCCGCACCGAATCCCAGTCGCCGAACACCAACAGGGTAGGCGCCTTGATCGCCGGCACCTCCGCCGACCAGTCATAGTCGTTGCCGATGAACTTGCCCATCTGCGTTACAAGCTTCGTCCAGTTGTTCACGTCCGGCGCAATCTGCGCATAGGACTGGTACATCGGCGTCTGCTTCATCCCTTCGGCGGCCTCGGGGCCGATCGACTTCATTCCCTGAGCGTTGAAGTCGTGCCATCCCGAATAGGCGAAGACCGTAGAGACCACCACCAGCCGGTCGACGACTTCCGGGTGATCGATGGCGAGCCGGAGGGCGGTGCCGCCACCCATCGAGTATCCCATCACGTCCGCCTTCTCTAAGCCGAGGTAACCGATGAGCTCGGATACATCGGTCGCCATGGCCTCGAAGCTCATGGGGCGGTCGAACGGCAGCGTGCGGCCGTGCCCCTGCAGGTCGACCGCGATCACCTGGCGCCCCGCGGCCAGCGCGCTGAGGTTCGGCCCGAACATCTCGATCGAGCCGAAGCCGCCATGCAGCAACACCAGAGGCTCTCCCTCACCATGGATCTGGTAATAGAGTTCGACGCCGTTGACGGGGGCATATCCGGATTTGTTTGGTGTGCTCATGGCGGTTCCTTCTTCGGATTGGCTGTGCTGGGCCGACGCCGGCGCGGACAGCGCGAGCGCCGCGGCGACAGTGAGCGCGAGGGTTGTGGATCTCAGCATTTCTACGTCTCCCTGGTTGTGCGGCACTAGTTCGGGCCGAAAGCCTCGAGGAACGGCAGGATCGCCTCGGCGACTGCCGTCGTATCGTTGAGGTCGTAGTGGGTGGTGTTGGGGATGACGGCCAGGCGGCCCGGGGGGCGTCCGGAGCCGTCGAGCCCGCCGTCGCGCAGGAACCCACCGAGTCGCTGGTAGAAGTCGACGATGTGTTCGGGGCGTACGGCGTCGGCGTCGGCGAAGACGAGCATGGTAGGCGCCTCGATGCCGGCGATATCCGCCGACCAGTCGAAGGGTTCGCTCTCCATCTCGCCGATCTTGCGGAACAGGGTCTCCCAGTTCACGTCCGGATAGCGATCGCCCAGCGGCGACCGTGCGATGTTGGCGGCAATGGCGGGGGCGTTGCCCGGCATGTCGCGGAAGGCCTGGACCACATCCGGATACCAGCCGTCCCGTGCCATGGTGGTGGAGATCACGACCAGTCGGTCGACCAGCGTCGGATGGCGAATGGCCGTCTGCAGCGCGATCCCGCCGCCCATCGAGTAGCCGACCAGGTCGGCGCTGCCGATCCCCATCTCCGCCATCAGCGCGGCGAGATCGTCGGCCATCAACTCGAACCTGAGCGGCCGGTCGATGTCCGGCGTGAAGCCGTGGCCCTGCATGTGCGGAACGATGACCTGGCGGGCATTCGCCAGTGCCGGCAGCGTCTGCGCCAGGGTCTGGTCCACGGTGATGCCCCCGTGGAGGAGCAACAGGGGCTCTCCCTCGCCATGAACTTCATAGTACAGCTCGAGGCCGTTCACGGTGGCGCGGCCGCTTCGCGGTGCAGTCATCTCGGTTCCTCCTCGTGTTGCCGCCGGTTGGGCGAAAGCGGGGACAACTGGCAGCACCAGGCTGGCCGCGGCAGTAGCCATGAACATGCGTCTTTGCATCTCGTCACTCCTGTCGTTTGGGCGCGCGGACCGGTGGCGCGGCGAGCGCGCGGCCGTGCGCCGGTGATGGTCGCGTCTAGCCTGTCGCTGCCGCCAGGAGGGCGGCGAGCCTCTCGTAGCTTTCCAGTGTGCCCTCGACGAAGCCGCGGCGGGCGGCAGCCGTACGCTGCTCCAGCGCGTCGAACTCGGCAAAGAGCGTCAGCCTGGTGCGGCCGCCCTCCTCGGTGAAGGTGAGGGTCCGCCTGAAGCTGGGCGGCGGATTGTCGCCCCACACCTCGCCCGCCGGCGCCGCGTTGCGGTAAACGATGCGCTCCGGCGGCACGATCTCGATGAAGGTGCTGTCGGTCGGATACTCGCGGCCGTCCGGGCCCCGCATCACGTGATGCCAATGTCCGCCGACCCGGAAGTCCAGTTCGCAGACGGGGTTGGTGAAGCCCCGCGGCCCCCACCACTGCCGGAGGTGGTACGGGTCGCTGAACATCTTCCACACCAGCGTCCGCGGGGCATCGAACACCCGGGTAATGGTCAGCGTCGGCTGGTCTTCCGGCAGCTGGACGTCAGGACTGTCCATCGGCAACTCCATGCACATGCCCTCAGGCGGCAAAAAATTCCTTGATCATCGGCGCAATCTTCTCCGGCTTGACCATATGGTTCTCGCCCTCGAGCTCTGCGTGGCGGGCATCCGGCAGGATGCGGGCGATCGCCCTCTGGGCGTTGCGCATCCAGGTTTCGCTCTTCGTGCCGCCAACGATCTTTGCCGGTACCTTGACGCTTGCCCACCGCTCCGGCGAAAGCGGCCGCCCCTGCTGCAGCGGTGCCGTCAGGGCGGTATCGTAGGCCAGAGTCGGCGCCACCTGCTTCAGAGTCTTCCACATTGGCATGAACTGCATGATGAAGACCATGAAGCCAGGCAGGCCGACGCCGGTGCCCATGAAGTGCTTGAGGGCGGCGCCCCGCCTGTCGGCGGCCACCAGAGCCTGCATCTTTTCGGCGTAGCCGGGCGCCAGGGTCCGACTGTCGTCGACGATCAGTGGTGCTTCGTAAACGAAGACACGGCTGACGCCGATGTCATGGCTCGCAGCGTCGAGGGCGAGGACGCCACCCGAGGAGATCCCGTAGAGCATCGCCGAGCCGCCCGCCGCCGCGATTAGCGCCTCGATGTCTTCCACCTCGCGTTCGGGAGCATAGGGCAGGGTGTCGCCGCTCTCGCCGCGCCCGCGCCGATCGTAGATGTAGACGGTAAAGCGGTCCTTGAGCTGTTCAGCAAGGGGCCGCGATGGACCCGAACCGCGGAAGCAGAGGGCGCCGTCGACGAGAATGAGCGGAGGTCCCGAGCCTAGCGTCTCGTAGGCAATGCGGGTGCCGTCCTTTGAGGTGACTGTAGGCATTTCTCGTCTCCAGGTTTCCGTCGCCTATTCCGCCGTCGCCTTCCAGTCTTCCAGCATCGCTTGGAGGCGCTCGAAGCCTTCGCGCACGCCGGTCTCCATGCCCGAGGCGATCATGGCGTCGCGGGACTCGACGTCGGGGAGGGTGGAGGTGGCGCGGTAGATGGTCTTGCCGTCGACCTCGTCGAGTTCGACCATGTCGACGCTGTGCGTGCCTTCGGGCAACTGGTCGAACGAGAAGGTCTGCGTGACCTTCACCGGCTCTTTGATTTCGCGGTACTCGCCGAAGAACACGATGACCATGCCGTCGGGAAGCGTGCTCTCGATGCGCCACTTGCCGCCGACCCGCCAGTCCCACTGGAGGACCCGGTTCTTGTGGTCGTGCGGGCCCCACCAGCGCGCGGCATGCTCGGGCTGGGACAGCGCCTTCCAGACGAGCGCGCGCGGTGCGTTGAAGATGCGAGTCATGGTCATGAACGGCTGCCCCACCGGGGCTTCGATCTTCAGGTCGTCCATGGCGTCGTCTCCCTTGTGTGCGATCAGGTATTCGGCGAGGCGGTCGAGGCTCAGGGTCCAGAGGCGGCGGTAGCTACCCGTCCGAGCGCGGCCGGCGAGGTCGGCCCGCCGCCGGGCCCGGCGCCGCTCGAGGTAGCGGCGGAAAGAGATGACGTTGCCGCGCATCTTCCGACCGCCTCCTGGCGGGGCGGCGGCTGCCACGGCTAGTGCTTGCCGGCATCGGGATCTCCCTTCTGCAGCGCGGCCAGATAGACCTCGAGCCGGTCGAGGCTCTCGTCCCAGAACCGGCGGTAGTTTTCGAGGAAGGCATGCACGTCGCGCATCGGCCCGGCCTCCAGCCGCACCGGGCGCCACTGCGCCGACTTCCCCCGCGACACCAGCCCGGCCTTCTCGAGCACCTTGAGGTGCTTAGAGACGGCGGCGAGGCTCATATCGTAAGGCTCCGCCAGTTCGGTGACGGTGGCCTCACCCTGGGCGAGGCGCGCCAGCATGCCGCGCCGGGTCGGATCCGCGAGGGCAGCGAGGGTGACGCTCAGGCGGTCGGTGGGCATCTGCATTCAACCAATCGGTTATTAACTAGGAGGTTGAATATAGGTGATCACAGCGCCTGTCAAGCCCTTGGGAGGTAGGGGCGCTCTGGCGGCGGGGTAGGCCAAGGATCGGCTGGTGCCGCCGCACGCGGGCTGGGCCGCTGGTCCGGGTGTGTCAGCGGGTACCAGCCCGGCGTCAGCTTGGTGCTTGGGGAAGTAGCTGGGCAAACCGCTGTCCGCATTCCCTCTGTTCTCGGCAGTGGATCCGCAATTCCGGACAGGTGCGTTGAATCTCACGAGCAGCGGCGAGTGCGAGAGGCTCGGCACCCGCGGCCCGGGCCGGATCGCAAAAGAGAAGGGCGCCACGGGGCGCCCTTCGGTTTTTTCGTCGAAGCGGCTGCCTCAGGCCGAGTAGTACATCTCGTACTCGATCGGGTGCGGGGTGTGCTCGAACTTGATGACCTCGGTCATCTTGAGGTCGATATAGCTGTCGATCTGGTCGTCGTCGAAGACGCCCCCGGCCTTCAGGAAGTCGCGGTCCTTGTCGAGGCTCTCGAGCGCCTCGCGCAGCGAGCCGCAGACGGTGGGGATCTGCTTCAGTTCTTCCGCCGGAAGTTCGTAGAGGTCCTTGTCCATCGGGTCGCCGGGGTGGATCTTGTTCTTGATCCCGTCCATGCCGGCCATCAGCAGCGCCGCGAAGGCGAGGTAAGGGTTGGCCAGCGGGTCGGGGAACCGCACCTCGATGCGCTTCGACTTCGGCGACTGGCCGAAGGGAATGCGGCAGGAAGCGGAGCGGTTGCGGGCCGAGTAGGCGAGCAGCACCGGTGCCTCGAAGCCCGGGACCAGCCGCTTGTAGCTGTTGGTGGTGGGGTTGGTGAAGGCGTTGATCGCCTTGGCGTGCTTGATGACGCCACCGATGTAGTAAAGAGCCTCCATCGACAGCCCCGCATACTGGTCACCCGCGAACAGCGGCTTGCCGTCCTTCCAGATCGACTGGTGGCAGTGCATGCCCGAGCCATTGTCGCCATAGACCGGCTTGGGCATGAAGGTCACGGTCTTGCCGTAGGCCTGGGCCACCTGCTGGATGACGTACTTGTAGATCTGCACGTCGTCGGCCGACTTGATGATGGGCGCGAACTTGATGCCCAGCTCGTGCTGCGCCGAGGCCACCTCATGGTGGTGCTTCTCGACGACCACGCCCATGTCGGCCATGGCCTCCAGCATCTCGCTGCGGATGTCCTGGGCGCTGTCGAGCGGCGGCACCGGGAAGTAGCCCTTCTTGAGGCCGATGTGGTGGCCGGTGTTGCCGGCTTCGTAGGCGGTGTCGTTGTTGGAGGGCAGTTCGCCGGAGTCGACCCTGAAGCCGACATTGTAGGTGGTGTTGGAATACCGCACGTCGTCGAACATGAAGAACTCGGGCTCGGGGCCGAACACCACCGTGTCACCGACGCCAGAGGACTTCACATAGGCCTCCGCCTTCTTGGCCGTGGTCCGGGGATCGCGGTTGTAGGGCTGGTAGGTGAGGGGGTCGAGGATATCGCAGACCACGGCCAGTGTCGCCGCTCCGAAGAATGGATCGACATAGGCGGACTTGACGTCCGGCATCAGCACCATGTCGCTCTCGTTGATCGCCTTCCAGCCGGCGATCGACGAGCCGTCGAACATTGTTCCTTCCTCGAAGAAGTCGTCGTCGATGATGCTGGCATCCATGGTGACGTGCTGCAGCTTGCCGCGTGGGTCGGTGAACCGCAGGTCGACGTACTTGATGCTCTCGTCTTTGATCTTCTGGAGGATGTCGTTTGCAGTAGTCATGTAGTTCCCCTGAATCAGGATGCTTGTGTTTTCAACGGTAGGGACGAAGGTCTGCGGGATAACTTGTCATATCGCCTCGTCGCCAGATTCTCCGGTACGGATGCGGATGGCCTGCTCGATGGAGTAGACGAAGATCTTGCCGTCACCGATGCGGCCGGTTTGGGCGGCGTTGCGGATGGCCTCGATGGCCTTCTCGGCCAAGTCATCGGGACAGACCACCTCCACCTTCACCTTGGGTAGGAAGTCGACAACGTATTCGGCTCCCCGGTACAACTCGGTATGGCCCTTCTGGCGCCCGAAGCCTTTAGCTTCGGTGACAGTGATGCCCTGCAGCCCCACCTCCTGCAGTGCTTCCTTGACCTCATCGAGCTTGAACGGCTTTACGATTGCCTCGATCTTCTTCATTCCGGCCTCCAGATGGGCGGTCCGCGGCGCTTCCGCAGCGGCATCGCCCTGTCATGTTCGAGGAACGCTGCGGCGCTCCAATGTCCTTGAACAGGTTCCGCCACCCAGTATGCACGGCGCATGCCAGCCAGTGTGGGCACAGAAAATCGCAAGTTCCGCATGGCATTGGCTGATAACGCTTCCGGGGACTGGAAGGGTGGGGCCTAGCTTCTGCCGAAAACTTGGGCAGCGTGCACGAGTATTGCGCATCTCCGATGCCCATGGATGGAGTGCTGCACCTCGTTTGGGCGGTGCCTGGATGATGCCGCCCGGCGGCCAAGGGAATCAATCTTTGACTGGTTTGCCGAGTTGGGATAGATGCACGCAACCTGGCCGACGGGCGCCTTGCGGGTGTGGCGGAACTGGTAGACGCACTGGATTTAGGTTCCAGCGCCGCAAGGCGTGGAGGTTCGAGTCCTCTCACCCGCACCAGTCATACTGTCCCGGCCGAAACGACAGTTTTAAGAACGGGATTGAAACCGAATGCAGGTCACAGAAACCCTTAATGAGGGCCTCAAGCGCAAACTTGCCGTGGTCATTCCGGCAAAGGACCTCACCGAGCGCCTGGATGCCAAGCTCGACGAGATCAAAGGCCGGGCCAACATCAAGGGCTTCCGGCCGGGCAAGGTCCCCGTCTCGCACCTGCGAAAGGTCTATGGGCGCTCCGCCATGTCGGAGGTGATGACCGACGCCATCAACAACACGGTCAGCCAGACGCTCGAGGAGCGCGCGGAGCGCGCGGCCTCCCAGCCCAAGGTCGACCTGACCGAAGACCAGGCGGTGATAAACCGCGTGCTCGAGGGCGAGGCCGATCTGAGCTTTGACGTCAGCTACGAGGTTCTGCCGCCCGTGAAGCTCATGGACTTCAAGGGCATGGCGCTCGAGCAGCCAGTGGTCGAGGTGAGCGAGGACGACGTCGAAGCCGAGGTGCAGCGGGTTTTCCGCCAGAATCGTGGCTATGAGGACAAGGGTGAGGGTGCCGTCGTTGCCGAGGGCGACCGGCTGGGCCTCAGCTTCGTCGGCAAAATCGATGGCGAGACCTTTGAGGGCGGCAGCGCCGACCACGCGCACCTCACCGTCGGCGGCGGCGAGTTCATTCCCGGCTTCGAGGAGCAGCTGGTGGGCATGAAGAAGGGGGAGACGAAGACCGTCTCCGTCACCTTCCCGGAGGATTACGGCAACGCCGAGCTTCGCGGCAAGAAGGCCGACTTCGAGGTCACCATCCTCCACGTCGACGGGCCCAAGGAGGGCGCGCTGGACGATGACTTCGCCAAGCAGCTCGGCCTCGAGAACCTGCCCGCGTTGCGCGATGCCGTGCGCGACCAGATTAAGGCGGCGCTTGGCCAGATGAGCCGGCAGGCGATGAAGCGCCAGATCCTCGACGCGCTAGACGAGGGCCACAAGTTCGATGTGCCCGAGCAGCTGGTGGAGGCCGAGTTCAACACCATCTGGGAACGCGTCAAGCACGAGGTGGAGAGCCACGGCCGCAGCTTCGAGGACGAGGGCACGACGGAGGAAGAGGCCCGCGACCAGTATCGCCGGATCGCCGAGCGCCGGGTGCGCCTCGGGCTGGTGGTCGCCGAGATCGGCAATGCCAACAACATTCAGGTGACCGAGGAAGAGCACCAGCAGGCGCTGATCGCCGAGGTTCGCCGCTTTCCCGGCCAGGAGCAGCAGGTCTACGATTATTACCGCAAGAACCCCCAGGCGCTGGCTTCGCTGCGCGCCCCCGTGTTCGAGAACAAGGTCGTTGATTTCGTTGCCGAACTGGCCACCAAGACCGAAAAGAAGATGACGCGCGAGGAACTTGCGAAGGTCATCGCCGCCGACGAAGACGAGGTGCCGGAAGAGCACCACCACTAGGAGGCGCCGCCTCTTTCCGATCCACGGGCCGCCGGAGCTTCCGGCGGCCCTTTTTGTTTGCCGTGCTGGGAGCTAGTCTCGCTCCTGCCTCGACCGGCCGCCCGGCGGCTCGCTGCAGAGCCATTAAGGAGAGTGCCGAGCATTGACCGAACCCGCCACCCTACAGTCCATGTTACTGACGCCCGAAGAGATGGCCCGTGCGGATGCCCTTGCCGTCGAGGCCGGAGTATCGTCGCTCGACCTTATGGCGGCTGCCGGACGGGCTGTCGGAGAGGCAATTCGCGATCGCTATGCGCCGACGGAGGTACTGGTGCTGTGCGGGCCCGGCAACAATGGCGGCGACGGCTTCGTGGTAGCCCGGCTGTTGCAGCGCGACGGCTGGGCAGTGAGGGTCGCACTCCATGGCGAGAGGGAACGGCTGAAAGGGGATGCAGCCTTTCACGCCGACCTCTGGAAAGGTGGCATCGAGCCTGCAGAGCCCGAGGCGATTGGATCGGCCGGGCTAATCGTCGATGCGTTGCTCGGGGCCGGGCTGGCCCGCGACATCGAAGGCCCACTGGCGGCGCTTGTCGCAGCAGTGAACGCGTCGGGGCGCCCGGTGGTGGCGATAGATATCCCCAGCGGCATCGACGGGGCAACTGGCGCGGTACGGGGGATTGCCATCGAGGCTGCGCTTTCGGTCACCTTCTTTCGAAAGAAGCCTGGACATCTGCTGCTCCCGGGGCGCCGGCACTGCGGCGAGCCGGTCCTGGCTCAGATCGGCATTCCGGATGCGGTGCTGGATACGATAGGGCCGCGACTCTGGGAGAACGGCCCGAGCCTGTGGCAGGTGCCGACGGCCCAGGAGGCAGGTCATAAATACGATCGTGGACACTGCGTCGTCGTTTCGGGCGGACCGCTGCAAACCGGCGCCAGCCGGTTGTCAGCGACCGCCGCCCTGCGGGCCGGTGCGGGACTGGTAACGGTGGTCGGTGCGCCACAGGCCCTGCAGGTGCATGCTGCGCACCTTACCTCGATCATGCTGAAGGCTGTCGACGGTCCCGCCGGCCTCTCGATGCTGCTGCGCGACGACCGGCTCAATGCCGTGGTGATTGGTCCGGCCGCCGGCATCGGCGACGCCACCCGTCACAACGTGCTCGCCATCCTTGAGAGCGGGGCCGCCGCCGTGCTCGATGCCGATGCGATGAGCAGCTTCAGGGAGGGACCGCAGGCGCTCTTCGCGGCAATCGCAGCACGGCCGGAACGGCCGGTGGTGCTTACTCCCCACAGCGGCGAGTTCAAGCGGCTGTTCGGCGACGAGCCCGGTTCCAAGCTGGAGCAGGCGCGGGCGGCCGCAAGACGCTCCGGCGCAACATTGATCCTCAAGGGCAATGACACCGTCATCGCGGCACCGGATGGTCGCGCGGCCATCAACTCCAACGCCCCGGCGAGTCTTGCCACCGCCGGGACGGGCGACGTTCTTGCAGGCATCGTCGGCGCCCTGCTGGCGCAGGGGATGCCGGGCTTGGAAGCCGCTGCAGCTGCCGTATGGATCCATGGCGAGGCGGGCAACGTCTGGGGCAGGCCGGGACTGATCGCCGAAGACCTCCCGGAACTGCTGCCCGATGTGCTGGACAAGCTGAACCGATCCGCGGCCGCTCAATAGCCGGAATGCACGGCAGAAGCGGCTTGCGCTTGCCGGAAACTCGGCTAGTGATGCGCCGAACCGAAGATATCCGGAGCTGACCCGATGAGCGATCTCACCTTGAACGAAGCCATGGAAAACATCTATGCCTCGATCAAGGGCAACAACGAGGATCTCGACGCCCATATCGCCACCCTCCGTGCAGTGATGGCACGGGAGGGGCGGAAGGAAGCGGTCTTCGATCCCAGCCGCATCGCCCAGAACAACCGCCAGGGCCGCAAGTTCATGCAGTCCTACTTCCGCCAGCGCGGCGTCACCGTCAGTTTCACCTCCGAGTAGCTAGGCCAATTCTGCCGCAAGAAGCGGAGTGCTGGCCGCTCCCGATCCCTTCATGTTGAGCTCGAAGCGCAGGTCGCTTCGGCACAACATGAAGGAATTCAAGATCATGAGAAATCTCGCCGACAAGGTGGCGATTATCACCGGCGCCAGCTCCGGTATCGGTTATGCAACCGCAAAGCTCTTCGCCCAGCATGGCGCTAGGCTGGTAGTCAGCGGCCGCCGCGAGACTGAACTTTCGGCGCTCGTGGAAGAGATCGGGTCGGGTGGCGGGCAGGCCGTGGCCATCCCTGGCGACGTTCGTGAGGAGCCGGTGGCAGCCGCGCTGGTCGAGGCGGCAGTCAAACGCTTCGGCGGTCTCGATGTTGCCTTCAACAACGCGGGCTCCGTCGGTGAATCGGGCGGCTCACATGACTTGTCCGTGGCAGGGTGGCGAGACACCATCGACACCAACCTGACCGCCGCATTCCTGGGGGCGAAGTATCAACTGCCAGCCATGTTGGAGCGCGGAGGCGGCTCGCTGCTTTTCACCTCGAGCTTCGTCGGAGTGACGGTCGGCATGCCAGGGATGGCAGCCTATGCGGCGAGCAAAGCCGGGCAACTCGGCCTCGTCAGGACGCTGGCGGTGGAGTATGGGACCCGGGGCATCCGGGCCAACGCCATTCTGCCCGGCGGCACCGAGACCCCGTCCAATACGGCCAATGCTCCTGGTGCCGGGCCCGAGGTGCGGGCCTTCGTTGAAGGCCTGCACGCACTCAAGCGCATGGCCCGGCCCGAGGAGGTTGCGCAGTTGGCGATGTTCCTTGCATCCGAGGCCGCAAGTTTCGTCACCGGCACGGCGATCCTGGTAGACGGAGGCGTCTCGGTCAGTCGCACCTGATGCGGAAGGCGCTGCCGGAGGGCGGCAGCGCCAATCAATTTCGTCCCCGCACCGGTTAAGCTTGCCGCGCCAGGGCCTCTTGCCGACCGCCACACTCGCGCCTATCTGTCGCTTTACCGCACGTTAATTCGGGCTCGTCAGCAATCGGCCATTCGCGCTGATTCGATTCCACACAGGGGCATCACGTATGCAAGATCCGGTCGACATGTTGAACAACTACCTTGTACCGACGGTGGTCGAGCAGACCAACCGCGGCGAGCGCGCCTTCGACATTTACTCGCGGCTCCTCAAGGAGCGCATCATTTTCGTGACCGGTGTGGTCGAGGACAACATGGCCTCCCTCATCGTCGCCCAGTTGCTGTTCCTCGAGTCGGAGAATCCGAAGAAGGAAATCAACATGTACATCAATTCGCCGGGCGGCGTGGTGACGTCCGGACTCGGCATCTACGACACCATGCAGTTCATCCGCCCGCCCGTGGCGACGCTGTGCATGGGGCAGGCCGCTTCTATGGGCTCGCTGCTGCTGGCGGGCGGCGAAGCCGGCATGCGCGGTGCGCTGCCGCACGCCCGGGTCATGGTCCACCAGCCCTCCGGCGGCTTCCAGGGTCAGGTGACCGACATCCTGATCCACGCCAAGGAGGTTGAAGGCCTGAAGCGCCGGCTCAACCAGATCTACGAGAAGCACACCGGGCGTACCTATGAGGAAATCGAGAATGCGCTCGAGCGTGACCGCTTCCTCTCGCCCGAGGAGGCCCAGGAGTTCGGGATCATCGACAATGTGCTGGAGAAGCGCGCTGTCCCCGAGACACCCAGCTGACGCAACCGGCGTTAACGGCGTTTGGCAAAAGGACACGGGAGTGTGACACTGCCGTAATTGCGTGGCTGCGGGCGGGCCGTTAAGCTTTGCCCGCATTATGTTTTGTTTAGGTCTCCTGCGTTAGCCTGAATTGGGACGCGGGAATGGGAGCAGAGGCTCCCGGGAGTGACAGGATGTCGAAGGACACGACCAGCGGCGAAACCAGCAAGAACACGCTTTACTGCTCGTTCTGCGGCAAGTCTCAGCACGAAGTCCGCAAGCTGATCGCCGGACCCACCGTCTTCATCTGTGATGAATGCGTCGAGCTGTGCATGGACATCATCCGCGAGGAGAACAAGACCTCGATGGTGAAGTCGTCAGACGGCGTGCCGACGCCGGCGGAGATCTGCAAGGTCCTGGACGACTACGTCATCGGCCAGTTCCGCGCCAAGCGCGTGCTGTCGGTGGCGGTGCACAATCACTACAAGCGGCTTCACCACGCAACCAAGAACCAGGACGTCGAGCTCTCGAAGTCCAACATCCTGCTGGTCGGTCCAACCGGCTGCGGAAAGACGCTGCTGGCGCAGACGCTGGCCCGCATCCTCGACGTGCCATTTACCATGGCCGACGCGACAACGCTGACCGAGGCCGGCTATGTCGGCGAGGACGTCGAGAACATCATCCTGAAGCTGCTGCAGGCTGCCGACTACAACGTCGAGAAGGCTCAACGCGGCATCGTCTATATCGATGAGGTCGACAAGATCTCCCGCAAGTCTGACAACCCCTCGATCACCCGCGACGTTTCGGGCGAGGGCGTGCAGCAGGCGCTGCTGAAGATCATGGAAGGCACCGTCGCCTCCGTGCCTCCACAGGGTGGCCGCAAGCACCCGCAGCAGGAGTTCCTGCAGGTCGACACGACCAATATCCTCTTCATCTGCGGTGGTGCCTTCGCCGGTCTCGAGAAGATCATCCAGGCCCGCGGCGAGGGGTCGGGTATCGGCTTTGGTGCGGTGGTCAAGGATCCCAACGATCGTCGTGTCGGCGATGTGCTGAAGGACGTTGCGCCCGAGGATCTGGTGAAGTTCGGGCTGATCCCCGAATTCATCGGCCGCCTGCCGGTGATCGCCACCCTTGAGGATCTGGACGAGAAGGCGCTCATCGAGATTCTCACCGCGCCCAAGAACGCTCTCGTGCGCCAGTACCAGCGGCTGTTCTCGATGGAAGAAGTGGAACTCACCTTCCATGAGGACGCGCTGCTGGCCATCGCCAAGCATGCCATCGAGCGCAAGACGGGCGCCCGCGGCCTCCGCTCGATCATGGAGTCGATCCTTCTCGACACCATGTACGATTTGCCGTCGCTCGACGGGGTCGAGGAAGTGGTGATCAGCGAGGAAGTGGTGAACGGCAAGGACGCCCGCCCGCTCTACATCTACGCCGAGCGCAAAAAGGAAGACGCGCCCGCCAGCGCCTGACCACCTCGGCAGAGAATTACAAGGCCCGTCCGGTACGCCGGGCGGGTTTTGCGTTCCTGGCTCTTGCAGCGCCAGCGGCAACTGCACCACCGGATCACTTGTGAACGCCGTCCCCCCGGGAGTAGGCTTCTTCGTCCATTGTGAGTGGAAGGGCACGCGATGAAGTACGACAGCATTCTCGGCACCATCGGCAACACCCCCGTGGTCCGGATCAACCGCCTGGCACCGGCAGGAATCGATCTCTACGTCAAGGTAGAGGCGTTCAACCCGCTTGGGTCGGTCAAGGACCGTCTGGCACTGGGCGTCATCGAGGCGGCCGAGAAGGACGGCAGCCTGAAGCCGGGGCAGACGGTGGTCGAGGCGACCAGCGGCAACACCGGTATTGGCCTTGCCATGGTTTGCGCCGCCAAGGGCTATCCTTTGGTGGTCACCATGGCAGAAAGCTTTTCCGTCGAGCGTCGCAAGCTTATGCGCTTCCTCGGCGCCAAGGTGGTGCTGACGCCGGCGGCGGAGCGCGCCAACGGCATGGTCCGCAAGGCCGAGGAACTCGCTGCAAAGAACGGATGGTTCATGACCCGGCAGTTCGTCAATCAGGCCAACCCGGACTTTCACGCAAAGACCACGGCCCGGGAGATCCTCGAGGATCTCAAGAGTCTCGACTATTTCGTAACCGGTTTCGGCACCGGTGGCACGTTGCAGGGTGTGGCCCGGGTACTGCGTGAGGAACGACCGGACACCAAGGTCATCGTCTGCGAGCCCGAGGGAGCGCCCATGCTGACGAGCGGGGAACCTCAGGAGCGGCGCGACAATGGTGAGGCTGCCGGTAGCCACCCGGCCTGGAAGCCGCACCCGTTCCAGGGTTGGAGCCCGGACTTCATCCCCAAGATCCTCGGCGATGCCGTGGACCAGAAACTGATCGACCGCATTCTCACCATCCCCGGCCCTGAGGCCATGCAGGCGAGCCTGGATCTCGCCCAGAAGGAGGGGATCTTCGTCGGCATCACCGCCGGCGGCACCTTCGCTGCGGCGCTGAAGGTCGCCGAGGAAGCTCCCGCCGGCTCCACCATCCTCTGCATGCTGCCCGATACCGGCGAGCGCTACCTGTCGACGCCGCTGTTCGAGAAGGTCCCCGTCGACATGACCGACGAGGAGCTGGCGATCTCCACCTCGACGCCAAGCGCGCAGCTGCCGCCGAAGGCCGCCTGACACATCCCCGGGGACGGGCTAACGCGCCCGTTCTTACCGCCGTAGGGCGCTGGCCCTTCCCCGCGGTCGTGACCCCGTCCGCCGCCAGCGCCGGACGCTGCCATACTCGAACAGGCGATCCTGCCGTCGCGGCTCAGGCCGAGCTTGCGGTGGCGAAACGCTTGGCGGGGGCAGGGGGAAACCGCCCGGGATTGACTTGCGATCTACCGGTGCGACCCTATCTAATGAACAGAATCGGGGGCGCTGCTCTTGGGGAGAGCCTGCCCGATCGGCACTAGGGTGCGCCGCACTACCTCCCAGCCTGCAGGCGCACCAGGAAAGGACTTAATATGTCGGATGTAACCAAAGGCGGCGCCGAGTTCGACCGCGACCGCGTCTACCCGGTCCTGCCGCTCCGCGACATCGTTGTCTTCCCGGGTATGATCGTGCCGCTCTTCGTGGGGCGCGAGAAATCGGTGAAGGCACTGGAAGAGGTGATGCGGGACGACAAGCACATCCTCGTCGTCACGCAGAAGAATGCCCAGGACGATGATCCGTCGCCAGACCAGATCTACGCAACCGGCACCGTCGCATCGGTGCTGCAGCTCCTCAAGCTGCCGGACGGTACCGTCAAGGTGCTGGTGGAGGGCCTGAGCCGCGCCAGCATCGATCGCTACCTGCAGACCGTGGACTATTTCGAGGCCGAGGCTACCGTACTGGTCGAGCCGGAGACCGATCCGGTCGAGCTCGAGGCGCTGGCGCGCTCCGCTCAGACGGAGTTCGAGAGCTATGTGAAGCTCAACAAGAAGATTTCGGCCGAAGTGGTGACCGCGGTCGGCCAGATCCAGGACTATTCGAAGCTCGCCGACACGATCGCCAGCCATCTGGTGATCAAGATCAACGAGAAGGAAGAGCTGCTTTCCACCATCTCTGCGGCCGAGCGCCTACAGAAGATTCTTGGCCTCATGGAGGGCGAGATCGGCGTGCTGCAGGTGGAGAAGCGGATCCGCTCCCGCGTCAAGCGGCAGATGGAGAAAACGCAGCGCGAGTACTACCTCAACGAGCAGATGAAGGCGATCCAGCGCGAGCTGGGCGACGGCGAGGAAGGCTCCAACGAGCTCGCCGAGCTCGAAGAGAAGATCGCCAAAACCAAGCTTTCAAAGGAGGCGCGGCAGAAGGCCGATGCTGAGCTGAAGAAGCTGAAGGCCATGAGCCCGATGTCGGCCGAGGCCACCGTCGTCCGCAACTATCTCGACTGGCTGCTCTCGCTGCCCTGGGGCAAGAAGAGCAAGGTCAAGCGCGACCTCAACTATGCCCAGCAGGTGCTGGATGAGGATCACTATGGCCTAGAGAAGGTGAAGGAGCGGATCGTCGAGTATCTGGCGGTGCAGGCCCGGACAGGCAAGCTCAAAGGCCCGATCCTCTGCCTCGTCGGCCCTCCGGGCGTCGGCAAGACGTCGCTCGGCAAATCGATCGCGAAGGCCACCGGCCGCGAGTTCATCCGCATGGCGCTCGGCGGTGTGCGCGATGAGGCCGAGATCCGCGGCCACCGGCGGACCTATATCGGCTCCATGCCAGGCAAGGTCATCCAGTCGATGAAGAAGGCCGGCAAGGCCAACCCGCTCTTCCTGCTCGATGAGATCGACAAGATGGGGCAAGACTTCCGCGGCGATCCGTCTTCGGCGCTGCTCGAGGTTCTGGACCCGGAGCAGAACCACACCTTCAACGACCATTATCTCGAGGTCGACTACGACCTTTCGGATGTGATGTTCGTCACCACCTCGAACACGCTCAACATTCCGGCGCCGCTGATGGACCGGATGGAGATCATCCGCCTCTCCGGCTACACCGAGGAGGAGAAGTTCGAGATCGCCCGGCGCCACCTCATCCCGGAGACGCTGAAGGAAAACGGCCTTCAGGCGAAGGAGTTCGTGCTCGGTGACGAGGAACTGATGACGGTCATCCGCAAGTACACGCGGGAAGCCGGCGTCCGTAACCTCAAGCGCGAGATCAGCAAGCTGATGCGCAAGGCCGTCCGCGAGATCATGACGGAAAAGAAGAAGTCGATCACTATCGACGCGGCGCTGATCGAGGAATATCTTGGCGCGCCATTCTACCGGCACGACCAGATCGACGCCGAGGCTCAGGTGGGCGTCGTTACCGGGCTTGCCTGGACGCCGGTGGGTGGCGAGATCCTCACCATCGAGGGCGTCATGACTCACGGCAAGGGCCGGATGACGGTGACCGGCAACCTCAAGGAGGTAATGAAGGAGTCGATCTCCGCCGCGAACGGCTATGTCCGCTCCAAGGCTGTCGACTTCGGCATCAAGCCACCGCTCTTCGACACGCGTGATATCCACGTTCACGTGCCCGAGGGAGCAACCCCTAAGGATGGTCCCTCGGCTGGCGTTGGCATGGCGACAGCCATCGTCTCGGTGATGACCGGAATTCCGGTGCGGCACGACGTGGCAATGACTGGGGAGGTGACCCTGCGGGGCAGGGTGCTGCCGATCGGCGGGCTCAAGGAGAAACTCTTGGCCGCCCTGCGCAGTGGCATAAAGACCGTCCTCATCCCCGAGGAGAACGTCCGCGATCTCAAGGAAATCCCCGAGATCGTCACCAAGGGCATGGAGATCATTCCCGTCAGCCGGATGGATGACGTGCTGAAGCATGCGCTGGTTCGCCAGCCGGAGCCGATCGAGTGGAAGTACGAGGAGCCGACAGCTGCGGCCGCAGCCGCCGCGGCGGCTGCGGCGGACGGTGAGGAGACGCCGTCCGGCCTGCCGCACTGACTGGCACAACCAGTCAACGACAGACGGCGCCCGTTTGGGCGCCGTTTTCGTTGGTGCACAATGCGATGCCGGGGAGACCCCCCCGGGATACGAAAGGTCGCGGAGGAGCAGTTTGCCCCTCGCACCGGGCCGCTGTCCTCGCTTCGTCTGCTGGCCGAGTCGGGCACGCTGTCGAAGGATGCGACTCGGCCAGTGGAAGGGCAAACTACCTGCTGCCGCAGACCGCGATCGCAGGGGTACGCCGCCGCACCGTCCTTCCTTTGGCACTGACGCCAATCGCGTGAGCGGCGAAAATTACCCTTTCATTAACAGAAATGGGGGCGCCCTCGGCCTGAAACCCCCGGAATTCCTTGCCTTGCGGACAGAATCGTCAAAGGGTGGCCGCGTTTTGGTTCGCCAGCGAGGGCGGGCATTCCACAGTGAGGAAACGCGATGAACAAGAACGATCTGATCGGTGTGGTCGCCGACAAGGCGAACGTGACCAAGGCTCAGGCCGGCGATGCCGTTGATGCCGTATTCGAGGCGATCACCGGGACGCTGAAGAAGGGGGAGGAAGTGCGCCTGGTCGGATTCGGGACCTTCTCGGTCTCAAAGCGCAAGGCCAGCGTCGGCCGCAACCCGGCCACCGGCGCCGAGATCAATATCCCTGCCTCCAACCAGGCGAAGTTCAAGCCGGGCAAGGGCCTCAAAGACTCCATCAACTAATCCAGGTCTCCTGACGGTTGGCGTGTGGCCCCGAGCGATCAGCCGGGGCCATTTGCTTTTCCGGGTCTGCTTGACGGTGCAGGGACGAGACCCTAGTTAGAGGCTCCGCGCAGGGCCGCTTCGGCGGCACGCGGGCGGTTAGCTCAGTTGGTAGAGCATCTCGTTTACACCGAGAGGGTCGGCGGTTCGAGCCCGTCACCGCCCACCACGCCTCGCAAGCGGCTAGCAGCGACGGGGTCACAAGAGCCCATTTTTGCGACAGGCGCACCGCCCCTTTTCTACCACCGGTGCCGACGACACCACCGCATTTGCCCTTCGATGGACCCTCGAATCTGGCCCCGACGGTGCGTTCACCGCATCCCGATTCGAATGTGGCACCAAATCCCCTCGACCGCCGCTTGACTTGCCTGAACCTGCCCTTTAAACGGACGCCACGTTGCGCGGCCTAGCCGCTGCTGCGGGAGTAGCTCAGTTGGTTAGAGCGCCGGCCTGTCACGCCGGAGGTCGCGGGTTCGAGCCCCGTCTCTCGCGCCACCCCTTCCTTCGTCAGATCGACCTGCCGATGCCCTGCGGAGGGAGTCGGAGGACGTTGCGAGCGGATCATTCATCGGCGTGGCGGCCACCCGCCGGACCGGGTACGGTTAACAAGAGATTTAGGCGGGGATGTCGTTTGTGGCGTGCTTGCAACAGCTTCCGGTGAATGGGGTGAAATCGCATCGCAAACGCAACAATAATGGGGCAGGTCGCTTGTCAGTGGCGTCGCTAATCGCATACTTCCCACTGACTAGCTTCCGAATAAAGGATTCTGACATGCGCACTCTCAAGATTGCCTTGCTGGCAACCGTGGCCTCGGCCGCGCTCTCGTCGGCGACGCTTGCCGCCGATCTGATCATTGCCGATCCGGTGATCGACAACACCTACATGGCTC
Organism: Devosiaceae bacterium; assembly: GCA_035998685.1. Classification (GTDB taxonomy): domain Bacteria; phylum Pseudomonadota; class Alphaproteobacteria; order Rhizobiales; family Devosiaceae; genus Devosia_A. The sequence continues at coordinate 110,204 of DASYHK010000023.1, read as the reverse complement.
CTGGCTTCGATTGGGAAGGCCCCTACGCAGGTCTCTGGGTGTCCGGTCAGTGGGACGGCGACGATGACGGCGACGACGACAACGGTTGGGGCTTCGGCGCCAGCCTCGGCGTGAACGCGATGCTCGACAGCAACCTGCTGGCCGGTGTGGAAGGCAACCTCGGCTGGGTTGGCCACGACTGGCAGGGCCAGGTCCATGGCAAGCTCGGCTTCACGGCCGATACCCTTGCCATCTACGGCCTCGCCGGTGTCGGCTTCAACGGTGACAATGGCGGCTACGTGCCGGTCGGTATCGGTGCCGAGTTCGCGGTTGCCGATCCGTTGACCATCAAGGCCGAATACCAGTACCAGTGGGACTTCGACCACGGCGACGACGGCGACGACGGCGCCCACGTCGGCAAGGTCGGCTTCAACTGGCACTTCTAAGAATCAGGTTTCGTCGCCCACGGTGACGACAACAGGATTGGAAGGCCCTGCTTCGGCAGGGCCTTTTTCTTGGCCGCTAGCTGCAATTTGTCTCTAATTGATACGGTTTCGGGCGGGAGTTGCCTGCGGCCCCCTCAGGTGCTCACCCATTGTTAGCCGCGTTCAGCGAACGGGCGCAGCAAACGCTGGCCGCGCGGCGGCGGAACAGGCAGAATCGACGCACGCTCTCCGAACTCCCAGGGGGAACCCATGCGTCACATTCGCTCGCTGCTGCTTGGCACCATCGCCGCCGCCTCCATGGTTTCAGCCGGCCTCGCCTCCGACTTCCTCGGTGGCGGCACCGGCGGTTACGAGCCGCTCTTCGACTTCGAGGGCTTCTACATCGGCGGCGCCATCGGCGGGGCAGCCTTGCCCGATACCGGCGTGGTAGGAACCACAGGTGTCGTGGTCGGCGCCAATTTTGCCGTCACCGACGCCATCATCAGCGGCGTCGAGTTCCAGGGTGACCTTCTTTGGGACGGCGGGCTGGCGGGGTTCAACACGCTGCTTCTCGGGAAGCTTGGCGGCTATTTGACTGACGAGATGGTGCTCTATGGCACGGCTGGCGGCGGTCTTGTCGATGGCGACGGATCTTACGCCCTGGGGGCTGGGCTGGAGATGGCGGTGGCCCAGCAGTTCAGCCTCAGGGGGGAGGCGATGGGGACCGGCACCTGGGGCGGCGGGCCCAACGGTGCCAAGGCGACGGTCGGCGTCCTCTGGTACATTAACTAGCCCAGGGGCGGGCCAAAAGTCGTAGCAATCGGCGTGACCACGGCACCGTGAAAGGCGCCGTTTTTCCTTGAATCGGCTATGGGGGTGGGCTAAGCCCATGCCCAACGCACCGCGTCGCCCGGACGGCCCACAATTGCCCTCCCAGCCGCGCACCGGTCGCCCGGACCGGACTTCGTAGAACAGGCTGCCGCATGACGGAATTGCTCAGCAACTACCTGCCGATAATAATCTTTATCGGCTTGGCCGCGGTCATCGCTCTGGCCCTGATGGCCGCTCCTTTCATCATCGCCGTCAAGAATCCCGATCCGGAAAAGGTCTCCGCCTTCGAGGCCGGCTTCAATGCCTTCGACGACGCACGGATGAAGTTTGACGTGCGGTTCTACCTGGTCGCCATCCTGTTCATCATATTCGACCTCGAGGTGGCGTTCCTGTTTCCATGGGCGGTGGCCTTCCACGATGTGGGCTGGTTCGGCTTCTGGTCGGTCATGATCTTCCTCGGGGTGCTGACCGTCGGGTTTATCTATGAGTGGCGCAAAGGAGCTCTCGAATGGGATTGAGCGATCGAAGCGGCACTCTGGTGGCGCCGCGCCCGCGCGGTTTGGTCGACCCCGAGACCAACAGGCCTGTTGGCGCCGATGACCCCTTCTTTTCGGACGTCAGCGACGAGCTCGCCGACCGCGGTTTTCTCGTCTCCACCGCCTCCCAGCTGATCAGCTGGGCACGCACCGGTTCACTGATGTGGATGCAGACGGGCCTCGCCTGTTGCGCCGTCGAGATGATGCAGATGTCGATGCCGCGCTACGACGTCGAGCGGTTCGGCACGGCCCCGCGTGCCTCACCGCGGCAGTCCGACGTGCTGATCGTCGCCGGCACGCTGACCAACAAGATGGCGCCGGCCCTGCGCAAGGTCTACGACCAGATGCCGGAACCCCGCTACGTCATTTCCATGGGCAGTTGTGCTAATGGCGGCGGCTACTACCACTATTCGTATTCGGTCGTGCGCGGTTGCGACCGGGTCCTGCCGGTCGATATCTACGTCCCCGGCTGCCCCCCGACCGCAGAGGCGCTCCTGTACGGCATCTTGCTGCTGCAGAGGAAGATCCGCCGCGACGGCACCATCGAAAGGTAGGACTGCTCAGTATGGACGATGCAATTCCGGCCGAGGCGCTGCAGCAGCTGAGCGCGCATATTTGCGACGCGCTGGGCGGGGCGGTGCTTTCCAGCCAAATCGCATTCGGCGACCTCACCCTGCACGTGGATCGCGAGGCGATTGTCGAGGTGGCGACGTTCCTCCGCGATGACGACCGGTGCCGGTTCATCTGCATCGTCGATATCTGCGGCGTCGACTATCCTGAGCGGGACGAACGCTTCGACGTCATCTACCACTTCCTCAGCCCCCATCTGAACCACCGGATCCGGCTGCGCGTCCACGCTAACGATGTCGAGCCGGTTCCCAGCATCACCGGAGTGTTCCCTGGTGCCAACTGGTTCGAGCGCGAGGCTTACGATCTCTACGGTATCCTGTTTTCCGGGCACCCTGACCTGCGGCGCATTCTCACCGACTACGGCTTCGATGGCCACCCGCTGCGCAAGGACTTTCCGCTCACCGGCTTCGTCGAGGTGCGCTACGACGAGGAGCGCAAGCGGGTTGTCTATGAACCGGTGAAGCTGCCGCAGGAGTTTCGCTCCTTCGACTTCATCTCCCCTTGGGAAGGCACGGACTATGTGCTGCCGGGCGACGAGAAGGCGAAGCAATGAGCGCCAATCAACCGTCACCCGCTAGTTGCGCGGCACCGGAGCCATCGGATGTCTGAAGCCGAAGTCCGCAATTTCACGATCAATTTCGGTCCCGTTCATCCTTCGGCCCACGGGGTGCTGCGGCTCATTCTCGAACTGGACGGAGAACTGGTCCAGCGGGTGGATCCGCATATCGGCCTGCTGCACCGCGGCACCGAAAAGCTGATCGAGTACAAGACCTACCTGCAGTCCGTGCCCTACTTCGATCGGCTCGACTACGTGGCGCCGATGAGCCAGGAGCATGGCTTCGCACTGGCCGTCGAGAAGCTGCTGGGGATCGAGGTGCCCCGGCGTGCGCAGCTCATTCGCGTCCTTTATGCGGAGATCAGCCGGCTGCTGTCGCACCTGATGAACGTCACGACGCAGGCGATGGACATCGGCGCGCTGACGCCGCCGCTCTGGGGCTTCGAAGAACGCGAAAAGCTCATGGTCTTCTACGAGCGCGCTTCCGGGTCGCGCATGCATGCTGCCTATTTCCGGCCCGGTGGCGTGCACCAGGACCTGCCGCAGGAGCTGGTCGACGATATCGAAACCTTCTGCCACGAATTTCCGAAGGTGGTCGACGACATCGACAGCCTCCTCACCGGCAACCGCATCTTCAAGCAGCGCAACGCCGACATCGGGGTGATCTCGCTGGAGGACGGCTGGAAGTGGGGGTTCTCGGGCGTCATGATCCGAGGTTCGGGCGCCGCTTGGGACCTGCGCAAGGCGCAGCCATACGAGTGCTACGATGAGATGGAGTTCGACATCCCGGTCGGCAAGAACGGCGACTGCTACGATCGCTACATGGTGCGGATGGAGGAGATGCGGCAGTCGACTTCCATCATGCTGCAGTGCATCGAGAAACTGAACGCGCCGGAAGGGAAGGGGCCGATTGCCGCTACCGACGGCAAGGTGGTGCCGCCGAAGCGCGGCGAGATGAAGCGCTCGATGGAAGCCCTCATCCACCACTTCAAGCTCTACACGGAGGGCTACAAGGTGCCCGCCGGCGAAGTCTATGCTGCGGTCGAGGCGCCGAAGGGCGAGTTCGGCGTCTATCTCGTGTCGGATGGCACCAACAGCCCCTATCGATGCAAGATCCGGGCACCGGGATTTGCGCATCTCTCGGGCATGGACTACATGAGCCGCGGCCACATGCTCGCCGACGTCTCGGCCATTCTGGGCTCCCTCGACATCGTCTTTGGTGAGGTTGACCGCTGATGTCCGTCCGCCGCCTTGCAGATGAAGCCATTCAGCCCACCCGGTTCGCGTTCTCAGCCGAGAACCGGAGCTGGGCCGACCGCAAGATCGCCGAGTACCCGGCGGGTCGCCAGCAGTCGGCGGTGATCCCCCTGCTGATGCGTGCCCAGGATCAGGAGGGCTGGATCAGCCGCCCCGCCATTGAGAGCATCGCCGCCATGCTTGATATGGCCTATATCCGGGTGCTCGAGGTTGCGACCTTCTATACACAGTTCCAGCTCAAGCCGGTCGGCACCCGCGCCCATATCCAGGTCTGCGGTACGACGCCCTGCATGTTGCGCGGAGCGGAGCAGCTGCGCGAGGTCTGCGAGCGCCGGATCCACCCCGAGCCGCACCATCCCAGTGCCGACGGCACAATGAGCTGGGAAGAGGTCGAGTGCCTCGGCGCCTGCGTGAATGCCCCGATGGTGATGATCGGCCAGGACGCCTACGAGGATCTGACCGTCGAGCGCTTCGAGGAGATCGTCGAAATCTTTGCCGCCGGAAATGGGGCGTCGGTAGAGGCCGGTCCCCAGATCGATCGCCGCTACTCCGCTCCGGAAGCCGGGCAGACGACGCTGCTCGAGACGCCGACCGCGCAGCGGTCCTACAAGCCATTCCCGCCGCCGGAAGCGCCGCCCGCCGAGATGGCGGCCAAGCCAGCGGCGGAGAAGCCAGCAGCCGAGCAGAAGCCGACCAAGCCCGGCCGCGGCGACGGCGATGTCCCCGAGGAAGCGGCTCCCGCCCTGAAGCAGCCGGCGGGTGCCCCCAAGGCCAGCGTTGCCGAAGCGGAACGCGAGCGGGCGGAGTTCGACGCCGATCATGACGCCGACGGCGAGCCCAACGACGCTATGCGTGAGGATGCGACCGGCGCGGAATCGCCAGCAGGCAAGAAGGGTACTGGCAAGGCTCCGGGCAAGCCTACCCGCGGCGTCCCGGCGGCAGCTGCCTCGCCCGCCGGTACCGATCGGGAAGTGGCAAGTAAGGACGAACAGGCTGCGAAGCCAGACGACAGCGGCGTTTCCCCAAGCCGCGACGCCGCCGGCAAGAAGCCCCCGAAGCCGCAGGATGATTCCTAATGCTCGCTGACAAGGATCGCATCTTCACCAATCTCTACGGCCAGCACGACTGGACGCTGGAGGGCGCGCGCGCGCGCGGGGCCTGGCAGGGCACGAAGGGGTTCATCGACTCCGGGCGGGACTGGATCACCAACGAGGTCAAGGGATCGGGGCTTCGGGGGCGCGGAGGGGCTGGTTTTCCAACGGCTTTGAAGTGGACCTTCATGCCGAAGGTGAACGACGGCCGGCCGCATTATCTCGTGATCAATGCGGACGAATCCGAGCCTGGCACGTGCAAGGATCGTGAAATTCTGCGCCATGATCCTCACCATCTGGTGGAGGGGGCGCTGCTGGCGGCACGGGCCATGGATGCCCATGTCGCCATCATCTATGTCCGCGGCGAGTTCATCCGCGAGCGCCAGCGGCTCGAGGCCGCGGTGCAGCAGGCGTATGACGCCAAGCTGATCGGCAAGGGCAATGTCCACGGCTGGGACTTCGACATCATCGTTCACCACGGCGCCGGCGCCTATATCTGCGGCGAGGAGACGGCGCTGCTCGAGAGCCTCGAGGGCAAGAAGGGCCAGCCGCGGCTGAAGCCGCCGTTTCCGGCCGCCATGGGCGTCTGGGGCTGCCCGACGACCGTGAACAACGTCGAGTCGATCGCCGTCGTGCCGGAGATCCTGCGCCGGGGCGGCGCCTGGTTCGCCGGCATCGGCCGCGCCAACAACACTGGCACCAAGCTCTACTGCGTCTCCGGCCACGTGAACCAGCCGGCGACCTTCGAGGACGCGATGGGCGTGACCTTCGAGGAACTGATCGACAAGCACTGCGGCGGCATCCGCGGCGGCTGGGACAATCTGCTCGCCGTGATTCCCGGCGGCGCCTCGGTTCCCTGCGTGCCGGGCGAGAAGATCCGGAATGCGGTCATGGATTTCGACGGGCTGAAGGAGGTGGGATCTTCACTCGGTACCGCCGCCGTCATCGTCATGGACAAGCAGACCGACATCATCAAGGCGATCTGGCGGCTCAGCGCCTTCTACAAGCATGAGAGCTGCGGCCAGTGCACGCCCTGCCGCGAGGGCACCGGCTGGATGATGCGGGTGATGGCGCGCATGGTGGAGGGGCGGGCGCAGAAGCGCGAGATCGACATGCTGTTCGAGGTCACCAAACAGGTCGAGGGGCACACCATCTGCGCCCTCGGCGATGCCGCGGCCTGGCCGATCCAGGGGCTGATCCGCAACTTCCGGCACGTCATCGAAGAGCGCATCGACCAGTACTCGTACAATGCCGACGCGGACGGCGCCGTGCCATCGATCGCGGCGGAGTAGGACCCATGGCGAACATCAAGATCGACGGGCAGCTGATCGAGGTCCCGGACTACTTCAACCTGATGCAGGCGGCGGAGGCCGCCGGCGCCGAGATCCCACGTTTCTGCTACCACGAGCGCCTAAGCGTCGCCGGCAACTGCCGCATGTGCCTCGTCGAAGTGAAAGGGGGGCCGCCGAAGCCGCAGGCCAGCTGCGCCATGTCGGTGAAAGACCTGCGCCCGGGGCCGAACGGGGAACCGCCTGAAGTTTACACCAACACCCCGATGGTCAAGAAGGCCCGGGAGGGGGTGATGGAGTTCCTGCTCATCAACCACCCGCTGGATTGTCCGATCTGCGATCAGGGCGGCGAGTGCGACCTGCAGGACCAGGCCATGGCCTATGGCGTCGATTCGAGCCGCTACCACGACAACAAGCGGGCCGTTGAAGACAAGTATATGGGTCCTTTGGTCAAGACCTCGATGAACCGCTGCATCCACTGCACGCGCTGCGTCCGCTTTATCACGGAGGTCGGCGGCATCTCCGAACTGGGCCTGATCGGCCGGGGCGAGGATGCCGAGATAACACCCTATCTCGAGCGCGCGCTGAGCAGCGAACTGCAGGGCAACATCATCGACCTTTGCCCGGTCGGGGCGCTGACCTCCAAGCCCTACGCCTTCACGGCCCGCCCGTGGGAGCTCAACAAGACTGAGAGCATCGACGTCATGGACGCGGTCGGCTCCAACATTCGCGTCGACAGCCGCGGGCGCGAGGTCATGCGCATCCTGCCGCGGGTCAACGACGACATCAATGAGGAGTGGATCTCCGACAAGACCCGTTTCGTGTGGGACGGCCTGAAGTCGCAACGCCTCGACCGGCCCTATGTGCGCAAGGCTGGCAAGCTGCAGCCGGCGAGCTGGAGCGACGCCTTCGCCGCTGTCGCCAAAGCTGTCAAGGCCTCGGCCGGAGGCAACCGCATCGGCGCCATCGCCGGCGACCTGGCGGCCGTCGAGGACATGTATGCGCTGAAGGCCCTGATGACGGCGCTCGGCTCCGGCATGACCGACTGCCGGCCGCCCATGTGCGGCATCGATCCGGGCACGCCGCGCGCCGGCTATATCTTCAATTCGACCATCGAGGGCATCGAGGAGGCCGACGCCATCCTCATCATCGGCGCCAACCCTCGCTATGAAGCCTCGGTGCTCAATGCCCGCATCCGCAAAACCTGGCGCGCCAAGGGCCTGCCGGTGGCGCTGATCGGCGAGCACGCCGACCTTACCTATCCGACGGAGTATCTTGGCGAAGGCTTTGAAACACTTGCTGACCTGGCTGACGGCAAGGGTGCGTTCGCTGAAGTCCTAGGCAGGGCGGAGCGCCCGCTGATCATCGTCGGCGAAGGTGCCGTATCGCATGCCGGCATCGGCAAGCAGGCCGGCCGCGATGTCCTCGCCCTCGCCGCCAAGCTCGCTACCGGTAGCAGCGTCGCCGACGGCTGGAACGGCTTTGCCATGCTGCACAACGCCGCTGGTCGCGTCGGCGGGCTCGATATCGGTTTCGTCCCGCATGACGGCGGCGTCTGTTCGGCCGACCAGGTCGGCCTCGCCGGCAAGGGCGAACTCGACGTGCTGTTCCTGCTCGGTGCCGATGAGTACGACATGTCGGCACTCGGCAAGGCCTTCGTCGTCTATGTCGGCACCCATGGCGATGCCGGCGCTCACCGCGCCGATGTAATCCTGCCTGCGGCCAGCTACACCGAGAAAAGCGCCACCTATGTGAATACCGAGGGCAGGGTGCAGGTTGCCGAGCGTGCCGTGTTCCCGCCGGGTGAGGCCAAAGAGGACTGGTCCATCTTCCGGGCGCTGTCAGCGGTTCTCGGCGTGCCGCTGCCGTTCAACTCGCTGACCCAGCTGCGGGCAGCGCTCTATGCAGAGTTCCCACACCTTGCGCGGATCGATGAGATCGTCGCCGGTGACATTGCCGACATTCGCCAGCTCGCCGGCGCGGCCATTTCGACCAAGAAGGCGCGGTTCGCCTCGCCGGTGACCGACTTCTACCTGACCAATCCCATCGCACGTGCCTCAGCGGTCATGGGCGAGTGTGCGGCCCTCGCGGCCGGACTCAGGCAGGCGGCGGAGTAGGTCATGGTGTTTATAGGCGACGCATCCAACTATCTCTTCGGCGTACCCATCCTCGGACTGGGAACGGAGGTCGGCTTCGTCTGGAAGGGCCTGCTCTTCCTCGTCGCGCTGCTGATCTTCACCGCCTACATCCTGCTGGCCGACCGCAAGATCTGGGCGGCGGTGCAGATTCGTCGCGGCCCGAACGTCGTCGGTCCGTTCGGCCTGCTGCAGAGTTTCGCCGACCTCCTGAAGTTCGTGTTCAAGGAGCCGGTGATCCCGGCCGGATCCGACAAGGTGCTGTTCCTGCTGGCGCCGCTGGTGACCTCGATCCTGGCGCTGTCAGGCTGGGCCGTTATCCCGCTCGACTTCGGCCTGGTCCTTGCCGACATCAATGTCGGCATCCTCTACCTCTTCGCCATCTCCTCGCTCGGCGTCTACGGCGTGATCATGGCCGGCTGGGCGTCCAATAGTAAGTACGCCTTCCTCGGCTCGTTGCGTTCGGCGGCGCAGATGGTTTCCTACGAGGTCTCGATCGGCCTCGTCATCATCACGGTGCTGCTCTGCGTCGGTTCGCTGAACCTGACCGAGATCGTCGTTGCCCAGTACCAGATGGGTCTTGCGCATACGCTGGGCGTGCCGCAGCTGACCTTCCTCAACTGGTTCTGGCTGCCGCTGCTGCCGATGTTCGTGATCTTCTTCATCTCGGCCCTGGCGGAGACCAACCGCCCGCCCTTCGACCTGCCGGAGGCGGAGTCGGAGCTGGTCGCCGGCTTCATGGTCGAGTATTCCTCGACGCCCTACCTGCTGTTCATGCTGGGCGAGTACATCTCGATCCAGGTGATGTGCGCGGCGACGGTGGTCCTCTTCCTCGGCGGCTGGACCTCGCCCATCGACATGGTGCCGTTCACTTGGGTACCGGGAGTGATCTGGTTCATCCTCAAGCTCTGCCTGGTGTTCTTCATGTTCGCCATGGTGAAGTCCTTCGTCCCACGTTACCGCTATGACCAGCTGATGCGAATCGGCTGGAAAGTCTTCCTCCCCATCTCGCTGGCCATGGTCATCGTCGTTGCGACCGTCCTGCAGGTCACCGGCTGGGGCTGGCACGGAGGTGCCTTGTAATGCGTTTCTTCCAGTTCCTCGACGGTCTCCTGCTGCGCGAGTTCGTCGGCGCCTTCTTCCTGTCGATGCGCTACGTCTTCACGCCGAAGAAGACCATCAACTACCCGTTCGAGAAGATGACCTATTCGCCCCGCTTCCGTGGCGAGCACGCGCTGCGGCGCTATCCCAACGGCGAGGAGCGGTGCATTGCCTGCAAGCTCTGCGAGGCCGTCTGTCCAGCGCAGGCGATCACCATCGAGGCTGGTCCGCGCCAGAACGACGGCACGCGTCGCACCGTGCGCTACGACCTCGACATGGTGAAATGCATCTATTGCGGCTTCTGCCAGGAGGCCTGCCCGGTGGATGCGATCGTAGAAGGGCCGAGCATGGAATTCGCGACCGAAACCCGCGAGGAGCTGTACTTCGACAAGGACAAGCTGCTCGCAAATGGCGACCGCTGGGAGCGCGAACTGGCGCTCAACCAGGCGCTCGATGCCCCGTACCGATGATTGAGCACGTGTACAGGATGCCGACAGTGATGGAGCCGCGGCTCCTCGACGAGGAAGTCACCTCATGACCCTGCCGCTGTTCTTCTTCTATGCCTTCTCGGCTGTCGCCGTCGCCTCGGCGTTGATGGTGATCTCGTCGCGCAACCCCGTCCACGCGGTGCTGTTCCTGATCCTCTGCTTCGTCAACGCAGCGGGCATCTTCCTGTTGAGCGGAGCGGAGTTCCTGGCCCTCATCCTCATCGTCGTCTATGTGGGCGCCGTGGCGGTCCTGTTCCTGTTCGTCGTCATGTTGCTCGAGGTCGACTTCGGCGCCATGCGCCAGGGGATGCTGCAGTATGCGCCGGTCGGCGTGATTGTCGGGCTGGTGCTGCTGGTGGAACTGTTGCTGGTTGCCGGTAGCTTCGTCATCGCCCCGGAGGTTGCCGGAACGGCCTTGCTGCCCATGGCAGCCGGTGTGGAGAACACGCGGGCCCTCGGGCTGGTGCTCTACACCCGCTATGTGTTCCTGTTCCAGGGCGCCGGCGCCATCCTGCTGGTGGCCATGATCGGTGCCATCGTGCTGACGCTGCGGCATCGCACGAACGCGCGCCGTCAGGACGTCTTCCGGCAGACCGGCCGCACTCGGGCCGAGTCGGTCGAGAACGTGAAGGTCAAGTCAGGTCAGGGGTTGTAGATGCTGGACGCCACCGGAATCAGCCTCGGTCACTTCCTGACCGTCGGCGCGATCCTGTTCACCATCGGCGTGGTCGGGATCTTCCTCAATCGCAAGAACATCATCGTTATCCTGATGTCGATCGAGCTCATCCTGCTCGCGGTGAACATCAACTTCGTCGCGTTTTCGGCGCAGCTCGGGGATCTCGCGGGACAGGTCTTCGCCCTGCTGATCCTGACCGTCGCCGCGGCGGAAGCGGCCATCGGCCTCGCCATCCTGGTGGTCTTCTATCGCAACCGCGGCTCGATCGCGGTTGACGACGTCAATATGATGAAGGGCTAGCCCTGATGGTTCAGGCAATCGTCTTCCTGCCCCTGCTCGGGGCACTGGTCGCAGGTCTGCTCGGCCGGGTGATCGGCCACCGGGTCAGCGAATACCTGACGACCGGCCTGCTGCTGATCGCGGCGGTGCTGAGCTGGGTGGTCTTTGCCGGGTTCTGGTTCGCGCCGGAAGGAACGGGCGGGGAGGCGCATGCCGAAGTCCTGAAGGTCGAGGTGATGCGCTGGATCCAGGTCGCCGATCTCGACCTTCGCTGGGTCCTTCGGGTCGACACGCTGACCGCCATCATGCTGGTCGTCGTGACCACGGTCTCCAGTCTCGTCCACCTGTATTCCATCGGCTACATGGCCGAGGACCCCCATCGCGCACGCTTCTTCGCCTATCTGTCGCTGTTCACCTTCGCCATGCTGATGCTGGTGACGGCCGACAACTTCCTGCAGATGTTCTTCGGCTGGGAGGGCGTCGGCCTCGCCTCCTACCTGCTGATCGGCTTCTGGTATACGCGTCCCTCGGCCAATGCCGCCGCCATGAAGGCCTTCATCGTCAACCGGGTCGGCGATTTCGGCTTCGCGCTCGGCATCTTCGCGGCCTTCATGGTGCTCGGTCACCTCGACTTCGACGGTGCCTTCCATGCCGTGCCCGAGCACGCGGATGACACGATGCGCTTCCTCAGCTGGGACGTCCACGCCATGACCGTGGTTTGCCTCCTGCTGTTCATGGGCGCCATGGGCAAGTCGGCGCAGTTCCTGCTCCACACCTGGCTTCCCGATGCCATGGAAGGCCCGACCCCGGTGTCGGCCCTGATTCATGCGGCCACCATGGTCACGGCCGGTGTTTTCATGGTCGCCCGGCTCGGCCCGCTGTTCGAAGCGTCCGATTTCGCCATGCTGACCGTCCTTGCCATCGGGGCGATCACAGCCTTCTTCGCGGCGACCGTCGGCCTCGTGCAGAACGACATCAAGCGGGTGATCGCCTATTCCACCTGCTCGCAGCTCGGCTACATGTTCGTGGCGCTGGGGGCAGGGGTCTACTCGGCGGGCATCTTCCACCTTTTCACCCATGCCTTCTTCAAGGCGCTGCTGTTCCTCGGAGCCGGCTCCGTCATCCATGCCATGCACCATGAGCAGGATATGCGGAACATGGGCGGCCTCGCCAAGAAGATCCCGGTCACCTACTGGCTGATGATCATCGGCACGCTGGCGCTGACTGGCGTCGGCATCCCCGGCACGCCCTTCGGCTTCGCGGGCTTCTTCTCCAAGGACGCCATCATCGAAGTCGCCTATGCCCAGGGCACCAGCCTCGGCGATCTCGCCTTCTGGCTACTGGTCACCGCCGCCGTCTTCACGAGCTTCTATTCCTGGCGGCTGATCCACCTGACCTTCCATGGCAGCCCCCGGGATGCCCGCCATGACCACGGTGCCGTTCTGCATGACGCGGACGGCAACACCCATCACGAGCCGATCGAGGACGACAATGCGCCGGTACCGGCCCATGCTCATCACGGCAGTGCCTACGAGAACGCCCATGAGAGCCCCAATGTGATGCTGGTGCCGCTCTACGTGCTGGCGGCAGGCTCGGTGCTGGCGGGTTTCGTCTTCTACGAGCACTTCTTCGGTCACGCCGAGCACATCATGCACTTCTTCCAGGGGTCGCTGGTGGTCGACGCCGAACGCATCGACGCCGCCCATCACGTGCCGCTCTGGGTCAAGTGGTCGGCGACCATCGCCATGCTGATCGGCTTCGTCGCCGCCTGGTGGATGTACATCCGCGACCCGGCAATGCCGGGGCGGATCGCCGCCGCCAATCCCGGCCTCTACCAGTTCCTGCTGAACAAGTGGTACTTCGACGAGCTCTACAACTTCCTGTTCGTCCGCCCGGCAAAGTGGGTGGGCACCGTGCTCTGGAGGCAGTTCGACGACTCCCTGATCGACCGCACGCTGGTCGAGGGGCTGGGTGACCGCGTCCGGGGCGTCACCACCCAGGTTGTCCGTCTGCAGTCCGGCTACCTCTATCACTACGCCTTCGTAATGCTTATCGGGATTGCCGTATTGCTCACCTGGGCGATCGCGGCGGGGGGACTTCTGGGATGATTTTTGGCGCCGATATCCTGACCGTCATAACCTTTCTGCCGACGGTCGGCGCGCTGCTGCTGCTCCTCGTCCCTGGCCGGACCGAGGCCTCGCACAACATCGTGCGCTGGATCGCGCTGGTGGTGACGACCGTCACCTTCGCGCTCAGCCTATGGCTGTGGGCGCAGTTCGATGCCTCCGATCCCGGCTTCCAGTTCGTCGAGAACTATCCCTGGATCGGCACCTCCATCGGCTACCGCATGGGCGTAGACGGCATCTCTATCCTTTTCATCCCCCTGACGGCGTTGCTGATGCCGGCCGTGGTGCTGGCGAGCTGGGGCTCGGTCACGACCCGCGTGCGCGAGTACTACATCGTCTTCCTCGTGCTCGAGACCTTCTGCCTTGGCGTCTTCGCCACCCTCGACCTCGCCATGTTCTACGTGTTCTTCGAGGGCAGCCTGATCCCGATGTTCCTGATCATCGGCATCTGGGGCGGCAAGCGGCGCATCCAGGCCGCCTACAAGTTCTTCTTCTACAGCTTCACCGGCACCGTGCTGATGCTGCTGGCGATCATGTTCATGTACTGGCAGGCCAACACGCTCGACATTCGGACGCTGCTCGAGTTCCGCTTTGCGCCGGAGGCGCAGTTCTGGCTGTGGCTGGCATTCTTTGCCTCCTTTGCGGTGAAGCTGCCGATGTGGCCGCTGCACCGCTGGCTGCCGGAGGCCCATGTCGAGGCGCCGACCGCCGGCTCAGTGATCCTGGCTGCCATCCTCCTGAAGCTCGGTGGCTACGGCTTCATCCGCTTCTCGCTGTCGATGTTCCCGGAGGCCTCGGCCGACCTCTCCGGCTTTGTCTTCGTGCTGTCGATCGCCGCCATCATCATCACCTCGCTGGTGGCGCTGGTGCAGACCGACATGAAGAAGCTGATCGCCTATTCCTCGGTGGCGCATATGGGCTTCGTCACCATGGGCATCTTCGCGGCCAACGAGTTCGGCCTGCAGGGTGCCATCTTCCAGATGCTGTCGCACGGGCTGGTCTCGGCGGCGCTCTTCCTCTGCGTGGGGGTCGTCTACGACCGGATGCACACCCGCGAGATCGAGGCTTATGGCGGGCTGGTGCAGCGGATGCCGCAATATGCGCTGGTGTTCATGGTCTTCACGATGGCCAATGTCGGACTGCCGGGCACCTCCGGCTTCGTCGGCGAGTTCCTCACCATGCTGGCGGTGTTCCAAGTGAATACCTGGGTGGCGTTCTTCGCCGCCTTCGGCGTCATCCTCTCGGCCGCCTATGCCCTCTGGCTCTATCGCCGGATCATCTACGGCGCCCTGACCAAGGAGGCGCTGATGGGCATCCTCGATCTCGACCGGCGGGAGATGCTGGTGCTGGTGCCGCTGGTGGTGCTCACCATCCTCTTCGGGTTCTACCCCGCTCCGATTCTCGATACGACCGCGGCGGCCGTGAGCCAATTGGTCGACAACCTTGCCATGGCCACCGGCGCGGGCGATCCCGCTGCCGCCGTGGTCCTGGCGCATTAGGAGGCCGTGATGGGTTCCGACGTTACGAGCCTCGGCGCTCTGGCTCCCGCATTCCCGGAACTGCTGCTGGCGGTCGGTGCCGTGGTGCTGCTGCTGGTCGGTGTGTTCTTCCGCAAGGACCGCCCCGCCGTTATCTCGGCCGGCGCCATCCTGCTGCTGGTGGCCGTGGCGCTGGTGGTCATGCTGCACCCGGCCGATGGGGTCGTATTCAACGGCGCCTTCGTTGACGACGAGTTCGCGCGCTTCATGAAGGTGCTGGTGCTGGCCGGCTCTGCCTTCGCGCTCGTCCTCACCCATTCGAGCGCCCGCGAGAACGGACTCTACAAGTTCGAGCATTCGATCCTCGTGCTGCTGGCGACGCTCGGCATGCTGGTCATGGTCTCGGCCAACGATCTGATGAGCATCTATATCGGGCTCGAATTGCAGTCGCTCGCCCTCTACGTCACCGCCGCCATGAACCGCGACAGCACCCGGGCCACTGAGGCGGGGCTCAAATATTTCGTCCTCGGCGCGCTCGCCTCCGGCATCCTGCTCTATGGCGCCTCGCTCATCTACGGCTTCACCGGCGCCACAAGGCTCGACCAGATCGTGGAGCAGATCGTCCTTGGGGAGCGCTCAATCGGGCTCATCTTCGGGATGGTCTTCCTCCTCGCCGGCATCGCGTTCAAGCTCTCCGCCGTGCCCTTCCACATGTGGACTCCGGACGTCTACGAAGGCGCGCCGACACCGGTCACCGCCTTCTTTGCCAGCGCCCCCAAGATCGCGGCGGTTGCGCTGTTCGTGCGCGTGGTGACGGTGGGCTTCGCACCCATCGCCCAGGACTGGCAGCAGATCGTGATCTTCCTGTCGCTGGCCTCGATGGTGCTCGCGGCATTTGCAGCCATCGGGCAGCAGAACTTCAAGCGGCTCATCGCCTACTCGGCCATCGGCCACGTCGGTTTCACCCTGGTCGGGCTGTCCTCGGGGACTGCCGTCGGTGTTGAGGGTGTCGCCATCTACATGGCCATCTATCTCATCATCACGGTGGGCGTGTTCGCAGCCCTGCTGTCCATCCGCACCGAGGGGGGTGCCGTCGAGTCCATCGCCGACATGGCCGGGCTCGCGCAGAAGCGGCCGTTCGTTGCGGGGATCATGGCAGTGATGATGTTCGCCTTGATCGGGCTGCCGCCGCTGGCCGGCTTCTTTGCCAAGTGGCACGTCTTCCTCGCCGCGATCGAGGCGAACCTGTTCGTGCTCGCGGTCATCGGCGTGCTCGCGAGCGCCGTCAGCGCCTTCTATTACCTGCGGGTGGTGAAGGTGATGTATTTCGACGAACCGGTGCGCGAGTTTGCCGCGGTTCCGCGCGAACTGGTCGCGGTCATGGCCCTCAGCGGCTTCCTCGTCGTCACCTATTTCTTCACTGTCGGCTCGCCGCTGACTACGGCAGCGCACAACGCGGCCGGAAGCCTGTTCTAGTGCGCCAACTCGGCCTGGGGCAGAAAGCAGCGGCACGCGGTTACCGGCTTTTCGGCTTTGACAGCATCGGCTCCACCAGCGATGCCGCGGCCGAGGCCGCGCGCGCCGGCGATGCGGGTGACACGTGGTTCGCAGCCCTCGAGCAGACGGCTGGACGCGGCCGCCGCGGCCGCCCGTGGGAGACCACCCGCGGTAACCTCGCTGCCAGTCTCCTCTACTATCCAAAGGCCGATCCCGCTGCCGCCGCCACTCTTGGCTTCGTCGCCGGCGTCGCCCTAGGCAGGGCATTGGCCACAGCAGCCCCAGACGCAGCGATCGCAGTCGGTCTGGATGGCGGTACGGCAGCCCGCGGCCGCTTTGCACTGAAGTGGCCCAACGACGTTCTGGCTGACGGGGCCAAGCTGGCCGGCATCCTCCTTGAGGCGCACCGGGTGGCGTCCGGGCGCACCGCCGTGGTGGTCGGTTTCGGCATCAACATAGCCGCCGCTCCGCAAGACCTGCCTTATCCGGCGACGTCGTTGCGGCAGCTGGGCAGCGACGCAACAGCGGCAGCGGTCTTCGCGGCCCTTTCCGACTGCTGGGTAGACTGCATCGGGACCTGGGACGACGGCCGGGGAGCCGGCGACATCCTCGCCGCCTGGCGCCAGACTGCGGCCGGCATCGGTGCCGAGATCGCCGTCAGACGAGATGGCGACGTCATCCGCGGCATCTTCGAGACGATCGACGACAGCGGCAGGCTGATCGTACGAGGCCCTGACAATACCCGTATTCCCATCACCGCCGGCGACGTCCATTTTGGCGCCACTGCCGGCGTCACCCAATAAGAGAACGGAATCATGGCAGGCAAGGACAACAGCGATCTGGTATTCGTACCGCTGGGAGGTGTCGGCGAGATCGGCATGAACATGGCGGCCTACGGCTTTGGTCCTCCCAAGCGCCGCAAGTGGATCGTCGTCGACTGCGGCGTCACTTTCGGCGGGCCTATGGAGCCGGGGGTGGAGCTGATCATGGCAGACCCAACCTTCCTCGAGCAGCACGCCGACGACGTGCTCGGGCTGGTCCTGACCCACAGCCACGAGGACCATTACGGCGCGGTGCTGGATCTCTGGCCGGCCTTCGACGCGCCCGTCTATTGCACCGCCTTCACGGCGGCGATGCTGGCGGCGAAACGCGCGTCGGACCAGATCGTCGACAACGTCGCCGTCACCGAGATGCGCGTCGGCGAGCCTTTCACGCTCGGCCCCTTCACCATCGAGCCGATCAACGTCGCCCACTCCATACCGGAGAGTTGCGCGCTGCTGATCACGACCCCCATTGGGCGGCTGGTCCATACCGGCGACTGGAAGCTCGATCCCAATCCCACGGGTGGCCCGCCGACTGATCTCGCGCGCTTCGCCGAGATCGGCAGCGAGGAGGGGCCGCTGGCGCTCATCTGCGATTCCACCAATGCGCTCAAGGACGGCGAGAGCACGAGCGAGGACGAGGTGGCCGCAACACTGGCCGCAATGATCGCAAACTCGCCGCACCGCGTGGTGCTCACCACCTTCGCCTCGAACGTCGGACGCGTTATCGCTGTCGCCCGGGCGGCGGAACAGGCCGGGCGGCAGGTCGTGCTGTCGGGGAGGGCACTCCACCGCATTACCGGCATCGCCCGCGAGCTGGGACTCCTCGAGGGCATCAAGCCGTTCCTCGACCAGGATCAGTTCGCGAAGCTGCCGCGGGACAAGGTGGTGCTGCTTTGTACCGGCAGCCAGGGCGAGGCACGCGCCGCCATCGCCCGCATCGCCCGCGAAGAGCATCCGATGATCGACCTCAATGCCGGCGACCGCGTGATCTTCTCGTCCTGGGCCATTCCCGGGAACGAGCGCGAGGTCATCGACATCCAGAACCTGCTGATCGATCGAGGCATCGAGGTCATCACCCAGCGCGACGGCCTCGTGCACACCACAGGTCATCCACGTCGCGAAGAACTGAAGCGGCTCTACGACCTGTTGAAGCCGGAAATTCTGGTGCCGGTTCACGGCGAGGCGGTCCACCTCGAGGCGCACGCCGCTCTCGGCCGTCAGCACGGGATCAAGACCGTGGTTCATGCCCGCAATGGTGACATGGTTCGGCTGTTTCCCGAGCCGGAGCATTTCCCATCGGAAGTTCGGGTGGGAGAGCTCTACCTCGACGGCAACATTCTCTGCACGCCGGAGGAGAGCGGCGTCAAAGGTCGGCGCCGGCTGATGTTTGGCGGCCATGTCGTGGTCAGCCTCTGCATCGACAATCGCGGCCAGGTGGTCTCCGCCCCGCAGTTGGTGGTGGAAGGGCTGCCGGACGTCGAGGACGAGGAGAGCGTGAGCGCGCTGATCCGGCGGACCATCACCGGCACCCTGAAGGGTATCCCCCCGAAGCGCCGTTCAGATACAGAACTGGTATCCACGGCCCTGCAGCGCTCCATCCGCGGCGAGGTCAATGCCTATTGGGGCAAGAAGCCCAACGTCACCATTTTCGTCCACGGGATCTGACGGCGTGCCGCTTCTGAGCGTCCTTGCGATCTACTTCGTCGTCTGGTGGCTCTGCCTGTTCATGGTGCTGCCTTTCCGGGTGCGTAACCAGATCGACGATGGCGAATGGGTGCATGGGACCGAGCGGGGGGCGCCCATGCTCGTTCGCATGTGGCCCAAGCTGCTCGCCGCGACGGCTCTCGCCGCGGTGCTGACGGCGCTGCTGTTCTGGGGCCTGAGCAACCCGCTGCTGCGCGAGTACTGGCGCTAGCGCTGCGCCCGCCGGCTCTCCCGGGAGCGGGGCAGGGCGTGGCGCCATGCCAATTCCAGCGCCGCAACCGTCAGCCGGTCCAGTTCGACCGTCGTCCAGCCCTGGCGTCCCCAGGCATTAGCCACGGGGCGGAAGGCTTCCGGAGCCAGCAGCACCTTGAACTCCTGCTCCTCCCGAGAGAACTTCAGATTGGCGGTTCGTCCGTCGGCGGCGAGGGTGGCAAAGATGCGGGCGACACGGAATGCGGTACGGTCGAAATGCGGAGCTTCGGTGGTGCCCTCAAGCGCCAGCGCCAGGCGCCTCAGATCGCTTGCGTCGGCCATCACGGGCTCCATCTCGTGACCGCAAAGAAAAAGCAGGGCGCAAGCCCTGCCTTGTGGAGTTCTCGACAAGACGCCGGTCTTACGCACACCTGAGTGGCGGCCAGCGCTCCTCCCTTGACGTTGTCGACGCCCGGCAGCTTGCCGGCTGCCTGTGTTCTTATTGCCGATGACCTTAGCAACGGTCCCCCTGCCTGTCACGCAGATTCTGCATGGCAGCCATGGCCTGACGGCAGGGCTCGGACCTCCCGTGCCCGCGCACGTCGTCGCCCGGCACCGCTCCGGTTGAACCGTCGCACGCAGGCCCACGCCAGGTGCGACCAGGCGGGGATTCGGCGCGCCTACCAGTCGGCTGCCCGGTCCCCGCCGACGAACTGCGCGCTCTTTTCAGTATATTCGAAGAGCTCGATCTTCACGCCGTTGGGATCGGCGGTCCAGGCCTGCCAGGTATCGTCGACGGCCAGCTTCTTGTCGGTGATCTTGACCCCGCGGCTGCGGATCGCCGCCACCGCCTCGTCCAGCGAATGCACCTCGAGGCAGACGTGGTTGATCTGGTTACGCTCGGTGAATTCGGTTTCGGGTTTCTCGAACACCTCGATGTTGGTGCGGCCACCGGCATCGAGATAGAAGCCGTAGGGGGCGCCGTTGCGGGTGAAGCGGAAGGCGACCTTCATCCCGAGGATCCCTGTCCAGAAGGCCTCCGTGGCGGCAAGGTCATGCGCGAAGATGCAGACATGCGCCACCTGCTTGATCAGCGACTTGGTCATCGGGTCCTCCTCGGTCAAAAGCCTCAAGCGCATTAACGTTACAGCGCCGGGCAAGGCAAGGCTCGTCGAAACGCGCCGGCGGAACCGCGTCACGGGCTAACCGTTTGGTTTTATCACTCACATGACAGGAGAGACCACCATGCCCACAGCGACTGGACATACCGATGCCATTCGCGCCGAACGCGTCATTGGCACCGAGGTGAAGGATACCAGCGGCAACAGCATCGGCAAGATTGAGGACATCGTCCTCGAGAAGACCGACAACAAGATCATGTTCGCAGTCGTCGGCTTCGGCGGCCTGCTCGGCGTGGGCGAGAAGTACCACCCGCTGCCCTGGTCGGTGCTGGATTACGATCCCAACCAGAACGCCTTCGTCGTTCCCTATACGAAGGAGCAACTGGAGGCGGCACCCAGCGACACCATAGCCGAGTTGACGCGTGACGACGGGCGCGCCGCGCGCGACAAGGCCTTCAACTATTACGAGGTGCAGCCCTACTGGCACTAGGCCTCGCGGCGGCACGACGAGCAACAGGCGGCGCTCCGGCGCCGCCTTTCGCATGGCCGGCACGCTGAGCTAAGCTGGTCGGATATTAATGCAAGCAGGGGGGACGGCATGAGCCGCGTCATCATCATCGGGGGTAGCGGGCATGTCGGGACCTTCCTCGTGCCGCGGCTCGTCGAGGCCGGACATCGGGTGGTCAACGTCAGCCGGGGTCGGCACGTGCCCTACCGCGAGCACGGTGCCTGGGAACAGGTCGAGACAGTGACTCTCGACCGCGCTGCCGCCGAGGCGTCAGGGGAGTTCGGCGCCGCCATCGCTGCCCTCGATCCCGATATCGTTATCGACATGATCTGCTTCACCCTGCCCAGCGCCCGCCAACTGGTCGAGTCGCTGCGGGGCAGGGTGCAGCATTTCCTCCATTGCGGCACGATCTGGGTGCATGGCCACGCCACCACCGTCCCCACCACCGAGGACGCGCCGCGCAACGCCTTCGGCGACTACGGCACGCAGAAGGCGGCCATTGAGGAGTTCCTGCTCGGTGAAGCGCGCCGCAGCGGCTTTCCGGCCACAGTCTTCCGCCCCGGCCACATCGTCGGTCCCGGCTGGGACCCTTTGAACCCGGCCGGGCATTTCAACAGCGCCGTGTTCTCGAAGATCGCCGGCGGCGAGACTCTGCAGCTTCCGAATTTCGGCCTCGAGACCGTTCATCACGTGCATGCGGACGATGTCGCGCAGCTGGTGATGGGCGCCCTCGCCAACTGGTCCGGCGCCGTCGGCGAGGCCTTCAACACCGTATCTCCTGGGGCGGTGACGCTGCGCGGTTATGCCGAGGCCATGTATCGCTGGTTCGGCCGGGAGCCGGCGCTGGAGTTCCTGCCATACGAGGAATGGGCCGCCAAGCAGGACCCGAAGGAGGCCGAGGCGACTTGGGAGCATATCGCCCGCAGCCCCAGCCATTCCATCGACAAGGCGCGCCGCCTGCTCGGCTACCAGCCGCGCTATTCATCGCTGCAGGCGGTGCAGGAGGCAGTCACCTGGCTGATCGCCAACGGGCGGGTGCAGCGGGACTGATCAGGCGACCATCACCGGGGCGAAGCCGCCGCCCGGGGTGCGGAAATTCGTCGTCTGCCCCTGATAGATCCGTGCCGCGGCCAGCAGCAGCTGGCCGCCATAGGTGTAGAGCCGGACATCGACCTTGTGCCGCTGCCGCTCGTCGCCCACCCTGACCACCCGTTCGCTCGGCGCGATTCGTTGCTGCGCGACATATCCGCCGTCGGGAATGGTTGCCCAGACCTTCCGCGTCAGCTTGTCGCCGCGATAGACGGCCTTGCCGCCATGGCCGGCGATCGGCTTGAAGAACAGCCCGTTCCGCGCAGCCCACAGCGCCTCCGCATTCGCCGCCGTCACTGCCTGCGTCTGCGGAATCGCTGCCAGCGCCGCGCGCTGGGACTCACCCACTTCGAGCGCCTGCAGCGCCACCGGGTCGCTCAGGGTCACCAGGTTGCGCTTGTCCGCCAGCAGCGCATGATGGCGGGGGCTCGGCGTCACCACCACCTCGCCGGCGACATAGGCGTCGCGCAGCGCCCGGTGTCGCGGCTCCGAGAGGTCGAAGTCGACCAGCCGGTTGTAGACGAGGTCGACCGGCCTGTCCCCGAGCCACAGCCGGCCGTGATGATGCTCCAGGTCCTGCGGGTCGGCGACCACCGCCGGCAGTCCTTGCGCGGTCAGCAACGACTGCGCCAGAAGGAACTCGGGATGCAGATACTGGTCTTCCGGCGTATCGTCGACGATGGCGATCAGGGCAGGGGCCCCGTTCCCCCGTTGCAGCCGCCATTCCTCCCGGAACATCGCCGCGACCCGCGCCGAGAGGTCCTGCGGACACGCATTGGTGCCGTAGCGCGCCATTTCCGGGCAACATAGCCGCTGCGCCTCGCAGGCGATGCCGTTGAGGAAGGCGCCGCCAGCATTGGTATTGATCTCGATCAGCCGCGGTCCCTCGGCGCTGAGGTGGAAGTCGTATCCCATGAACGCGCCGCGGGGACCGAAGTCCGATGCCGCGATCGCCGGCGAACGCGCCAGCACGAGGTCCTGATACGGAGGCGACGCCACCACCCCCTCGATGACCGTCACCAGCTCCTGCATCGCGGCCATCTCCGCACGGGCGACGAAGACCGGGGCATCGGAGAACAGATGCGGGTGTGTCTGCGGCAGCTGTTCGAGCGACGGGCAGTCGTGGCTTCGCAGGCTGGCACCGAGGATTTGCCGGTCGAGGGAGGTGCAGGCGCAGCTTTCGTTTGCCGCGCGGGTCTGGTCGGGAGAAAGGGCAAGCATCGCGGCACCTCGGTATCTGTGTCGACCTTATATCGTAAGATCACGATGAAACGAAAGGCTGCTTTACGGCCTCGATCGCCGTTTTTGTCACCGGCGCCCGTTTTCCTCTTCCCGTTGTCATGGAGCTTCACTAGACAGGGCCGACCAATCGTCAGCACGAACAAGGGGCGCACCATGTCTGCAATCATCGATGTCACCGGCCGCCAGGTCTTCGACAGCCGCGGCAATCCCACCGTGGAAGTGGATGTGGTGCTCGACGACGGCAGCTTCGGGCGCGCCATCGTCCCCTCCGGCGCCTCGACGGGCGCCCACGAGGCGGTGGAGCTGCGCGACGGCGGCAAGCCCTTCCTCGGCAAGGGCGTCACCAACGCCGTCGACTTCGTCAATACCGAGATCTTCACCGAGATCCAGGGCCTCGACGCGCTCGACCAGATCGAGGTCGACCGCACCATGATCGAGCTCGATGGCACCCCCAACAAGAGCCGGCTTGGCGCCAACGCCATCCTCGGCGTCTCCCTCGCCGTCGCCAAGGCCGCCGCCGAATCCTGCGAACTGCCGCTCTACCGCTATCTCGGCGGCCCCAACGCGCACGTGCTCCCGGTGCCGATGATGAACATCATCAATGGCGGGGCGCATGCCGATAACCCGATCGACATGCAGGAATTCATGATCATGCCGGTCGGCGCCGAGAGTATCGCCCACGCCGTGCAGATCGGGGCCGAGATCTTCCATACGCTGAAGAAGAGCCTCGCCAGCGAGGGCCACAACACCAATGTCGGCGACGAGGGCGGCTTCGCCCCGAATCTTAAGTCCGCCGAGGCGGCGCTTGGGTATATCGTGACCGCCATCGAAAAGGCCGGCTACACCCCCGGCGACGACGTCTGCCTCGGCCTCGACTGCGCCGCCACGGAGTACTTCAAGAACGGCAAGTACGAGATGGAAGGGGAGGGCAAGAGCCTTTCCTCCGAGGCAAATGCGAAATTCCTCGAGGGCCTGGTGTCCCGCTTTCCGATCATCAGCATCGAGGATGGTATGGGCGAGGACGACTGGGACGGCTGGAAGGCACTGACGGAACTGCTCGGCGACCGCGTGCAGCTGGTCGGCGACGATCTCTTCGTCACCAATACCGAGCGCCTCAAGTCCGGCATCAAGATGGGCGTCGCCAACTCCATTCTGGTCAAGGTCAACCAGATCGGCTCGCTCTCCGAAACCCTCGATGCCGTCGACACCGCGCACCGTGCCGCCTACACCTCGGTGATGTCGCACCGCTCCGGCGAGACCGAGGATTCGACCATCGCCGACCTTGCGGTCGCCCTCAATTGCGGGCAGATCAAGACCGGCTCGCTCTCCCGCTCCGACCGCCTCGCCAAGTACAACCAGCTGATCCGCATTGAGGAGAAGCTCGGCCGCGCGGCGAAATATGCTGGTCGGAGCGTCATCCGGGGGCGCTGAACGGGTGTTGCGGGTGGTGAGGGATCTCGCCGCAACGGTCCGTTAAGTGCTGGTCCGTCATGATGGGCAGGTCCTTCGCAGGTATCCGCCCATGCCAACCCGTCTCAAGCGTCCGCCCTTCTGGCGCCACCTGCTGGTCGCGGGGGCGTTGATCGGCTTCCAGGCCTATCTCGGCTTCAATGTGGTCTCCGGGCAGTATGGCATCGAGAGCCAGAAGCGGATGCATGCCGAGATCCAGGAACTGCAGGCACAGTCGGCAGCGCTGCAGGCGCGCATTGACGGCTATCGCCACCGCGTCACGCTGTTCGACCCGCAGCGCCTCGACCCAGACATCGTCACGGAACGATCGCGGGCCCTGCTGTCGATGGCGGATCCGCGGGACGTGGTGGTCATGGTGGACCCGCGCACCGGTAAACCACATGTCAGTTCATTCTCGGCATTAGCTGATAAACAGTTGATCGAGCTTATAGAAGCGTCCACAGTCGAATAGACGATTTGCATGCAGTGAAATCGCAGTTGGCGTGACGCAGCGCGTTGCGATAGAGTCCATTGGTCGCCCGCTGGCTGCGAAACCGGCACAGCCTCTGCGGCGTTCTGGCGGATCATCGACTCGGAGCATGCCCATGGCGCGCAAAGCAGCAGCCAAACCGGCCAAGACAGCGGCCGCATCCAACGCCCCCGAGTTCTCGAGCGAGGAAGAGTTCGAAGCCTATCGCTCGATGCTGCTCATCCGCCGCTTCGAGGAGAAGGCGGGGCAGATGTATGGCATGGGCCTCATCGGCGGCTTCTGTCACCTCTATATCGGCCAGGAGGCCGTGGTCACCGGCGTCAAGATGGCCTCCCGCGACGACGATGCCTCGATCACCGGCTATCGCGATCACGGCCACATGCTGGTGCTGGGCATGGACCCCAAGGGCGTCATGGCGGAACTGACCGGCCGCAGCAGCGGCCTCTCCGCCGGCAAGGGCGGCTCCATGCACATGTTCAGCCACGAGCACCGTTTCTACGGCGGCAACGGCATCGTGGGTGCCCAGGTCTCACTCGGCACCGGCCTTGCCTTCGCCGCCAAGTATCGTGGCGAGGACACGGTCAGCCTCACCTATTTCGGCGACGGCGCCGCCAACCAGGGCCAAGTCTACGAGAGCTTCAACATGGCTAAACTCTGGAACCTGCCGGTCGTCTATATCATCGAGAACAACCGCTACGCGATGGGGACCTCGGTGACGCGCTCCTCCGCCACTACGGATTTCTCGCAGCGCGGCCGCTCCTTCGACATACCCGGCGAGCAGGTGGATGGGATGGATGTGCGCTTCGTCCGCGAGGCGGCGAAGCGGGCGATCGAGCATGCGCGCTCGGGCAAGGGCCCCTACATCCTCGAGATGATGACATATCGCTATCGCGGCCACTCCATGTCTGATCCGGCAAAATACCGCACCAAGGACGAGGTCACCTCGATGCGCGCCGAGCGCGATCCGATCGAGCAGAGCAAGAAGCGCATGTTGGAGCGCGGTTTTGCGACGGAAGAGGAACTCAAGGCCATCGAAACGGAAATCCGCGCCATCGTCACCGAGGCCGCCGACTTCGCCACCTCCGAGCCGGAGCCGGATCCCTCCGAGCTCTGGACCGATATCTACGCGCCGGCCTAGGCGCCCAATGCTTTCCGTGCCGCTCGCAGCTGTGCCGCCGGCCTCGTCAAACATCACCTCCTCGCTGGAGAGTTAAATGCCAATCGATATTCTGATGCCGGCGCTGTCGCCCACCATGGAGGAGGGCAAGCTGTCGAAGTGGCTGGTCAAGGAGGGCGACACCGTCAACCCCGGCGACGTGCTGGCCGAGATCGAGACTGACAAGGCGACGATGGAGGTCGAGGCCGTCGACAGCGGCACCGTCGCCAAACTCTTCGTCCCGGAGGGCACCGAGAGCGTCAAGGTCAACACGCCCATCGCTGCCCTGGTGGAGGAGGGGGAGGATGCGAGTAGCGTCCCGACGCCCGAGATCGGCCCCGACGAGCCCAAGGAGTCCGAGAAGCCCGGCCCCGATGCGGCCGGTGAGGATCCCAACGAGATCACCGAGAAGAGCCAGCCGACGGTGAACGAAACCAAGGCGCCGGCCGCGCCGCGCCTCGAGGCTGCCGCCGACCCGGACCTGCCGGCTGATGTCGAGATGGTGGAAATGACCGTCCGCCAGGCGCTGAACGAGGCGATGGCCGAAGAACTGCGCCGCGACGACCGCGTCTTCGTCATGGGAGAGGAGGTCGCCGAGTACCAGGGCGCCTACAAGATCACCCAAGGCCTGCTGCAGGAGTTCGGCCCGCAGCGCATCGTCGACACCCCGATCACCGAGCATGGCTTTGCCGGTCTCGGCGTCGGCGCCGCCTTCGCCGGTCTCCGCCCCATCATCGAGTTCATGACCTTCAACTTCGCCATGCAGGCGATCGACCAGATCATCAATTCCGCCGCCAAGCAGCTCTACATGTCAGGCGGACAGGTCACGGCGCCCGTCGTCTTCCGGGGTCCCAACGGCGCCGCCGCGCGCGTTGCTGCCCAGCACAGCCAGGATTATTCGGCCTGGTACAGCCACGTGCCCGGCCTTTTCGTCATTGCCCCTTACAGCGCCGCCGACGCCAAGGGCCTGCTCAAGGCTGCCATCCGCAGCGACACCCCCGTCGTCTTCCTCGAGAATGAAATCCTCTACGGCTCAACCGGACTCGTGCCCAAGGTCGACGACTTCGTGCTGCCGATCGGTAAGGCGCGTATCGCTCGCGAAGGCAAGGACGTCACCATCGCCAGCTATTCCATGGGCATGCGCTACGCGACGCAGGCCACCGAGAAGCTGGTCGCCGCTGGCGTCGACGTCGAGCTCATCGACCTCCGCACTCTCCGCCCGATGGATTCCGACACCGTCGTCGAATCGGTGAAGAAGACGGGGCGGCTGGTCACCGTGGAGGAAGGCTGGCCGCAGGGCTCCATCGGCTCCGAGCTCTCGGCCCGCGTCATGGAGCAGGCCTTCGACTACCTCGACGCTCCGGTCACCCGTGTCACCGGCAAGGACGTGCCCATGCCCTACGCCGCCAACCTCGAGAAGCTGGCGCTGCCGAACGTCGACGAGGTGATCGCCGCCGTCAACGCCGTCACCTACCGGAGCTAGCCGATGCCCATCAACATCACCATGCCGGCGCTGTCTCCGACCATGGAGGAGGGCACCCTCGCCAAATGGCACGTCAAGGAGGGCGACAGCGTCTCCTCGGGCGACGTCATCGCAGAAATCGAGACGGACAAGGCGACCATGGAGGTCGAGGCGGTCGACGAAGGGAAGATCGGCAAGATCATGGTCCCCGAGGGCACCGAGGGCGTGAAGGTCAACGCCGTCATCGCCGTCATTCTCGAGGAGGGCGAGAGCGCCGACGACGTCAAGACCGCTCCGGAAGCACCGAAAGAGGAGCCGAAGGCGAAGCAGCCCGAGAAAGCCGCTCCCACGAAAGACGCGGGCCCCGCCGTGCCGAAGGAAGCCAACTCCCCGGCGCCTGAGGGCGACAAACCGCCAGCTCCACCCAAGGAGACCCGCGAGCCTGCCGCCGCCGCCGAGACGGGTCCGGCAAAGGCTGGTGACCGCAGCTTCGCCTCACCGCTGGCCCGCCGCCTCGCCAGGGAGGCCGGCATCGAAATCGGCCAGATTTCGGGCTCGGGACCGCATGGCCGGGTCATCAAGAAGGACGTCGAGGCCGCGGCCTCCGGCAAGGCGCCGCTGAAAGCGGCTGCGCCCGGTCCCGCCGCCGCCGCGCCCGCCGCGGCGGGCGGCATGAGCAAGCAGCAGGTGCTCGCTCTCTTCGAGGAGGGGAGCTACGAGCTGGTGCCGAACGACGGCATGCGCAAGGTGGTGGCAGCCCGCCTCACCGAGAGCAAACAGACCGTCCCGCACTTCTACCTGACGCTCGACTGCCGCATCGACGACATGCTGGCGGCGCGCGAGCGGATCAACGCGGCGGCTCCCAAGGACAAGGACGGCAAGCCGGCCTACAAGCTCTCGGTCAACGATTTCATCGTGAAGGCCTGGGCCGTGGCGCTGCAGCAGGTGCCGGCGGCGAACGCCACCTGGGCCGTGGATTCCATCCTCTACCACAAGCGCTCCGACGTCGCCGTCGCCGTCGCCGTGCCCGGCGGGCTGTTCACCCCGGTGGTGAAATCCGCCGACACCAAGTCGCTGCGCCAGATTTCCGAGGAGGTGAAGGACCTCGCCGGCCGCGCCCGCGGCAAGAAGCTCGCCCCGCACGAGTACCAGGGCGGCGCCACCTCGGTTTCCAATCTCGGCATGTACGGCATCAAGCACTTCGCCGCCGTCATCAACCCGCCGCACGGCACCATCCTCGCGGTCGGCGCCGGCGAGGAGCGGGTTTTCGTCGAGAAGGGCGAGATCAAGACCGGCACCTTCATGACCGTGACCCTCGCCTGCGACCACCGCTCGGTGGACGGCGCCCTCGGCGCCGAAGTGCTGGCGGTGTTCAAAAACCTGATCGAGACTCCCGTCATGATGCTGGCCTAGCGCAATGAAGACCATCCTCGCCTATGGCGACAGCCTGACCTTCGGCGCCAATCCGACCGGCGGCCCGAGGCACGCCTACGAGGATCGCTGGCCGGGCGCGCTTGAGGCGGGGCTCGGCGGCGCGGCGCGGGTCATCGCCGAAGGCCTCGGCGGCCGCACCACCGTTTTTGACGACCATTCCGCGGCGGCCGACCGCAACGGCGCCCGCATCCTGCCGACGCTGCTCGCGAGCCATGCGCCGCTCGACCTCGTCATCATCATGCTCGGCACCAACGATTTGAAGCCCTCGATCAACGGCTCTGCGCAGCAGGCCTCCTACGGCATGCGCCGGCTGGTGCAACTGGTGCGGGGACACTTCGCGGGGTTGGGCGAGCCGGTGCCGCAGGTGCTGATGGTGGCGCCACCGTATCTCTGCGAGACCGACAATGCCGATATGCTCGACCACTTTGGCGGCCTCGACCACGGCTTGCAGGAAGCCCGAAGCTTCGCCCATCACTACCGTCGCCGCGCCGACGAACTCGGCGCCCCCTTCTTCGACGCCTCTACCGTCGCGCAGCCTGACCCGGCGGACGGCGTGCACCTCGACGCCGCCAACACTCGGGCCATCGGCGAGGCACTGGTGCCGGTGGTAAAGAAGCTGCTTGGCATATGACCGAGGACCTCGCCATCCGCCCGGCCCGGCGCTCCGATGCCGCCGACATGGCGCTCCTCGTCAACATTGCCGGGCACGGCCTGCCGTACTACGTGTGGAGCCAAGCTGAGGGTGCCGACGCGGTGGACAGCCCCTTCGAGATCGGCCGCCAGCGGGCGATGCGCGATCGCGGCTCCTTTTCGTGGAAGAATACGCTGCTCGCCGACGCCGGGGAGGAGGTCGCCGGCATGCTCGTGGGCTACCGTCAGCCGGACGAGATGCCGGCCGAGGACACCGGCAACATCGACCCGGTCTTTGTGCCTTTCGCGGAGCTCGAGGCGGCGGCGCCCGGCACCTGGTACCTCAACATTCTCGCGGTATTCTCGCACTGGCGCGGCAGGGGAGTGGGCGGCCTGCTCATGGCCCGCGCCGACGAACTGGCCGAGCAGACGGCGGCGCAAGGTCTCAGCCTGATCGCCGCCGACGACAACGAGAATGCGCTCCGCTTCTACCGGCGCCACGGCTTCTCCGTGCGTGCCGAACGGCCCCTCGTGCCCTTTCCCGGCGGCCCGGCCGGCGGGAAATGGCTGCTGATGGTGAAGGAATAGACATGGCTGACGCATACGACCTCATCGTCATCGGTGCCGGACCCGGCGGCTACATCGCCGCCATCCGCGCCGCCCAGCTCGGCATGAAGACCGCCATTGTCGAGCGCGAGCACATGGCCGGCATCTGCTCCAACTGGGGCTGCATCCCCACCAAGGCGCTGCTGCGCTCGGCAGACGTTTACGGCCAGATGGGCCACGCCAAGGACTACGGGTTGAGCGCCGACAAGTTCGGCTTCGACATCGAGGCGATCGTGAAGCGCTCGCGCGGCATCGCCGGGCAGATGAACAACGGCGTCCAGTTCCTCATGAAGAAGCACAAGGTCGACATCATCTGGGGCGAGGCGACGATCACTGCCCCAGGCGAGATCAAGGTCGGCAAGCCGGGTAAGAAGCCGGTGGAGCCGCAGCATCCGCCACCGAAGAACACGCTGGGTGAAGGCACCTACAAGGCCAAGGACATCATCATCGCCACCGGCGCCCGGCCGCGGGTACTGCCCGGCATCGAACCGGACGGCGACCGCATCTGGACCTATTTCGAGGCCATGAAGCCCGCGAGCTTCCCGAAGTCGCTGGTGGTCATGGGCTCGGGCGCCATCGGCATGGAGTTCGCCTCCTTCTACCGCTCCTTCGGTGCCGAAGTGACGGTCATCGAGCTCCTGCCGCAGATCCTGCCGGTCGAGGACGCCGAAATCGCCGCTCATGTCCGAAAACGCTTCGAAAAGCGCGGCATCAAGATCCTGACCGACGCCAAGGTCGCCAAGGTCGAGAAGGGCAAGGACGGCGTCACCGCCCATGTCGAACTCAAAGACGGCGGCAAGGAGAAGATCACCGGCGAGCGCCTGATCTCGGCCGTCGGCGTGCAATGCAACACCGAGGGCCTCGGCCTCGAAAAGCTCGGGGTCAAGCTGGAGCGCGGCGCCATCGCCATCGACGAGCATGGCCGCACCAGCGTCAAGGGCATCTGGGCCATCGGCGACGTCGCCGGTCCGCCCATGCTCGCGCATAAGGCCGAGCACGAGGCAGTCATCACCGTCGAGACCATTGCGGGCGAGAAGGTGCACGGACTCGACAAGCTGAAGGTCCCAGGCTGCACCTATTGCGAGCCGCAGGTCGCGAGCGTTGGCCTCACCGAAGCCAAGGCCAAGGAGCAGGGTAGGGCCGTCAAGATCGGCCGCTTCCCCTTCATTGGGAACGGCAAGGCCATCGCGCTGGGCGAGCCCGAGGGGCTGGTGAAGACCATCTTCGATGCCAAGACCGGGGAGTTGCTGGGCGCGCACATGGTCGGGGCCGAGGTCACGGAACTGATCCAGGGGTTCGTGGTCGCCATGAATCTGGAGACCACGGAGGAGGACCTCATACATTCGATCTTCCCGCATCCGACGCTGTCGGAGACGATGAAGGAGAGCGTCCTCGATGCCTATGGACGCGCTCTCAACATTTGATAGCATCCATCTGCAACCTTCGGACGTTGCTGCACTATTCGAGGCCCGAAAGGAGAGGGACATGGAAGGTATAGGTTGGATTGGCGCGATCATCATCGGCGGGATCGCCGGCTGGATCGCCGAGAAGATCATGAAGACCGATCAAGGCCTGTTGATGAACATCGTCATGGGTATTGTCGGCGCCATCGTCGCCAACGCCATCCTGGTGTTTGTGTTCGGCAACACGCTGGGCGGCTGGATCGGCCAGCTGATTGTCGCCGTGATTGGCGCCTGCCTGTTGATCTGGATCTGGCGCGCCATAAGCGGTCGTCGAGCCTGACGTTCCGGGGGGCGCGGGCTGTCTCGCGCCCCCCACCAGTTGTCGGGGCGATGCCGTTCGGCGCCAGGGGACCGCTGGGGTTGAACCCGGCATGCGCGCGGGCGATATCTGCGGGAGTGAATCGGGGGTAAGATGATGGCCGTACCGCAGAAGCAGCACACGCAAGGGGACTATCCAATGGGCAAGATGGACGCGCGCGCGCTGCTGGTTTTCCTTGGCATAGGCCTGCTCGCGGGCTTCCTCGCCAGCCTCATCGTCGGCGGCAGCGGACTGCTGACCTATCTCTTGAGCGGCGTCATCGGGTCGTTTGTCGGCGGCTACCTGTTCTCGGCCCTCAACATCAATCTCGGCATCAGGAACGACCTGGTGCGGCAGATCATCACCTCCACGGTCGGCGCCATCATCGTGCTGCTGGTGGCGCGGCTGATCGCCGGATAGGACCCGATTTGGTCACGCTGATCGACAAGAGCCGGGACGCCCGCCCGCGCCATCCCGAGAAGGCCAACCGGCCAGAGGCGGAGATGCTCCGCAAGCCCGACTGGATTCGGGTCCGGGCGCCGGGGTCCGCCGTTTACCGCGAGACCCAGCAGATCGTCCGCGAGAACAATCTCGTCACCGTCTGCGAGGAAGCGGGCTGCCCCAATATCGGCGAGTGCTGGTCCAAGAAGCACGCGACCTTCATGATCATGGGCGAAATCTGCACCCGCGCCTGCGCCTTCTGCAACGTGCGCACCGGGCTGCCCACCGCCCTCGATCCTGAAGAACCCGAGCACGTGGCCGATGCCGTCGCCAAGCTCGGCCTCGAGCACGTCGTCATCACCTCGGTGGACCGCGACGACCTGCCGGATGGCGGTGCCCGGCATTTCGCCGAGGTCATCCTCGCCATACGCGCCCGCAACCCGCGCACCACGATAGAAATCCTGACGCCGGACTTCCTGCGCAAGGAGGGGGCGCTGGAGATCGTCGTCGCGGCGAAGCCCGACGTCTTCAACCACAATCTCGAGACCGTCCCGTCCAAGTACCTGAAGGTCCGGCCGGGTGCCCGCTACTTCCACTCCATCCGCCTGCTGCAGCGGGTGAAAGAACTCGATCCGACCATGTTCACCAAATCCGGTATCATGGTGGGCCTGGGCGAGGAGCGGAACGAGGTTCTGCAGCTGATGGACGACCTGCGGTCTGCCGACGTGGACTTCCTGACCATTGGTCAGTACCTGGCGCCGACCCGCAAGCACCATCCGGTCATCCGCTTCGTGACGCCGGACGAGTTCAAGTCTTTCGCCACCATCGCCACGACCAAGGGTTTCCTGCTGGTCTCGTCCAGCCCGCTGACCCGCTCCTCGCATCATGCCGGCGAGGATTTTGCCAAGCTCAGGGCAGCGCGGGTGGCCAAGCACGCACATGCCTGACCTCGACTTCGAGCGCCACGTTCCGCATGCTCCGGAACAGATGTATGACCTCGTGGCGGATCTTGCGGCCTATCCGCGCTTCATCCCCAATTGCGCGAAGATGAAGGTTGAGCGCGACCAAGGCACGACGGAGGACATCCGCTACGCGCGCATGACCATCCGCTTTGGCCCGCTGACGCAGTCCTATACCAGCCGCGTCCATGCCGACCCCGCCAGCCGGACGATCACCGCGCATGCCGTCGACGGGCCGTTTTCGCACCTCGACAGCAAGTGGGTGTTCGAGCCCGAAGGCACCGGAACCTGCGTTCGCTTCAGCATCGACTTCAAGATCAACAACCCGCTGATCGCGGCGGTCGCTGAGCCGGCCTTTGCCGCCAAACAGGACGAGATTCTCGACGCTTTCGTCGAGGAGGCGCAGCGCCGCTACCGCTGAGCGGCACCTTTCAGAAGCAGTTCGAGCGCGGCGAGGACCGTCGCCTGCCGCACGCCGTCCCGGTCGAGCCCGGAAAACTGCTTGCGGAGGTGCCGCGTGCCGGCCTCGCTGGCGACCGCGATATGCACCAGCCCGGCCGGTTTCTTCTCCGACTGCCCGGGACCGGCAACGCCGGTGATGGCGATGGCAAGATGCGTGCCTGCCGCCGCCTGTGCGCCTTCGGCCATGGCCATCGCCACTTCCTTCGACACGGCCCCATGCTGGCGCAGCAACCCGAATGGTACGCCGAGCATCGCGATTTTGGCTTCGTTGGCGTAGGTGACGAAGCCGCCATAGACCACGTCCGAGGAGCCGGGAACGGAGGTAAGCGCACCGGCCAGGAGCCCACCGGTGCAACTCTCTGCGGTGGCGACGGTCAACCCGTGGCCCGTGAGCTTTGCAATGACCTCGGCGGCCAGCGCAGCGATCTCTGCCGGCATCTGCATCTCAGTCCCCCCTAGGCATCTCGATGCTGGCCGTCGCCATCGCGGCAATGCCCTCTTCGCGGCCGGTGAAGCCCAGCCGCTCGCTGGTCGTCGCCTTCACCGAGACCCGCCCCGGCGCAATGCCGCAGATTCCGGCGATGGCTTCGCACATCGCCGCGGCATGCCTGGCGATCTTCGGTGCCTCGCAGATCAGCGTCAGGTCGAGGTTGACGATGCGTGCCTCGCGCTTCGCCACCAGCTCTGCCGCATGCTTCAGGAACTGCGCCGAGTCGGCGCCCTTCCACTGTGGGTCGCTGGGCGGGAAGTGGCGGCCGATATCGCCTTCGGCCAGTGCGCCATAGATTGCATCGGCGAGGGCATGCAGCCCGACGTCGGCATCCGAGTGGCCCGAGAGGCGTCGCGTATGAGCGATCTCGACACCGGCGAGCCAGACCGCATTTCCCTCGGCGAAGGCATGTACGTCAAAGCCGGTCCCAACGCGGGTTTCCATCCTACCTCCGCCTTTCCCCGTTCCCGCCCGATCGAAGTCCTCCGGGTGGGTGATCTTGATATTGCCGCCGCTCCCCGGCGTCAGCACCACCGACAGTCCGGCCCATTCGGCGATCGCCGCGTCGTCGGTGAACTGCCGCGGCAGCGGTGCGGCCCGCAGGTGGGCCGCGAGGATCTGTGGGAATCGGAAGCCTTGCGGCGTTTGCGCCGCGAACAGCGTATGCCGGTCTTCAGTTGCCGTCACCGTCCGCCCGTCGACCGACCGCTTGATGGTGTCGGTGACCGCGACCGCCGGCAGGGCAGCATCCGCTCCCTCCAGCGCCGTGATCACCCCCGCCGTCACCGCCGCCTCCACGAAGGGCCGCGCCGCGTCGTGGACCAGCACCAGGTCGGGCTGGAGTGCCGACAGCGATTCCAGCCCCGCCCGCACCGATTCCTGCCGGTGCGCCCCACCGGCGACCGGCGACAAAATCCGCGGATCATCCAGTCCCAGCGCATCAAAGAAGGCCGTGTGCTCCGCGTGGATCACCGGCAGCACCCAGTCGATTGTCTCGAGCTCGAGCAGCGCCTGGATCGCCCGCACCATGACCGGCACGCCATGCACCAGCCGATACTGCTTCGGCAGCGACGAGGCGCTGGTCGTGGCGCGCTCGCCACGGCCGGCTGCTACGACGATGGCGGCGGTGGTCTTGCGGCGGCTCACGGTCGTTCCGGCGTCACAATCTGCGCGCTAAGTTGCGGGGCCTGACCTCTAGCGGCAGCATCCGGCAGCGGCAAGTGCCCGCCAAGGAAGCAGTTGCGCCGTCGGCGGTTTTGACTATTGTGCGGGCAAATTCCACAGCTGAATAATTCTGGTGCACCTGGTGGCTGAGTTTGCCTGCGGTTTGACCATCGGCGGTCTCGAGTTGCCGAACCGGGCGTTCCTCGCCCCGATGTCCGGAATCACCGATGCACCGATGCGTCGCATTGCCGAGCGCTTCGGCGCCGGTCTCGTCGTCTCCGAGATGATCGCCAGTGCTGCCCTCGGCACAGGTCACCAGGATATGGTCCGCAGGCTCGGCAAATCCGGCAAGCTGCCGCATGTCGTGCAACTCGCCGGCTGCGAGGCTCGGTGGATGGCTCGTGGTGCGGAGATCGCTGCCGCCGCCGGAGCCGACATCATTGATATCAATATGGGGTGCCCGGCCAAGCGCGTCACCAACGGCTATGCCGGGTCGGCGCTGATGCGGGTTCCCGACGAGGCGCTGAAGCTAGTGGAGGCGGTCGTCGCCGCGACAGCCGTTCCCGTGACCCTCAAGATGCGGCTCGGCTGGGATGACGACTCGATCAATGCGCCGGAGCTGGCGCGGCGGGCGGTCGATGCGGGCGTACAGATGATCACCGTGCACGGCCGCACCCGGCAGCAGTTCTACAAGGGCAGCGCCCGCTGGGCACCGATCCGCGCCGTGGTCGATGCGGTGGGTGTCCCGGTTGTCGTCAACGGCGACATCGTCGATCTTGCCGCTGCACGGCAGGCGCTGCTGCTCTCCGGAGCCGCCGCAGTCATGATCGGCCGCGGCGCGCAGGGGCAGCCGTGGCTGGTCGGGCAGATCGGTGCCGAACTTGCGGGAACCTCCGCACCATCGGCTCCGGTCGGCAGCGCCCTGGCCGAGCTGGTGCAGGAGCACTACGAGGCAATGCTCTCCGAATACGGCACCTCCGTCGGCGTCCGTGTCGCCCGCAAGCACCTCGACTGGTATCTTGGTGCGGCGGCCATCGAGCTCGACAAACCCTTCCGCACCGCCCTCCTGGCCGGCGACGAGCCACGGGCAGTCTTCGCCATGATCCCCAAGATCTATGGCTGCGAGCGGAGGTTGGCCGCATGA
Organism: Devosiaceae bacterium; assembly: GCA_035998685.1. GTDB lineage: Bacteria > Pseudomonadota > Alphaproteobacteria > Rhizobiales > Devosiaceae > Devosia_A. Next base: position 73,502 of record DASYHK010000023.1, on the reverse strand, counting down.
GCGAGGATCTGGGGGCACTTTCGATTTCCGTGCTGCAGGCTCTCCCGCAGCCGGTCATCGTCTGTGACGACGACAACACCATCGTCTTCGTCAACTATGCCGCCGAAGCCTTCTTCGGCGCCTCGCTCAGCGTCCTCCGGCGGCAGCGCCTCGAGGACCTGATTGCCTTCGGCTCGCCGATCACCGGGCTCGTGCGGGCGGTCGCGGAGCGGCGTGCGCCGATGACCGAATACCGGCTCCGGGTCGGCTCCTCGCGCTTCGGCGACGCTGCCGACGATCGCGTGGTCGACGTCTTCGCCAGTCCCATCGCGGAACTGGAGGGCAGGGTGGCGCTCGTTTTCCAGGAGCGGACCATGGCCGACAAGATCGACCGGCAGCTGGTCAGCCGCGGCGCCGCTCGCTCGGTCACCGGCCTCGCCTCGATGCTCGCCCACGAGATCAAGAACCCGCTCTCCGGCATTCGCGGCGCGGCGCAACTGCTTGAGCAAAGCGTCACCTCGGAGGAGCTGCCGCTGGCCCGGCTGATCCGCGAGGAAACCGATCGAATCGTCGACCTCATCGACCGGGTGGAGGTGTTCGGAGACGACCGGCCGATGGACCGCGAGCCGATCAACATCCATGTTATCCTCGATCGGGTGAAGCTGCTGGCCAGCAACGGCGTCGCCCGAGGCATCACCTTCAATGAGGACTACGACCCGTCGCTCCCGCCGGTGCTCGGCAACCGCGATCAGCTCGTCCAGGTGTTCCTTAACTTGGTGAAGAACGCGGCGGAAGCGCTTGATCGCACGCAGAAACCGGAGATCAGTTTCTCCACGGCATTTCGCCCCGGCATCCGCATTTCGGTGCAGGGCGTGAGCCAGCGCATCTCGCTGCCGCTGGAGATCGTCATCGAGGATAACGGGCCCGGCGTGCCGCCCGAGCTGCTGCCCATTCTCTTCGACCCGTTCGTATCGACAAAAGTGAACGGCTCCGGGCTCGGCCTCGCCCTGGTCGCCAAGATCATCGGCGATCATGGGGGTGTCATCGACAGCGAAAGCCGCCCCGGTCGCACGCGCTTCCGCATCCTGCTGCCGGTCGCCAGCGAAGCCGTGGCGCCGGATTCCGGAAAGGCCCTCGCCCAATGAGCCACGTAGTTCTCCTTGCCGACGACGATTCCGCCATCCGGATGGTGCTCAACCAGGCACTGACCCGGGCCGGCTACGAGGTGCGGCCGACCGGCAATCTCTCGACCATGTGGAACTGGGTCAGCCGCGGGGAAGGGGACCTGCTGATCACCGACGTCGCCATGCCCGACGGCAACGCCTTCGAGATCATGCCCAAGATCCGCAAGCTGCGGGCCGAAATGCCGATTGTCGTGATGAGTGCGCAGAACACCTTCATGACGGCGATCCGCGCGAACGAGCTGGGCGCGTACGAGTACCTGCCCAAGCCGTTCGATATCACCGAGGTGCTATCGGTGGTGGCGCGTGCCCTTGCCGACGCCAAGAAGCCCGCCGCCAGCACCCGCAAACCCGAAAGTCCCGGCGAATCCATGCCGCTGGTCGGCCGCTCCGCCGCCATGCAGGACATCTACCGTGCCCTGGCGCGGTTGATGCAGACCGACCTCACGGTGATGATCACCGGCGAGAGCGGCACCGGCAAGGAACTGGTGGCCCGCGCCCTTCATGACTTCGGCAAGCGCCGCAACGGCCCCTTCGTCGCCATCAACATGGCCGCCATCCCGCGCGACCTGATCGAGGCCGAGCTCTTCGGCCACGAGAAGGGCGCCTTCACCGGAGCCACCGCCCGCTCCTCGGGCCGCTTCGAGCAGGCCGAGGGCGGTACCCTGTTCCTCGACGAGATAGGCGATATGCCGATGGAGGCGCAGACCCGGCTGCTGCGCGTGCTCCAGGAGGGCGAATACACGATGGTCGGCGGCCGCACCGCCATCAAGTCCAACGTCCGCATCGTCGCCGCCACCCACCGCGATCTCAGCCAGATGATCCGCCAGGGCCTGTTCCGCGAAGACCTCTACTACCGCCTCAACGTCGTCCCCATCCGCCTGCCGCCGCTCCGCGAGCGCGTCGACGACATTGGGGATCTCGTCCACCATTTCCTGCACGCGGCGCAGAACGAGGGAGAGCCGGTCAAGTCGATCGCTCCCGACGCCATTCGCCTCATGCAGAGCTATTCGTGGCCGGGCAATGTCCGCGAGCTGGAGAATCTGGTGCGTCGGCTGGCCGCCCTCTATGCTGACGAGAGCATCTCGCTTGAGATCGTGCAGAACGAGCTCAACATCTCCGACCGCCAGCCCGTCAGCGGCAATGTCGGCCCTGCCGACGTCGCCACGGCCGTTGAGAGCCACGTCGCCCAGCTGCTGCGCGAGCACGAGCCCAACCTGCCACCGGCCGGCCTCTACCAGCGCATCATCGACCGCGTCGAGGCGCCGCTGATCGCTATGTCCCTCAATGCCTGCGGGGGCAACCAGATTCGCGCCGCGGAGCTCCTCGGGCTCAATCGCAACACCCTGCGCAAGAAGATCCGCATGCACAGCATCGAGATCGTGAAGCAGTCCCGCCGCCAGGGCTGAGCTGCCGGCGCGGCCGGCTGTAAAGGCGCTGGTGTCACATTTTGGCAACATTTGTCTTGAAGGGTGGCACCGGCTGGGCCACACTCGGCGCCGCGTACTGCCCTAGAACTGGTCCCCTGATGCACGCCACGCCCAGCGCGACATTGCCGGAACCCGCCGACGCGCCCGCGCCGCCGAAGCTGCGCCCGCCGCTGTTCCGTGGCACCAGCAAGCAGGCGGTTCGCACGCTCGGGCTGTTCGTGGTCCTGCTCTCCGTCATCGTCTCCTCCGCTTCCTTCCTGATCATGACCGGCGCCACGGACATCGAGCCGACGCCGGAGGTCTGGACGCTGATCTGGATCGTCAACGGCCTGCTGGTGCTGCTGGTCATTGCGCTGGTGCTGACCGAGGCGACGCTGCTGCTGCAGGCGCGCTTCCGGCGCGAGGCGGGGGCGGGGCTGCAGGTGCGGATGGTCACCATGTTCGCGGTCGTGGCCGCGGTACCCGCCGCACTGGTGGCCGTGGTTGCGACCATTTCGCTCAACCAGGGGCTCGACCAGTGGTTCTCTGAGCGCACCCGGACCATGGTCGAGAGCTCACGTCTCGTCGCCCGCTCCTACATGCTCGAGCATGCCCAGGTGCTACGGGACGACATCATCTGGGTCGCGACCGAACTCGAGCAGGCGCGGGACACCTATGAAAGCGATCCGGTCAGGTTCCAGCGCATCCTGACGGCGCTGGCGGTGACCCGCTCGCTGCCGTTCACCTCGCTCATCAACCCCGCCGGAGACACGCTGCTCCGGGCCCAGATCAATGTCCAGGGCACGCCCCCGCGCGTCCCTGAGGGGCTGACCGCCGGCGTCGAGGAAGGCGCGCCGACGATGATCGCCCCCGGCAGTACCAATCTCGTCGGGTCGGTCGTGAAATTGCGCGGCTACGAGGACATGTTCCTGTTCGTCGCCCGTCCGGTGGATCCCGAGGTGCTCGAGTTCATGCGGCTGACCGACGACAATATCTCGGAATACCGCCAGTACGAGTCCAACCGGCTGGTGTTCCAGATCACCTTCACCATCATGTATATCGGCCTCGCTCTGGTGCTGCTGCTCGCTGCCCTCTGGATCGGCATCGCGCTCGCCAACCGCTTCGTCGATCCGATCCGAAACCTGATGATCGCCTCCAACCGCGTGAGCGACGGCGACCTCGACGTCCAGGTGCCGGTGCAGAAGGGCAGGGGGGATCTCCGCGATCTCCTCAACCGCTTCAACACCATGACCCAGCAGCTCAAGCACCAGCGGCTGGCCCTGGTGGAGGCCAATGAGACGAACGAGAAGCGGCGCCAGTTCACCGAGGCCGTGGTGGAGGGCGTGTCCGCAGGCATCATCGGGCTCGATCCGTTCGGTGCCATCACGCTGGTCAACGCCCGCGCCGGCGAGATGGTCGGGCGCGACGAGATCTCGCTGATCGGCGATCGCATCGACGAGGTGATCCCGGCCCTCGCCCCGATCATCGAGCGCGCCAAGTCCTCGCGGCGCGGCCAGATCCGCGACCAGATCGAGATCGGCTCCGGACCGGACTACCGCACCTACCAGGTGCAACTCACTCGTGAGGGCACGATGACCGAGAGCAAGGGCTTCGTCATCACGCTCGACGACATCACCGATCTGCTCTCCGCCCAGCGGACCGGCGCCTGGGCCGATGTCGCCCGCCGCATCGCCCACGAGATCAAGAATCCACTGACGCCGATCCAGCTCTCGGCCGAACGCCTCCGCCGCCGTTACGCGAGCAAGCTCAGCGACGACTTCGAGGTGTTCGACAAGTGCATCAATACCATTGTCCGCCAGGTCGGAGACATCGGCCGCATGGTCGACGAGTTCTCGTCCTTTGCCCGCATGCCGGCGGCGACGCTCGAACAGGGTGACCTGTCGGACACCATCCGCCAGGCGGTGTTCCTCGAGAGCGTGCGCATGCCGGAGGTCACCATCGACATGGACCTGCCGGAGCAGCCGATCTCCGCCTGGTTCGACAAGCGGCTGATCAGCCAGTGCCTGACCAACCTGATCAAGAATGCCGTGGAATCGATCGAGGGCGCCGGCCTCGAAGCCATCAAGAATCCACTCATCGTGGCGTCCGCGGTCATCGAGGACGATTTCGTGCGGGTCTCGGTGAGCGACAATGGCAAGGGCTGGCCGCGGGACAATCGCCAGCGGCTGCTCGAGCCCTATATGACCACGCGCGAGAAGGGCACCGGGCTCGGCCTCGCCATCGTCGCCAAAATCATCGAACAGCACGGCGGCAAGGTCGAACTGGTCGACGCCGAGCCCGACGCCAGTGGCCGCGTCGGTGCCTGCTTCGCTTTCACGCTGCCGCTGTCGCGGCAGGATACGGGTACGCCTCCGGCAGCCGCGGCCGGTGGCGGACGAACCGCTTCAGCCGGAAGACCGGTTGCGGCGGCAGCGGGTGGGGCGATATCCGCAAACGCGTATGAGGAGGAACCGCAATTGGCGGTTGGAAACACCTGATGGCCCGCGATATTCTCATCATCGACGACGAAGACGACATCCGGGATCTCATTGCCGGCATCCTGGAGGATGAAGGTTACGAGACCCGACAGGCTCATGACGCCGATTCCGGTCTCAACGAGATTGCGCGCCGCCGGCCGAGCCTGGTCTTTCTCGACATCTGGATGCAGGCGTCACGCCTCGACGGCCTGCAGCTGCTGGATGTCTTCCAGACCCAGCACCCGGACATGCCGGTGGTGATGATATCCGGCCACGGCAATGTCGAGACCGCCGTGTCCGCCATCCGCCGCGGCGCCTACGACTACATCGAGAAACCTTTCAAGATCGACCGGCTGCTGCTCATCACGCAGCGCGCCATGGAAGCGACCCGCCTCAAATCCGAAGTGGCCGACCTGCGCGAGCGCTCCAGCCGCAACATCGACATGGTCGGCAACTCCCCTTCTCTGCAGCAGGTGAAGGGGGTGATCGAGAAATCGGCCCCCACCAATTCGCGCATCTTCATTTCCGGTCCCTCCGGCGCCGGCAAGGGCCTCTGCGCTCGGCTCATCCATCAGCGAAGCCCGCGGGCGGATGCACCCTTCGTCGAGATCAACTGCTCCCTCTACTCGCCCGACGAGGCGCTGGTGGTGCTGTTCGGCCGGGAAACCCGGGAAAAGACCGGTACCCTCCGCACCGAGGTGGGGGCCCTGGAGCGCGCTCATGGCGGCACGCTCTATCTTTCCGAAGTTGCCGCGCTGCCGGCCGCCGCTCAGGCGGCGCTGCTGCGCACCCTGGTCGAGAACAAGTTCAACCGCGTCGGAGGCGCGGTGTCGGTACCGATCGACGTGCGGATCATTTCTTCGAGTTCGCAGAACGTCGCGCAGCTGATCGAGGAGGGGCAGTTCCGCTCCGACCTGTTCCACAGGCTGTCGATCGTGCCGCTGCACCTGCAGCCGCTGCGCGAGCGCCGGGAGGACGTGCCGCCGCTGGTTCGGGTGTTCATGGAGGACCTCTGCCGCATCCACAACCTCCGCAGCCTCAGCGTCGGCGAGGATGCCGTCGCCGTGCTGCAGGCGCAGGACTGGCCTGGGAATGCCAGGCAGCTCCGCAATTCCATCGAGCGCCTGCTGATCCTCGTCAAGGACCAGGCTCCGGTGGACGGCATCATCACGGCCTCGCTGCTGCCTTCGGATATCGGCGAGGTGCTGCCAACGGTGGGGGATACCGATGCCTCCGCGCATCTGATGAGCCTGCCGCTGCGTGAGGCCCGGGAGGTGTTCGAACGCCAGTACCTGCTTGCCCAGATCGAGCGCTTCGGCGGCAACATCTCCCGTACCGCCGAGTTCGTCGGCATGGAACGCAGCGCTTTGCACCGCAAGATCAAGTCCTTGGGGATGTAGCACCGGTCCACCGGGTAGGCATGCAAAATGGAATATGCCATAGTGGTGGCGAGCGGAGCATAAGACTGACTTTGGGGGCAGGGCCAGGCGGCGGCCCTATTGCCGATTCCCTTACCGATTTTCATCCGCAAAAGAGGCCCACGATGCCCGGCGAGAAATCCCAGAACTTGCAGGATGCTTTCCTCAATCACGTGCGCAAACAGAAGGTCCCCGTCACCATTTTCCTGGTGAACGGAGTGAAGCTGCAGGGCGTTATCACCTGGTTCGACAACTTCTGCCTGTTGCTGCGGCGAGATGCGCAGAGCCAGCTGGTGTACAAGCATGCGATCTCCACCATCATGCCTGGTGCACCGATCCAGTTGTTCGATCCGGAACACGTGGCGGAGGCCTGACGGCCCCAATGACTGACGACAACGACGACGAGAACGGCCACCTGCGTGGCCGACAGGGGCTTGTTGACCAGCGCGCCGTCCGCACGCGGACGGGTCTGGTCGTGCCGGAGGTGCGCGGCGTGGCGGCAACCCACGGCACCGAGGCACGCCAGGCGGAATTCGAAGGCCTGGCTGCTGCCATCGATCTCGACATCGCCTTCTCCGAGGTAGTGCGGGTTCGCGCCGTCCGGCCAGCCACCTTTATCGGCGGCGGCCAAGTCGAGACCATTGCCGCACGCGTCGAGGCCGAAGAAGTGGAGCTGCTGCTCGTCGACACGTCGCTCACGCCGATCCAGCAGCGCAACCTCGAACGCGAGACGGGCGCCAAGGTGCTCGATCGTACGGCGTTGATCCTCGAGATCTTCGGCGAACGGGCCGCCACGCGCGAGGGCGTGCTGCAGGTCGAACTGGCACATCTCAACTACCAGAAGAGCCGCCTCGTCCGCTCCTGGACCCACCTCGAGCGGCAGCGCGGCGGCTTCGGCTTCCTTGGTGGGCCCGGTGAAACCCAGATCGAGAGCGACCGCCGGCAGCTGCAGGATCGTATCGTCCTGCTCGAGCAGCGCATCGACAAAATTCGCCGCACCCGCAGCCAGCAGAAGGGCCGTCGCGACGACGTGCCGTTCCCGGTGGTCGCTCTCGTCGGCTACACCAACGCCGGAAAGTCGAGCATTTTCAACCGCCTGACCGGGGCAGGGGTCTTCGCCGAGAACCTGCTCTTTGCGACCCTCGACACGACGGTACGCAAGATCGAGCTGCCGCACGGGCGCGAGGTGATGCTCTCCGATACCGTCGGCTTCGTCGCCGACCTGCCGACGGAACTGGTGGCCGCCTTCCGCGCCACGCTGGAGGAGGTCGTCGACGCCGACGTCATCCTCCATGTCCGCGACATCGCCAACCCGGATCACCCCGCACAGGCGCGTGACGTGCTCAAGGTCCTCGGCGACCTCGGCGTTTCTGCCGACGCGGTGCCTTTCATCGAGGTCTGGAACAAGATCGATCTGCTGTCAGGGCAGGGAAACGATGCTGCCGCGCCGGCAGGACCTGTCGCTGCGACCGTTCCCGTCTCCGCCAGGACCGGGGAGGGGCTGGAACCGCTGCGCCACGCTATCGAGCAGGCGCTGACCGCCGGTAGCCGCACCTATCGCGTCCGCATTTCCCATGCCGAGGGCGCCGAGGTGGGCTGGCTCTACGGCCATGCCGAAGTTATCGGCCGCGCCGAATCCGACGACGAGGGACAGGTGTTCGAGGTACGCGTCGAACCCCGTCACAAGGCCGCCTTCGCCCAGCGCTTCGCCGGGCGCTTCGAAAGTCCGGATGCCGCCTGACTCTCAGCCCCGGTCGCGTACCCGGATCTCGTTCCAGTACCCGTCCAGCCGCGCGAGTCCCGCTTCCGCGATGGGCACGCCATCGGCCTGCGCCCGCTCTTCCACATAGTGGAAGCGGCGGGTAAACTTGCAGTTCGCATCCCTGAGCGCCGCCTCCGGATCGACCCCCAGCTTGCGCGCCAGGTTTGCCGCTGCGAACAGCAGGTCGCCGATCTCCTCCGCGACCTTGTTCTGCTCGCCCCGCTCTGCCACCTCGGCTACCTCATCCAGTTCCTCGCGCACCTTGTCGAGCGTCTGGCGCCAATCCGGCCAGTCGAACTGCACGGTGGCCGCCCGCTTGCTCAGCTTCTCGGCCCGCGCCAGGGCGGGCAGGGCATGCGCCACGTCGTCGAGCACGGAGGACGACGCCGCGCGTCTGGCCGCCTTGCGGGCCCGCTCGTCGCTCTTGATCTCTTCCCACTTCGCCTTGGCGCCGCCAGCACTCGCGGCTGCCGCCTCGCCAAAGACGTGCGGGTGGCGCCGGATCAGCTTTTCGGTGATGGCCTGAATGACGTCGCCGATATCGAAGAGCCCGCGCTCCTTTGCCATCTGGGCGTGATAGACCGGCTGCAGTAGCAGGTCCCCCAGTTCATCGCGCAGGTCCTCGAAGTCCTCGCGCTCGACGGCATCGGCAACCTCGTACGCCTCCTCGATCGTGTAGTGCCTGATGCTGGCGAAATCCTGCTCGAGATCCCAGGGACAGCCGCCCTCAGGATTGCGCAGGGCCGCCATGATCTCGATCAGGCGTGACAGGTCGCGGGAAGGTTGCATCGGCGTCTGGCCTCCAGCAGCGGAATCGCACCCGGAGCTTATAGCAGGTCCGGCGCTGCTCCAGCCGCAGCGGGAAACTATGCGGCGGGGTGGAGATCGCGGGTGGTGCCAGAACCTGAGGCCTCGACGCCATTGCGCGGCAGCAGGCGTCCGAGGAAGGACTTCGCCCAGTTGCCGACGCTGAAGCGATGGGCGGCGGCATTGAGCCGCTGCCAGCGTTGCTGGCGTTCCTCGAGCCCCATCTCCAGGGCAAGGCGCAGCGCCTCGGCCGTCTCGCTGGTGTCGAACGGATTCACCAGCAGCGCGTCTTCGAAGATCTCGGCGGCTCCGGCGAAGCGCGAGAGCACCAGCACGCCCGGGTCCTCCGGGTCCTGTGACCCGACATATTCGTGCGCCACGAGGTTCATGCCGTCACGGAGCGGCGTCACCAGCCCGACCTTTGCGAGGCGGTAGAGCCCGGCGAGGCTCGGCTGGCCATAGGCGCGCTTGACGTAGGTGAGGGGTTGCCAGTCGGGCTCGGCAAACCGACCCATGACGCGCCCGACCATGGCGTCCAGCGTGTTGCTGATCTCCTGGTATTCCTTGATCGTGTCGCGTGATGGCGGCGCCACCTGAAGGAGGTGCACCCGGCGTCGGAGGTTGTTGTTGTTGGCCAGCAGCCTTTCATAGGCCTCGACACGCTGCGGCAGTCCCTTGGAATAATCTAGCCTGTCGACACCGAGGATGAGGTCCTGATCGCCCAGCATCCGCTCCATGCGCCTCACGAGCTTGGTGGCCGCGGGACTGACGGAGAGCCTGGCGAAGGCATCCGGATCCGAACCGATCGGAAAGGCCGCGACCTCCGTATTCGAGAAGTCGAACGCTTTTGCGGGCCGATCCGAAAGCATGGCCGGCGACCGGTGCTCTGCGAACTCGTGGAATGCGGTGACGTCACGTTCCGCCTGCATGCCCACCAGGTCATAGCAAGCGAGATCCCGCATCAGGTCGTCGTAGTGCGGAATAGCATAGAATGCGTCGACGGTGGGGAAGGGGATGTGGAGATAGAAGCCGACGCGGTTGCGGGCCCCTAGCTTTCGCAGTTCCGCCGCCATCGGGATCAGATGATAGTCATGCACCCAGACCACATCGTCCGACCGCAGATGCGGCTTCAGTGCGGCGGCGAACTGCGCGTTCACCCGCCGATAGCCTTCGTACCAGTATCCCTCGATGGTCGCGAGATCCAGTCGCAGGTGGAAACTCGGCCACAGGATGGAGTTGGAGAAGCCGGAATAATAGGCTTGGTGATCGTCGCGGGTGAGATCGATTTTCCCGACCTCGATACCCTCGATGTTCTCGAACTCTGCCGTCTTGGACGGCTTTTCAACCAGCTTCCCCGACCATCCGAACCAGAAGCCCTCGCGCTCCTTCAGGGTGTTGCTCAGTGCCACTGCCAGGCCGCCGGCCGCCGGCCCTTTGGTTGGTGTGCGGTTCGATACGACGATCAGTCTGCCCATCTGCGTGCCCCCCGATCTACCGGTCCTTGCCGGACCGCTCCTGGTTCGCCAGCTGCCCGAGCCCGCGGATCAACGCGTGCACGGAGGCGATATTGGCGATCCGCAAGCGCGCGGCCGTCTCACCGGCGCCCAGCTTGATGCCGACGCCACCCATCTCCTGCGCCGCCACGAACGCGTCCTCGTCGGTCGTGTCGTCGCCGATGAAGACCGGCGTGCGGCCGAGGAATGGCTCCTCGAGCATGAAGGCACGCAGGGCCGTCCCCTTGCTTATACCCTTTGGCCGCGCCTCGATAACCATCTTTCCTGCCACCAGGGAGAAGTCGTCCTCCTCGGCGATTGCCGCCGCAATCGCCTCCTGGCACGCCTCGGCCAGTTCGGGCTCCCGTCGGTAGTGCAGGGCGACGGCACCATCCTTCGTCTCCAGCAGCAATGACGGATTGGCGGCTACCAAGGGCTGCAGGCGGGCCGCCACTCGTGCGGCACCCGCGACGAGCCTCTCGTCTACCGGCTGCATGCTGCCGTCGGCGCGACGCCGCTGGATGCCATGGCTGCCGGCAACGGCAAAATTTTCGGGTGCTAGAAAGCGGTCGATGTCGGCAATGGTGCGGCCGCTGATGACGGCAAAGGCGCTGCCGAGTTCATCGGCGGCATTGGCGAGCAGTTCGGGCAATGTTGCTGGAACCTCCACGGCGTCCGGCGTCTCGGCGATGTCCACCAATGTACCGTCGAAGTCGGTCAAGACCGCCAGCTGCACGGTAGCATCCGTGGCAGCAGCGGGGTCCGGTTCCTGCATGTCGTTCGCCCCTTGCTCGATTTTTGTGCCAAGTCAGACCCAACGCAACAGCGGCCAAATGGTTCTCCCGGTTTCGCCTTACAGAAGCACTGGGAAGAGGGTGTGCTGGCGGCGCCGGTACCCCGCATCACGCATTCGCATAAGATATATTATGGAACTATTGCTTAGTACGTCTCGGGCAAACGGTTCACGTAACACAGCCCCCTCACGCTACAAACCCTTATCGGGGGCTGAGAATTTCCCCGCGCGTCACATCGATGCGAAGCCCGTCATAGGCTGGCCGGACATGCTCCGGCGTCTGCGCATCGGTGCCGGCGTAGTCGAGGTCGATGTGGAGATTGGTGAGTACGGCCTGGCGCGGTGCCATGCGCTCGATCAGCTCAAGCGATTCCGGCAGGCTCAGATGACTCGGATGCGGCGTCGGCCGCAGCGCGTCCAGAACCCAGACTTCGAGATCGCTTACTGCCGCCTTCGACTGGTCGGGAATGCCGCTGAGGTCGCAGGAATAGGCGAAGTTGCCGACGCGGAAGCCGAGCGACTGGATGTCGCCGTGGTCCTGCAGGAATGGCAGCACGTCGATGGTGCCACCGGGACCGTCGACCGCGACCGGATCGCCCGGCTCGATCAGGTTCTGGTTGAGGATCGGCGGATAGCCGCTGCCGGGCGGCGCCGTGAAGCAATAGGCAAAGCTCGGCACGATCCGGTTGGCGGCTTCCTGGCTGAAATAGACCTCGACCCGGCGCTGGTCGTTCAGGGCCAGCACCCGGAGATCGTCGATGCCGTGCGTATGGTCGGCGTGCTCATGCGTGTAGAAGACGGCATCCACGCGTTCCACCCCGGCGTCGAGCAGTTGCTCGCGCAGGTCGCAGCCGGTGTCGATGATGATGCGGGTGGGCGCGGTGCCGTCGCCGGACCAGCCTTCGAGCAGCAGCGAGCAGCGCCGCCGCCGATTGCGGCTGTCCTCAGGGTCGCAATCGCCCCAGTTGCCGCCGATCCGCGGCACGCCGCCGGAGGAACCGCAGCCCATGATGGTCGCGACGATGCGTTCGGCCGGCGCCATCAGCGGATACCGGATTTGGCGAAAAGCCGCCCGAAATTGGTCGTCGTCTCTTCGCCGAGCTGCTCGAGGCTGATGCCGCGCAACTCCGCCAGGCGCTCGGCCGTGTGACGGACGAAGCTCGGCTCGTTCGGCTGCCCGCGATGCGGAATCGGCGCCAGGTACGGCGCGTCGGTCTCCACCAGGTAACGATCTGCCGGCACCGCCTTCCCCACCTCGCGAATTTCCTCGGCATTCTTGAAGGTGATGATCCCAGAGAACGAGACGTAGCCGCCGAGAGCGAGGCCGCGCCTCGCCAGCTCCATGCCGGCGGTGAAGCAGTGCAGCACGAAGGGGAACGGCCCCCGCTCCGCTTCCTGCTCGAGGATGGTGCCCATGTCGTCGTCGGCGGCCCGGCTGTGGATCACCAGCGGCAGCCCAGTGATCCGCGCCGCGGCGATGTGCCGGCGTAGTCCCGTCGCCTGCGCCTCGCGCGGCGCGTTGTCGTAGAAATAGTCGAGCCCCGCCTCGCCGATCGCGATGCATTTCGGGTGCTCGCTGAGCCGCACCAGGTCCGGCGTCTCGACATGCAGTTCCTGGTCCGCATTGTGCGGATGCGTGCCCACCGAGCACCAGACGTTCTCGTATGCCTCGGCAATGGCAGCAATGGCGGCGAATTTGTCGACAAAGGTCGAGATCGTCACCATGCCATCGACGCCCGCTGCCCTGGCCCGCGTCAGCACGCCGTCGAGATCACCCGCCAGTGCATCGAAATCGAGGTGGCAGTGGGAGTCGATCAGCATCAGGCTTCCGCGGCGCCCGCTTCCGGCTCGACGTAACGCGGGAACACGCCCTCGGGCGCCGGCAAGGTCGAACCTGGTGCAAGCCGTGATCCTGCGCCCAGTTGCGCGTACTGCCGCTGCTCTGCCGACACTCCCAGCAGGTCGAGCAACCGTCCAGCCGAGTCCGGCATCACCGCCTGCAGCAGGATGGCGACCTGCCGCAACACCTCGGCCGTCACGTAGAGCACCGTCCCCATTCGCTGTGGGTCGGTCTTGCGCAGCGCCCACGGCTCCTGCGCCGCAAAGTAGCGGTTGGCGTCGGCGACCACCTGCCAGATGGCACCCAGCATCTGGTGGATCGCCAGTTCGCCCATCGCCTCACGGCTGCTGTCATGCAGCGCATCCGCTGCCTGCAGCATCGCCAAATCGGCTTCGGCGAACGCGCCGGGTTCGGGCACCCTGCCCTCCAAGTGCTTGCCCACCATCGACAGCGATCTTTGCGCGAGGTTTCCGAGGTCGTTGGCGAGGTCCGAATTGATGCGGCCGATGATGGCCTCGTGGCTGTAGGAGCCGTCCTGTCCGAACGAAGTCTCGCGCAGGAAGAAGTAGCGCACCGCATCGATGCCGTAAGCGGCGGTGATGGCGAAGGGGTCGACGACATTGCCGACCGACTTGCTCATCTTCTCGCCCTTGTTGAACAGGAAGCCGTGCGCGAACACCCGCTTCGGCAGCGGCAGCCCCGCCGACATCAGGAAGGCCGGCCAGTAGACCGCGTGGAAGCGCACGATGTCCTTGCCGATCATGTGCACGTCAGCCGGCCAGTATTGCCACCGCGGCGCGGCTTCGTCCGGAAAGCCCGCAGCCGTGATGTAGTTGGTCAGTGCATCGACCCACACATACATGATGTGGCGCTGGTCGCCCGGCACCTGGATACCCCAGTCGAAGGTCGTGCGTGATATGGAGAGATCCCTCAGCCCCGACTTCACGAAACTCACGACCTCGTTGCGGCGCTCCTGCGGCGCGACGAACTCGGGGTGCTTGGCGTAGTGATCGAGCAGCCGGTCTTGGTAGGCCGACAGCCGGAAGAAGTAGCTCTCCTCCTCGATCCACTCGACCGGCGAACCCAGCGGCTCACGGCGCACGCCGTCCGGCCCGACCGTCGTCTCCTTCTCGTCGAAGAACTGCTCCTGGCGCACCGAGTACCAGCCAGAATAGGTGTCGAGGTAGATGTCGCCATTGTCCTGCATGCGCTGCCAGATCGCCTGGCAGGCTGCGTGGTGCCGTGGTTCGGTGGTGCGGATGAAATCGTCAGGTACGACGTTCAGCGCGGCCAGCATGTCGCGGAACTGCTGCGAGTTCCGGTCCGCTAGTTCGATCGGGCTGATGCCCTGGGCGGTCGCCGCCTGCAGCATCTTGATGCCGTGCTCGTCCGTCCCCGACAGGAAGAAGACGTCCTTGCCGTCCAGCCGGTGGAAGCGCGCCACAGTGTCGGTTGCCAACGCCGTATAGGCGTGCCCGATATGGGGCGCGCCGTTCGGGTAGAAGATCGGCGTCGTGATGTAGAATGTCTCGGCGGTCATCGTTGCTCGGACAGTTGGATTTGCTTGAAGACATGCTTGCGGATCGCGTCGAACAGCGTGACCAGCGTCTGTCGCGCGTCGAGGTTGTAGATGTCGGCGTCCTCGAACATCGCGAGCGCCTTCTCCCATAGCTCGCTGGCCGAGGCAAGGCGGCTGCGGCCCGCCGGGCCTGCTCCCGCCGCCTGCCGCGCCTCCTCGGCCAGCCAGCCGAGGACGAGGTCGCGGGCGAACCGCGCCTGCGCGCCGTCGCGATCGGCCGCGAGGATATCGGCGATTGCGAGATGCGTGGCCGCCGGTGGCGTGGCCGGGTCGCCAAGCCACTGCCGAAGCCGCGTCAGCCCCTCGGCATTGCCGAGCAGCAGCGCCTCGAGGCCGCGCCGCGGCCGTCCGGCGGCCAGCGACACGGCGGCGTCGATGTCCGCCGGTGCCGCGTCCGGATGCGCCTTCGCCAGCACCTGCCGGACCTCGTCATCGCCGAGCGGCCGCATGGCCAGTTGCTGGCAGCGCGACCTGATGGTCGGCAGCAGCTGTCCTGGTCGATGCGAGATCAGCAGGAACAGCGTTTCCGGTGGTGGCTCCTCCAGGATCTTGAGCAGTGCGTTCGCCGACGAGACGTTGCAGTCGTCAATGGCGTCCACGACGACGATGCGGTGACCCGCCCTGCCCCGCGTCTTGTGCAGCCGGTCCACGAGTTCCCGCACCTCTTCCACCCGGATCGCGGTGTAGAAGCCCTTGCCGGTTTCCTTGGCCGCCTTCCGCAGCACCCGAAGGTTCGGATATCCTCCGGCCGCCACCTGTTCGGCAACGGGCGTCGCCGCCTCGTCCCCGGTTCTCTCGAAAATCTCCCGCGCCAGCTGGAAAGCCAGGGTCGCCTTGCCGATGCCGCGCGGGCCGTGCATCAGGATGCCTCCCGGCAGCCGCCCGCCGTCCAGCAACGCGCTCAGCCGCTCTCGCGGCTGCTGATGCCCGATCACTGCATGCGGGTATTCCGGTGGATCGACACCCGCCAGCTGATCCGGCTCCCGCTGCTCCGTCTCCAGGCTCACTGTGCGGGGGCCTGGAGTTCCGGAAAGCGCCGCGTCAGGGTGTCCCAGATCTCCTGCTCGAGCGCGTCCTCGTGCTGGGCGGCGGGAATGACGACGCAGCGCTCGGGATTGGCCGCGGCGATGGCAAGGAAGGCCTCGCGCAGCCGCCGGTGCCAGTCGAGGTCTTCCTTCTCAAAGCGATCGCCAGTCGCTTGCAGCGCACCTTCGACCTCCCGCTCCCGCACCCGGCGGAAGGCTTCTTCGGGGTCCATGTCGAGGATGATCGTAAGGTCCGGCGCGTGTCCATCGAGCGCCAGCTCCTCCAAAGCCCCGATGAGTTTGTCGTCCACTCCGCCAGTCAGCCCCTGATAGGCCCGAGTGGAGTCGTGAAAGCGATCCGAGACCACCCACTTCCCCGCAGCGAGGTTCGGTGCGATCAGCTGCTTGACGTGGTCGAGGCGGGCCGCCGCGAACAGCACCGCCTCACCGCCCGGCCCCCAGCTCTCGGAACGGCCCTGGAGGATGAAGGCGCGGACGGCCTCGGCGCGCGCTGTGCCTCCCGGCTCACGCGTTTTCACGGCGCTGATGGTACTGTCCGCCAGGCGATCCAGCAGACGCTTGACCTGCGTCGACTTGCCGACGCCCTCGCCGCCTTCGAAGGTGATGAACCGTGCGGGAGCTTGGATAGGCAGGTCGAGCATGGGCGGGCCGTCCTCACTGGCGGTAGGCGATGCTTGATCTGCCATTTGCAGACTACAGCCAACCCAGCGCCAGTTCCTTCAGCGCATCCGTCGCCTTGCGGACGATGTCACCCTCCGCCACCGCCTCGGCGGCATAGAGCGGCGTCACCTGCACCACTACGTCATTGCATATCACGTTGAGGTTGGCCACCGGCGCCCCCTCCGCCACCGGTGGTCGCAGCGGTCCGGTATAGGTAACCGTCGCCGTGGGGCAATTTTCAGCGCCGCGCGGGATGAAGAGGTCGATATCGTTCTTTCCGACAAGTCCCACCTGCGGCTGTACGCCGCCATAAACATTGGCATAGGCAACCACCTCGCCGGCGGCGAACACCGGAATCAGCTCAAATCCGCGCGTTCCCCAGGTAACCAGCTTCCGCGCCTCCTCGGCACGCTCGCTCATCGAATCGAGGCCGTGCAGCACCGCGATCAGTCGCCGCCCGCTGGCCGTCGTCGAGACAACGGATCCGTAACCGGCAGCCTCTGTGTGCCCGGTCTTCAGCCCGTCGACACCGATGCCCATCCCCACCAGAGAGTTTCGGTTCGTCTGCCGAATGCCGTTCCAGGTGAATTCCGGCTCCGAGAACATTGGGTAGTACTCGGGAAACTGCGCGATAAGGAAACGTGCAATGGTCGCGAGATCTCGTGCCGTCGAATACTGATTGGGATCGGGAAGCCCCGTCGAGTTGACGAAGTTGGAGTTGGTCAGGCCGATTTCCGCCCCCAACCGGTTCATCATGCCCGCAAATGCAGCCTCCGACCCGCCGATCCCCTCGGCCAGCGCGATCGCCGCATCGTTTCCGGACTGGATGATCACGGATCGCAGCAGGTCCGACACGGAGACGCTGGAGTTGAGTTCGGCGAACATGGTGGAACCGCCCGAGGCGGCGCCACCCTCGCGCCATGCATGTTCCGAGATGAAGAATTCGTCGTCCATCGACAGCCGGCCACGCTGCAATTCGTCGAAGACGACGGCCACGGTCATCAGCTTGGCCATGCTGGCAGGCTCGAGCGGCTCGTCCGCGTTTTTGTGAAACAGCAACGTGCCGGATTGATAATCCATCAGCAGAGCGAATTCTGCCTTGGTTTCGAACTCCTGCGCCGAGGCCGGCATCAGCATCGCACCCAGCATCGCCAGTACTGGCCAAAAACCCTTGAGACGCACGTCTGCACCTGTTTTCTAACGCTGGCGGAACCGTGCGGCCCGCCTCCCCGACTAATAGAGAACTATGTCGTCGAGGCCAAGTTCCTGCGCCAGTGCCAGCAGGTCACGCCTGGTCACGCCGGGTCGCAGTTTGGTGACGACGAGGCGTGTCGCCATCTGGCCGCCGATCACCACCGGCTCCTCGGTCACCGCCGCCAGCCGCGCAAACACTGTCGCCGTCTCTGCTGCCCTTGCCGACTCCCGGAAGGTGCCGATCTGCAGGCGGATGTTCCGCGCTTCCTCGTCGACGGATTCGCTCCACTCCCGCAGGCCGGTGTCGCGACTGGCCATGGCCGTTACCGCTGCGTGGGCGCTGTCGATCGCCACCTGCGCTTCCTGCCGTTCCGCATAACTGAAGAGCCCCAACACGTCCGTCGCAAGATCCGAAGAGGAATAGTCGCCCTGGCTCCTGGTGGCGGGCTGCGCAATGCTGGCAACAGACATCGTATGGACCGAGGGAGTCGGCGCCGGCTGCTCGACCATGGCGAGCCGCGTTGCGCCCCGCTCCAGCGGCGTTGCCTGGTTGATGCTGGCCAGCAGCATCCGGGTGTCGTCGCCCTCCAGTGGCGCCGGGCCGACATACTGCACCTGCACGTTACCCATGCCGCGGTTTACATAGCCAAGAATGTCCGCGGCACGATGCGACAGGTCCATGATCCGGCCGTGGATGTACGGCCCGCGGTCATTGACGCGGACCATCACCGAGCGACCATTGTCGATATTGGTCACCCGCACATAGGAAGGCAGCGGCAGCGTCGGGTGGGCGCCGGTGATGGCATTGGCGGAGAAGATCTCGCCATTGGCGGTGCGGCGGCCATGGAAGTCGGAACCGTACCAAGAGGCGGTACCCTGTGCCAAATAGCCCTGCGGATTGGCCTGCGGCGTGTAGACCTTGCCGCGGACGGTATAGGGCTTACCGACCATCTGGCGCCCTCCCCCCCTCGGCGGGTTGGGATTGCGCGTTACGCGTGGCGACACGGCAACGCCATATTCCTTGGAGGTGAAGGCCGCGCGCTTGACGGTGGCGCCGAGGCCACCACCACTGCCGCCGCAGGCCGCGACCATCGGAGCCAGCAATGCCCCGAGCACCATCAGCCGCACCGGCGAAAGCCGGTTCATTCGCAATCTCGTCAACTTGCACCCGCACCGTTCATCGGGCGCAGTCTAGCCAAATTGGCTCTGCGCATCGTCCAGCGAAGCCCAACGTGGTTGCAGCGAGGTTAATTTGCCTCAAATTGAAGGCATTTTCGGCAGCGCTTGCCGCGTCGGCGCCGATCATATAAAGACATCTTTATGTCTCTATCTGCTTCAGTGGCCGGAATTCGCGCCACCGGGGCTTGCCTGCGTTCCTTCGACTCACGAGGTCTAGGCGATGAATACCCGCCCATCCGCCCCGACTGCCGCCACTCTGCCCCGCGGGGATGACGTCGTTGCTGCCCTCCGGCAGGCGGCGGCGGAGCGGATCCTCATACTGGACGGCGCTATGGGCACCATGATCCAGAGCCTCGGCCTGGACGAGGCCGGCTATCGCGGTGAGCGGTTCAAGGACTGGCAGCGGGACGTCCGCGGCAACAACGACCTGCTCAACCTGAGCCAGCCCGATGCGGTGCGCGACATCCACCTGCAGTACTTCCTTGCCGGCGCCGACATCGTCGCCACCAACACTTTTTCCTCGAGCTCCATCGTCATGGCCGACTACGGCATGGAGTCGCTGGCCTATGAGCTCAATTTGGCGGGTGGGCAGCTGGCGCGGGAAGCTGCCCGTGCGGCGGAGCGGGAAGACGGACGTCGACGCTTCGTCGCAGGAGCACTCGGCCCCCTCAACAAGACCGCCTCGATGTCGACGGACGTCAACAATCCCGGCCACCGCGCCGTCACATTCGACGAGATCGTCGCCACCTACGCCGAAGCGGTCGAGGGCCTTATGGACGGTGGTGCGGAGCTGCTGCTGTTCGAGACCATCACCGACACGCTCAACACCAAGGCCGGCATCTTCGCTGCCGAACGCATCTTCGCGGCGCGCGGCAACCGGCTGCCGATCATGATCTCCGGCACCATTACCGACCTCTCCGGCCGCACGCTGTCGGGCCAGACGCCGACCGCCTTCTGGTACTCGGTGCGGCACGCCCGGCCCTTCACCATCGGGCTCAACTGCGCCCTCGGCGCCAACGCCATGCGCGCCCATATCGCCGAGCTCTCCGACGTCGCCGACACCTTCGTCTGCGCCTATCCCAATGCCGGCCTGCCCAATGAGTTCGGGGGCTACGACGAGAGCCCCGAGTTCATGGCGGCGCAGCTCGAGCAGTTCGCGCGCGAGGGGCTGGTCAACATCGTGGGCGGCTGCTGCGGCACCACTCCCGACCATATCCGCGCCTTCGCCGCCGTCGTCGCACCCTACAAGCCCCGGCGGGTGCCGAAGGTCGAGCCGATGCTGCGTCTTGCCGGGCTTGAGCCGTTCACGCTCACGCCCGAGATCCCCTTCGTCAATGTCGGCGAGCGCACCAACGTCACGGGCTCCGCCCGCTTCAGGCGGCTGATCACCGCCGGCGACTATCCGGCGGCCCTCGAGGTAGCGCGCGACCAGGTGCAGAACGGCGCCCAGATCATCGACATCAACATGGACGAGGGCCTGATCGATTCCGAGCAGGTGATGATCGACTTCCTCAACCTGCTGGCCGCCGAGCCCGACATCGCCCGCGTGCCGCTGATGATCGACAGCTCCAAGTTCTCGGTGATCGAAGCCGGCCTCAAGCGCGTGCAGGGCAAGGCGCTGGTGAACTCCATCTCCATGAAGGAGGGCGAGGAAGCCTTCCTGCAGGCAGCGCGGCTGGTTCGCGCCTACGGCGCCGCCGTCGTCGTCATGGCCTTCGACGAGGATGGCCAGGCCGACACCATGGAGCGCAAGGTCGAAATCTGCACCCGCGCCTACCGGCTGCTCACCGAGGAGGTTGGATTCCCGGCGGAGGACATCGTTTTCGATCCCAACGTCTTCGCCGTCGCGACCGGCATCGAAGAACACAACAACTACGGCGTCGACTTCATCGAAGCCACGAGAAAGATCCGCGAGACTCTTCCGGACGTTCATGTTTCTGGTGGCGTGTCCAACCTCAGCTTCTCCTTCCGCGGCAACGAACCGGTGCGCGAGGCGATGCACGCGGTCTTCCTTTACCACGCCATCCAGGCGGGCATGGACATGGGCATCGTCAATGCTGGGCAGCTCGCGGTCTACGACACCATCGACCCGGAACTGCGCGAGGCGTGCGAGGACGTGGTCCTCAATCGTCGCGACGATGCCACCGAACGGCTGCTTGCCCTAGCCGAGCGCTACAAGGGCACCGCCGGCAAGGAAGCGGCGGCGCGCGACCTCAGTTGGCGGGAGCTGCCGGTGCAGGAGCGCATCACCCACGCCCTCGTCAACGGCATCACCGAGTTCATCGACGCCGACACCGAGGAAGCGCGGCTTGCGGCAGAGCGCCCGCTCCACGTCATCGAGGGTCCGCTGATGACCGGCATGGGCGTCGTGGGCGATCTCTTCGGCTCCGGCAAGATGTTCTTGCCGCAGGTGGTGAAGTCCGCCCGCGTCATGAAGCAGGCTGTCGCGCATCTCCTCCCCTACATGGAAGCGGAGAAGGACGCTGCCGGTACGGCCCGTGGTCGCAAGGCCGCCGGCAAGGTGCTCATGGCCACCGTCAAGGGCGACGTCCACGACATCGGCAAGAACATCGTCGGCGTCGTGCTGGCCTGCAACAACTACGAGATTATCGATCTGGGCGTGATGGTGCCGGCTCAGAAGATCCTGGAGACCGCCAAGGCGGAGAAGGTCGATGCCATCGGTCTCTCCGGCCTCATCACCCCGTCGCTCGACGAGATGGCGCATGTCGCCGCGGAGATGGAACGTGAGGGGTTCGACATCCCGCTCTTGATCGGCGGTGCCACCACCAGTCGCGTCCATACCGCGGTGAAGATCCACCCGCAGTATACCCGCGGGCAGGCCGTCTACGTGCACGACGCCAGCCGCGCCGTGGGCGTCGTCTCCAGCCTGCTGTCCGCGGACCAGAAGCCGGCTTATATTGCCGACATCCGCGCCGAATACGAGAAGGTGGCGCAGAAGCACGCGCAGGGGGAGATCGAGAAGCGGCGCCTGCCGCTTGCGGAGGCACGGGCCCGTGCCTTCCGGCCCGACTGGTCGTCCTACACCCCTCCGCGCCCGAGCTTCCTCGGCACCAGGGTGTTCGAGAACTTCGACCTCGGTGACCTCGCCCGCTACATCGACTGGTCGCCCTTCTTCCAGACCTGGGAGCTCAAGGGGCGCTATCCCGCCATCCTCGAAGACGAGGCGCAGGGAGAGGCGGCGCGCCAGCTTTGGGCGGACGCCCAGGCCATGCTCGCCGACATCCTGCAGAAGCAGTGGTTCCGTCCGAAGGCGGTGATTGGCTTCTGGCCGGCCAATGCCGTCGGCGAAGACATCCGCCTGTTCACCGACGACCACCGCCGCGACGCGCTGGCAACCCTATTTACGCTGCGCCAGCAGCTCAGCAAGTCGGGCGACAAGCCCAGCATGGCGCTGGCCGATTTCGTTGCCCCGCTGGAGACCGGCAAGCCCGACTATGTCGGCGGCTTCGTCGTCACCGCCGGCATTGAGGAGCAGGCTATTGCGGAGCGTTTCGAGCGTCGCAACGACGATTACTCGGCCATCCTCGTCAAGGCCCTCGCCGATCGCTTCGCTGAGGCCCTCGCCGAACTCATGCACCAGCGCGTGCGCCGCGAGTTCTGGGGCTATGCCCCGGACGAGGCCTTCACGCCCGACGAGCTGGTGGGCGAGCCCTATCGGGGCATCCGTCCCGCCCCCGGCTACCCGGCGCAGCCCGATCACACTGAAAAGACGACGCTGTTCCGCCTGCTCAACGCCACCCAGCGCATCGGCGTCAGCCTCACCGAGAGCTACGCCATGTGGCCCGGCTCCTCGGTCTCCGGCATCTACCTCGCCCATCCCGAAAGCTATTATTTCGGCGTCGCCAAGGTCGAGCGCGACCAGGTCGTCGACTACGCTGCCCGCAAGGGCATGGAGGTGCGCGAGGTCGAGCGCTGGCTCGCCCCGGTGCTCAACTACGAGCCGGCCCCCGCGGTGGCGGCGGAGTAGCCCCAGTGATCGCTATTACCAACACCCCCTCCCCGACCCTCCGCCTTGCGGGGAGGGCTGGGGAGGGGGTGCAGCCGGGATCGTTTCCTGGGGCCTGCCATGCCTGACCCCTTCGCCCCCCTCGCCCGACCCATCCCGGTCACCGTCACCAGCACCCCCGTCGCCGGCACCACGGCCGACGGCATCGCCGTGCTCCGCCTGCTGCGGCCCAGCCACGACCACGCCCTCGGCACCGAATGCGCCGCCTGCGCCGCGCAGACCGACATCCGAGCCCTGCTCTTCGACCTCCTGCAGTCGGCCCGCCAAGGGCACCGCCCGCCCTTCACCCGCGTCGTCGTGGACGCCAGCGCCCTGCCCGACGTGGCCGCCGTCACCGATCGGCTGGTACCCGGCAAAATGCCGGCGCTCGGACTGCGCGACCACACCGTCGCCCGCAGCTTCGTGCTGCACGGCGCCGCGGACCATCGTCAGCTGGTCGACCAGCCAAAGCAGCCTGCCGGCAGGAAACTGGAGCCCGCGACCAGCAGCGCGCCGCGGCGGTAAAGCGCCAGGCCGTCCGTGCCCTGAGGCAGCTGCATTGCCCACACCTTCTGGGCGGGATCGGTCCAGACCAGTCTGCCGCCCAGCTCCAGCATGGCCTGGTGTGCCGCTTGCGCCGGCACCCCCGGCGCGAACACCACCAGCGTTTCGTTCGATGGGGCCGCCGGCAGCGCCGCCAGCGGCCCCGAAACCAGCACCGCCAGCACCAGTGCCGTTGGTGCGGTCTGCAGCTGCGTGTCGCGCTCCGGGGGCGGCCTGCGGCGCAGCAGCAGGCCGGCCACCAGCGGCACCAGTCCGAAGGCAGTGAACCACAGCAGGTCCCAGAACAGTGGGTCCGCGACGTCCATGCGGATGCGATGCAGCCCCAGCACCCAATGCGACAGCACGGAATCCAGCAGATGCCATGCCCCGAATCCGACCAGAGCACCTCCCAGAAGCCGCCTGCCGGCCCCCGGCGCAGCGACGGTGGGCTTGGCGCGCCACAGCAGCCACAGCCCAAGACCGGTGATCACATACATCATTACGTGGAAGACACCGTCCCAGAGGATCAGCAGGCTCAGATCGTCGCGCATGGTGGCGATGCCGCTGAGCAGGTGGTGCCACTGCAGGATCTGGTGCAGCAATATGCCGTCGAAGAAGCCGCCAAGGCCGAAGCCGAGGGCGTAGCCGGCCCAGTCCAGCCGACCGAAACCCGTCCTTTGAGCCGCAGCGTCGGTCATCACGATCCCTTCCTCGCTCCACCAACTGCCGAGGGATGGGGAGCGTTCCGGGGCCGTTCGAGGCGCCACCGTCCCAACCGGCCGGTGCCGGCAGCCGACGGCGGCGAGGTACTTCGCCCTACGGGGTCAGATCGTTCGGCGGTGCCAGCCCGTTGATCAGCGACGCCGTGGTCACCGTGTTGGCCAGCAGGCAGGCGATGGTCATTGGACCGACCCCGCCCGGCACCGGGGTGATGGCTCCGGCGACCTGCGATGCCGCTGCAAAGTCCACGTCGCCCAGCAGCCGGGTCTTGCCTTCGCCGCGCTCGGGCGCGTCGATGCGATTGGTGCCGACGTCGATGACGGTGGCGCCGGGCTTGATCCAATCGCCCTTGATCAGCTGGGGGCGGCCTACGGCTGCAACGACGATGTCGCCCTGTCGCACAACGCCGGGCAGGTCGCGCGTGCGGGAATGGGCGATGGTGACGGTGCAGTTCTCGCGCAGCAGCAATTGCGCCATCGGTCGGCCCACCAGGTTAGAGCGGCCGACGACCACGGCGTGCAGGCCCGAGAGCGAACCCAGTTGGTCGCGGAGCAGCATCAGGCATCCGAGCGGGGTGCAGGACACCGGTCCCGGCAGCCCGATGACGAGCTTGCCGACGCTATCGGGGGTGAAGCAGTCCACGTCCTTGGCGGGCGAGATGGCCTCGATCACCCTGAGGGGGTCGACCTGCGGTGGAAGTGGATTTTGTACAAGAATTCCATGAACATCGTCGCGCTCGTTAAGCTCACGAACGAGGGACAGGACGTCGGCTTCCGATGTATCGGCGGGCAGTTCGTATTTGAACGATGCCATGCCGACCTCGGTGGTCTGCCGAGCCTTCATGCTGACATAGACCTGGCTCGCCGGATCGTGCCCGACGATCACCACCGCCAGCCCCGGCGTGATGCCGTGGTCGCGCTGCAGCCTTGCCACATGTCCCGAAATCCGCTCCCGCAGGCCGGCGGCAAAGCTCTTCCCGTCGATGATGCTGGCGGTCATGGGCGTTCCCTTAGTTGTCCGCCGCTGCTATGCCGCAGAACGCCGCGCCGGGCAACCGGGCAGCGGCTACCTCGGCAGTTCCGTACCGACCTCGACGCCAGCGCGATCCAGCGCCTCCCGCACCGCCCGGGCAATGGCCACGGCCTCAGGCGTATCCCCATGGATGCAGAGCGAGCGGGCCTCCGTGCGGATAATGCCGCCGTCCGCCGCCACCAGTTCCCCGAACCGCGCCAGCCGCAGCGCCCGCTCCGCAATCAGTCCCGGATCATGCAGCACCGCCCCCGGCTCCGTGCGCGGCACGAGCGACCCGTCCGGCCAATAGGCGCGGTCGGCATAGGCCTCGCGGATCACCGGGAAGCCCAGCGCCTCCGCCACCTCAACCTGGGCGCTGTTGTCGATCGCAAGAATGGCGAGATTCTTCACCAGTCCCTCCACCGCCGCAAACGCCAACGCCGCCACCGCCGGCTCCTCCGCGGCCATGTTGGCCAGCGCCCCGTGCAGCTTGACGTAGCGGACGCCGGCTCCTTCTTCCTCCGCCATCTCGACCAGCAACCGCACCTGCCCCCGGATTTGTGCGTCCAGTTCCTCCGGCGGCAGCACCAGGCGGCGTCGCCCGAAATGCTCGCGGTCGGCAAAGCCCGGATGCGCCCCCACCGTCACCCCGCGCGACTTGGCGGCCCGCAGCGTCGCCCGCATCGTGTCCGGATCACCGGCGTGGCCGCCACAGGCGATGGAGACCGATGAAACGATTTCCAGTAACGCGGCATCATCACCTGCGCCCTCCCCGAGGTCGGCGTTGAGGTCGATCCTGGTCATGACGCTGCCCCCAGGACCCGCTGCGCCCGCGCCACGCTCACCGCCTCGAACCGGACCTCGCTTCCCGGCCGCAGCTGGGCAAAGCGGTCGAGATCGGCACCGATGACTGTCGCGATGCGCGGATAGCCGCCGGTCGGCTGGTGATCGCGCTGCAGCACGATCGGCGTGCCGTCGCCGAGAATCTGGATGTCGCCCGGTACGATGACGTCGGAGACCAGCGACAGCCGCTGGAGGCCGGAGAACACCGCACGCCGGTCGTCGAGCCGCGTGCCCATCCGGTCGAGACGGTTGGAGACGCCGAACGCGGAAGACAGGAAGCGTGCCCGCACCGCCGGCAGGAACAGATCGGCATGCAGGCCCCAGACGATTCGGATCGGCCCTTCCGCCAGGCCGGGCCCCAGGTCAGCTTCGGTCGTACCAGTCGGTGCCGGCGTCTGCACCCCGAGCCGGTCCCCCTGCCGCAGCGCCCTACCCTCGAACCCGCCCAGCCCCACCGTGAGGTTGGTGGCGCGGCTCCCCATCACTTCCGGCACGTCGACCTCCCCATCGAACCGGACATAGCCGTAGTTGCCGGCACCGCCGGGGCTGATCGCCACCCGGTCTCCGGTCTGCAGTCCCAGCGCCGCTGGCCAGGCGCGGCGATGTCCGTTGACGCTGAGCGTGAAGTCACCGCCGGCGCATCCCGCCCGTAGTGATCCGACGGCCACGGTAAACTCCAGGCCGGCGGTGGTGAACTCGATGCCGCTCGTCGCGCCCGCGGCCGCGTGCATCCCCGCCAGCCCGAAGGCCCGCCCGTCCATGGGACCCGAGGCGCTGACCCCATGCCGCAGCATGCCGAAGCGGCCGTGATCCTGCACGCTGCACAGCGGTCCGGCCCGCTCGATGCGGATCATGCGTGTCATACGGCCTCGAAAACGACCTCGTCGCCCTCCTCGAGGATGGTTGGCGGCGTCGCTTGCGGATCGAAATTCCGGAAGTCGGTGCGGCCGATGACGTGCCACCCCGTCGGCACGGGTGTGGCGGTGATCGCCGTCTGCCCGGCCGCGAACAGCAGGGTCCCCGGCGGCACCGACGACCGCACCGCCTGCCGCCGCGGCAGCTGCAGCGCCGGCAAATGGAGGCCGCAGTAGACGAAGCCGGGCGCAAAGCCGGTGCTCAGCACCCGCAGCGGCATCGCATTGTGAGACTCGATGAAGTCGTCGACAGTCACCCCGAGCATCTCCGCGACCTGCTCAAGATCGGGGCCGTCGGCGCCGCCAAACCGTACCGGCAGCCGCTGTCGGCGCCCGCTGCCGGCCTCTTCGGCCCGCAGCGTCGACAGCAGCAGCCGCAATGTCCCCGCCAGTTCCTCATATCGCGTGCGTGCCGCATCATACCGCACCAGCACCGAGACGAGACTTGCCGCGACCTCCTCGGTGCCGGCAGGCGGCCGCACCCGCAGGCGCCGCGCGCAGGCGACGGCACGGCGGTTGGCGCTGTCGGTCAGCTCCGTGCCGAAGCGGATCAGGACGGCACTGTCGCCCAGTGGTCCGATGGTTGGCATCGGCATTTGCGTCATGATTCCCCCCGGGACCAGCGGCGCCCACTATTGGCAAAATCGCACCGCTTGACCACGCCTGCTGCCGCTGCCTATCTCGGCAGCGTCACCAACGAGGTCCGTGCGTGCTCCTGCCCCCAGCCGTCCGCTTCACCGGCCATGCTATCGTCTCGGCCGACGGCATGATCGCCGATGCCGATGGCCGGATGCCGCCCGAGCTGCGAAGTGAAGCGGACTGGCAGCGCTTTCAGGCGGCCCTCGATCAGTCCCTGCTGGTGGTTCTCGGCCGCGTCGGACACCGGCGCCACCCCAATCCGGGCCGCCGGCGGCTGGTCCTCACGCGCTCCGTGGAACGTCTCTTCGCGCCGGCGGGCGAGCCGCTGGTGACGCTCTGGAACCCGGGCGGCACCGACATCGGCGCGGTGCTCATCGAGCTGCAGGTCACCGAGGGCAACATTGCGGTTGCCGGCGGCACCGGGACGTTCGAGCACTTCCTGCCCTATTATGATGCGTTCGTGCTCGCGGAAGCGCACCGGTCGGTGCTCCCGGGTGGCCGGCCATGCTTCGGCAGCGGTCATCCCCGTACCGTCCTTGCCGCGGCCGGCCTGGTGCCGGGGCAGACGGAAATCATCGACAGGGTGAATTGCGTCACGGAAACTATCTGGCGCCCTCGCGGCCGGTAGCCGCCTCAGCGCTTCAGCCGCACGACGTTGCCCGATTCCGCCGGCGTGGCCAGCAATTGCTTCACTGTCTCCAGCATCTGCTCGCGGCTGAACGGCTTGGTCAGCATCGGACTGTCCTGGAAGTCCCGCGGCAGCCCGTCGCGCCCGTACCCCGTGGCAAAGGCGAAGGGGACGCCGCGGCTCGTCAGCGCCGCCGCCAGTTCATCCACCGGGCGGCCCGCGAGGTTGGCGTCCACCAGCGCCGCGTCGATCTCGGCCTCCTCGATGAGCCGCTGCGCACTGGCGATGTTGCCGGCCGGCCCGACCACGACGCAGCCGGCCGCCAGCAGTTCCGACTCGATCTCCATGGCGACCAGCGCCTCGTCTTCTATGAGCAGGATGCGCTTACCGTTCATGCTGGACCTATCGTCTCCTTCCGCCGAGCCGGCACCGCCCTGGGGGGTCAAGGCTGCCGTGAAGATATCCTGCGCCGATGCTTCAGGAAGCGGCAGCCTGATATGGCAGCTGATCCCACCGGCATTATAGTGGATCGTTGCGCTGCCGCCATCGCCTTCAAGCGTGCGCTCGATCAGTTGCGCACCGAAGCCGGGCGCAGCCGGAGCCGCCACCTGCTTGAGCCCCTTCTCCGTCCAGTCGATCACGAGGTCGCTGCCATCGCTGGCCTCGGTGTGCCACCTGATCGCGAGGCGCCCCTCTACGACCGAAAGCGCCCCGTGCTTGCGCGCATTGGAGGCAAGCTCGTGCAGGACCAGTGCCAGCTGCACGGCCGCACGGGCATTGAGGGTCACTGACGGTCCGTCGATGCTGATCCGCGGGTCGTCGCCCGGCAGCACCTGCTCGCGGACGACCTCGGCCAGGCTGGAGCCCTGCATCTTCCCCTGCACCAGCAGGTCATGAGCCCGGCCCAGCGCCTGGATCCGGCCGTTGAAACTGCTGACGAAGGCGGCGGGGGTGGGAGCCCGTCGCAGCGACTGCCCGGCAAGCGCCTGGATCGTCGCGAGTGTGTTCTTGACCCGGTGATTGAGCTCCTGGAACAGCAGGTTCTGGAGCTCTTCCGCACGCTTGCGATCGGTGACGTCGCGAGCGATCTTCGAGGCGCCGACGATGTTGCCCAGGCGGTCGCGTAGCGGCGAAACGGTCAGCGACACGTCGACCCGGCGGCCATCCTTGGCGAGCCGAACGGTATCGAAATGCTCGATGCGTTCGCCACGCCGCAGCTTGGCGAGGATCTGGGTCTCCTCGTCGTGCAGATGCGCCGGGATGATGCGGAAGATCGGTGACCCGATCATCTCCTCCGCGCTGTAGCCGAAGATGCGCTCGGCCCCGGCATTCCACGACCTGATGATGCCGTCCAGGGTCTTGCTGACGATGGCGTCGTCAGAACTGGATACGATCGCCGCCAGCCGCGCCGATTCGATCTCCCGGTCGTCTCGGTCGGAGATGTCCAGTAGCAGGTTGATGCCGCCGGTAATGCGGTTCTGGTCGTCACGGATTGGCGTAGGATGAGGTATGAACGGCACGCGGCTGCCATCGGGCCGCTCGGCCACGGCTTCTACTCCGCGTACCGGCACACCCTCCCGCAGGGAAACGGCCATCGGGCACTCCTCGAGGGCCATTTCCCGGCCGTCCGGCCAGAACAGCTTTGCCGAGCCACACCAGAAGCTGGTGCCGAGTTCCGGCCGGCGCCCCCAGAGCGTCGCTGCGGCTTCGTTGTAAAAGGTGATCCTGCCTTCGGCGTCCGTGGTGTACACGGCGACCGGAAGAGCCTCCAGCGCTTTGTTGCCGTCGATCATCCGGCCTGGCCGGTCCATGAAGTCATAGTTGCCCCCAACGCCGGTGCCGCCCAATGGTTCCGCCCGGTGCACAATTTTCTGATGCCGCGTCGAACGCGGCGCAGACTGCAAAATCCGCGCACGCATCGCAAGTGGGCTTCTACCGCTCCCTGAGGGTCACCGCGGCGGCCGCCGACAAACGGCTAGGCCGAGCGTTCATGCAGGCGTGAGTGCAACCTCGTCAGCGGCGCCGCCGTCGCCCCGTGCGCTAGTATTGAGCAAAGCACCACCGCGCTTGCGATGTGCCAGGCGGCCGGATCGCCCAGGTGGTTTCGCGCCAGGCTGGCGTAGTAGATGCCGGCGATGCCGATCGGCCCGAACCATCCGATATAGGCAACATCGTCCCGGTCGAGTTCCGGGCCCATAGCCGGAAGCAGCGCCATCACCACCGGCGGGCGCCGCAAGAACAGCACCAGCAGCGCGAAGGCGGGCAGCTGCCAGCCATAGGCCGTCCACTCGGCCAGGGGCAGCGACACTCCGAAGATCACGAACATCGGTAGCGTGAACAGCTTGGAGATCGCCTCCTGTATCCGCTCCTCTTCATGCTGTTCGTCGACGTCCGAATTGAGGTTGAAGACCAGTCCCGCAACGAACACCGAAATGAGGGCGTCGGCGCCGACGAGCGCTGCGCCTCCCAGCGTCAGCAGCGACAGTGCGATAGTAAAGCTGAGCGCCGAGTGACTTTCGATCAGTTTTCGGCTCTGGGCCAGCCTCAGGACCTTGGCGGCGGCCAGTCCGATGACAACGCCAATTACGACCGCGAGGCCCACGCCGAGCAGCAGCGTCTCCGTCAGCCAGCGCCACCACGCCTCCGCCGGTTCATGCTCGATCATCAGGAGTGGCAGCAGTACCAGGGCGTAGGCCAGGCCGTCATTGCTCCCCGACTCGAGGGAGATCGTGTCGCGGACGCGCACCGGCAGATGGTTGCGGGCGAAAGGTCCCGTAACGATTGAACTGGCGACTACCGGATCGGTCGGCGTCACCACCGCGCCGATCAGCAGCGCCGGCCACAGTGCCAGCCCCAGCAGCCACCCGGCTAGCGCCGACGAAGCGAGCCACATGCCCAGCATCCCGAGGGTGAGCAGCAGCGCCACCGGCCGCAGCAGCCGCTTGGTGCTCGCCTTCTCGAGCCGCAGCGCCACCCCCATCAATGCGATCGCCAATGTCAGCCGCGCCGACTGCTCGAGGATTGCCGTCTCGTCGCCCCAGCGCCCCAGATCCAGCCAGCCCAGCACATACGGTCCGGCGACAATACCGGCGGCGACGGCGATCATCGGCTCCTGCACTAGGCTCTTCTTGATCAGGTTGGAAAGCAGCCCGACGCTGATCACCAGGACACCGATGAGCGCCAAAGCGGTGTTCAGTTCCGTCATTGCAACCCTGCTGGCGCTACTGCTGATGGACTGCAATGCGTGCCGACATCTTTGGTTCGTGCCGACCTCGGCGCTTCAGCGTCCGCTGAAACGTCCGCGAGCAGAGTCGATGCCGGAGCTCCGGCTCAGATCACCGGCGGCCTGCCACACCTGCCGTCACGTCGGGACCGCCTGATCTCCTGGCGCCACGGCCGTCTTACCTTCGCGTGCCCCCGATCAGGAAGAATCCATCAAGACCGGAGCGGCGGATCCCCACCCTCGCCGGTCATCCGTGCCCGCCCGAAATGCGCCAGAAAAGCCGCAAAAGTGATTGCCGTGGGCAGCATGATCATGCCGTAGACGGCCGCCGGGACGGCATAGACACTCGGCAGACCGAGGAGCACAACCAGCGTGACGGCCATCGTCACGTTCTGCAGTCCGCATTCCAGTGACAACGCGGTTCGCTGTGAGGGCGCTATTCTCAGCAATGCCGCGCCAGCGAAGGCAAGCACCATCATCGAGACGTTGAGGGTAAGGGCAACCAGCCCCGCCTGAAGCATATAGCGGCCGAGGGCCTCCCCGGCACCGGCAAAGGCCGTGGCCACCACGAAAGCTAGAAACAGACCCGACAGGTTTCGCGCCGGAGTCTGCATTGATTGCGCGAATCTGCCGGCGCGGGCCCGGACGAGGATGCCGCTCCCGACCGGCACGGCGACCATGGCAAACATCGCCAGGGCGGCAGATGTGATGGAGAGGTTCGCCGTCTCTGCTCCAACAAAGTGGCCGAGGGCGAAAAACACGATCACCGGCACAGTAACGATGGATGCCAGGCTGATCATGGCGGTGAGCGAAATGGAAAGGGCCGTGTCCCCGCACGCATAGCGGGTTAGCAGGTTTGAAGTGATGCCGCCTGGTACCGCCGCTATGATCATCAAGCCGATGGCGATCTCGGGCGGCAGCGGCAGCACGGAGGCGATCACGAAGGCGACGATCGGCAGCAGAAGCAACTGGCCGACCACGCCGGCGACGAAAGCCTTCGGCCGGACGAACACCCGCTTGAAGTCTTCTGCCCTCAGCTCGAGGCCAAGCGAGAACATGATGAAGACCAGTGCAAGTGGCAAGCCGATCTCGACGATCTCTCTCACGAACACTGCCCCTCGATGGCGTGGCGGGAAGAAGCGATGGGTGCGGCAGGATCGCGGCTAAATCTCGCCAAGAGCGGCCGTCCTTGTTGCCCAAGCGGCTCCTGCGCTCTTCACTGGGCGCTTGCGTCCTTGTGCAGATCGATCGCCTAAGAGTGCCGGGATGGCGCGTATGACTTCCTCGGGAACCACCCCTTGCCCGAACCGTCGAGCGAACAACCGGGTGGACGGCCCCACAACGTTCAGGCGGTGCTCGGCCGACTGGAACAAGCGTCCGCAGATGTAGTCCACCCAAAGCAGCATTGCCCGCGCTCGGCGCTCGTCGACGCTGTCGGCGATGGTCTGCGCTTCAGGCAGGATCTGTCCCGGCTCCGATGGGCTGAAGAAGATCGACAGTTGGGCCCGGATGCCAGGGGCCCTTTGGCAGAGCGTGTCGAAGCTGGCCAGGAGGGCAGCCCGTTCGCCCGCTGCGAGCAGGGCCTGGCACTTGAGCGTCAGCAGATAGCGGTCGAAGTGCGACCCCACCTCTACCAGTTCAAGACCTCTGTCGAACAGGGCAGTTGCGTTCTCGAGCTCTCCCATGAACATGCGCATCTGCCCGAAGGCGGCGAAGGATGCGGCATAGGCCGTGGTGGCACCGAAGGCCTGTTCTGCGATTTTGACCGCAAGCAAGCGATGGCCGCGATCAAGAAAGTAGAGAAGCTTGGCGGCCGCAAGCATGAAGATCGGGTTCTCCTGCAGATGCGGCAGGCTGGAGAGGACCAGCGCTTCCATCTCGTCCTCGTCGCGGGCGCGGTGGTCGGTTTCCGGGAGGATCAGACCGGACATGAGATACTTGCTGTGCAGGTTCGTCGCCAGCATCAGCTTGGCCCGGAAATCAGCGCCATCCGCCTCCAGCTGAGAGCGTAGCCGCCGATCGGCTTCCCGCCAGGGCTCGTTCCTGGTCAACAACTCGGCCGCGGCGTGCATGCGGATGGGCAGCGCATCTTCCGACGGCGCAATGTGGCTTTGGGGATAGGCAAGATGATCCCAGATGGCTGCAGCGACCTCCTCGGCCGCCGCTGCGATCTGCTTGGTGTTAAGCAGGGGCTCGCCGGCGTTCGCGTGCGCCACCGTGCAGCGCAGGACCTTGATGATCTGACCCGTACCGAACACTCTTATGGTCGCCGCGCAGTCCAGACCGCCACTGGTGTCGAGAAAGCAGAGTTCGGCCGCGAAGGCCGGTTTTTCGCCGGTGAAGAGGTCTGCCGACGGACAGTCCTCGTCCACGACGACGCGGCGGCTGGCAGTCATTTTGCTGTTCAGGTGGGACTGAAGAATGCGGGCGGATAAGCGGGCGAGGCTGGCATAGCGGCCGCAGTGTCCAAGTCCCATCAGCGGTCCGATGACCAGAAATGCGCCCGAAGATTGCGCTGTGGTCCTGATGCGCTCGGCAATCCAGACATAGCCCTCGCCGTAGCGGGTCTCGATGTATCGAGGGTTCCTCGCCGAGTCCCGGAGCTTTCGGCGGAGCCGGTTGATCGTGTAATCGATGTTGCGATCGACGGCGTCCGAACCGGCTCCCGACACCACATCCAGCAGGCGCTCGCGCGACAGCACCACATGAGGGCTTTCGGAAAACTTCGCCAGCAGCAGCCGCTCGGCGCGACTGAACTTGATGGGTCCGCCACGCTGATCGGTTGCGGAGTAGAACTCCGGATCGAAGTCGATGGACCCGTATCTAACGGTTCTCTCCATGCTCTCCCCCGTCCCCGCGCCCCGCGACTGGAGCAGTCTAACGGAGCGCCTCCTCGCTCACAAACATCTATCGCGCAATTGCCCGCAGGTCGCCGGCTGCCGCTGGCAGCAGAAGGGAGCGGTCGAGGTGACGTTTCCAACAATTGTGCAACAATCGCCCCCCAATTTCTCTGCGCATGGGCAGCAGGGAGAGTAACAATGAGTGAGCTGGACAGGCCGCGGGACGTCTTCTCCGGCCACGATGTCGTTTCACGGGTTGCCGCTGTCCGCGCTGTGCGGTTCCGATGGCTGCTCGCGCGGTGCAGTAGGCTGATCGCCTGGCTGGGGTCTGGGGGCAAGCGACGCCAACTGGCCGAACTGAGCAATCGTCAACTGCACGACGCGGGCATCGACCTGTCTCGTGCAGGCAGAGGCAAGGCGGCAGCTGTGCGAGTGGACCCTGGCGTCACGGGGCTGCAGTGATCACTGAACGATCGCTGCCGCAAGCCGGCCCGTCGATGCCTCAGAATTTCCGAACCAGCCAGCCCTGACCCGGTCGTCCGCCAGGACGGAGGCAGGTTCGGAGAGTGTCCGGAGGCGAGGCCGAAGCGCCTCCGGACACGTTCGCGGCAGCGTGGGGGTGGCGCTAGGCGCCGAGTCGGCAGAGCGTCGGCAGTTGTAGTGCCTGCAACGGGAGCAGCGGGAGGGCGGCGGTCCGGGCTGAGGACTGGCGGTCGAAGGACTATATGGCGCCCGTAGCCCCTTGGTCAGGTTCGATCCTTTCCCCGTTGGCGTCGAAGACATGCACATGCGCATCGTCAAAGGCGAGACGAGTGTCACTGCCGCGTGCGATCTGTGGCTGTCCCTCCAGCACGATGAGGACCTTTCCGGCGCCCCCCGCCGTTGCGTGAATTACGGTTTCAGCGCCCAGGGCCTCGACGAGATGCACCTTGGCGGCAATGGAGCGTTCATCGCCTCGCGCTAGGGCGCAGGTGCTGGGGACGCAGTCCCAGCGTAACCGGCCCCTCATGGGCAATGGG
Organism: Devosiaceae bacterium; assembly: GCA_035998685.1. Taxonomy (GTDB): domain Bacteria; phylum Pseudomonadota; class Alphaproteobacteria; order Rhizobiales; family Devosiaceae; genus Devosia_A. The sequence continues at coordinate 38,299 of DASYHK010000023.1, read as the reverse complement.
TATTTCCGCTCCACCAGGCAACCTCACAAGTCCGTCGCTGGCTTCCGCATGGAAAAAGTTCATGTTCGGCGCGCCGATGAACCCCGCCACGAACAGGTTCTGGGGTCGGTTGTAGAGGTTAAGGGGGGTGTCGACCTGCTCGATACGTCCCTTTCGCAGGACCACGATGCGGTCGGCGAGCGTCATCGCTTCGACCTGGTCGTGGGTGACGTAGATCATGGTCGTCTCGAGCCGCGCGTGCAGCGCCGAAAGTTCGGCGCGCATGGTGCCGCGCAGTTCCGCATCGAGGTTCGACAATGGTTCGTCCAGAAGGAACGCCGTCGGGTTGCGGACGATCGCCCGCCCGATGGCGACCCGCTGGCGCTGCCCGCCGGAAAGCTGCGTGGGGCGGCGCTCGAGTAGTTCCCCGATTTCGAGCATGCGTGCGGCGGCGTCGACGCGCGTGGCAATCTCCTGCCGTGGCATGCGCTGGTTCTCGAGCCCGAACGAAAGGTTTTGCCGGACCGTCATGTGCGGGTAGAGCGCATAGGATTGGAAGACCATGGCCAGGCCACGGTCCGCCGCTCCTGTCTGCGTCACGTCCTGGCCATCGATCTCGATCCTGCCCGAGGTCGGCTTGTCGAGACCGGCGATCAGGCGCAGAAGCGTTGACTTCCCGCAGCCTGAGGGCCCCACAAAAACCACCAGTTCACCCTCATCGATCTCCAGCTCGATGCCGTGGATCACGTCCACGGCCTGGAATGACTTGCGGATATTCCTGAGTGCGATGCGGCCCATGCACCCCTCCTATTTGATGCCCGCACCGGCAATGCCGGTGGTGATGAAGCGCTGCAGGAAAATGAACACCAGAACCACGGGGATCATGGTGACCACGGTCATGGCGAGAATGTAGTGCCACTGCACGTTGAGCTCGCCGGCATAGGTGTTGAGCCCGATCTGCAGCGTGTAGAGCTCCCGCCGTGACAGCACGATCAAGGGCCAGAGGAAGTCGTTCCAGCGCCAGACGACCGAGAAGATCGTCAGCACGGCGAGTGCCGGCGCGGCCAGCGGCAGCACTATCCGCCAGTAGATCTGCCATTCCGAAGCGTGGTCCATGCGCGCCGCCTCGATCAGTTCGTCGGGAATAGTCAGCATGTACTGCCGTAACAGAAAGACGCCGGTCGGGGTCGCGATGGTTGGCAGGATCACACCCCACAGCGAGTTGAGCAAACCGACGGAACTGACGACTGAGTAGAGCGGTACCAGGATGACAGACAGCGGCACCATCAGGGTGGCCACGATCAGCAGCATCACCGCATCACGCCCGCGGAAGCGGTACTTCGACAGGGCATAGGCAGCCATGGAATTGGTCAGCAGCGTCAACAGGGTCGCGGCCACCGTGACGAAGACGGAGTTGCCGAGATAGCGCATGAAATCGAACGCGAGGAAGGGATCGACATAGTTGTTCAGGGCCAGCCCCACCTCGCGCAGCGGCTGGCGGTCGACGAGGGGGACGCTGACCCGTTCCTGCGGATCGGCCGGATCGACCATCTGTGCCGACGTCCCGATGCGTCTGATCTCGGCCATTACGCGCGTCGAGCCGTCCTCCATGGTCACCATGTAGAGCGGCAAGGGCGTGTCATGACCTTCCACATTGGCGACTTCCTGCACATAGGGCAGCAGGGTGGGTGGAAACTCCGCCAGCTGGGCGGGGCCTTTGAACGACGAAGAAACGAGCCACAGCGCCGGGCCGAACATGATGATCGTGCCGAGGATCAGCCAGATCCAGGTCACGACGTCGGTCCAGTGCCAGGCGCCGCCATGGCCACGCTTTCGGAACAGGAACCTGCCGACGGCCTTCATCGTGCCCTCTCCTTCTCCGCGCGCTTCGAAAGTCCGAGCTGCACGAGCGTGAGTACCACCAGCACCAGGCCCATCAGGATCGACGCTGCAGCGGCGAGACCCGGGTTGCGCAGGAACGAGGCAAAGCCGACCTCGTAGATGTATTGGGTAATGAAGAGGGTGCTGGTTCCCGGGCCGCCGCCCGTTAGCACATAAGCCTCGTCGAAGATCTGCACCCCGCGGATCAGGGCAAGGACAAGCACCACCGCCAGGTTCGGTCCGAGCAATGGCAGGGTGATCCGCCAGAAGACGCGCGATGCGGGGGTGGCATCCATTTCTGCCGCCTCGTAGAGATCCCTGGGGATCGCCTGCAAGCCAGCCAGCAGGATCAGTGTGTAGAAGCCCATATGGGCCCAGGTCGAAACCCCCACCGCCGCGGAAAAGGCATAGAATCGGTCATTGAGCCAGACCACCGGGTCGAAGCCGAGATTGGTCACGATCAGGTTCATCAGTCCCTGTCGCTGCAGGATCCAGCGCCAGATCAGACCGACGACGACCGGCGACAAGAGAACCGGAAAGAAGAACACCGCGCGAAAAAAGCCGCGGCCGGCGATCTTGCGGTTAAGGATGAGTGCCGTGATCATGCTCACGCAGACCATCAGACTCACCTGGAAGAAAACGAACAGCGCCGTGTTGCGCACCGCCGTCCAGAACTGATCCTCGCGGCACGTCGTTGGCTGAAGATAATCCTGGCACTCCAGCAGCCGACCGTACTGATCGAAGCCGATGAAGGGCCGATCCTTCAGCAGGATGTCGATCCCGCCCGTCAACGAATAGACGACGTTCAGGACCAGCGGAATGATCACGAACACGCCGAAGATCGCCATGTTCGGCAACAGGAAGAACGCGATCATTCCCCCCGTGCCCGTCCAGCGCTGCCAGAGGCGTAGCAGCGGATCGAGGGCTCGGGCAATCAGGACGAGTGGCAATGCTGCCACCCGTCCCACGGTCTCGCCGAACCGCGCCATGACTACTGCCCGGCAGCTTCTACTTGGTCGGCGATGTCGGCATCCATCATCTCCCTGGCCTGTTCGAGGCTCAGTTCACCCGCCATCACCTGGCTCACCCGCGTGACGATCGCGCCATAGTAGGCGTTGGCCCACACCCAGGCCGGCAGCGCGTCGGCAGCCGGGAGAGTCTCGGCAGAGGCCGCCACGAAGGCATTCATCGCGGGCGGGACCAACGGGTCGTCGGACTGGAATTCCAGGCCGCCCTCGGCGACGATGCCGGCATGGGCGGGCAGGAACAGGGTCCGCTCGCTGAACTCGCGCACGATCTCTTCCGAGGCGAGGAAGTCGAGCACCCGTGCAACCTCCTCGGGGTGGTCGGTGTATTTGACCGCGACGAGGCCCGCCCCGCCCGCCAAGCCCGAGCAACCGACATCGCCGCAGGGCGAGCCTACGACGACCCAGTCAAAGGCGTCACCGATCTTGGTCGACAGGTTGGAGACCTGCCAGGAGCCGGAATAGTAGAACGGGATCTGCGCGTTGATGAAGTCGTCGGCAGCGGCACGATAGGTGGTGCCGGCCGCCGACACCCAGACCTCTGGCAGCATCAGGCCCTGCTCGGTCCATTCCACCAGCCTGGTCAGAAAGGCCATGGTGCCATCGTCGATCGGGGCCGGCAGGCCATCCTCGCCGATGTAGTTGCCACCATAGGAGACGGCTGGTCCGGAGACCCGGTGACCGGAGCGGTCGATCGCAAAAGCGGCGGGCAGGCCCTGGCTCTCCATGACCTGGCGGCTGGCTTCGATCCACTCGTCCCAGGTCGCTCCCTTGGCGGGGATTTCCACCCCGGCCTGTTCGAACAGCGTCTTGTTGGCAAAGCCACCGGTGAGGGTGAGCTGGGTCATGAAGCCGGTGATCGCGTCGGATCCGTCCTCACGCATCCAGTCGAGGCGATCTCCGAAATTCTCTTCCCAGTAGGCCGGATCGGCCACGTAGGGACGCAGGTCGAGCCAGTGTTCGGCCTGGGCCTTGAGGTTTGTCACGCGCGCGATGTCGGGGCCGTCGCCGGAGGCGAGCTGGATGGGCAGCTGCTCCTGGATGACTTGGTAGGCGACATTGTCGAGGATGATGTCGATGTCAGGGTTTTGCTCCTCGAACCGGTTCAGCAGATCGGCGATGACCTCGCCCTCGTTGCCGTCGGAATACCACATGATGCGCACCTCGGTGGCATCCTGTGCAAAGGCGCTTGTGGCCATGGCGGCCAAAGCGATACCGGAAAGCCAGATCGTCTTCTTCATGGTTACGTCTCCTCCCTAAGTCAGGCGGCCCGCATGGCCGCAAAGATGCCCTGCGCTAGTGGATGGGCCCGCGGGGCAAGGCATCCCGCGTCCCCAAAAACGTGATCTCGGTCGGAACGAGACGACGGCCTTCGGCGTCGACTGCTCCGTCCGAGTGAAACACTATCGGGCCGTAATCCGGATCGTCGATGACAATCCGCTCGCCGTCGTGCTGCAGCGTCAGGCGCGCAAAACGACGCTCGAAATCGGAAGCGCTGCCGTGCAGCGCTTCTGATCCCAATCGGATCAGCCACCAGCTCTTGCGGCCGGCCAGGCGCAGTTCGTGATTGGCTGTGGGGCCGTCGGCGACCAGCTCGAAAGCGCCAGATCCCCGCAACAGAAGATGCGCCTCGCCCGACTGCGCCAGGGCCGTGTCGGCGGCGACGGCAGCCTGGTCGAAATCCGGGGTGGGGAACCAGCAATGGGTGAAGTCTGGTTGCGGCGCCACGCCTTCGAAACTGACGACGGCGAGATCCCGGTACTGCTGCACCCGCGGAATCGAGGCCGAGCCGCCCCAGTAGGACGGGCGCCCGTGACCGGAGTGGATGACCTCGCCGGGGTGATTGATCCAGATCTGTGCCGGACCGCTCGTGCCGAGGCGCGCATGAACCAGGGTCTCCTGGTATCCCCATTCGCCCCAGCGATAGGCAACCGCGCTGCCCATGGCATGGTCCCGGCACTTGTGATGGTAAAGGCGCGCGAAACCATCCTGGCCCTGGGCGAACCGCCATTCCTGCGCGCCGTCGCCGCTGAAGCATGCGGTTCCCGCGAGCTCCGGCAGGACCAGCCCATGCTCCTTGAGGCACAGCGCAAGCTGCGGCGTCGTATGGAAGCGGCTGCCATAGCTTCCCCTGCCCCACAGCAGGCGGGCAATCGCCGACAGCTCCAGCGTCGCCGTGCTGCGCAGGCTGTGCTCGTAGCTGCGCCCCTGGGCCGCCGTGAGCACACCCTGATGCGATGAGTTGGCGACGATCTCGAGAATTCGGGTGATGGCGCGACCGGCTCGTTCGCGCAAGCCGCTGTCGGGCGACAGGGCGAAGAGGGCGGTAAGGCCCTTGAGGTCGATAGGGAAATAGGGAGCCGAGTTGAACTCCGCCATTTCCCAGCGCTCGAAATGGTCGAACCAGCCGTTGAGCCGTGCCAGGCCTACGGCAGACTGCTCCCGGCCGCTGCGGCCCGAGCGCCTGAAGACGGCATCGGGCAGCAAGGCACCGGCCAGGTGCGCCGCTGTATGGAAAAGCAGCGCGTGGTTCTCCGAGAAATACCACTGCACGTCGTTACCCGGCTCATCCATCCAGTATCGATAGCCGAGCATGGCGCGATCGATGCGGGCGCAGCATTCGCTGCCCAGCAGTTCGGGCCATTGGGTGCGGCACCAGATCAGCGGCACGAGAGCGAAGTCGGCGCAGTCCCAGCAGGCATCGATCTGTTTCAGCGCCGGGTCCAGCATGGCGCGGGTTGCGGCTCCGCCGTCACCCAGGGCAAGCCGGGCAAGCGCGCCGACAGTCCCCGACTCGCCATCTCCGGCGACCGCGGCCAGCGCCTCGTCGATCCGGGCCTGCAGGGAAGCGGGCGCCGCCCCCTGCTTGCGGGCGTGCGAAATCTCCGTTCCCAAAGTTCGGCTGGCACTGAAGCCGCCGGTGCTCAGGCGAAGCTCGAACTGCCGAAAGCCGGCAGGCAGATCGTCGGCCGGTCCGAGATTGATTTCGGTACAGTCGGGTGCGAGATCGCGACAGATCAAGCCTGCCCTCTCGCCTGAGAAGGGCTGGCCGTCCACGCTGATCTCGGCCCTCGCCTCGATGCCCAGCGGTCGCGGCAGCATGAGACGCACGTCGATTCCATCGTGGGTGGCACGAGCGAAGTGGAGTGCAGTGAGCGCTCTTTCGACCGAGGCTGCCGCTTCGGGGGCGCAGTCGACGGGGATCGCCTGCACGGCAACGGGCCCCACTAGATAGTCGAGCTGCACATAAAAGCGCGTGTCGCGCTCTGCCAGGTCGTCGAAGAACACTTCAATGCGATTCCCACCGGCCTGCAGGTCCACCTCGACCTCGATCGCGCTCTCGAAGTTCCGCCGGTATTCGGCGCTCCAGGCAATGTCATGATCGTTGACCCTGAGAATAGCGCCGCCGCAGGTGGTCAAGCGGAGCCGGGCGCGGCCAGCAGTGTCGGCCCGGACAAGGATTTCTGCGCGCGCCGCAATCCGGGTGGGCCGAAACCAGAAGCCGGAGAGGTCAAGACGCGGCGAACCGAAGCCGAGCCATGCCTGGTCGGGCACGGGCGTGGTGCGCTCGTTGGGCCGGCGGCCCCGGTAGCGGTCGCCGAACTCGGTTCGACACGGGTATTCGTGCGGGATGAAGTTCTTTTCCCTCGTCAGGAAGAAGAAGGGATCCATCTCGCCTTCCATGGGGCGTTCCGCCACGTCGAAGGGCGCCGCCGCCACCGCCGAATGTCGCCAGAGCGTGATCGGATGTCCAACCCCGAGAGGGCGCGCAAGCAGGTTCATCTGCACCCCCTGCCCGACCGCAACGGCGCTGGACCCTCTTTCCCCGGAACCACCTCTCGCATCGTCCGCCTCAACTGGTCTGACGGTGAACAATGCCGAAACCGGTGTCGATGATGGAGTGCTCTCGCTTCTCTCCATCGCCAAGGCTCCGCAGGATGAGACGGGCAGCTTCGCTGCCGATGAGATCACCGAAGGGCTTGATCGTCGACAGTGCCGGATTGCAGGACGACGCGAACTCCAGGTCGCCGAAGCCGACCACGGCGCACGCGTCCGGTATGGCGATCTGCCGCCGCTGCGCCTCGAAGATCAGTCCCAGCGCCAGCAGATCGTTGGAACAGCCAATGCCCACCTGGTCCTGCACCCCGTTTTCCTTCAGCAAGCGACTGAACAGGATGCCGCCGAGCTCGGTTGTTGCCGGCGCCGGATGGTTGATATGGCGTACCGGCAGGCCCAGTTCCCGCCCGGCCGACAGAAAGCCGGCAGCCCGTCGAGCCGCCCGCTTGTCATCGTTTGCCCGCCCGCTGAGGAACACGAGCGACCGGCGGCCCCGGGACGCGAGGTGGCGCGCCGCGGCGGCCCCCACCTCTTCGTGATAAAAGCCCACCGCCATGTCGACCGGCGGAACGCCGCCGAGTTCCCAAACTTCGACGATGGGCACCCGTGCGGATTCAAGCAGGCGTCGCGTCGATGGGCTGTGATCGGTTCCGGCGATAACTAAGGCGGCTGGAGCCCAGGACAGAGCGGTGCGGACCAGCTCTTCCTCGCTGGCCTGATCATACTCGGAATGACCCAGCAGGATCTGCAGGCGCGCCTGCCCCAGGTCGCGCTGCAGGGCCGCCACGGTCTCGGCGAAGAAGGCGTTCCGGACCGAGGGAACGATCACGCCGACGACGCTGGACGTCGCCGCCGCCAGGCCGCCGGCCATGAGATTGGGCACATAATTCAGATCACGTATGGCTGCGTGTACGGCGTCACCCACCTTGGCGGAGACCGCCTCGGGACGACGCAGATACAGCGAGACCGTCGACGGGGACACCTCGGCCCTGCGGGCGACATCCACCATTGTCACGCCCTGAATCTTCCGGCGCTTGCGCGGCACCGCTACCTCGTTCACCTAGGCCTCGCTCGTAGCGCAACGAATCTCGACGTCGCCGAAATTCCCTCCAGAACCTTTGCATTCTATCATTTCTGATCCGCCCTCTGTGGCCGCAATTACGCCGTTGCGGCCTCCCAATCGTAGCGCTATGATGAAAATCATACCAGCACATTCGAGCTGCTGCAATCAGGGAGATCGCCATCGTGACCGCTCGGGAAACAGCTGTCACAGCGCCCTCCGAGAGATCAGAGAGATGACTGAAGGAAAGCCGCGCAAGCTCCTCGGCGAGTTGCGCTCGCAGCGTTGGTTCGCATCCGACGACATGCGGGGATTCGCCCACCGGCAGCGGACCCAGCAGATGGGCCTGCGCCGCGAGGAGTTCATGGGCCGCCCGGTCATCGGCATCATCAACACCTGGAGCGAGATGAGCCCCTGCCACAGCCATCTGCGGGACCGGGCCGAGGCGGTGAAACGCGGCGTGTGGCAGGCGGGGGGCTATCCGGTCGAGCTGCCTGCCCTCTCCGTTGGTGAGGTCATGGTCAAGCCTTCGACCATGCTCTACCGCAACTTCCTGGCGATGGAGGCCGAAGAACTGCTGCGCTCCCACCCGCTCGACGGTGCGGTGCTGCTGGGGGGCTGCGACAAGTCCACCCCGGGCCTGCTGATGGGTGCCATCTCGATGGACCTGCCCGTCATCTTCTGCCCGGCGGGGCCGATGTCGAATGGCCAATGGCGCGGAAAGACCACCGGAGCGGGGACCCATACCAAGAAGTACTGGGATGAGCTGCGCGCCGGGACCATCACGCCCCAGGACTGGGTGGATCTCGAAAGCCGGATGACGCGCTCCATCGGCACCTGCAACACCATGGGGACGGCTTCCACCATGACCTCGATCATCGATGTGATGGGTCTGAGCCTACCCGGCGCAAGTTCCATTCCGGCGGCAGACTCTGCGCACGTCCGGATGGCTTCAGAATGCGGGCAACGCATCTGCGAACTGGTTTGGGAGGATCTGCGTCCATCCGGTATCCTCAATCGCGACACCTTCCTCAATGGTGCTGTGGCCTATATGGCCATGGGGGGCTCGACCAATGCGGCCGTGCACCTGATCGCCATGGCCGGCCGGGCCGGCGTGGAGCTGACGCTGGATGACCTTTCGGACGTGGCTGGACGGGTACCCGTGGCCGCCAACCTCTTCCCTTCCGGGGAGTACCTCATGGAGGATTTCTACTTTGCGGGCGGCATCCTGGCGCTGATGCGCAAGTTCTCGAGCCACCTCGCACTGGATCGGCCGACGGTTGCGGGCAAGACGCTGGGGCAAGTCCTGGAAGCTGCCGAGTGCTGGAACCACGAGATCATTCGCAGTGAAGCCGATCCGGTGGTGCCGCTCGGACGCGGCAAGACGCTGCAGGTGCTGCGCGGGAATCTCGCCCCCGATGGCGCGGTGATGAAATCCTCCGCCGCCGACGCCAGGTTCCTGCGCCACCGCGGTCCGGCCATCGTTTTCGACGACCCGGCAGAGATGAACAATGCGCTGGACGACCCCGATCTCGAGATCACGGAGGACTGGGTCATCGTCCTGCGCAATGCTGGCCCCGTCGGCGCGCCGGGCATGCCCGAATGGGGCAATCTGCCCATTCCGAAAAAGCTCCTGAAGCAGGGCGTGCGCGATATGGTCCGCATCTGCGACGGGCGGATGTCCGGCACCCACTACGGCACCTGCATCCTCCATGTTGCCCCGGAAGCCGCCATCGGCGGCCCGCTTGCCCTGCTCAGGACCGGCGATATCGTGTCGATCGACGTCCTTGCCGGCAAGCTCGACATGGAAGTGGACGCTGTCGAACTCGAACGGCGACGCAGCACATGGGCGCCGCGCAAGGCACTCTACGGCCGCTCTTACGCAGCACTCTACCAGCGGCATGTGAGCCAGGCGGACAAGGGGTGCGACTTTGATTTCCTTCAAGGCACTTCCAGCGTGCCGGACCCGGTCATCTACTAGAGGGGTGCGCGTCATGAAGGACTTTGACTCGCTGCTGTCCACCAAAACGCCACTGGGCACGTGGCTGATGGCTGCCGCCCCCAACACCGCCGAAGCGCTGGGTCACGCCGGCTTCGACTTCCTCGTGGTGGACATGGAACATGTCACCATCGAATTTTCCGACCTGGCCCACATCCTGCGCGCCATCGGCTGCACGCCGTCGGTCCCGGTCGTGCGACTGGCCTGGTGCGATCAGATCCTTGTCAAGCGGGCAATGGATGCCGGCGCCGAAACCCTGATGTTGCCTTTCATCCAGACCGTGGAGCAGGCCCGGGAGGCGGTCTCCTTCATGCGCTATCCACCGCTCGGGGTCAGGGGCGTGGCTGCCGTGCATCGCGGATCGCGTTTCGGCACCCTGCCCGGATACCTCGCCAGCGCCCACGAGCGCGCCTATTCCATCCTGCAGCTCGAAACGCCTGAGGCCGTTGCCAATCTCGAAGCCATCGCCGCCGTCGACGGAGTCGACGCGGTGTTCGTGGGGCCGGGAGACCTTTCCGCCGCCATGGGCCATATCGGCAATGTCGGCCACCCGGAGGTACAGGAGCTTCTCGCGCATGCTGCCCGGGTCGCCGGCAGGGCTGGCAAGCCCGTCGGCATAGTGGGGCCGAACCCGGTCATGGTTCGCCGCTTCATCGACTATGGCTACACTTTCGCCGCCGTCGCCTCCGACATGGGCATGATGACCAGCCGGGCGGCCGAATGGCTGGCCGAGCTGCGCCAGCGGCAAGCCCCCGCGGCAACGCAAGCGGCCTACTGATGGACAGCCCGTTCGAATGCGTGTCGGACCTGCGCGCCAGGCTGGGCGAAAGCCCGGTCTGGGAAGCTGACCGACAAACCCTGCGGTTCACCGACATCAACGGCCATCGCCTGCACCGCTTCGATCCGCGGTCGGCCAAGCTGGATACGCTGGAACTGCCTGAGGAACTGGGCTGTTTTGCTCCGCTCGCCGACGGCTCCATCATTGGAGCGCTGCGCACCGGCATCTGGCACCTGCGGGAATCCGGGGAGCGCGAACTCTTGGCGCGCAATCCCGAGTCCCACGAAGGTAGCCGCTTCAACGACGGCTCCACCGATCCGCGGGGACGCCTGCTGGCCGGCACCATCGACCTTGGCAGGGCAGGTCGCGCGGCGCTCTATCGCTACGATCGCCGCGGGCTCGTGCGGCTGATCGATGGGCTGATGACGTCAAATGGTGTCGCCTTCTCCCCCGACGGACGCACGCTCTACCACGCCGACACGCCGCGTTACGTCATCCATGCCTATGACTATGATCTCGACACCGGGGCGATCACCAACCGGCGTGTCTTTGTCCGGTTCGACCCTGCCGAAGCCGACAAGGGGCGCCCGGATGGCGCGGCGGTCGACGCCGAAGGCTGCTATTGGTCGGCGCTGTATCAGGGTGCCCGTGTCAACCGTTATACGCCCTCCGGGGAGCTGCTCGCCAGCTACCCGATCCCGGCGCAGTCACCCACCATGCCGTGCTTCGGTGGTCCGGACATGAAGACGCTGTTCGTGATCTCCGCCCGCGACGGCACCAGCGAGGAGCAGCTGGCTCGCTATCCCCAGTCAGGCGGTCTCTTCGCCATGCGCGTGGACGTGCCCGGCATCCCGAGGCCTCTCTTTGATCCGGACATCTGAGATGAGCTATGCGTTAGTGCGCTACGCGTCCCTTGCGGACCGCCATGTCGTGATCACCGGCGGTGCTTCGGGAATCGGTGCGGAACTGGTCCGGGCCTTCCGGGTTCAGCAGGCCAGTGTAAGCTTCCTCGATATTGATAAGGCAGCCGGCCAGACCGTGGCGAGGGAGACCGGCGCCCGCTTTTATGCCTGCGACGTCACCGAGCTAGAGGCGCTGCGCCAGACACTGGCGAGGGTCGAGACCGAGCGCGGCGCGGTTCGCGTCCTCATCAACAATGCCGGCCGGGACGACCGGCACGACATGGACTCGGTAGAACCCGACTACTGGCGCCGGATGCTGGCGCTCAATCTCGACCATCAGTTCTTCGCCACCCAGGCGGTGCGCGCCGGCATGGCAGCAGTCGGCGGCGGGTCGGTAATCATGATCGGCTCCATTTCCTGGATGCGGGGCCGTCCGGGGATGGTGGCCTATACCACCGCCAAGGCGGCGATCAACGGCCTCACCCGTACGCTGGCCCGCGAACTCGGCCCCGCGGCCATCCGCGTCAACTGCATCGTTCCGGGCGCGATCCTGACCGAGCGCCAGGAAAAGCTGTGGCTCACCCCGGAACTCAACCAGCAGTTCATCGACCTGCAGGCGCTCAAGTTCCGCCTCGACGCCAGCCATGTCGCCCGCATGGCCCTGTTTCTCGGCTCCGATGAAAGTGTCGGCGCGACCGGCGCCAACTTCATCGTCGACGCCGGCTTGACCCAGAACTGAACGAGATCCAGGTGATCACTCTCGACACCACCGCCGCCGGCTTCAGAGTTTCAATCGGCGAGAAGCCGGTGATCGTTCACAGCACGGACGCCCCGGCGCTCTTCGTCGGCCAGGGCGATGCGCGCATGGACATGTATCGCGGCAATTTCGATATCGAGGACTATGTCATCGAGCGCATCGCCTTGCGCGGCTTCTCGATCGACGGCGCGCGCATCACCCTCGCCGCGAACCCAGGGGGCACTCCCCTGTTGGCCGTGACCGTCACTGAGCTGGGTCTCCACTTCGAAGCACTCGATGAACGCATCAACCGCTTCTGGTTGCGCGTCGTTGCCGAGCCCCGGGAGCATGTCTGGGGCGGCGGCGAGCAGATGTCCTATTTCGACATGCGGGGCCGTCGCTTCCCGCTCTGGACCTCGGAGCCCGGCGTTGGCCGGGACAAGAGCACGGAGATCACCCGCCTGTCCGACCTCCACGGCAAGGCCGGCGGCGATTACTGGAATACGAACTATCCGCAACCGACCTGGCTGTCGTCGCGACGCTATGCGCTGCATGTCGACACGACGGCCTATTCCGCCTTCGATTTCCGCCACGCCGAGTTCCACGAGGTCGAGGTGTGGGAGGTGCCGGCCCGCATCGAGCTCTTTAGCGGCGCGAGCTTCGTCGACCTGGTGGGAGCGCTTTCCCGCCGTTTCGGACGGCAGCCTGAACTGCCCGACTGGGTCTATGGTGGCGCGATTGTCGGGCTCAAGGACGGCGCCAATTCCTTCGCGCGCATGGAGCGGATGATCGCGGCCGGAGTGAAGGTATCGGGCCTCTGGTGCGAAGACTGGGTGGGGCTGCGGGAGACCTCGTTTGGCGCACGCCTGTTCTGGGACTGGCAGGCCAACGACAGCCGCTACCCCGACCTCCGCCGGCGTATTGCCGAACTGCGCGAGCGTGGCGTGCGCTTCCTTGGCTACGTCAATCCCTATCTCGCCGCCGATGGCGCTCTCTTCGGCGAGGCCGACGCACGAGGATATTTTGCCACCAATGAACAGGGCGAGACTGCCCTCGTCGATTTCGGCGAATTCGAATGTGGCGTGGTCGATTTCACCAATCCGGCGGCCGCCGAATGGTTCGCCGAGCGCGTCATCGCCCAGAACATGCTCGATTTTGGGGTCTCCGGCTGGATGGCCGATTTCGGCGAGTACCTGCCCATCGACGTCGGGCTGGCCAATGGTGTCGACGCGCGTCTGATGCACAATGCCTGGCCCACGCTGTGGGCCGAGGTGAATGCCAGGGCAGTTGCCAGCCGCGGCAAGACCGGCGACACGCTCTGGTTCATGCGCGCCGGCTTTACCGGCGTACAGGCGCATTGTCCGCTGCTCTGGGGCGGCGACCAGTCGGTGGACTTCTCCCGCCACGACGGGCTCGTCACCGTCATGTGCGGCGCCCTGTCGTCGGGCCTGCTCGGAAACGCCTACCACCACTCCGACATCGGCGGGTATACCAGCCTCTACGGCAATGTGCGCAGTGCCGAACTGCTGATGCGCTGGGCAGAGATGGCGGCGTTCACCCCGGTCATGCGGAGCCACGAAGGCAATCGGCCGAGGGAGAACCTGCAGCTCGACCAGGATCCCGAGGTTCTCGTGCACTTTGCCAAGATGACGCAGCTCTATTGCCTGCTCGCGCCCTATCTCAGGCAGCTTTCGGCCGAAGCGGCGGCTACCGGCCTGCCGGTGCAGCGCCCGCTCTTCCTCCACCACGAGGCCGATAGCGAGACCTATGCAATCCAGGACCAGTACCTTTATGGGCCCGACATGCTGGTCGCGCCGGTGTGGCAGGCCGGGCAGCAAAGCCGACAGGTCTATCTGCCGGGCGGTAACACCTGGGAGCACCTCTGGACCGGCGCCCCCGCTGCGGGCGGCGAGTGGATCGACGCTCCGGCGCCGCTCGGGCAGCCGGCCGTCTATTTTGATCCGACCAGTCCGTTCGCCGACCTGTTCCGACAAGTGCGCGCGCTCTAGCCATGGCGATCGGCAGCTTCCTCAGCGCGGAACTGCTGCTGCTTTGGCTGATAGCCGGCGTCGCAGCCTGGATTCAGGCCCTGACGGGCTTCGCCTTCGGCCTCATCCTGGTCGGCGCCATCGCCCTGTTCGACCTGATCCCGCTCCCCGAGGCGGCGATCCTGGCAAGCCTGCTGGTGATCTTCCACGGCTTCATGGTGCTCCGGGTCGACTGGCGCGAGATCGACCGGCTCGGCTTTCCGCTGCTGTTGCTGGGCAGCCTGCCGGGGCTGCTGCTCGGCTACGGCCTGCTGCTCTACCTGGCCTCGACTGCGCTTTCGGTGTTGGCGCTGATCCTGGGCGCTCTCATCATCCTTGCGGCCCTGCAGATGCTTTACCGCCCCCAGCCGCGAAGCCATCGCAGCGGCAGCGCGTCGTTTCTGGCCACGGGCCTGGCCGGTGGAGTCATGGGCGGCCTGTTCTCGACTGCCGGGCCGCCGATCATATGGCAGATGTACCGCCAGCCCTTCGCGCATGTCATGGTGCGGTCGACCCTTGTCGCCGTCTTCTTCGTCAATGCCGTGGTCAGGCTGGTACTGGTAGTCGCGACGACCGGGGTTCCGGCAGGCGTCTGGTTCGCCGCGGCGGGAGCCCTGCCCATGGTGTTGCTTGGAACCCTGCTGGCCCAGAAGTTTCCCCCTCCGGTGGCGCCAATTGTGCTGCGTCTTGCCGCCTCGGGCCTCCTGCTGCTGTCCGGGCTCGCGCTCTGCCTGCCTTCCCTTGCCTCTCTCACACAGGAGCTTTTCCCATGACCGAACCGCGCCAGCCATCCCTCAAGGACCCGCGGCTCCTCACCGAGAACTGCCTGATCGGCGGCAAGTGGGTGGCGTCGGGCGCAGCGGCCATCGAGGTACGCGATCCCTATGACGGAGCGCTCATCGCCCGGGTACCCGGGTTGGGCGCGGAGGCCGTCAACGAGGCCGTGGCCGCTGCCAAAGCCGCCATGCCCGCCTGGGCCGCGAGGCCGGCCAAGGATCGGGCCGCCGTCTTGCGCCGCTGGTACGACCTCATCCTCGCCAATGTCGACGACCTGGCACAGATCCTCACCGCCGAGCAGGGCAAGCCGCTCGCCGAGTCCCGAGCGGAGATCATCTCCAACGCTGCCTATCTCGAGTGGTTCGCCGAGGAAGCCAAGCGCGTCGAAGGGGACTTCATGGCCGGCCCCAACCCCAGCCAGCGCATCCTGGTGATGAAGCAGCCGATCGGCATTTGCGCCGCGATCACGCCCTGGAACTTCCCCAACGGCATGATCACGCGCAAGGCCGGCCCTGCACTCGCCGCCGGCTGCGCCATGATCCTCAAGCCGGCAAGCCAGACACCGCTCTCGGCACTTGCCCTTGCCGTTCTTGCTGAAAGGGCCGGCGTGCCGGAGGGCATCTTCTCGGTAATCACCGGACCGGCCAAGGAGATCGGCACCGCCTTCACCAGCCATCCCGACATCGCCAAGATCAGCTTCACCGGCTCCACCGAGGTGGGTCGCTGGCTGATCAAGGCCGCAGCGGACCAGATCAAGCGCCTGTCACTCGAGCTCGGCGGCAACGCCCCCTTCCTCGTCTTCGACGATGCCGATCTCGACGCGGCGGCCGAAGGCGCGCTGCTGTCCAAGTTCCGCAATGCCGGCCAGACCTGCGTCTGCGCCAACCGCATTTATGTCCAGGAGTCGGTCGTCGAAGCCTTCACGGACAAGCTGCACCAGCGCATGGCGGAGCTGCGCCTGGGTCGCGGCACGGATCCGGAGGTCAATGTCGGCCCGCTGATCGACGAACGGGCGGTCACCAAGATGCAGGAGCATGTCGATGATGCTCTCGCCAATGGCGCCGTGCTGCGGCTTGGCGGCAAACGGTCCGGCCTGGGGAGCACCTTCTTCGAGCCGACGCTGATCACCGGTGCGACACAGTCGATGAAGGTGGCGCGGGAAGAAACCTTCGCCCCCCTCGCCGCCATCATCGCCTTCAAGGATGAGGGGGGCGGCGTGGCCATGGCCAACCGGTCCGAGTTCGGTCTCGCTTCCTATTTCTATGCCCGCGACATCGGCCGCATCTTCCGGGTCGGCGAGGCGCTGGAAGCGGGCATGGTGGGCGTGAATACCCCGGCCCTTGCCAACGAGGCCGCTCCCTTCGGCGGGGTCAAGCAGTCCGGTATCGGCCGAGAAGGCTCCAAATACGGCATCGAGGAATATCTGGAGATCAAGTACATGGCGCTGGGGGGCATCTGAGCGGCATTCACAGAGGAGCGGCCCTAGTTGGGCGTCCACGAGTGGCTGGGAATAAGTCCGGCCATCCGCTTTGCGGTATGATTGGCGGGTAGGGAGGGATTCGAACCCCCGGGACGCTTGCACGTCCGCCGGTTTTCAAGACCGGAGCAATCGACCACTCTGCCACCTACCCTGGCCGGGATTTAGCCTCCCGGCGCCGCTACGGCAAGAGCAGCGTCGAGCCGGTGGTCTGCCGCGCCTCCAGGACCCGATGCGCCTCCGCTGCCTCGGCGAGGGGGAATCGCTGGTTGACATGCACGCGCACCTCCCCTGCACTCACCGCCGCGAACAGCGCCCGCGCCGCCACCCGCAGTTCGTCGCTGGTGACGAAGTAGCCGCCCGTCGTCGGCCGCGTCACGTAAAGCGAGCCCTTGCTGGCGAGGATGCCGAGATTGGGGATGGACACCGGGCCGGAGGCGTTGCCGAAGCTGACCATCAGGCCGCGCCGCCGCAGGCAGTCGAGGGACGCCTCGAACGTGGCCTTGCCAACCCCGTCATAGACGACGTCGACGCCCCTACCCCCGGTCAGTTCGCGGATCCGCGGCGCGAACTCCTGGTGCCGGTAGTTGATGACTTCGTGGCAGCCGTTCTCCAGTGCCAGCGCCACCTTCTCGTCGGTCCCGGCGGTGCCATAGACGGTCGCGCCCAGGGCCCGTGCCCACTGGCAGGCGATGAGGCCGACGCCGCCGGCGGCCGCCTGCCAGAGGATGCTCTCGCCGCGCTGCAGCGGCCAGGTCTCGAACAGCAGGTAATAGGCGGTCATGCCCTTCAGCATCACCGCCGCCGCGGTCTCGTAGTCGATGTCGTCGGGCAGCGGGATAGCCTTGTCCGCCGGCAACAGCCGTTCCTCCGCATAGGCGCCCACCGGGCCGATATAGCCGACCCGGTCGCCGACCTCGAACTCGGTCACACCGTCGCCGACCGCCGTGACCTCTCCTGCCCCCTCGTTGCCGGGAACGAAGGGCGTCGGCAGGTTGTAGAGGCCGGTCCGCTGGTAGACGTCGATGAAGTTGAGACCGATGGCATGGTTGCGAAGCCGGATCTCTCCGGGACCCGGCGCTCCGGGATCGCGCTCGACGAGTTCCAGCTGCTCCGGGCCGCCGGTGCTGTTGACGACGAATGTGCGGGTCATGGCTTCTTCCTCGGTGCAGATTTCGGCCTGGACTTCGCACGGGCGGCGTCGGTGGATTTCGGCCGCGCCCGCGGCTTTGGTGCCACTGCGGCGGCGGCTTCGCCCGCCAGCACGCCGGTGGAGACGGTCGATTTGCCCGGCGGCACCGGCGGCGCCCCGCCATGGCGCCGCTTTCGGCGGTCGGAGGCAATGATATTGATGGCCTCGACCAGTACCGAGAAGGCCATTGCGGAGTAGATGTAGCCCTTGGGGATGTGGAAGCCGAGACCGTCGGCGACCAGCGACACGCCGATCAGCAGCAGGAAGGCCAGCGCCAGCATCTTGGTGGTCGGATGCTTGGAGACGAAATCTGCTACCGGCCCCGAGGCCACGAACATGACGCCGACGGCAACGATCACCGCCGCGATCATCACCTCGACGTGGTCGGCCATGCCGACGGCGGTGATGATGGAGTCGATCGAGAACACCATGTCGATGGCGATGATCTGGCCGATCACCGCACCGAACGCTGCGGTCACCTTGCCTGCCATTTCCGCCTCGTGCGGATCCTCGATGGCGGCGTGCATCTCGTGCGTCGCCTTGTAGATGAGGAAGCCGCCGCCGGCGATCAGGATGATGTCCTTCCACGAGAGGCCGACGCCGAACAGTTCGATCACGTCGTTGTCGAGCGCGATGATCCACGTGATCACCAGCAGCAGGAGGATGCGGAAGATCAGGGCGAGCGCCAGGCCGATCTTTCGCGCCCGATCCGCCTGCTCCTTGGGCAGCCGCGACACGAGGACCGAGATGAAGACGATATTGTCGATGCCGAGCACGATCTCCATCACCGTCAGGGTGAGGAAGGCCACCCATACGGCTGGGTCGGACATCAGTTCGAGGATCATCGGGGGCTCCATGGGAAGCAGGAAGTGGTGGACATACCTAGAGTGCTCCGTCCGGAGTTGGAAGCCTCACCCGCCGCTAATTCACGCGTGTGCCCTTCCCCGTCGCTGCGAGAGCGAACCTGAACGCATCATCTCGCGGGTGGTTCATCAACCGGGGCGGTGCTAGAACCGGCGCAGCACGTTCCGGGACCCTGTCGATGGCACCCTCCACTTCTTTCAGCGCGCCGACCGGCGCGGCGGCCCGATGAGCCGCGCCGCCCGCGCCGACGCGGTCATCGTCGGCGGCGGCTTGGTTGGCCGTGCGGCTGCATGCGCCGTGGCGGCGAGCGGCCGCAGCACGGTCTATGTCGCACCCAAGGCACCTCCCGACCGCCGAACCTCGGCGCTGATGCAGCCGAGCGTCGACTATTTGCGCGAGTCGGGGCTGGTCGAGGCGCCGGAGCAGCTGGGCACCGCCCTCACCCGCATCCGCATCATCGATGCCACCAGCCGTCTGGTGCGGGCGCCCGAGACGCTGTTCGACAGCCGCGAGGCCGGCCTGCCCGCCTTCGGCTGGAATTTTCCCAACATCCGCCTCGCCGCGGCGTTCGAGGCGGCTGGCACCGATTTGCCCAACCTCGAGACGCGGGAGACGACGCTGGCGGCGCTGCAGCCGGCGGTCGAGGGCTGGCGCCTAACCCTCGGCAATGGCGACACGCTGGAGGCGGCGCTGGTGGTCGGGGCCGACGGCAAGCGCTCACTGGTGCGCGGCGCCGGCGACTTCACGGTGCGCGAGCAGGCCTTCCGGCAGTCGGCGCTGGTCTGCGACCTCGAGCTCGGGCGGCCCCTCGAGGGCACCTCGGTGGAGTTTCACTATCCGCAGGGGCCGTTCACCCTGGTGCCGGCAGGCGACAATCGTGCCAACCTCGTCTGGATCGACACCGACCAGGTGCTGCAGGCCGCCCGGGCGGCGGGCCCGGAGCTACTGCGGGCGGCGCTCCTCGAGCGCTCGCATCGCCTTTTCGGTGAAATTGAGGTGCTGACGCCCTCGCATGTCTTCCCACTGTCGACACTCGGCGTGAACCGGGCCGGTGCCGCCGGCATCATGCTGGTCGGAGAAGCGGCCCACGCTTTTCCGCCCATCGGCGCCCAGGGCCTCAACCTCGGGCTCCGCGACGTCGCCGACCTCGCCGCCTCCCTCGCCGCCGCCGGCGAAGGCCCGGGCTGGGCGCGAGCGGCCAGCGAAGACTATGCCCGCCGCCGCGCCGCCGACCTCGCCCGCACCGGCGGCATGGTTGACGCGCTGTTTCGCTCACTGCTCATGGAGCTGCTGCCGGCACAGGCCCTGCGGGCTGGCGGGCTATGGGCGCTGAAACTGCTGCCGCCGCTGCGCCGCCAGGCCTTTTCCATCGGCATGGGGCGGCGCTGACCAGCCTGCAGGCGCAGCAAAAAGGGCGCCGCAGCGCCCTTCGCAATCACGTTCGTAGCGGGTCGGCGGCTATTGAGCAGCCGCTGCCGCTTCCGGCGCCGACTCGGCTGCCGCGCCCTCGGAAAGCTGGCGCCGCAGCGCCTCGGCCTTGTCCTGCAGCTGCTTCTCGAGCGCGGCTTCGCCCGTCGACTGCTCGCGGAATTCATCGAAGGTCAGAGCGGTCTCGCTGTCGAAGGCCGCGGTGAACCCGGCCAGGTTGATTTCGACCACGAGGTCCTGGTTCTGCGCGTTCTTCGCCGTCAGCTTCAGCTTGGCGCCCTTCTTGAGAGCGTCGACGGATTCGCGATTGAGAACGGACAGCGACATGCACTTGACCGGATCACACTTGAAGAACGGCTTCGGCGACGGCCGTCCGGCGTCAATCTGCCAGACCATCTCAGCCGGCAACAGCACGCCCACCGGCACGGCAGCCGAGGCGAGGAAGCGATATTCGTCCCGCGGATCGTCACGCAGTTCGAAGGAGCCGAGGAACTGACCGTTCTGCAGCACCACCACCTGCCGCATCAGGCAGGCCTTTTCGCCGTTTTCGAGCGGCTCGCAGACCTTTAGCCAGTTGTTGCGCGGATCACCCGCCGTTGCCGGCGATGCGGTGCCGACCGGGGGTTCACCCGTCGCCGCTTCTGCTTCGGCGGCCGGCGCCGCCTCCTCCGCCGGAGCCTCTTGGGCAACCGCCAGGCCAGCCGGCGACAGCAGCATTGCAACAGTAAAGCCGGCGGCCACGAATTTCGAGAAGGTCATAGAATTTCCTTGGAGCTCCCTGTGCGGCGACGCTTGCGCCCACCTGTGTATTTGGACGCCCTTCAAGGGCTCAAATCCGGCAATAACATGACCGATGAGGCTTTCAAAACCTTTATCCGGCAGCTGTTGCCGAAGCACCGCTCTCTTCCGCCAGCCGGGCCATTCGCGACAGAATCGCGGCCGTTCCCTTCAGTCGCTCGTCCGGCGTCTGCCAATTGCGCGAGAACACCAGCTTCTGGTCCGGCTTGATACGAGCCAGCATCCCCGGATCCGAGAGCATCTTCACGAGCCCCGCGGGGTTCGGGAACTCGCTGTTCCTGAGGCTGACCACCGCTCCCTTGGGGCCAGCGTCAACCTTCTCGACATTGGCGGTCCGACACAAGGATTTGACCAGGATGATCTTCAGTAGCGCGTCCACTTCCGTCGGCATCGGCCCGAAGCGGTCGATCAGCTCCGCCCCGAAGGCATCGATCTCGCGCGCGTCGCCGAGATCGCCGAGTCGTCGGTAGAGCTGCATTCGGAGCTGCAGGTCGGGTACGTAGTGCTCGGGGATCATCACCGGCATGCCGAGCGAGATCTGCGGGCTCCACTCATTGGTGTCTTCGTAGTCGACGGCGCCGCCGCGGAGGTTCGCCACTGCCTCTTCCAGCATCGCCTGATAGAGCTCGAACCCCACTTCCCGGATATGGCCCGACTGTTCTTCGCCGAGGAGATTGCCGGCGCCACGGATGTCGAGATCGTGGCTCGCGAGCTGGAAGCCGGCGCCGAGACTTTCGAGCGACTGCAGCACGGTCAGCCGCCGCTCGGCGGTGTCGGTCAGCTTCTGGTCCGCCGGCACCGTGAACAGGGCGTAGGCGCGCTGCTTGGAGCGGCCGATGCGGCCCCGGATCTGGTAGAGCTGCGCCAGTCCGAAGCGATCGGCGCGATGCACCACCAGCGTATTGGCGTTCGGAATGTCGAGGCCCGACTCCACGATGGTCGTCGCGACCAGAGCGTCGAACTTCCCGTCGTAGAAATTGTTCATGATGTCGTCGAGTTCGCCCGCCGGCATCTGGCCGTTGGCGACGACGAAGCTCACCTCCGGCACCTGGTCGCGCAGGAACTCCGCGATCTCCGGCTGGTCCTTGATGCGCGGTACGACGTAGAAGGCCTGGCCGCCGCGGTATTTCTCACGCAGCAGAGCTTCCCGGATGCTGAGCGCGTCGAACGGCGAGATGAAGGTGCGGATGGCCAGCCGGTCCACCGGCGGCGTCGCCAGCAGGCTGAGGTCGCGCACCCCGGTCAGGGCGAGCTGCAGGGTCCGCGGAATGGGCGTCGCCGTCAGCGTCAAGACGTGCACGTTGTTGCGCAGCTCCTTCAGCCGCTCCTTGTGGCCGACGCCAAAATGCTGCTCTTCGTCGACCACCAGCAGCCCCAGATCCTTGAAGGCAATGGATTTCGACAGCAGCGCATGGGTCCCGACCACGATGTCGACGCTGCCGTCCGCCAGCCCGGCCTTGGTGGCCTTCAGTTCAGGGGCAGTTACCAGCCGCGACGCTTGCCCGATGCGCAGCGGCAGGCCAGCGAATCGTTCCTTGAAAGTCTTGTAATGCTGGCGCGCCAGCAGCGTAGTCGGCACCACGACCGCGACCTGCTGCCCGGCCATGGCAACGACAAAGGCGGCACGCAGCGCCACCTCGGTCTTGCCGAAGCCGACATCACCGCAAACCAGCCGGTCCATTACCCGGCCGGAGGTCAGGTCGTCGAATACGGCAGAGATCGCCGCCAGTTGGTCCTCGGTCTCGTCATAAGGGAAGCGCGCCGCGAACTCGTCGTAGCTGCCTTCGGGCGTCTCGATGGGATCGGCGCTGGTCAGCTGGCGCTGGGCAGCGATCCTGATCAACTGCTCCGCCATGTCGCGGATGCGCTTCTTCAGGCGGCTCTTCTTGGCCTGCCAGGCAACGCCGCCGAGCTTGTCGAGCTGGATGATCTCATCGGCGCCATATCGCGACAGCAGCTCGATGTTCTCGACCGGCAGGTAGAGCTTGGTATTGCCGGCATATTCGATCTCGACGCAGTCGTGCGGTGCTCCGGCCGCCTCGATAGCCTTGAGCCCGAGGAAGCGTCCAATGCCGTGATCGACATGCACGACGAGGTCGCCGGCGGCGAGGCTGGTCGCCTCGGTCAGCGCGTCGGAGGCGCGTTTGCGCCGTTGCGGCCGCAGCAGCCGCTCCCCAAGGATGTCCTGTTCCGACAGCACCGTAAGATCGTCGGTGGCAAAGCCGGTTTCGAGGCCGAGCACGACCAGCGACGTAGCCTTTGGGGAGGTGGTCTCGGCGTCGCGCCAGTTCTCCGCCATCCGTGGATGGGCCAGCCCATGGTCGGCCAGCACCTGCGCCATGCGATCGCGCGAGCCCTCGGACCAGCAGGCGATGATGGTCCGCTTCCCCGCCTGGCTCTCGCGCTTCAGCAGCGCCACCACCGACTCGAAGAGGTTGAGATCCGTGGCTTGTCGCTCGGCCGCGAAGTTGTGTGCCAACCTGCCGCCGGCATCCTCGCTGCGTCCGCTGTCCGGGGACGCAAATGGCGACAGCTGCACCACCTGCGCCGCCGCCGCTAGCCGGTAGGGGTCCGTCTCGGTCTCGTACAGCAGGTCCGGTGAGATCGGCTTGTAAGGCGCGCCGCCGGTCACCTGCTTGACGCTCCGCGCCTGCTCCCGCGCCTCGTAATAGTCGCGGATCTGGGTCTGACGCTCGGCATAAGCGTCGCGGACCTGGTCGTCGAAGACGAAGGGGGCGGCACCCGTGTAGTCGGCTAGCCTCTCCATTTCTTCGTAGAAGAACGGCAGCCAGTGCTCGATGCCAGGATAGCGCTGGCCGGCGCTGATCGCGCCGTAGAGCGGGTCGTCGACGGTATTGCCGCCGAACGCCGCCGTGTAGTTGCGCCGGAAGCGGCGGATCGTGTCCTCGTTGAGCAGCACTTCGCTCATCGGCGCGAGCGCGATCTGCTTCACATTGCCGGTGGTCCGCTGGGTTTCCGGATCGAAGCTGCGGATGCTCTCCAGCTGCTTGCCGAAGAAGTCGAAGCGCAGGGGCGTCTCAAGGCTCGCCGGATAGAGGTCGACGAGCCCGCCTCGCACCGCGTATTCGCCCGCCTCCCGCACCGTCGGCACCCGCAGATAGCCGTTGTTGGCAGCCCATTCGATCAGCAAATTGCTGTCGACCACCTGCCCTGTCGCCGCCGCGAAGGACATGCCCGCCACCACCTGCCGGGGCGGCAGGAGCTGTATCAGCGCGTTGACCGCCGTCAGCACCACTGCGCCCTTCGTGGCGCCGCGTGCCAGTGCCGACAGCGCCGTCATCCGTGCGGCGATGGTTACGCCGTTCGGCGATACCCGGTCATAGGGTAAACAGTCCCAGGCCGGGAGGGTCAGGATGCTGTGCCCCGGCAGCAGCTGCTCGAGGATCTCCGCCATGCGCTGCAGGCGGCGGCCGTCGCGCGCGACGAAGACGAGGCTCGCGGCCGCCCCCGGGTCTGACTGCAGCCGCTCCTCGATGAGGCGCGCCAGCACCACCGGCTGCATGCCGTCGGGGACGTTGCCGAGGATCCTTGAGGCGGGACTGGTAAGCTCGTTCATTTTCGCTCGGCTCGGGTTCATCGGTGCGGCGGAAACGCGGCGCGGAAATTGATCACCCGCTGCAGCAGCGGCTGGTCCACATGCGCCGGCGGCGCCTCCTGCCCCATCACCCATTTCAGCAGCTGCGGGTCCGGTTCCTCCATAAGCCCTTCCAGCCGCTGCAGTTCTTCGCCGTCCATGGCGTCCGCATGGGCATCGGCGAAGGGTCCGAGCAGCATGTCCATCTCCCGCGTCCCGCGGTGCCAGGCGCGGTAGCGCAGCCGCCGACGGCGCATGCCAAGTTCTTCACCGGCCTCGAATTTCTCAGCCATGACCCGATCGTCCTCGCAATTTTCGAGGCGATGCATACGCCCATTGCGGGGGCTTGTCAGCCCGGAGTTTCTACGGCGTCATGCCGGCGAGGAGTGCAGAATCGTGTCACGGCCGCCGCAACTCGATCCGCTGTTCCGCTCGCTGCACTCCATCAAGGGCGTCGGCCCACAGCTGGGTGCCCTGCTCAAGCGCTTCTTCGGCGGCTCCGACGGTCGGGACGCCATCGCGCTGGACCTGCTGATGCACATGCCCTCCGGCGTCGTCGACCGCCGCCGCATGGAGGGCGTCGCCGGTACCTATGTCGGCCAGATCGCAACCCTCAGGCTTCACATCGACCGCCACCTGCTGCCGCCCCGCGCCAGGCCGCACCTCCCGCATCGCGTCTATGCCCATGACGAGACCGGGGAGATCCAGCTGGTGTTCTTCCGCGCCAAGGGCGGCTGGGTGGAGCGCGCCCTGCCGGTGGGCGAGGAGCGCTACGTCTCAGGCACCATCGGCTTCTTCAATGGCGAGAAGCAGATCACCCATCCCGACCACATCGTCGACGTGCAGAGCTTCGCCGAGATGCCGCTGGTCGAGCCGGTCTATCCTCTTACCCACGGGCTGAACTCCAAGGCGCTGTCGCGGATGGTTCGGCAGACGTTGGAGACGCTGCCGGAGCTGTCGGAATGGGTGCCCGAGGCGCGTCAGGACCACTTCAGATGGCCGAGCTTCCGCTCTGCCATGACCGCCGTGCACGCCCCGCAAGCCCCGGACGAGGCAGACCTCGCGGCGCCGGCCCGCACCCGCCTGGCCTATGACGAATATCTCGCCGGACAGCTGGCGCTGATGATCGTCCGCTCGCAGCTGGTTGCCTCCCGCGGCATTCCCCGGCGCTTCACCGGCGAAATCACGGCCAGGGTCGAGGCTGCCCTGCCCTTCGCGCTGACCGCGGGGCAGCAGGGCGCCCTGGCCGACATCCAGAAGGACCTCGCCTCGCCCGACCGCATGTCGCGGCTGCTGCAGGGCGATGTGGGCTCCGGCAAGACTGTGGTGGCGCTGATGGCAATGGCGGCGATCGCCGAGGGCGGCGCCCAGTCCTCGCTGATGGCGCCAACGGAGCTGCTCGCCGCCCAGCACTACCGCACCCTCAGGCCCCTCTGCGACGCTGCCGGCCTCGGCATTGTTCTCCTCACCGGCAAGATGGCGGCCGCCGAGCGCCGTACGGCTCTCGAGGGCGTCGCCAGCGGCGCCACCAGCATCGTCGTCGGCACGCACGCCCTCTTCCAGTCCGGCGTGGAGTTCCAGGATCTCGGCCTCACCGTGGTCGACGAGCAGCACCGTTTCGGGGTCCATCAGCGGCTGGCGCTCTCGGAGAAGGGCCGGCACACGGACCTGCTGGTGATGACCGCCACCCCGATTCCCCGCACCCTCGTCCTCACCCATTTCGGCGACATGGCCGTGAGCGTGCTGCGCGAGAAGCCGGCCGGCCGCCAGCCCATCGACACGGCTGTGCTTCCCGTCAGCGACTACGCCCGGGTCATCTCCCGGCTGCAGGCCCGCATCGAGGAGGGCGCTCAGGCCTTCTGGGTCTGCCCTTTGGTCGAGGAGAGCGAGACGCTCGACGTGGTCTCGGCCGAGGATCGCTTCGCCGAGCTGCGGAAGGCGTTCGGTGATCGCGTGGCCCTGGTGCACGGGCGAATGTCGGCCGCAGAGAAGCAGGCGGTGATGCAGGATTTCGCTGCTGACCGGACCAAGTTGCTGGTCGCGACGACAGTGATCGAGGTCGGCGTCGATGTGCCCAATGCTTCGATCATGATCATCGAACATGCTGAGCGCTTCGGCCTCGCGCAGCTGCATCAGTTGCGGGGGCGGGTCGGCCGCGGCGCCGCCCGCGCCTCCTGCCTGCTGCTCTACAAGACGCCGCTCAGCGAGACCGCCAAGGCGCGGCTCGAGACTATCAAGTCCACGGAGGATGGCTTCCTCATCGCCGAGAAGGACCTGGAACTCCGCGGTCAGGGCGACGTCCTCGGTACCCGCCAATCCGGCATGCCCGGCTACCGTCTCGCCGTGCCGGACGTTCACCGGCACCTGCTCGAATTCGCCCACGCCGACGCGCAGGAAGCGCTGGCCCGCAATCCCGGCCTCACCGGCCGCGACGGGGAAGCCCTGCGCACGCTGCTCTATCTGTTCCGTAAGGACCTCGCCATTCCGCTGATCCGCGCCGGCTGATTATTCCACGGTGACGCTCTTGGCGAGGTTCCGCGGCTGGTCGACGTCGGTCCCCATGAAGACCGCCGTGTGGTAGGCGAGCAGCTGTACCGGGATCATGGCGAGGATCGGCGCCACCAAGCTCGAGACCTGTGGCAGGATGACGATGTCCCCGACGCCCTCGCCCGCAGCCTTGGCGCCCGCCTCGTCGGTGATCAGGATGATGTTGCCGCCGCGCGCCGCCACCTCCTGCATGTTGGACAGCGTCTTCTCCATCAACTCGTCCGAGGGCGCCACCACGATCACCGGC
This sequence comes from Devosiaceae bacterium, assembly GCA_035998685.1. GTDB lineage: Bacteria > Pseudomonadota > Alphaproteobacteria > Rhizobiales > Devosiaceae > Devosia_A. The sequence continues at coordinate 11,150 of DASYHK010000023.1, read as the reverse complement.
ATCGCCTCGTCCACCAGCGCGATCGGGCCGTGCTTCAGCTCACCTGCTGCATAACCTTCTGCGTGGATGTAGCTGATTTCCTTCAACTTCAGGGCCCCTTCCATGGCCACGGGGAACATCGGCCCGCGACCAAGATAAAGCGCGTCCTTGGCCTTGCTGAGGCGCTTGGCGATGTCCTGAATCTGCTCTTCGGTGTGCAGCGCGGCGGAGATGGCGCTTGGCAGCGCCACCAGCGCGCGCACCAGTTCCGCCTCGCGCGCGCCGTCGAGCACGCCGCGGGCCACCCCGGCAGCGATCACGAGGCTTGCCAGAGCCGTCAGCTGCGCCGTCAGCGCCTTGGTGGAGGCGACACCGATCTCGGGGCCGCACAGCGTCGGGAACATCACCTGGCTTTCGCGCGCCATCGTCGATTCCGGGGCGTTGAGCAGCGAGGCGACGTGCTGGCCCTCGGCGGCGCAGTAGCGCAGGGCCGCCAGCGTGTCGGCGGTCTCCCCGGACTGCGAGATGAACAGGCTGAGCCCGCCCGGCTCGAGCGGCGGCTCGCGATAGCGGAACTCCGAGGCGACGTCGACGTCGACCGGCAGCCGCGCGTGGCGCTCGAACCAGTACTTGGCGATGCAGCCCGCAAAATAGGCGGTGCCGCAGGCCGAGATGGTCAGCCGCGAGAGTTCGGCGAAGTCGAAGGGCAGCTTCTCGCGCAGCGCCACCGTCTCGCTGCCCATGTCCACATAGTGGCTGAGCGTGTGCGAGATGGTCTCCGGCTGTTCGTAGATCTCTTTGGCCATGAAGTGGCGGTGGTTGCCCTTGTCGACCAGCAGCGCCGAGGCCTGCGATACCAGCGTCTCGCGCTGCACAATGGCATCCGAGCCGTCGCGGATGGTCACCCCCTCCGAGGTCAGCACCGCCCAGTCGCCATCCATCAGGTAGGAGAGCCGCGAGGTGAATGGTGCCAGCGCCATGGCGTCGGAACCGAGATACATTTCGGCCGTGCCGTAGCCGACGGCCAGCGGCGCACCCCGACGCGCCGCGATCAGCAGATTTTCATGGTCCTTGAACAGGAAAGCCAGGGCAAAAGCACCGCGCAAACGCCGCAAGGTCTGTGCCACGGCTGTTTCGGGGTCGGCGCCGCGGTCCAGTTCGCGGGTCACCCAGAGCGCCACCGACTCCGTATCCGTCGCCGTCTGCGGCAGGTAGCCGTCCCCCGCAAGGTCCTGCAGGAGCTCGCGAAAATTCTCGATGATGCCATTGTGCACCACCGCCACCCGGTCGGTCACGTGCGGGTGCGCATTGCCCTCCGTCGGCGCCCCATGCGTGGCCCACCGCGTATGCCCGATCCCGATCATCCCCGTAAGTGGTTGAACTTCCAGCTTTTCCGCCAGATTACCAAGCTTTCCCTCCGCCCGCCGACGCCGGATGGCTCCACCTTCGAGCGTCGCGACGCCGGCGCTGTCATAGCCCCGGTACTCCAGCCGCCTGAGGGCGTCCACTAGCCGTGGCGCGACCGGTTCGACGCCGATGATCCCGACGATGCCGCACATGCTTCAGCCCTCTTGCTTGCGCTTCTTGAACGCTGCGGCCCGGGCCCGCAGCTCCGCGCCGTGGCCGGGCTTGTTGACCTGCCGGGCTCGGCCAAATGCCGCCGCGTCCGCCGCGACATCCTCGGTGATGACGCTGCCGGCGGTCACGAAGGCGCCAGCCCCCACCGTAACCGGTGCCACCAAGGAGGAATTGGACCCGATAAAGGCTCCCTCCCCGACAACCGTGCGGTGCTTGTTGACCCCGTCATAGTTCACCGTGACCGTGCCCGCACCGATATTGGCGCCCGCGCCGATCTCGGCATCCCCGACATAGGTGAGGTGGCTGACCTTGGCGCCCGCGCCGACAGTTGCCTGCTTGACCTCGACAAAATTCCCCACCTTGGCGTCCGCCGAAAGCTCCGCCCCAGGCCGCAGACGCGCGAACGGTCCGACTGTTGCCCCGGGACCGATGCTTGCGCCCTCGATGTGGCTGAAAGCGTGAATTCTTGCGCCTTCGGCGATCTTCACGCCGGGCCCGAAGAACACGCTCGGCTCGATGACCACGTCCCGCGCAATCTCGGTATCCCAGGAGAAATATACCGTTGCCGGATCGTGCAAGGTCACTCCGGCGGCCATGAAGTCTTCGCGCCGCACGTCCTGAAACAGCTGCTCCGCCCGCGCCAGCTGGGCGCGGTCGTTGACGCCCATTACGTCGCGCTCCGGCGCGACCGAATAGCCGACACGATACCCTGCCCGGTTGGCGAGTTCGACGAGATCCGTGGCGTAGAATTCGCCTTGCGCATTGTTGGGCTGCAGGTTGTCGATGAGCTCCCGGAAGACCTCGGCGCGGAATGCCAGGATGCAGGCGTTGCAGAGCCCGATGCGCCGCTCCGCCTCGCTGGCGTCCTTGTGCTCGCGGATGGCCAGCAGCCGCTCCCCGTCCGTGATGAAGCGCCCGTAGCCGGTCGGATCGGCAGGCTCGAAGCCAAGGATGGCGGCATCCATTCCCGCCTCCAGCCGGGCGACTATGCCGGCGAAGTTGTCCGCCCGCAGCAGCGGATGGTCGCCATAGATGATGGCGACGTAGCCTTTGGCGTCCTGCCAGGCCTCGCGTGCCGCCGCGGCGGCGTGGCCGGTGCCGCGCCGCTCGGTCTGCTCAAAGAACCGGGCACCCGGCGCCAGCAGAGCGATTGCGGTGCGAACGTCGTCGCGACCCGGAGCAGTGACCACGGCTACCCCCTGCGAACCAGCGCCGGTCGCCGCACGAACCACGTGGCCAACGATCGGCAGTCCGCCCACCCGGTGCAGCACTTTGGGCGTGGCAGAGCGCATCCGGGTGCCTTCGCCGGCGGCCAGTATTATTGAAAGCAGTTCCGTCATGCAGGCCCTCTTCGCCGCCAGTCATCGGCAATTATATGGCAGTAACTTGCCGGAAATCCTCTCATGCCCGCCGCCGATGGTAAACTGCACGAAACGGCTTGATTCGACAGGCCGGTACGGGGAAAGCAGTGGCGAAGGCGAGCGATCAGTTCCGACCGTCGGATGTGACCTTCTGGGGTGTGGTGGCGCTGGTCTGCTGCGGCGCGGCGGTACTGTCCGCCAATGTGGCGGCAGTGGTGCCGACGGGGATCTTTGCGGGGTTGCACGCCTCCCGCGCCGACGGCAGCACCCTCAGCCAGCTTCGCGCGCAGGTCGTCGACCTGGCGGAGGAATCGGTGCGCATGCGGCGCGAGAACAACATGCTGCTGCAGCGGTTTACCCTTGCCGAGCAAGCGCGCAACGAGGTGACCCGGCGGGTCGGCGCTCTGGAGGTGAGCCTGCCAGAGCTGCTGGAAAGTCAGCCCGCCAAGACGGTGATCGACCGCTCGTTCACGGCGTCCATCGTCGAGGAGCCGACACAGTCCTTCGAGGCCGAGGGCGGTTCCGTCGCCGTGCAGCAGAAGCCGATGCTGCCCCGCACCCAGCCTGCCATCCCGGTGCCGGAACTCAGCGTGGTAGCACCGCCTGCCACTGCCGACGCCTACGCCATTGCTCTCGGCTTTCCGGTGGCGGAAGACGAGGCGGAAGGGCGATGGCAGGAGCTCTCGGCCCGTGTCGGGACCTTGCTGCTGGGTCTCGCGCCGCTGCTGCAGGACGCCGGTGACGGCGCCGGCTCGCGTCTCGTCGCCGGTCCGTTGGATACCTCCAACCAGGCCGATGCGCTCTGCGGCCGCCTCGACCTCGTTGGCATCCCCTGCCAGACTGTCCCCTATACCGGCGAGCCGCTGCCGCTGCTGAACTAGCGGTGTCGCGTCCAGCCGGCGCCGGCGATTGCGGTTGACAGCAGGGGGCAGGCGACTATGTTCCGCGCCGTCGCCCTTGGCGGCGCGCTGCGCCCGTAGCTCAGTGGTAGAGCATCCGACTTTTAATCGGATGGTCGATGGTTCGAATCCATCCGGGCGTACCAAATTTCCCTCCGGTCAGGCCGCAGTGACCACCACCGCACCGCGGGGTGTGGCGACGACCGTGTGTTCGTACTGGACGCAGGGTGCCTGCGGTCGCGCCACCAGGGTGAAGCCGTCATCGTTCGGTCCATCCTCGGCGGAGTGGGCACCCAGCGAGAGGAATGGCTCGACGGTGAAAACGATGCCGTTGGTCATGCGGCGGCGCTCCGAGCGATCCGGCCAGGTCGGGATCTCACCCGGCTCGTCATGCAGGCTGTCGCCGACGCCGTGGCTCGCGAGGTTGGTCACCAGGGTGTATCGGTGCTTTCTTGCGAAGGCGCCCACGGCATCGCCGATGTCGGCAAAGGATGCCCCTGCCCGCACGGCCCTGATGCCCGCCCACATGGCGCGCTTGCCGTCCCGGCACAGCTTCTCGATCCGCGGGCCGACCTTGGGCATGGGATAGGAGGCGCCCGTATCGGCGAAGACGCCGTCCAGCTCCGCGGAAACGTCGATGTTGACGAGATCGCCGTCGCCGATGATCCGGTTGCCGGGGATGCCGTGGGCGATCTCCTCGTTCACGGAAATGCAGGTGGCACCCGGAAAATCGTAGGTCAGGGCCGGCGCCGATCGCGCCCCGTGTGCGGCGAGCACCTCCCGACCGACCGCGTCGAGTTCGGCGGTGCTCATGCCCGGCCTGAGGGCAGCGGCCATGGTGTCGCGGGCGAGCGCGCAGACCCGGCCAACGGCCCGCAGTCGCTCCAGGTCGGCTTCGCTGGTGATCGTCATGCCGTCACTCCCGGAGCCGGTGGTAGTGCTCAAGCAGGCCACGGGTGGAGCTGTCGTGCGCCTCGGCCGGCTCCCGCCCCTCGACCTTGGGCAGCAGCGCTTTCGCCAGTTGCTTGCCGAGTTCCACGCCCCACTGGTCGTAGGAATTGATGTCCCAGATGGTGCCCTGCACGAACACCTTGTGCTCGTAGAGCGCCACGAGGCTGCCGAGCCGTTCGGGGGTGAGCTTCGGGTAGAGCAGCGTGTTGGATGGCCGGTTGCCCGGGAACACCTTGTGCGGCGTCAGCGCGCGGATGCGGTCCGCATCGAGGCCCTGGGCCTCAAGTTCGGTGCGGACCTCCTCCTCCGTCTTGCCCAGCATCAGCGCCTCGGACTGCGCCAGCACGTTCGCCACCAGCTTCGCATGATGCGGCGGCAGCTCCTCGTGCGGCTGCGCCGCCACCAGAAAATCGACGGGAATGACGTCGGTCCCCTGGTGGATCAGCTGGTAGAAGGCGTGCTGACCGTTGGTGCCGGGTTCACCCCAGATGATCGGGCCGGTGGCATAGCCGACGGGCGCGCCTGCCAAGGTCACGGATTTGCCATTGGATTCCATGTCCTGCTGCTGAAGGTAAGCAGGAAAACGGCTGAGGCGCTGGTCGTACGGCAGCACCGCGTGGGTGGAAAAGCCCCATGCATTGCGGTACCAGACGCCGAGGAGGCCCATGATCACCGGCAGGTTGCTCTCGAATTCGGTCTCGAGGAAGTGCCGGTCCATCTCCCAGGCGCCGCGCAGAAAGGCACTGAAGTTGTCGAAGCCGACGGCGATGGCGACCGGGAGGCCGATCGCCGACCACACCGAATAGCGGCCGCCGACCCAGTCCCAGAAGCCGAAGATGCGGGTCGGCTTGATACCGAAATCGGCGCAGGCCTCGAGATTGGTGGACAGTGCCGCGAAATGTTCCGGCACCGCCGCCTCGCCCAGTGCCTCGGCGATCCAGCTGCGCGCCGTCGCCGCATTGGTCATGGTCTCGTCGGTGGTGAAGGTCTTGGAGGCGACGATGAACAGCGTCGAGCGCGGATCTAGCCGCTTCAGCGTGTCGTGCATATGCGCGCCGTCGACATTGGAGACGTAGTGCGGGCGGAGGTCGGGCCGGGTGTAGGGTTCGAGCGCCAGCGTCACCATTGCGGGGCCGAGGTCGGAGCCGCCGATGCCGATGTTGACGACGTCGGTGAAGCGCCTGCCGGTGGCGCCGTTGACCTTGGCCTCACGGACCCGTTCTGAAAAGTCCCGCATGCGCGCGAGCACCTCCCGCACCTCCGGCATCACGTCGCCGCCATCGACGGTGACCGCCTCTTCGCCCTGGTACCGGAGCGCCATGTGCATGACTGCACGGTCTTCGGTGCTGTTGAGATGGGCGCCGGACCACATGCGGTCGCGTCGCTCGGCGACGCCCGCCGTCCGCGCCAGCTCGAACAGCGCCGCCATGGCGTCGGCGTCCACGCGGTTCTTTGAATAATCGAGCAACAGGTCTCCCGCCCGCGCCGAGTAACGGGCGAATCGCTGCGGGTCCTCGGCGAAGAGCTGGCGCAAGGGCTGCTGCTCCAGCCGCCGGCGATGCGGCGTCAGGGTGTCAAGCGCGGCTTTGCGGTCGGGTCTCGGCATGGCTCTTTCCTTCTCACACTGGCGGCAGGTCACCCAGCGACCAACCCTCGCGGGTGGTGGCGGCGTAGTCGGCAAAGGCGCCTGCGGCGATGGCGTCACGGGCGCCGGCGACCAGCTCCTGGTAATAGGCCAGATTGACCTGACTGAGCACCATGGCGCCGAGAATCTCCTCGGTCCGCACCAGATGGTGGAGATAGGCGCGGCTGAAGCGGCGGCAGTTGGGATTCGGGGAAGCCTCGTCGAGCGGCCGCAGATCGTCCTTGTGCCGGGCGTTCTTGAGATTGATGACCCCAAATCGGGTATAGACGTGGCCGTGGCGGCCGGCGCGGGTGGGGTGCACACAGTCGAACATGTCGATGCCACGCGCGATGCCACCGAGGATGTCGTCGGGCTTGCCCACCCCCATCAGATAGCGCGGCCGGTCGGCTGGCAGCTCCGGGCACACTTCATCGAGCACCCGGAACATCGTCTCCTGCGGTTCGCCCACGGCGAGACCGCCCACCGCATAGCCGTCGAAACCGATGGACCGAAGCCCGGCGGCGGAGCGGGCCCGCAGGTCGGGATCGTCGCCGCCCTGCACGATGCCGAACAGGGCCCGGTGCGGCTGCTGCCCGAAGGCGTCCTTCGACCGCTGGCCCCAGCGCAGCGATAGCTCCATCGCCCGCTCCATCTCCTGCCGCTCAGCCGGGAGGGCAATGCATTCGTCGAGTTGCATGATGATGTCGCTGTCGAGCAGCGTCTGGATCTCGATCGACCGCTCCGGCGTCAGCTCATGGGCAGAGCCGTCGATATGCGAGCGGAAGGTAACGCCGTGCTCCGTCAGTTTCCGCAGCTTGGCCAGCGACATCACCTGGAAGCCGCCCGAATCGGTGAGGATAGGCCGCTCCCAGTCCATGAAACGGTGCAGCCCACCGAGCGCCGCGACGCGCTCGGCGCCCGGCCGCAGCATCAGATGGTAGGTATTGCCGAGGAGGATGTCGGCGCCGGTCTCGCGCACCTGCTCGGGATACATGGCTTTCACCGTGCCGACGGTGCCGACGGGCATGAAGGCGGGGGTCGCGATGTCGCCGCGCGGGGTATCGATGCGGCCGCGGCGGGCCGCGCCGTCGGTACCGAGGAGGGTGAATGCCATGTCGGTCACGCCATCTCTCCGCCGGCCGCGCGATAGAGCAGCGAGGCATCGCCATAGGAATAGAAGCGGTAGCCGTTGTCGATGGCGTGCCGGTAGGCGGCGCGCATGGTGTCGAGCCCGGAAAAGGCGCTGACCAGCATGAAGAGGGTCGAGCGCGGCAGGTGGAAATTGGTCATCAGGAGGTCGACGGCGCGGAACTGGAAGCCCGGCGTGATGAAGATGTCGGTCTCGCCGGAGAACGGCTGCAGCGCGCCGGTGGTGCGGGCGGCGCTCTCCAGCAGCCGGAGGCTGGTGGTGCCGACGGCGACGATGCGGCCGCCGGCGGCCTTGGCTTCCCGCAGCCGTCTCACCGATGCTTCGGAAACCTCGCCCCATTCCGCATGCATCACGTGGTCGGCGGTGTCCTCGGCCTTCACCGGCAGGAAGGTCCCCGCCCCGACATGCAGCGTCACCTGTTCGACGCCGACGCCCTTGTCTCCCAACCGTTGCAGCAGGTTCTCGGTGAAATGAAGGCCGGCCGTGGGCGCAGCGACGGCGCCGTCGACGGCGGCGAACACGGTCTGGTAGTCGGTCTTGTCGCGCTCCTCGAGCGGCCGCTTGAGCCCGATATAGGGTGGCAGCGGCATGGCGCCGAAGGCCTTGATGGCTTCGTCGAGATAGGCGCCGCTGAGGTCGAAGCCGAGGGTAACCTGCCCCCCCTCCTCCACGCCCCTGACGGTGGCGTCGAGGGTGCCGAGCAGGCAGGCGGTATCGGTCTCCTGCCCGAAAACCAGCCGGTCACCAGGTTTCAACCGCTTGGCCGGTCGCGCAAAGGCCAGCCAGGTGCTGCCATCGACCCGCTTATGCAGATTGAAGGAGACGCTGGCCCGGTGTTCGCCGCGGATGCGGGTGCCGGTGAGTTCGGCCGGCAGCACCCGGGTGTCGTTGACGACCAGCACGTCGCCGGGGCGCAAGATGTCGACCAGATCGGTGACGTGGCGGTCCCCTGGCGGCTCCCCCGGCCGCACGACAAGCATGCGGGCCGCGTCCCGTGGTTCCACCGGATGGAGGGCGATGCGCTCCGCCGGCAGCTCGAAATCGAAGGCGTCAACCCTCATAGGCGATGTCGCACTGCACCGGCCACAGTCCGCCTGCGACGACATGGAGAACTCCGGCCGTCAGCGTGTGTGCCCCCTCGGCCAGGGTCACGACATGCACGGTGGCGATGTCGGCGTCATAGTTGACACCCGCATAATGGAGGCTGAACCGCACCTCCTCGGCGCCGGCCTCGAGACCGGTGACTGTGGCGCGATCCTGGGGGTGCTCGGCGGTGGTGGAATAGCCGATCTCGTCCTCGATTTGAAAGGCGGCCCGCGTCACCGCGTAGGTGCCGCTCGAATATCGGAGATCGAAGTCAAGGGTGACCGGCGGATCGCCCGCCAGCGAGCGGCAGCTGTAGGCGTCGGCCAAGGCGCTGCCGCTAACGGGCAACAGCAGGAACATGGCGATGGCCGTGGCGCGCAATCAGCCCTCCGCGCAGCTGACGGCCCAGGCTCCGTGGCCGGGAATGTGCAACGTGCCGGCATAGACCATCGGCGCGTCGCCCTCCGCGGCCTTGAACAGCCGCAGCGAGGCGAGGCGCTCGGTCATCGCCGGATCAAGGGCATCGATGAGTATCATCTGCTCGTCCTCGAAAGCCTGGCCCACCGCGATAGGCTCGCCGGGGCCGTAGGCGACGTCGCTGGCCCATACCAACTCTCCGACCGACACGGTCAGCGCCACGATCGACAGCGCCGGCACCGTCCCGATCAGGTAGTCGAAGCTGGCTTCGCCGCCCGCATCGCTGCAGTTGATCCACATGCTGGCCTGCGCCGGTGTTGCGAGGCAGGCCAGCAGCAGTGCTGCAGCGAGGCGTTTCATGCGGCGTCCGCGGCGACCTTCACCGACACCATCTTGTCGGGGTCCTGCACCGGCTCGCCGCGCTTGATCTTGTCGACGTTCTCCATGCCCTCGATGACCTTGCCCCACACGGTGTACTGGCGGTTGAGGAACGGTGCGTCGTCGAAGCAGATGAAGAACTGCGAGTTGGCGCTGTCAGGGTTCTGCGCCCGAGCCATCGAGGCGGTCCCCCGCACATGCGGCTCGGCGTTGAACTCCTGCTTGAGGTTCGGATACTTCGACGACCCGGTGCCGGTGCCGGTGGGATCGCCGGTCTGCGCCATGAAGCCATCGATCACCCGGTGGAAGACGATGCCGTCGTAGAAGCCCTCGCGGGCGAGGCGCTTGATGTGCTCGACATGATTGGGCGCGAGGTCCGGGCGCATGGCGATGACCACCGGACCCTTGGTGGTTTCGATCAGCAGCGTGTTTTCGGGATCTTCGTAGTCAGCCATGAGGCAATCTCCTGGTTAGCGGTACTCGATGGTCGCCGAAACAATGGCGTCGGGGTCCTGGACCAGGCCGTTGCCGCCGGGATCCCCCTTCTTGACGGCATCGACGGCGTCCATGCCGTCCACCACCCGGCCCCAGACCGTGTACTGGCCGCTGAGGTGGGGGGCATCGGCGTAGGTGATGAAGAACTGGGAGTTGGCACTGTCGGGATCGGCGGTGCGGGCGGCGGCAACCACTCCGCGCTCGAAGGGTACGTCCGAGAACTCCGCCTGCAGGTCCGGCAGCTCGGAGCCACCCATGCCGGTGCCGGTGGGATCGCCGGTCTGGGCCATGAAGCCGTCGATGACGCGATGGAAGACGACGCCATCGTAGAAGCCGCGCTCGGTCAGCTCGATGACCCGCTCGACATGCTGTGGTGCCAGGTCCGGCAGCAGCTCGATATCGACGGTGCCGCTCTCGAGTTCGAGCAGCAGGTGCGGCGTGCCCTCCTGGGCCAGCGACGCCGGCGCCGAGACGGCGAGGGTGATGGCAAAGGCGGCGATGAGCGTGCCGACATAGCGGCCGGCCCGTGCGAGTGATGCGATCATGACGGGTTCAATGCCTTAAGTACGTTTGCGGGAACGAAGGCGGAGATGTCGCCGCCCATCTCGGCGATCTGCCGCACAAGTGTGGCGGAGATGTGCCGGACATGCGGGCTGGACGGCAAGAAGACCGTCTGCAGGTCGGGGGCCATCTGCGCGTTCATGCCGACCATCTGCATCTCGAAATTGTAGTCGGTGGTGTCGCGCAGCCCACGGATGATGAGCTTGGCGCCATGCGCACGGGCGGCCTGCACCATCAGGCCGTCGAAGTCGACGACGCTGAACTCGGTTTCGGTGCGCTTGCCGATCGGCTCCAGCGTCGCCCGCAGCAGCGCCAGCCGATCTTCGTGCGAGAACAGCGGCTTCTTGGAGTGGTGGGTGCCAACGGCGATCACCAGTGCATCGACCAGCTTGCAGGCGCGCTCAATGACATCGAGATGGCCGTTGGTCAGCGGATCGAAGGAGCCGGGATAAAAGCCGACGAGTCTGCCCATGCTGTGTCTCCCTGGCCGGGTGCGGTGGGGTTGTGTCACGGCGGGCGGGGCATGGCAAGCCGAAGCGCCGCCCCGGCTTCCGCCGTGCGGTGCTGCTGGTGGTCTCATCGCAGCTCGTGCCTGCGACACGGGACGAAGTCCGCCTCGAGATGCCGGTAGACCGGCGGGGTAGTCGGGTGAGGCAGACCTCGCCCCGTGT